>CAWIRZ010000024.1:0-97240 GCA_963838695.1 uncultured beta proteobacterium | reverse complement strand
CAACGACGACGGCACGTTGTTCCTGGCGTTGACGGGCGATTCGATCGGCACGCGCAGCTTGGGGCTGTTGGTGTCGGACTACATCAAGCGTTCGGGGGTGAATAAGCGCGGCTCGTGCCACTTGTTCCGGCACACGATGGCGACGCTGATGCTGGAAAACGGGGCGGATGTGCGGTTCGTGCAGGTGATGCTGGGGCATGCGCAGCTCACGAGCACGCAGGTCTACACGCAAGTGGCGATCCGTGCCTTGAAGGAGATCCACACGGCGACGCACCCGGCGCGGTTGGAGCGGCGGGAAGAGGCCGAGCGGATCGAGCAGGCGCAGCCGAACCGGCTGCTCAAGCGGGTGTATGGAAAAAAGGCCTTACGCAATGACGGAGGATTGATCGATGGAGAGAACGGCGGCGCCAAGGCAGAAGGGGCATCGGGCTAGAGGCGCGGGCAAGGGGTATGAGGGCGAACGCGGTAACATTGCGGCATCGTTAAGCGTTGCGCAGGAGCACGATATGGGAACGAGTTACGACAAAGACGTGGTGGCATGGGCGGCCGAACAGGCTGCGCTACTGCGTGCGGGCAAGCTCTCGGACATCGACATCGAGCACATCGCAGAGGAGATCGAAGACGTGGGCAAGAGTGAACAGCGGGAACTGGCGAGCCGCATGGCGGTGCTGCTAGCCCATTTGCTCAAGTGGCAATACCAGCCGGAGCGGCGCGGCTCGAGTTGGGAAACGACGCTGCAAGTGCAGCGCAGCGCGATTGCCAGGCGCTTGAAGAAGACGCCGAGCTTAAAGCCGATGCTCACGGACGAGGATTGGATTAGCGACATGTGGGGCGACGCGCGCCAGCAGGCCAGCCAGGAGATGCAAATTGGCATGGCGATGTTGCCCAAGCAATGTCCGTGGTCGATGGAGCAAGCGCTGGATGAGACGTTCTTGCCGGACTGACGGCGCGCAATGATTGAAAAAGGCGGGCTGTTTGGCGGTGTCGATGCCTCTTCTTAGCCTGCCATCGACGCCGTGACAGTTGGCGACGGCCGATAGAAAGAGGTGCGGGCCATGCGGCCCGATACCGAGACGAATGAAGAAGTGCCGTGCCGGAGCGCCCCGGAAATCCTGGCCGAGGGCCAGGATTGGACACGAAGGGTTCAAGCGGGCCCTGCGGCCCGATGATGTGACGAAGAGGGTTCGTGCGGCCCGGTGGGCCGAGGGAGACGAAGGGCCGGGGGTAAATCGCGGGCTTCGTCCCTGGCGGGCCGAAACCCACGATTGAACATAACGCGGACATTATCCACAGCCGGTGCCCGGCCGTGGATAACGCAGCGTTATGTCTTGCGCCCCCGGCCCTGATCCGGGCGCTCAAGGAGATCCACACGGCGACGCACCCGGCGCGGTTGGAGCGGCGGGAAGAGGCCGAGCGGATCGAGCAGACGCGGCCGAATCGGCTTCTCAAGCGGGTGTATGGGCAGAAAGACGTGTGACCGTTACGCGATGACCTGAAAATCAGGAATGCACGGGCTTAGCCACCAGGCGCACGCCGAGCGCTGTGCAAACGCGGTTGACCGTGTCGAAACGCGGAGCGCTGCCGGGGCGCAGCGCTTTGTATAGTGCTTCGCGGGTAATTCCCGCAGCCTTGGCAATCTCGCTCATGCCGCGCGCACGCGCGATATCTCCTAACGCAGAGGCCAGCAAGGCAGCATCGTTTGCTTCGAGAATATCGGTCAAATAGGCAGCGATGGCGTCCTCGCTGTCCAAATACGGCGCTGCGTCGAACTCGGGCAGATCGGCCACGTTGATTCGTTTGCTCATGTTCGTTTCCTTCGATCAATCCAACAAGGCGGCCAGCGCCTTAGCGCGTTTGATATCGCTCTTCTGAGTGCGCTTGGAGCCGCCGACAAGCAACACGATCAATTGCGTGCCGCGCTGCGTGAAGTACATACGCCAGCCAGCCCCGACGTGAATGCGCAGTTCTGAAATGCCTTCGCCGACGGGCTGCACGTCGCCCATGAGTCCTCGCTCCAATCGCTTGATGCGGGCCACCACGACGCCGCGGATGGCTGCGTCGGTGAGTCCGTTGAGCCAGGATGTGAACTCGGGAAGCGGTTTGATGAGAAACATGGCCGAACTGTAATCGATCGACTACATTAAGTCAAGTTACCGCCTGACCGACGGGTTGCTGCCGCGTAACGGCATGTCGCATGTCAATCGAGTTGGGTGCGCCGCGTTGGAGGTGTACCTCGGGGCGAGCAGTGTTACGCGGCAATGAGGTTCTCTTCTTTAGCCAGCCATCGACGCGGTGACAGTTGGCGAGGGCTTGTAGAAAGAGGTGCGGGCCATGCGGCCCGCTGGGCCGAGGGTGACGAAGGGCCGGGGGTAAATCGTGGGCTTCATCCCTGGCGGGCCGAAACACACGATTGAACATAACGCGGACATTATCCACAGCCGGTGTAGGGCCGAGCATTGCGTCTCATTCGAGAGCGCTACGCCGATTTCGGTCCCACCTTAGCGTGCGAGAAGCTGCTTGAGTGCCACGGCCTACAGCTGTCCAAGGAAACGGTCAGGAAGCTGATGACGGACGCGGGCCTGTGGGTTCCCCGTCGGCAGCGCCTGCCGAAGATCTACCAGCCGCGGGCGCGCCGCGCGTGTGTGGGGCAGTTGATCCAGATCGACGGCAGCGAACATGCGTGGTTCGAGCAGCGGGCGCCCGAATGCACGCTGCTGGTGTATGTCGACGATGCGACGAGCCGGCTGATGATGCTGCACTTCACGGCCACCGAGTCGACCTTCAGCTACTTTGAAGCGACGCGCGCGTATATCGAGCGCTACGGCAAGCCGCAGGCGTTCTACAGCGACAAGGCGAGCGTGTTTCGGCCGACGACCAAAGGCGCAGACGGCGTGACGCACTTTGGCCGGGCGATGTACGAGCTGAACATCGACGCGTTCTGCGCCAACAGCAGCCCGGCCAAGGGGCGCGTGGAGCGCGCACACCATACATTACAAGATCGGCTCGTCAAGGAACTGCGGCTGCGCGGAATTAACACGATCGAAGCGGCCAATGCCTATGCGCCCTCCTTCATGGCCGCCTACAACGCGCGCTTTGCCAAGCCGCCCAAGAGCGAATTCGATGCACACCGGCCGCTGCGCGCCGACGAGGATCTCGATGTGCTGTTGACCTGGCGCGCGCCGCGCAAGGTCACCAAGTCGCTGACGGTGCAATACGATCGCGTGCTCTATCTGCTGGAGGACACCGTAGGTAACCGCAAACTCATTCATCGGTACATCGAGGTGTGGGAGTATCCGAACGGGCGCATCGAGATCCGCGCCGATGGTCAGGCGTTGCCGTATCGCGAGTACGACAAGCTGGCCGAAGTCGAGGCCGGCGCGATCGTCGAGCACAAGCACTTGGGCCATGTTCTGCGGGTGGCGCAGGCGCTGCAAGCGCAGCGCGACGACCGCCGCGCGGGCTCGCCTTCGCGCACGAATCACGGCGTTGCGGTGCGGGCGAAAGAGAAAGCGCCGGGCACGAAGCGTGCCGCTCGAGTTCACGCAGGCCGATCTGAATGCCGCCATCGAACACCTGGCGCAGCAAAACGTGCAAGCGCATCAGCCATCCTGCAAACCGGGTCGTCGGTCTGCGAGGCCAACCACTTGATGCTTCTGCGCCCCTGCCCGTTCAAGCTCCGTTCTTCTGCTCTGCATGAACGGGAAACCGACAGCAGATACGACATTTCTATTTAGCTGGCGCTACGACATTTGAATCTGGCTTTGACAGCCGGTTGCCCGGCCGTGGATAACGCAGCGTTATGTCTTGCGCCCCCGGCCCTGATGCATGTGCTGCGCAAGGACGATATCAGGGGCCGCTGTGCGGCCAAGAAATAAAATGAGCCCCGCCCGTCCACCATCCGCCCCCAAGGGGCTCCCGACCTGCTGCATGAGTCAGTGGGACTCACGCTGCTGTCCCGCCAAGTTTAGCGCCGTGCTCGTCGCGTCAAGGGTTCGCTTCGCCGGGCTGCGCCCGCCGTTGACGCGCCTGCGCGCGGCGCTGGTTGGGTTGGGCCAACAGCGCGAGTGTCGCGCCGGGCGAACAGCAAGGAGCGAAGCGATGGAAGGGAAAGTGGATCGAAAGAAGGTAGTGTTATCCGCCCGCGCATTGAAGCCTAACAGCCGGCCAAGCATAAACTCAACGATGTGCTACGCGGGATCGCGGACTCGGCGATCTGCTCGATCGCGAAGGCGGCGGACCCCGCGCAAAATCTATTCGGCTTCGACTCCCTGGCATCTTCAAGTCGCTTTTACGACTGCACGGGCGCTGCGGGACGGCAGTAATACCGACAGTTCTGTATAAAACAATGGCAAAAGCCGGCGTTAAAACGCAAAAAGCATATTCCGAAGATTGAAGATCGAAGGCTCAGCGCGCAAGTTCGGCATGTCGCCGCGCGACGCGATCGAAGTCATATACTGGCGCGTCGTGAGATATCAAAGATTGGAGAAAGCGTCGGTGCGCGGCGCGACTGGCCGAAATGGAACGCACTATAACCTCAGCCCGTTCTCGAACCATTGACGGAAAACGAGCAAACTATGTCTATTGAGCTGTATAGCCGGCTGACGTCCGGGCCGGCCGACTCCGCCGAACAACTGGTACTTCAGCGCGTCCTTTCGGTTATCGACAGGCGTGGTGAGGACGCCGTCATCCTCCTCAACCTGTTTCACGGGCGGCATGAAATCGATCTGGTCGTCGCAACTCAAACTGCGACGCTCGTGATGGAGATCAAGGGGTACATGCAGGCGGTCGAGGGCGACATCAATAGCCGCTCTTGGAGAACTGTCGCTACGGGCGAGCGCCGATCGAACTCGTACGCAAAAATCGATTCGGCGCACATGGATCTGAAGGATGCGCTGAGGGCGATGACGGGTGTCGATCCCGGATACGCGCATGCAGTCGTGTTGTTTGCCTACAGGAACCCGATGGAATGGAATGTGCCCGAGTCGGACCATCGGGTGACGATCACGGGTATAGAGGCGCTGGAAGACCTGCTGTCGACGCCGGTTCGGCCAGGAACGTTGCGGCGGCTTTGGAGCCTGGATGCTGTTCGCCAGTTTGCACGAATGAAAGAACTGCCGCTAATGTCGACGGCCGCGATTACTGGGTCCATGCCTGTAGGGCAGACGAGATATGCGGAGGTCGCCTACGAATCAGATAGGCCCGGCATGATGCTGCCGGTGAGCAATATATCGGGCCCGTTTGTGCTGGACGCAACGCCGGTCGGGCGTCGAAAAGCGCGATCCTGGGTGCGGGCCGCAGTTCTATTCTTTATCGGACTTCCGATCTTGGTCGGTGTCGTATCGGCATTCATTCATCACCGGAGAGATGGGGTGTCCCAGGTCGCATCGGCGCCACGCCGGGCGCATGAACGCTTGCGTCTGCATTCCGTGACATCGGCGACTCGCAGAACGCGAATTGAGCGTGCCAAGGAAGACCGCGACGAGGCATCGTCAGCGCTGCTCGCAGCACAGCAGGCCAACGAGCGGATCCTGGCGGCACACTCGCTTCGGCCGACATCGGCACCGGCAACGCAGATACCACCCTGTCCACCGGGTGTTGATCGGCTAGGGTGCGCGCCCGATTCCCAGGCGCTGGCGAAACTGCGCGCTCATTAGCGTATTGGCATAGCAATGCCCACTCGGAAGTCAGACGGCAAAGAGTCCCGTTCCAACGCGTCACATCAAGGGGGGATATTGCTCGAGAAGACGCGTTCGGCGGTCCGCTGGCTCGACGTTATTCGCGACAGTGTGAGCGAGGACGGTACAAGGCTTGATGAAATCGATGCATTCCTCGTGATCGCTCGCGCGGGTTCCGAAGTTGTCCATTTTTTGCGCGAGATTTGGCTAGAAAGGTACCTCGGATGGGGGACTTATACCTGGCGGCCGACCTGAACATGCCGCGTGTGGAAAAGCGCCTACCGAAACACGTGCTCGGTGCCGACGAGTCCGAGCGGATTCTGAACGTAGCGGACGTGACGAGCATCCGAGACGGCCGTGGGATCTATCGGGCGATGTACGTGGCGAAGTTCGAGGAGGCGATTTACGTGCTGCATTGCTTCCAGAAGAAGACACAAGCTACGTCCAAGCAGGACAAGGAAATTGCGGTGAGTCGCTACCGTGCGGTGGTGCGAGAAAGGAAGGAGCAGAAATGGGCAAAGTAGACACGCGTATCCGTCATGTAACGAAGCCAGGCGCGAACTTGTTTGCCGAGCTGGGCTTCGCGCCCGAGGAGGCGCGGCTGATGTGGTGAACAAGGCGAGCAAGTTTACGATTGACGCCTTGGTGGACATGCTGACGCGCGTCGGCAAGCCGGTCAAAGTGGTCGAGGGCTGAAGCCTTCGTTGCTCGGTCGTAGCGTCTCCTCTTTCGCCCGCTATCGACGCGGTGACAGTTGGCGACGGCCGATAGAAAGAGGTGCGGGCCATGCGGCCCGAGATACCCGAACGAACGAAGAAGTGCCACCCCGGAGCGGTCCGTAAATCCTGGCCAGTGGCCGAGCGTCGCATGTAGCCGGCGAGAATGATGAAACCCAAGCCCGCGCAATCCAAGATGAAACGGCCTCCCGATAGCCGGTTATCCATCCCCAGAAGTAATTAACGCCTCAACTACGAAAAATCGTGGTTCCCAATTCCAGTGGGCATACCGATCCGTATTTCTTGAAATAAGCATCTCCACTAAGAATAAGAAAACCGAGAATGACGGATCCGTATATGTCTCGTCAGGTAATCGATTTGAACGCGCAAATCATCGATAAATTATTTTCCATTTTTTTAAACGTTTTTTATCGGCGAAATGGTGCGGTCGATCCTCGTTGTGACTGGTTGGAGGGGCGTGCATCGAGGCTCGATGGCCATTGATCGGGATCTGTTGTTCGAATATCCGTAGTGTGATCGGAATAGGGGCTTCGATGCTTCCGGCAACGTATCGCCCGGATTATTGGCCTGAATGCGAATGTCATGGCCCGCCGATTAAGGCGGATTCGAGCGCGCATCGAGTCGTGAACGGTTTGAATGAGCCCGGTCCGGGCAGGCCATAAAGCGAATTCGATGCGATGAATGATTCGGAACACGCGTCTCAGGCGGTGGTGTCCGAGGTGCGGTCTTACAAGGCGACAATAAACATGAAGAACACACTGAGGTTATCGAGAAGCGATGCGGCGCAACGTCATGCGACGCCTGGCAAATGGGCTCCGATTGCGGCAGCGGCGTTGGCCGCGATGCTGCTCGCCGGTTGCGGCGGCGGCGATTCGCCGACGGTGGCGGGCGTAGCCGCCAACGCGGCCGCCACACCGGCGCCGAGCACGGCGTCGAACGCGAACGCGGCCCCGCAACAGGCCGATCAGGCGTTGACGGATACGGACGTCTACGGCACCGGTCCAAACGATTCGGTAGCGGACGCAAAGGAGGCGGTCGCCGTCTCCCATCACACGGTAACGATCGGCGGAAAGACGATTTCATACACGGCTCGGGCGGGCCACCTAGCGACGATCGATGCCTCGACGTCGCAGCCCAATGCGAAGATGTTCTACGTGGCTTATACGGCCGACAATCCGGATCCCAGCAAACCGCGTCCTGTCACGTTCTTCTACAACGGCGGCCCCGGTTCGTCCTCGGTTTATCTTCTGCTCGGCTCGTTCGGCCCGAAGCGGATTCAGTCGTCGTTTCCGAACTTTACGCCGCCGGCCCCCTACAAGCTGCTCGATAACCCCGACAGCTTGCTCGATCGCTCGGATCTCGTTTTTATCAATCCGGTCGGCACCGGCTATTCGACGGCGATCGCGCCGTTCCAAAACAAGGATTTCTGGGGCGTCGACCAAGACGCGCGCTCGATCGATCGCTTCATTCAACGCTATCTGACGCTCTATAACCGCTGGAATTCGCCGAAGTTCCTATTCGGTGAGTCGTACGGCACCGCTCGCAGCGCGGTGGTTTCGTGGGTGCTGCATGAAGACGGCATCGAGCTCAATGGCATCACGCTGCAGTCGTCGATCCTCGACTATTCGAACGCCGTCAGCGCGATCGGTTTATTCCCGACATTGGCGGCTGACGCTTTCTACTACAAAAAGGACAGCATCTCCCCGCCGCCCACCGACCTGTCCACCTACATGCGGCAAGTCATGAACTATGCGACGAACACCTTGATGCCGCTCGTCCAACCGCCGAACCCTGCCGATAGCGGTTTCGTCAACACGCGCTTGAACATGACGCTGCCCGTCGCGCAGCAAATGCAGCAGTACCTCGGCGTCGATCCGATCTCGCTGATTCAGGAGTACGGCAATCCTGCCGGCTTCGGCAATTTCTTCGGCACGCTCGTGCCCGGAACGGCGATCGGCCAGTACGACGGGCGAGCCACGTCGATCAATACCGGCATCGGTCCGTTCATCTTGCCGGACGCGGGCAGCAACGATCCGTCGATCACGAATGTCGCCGGAGTGTACACGGTCGAATGGAACGATTATCTGCATAACAGCTTGAAGTACACGTCGACTTCGTCGTTCGTGGATTTGAACGATCAGGTCTTCAATAACTGGGATTTCAGTCACGTCGATCCGACCGGGGCGGCTCGGGGCGGTGGCAACACGCTTTACACGGCAGGCGACCTAGCCGCGACCATGACGCTCAATCCCGACCTGAAGGTGTTCTCGGCCAACGGCTACTTCGATGCGGTGACGCCGTTCTTTCAGACGGCGCTCACGCTGGCGAGCATGCCGATCGATCCTTCGTTGCAGTCGAACATCCTCACGCGTCGCTACCCGTCTGGACACATGATCTATCTCGACGACGCGTCGCGGACGGCAATGAAAGGGGACTTGGCGAGTTTCTACGATGGAGTGATGGCGAACCGGCCGGCGCTGATGCGCGTCTTGAGGCGGCAGCAATCGGAAAACAGCAGCAAGTAAGGCACGGGTAAAGGGCGCCAAAGCCAACCCCTGTGGCGCGCGGCCGAATCTTAAGGCTGCGCGCCGCGCATTATGCCGACGCCGCCGAAACCCGCCGAAACGGCCGACACCCGCCGAAAAGCGTTACGCCCAGGCCAGCCGTGCGCCTACGAGCACCAGCACGGCGGCGAGCAGGTTGCGCAGCAGTGTCTCGGGCGCGCGCGCGGATAGGTGGCTGCCGAGCACGATACCCGGCACCGACCCGATCAGCAGCGAGAGCAGCATGGCGATGTCCACCGATCCGAGCAGCCAGTGGCCCATGCCGGCCACCAGCGTCAGCGGTACCGCATGGGCGATATCCGAGCCCACGATTCGGGCGGTCGCCAACGCCGGGTACAGCAGCAGCAAGACGGTCACGCCGATCGCACCGGCGCCGACCGACGTCAGCGAGACGAGCACGCCCAGCACGGCCCCGGTCAGTACCGTCAGCAGTATCGTGCGCGTCGGGCCGGCGCTACGCGGCGCCCGTGCCGCGAGCAAGGCGAGCTTGGGGCGGAAGATGAGCGCGATCGACGTGATCAGCAATGCGAAGCCGAGCACGTGCTGGATCAGGGACATCATCGCCGGCGAATGCATGCCGTAACGTTGCAGCAGCCACAAGGTGACCGCGGCGGCCGGCACGCTGCCGCAGGCCAGGCGGCCCGTGACGCGCCAATCGATCGAACCCTTCAGGCCGTGCACGAGGGTCCCCGTCGCTTTGGTGACGGCGGCATAGAGCAAATCCGTGCCGACGGCCGTGGCCGGATGAACGCCGAAGAGCAGCACGAGCAGCGGGGTCATGAGCGATCCGCCTCCCACACCTGTCAATCCGACAAGGATGCCCACGCCGAGGCCGGAAGCGGAGTACAAAAGATTGATGTGGGGCATGAGCATCGTGCAAACGAAGTCTGCGGCGCCGCCGCGGGATACGAGTGGACGATTGTAGCGGGGCCTGAAGGCTTCGTTAGAAGCATCGGCGATATCGTTAGCACGTTAAACGATAAGGGCCGTGGTAAGGGCAGCGCGTGCACGCCTGACCGCTATGGCGTGCACGCGTGAGCGCTATGACGTGTGCGCGTGCGAGTGTTCGGCGGTGCGAGGCTGCGTGACGGCACTGACCGCGGCGAGCACGATGATGTTCAGTGCGAGGGCCACCAGCCCGATGTTCACGTCTTTGAGCTTATCGGGCAGGAACGGGAACCACTGGGCGATAGTGGCATGCGTGAGCGTGGTATAGGCGACGACGGCCACGCCTGCCACGATGCCGGCGGACGCGCCTTGCTTGGTGACCCAGTTACGTGCGGCCAAGCTCGTGACGACGGCGGGAAACAACTGCGTCACGAAGCTATAGCCCATCAGCAACAGCGCCACGATCGTCTCTCCGCCGCGCAGCGTGAAGAAAACGGCGACGAGGGCGATCACGGGCACCAGCACCCGCGCGAGTTTCGTCACGCTCGTATCGGGCGCCTGCCGGTTTAGGGCGCCGCGATAGACATCGTTGGCGAGCAGCGTCGCCGCCGCGTTCAGGATCATCGAACCGGGTACGAGGGCCGTCAGCACGCCGGCCGCGCCGATTACACCGATAAACCAAGGATCGAACGCCTTCAGCGAAAGGTGAAAGAGCGATAGGTCGATATCGCTGCCTTTCAGGCCCGGCACTTTGAGCGAGGCCGCGAAGCCAACGAAGAACACGAACAGCAAGATCAACTGATAGAGCGGCAACACGGCGGCATTACGGCGGAAGATGCGCTCGTCGCGCGCCGTGAAGATCGAGCCGAACGTATGGGGCCACATGAAGAAGCCGAGCGAGGTCAGCAGCACGGTGGATTGGAACCACGCGACGCTCGAGCCTTTTGCCGGGAAGGTGAGGAAGCCGGGCTTGGCGGTATCGATCGCATGGAACATCGACGAGAAGCCGCCATAGAAATGGATCGGCAAGTACACGCCGAGGAAGATGACGATCGCGAGAATCATCAGATCTTTCAGCACCGAGTTCCATGCCGAGCCGCGCACACCCGAGACCGTCACGTAGGCGGTGACGACGATCGCGCCGATCCAGACCGCTGCCGTCGGCGAGATCGCGCCGTAGGAGGCGGTCGCCACGATGATGCCGAGCCCCTTGAACTGCAGGACGAGATACGGCACGAGCGCGACGACGTCGACCAGGGCGACGAGCACGCCGAGCGAGGGGCTGGCGTACTTGCTCGCGAGAAAGTGCGGCTGCGAGACGAGGCGGTGCGATTTCGCGTAGCGCCAGATCGGCGGCAGCAGCCAATACGAGAGGATATAGGCGAGTGTCGCGTACGAGAGGATGTAGTAAGCGGCGGCGCCCTTGCCATAGGCGAAGCCGCTGCCGCCGAGGAACGTAAACGTCGTATAGATCTCGCCGGCCATCAGCAGAAAGACGAATGCCGTGCCGAAGCTGCGGCCGCCGACGGACCACTGCTCGAGGTTCATATCGTGGCCGCGGCGGGCTCGTATGCCGAGCGCCAGCGCGACGATCGTGACGGCGGCGATGATGAGAAGCGCGCTGCTCATGATCGGGCCTCCTCGGTGGTCTGGGCGGCCGCGCGATTCGTGGGATCGAGCCGGTAGACGAGCCCCATGATGACCGCGCTCATGACCACCCAAAAGACGATCCAAGCGAGCACGAGCGGCATGCCCAGGACGAGGGGCTCGACGCGATTGACGAATGGGACGCCGAGCAAAATGCCGATGAACGGCAACGCGGCGAGTAACCGAAGAACCATGAACATCACTCCTCTCAGCGAAACACCGGGCTACCCCTGGTGTGCCTGCCGCCCGCTGGCGGAGCATGGCGCGAGTTTTCATGGGGCGCTCGGCACGAAGGACGGTGCAAACGAACGACGCTTCAGCGATTCCAACTCAGAACACAGCGATCCGACTCTATGCCGTTTCCGATTGCGCCGTAAACAATTTCAAAAAAACGTGGGATGAATAGAACGAGCGTTGCGGCGATGGAGTACGGAAATTCGTAGGGGACGCGATGCGGGCCGCGCTCATGCGGCACTGCGGCATCGATTCGCTCTCGCCGATTTCGTCATGGCCTGAACACCGCCGAGGGGCACATTCGCAGGCATACATCGGTGCGGGCAACCACGTTAGCGGAAGCCGCCCGGGTAGCCGTCAGCGTGCGCTCGAGGGCGCCTCGAACGCACGCTGACGGCTACCCGGCTAAAAGCAGTGGGCTCGTAGCCGAGCCCCGCGGTTACATGGAGACGCCTTGCATCCGATGAGCGAACCGCGCGCGTTCGGCGCGATCCATCAATGCAAGGAATTGATCGACCTGCATGTGGATCAATTCTTCGTGATCGCCGGCTTCGAAGAAGACGTCGGGCTGCTGGGCCAAACTTTCGTCGAGATAGGTGATCATCCCGTACTCGGTGCACACGGGCGGTAACGCGCCGGGCTCGCAATCCTTGAACAGTTCGCGCATATCCGTTTCGCTGGCGAGCGTCAGATGGCGGCCCGTCATCTCCCAGATCTCGGAGAGCCTGACGGCATGCGTCGACGGCAATACCGCCGCCACATAGCCTTTCTCGTCTTCGAGCAGCACCGTTTTGGCTAGACGTTCGCCGGGCACGCGGGCGGCCGAGGCCGTTTCAATACTCGAATGGCTGTAGGGGTGATGCAGAACTTCATAGCGGCAGCCCTTGTGTTGCAGGCATGCTTCGAGGGTGGCAGACATCGACATGGCGGACCTCCGTCGGAGGAAAGAACGATCGGCCGCGCCCGGCTGGTCTGCGCGACGCGCGAGGGCGGCGTTCTCATAGAATAGGCCGTTTGCACGGCGGTGCCGGGAAATGTAGCGTTCCAGGTGACGGATGCGCGGGCCGATGGGCCTGCGGGGGCCAGCCGGGGTCCTGGCGCGGTCCTGACGCGACGTCGGTCGCGGCCCCGGTAAATGAAACGAAAATGAAACGAAACCGAAAGGCATAGGACAACCATGAACGATCCGCTCTCATCGTCGCACCGCTCGCAGCGCATTGCCCGCGAGTCCGTCACCACGGCGCTCGAGTTGCCCGGATACCGCATCGAGCGTTCGCTCGGCGTCGTGCGCGGCATCGTCGTGCGCTCGCGTTCGGTGGTCGGGGCCGTAGGGGCCTCGCTGCAGACCTTGTTCGGCGGCAACATTACGCTCTATACGTCGCTATGCGAACGGACGCGAGCCGATGCCTACGAACGCATGGTCGAACATGCGGCGGACCTCGGCGCGAACGCGATCGTTGCGGTGCGCTACGACGCCACGGAGATTGCGGCGGGGGTGACCGAAGTCCTCTGCTATGGCACTGCGGTGCAGGTGCGGCCGTCGGCGTCCTGATCGGCGTTGAGCGGTCCTCATCGATTGGTGACGGCCGGCGCGGCGGGCGGGGGCGCCGGCTCGGCCGGCTTCAACGGTGTTGCTGCGGGCGCCGTGCCGCGCCGCACGCCCACGGCAAGTGTGCTCACGCGCTTGACCTCCGGCAAATCGAGCCACGCGGGCGACCCGACGCACTCAACGAATAGCTCGGTCGCATCCTCTCCCCAGAACAGCTCGCCGTCCATCGCGAACGTGGGCACGCCGAAAACATCGAGCGCAATCGCACGGTCGGTGTTTTCCCGCAGCGCGTTTTTAACGGCCGGTTGCTCGACCGCGCCGACGCCGTCCGAAAACCCCATCGCTTCGCACAGCCTGGCGAACCCTTCGGCCGAGCCGACATCGTGACCGTCGCGCCAGATATGGCGGAAGATGCGGCGAATCACATCGAGCGAGCCACCCATCGCGATCGCGAGCCGCAGCGTTTTGATCGAGTTGAACGGATGCGCGGGCGGCATCCGATACGCGATGCCGAGCTTTTCCGCGCGAAACAGCGCATGTCGATAGGTAAACACGCGCTTGGCCGCGATTTCGGCGGGGCCCCGTTGCCCTAAGTGGGCGAGGACTGCGCCCAGCACGATCGGTTTCGGCTCGATGATGAGGGAAGCGGGCAGTTTCTCGAGTTGTTCGAGCTGAAGATAGGCGAACGGCGAAACGAAATCGAAGAACCATTCGGCGGTGCGTTCGGCAACGGTCGTGGACATCGTGTGAATTCCTCCTCGAAGCGGTATTCGGCAATCGGTGTTCGACAATCGGAAATCGGCGACCCGCAGTCAGCGAATTCTATCGGCAGGCATCGGCGCATCGCCACCTGCCGCGACGCATCCCTTGACGATCGAGTGTAGGCGGGCAACCGCGCGCACGTTGTCTTTCCAATGACCCTCGCTTCCCGGCGGCATACGGGCACGGGACATGCTCACTTCGACGTTTGTCCCCCTTTGTCCCTTTTTCCGGGAAAGCCACATGATCATTCGTCGTTCCGTTCATCCGGCCGCGCCGCCGGCGTGGCCTTGCCCCTCCGCCAGCGAGGCTGCATGACCCTCGGCTGTCCCGAATGCGGCGCGCTGGAAGACACGTCGGCACTAGGCGGACGCATGCTCGCGCGTTGCCACGTCTGCCACTACCCGCTCGAGCGCGCGAGCGGCCGCTCGGTGGGCGCCGCGCTCGCGTGCTCGCTGACGACGTTCGTCCTGCTGTTGCCCGGCAATCTTTCGCCGTTGATGACGGTACACCTGCTCGGCGCCGAACGCTCCGCGGTGCTCGGGTCCGGCATTGCCCTCATGTGGCGCGAACATTTCGAGCTGTTGGCCGTGATATTGGGCCTGACGGGCATCGCGTTGCCGCTCGTGCGCTTCTGCGCGTTGTCGCTCGTGTTGGCGGCGGTTCTATGGGGATGGCGTCCCCGCTGGTTAGGGCCCTGCTATCGCTGGACGCTTTGGCTCGACGCGTGGGCGATGCCCGATGTCTATCTGATCGGCTGCTTTGTGGGCTATACCCGCGTGACGCAGCAACTGACGAGCTCGATCGATGCGGGCGGCTACTGCTTTGTCGCCGCCGCGTTCATGTCGATGCTCACGCGCGCGACGCTCGATCGGCGCACCGTGTGGCGTGCGATCGAGCCGGAGCGCCAGGTCGCGCCCGGCGAGCGGGTGCTCTCGTGCACGGCGTGCGATCTGGTCGTGCCGGTCGAATGCGTCGGCTGCCCGTGTCCCCGATGTGGGCTGAAGCTGCGTAAGCGCAAGCTCGATGCGGTATCGCGCGCGACGGCGCTCAGCTTGGCGGCGTTCGTTTTAGCTTTTCCGGCCAATCTCTATCCGATGACCATCTCCTTTCAGCTTGGGCATCCGGTCACGCATCGCATTATCGACGGCGTCGCCGAGCTGTTCGAGGCGGGCCTGTGGCCGCTCGGTCTCCTGATTTTCTGCACGAGCATTGCGATTCCGTTCGCCAAGCTGGCGGGGATGGCCTGGTTTATCGCTTCGGTGCTGCGTCGCTCGAATCGGCATTTGCGCACCAAGACGTTTATGTATCGACTCGTCGACGAGCTTGGGCGCTGGTCGAACGTCGATGTCTTTACGATTGCCGCATTCGTCCCGTTGATTCGCTTCGACGGGCTAGCCAACGCGCTGCCCGACGATGGGGCTACGGCATTTGCGCTCGTCGTCATTCTGACGATGGCGGCGTCGCGCGCATTCGATCCGCGTCTGATGTGGGATGCGGCGCAAGCGAGGCGCGCATGAACGAGCCCGTCGCAAAGCGTACCGAACCGGCCGATCTGCGGCGGACGCGGTGGCCAGGCTGGATTTGGGCCGTGCCGATCGCAGCCCTTGGTGTAGCCGGTTGGTTAGGTATCCGGGCGCTCGTGCACGGGGGCGAGACGGTGACGATTGTCTTCGACAATGCGTACGGCATGAAAGCCGACGATACGGAAGTCTCTTTGCATGGCGTCAAGGTGGGCGAGGTACGGGATGTGTCGCTCGACAACGACGGCCGGCACGTCGATGTGGAGGCTGAGATCGACCGTAGCGCCAAGCCTTTCCTGCGAGCGGGCACGCGCTTCTGGGTCAACGGTGCGAGGTTCGATTTCGACAATCCGTCCTCGGCGAAGGCGTTGATCGGCGGCCCGGAGATCGTGATGCAGCCGGGCGGGGGGGCATCGGCGCGGCGCTTCCAGGGCAGCGATCGCCAGTATGTGCTGGGGCCCGCCGTCGTGAAATATACCGTGCGCTTTCCCGGCGCGGTCGGACAGCTCGACGAAGGCGCGGCGGTGCGGCTGCGGGGATTCCGGGTGGGCGAAGTCGAGCATGTCGGGATCCACTACGACGCCGGCACCGGAACGCTCGATACGCCGGTCGAAATCGCGCTCGACGCGACCAAGCTCGGATTGCCCGATGGCGCGAAGCCGACCGACGGCCAGTGGCGTCCGGTCGTCGACGATATGCTGCGGCGCCTGGTCGTCGCCGGCATGCGTGCCCGGCTGGAGCAAGATCCCCCGCTGGTCGGCTCGCGCAGCGTCGCGCTCGATTTTGTGCCGGGTGCGCCGAGCGCCACGCTTGCCGTCCGCAATGGAGAAACCGATATCCCGACCGTATCGTCGGGCGATGTCGATGCGATCCTGGCAAAAGCCGACGACATCATGTCGAAGGCCGATCACGTGATGACGAAGATCGACGCCTTGCCGATCGAGCAGACCGGCGACGACATTCGTCGCATCGCGGCGCGCATTCGGGCTTTGTCGTCATCGCCGCAGATCACCGATAGCCTCGATCACCTCGATCGCTCGGTGGCGCAGGTCGATCGCACGTTGAAGGAAGTGTCGCCGCAGATCGGGCCGCTCGTCACGCAACTGCGCCAGACGGCGCGCCAAGCGGACAGTGCGGTAGCCGCCGCCAATCGGACGATCGGCGGCGATCCGATGCGCCAAAACGATTTGCCCGAAACGTTGCGCGAACTGACGAACATGGCGCGCTCGGTGCGCGCCTTCGCCGACTACCTCGATCGCCATCCCGAGGCGCTCGTGCGCGGTAAGGGAGGAAAAGGTCAATGACACCGAGGACGACGATGCGGCAGGTGGGCCGGGCGGCGCAACCGCAACCGCTACCGCCGGTGCTGGCGGTACTGCTGATGCTGATGCTGACGTTAACGCTGACGGCTTGCGGCCATAGCCCGCCCACGCGCTACTTTTCGCTCGACGCCGTGCCGCCGAACGCACCGCTCGCGACGGCCAAGATGGCGCCGGTACAGCTGGGTGCAGTGCGCGTGCCGGCTGTGCTCGATCGCCCCGAGATCGTCGCTCAGGATCCGGCACATCGGCTTGCCGTGCGCGAGGACGATCATTGGGGCGCGCCGCTTGGGCCCATGATCCGGCGCACGCTGGCGCAAGACCTGCTCGCCCGCTTGCCGCCCGGCGCTTTCGTGCTGCCCGATGCGCCGGCACCGGCCGGCTCGCGCGGCATCGTCGTCACCTTGCTCGATCTGCGCGCGGGCACGGACGGCCGAATGACCCTGGAGGGAAGCTGGACGCTGACGGCGGGGGAGGCGGGCACCGCCGTCATGACGCAGGAGTTTTCGCTGACGCAGCCGATGACGTCCGCCGATTCGCCGGCTATCGCCGATGCGCTGAGCCGCGTGCTCGGACGCCTGGCCGACCGCATCGCCGGTTCACTGACTGCGTCGCGCGAAGGCGGTACCCAGAACAAGTGAACCGCGCCGAATAAAACGCCTTCCGCGGGTCCGGTGCTTGCTGCCGGTAGAGGGCAAGCGGGGACGGTTTGCCCTATCATCCGATGAATCGTTCCCGGCTTTACTGAGCGGGAATCCATTTCCCCGAAACGCGCGGCCGCTGCGCCGCGAGGAATCTCGTATGGCGGTTGCCGAACATCCTTGCTTTTCGCATGGCGATGCGGACGGCCACTTCGTCCGGTTTTACGGGGCCGATTCGTTACTGGCCGACGAAGTGGCCGAATTCGCGAATCGCGCGCTGCGCTCGGGCGGATGCGCGATTGTCATTGCCACGCGCGCGCATTTGACGGAGATCACCGCTCGGCTACGCCGCTTCGGCGAAGGCGGCGAACCCGCCTGGCACGCGGGCCAGGTCGTCGCGCTCGATGCGGAGGAGACGCTGTCGCGCTTCATGGTCGACGGCTGGCCCGATGAATCGCTGTTCCGTTCGTCGGTCGGCACGGTCGTGGCGGCTGCGGCTGCGGCTGCGGCGGCGGGCGGCGGGCCGGTGCACGCGTTTGGCGAAATGGTCGGCGTGCTATGCGAGCGCGAGCAGTTCGACGCGGCGCTGCGCCTGGAAGGCTTATGGAACGAACTCGGCCGCCGCCATACGTTTAAATTGTTTTGCGCGTATTCGCAGGGGTTGTTTTCGAAAGCGGAGCACAGCGCGCTGTTCGAGCATATCTGCGCCGTGCATACGCGGGTGCTGCCTAGCGAAGTGCTGACAGGCGCGGACGATACGCAAGCGTATCGAATGGTCGCGCTCTGGCAACAAAAGGCGATGGCGCTCGAGCGAGAAGTCGAACGCCGCAATCGGGCCGAAGCGGCGCTCGTGCAGCGCGAACGCGAACTGGCCGATTTCGTTGAAAACGCCGCGGAAGGACTGCACCGGATCGCAGGCGACGGCACGATCGTTTGGGCCAACTCGGCGGAACTCGATCTGCTCGGCTACGACTACGACGAGTACGTCGGGCACCACATCGCGGAATTTTATGTCGAGCGTTCCGTGATCGAGTCGATCCTCGACAAGTTATCGGCCGGCGAGACGATCCGCGACGAACTCGTGCGTCTGCGCTGCCGCGACGGCGGCGTCAAGCACGTGCTGCTGCATGCCAATGCGATGTTCGCGCAGGGCAAGTTGCTGTACACGCGCGGGTTCACGCGCGATGCGACCGATCGCATCAAGCGCCAGGCGGCCGAGCGCCAGCGCGACGCGCTATTCATGAATGCGCCCGTCGCCGCCGCGTTGTTGAGCGGCCCGACGCGCGTATTCGAACTGGCGAATCGGCGCTTTCGCGAACTCGCGGGCTACGTCGAACTCACGGGCCGCCGCTATGACGACGTCTTTCCCGAGGCTCAGCACGGCCGCGAGCTTGGCGCGCTGCTCGATTCGGCGTTCGAACGCGGCGTGCAAGTGGTACGCGAAGATTTCCGTATCGACATGACGCGGCCCGACGGCGCATTCGAGCCGCGCTATTTCACGTTTCATTTCGAACCGCTGCGCCCGGAGGGCCCGACGGTCGAAGCCGTCATCGCCGTCGCGGTGGAGGTGACGGAACAGGTGCGTGCCCGCGCTCGGTTCGAAAAGTCGCACGCCGAACGCGAACGGCTCGTCGCCGAACTGCGCGAGGCGAGTCGCGCGAAAGACGAATTCTTGGCGATGCTCGGGCATGAGTTGCGCAACCCGCTGTCGCCGATCGTCACGGCGTTGCGGCTCATGCGCATGCGTCCCGAAGGCGGCACGGCGCGCGAGCAAGACATCATTGCTCGGCAGGTCGATCATCTGGTGCGGCTCGTCGACGATTTACTCGATATTTCGCGTATCACGCGCGGCAATATCGAACTCAAGAAACGCCAGGTGCCGGTCGCCGACGTCTTGACGAATGCGGTGGAAATGGCGAGCTTTCTGCTCGAGCAGCGCGAGCATCGGTTCACGATCGATGTCGAGCGCGACCTGGTGTGGGACGTCGACGCTACACGGCTCGCTCAGGTCGTATCGAATCTGCTCACGAATGCAGCGCGCTATACGGCACCGGGCGGCAATATCGAACTGACGGCCAAGTGCGAACGGCACGGCATGATCGCGGTCAGTGTGCGAGACGATGGGATGGGGCTTGCTGCCGACGTGCTGCCGCGCGTATTCGATCTGTTCTTCCAAGGCAAACGCGACCTCGATCGAGCGGAGGGCGGGCTCGGCATCGGCTTGGCGCTCGTGAAGAATCTCGTCGAGATGCACGGCGGCAGTGTCAGCGCGGCCAGCGACGGGCCGGGGCGGGGCAGTACGTTCGTCATTCGCGTGCCGGGCGAGCGAGCGCAGGCCGACGCACGGGGGGCCGGAACGATGCACCGCGAACGCGCGGCGGCCGCGCTTCGAACCGAACTCACCCGCCAACCGGGCGCGGCGAATGCGGCCGGGCGGCGCGTGCTGCTCGTCGACGACAACATCGATGGCGTGCAAGCCCTGGCCGAACTGCTGAAGGAATGCGGACATCACGTGGAAGCCGTCTACGATCCAGCGTCTGCCTTGCACGTCGTTTCGCGCTTTGCGCCCGAGATTGCGGTTATCGATATCGGCTTGCCGGTCATGGACGGTTACGAGCTGGTGCACCGCCTGCGGGCCGAGCGCGCCGCCCGCGAATGCCTATTCGTCGCCTTGACCGGCTATGGGCAGGACGCCGACCGCAAGCGCAGCCGCGTGGCCGGGTTCCACCATCATTTCGTCAAGCCGCTCGATCCGACGCGGCTGCTGCACCTCATCGATACCTTATCGCCGCCCAGGCCGCCGAGCGGCGCGTTCTGACTGCGACGATCGCGGGAGTATGCGATAGCCCCAACAGCGCCAATAGCCCGGGCCGCCCCGGATCGCCCGGGGCCTTGGCGTCATTTCGGCGGCCCGGGCGGCGTTCCGTTCAAACGCGCGGCGAGTGCGGCGCGGAACTGGGCGAGCACGGCCGGTTCCGCGTCGCTGATGGCCCACCAGCGCATCCCTTGCCGACGCCAACTCGCGAGCGCATACCCGTCGCTCGTCAGGGCGGTGGGGGCGTCGTGCGCGCCGGCATGCGTTTCCGGCATCACATAAACATCGATCATGTGCTTGCGGTAGCGATAAACGAGCACGCCGACGCGGCGATGGCCGATGTAATCGAGGCGGCCGCCCGTCAGCGCGAAGCCTGCGTCGGCTAAATCCTCGACGGGCGGTGCGTAGTCGAGCCGTCCGTTGAACCACGGTTTCACGGTGTGTCGATCGGACGAAACGACATCGATATCGCGTCCGGATAGTTCTGCGCGGACATGGCTCGCGACGAGTTCGTCGACAAAAACGGCGTTCGTGCTCGCCGGCCGCGTAACGAAAATCGCAGTGCTGACGGCCAGTGCAACAACAGCGACGCCGATCGACCATCCGAGCATGGCATTGCGACGCGGGACCGTACCGGCACCCGCCCCCATGTGCCAAGGGCGAGTGGGCTTCGAGGCGCGACGGCTCGGCCGCTCGCGTGTCCGTGTCTGCATAGGTGTCTGCTCGGCCACGGTGGCGGTTATCTCTTCGTCGGACACCGGCTCGACGGCCGGCAGCGCGGCGACAATGCGCTCGCGCAAGGCATGAGGCGCACGCGAGTACGGCGCGGTACGCGTGAGTTGGCTGACGGCCTGCAGCGCTTGCGCTTCGCGCCGGCACTCGACGCAGGTCGCCAGATGCTGTTCGACGCGCAATGCCTCCGCGGCGGACAGCTCCCGATCGACATGGGCGCTAAGGAGCGGGCGAGCGTCATTGCAGTCCATCAGGGCTCTCCTTGGCGATCGTGTCTATGGGCGCGCGCTGTTCGTCGCGCAGCGGCGCGAGTAGCGCGGCCAGCTTGCGCCGTCCGCGCGCGAGCCGCGACATCACGGTACCGATCGGCAAATCGGCGACGACGGCGATGTCGCGATAACTCATGTCCTCGAGTTCGCGCAGGATCAGTACCTCGCGAAATTCGACGGGCAGCCGTTCCAATGCCTCATGCACGAGCCTCGCGTGCTCGCCTTGCAGCAGCAATGTCTGCGGATCGGCGTAGGCGGCGCACGTCTGCTCGAACGCGCTGGTTTCGTCGAATGCCTCGTCGAACGGTGCGACTTCCAGCGAGTTCGCGCGTCGTCGCCATTCGGTGTACCAGGTGCGCCGCACGATCGCGAGCAGCCACGGTCGCGCGTTTTCGCCACGGAACGTGTCGAAGAAACGGAACGCGCGGACGAACGCCTCCTGGACAACATCGTCGGCATCGCCGGCATTGCCGCTGAGCCAACGCGCGAGGTTGTACGCCGCATCGAGATGCGGCAGCGCAAGTTGCCGAAAGCGGCGGCTGCGCTCGGCGTCGCTGCTCCCGTTCGGGGCGGCGCGTGCGTCCGGCGCGGGACGCGCTGATCCATCGAGCTTGTCGGTTTCGGCCACCGTGGGCGCCTCCTGGGTTGACCGCTGCGATACCGAGGATGGGCCGAGTTTATTCCCGTGCGGGCCGGTTGCGTCGGCCGTCGACTCGCAAGCAGGCGGCTCGGGGCACCGACGAAGGTCCGTCCTTTCCGCTCGATTCGGGCGAGCGCCTGCCGGCAAGGCCGTGGCCGCGGCCGGGGCGGAGCAGGCGGGTTTCATCGAACGGTGATTTTGCCGACCATCATGGGATGGATGCCGCAAAAATAAGCGTAGGTGCCGGGTTTATCCAGGACAGTGGAAAACGAATCGTCGGTGTCGAGCGCTTGCGGCGATTTGAAGGCGCCGGCCGAGCTGACGACGGTATGCGGTTCGTCGCCGTGGTTGGTCCAGACAATGCGGGCGCCGACGGGTACCGTGAGTTCCTTCGGCGAGAACGCGAAGTCGTGGATCTCGACGCGATAGGTGCGGGCGGCTTCGCCGGCAGCCGCCGAATCGCCGGTGTCGGCCGATGCAGCCACGGCTGGGCCGGCTAGGCACAGTGCGGCGAGGACGGCCACGGACGCGACGAGCCCTGCGTGCGAGCGAGTGCGGCGCGCTGAAGCGAACGTTCTCATGAGAGCGCCTCGTCGGTCAGCGCGAGCGTGCGGCCCGCTTGCATGTGGCGCACTTGGCGCACGCCGAGATAACCGGCCAACTGGCCCGGGGGCACGTCCTTGAGCGGCCCGGGCCCTGCGCCCACACCCGGTGCGGGCTGCGGATAAGCCGTCGAGCGCGCCGTATAGAAGGTGATATTGCCTTCCACCTTTTGCTGGATTTGATGGATGTGGCCGTTCAAGACGGTGACGGAACCGAAGCGCCGCAGCATCGAGAGTGCTTCGCCCGCGTCGTCGGTCCCCCATCCCCAGGCGGGATAGAGCGACCACAGCGGCATATGCGCGAACACGACGATCGGCGTTTCCGATGTACGCGCCGCCAAATCCTGCTTGAGCCAGGCGAGCTGATCGGGGCCGAGCCAACCTAGGCCGCCCGCGCTTAAATTGAGCACGTTCACGAGCGCGACGAAATGCACGCCGCGATGATCGAAGCTGTACCAGCCCCCCTCGGTTTGTTTTTCCCCGAAGCGCTCGAAGAACGCGCGGCCGTTATCGCCGATGACGTCGTGCTCGCCCGGTACGAAAAACGCGCGACGAGCACCCGATCCGCGCACGAGTTGATCGACGGTATCGAATTCGTCGGGCCGCGATAGATGAGTGAGGTCGCCTGTGTGGACGACGAAATCGGGCTGCACGCGTTGCGCGTCGATCCGCGCGAGCGCCGCTTTGAGCGTGGCCGTCACGTCCGGGTTCGGCGCTTTCGTAAAACCGATGTGCGAATCGCTGATTTGCACGAAGCTGAAAGTGGCGTCTTTCAATGCGGCCGCCGCGTCGTCGGCATTGTCGGCATTGGCTTCGCCGCCCAGCACGCGGGCTTGCAAGACACCGGCATGCATCGTCCATAGCGTGCCGGCACCGGCCCACGCCATGCATTTCAGAAAACGGCGGCGGTTCGTCGCCGCGCGATCGTCGCAATCGTCGCGGTCGTGATCGTGGTTCATCATGCTCTCCTGAAAAGTCGAGGCGTTGCGTGTACGCCTCGATGTGCTGGGGGCGGGGCGGCACGCGACGGCATGTGCTCCCTCGGAGAGCGTTACTCGATGAACTCGCTAGATATTCCCGCTGCACGGGGGCGAGTGAGGGCGACGAACAAGGGAAAGCGATTATTTTTGCCCGGGTGTTATTGATTTGCATATTTCATCCGGGTATTATTCGGGCCATCTGCTGATCTTTCCCGGAGCCGTTCATGTCGCATCAACCCGAACCGTCCTTGTTCACGCTGTTCGACAGCCACCGTCATCTCGCGTCGGGCACGCTGCCGACGGTCGCGCTTATTGGCAAGCATGCGATCGCCGAGGGAGCGGCGGGCTCGATTCTGATCTTCGAGAACAGGACGGGCCGTTCGATCGATGTCGATACGCGCGGCACCGATGAGCAGGTGCGTGAGCGGCTGAGCCGCCAGCCGGGCGCTTGCGCGCCGATCGACGAGGCGACGCCGGACGATGCACCGGCGGCGGACGCGGCCGAGAGCGGCGCGCCGCGAGGCCGGGGCCGGCCCAAGTTGGGTGTGGTTGCGCGCGAAGTGACGCTGCTGCCGCGCCACTGGGAGTGGCTGGGTACGCAGCCGGGCGGGGCGTCGGTGGCGCTGCGCAAACTCGTGGACGAGGCGCGCCGCAAGCACGCGCAGCGCGACGGACGTCGTGCCGCGCACGAGCGGGCCTACCACTTCATGTCCGCGATGGCGGGTGATTTTCCTGGTTTCGAAGAGGCGACGCGGGCGTTATTCGCAGACGATACCCAGCGGTTCGATGCCCTGGTAGCCGAGTGGCCCGACGATATTCGCCGCCACGTGGGGTGGCTCGCGTTCGGCGACATCACGCAGCCGACGCCTGTCGCGCACTGCGGCACCTAAGATCGCGTAGGGGCGTAGTGCCCCGTCGTGGCGGCCACCACTTGCGCTTCCCATTCGCGATCGACCTGAATGCGGCGGCCGCGCATTGGCTGGTCGGTTGCGTCGTCGAAGCGTCCGCCCGCTACCCGGCGCACGCGTGGCAGCGACGAGCTGACCGGTCGCGAGGCAGCGCTCAACGGGCAGCGCGCTATTTCGGCTCTGCACTGCTTGCGGGCGGCCGACGTGCGATCGGATCGTGCGTTGGCTTTTCCGGCCGCTTGATCGGCATGTTGTCGGGATTGTTTGCGCTTGCGCCGCTGGCGGGAGGCTGTGGCGGCTGCACCATGGAGGCGCCGACATCCGTTGCCGCTCGCTTCGCGCAAGCCAAACCGGCTGCACCGGCGAGGTACGCGGCTAGGCAGGCTAGCGCCGCGAGCCGTGCGGCGCGCTTCGATTTTCGATTCATCGAATACATCGTTCGCTCCTTGGCAGTCGGCGCCCCTACGTCACCCCGCCCGTGGGTGAAACCCACCCATCGAGAAGCAATTCGAAGGCCCGCCGCTGTCGTGGCTAGTCGCAAGCGCAGAGCGCGAGCCGCGAGCCCCGAGCCCTGAGCCGTGAGGGCCGCAAGCCGCCCCTCGCTCATTGCGCGGCGGGTGCTCCCAGCAGGTCGCGCACGTGCGCGCCGATCTCATACGAACGAAGCCGGGCAGCGTGATCGTAGATTTGTCCGGTGAGGATGAGTTCGTCGGCTTGCGTTTGGGCGATGATCGATTCGAGCGCGGCACGGACGGTGTCGGGACCGCCGACGGCGGCGCAAGCAAGCGAGTGCCGGACGCCCGCCAGTTCCATCTCCGATGCATTCAATTGGTCCACCGGCGGCGGCAATTGCCCGGGCGTGCCGCGTCGCAGCGCGATGAATTGCTGCTGCAGCGACGTGAAAAGCCGCTCCCCTTCGGCGTCGGTTTCGGCGGCGAAGAGATTGACGCCGACCATCGCATAAGGCTTCGCGAGGGCGGCCGACGGGCGGAATTGCGAGCGGTACAGATGCAGCGCGGTGAGGAGATGGTCGGGTGCGAAGTGCGACGCGAACGCGAACGGCAGGCCGAGCGCCGCAGCCAATTGCGCAGAAAACAGCGACGAGCCGAGCAGCCAGATCGGCACATTCAAGCCGGCACCGGGCACGGCGCGCACGCGCTGGCCGCTGCTGGGCTCGGCGAAATAGCGTTGCAGCTCGACGACATCGTCGGGAAACCGCTCCGCACTTTCATGCATATCGCGCCGCAGCGCGCGGGCGGTGGTCTGATCGGTACCGGGGGCGCGGCCCAGGCCGAGATCGATCCGATCCGGGTAAAGCGAGGCGAGCGTGCCGAACTGCTCGGCGATCACGAGCGGCGCGTGATTGGGTAGCATGATGCCGCCGGAGCCGACGCGGATCGTCTTTGTGCCGCCGGCGATATGGCCGATGACGACGGATGTCGCCGCGCTGGCGATGCCCGGCATGTTGTGGTGTTCGGCGAGCCAAAACCGGCGGTAGCCCCAACGCTCCGCATGTTGAGCGAGATCGAGCGAGTGCCGGAAGGCGTCGGCGGCTGTTTGGCCGAGCGGAATCGGCGAAAGGTCGAGAACCGAGAACGGAATCATCGTGGGCAAGCGCTGCGAGGATCATCGACGCAAACGGCGGCAAATGCGGTCTGCCTACGCGCGTCGAAGCCGTGCAGCGGCAGCAAGGAACGGGGAGAGGGCATTGTGCCAAACGGCCGCCATCCCTGCTGACGACAGAACCAAAGCCCTGTGAGCCGTAGGGGCAAGGGGGCGCGGCGGGACAAGGACAAGGAGCGCGAGCGCTCGAAAATTCGGAAGATTCCCATATCGCTGCGCGCCACGGTAAGGCGATAGTCGCTGCCCGATAAACGACTCCGGAAACGGGAAGGGCGGTTGACGTGAAGACTGTGGCGCGCGTATTCGAGGGTGTCCGTTGGGGACGATTGGTTTGCGGCGTATTGCTGACGACGGTACTTGGACTGAGCGTGCACGCCGTCATGCTGCAAGTGCTGCATGTTCCGTATCCGAGCGCCGTGCTCGAATCAAAGCTACCCGAAGTGCTCAACGGCGCGGTCATGATGTGGGCCGCGATCTGGCTCTACGATGGCTTGCGGGCGCGGCAGACCGACTGCGCCGCTTGGGTTCGAGTCGTCATCTTATTCGTGCTGCTCGCCGGCTTGAACGGCACGCTGCGAGGCGCGTTGATGAACGGCTATTGCTCGACGCGGGAGCCTGTCCGGTGGTTAATTGCGTTGCTGCTCACCTCGCACTATTTGATTTATTTCGCGGTAATTGCGGGGTTCGCGGGCGCGATGAGCCGATTTCAATCGAATACTGTGCGCCTTGCTGGGGTCGCGGCTGGGGCGTTGTTGGCGGCATTCGTTTTGACGCCGGGGTTGATGGCGCTCGATGCCGCGATCAGCGCCCGCGTCGCGCATTGGGTTATCGCAGGCGGGTGGTGTCGCCTCCCTTATGGAATGGACGTGCTTCTGCCCGCGTATGCGTCGTTTCTCGAACCCGTGCTGGCGTGTCTGGTTTGCCTTGCGTTGATTTGGCGATGCTTGCCGGTGCATCCGTTGGGCCGGGTGGCGGCGTTTGTCGTGCTGGTCCTGGCATTGAAGCGGCAATTGCTGATGCCGTTCTTGTACGCGGCGTTCGCACCCGGGCCGGCCGTCACAGCTCTGGCGAGCATGGGGCAATTTTCGTTGGAGGCTGCGGCGTTGGCGGGCCTGACGGTGCTCAGTTGGTGGTGGGCGCGGCCGGCGGCTGGCCGGTGAAAAGGGGGCGGCTTCGACCCGTTCGGTTTTAGGCGCTAGGAATGGCGCGCGAGCCGCCAGCGCCGGAAAAACACATTCACGAGCCAAACAATCACGGCGGCGATGACAACTGACAATGCAATGATGACGAGCAAGCCAATCGTCTCAATATCGTCGGCATTGGTTACCGTGTCGACACCGAGCCTGCGCATCACAAACGCGATGGATGCCGGCAGTGGCGGGAATTCGTACGGCAGATTGCTTATTACCCGTGAAAGGACGAACCCGATCACGACGATCGCCAATGCGTTGACGCCATAGCGGACAACCTTCATTAACGGACCTCCACCGTGCCGTAAGCGTTCACTGTCGTGCCCGGAACCGCAAGCGTTGGTCCCTTGCTCCGTAGGTAGGTGCTCAGTTGCTTGAACTGGGCGGGGCTGGTAAGCGCGATGCATCCTTCGCTCCGACGCTGTGGTCCGATAGGGCGCAGTCGGAATGCTCCACGCCGTCTGCAATTGACAGGCATTCCCCGGATTCCTTAGACGATAGACCCGCAATGCTGGCACGGCGGCGGGCTTTGCATCAATGATCGAAGCTGTCTACCTAGTACTTCTACCAGGGCGTCACGAACACTCCCGCGCTGGATGGTTTAACTGATCTTGCTGCTGCGACAAGGCGACTGTCAGCCGCGACTCTTGCGCAGCAGAGCGATTTCGAGCGTGCAAACACGACGTTCAAACGAGTATTTGGCGAGGATGCCGAGCTTCCGCAGAGCCGCCCAACGGTAAGCGCGAAGAAACGAACACCCATGAGCGCTTACGAGAGAGAGCGAACGAACGCATCATTAACACACGTCTTCGGGGCGGATGCCGTTATGGTTAAGGAATAGCATTCGCATGCCGTTTTGCCGCAGCCGGTCGAGAAGGTCCATATGATACGCTCTCTTCATATAAATAGAGGGCCGACTCAATGCCAAATAGATACGCTGCGGAACGCGGCATTCCAACTGCTCCAGTGTGCAGCAGATCAAGCATCCAACTACGATTTAACGGACGGTTCCTGTTCTTGGTTACTCCCCAGGTGCGGACCTACGCCGCCGTTTCTGGCCGTCCGACCGACTCTGGCGGCTTTAACGACTCGCTGGCTCGCCAGCACGAAAGCCGCGAAGGTCCGATTCCAGCGGGACGGTATTGGATTCAACCTTCGCAGATGTGGACGAATCACTGGTATAACCTCGCTCCGCGGGCAGCCTGGGGCGATCACCGGATTACGATTCATGTCTTCCCCGGTACCGACACCTACGGGCGAGGTGGTTTTTTTATCCACGGTGGCACGCACGCGGGGAGCGCTGGGTGTATCAATCTTCACGGTGGGATGGAGAATTTTGTGCGTGCTTTGAAAGCCGCAACCGCGAAGTCTCCGGACTGCTACATTCCTCTAACTGTCGACTACGCGTACTAACATGAGGAAGAATCGACCGGTGCGTATAGCCTTGGGCGCCGCGTTACTGGCGCTCGTGGTGCTAATCGTCGCGTTCAACGCGGTGAATCTCACCGAGGCATTTGGCAATGGACCGCCGTACTATGGCCGAACGACAAACATGGACAAATGGTCCAATCCACTGCCCGTGCTGGCCGGGGTTGATACCATCGGCATCCTGGTCATTGCCGCGTATGTGTATTTCCTAAGACGGAAGGGATGACCCTGGTGTGCGCCGTGGACAGTCGAGTCCAGGGCGCATTCTCGCGGGATTGGCCGAGCCGCCGACAGGCGGCTTTTTCACGTGCGTTAAGAAGTCAAGGCGCTCACCACGGGGCGTTCCTGCCTCGTCGCCCGGCCGGGGCAGCGATGTGCCGAGCGCTACGCGCCGTTGCCCGCTTGGGACGTGACGGGTTTATGTGCTTACGTTTGCCGGGTTTTTCCGCGCGCCTACACCCCCCGGAAAAAAAACCATCGCACCCCCCGCTTGAAATTGCCGTGGTCGGTCCATATAATTAGCACTCGCTGCACTCGAGTGCTAACAAGCTTCGTCCGGGTCGCCGCTAGGCGGCCCACAACTTAAGCGTTCTTCAGTCTCAAACCCAGAGAGGAGTAAGCATGAACCTTCGTCCTTTGCACGATCGCGTTATCGTGAAGCGTTTGGATCAGGAAACCAAGACCGCCTCGGGCATCGTCATCCCTGAAGCCGCCGCCGAGAAGCCGGATCAAGGTGAAGTGCTCGCGATCGGGCCGGGCAAGCGCAACGACAAGGGCGATCAGATCACGCTCGACGTCAAAGTCGGCGATCGCGTCCTGTTCGGCAAGTACGCCGGCCAGACCGTCAAGGTCGACGGCAACGAACTGCTCGTGATGCGCGAAGAAGACATCATGGCGGTCGTTCAGAAGTAAATCCCGTCCAGGTCGATATTCCACAAAGATTTCAAGGAGTTAGAAGATGGCAGCTAAAGACGTCGTATTCGGCGACAGCGCTCGCGCCAAGATGGTCGAAGGCGTGAACATCCTTGCGAACGCAGTGAAGGTCACGCTGGGCCCGAAGGGTCGCAACGTCGTCCTCGAACGCAGCTTCGGCGGCCCGACGGTCACGAAGGATGGCGTATCGGTCGCCAAGGAAATCGAACTCGAAGACAAGCTCCAGAACATGGGCGCGCAAATGGTCAAGGAAGTCGCTTCCAAGACCAGCGACAACGCCGGCGACGGCACGACGACGGCCACGGTGCTGGCTCAGTCGATCGTCCGCGAAGGCATGAAGTACGTTGCATCGGGCATGAACCCGATGGATCTGAAGCGCGGCATCGACAAGGCCGTGCAAGCCGCCGTGGAAGAACTGCGCAAGATCAGCAAGCCCTGCACGACGAGCAAGGAAATCGCGCAAGTCGGCTCGATCTCGGCGAACAGCGATTCGTCGATCGGCGATCGCATCGCTGAAGCAATGGACAAGGTCGGCAAGGAAGGCGTGATCACCGTCGAAGACGGCAAGTCGCTGGCCGATGAACTCGAAGTCGTCGAAGGGATGCAATTCGACCGCGGCTATCTGTCGCCGTACTTCATCAACAACCCGGACAAGCAAGTCGCCGTTCTCGAAAACCCGTTCGTGCTGCTGCACGACAAGAAGGTTTCGAACATCCGCGATCTGCTGCCGGTGCTCGAGCAAGTGGCCAAGGCTGGCCGTCCGCTGCTCATCATCGCTGAAGACGTCGAAGGCGAAGCGCTCGCCACGCTGGTGGTGAACAACATCCGCGGCATCCTGAAGACGGTTGCCGTCAAGGCGCCTGGCTTCGGCGATCGTCGCAAGGCGATGCTCGAAGACATCGCGATCCTGACGGGCGGCCAAGTGATCGCCGAGGAAACGGGCCTGACGCTCGAAAAGGCTTCGCTGCAAGAGCTCGGTCAAGCCAAGCGTATCGAAGTGGGCAAGGAAAACACGACGATCATCGACGGCGCAGGCGACGGAAAGAACATCGAAGCGCGTGTGAAGCAAATCCGCACGCAAATCGAAGAAGCGACGTCCGACTACGACCGCGAAAAGCTGCAAGAGCGTGTCGCGAAGCTGGCTGGCGGCGTGGCCGTCATCAAGGTCGGCGCGGCAACCGAAGTCGAAATGAAGGAAAAGAAGGCACGTGTCGAAGACGCGCTGCACGCTACGCGTGCTGCCGTTGAAGAAGGCATCGTTCCTGGCGGCGGCGTTGCGCTGATCCGCGCTCGTACGGCTATCACGGCGCTGAAGGGCGCGAACGCCGATCAAGACGCCGGCATCAAGATCGTGCTGCGCGCGATGGAAGAGCCGCTGCGTCAAATCGTGATCAACGGCGGCGTGGAAGCCGGTGTTGTCGTGGCAGCCGTTGCGGAAGGCAAGGGCAACTACGGCTACAACGCAGCGACGGAAGAGTACGGCGATCTGGTGGAAGCCGGTGTCGTCGATCCGACGAAGGTGACGCGTACGGCACTGCAAAACGCCGCTTCGGTGGCAGGCTTGCTGCTGACGACGGACGCTGCTGTTGCCGAACTGCCGAAGAAGGAAGGCGCGATGCCTGGCGGCATGCCCGGCGGCATGGGCGGCATGGGCATGGACATGTAATTTCGGATTCGGGCGGCCCCTGGGCCGCTCGCCGAAATCGCATGAAGGGCGCGCCGCCAGGCGCGTCTCGCAGCATAAAAAAACCCGCAGACGATGCGGGTTTTTTTTCATCAAGCCCGAGACGGCTTGTGCCGCAGCGACTCGATGCCGATCGGCGGCGGGGTGGCGGCATCTTCGTCGTCGCGCGCCCAAAAGAACCGATCAGGCAAATACGCACCCATCCCCGGGCGAAACGCGTGCCGCACCGCTTGGTACACATACTCCTGCGCCTCGCGCGCCGCTTCCGCGGGCTCTTGCCCGTTCGCGAGCAACGCCGCCACGGCCGCGCCGAGCGTATCGGTGATGCCCATGAGACGGAATTGCGGCCGATCCCACATGTCTTGCCGCAGCTGCCCCTCTTCGCTGAACAGCGTATTGACGAGGCGATGCGTGCCCGTTTGCGTCGACAAGATATATTCAGCGCCCTGCGACAGCAAGTGAGCGATCGCTGCGTCCAAGTTGGGCGCCTCGGCGTCGCCGTCCGGTTGCGCGAGGGCGATCAGCGTCGCTTGATCCGCGATCAGGACCGTCGTTTGCGGCGCCAGCAGATCGGCAATCGATTCGCGCAATTCGTCGGCCGCCAACACGTGTTCGTCGTCGACCGTGAAATCGGGGGCGAGAATCAGCGGAATGTCGTCGTAGTCGGCCACAACTTCCGCAATGGCACTGACGACTTCCGCACGGGTGGCCGCGCCGACTTTGAAGGCCGCGATCGGCATGTCCTCAAGCAGCATGCGCGCCTGCGTGGCGACGACGTCGGGGTCCAGCCCCGTCACTTCGTCGCAAGAAGCCGAATCGCGCACGGTGTAACCCGTGAGGACCGATACGCCGTGGCAGCCCATGCTGGCGAGCGTAAGCAGATCGGCCTGCAAGCCGAAGCCGCCGGTGGGGTCGGAAAGGCCGAAAGTTAGAACGATCGGAGGGGCGGCGCTTTGCATGGAATAAGGGTTGTGGTGGAAACCGCGAGCGGCGGGCCGGCCGGCTCGCCTGCGCAGTCGTTTCATTATGCGGCCTAATGGGCTCCGATGGTACGAACGGGTGCGCAATGGCGGCGCACACAGCGATACCGGCAATATCGACGACATGTACCAGCGCCATCGCGCGGCCGGCCACGCGGGCGGGGCGAAGCCGTGCTCGGATTCCTAGCCAGGCGTGCCCCAAAAACGGTACCATCATGGCTCTTTGATCAACGGTTTTTTGACGCTACAAGAATGGAATACAAACAGTGGATGTGCCTGATTTGCGGCTGGATCTACGACGAAGAAGCCGGTCTGCCCGAAGAAGGCATTGCGCCGGGTACGCGCTGGGAGGACGTGCCGATCAACTGGACGTGCCCTGAGTGCGGCGCCCGCAAGGAAGATTTCGAGATGGTTCAGCTCTGATCACACGCCGAAGCCGCTGAGTCCACTGAGCCCACGGGCTCGAACGGCTCAAGTGGCTCGAGCGGCTCTGCGCGCTCCCCCGCCATGACATCCGTCGATTTGCCGTCCCTCGAAGCCTTGCCGAACCCGCGTGGTGCGGCCGTCCATGAAGCGGAGGCCGCGCTGGCCGAGGCAAGGCAAGCCACGGACGCGCAGATGACGGTCGTCGGGCCGTTGCTGCGGGCGGCGCAGGCTTTGCGCCAAGCGGGCTGGCTGGCGTCGCAGCGGTTCACCGATGCGCTCGTGCTCGTCGCGCCGTTCGCGACCGACGATTTTCTGCCGCAGTTTCGCGCGGCGCTCGTCGATTTCCACGCGGCGCTCACGCGTCGGAATCTACGCGAGCTGGCGTGCTCGCCCACCCTTTTCGGCCATTATCGCCAGTTGAATGCGCAGGTTGCCCGCCATACGCGTGGGTATGCCGTCGCCTTCGACGATCTTGCGTTGGCAGGGCGGCCGATTGCGCCGGCCACGCTGCGCGCGGCCACGCCTTCGGCGATGGTCGTTCTACGTGCACGCTACGAGCAGGCGCTGCTCCCGGTGTTGAAAGGGCAGGAAGAGGCGGGCGCTGCGCTGGACGAACTCGATGCCTGCATCGCCGAACTCGCGGGTACCGATGCCGATGCCGATGCCGATGCGTATGACGTGTGGCGCTTGGCCGGCGCCTGTGCCGGTGCGTTGCGCGCCAACGGCCGCGCCCGAGCGGGCGATCCCGAAGCCAAGCGCTTCTATGCCCGTTGCAATCTGTTGCTGGGTGAGCAAGCGCAGGGCCATCGGCTCGCGCCGCGCTCGTTCGTCCGCGCGGCCCTGGCGCTGCTGTGGCGCGACTACGCCTTGTACGGCGCGGCGGCGGAGGATGCCGACGCGGTCACCGTGCTCAACGATTACGGGTTGACGGTCGATTGGCACGTCGCTGCCACGCAAGCCTCCGAGGCCGCGTGGGAGCAGGGCGCGGCGGCGGCGGAAGCGGCGGCCGTCGGCGCGGCGGTCACGCGCGAACTCGGTTCGGTGTCGGTCAACGTGCTCGAATACGAAGATTTTTTGCAGACCGCCGATGCTTCGATGACGGTGCTCGCCGTCAGCGGCGACGCCGCATTCGCGGCCGAGGCAACCGACGGCGCGGCCGCCGAGCACGCGGCGCAGGCCGCCTATCGGCTCGGCGCCGCGGCCCAAGCATTGGGTCTCGGCCATGTTGCGCTGCTAGCCGATGCGCTCGGCCTCGCTTGGCGCCGGCACGCCTATGCGGCGCGCGTCGGCTCGCCCGAAGCGGCCCCGCCGCGGCGGTCGATGGAGCAGGCCGGCGAAGCGCTGCGGGGAATGCTGCTGAGAGTCGCGGCCGGTATCGCCCCGCCCGATTCCGCGGTGCCGCTCGCTTTGCTTACGCAGGCCATCGAGCGGGCAGCGCCAGCGGCCGGAACGCCTGCGGCTACCTCCCCTTCTTAAGTACAGCAAGGCTTCGTTCGCTGCGAGGCATCCCGTTTCGTTTGCACCCCGTATCCGAAACGACTCGCTATCGCGCACGTCAATGCGGTTTAGGGGTGGCATCGGGCGACTTTGCATTACTTCGGCGTCGCTTCGGTGCATCCGCCGCCGTCCTCCGGCGAGGCGACGGTGCGGCCCTTGGCCAAACGGGCTGAGCCGCGTGGCGCAACCGTCATGCGTGATAGAGTGCGAGGAAATAAGGTCCCGGCGAGGGCGGGCGCGAACCATGCGCCGCTTAGGTTCGCGGCCTTTCCTGCGTGCCGGCGCTCAATCGCGGCGTCCAATGTGCACCGTCTTTGCTAAAATTCGAACCATGCCTAAGAGTAACGATCGCATCAATCTGACGAACCAGTTCCTGATCGCCATGCCCAATATGGCGGATCCTACTTTTTCAGGGACGGTGGTCTACCTTTGCGATCACAGCGAGCGCGGCGCGCTCGGTCTCGTCATCAACCGGCCGACGGACATCGATCTCGAATCCCTGTTCAGCCGGATCGATCTGAAGCTCGAAATCGAGCCGCTTCTTCATGTTCCCGTCTACTTCGGCGGCCCGGTACAAACCGAGCGCGGCTTCGTGCTGCACGAGCCCGTCGAGGGCGCAGCCTATACGTCGTCGATGGCCGTCACGGGCGGGCTCGAAATGACCACCTCGAAAGACGTCCTGGAAGCCGTGGCGAGCGGCAAAGGCCCGCAGCGCTTCTTGCTGACGCTCGGCCATGCGGGCTGGGGCGCTGGGCAACTCGAAGAGGAAATCACCCGCAACGGCTGGCTGACGGTCGAAGCCGATCCGAAGATCGTGTTCGACGTGCCGGCCGAGCAACGTTTCGAGGCTGCGCTGGCGCTGCTCGGCGTCACGCCTTCGATGCTCTCGGGCGACGCGGGTCACGCATGACAAAAGGGGTCGGGCGTGAGGCGACGCTGCTTGCGTTCGATTACGGCGAAAAACGCATCGGCGTGGCGGTCGGCAATGCGCTGATGCGCCAGGCGCGTGCGCTCGTCGTGGTGCCGAACCGCGATCGGGTGTTTCGTTTCGAGGCAGTCGGCAAGCTGATCGCCGAATGGAAGCCCGATGCGCTCGTCGTCGGCCTGCCTTGCCATCCGGACGGCGCACCGCACGAAATGACGCAGCTCGCGAAGCGTTTCGGCAATCAGTTGAACGGGCGTTTCAATCTACCCGTCGTATGGGTGGACGAGCGCTACAGCTCGGTGGCGGCCGATCTCGATATGCGCGAACGCGGCGTGGCTGCGCAGATGCGCGATGCCGAGGCGGCGCGCATCATTCTTCAACAATACCTGGACGGGCTTTCCGATGAGTTGCATTGATGCAGAAGCGTCCTACGCGGCGCTTCTCGCCCAGATCAGCGCCGCCTACGGTGCATCGTTCGGCAACGCCGACGGCCCCGTCCTCGCGGGCATCCACAGCGGCGGCGCATGGCTTGCCGAGCGCCTCGCGCGCGATCTTGGCGCTCGCTTCTTCGGTGTCGTGAATGTCGCGCTGCATCGCGACGATTACGCCAAGAAGGGGTTGCATAGCCAAGCGAGCCCCACGTCGCTGCCGTTCGACGTCGGGGGCCGGCGCATCGTGCTCGTCGACGATGTCTTGCACACGGGCCGCACCGTGCGCGCGGCCATCAACGAACTGTACGACTACGGGCGTCCTGCCGCGATCGAATTGGCCGTGTTGGCCGAGCGCAGCGGCCGCGAAATGCCGTTCGAGGCGCGCTTTGTCGGCACGCATGCGGAAGTTGCCGCGGACGTCACGCTCGTGCTCGAGCAAGCGGGCGAAATGCGCTTCACGTTCCGTACCGAACCGCGTGGCGATTGACCTTGCAACAGGCGCTTTGCAATGTATTCCGCAATGTGTTCCGCAATGACATTCCGCAATGGCTTTCGACGAGGCATGCGGGCTGGCTACCGAGCCGGCGCGCCTCGTCCCTCTATGTTTGAACTAGACCGATCATGAACACCGTCACCCCGGGCCGTGCCGATCACGGCGGCGAAGCCGCATCCGCCGAGCGCTTTCGCTACGGCTTTCTCAAGGGCAACCCGCAGCTCACGAAGAACGGCGAGCTCAAGCATCTGCTATCGATCGAAGGGCTGCCGCGCTCGATCCTCACGCATATCCTCGACACCGCCGAACCGTTCGTGAGCGTGACCGACCGCGAGGTGAAGAAGGTGCCGCTGCTTGCGCGGCAAGATCGGTCTTCAACCTCTTCTTCGAGAACTCGACGCGCACGCGCACGACGTTCGAGATCGCGGCGAAGCGCCTGTCGGCCGACGTGATCAACCTGAACATCGACGCATCGTCGACGAGCAAGGGCGAATCGCTGCTCGACACGATCGACAACCTCTCGGCGATGCATGCCGACATGTTCGTCGTGCGCCATGCATCGAGCGGCGCGCCGTATCTGATCGCCGAGCACTGCGCGCCGCACGTGCACGTGATCAACGCGGGCGACGGCCGCCACGCGCACCCGACGCAGGGCCTGCTCGACATGTACACGATCCGCCACTACAAGAGCGACTTCACGAATCTGCGCGTGGCGATCGTCGGCGACATCCTGCACTCGCGCGTCGCGCGCTCGGACATCCACGCGCTGACGACGCTCGGCGTGCCCGAGGTGCGCGCGATCGGGCCGCGCACGCTGTTGCCGGGCGGGCTCGAAGCAGACTGGGCGTGCGCGTTTATCACAACCTCGACGAAGGGCTGAAGGACGTCGACGTCATCATCATGCTGCGCCTGCAGAACGAGCGCATGAGCGGCGCGCTGCTGCCCTCGGCGCAGGAGTACTTCAAGAGCTACGGCCTGACGCCCGAGCGCCTTGCGCTCGCCAAGCCCGATGCGATCGTCATGCACCCGGGCCCGATGAACCGCGGCGTCGAAATCGATTCGCAGGTGGCCGACGGCCCGCAGATCGGTGATCCTGAAGCAGGTGACCTTCGGCATCGCGGTGCGCATGGCGGTGATGAGCATCGTGGCCGGCAACAACGAGTGAGCGGGCGGCATCGGACGGCCGCACGGCGAGAGCAGAAACAAGAGCGACAGAAAGACGATAAAGGCAGCGCATGAAGATTCATATCGAAGGCGGCACGGTGATCGACCCGCAAGCGGGCACCGAACAGCGCGCGGACGTTTTCATTGCCGACGGCAAGATCGCCGCGATCGGCGCGGCACCGTCCGGTTTCACAGCGGATAAGACGATCGACGCGAAGGGGCTCTACGTGACGCCGGGCTTCGTCGATTTGTCGGCGCGCTTGCGCGAACCGGGCTACGAACACAAAGCGACGCTCGAATCGGAGATGGCGGCGGCGGTCGCCGGTGGCGTGACGACGCTGGCCTGCCCGCCCGATACCGATCCGGTGCTCGATGAGCCCGGGCTCGTCGAAATGCTGAAGTTCCGTGCCAGCAAGCTGAACCGCGCGCATGTGCATCCGCTCGGTGCGCTGACGGTGGGGCTGAAGGGGACGATCATCACCGAGATGGTCGGATTGACGGAAGCCGGGTGTGTGGGCTTTACGCAGGCCGATGTACCGATCGCCGATACGCAAGTGCTGCTGCGCGCGCTGCAGTATGCCAGCACGTACGGCTATACGGTCTGGCTGCGGCCGCAAGACGCCTTTCTCGCCAAGGGCGGGGTGGCGGCGAGCGGCGCGGTGGCTTCGCGTCTGGGCTTATCGGGTGTGCCGGTCGCGGCCGAGACGATCGCCTTGCATACGATTTTCGAATTGATGCGAGCCACGGGCGCGCGGGTGCATTTGTCGCATTTGTCGTCGGCGGCGGGTGTGGCGCTCGTGCGCGAAGCGAAGGCCGAGCGGCTGCTTGTTTCGTGCGACGTCAGTGTCAACCATATTCATTTGATCGACGTCGATATCGGCTACTTCGATTCGCAATTCCGGCTCGATCCGCCGCTGCGCTCGCAGCGCGACCGGGAAGCGATTCGCGCGGGCCTGGCCGACGGCACGATCGACGCCATTTGCTCGGCGCATACGCCTGTCGACGACGACGAAAAGCTGCTGCCGTTTGCCGAAGCTACGCCGGGCGCGACGGGGCTCGAGTTGCTGTTATCGCTGACCCTGAAATGGGCGGACGAAGCGCGGCTTCCGCTTGCACAGGCGTTGGGACGCATTACGGCCGAGCCGGCGAAGGTGCTGAACTTGCCGGTGGGACGCATCGAAGTAGGCGGGGCGGCCGATATCTGCGTGTTCGATCGCAACGCCTATTGGCGCGTCGAACCGCGCTCGCTCAAGAGCCAAGGGCATAACACGCCATTCCTCGGCTACGAACTGCCGGCCCGCGTGCGTGCGACGGTGGTGGCGGGGCACGTGGCCTACGAGCACGTGCAGGCTTGACCCCCGCTTGACGGCATCATCTAAACGACTGCTATGAAGCTCGCATTCGCCAAACTTCGGCTTGTCCTCCATCTGCTGCATGGAATGTGGATCATCGCTGTCCGGTTTCCCCGCATGTCGGAGGCCACCAAGCTCGAAGTGAATCGGGCTTGGTCGATCAAAATGCTCAGGCTCGCCGGAATGCGGCTGGTCGTGCATCACGACGAACGCACGGTCGATCGTGGCGCGCTCGTCGTTGGAAATCACGTTTCCTGGCTTGATATCTACGTCATCAACGCCTGGCGCCCGACACCGTTCGTATCGAAGGCGGAGGTGCGGCATTGGCCCGTCGTGGGGTGGCTCGCGCATCGGTTGGGGACGATTTTCATTCATCGGGAGAAGCGCAGGGACGCGCATCGGACGATGCATGAGATCGTGGAGCGGGTGTCGTCGGGCGGGGTGGTGTGTTTGTTTCCCGAAGGCACGACGTCCGATGGGGTCTCGCTGCTGCCGTTTCATACGAACTTGTTCCAGGCGGCCGTTTCGGCGCAGTGTCTCGTGCAGCCTGTTTGCCTGCTGTATGAGGGGCGCGATGGGCGGCAGTCTACTGCCCCCGCTTATATCGACGATGTGTCGCTCGGGCAGTCGCTCGATGCGGTGCTGTGCAGCGGACCGTTTACGGCGCATTTGTATGTCGGGGCGGCGATCGAGCCGATGAGCGATCGGCGCGCGCTGTCGGCGAAGGCGCGGGAAGCGGTGGCGGCGGGGTTGGGGGAGTTGCAGGGGCGGGTGGGGGCCGGGATTGGGGACGCAGCGGCGCGGGAGCACGGCGATGCCGATGCGCATGCCGACGGCCGCAGTGAGCCCGACACGCATCCTGCCATCGAGGGCGCCCTGACGCCACGGCATTGAGCGCTGAGCGGCGGGCGTCGACGTCCGCCGTGTCTTCTAGACATGCGTGTCCCGGGAAGCGTCCGCCCCGGCACGTTACCGTGCGTGAGGGCTAGCGCTGGTATGCGTTATTCCCCCTTGCCCGCTTCCGTGCATCCGCGGCATTCCACCTGCGTCACCGTGCGCTCGGCCGGATCCGCGGCGAGCCGAACCGCCGACAAGCGATTCCCCCACACGCAGCCCGAATCTAGCGCAACCAGGTTGTCGCGCAGCATCAGGCCGAGCGCGGCCCAATGGCCGAAGACGAGCGTCACGTTCGCCGTCTGGCGATCCGGTGCGTCGAACCAGGGCAGATAGCCAGCGGGTGCGGAAGACGGGCCGCCGTTGGACGCGAACTCCATCGTTCCGTCGGGCGTGCAAAAGCGAATACGCGTAAAGGCGTTGAACGCGACGCGCATGCGCTCCTTGCGTTTCAGGTCCGGCGACCAGCGGCGCGGTTCGTTGCTATACAGGTCGCTCAGCGTTTCCTTCCAGTTGGGACCCCGAAAGGCGCGCTGCAGTTCGTCGGCTAGCTCAAGCGCGAGCGTGACGTCCCATTGCGGTAGCACACCTGCATGCACCATTAGCATTGCGTTCTCGTAGTGTGCAAGCGGTCGGTTGCGTAGCCAATCGAGCAATGCGCCCGAATCCGGCGCATCGAGGATGTCGGCGATCGTATCGCCCTTTCTCATTCGCCTAATCCCCGCGGAGACTGCGAGCAAATGGACGTCGTGGTTGCCGAGCACGGCCTTCGCGCGATGGCCCAATGCGATCACGTCACGCAGTGTGGCCAGGGAATCGCGGCCGCGGTTAACCAGATCGCCAGCGAACCACAGCGGGGTGTGAGCATTGAGCTGCAGCGAGCCAAGTAGGCGTTTAAATGGAGCGTGGCAGCCTTGAAGGTCGCCGAAGCCGTAAGGAGCAGGGACAAGGTCCGTCATGACGTGTCTGTGTGAATCTTCGAATGCAGCCATTACTATTGTTGTCTCTGCGTGGTCAGGTGTCTGAGGTGAGTGCCATCCCATCTACGTGAGTGGGAACTGACTGTCAAGCCTCGACGATCGAGGACCGCATCTTTTGCCGCCGGGGCCCTTATAATCGATGGCTTGAAACAAATTTCGGTCGTCCCGAGTCCTTACGGTCGGGCGATCGTCGGCCGCATGCTTGGGTAGGATTGCGGATTCGGCGGCCTTCTGCTTCGACATTCGGGCCGCGGAAACGTCAACTAAGAGGGATTTCATGATTTTGGTTACGGGCGGTGCCGGGTTCATCGGCGCTAACTTCGTGCTGGACTGGCTGGGCGGTTCCACCGAGCCGGTCTTGAACGTCGATAAATTGACGTACGCGGGCAACCTTCGCACGCTCGAGTCGCTGCGAGACAACTCCCATCATCTGTTTGTCCGAGCCGACATTTGCGACCGAGGCGCGATGGATTCGCTACTCGCTGAGCACAAGCCGCGTGCAATCGTCCACTTCGCGGCGGAAAGCCACGTAGACCGCTCGATTCATGGCCCCGCGGATTTCGTTCAGACGAACGTAGTGGGCACGTTCACCCTGCTCGAAGCCGCACGTGCCTACTGGAGTGGCCTGAACGACGAGAGCCGAGCCGGATTCCGGTTTCTCCATGTGTCCACGGACGAAGTGTTCGGTTCGCTGGCAGCGTCGGCACCGCAATTTTCCGAGACCACGCCGTATGCCCCCAACAGCCCATACTCGGCAACAAAAGCAGGGTCCGACCACCTGGTTCGCGCCTATTGGCACACCTACGGTTTCCCGACGCTCACCACGAATTGTTCGAACAACTACGGCCCGTATCAGTTCCCTGAAAAACTGATCCCGTTGATGATCACGAATGCGTTATCGGGCAGACCTTTGCCCGTCTACGGGGATGGTTTGAACGTGCGTGATTGGCTATATGTCGGCGATCACTGCAGCGCGATTCGCGAGGTGCTAGCCCGAGGTGTTCCGGGAGAGACATACAACATCGGCGGGTGGAACGAAAAAAACAATCTGACGGTGGTACACACCCTATGCGACCTTCTCGATGCGGCACGACCGAAGGCGTCGGGCTCGTACCGGGACCAGATAGCCTATGTGGCGGACCGGCCCGGGCATGATCGGCGTTATGCGATCGATGCACGCAAGCTCGAGCGCGAGCTTGGCTGGAAGCCTGCGGAAACGTTCGAGAGCGGGATGGCAAAAACGATCGACTGGTACTTGGCCAACGGCGATTGGGTAGCAGAGGTGGTCTCCGGCGAGTACCGGAACTGGGTCGAAACTAACTATGCGCGGCGCGCATAAGGGGCCGCAATGGCACGCAAGGGCATCATTCTCGCCGGCGGGTCCGGGACGCGGCTCTATCCCATTACCCGCGCCATTTCAAAGCAATTGCTACCCGTCTATGACAAGCCGATGATTTACTATCCGCTGTCGACGTTGATGTTGGCCGGCATTCGTGAAGTACTCATCATCTCCACTCCGCAGGACACCCCGCGATTCGAGTCGCTGCTCGGCGACGGCAGCCAATGGGGCGTCAATCTGAGCTACGCGGTGCAGCCCTCGCCCGACGGTTTGGCGCAAGCGTTCATTATCGGCAAGGACTTCATCGGACGAGATCCCTCCACGCTCGTACTTGGCGACAACATCTTTCACGGCCATGACCTAGCATCTCAACTGGTTCATGCTGGTGCTCATGAATCGGGTGCAACGGTGTTTGCCTATCACGTTCACGATCCGGAACGATACGGAGTGGTTGAATTCGACGACGCGTTCCGCGCGCTTTCGCTAGAGGAGAAGCCGAAAACGCCGCGGTCCAACTATGCTGTCACGGGTCTGTATTTCTACGACGATCAAGTGTGCGATATCGCATCCGATATCAAGCCTTCAGCGCGGGGCGAACTCGAGATTACAGACGTCAATTCCCACTACCTCGCCGCGGGCCAACTCAACGTCGAGATCATGGGCCGAGGGTACGCGTGGCTTGATACGGGCACGCACGATGCGCTGATGGAGGCCGCTGCGTTCATCGGGACGCTCCAGCGTCGGCAGGGTTTGATGGTCGCCTGCCCGGAAGAGATCGCATATCGCCAACATTGGATCGGCGCGGAACAGGTGCTCAAATTGGCCAAGCCGCTCGCGAAGTCCGCTTACGGCGAATATCTGCAAGACATGGTGCGCGCATGACTATCCGTGTTTCGGCGACGGCATTGCCCGAGGTGAAGGTCATCGACCCCGCAGTTTTTGGTGATACTCGAGGGTTCTTCTTCGAAAGCTTCAACGCCCGGGAGTTCGCCGCGAGTGTCGCCCCCGATGCTGTGTTCGTCCAGGACAATCACTCGCGTTCCGAGCGCCGCGTCTTGCGCGGGCTGCATTATCAGATCGCGCACGCGCAAGGCAAGCTCGTACGCGTGATAGAAGGCAAGGTATTCGACGTCTCGGTAGACATTCGAAAGAGTTCACCAAATTTCGGCAAATGGGTAGGCGTCGAACTGTCGAGTGAAAATCATAAGCAGCTCTGGGTTCCGCCAGGCTTCGCACACGGCTTCGTTGTGTTGTCCGACGTCGCGCAACTGATCTATAAAACGACGGACTATTGGTACCCCGAGCACGAGCGCCGAATCGCTTGGAACGATCCGGAGCTTGGCATCGATTGGCCCATCGACTTTGAGCCGCTGCTAGCCGCGAAAGACGCGGCGGCGAGCCTGTTTAGTGAAGCCGATTGCTTTGATTGAGGCTCCAATGAAAATCGACGAGCGCTGCATGATTCTGCTCGCGGGAGTGAACGGGCAGGTGGGGTTCGAATTGGCGCGTAGCCTTCAAGGGCTGGGGCAAGTTGTCGCCATGGACAGAGCCTCGCTCGACTTGGTCGATCTCGATCAAGTGCGCCGAGTCGTGCGCGACCTGCGGCCGGCGCTGATCGTGAACGCGGCAGCCTACACGGCCGTCGACCGCGCTGAAACTGACGCGGCGCAGGCCATCTGTGTCAATGCGCATGCACCGGGCGTACTGGCCGAGGAGGCCAAGCGCCTGGGGGCGGCACTCGTTCATTTTTCCACGGACTATGTATTCGACGGGACGAAGCCGTGCGCCTACGTCGAGAGCGACGTGACAGCGCCCGCCAACGTTTACGGCCAAAGCAAGCTCGACGGCGAGCTTGCCATCGAGGCGTCGGGGTGCGATCACCTGATCCTGCGCACAAGCTGGGTGTATGGCACGCGCGGCAAGAATTTTTTGCTCACGATGTTGCGGCTGGCCGGCGAACGCCAAGAACTGAGTGTAGTGGACGATCAGTGTGGCGCGCCCACTTGGTCGAACACGATTGCGACGCTCACTTCGAACGTACTAGCCCAAGCGGCAACCACCGATCGCGATGCCTGGCGAACGTGGTGGAGCGAGCACTCGGGTGTATACCATCTCACCGCCGCGGGCGAAGCTACGTGGTACGACTTTGCATGCGCTATCTTCGAATGCGCGGGAGGCGACTCGAAGCCGCGTGTGAATCCTATCGATACCGCATCCTATCCAACGCCGGCGCGACGCCCGGCCAACTCGGTCCTGTCGAACGACAAACTTGCGCGCACTTTCGGCGTACGTGCACCCCACTGGCGCGACGCGCTACGCCTCTGCATGCAGGCGCGTTGACCGTTCCTGCACGTAACCGGCAGGAAGCCATACGCGTGACGTTCTGGACATGGGCGATCGCGATAGGGCAGGCTATGAAACTAACGGCTATGAATATTAGACTCTCTGACATTGATCACGCGCGATTCGGCGTGGTGACCGCCAAGGCGAATGCCGATACTGTCGGCGGAATCGACGAAATCTTTCGCGACTGCGAAAAGCACAGCGTTGAGCTTCTGATTCTGCGGTCGGCGTCACGGGCGCTTGATGCAGTGCAAGAAGCGGAGCGTCGCGGCGCGCTTTTGATGGACTCGCTGCTGTACTTCGAAAAGTACATAGCCTCGGCCGGTACAGCGACGCTGGCCGCCTCGGAAGCGCGCGTTGCGACGCCCGAAGACGCGCCGAGCGTCGCGCGCTTGGCCGCGCAAATCTTCGCGGGCTATGACAGCCATTATCATGCAGATTCTCGCCTGTCCCGACACAATTCCGATTTGGTGTATTCGTCGTGGGCGGAGAATGCGTGCTTGCACTCAAGCGTTGCTGACGCTGTGCTGCTGATCGAGCGATCAGACGAAATCATTGGGTTTTCCGCCCTTAAGACCACGGGGCCCCGGTCGTTCGATTGCTGCCTTGTTGGCGTCTCCCTCGAGGCTCGACGCGAGGGGGTATTCGGGCGACTATTGCGGGCCGCCGAGTCCTGGGGGCATGCGCGTGGGCTGGAAATCATGGAGTACTCGACGCAAGTCACGAATATCGCCGCCCAACGAGGACTATGCAAAGCCGGGTTCCTTCCGGTCAAGAGCTGCTACACACTGCACAAGTGGTTTGTGTGATCAATCGAGAGATGCCAATGTCAACGATGCCGATGAACGACGACCCGATCCCATTCAACAAGCCATACCTGCACGGGCGCGAGCTTGTTTATATCGCGCAAGCCGTTGCGTCCGGCAAGATTTCGGGCGACGGAATATTCTCCAAGCGCTGTCATCAGTATTTCGAGAGCCGCTACGCGTTTAAAAAAGCGTTGCTGACGACGTCATGCACAGATGCCCTCGAAATGGCCGCGCTATTGCTGAACATCAAGGAGGGCGACGAAGTCATACTGCCGTCGTATACGTTCGTTTCGACGGCCAATGCCTTCGTGCTGCGTGGCGCACGTCTCTTGTTCGCCGATAGCTGCGTGGATCATCCCAATATCGATCCGGCCGAAGTCGAGCGTCTGATCACGCCCAAGACCAAAGCGATCGTTGTGGTCCATTACGCCGGCGTTGCCTGTGACATGGATCGCATTTTGGAAATCGCGAACCGTCATAACATCGTCGTAGTGGAGGACGCCGCGCAAGCGATCGATTCGTTCTACAAGGGCCGCCCCCTTGGATCGATCGGAGCGCTGTCGGCGTTCTCGTTCCACGAAACGAAAAACATTATTTCCGGCGAAGGCGGTCTGCTCGCCGTCAACGACGAAGCCTACGCAGCGCGTGCTGAAATCATTCGAGAAAAGGGTACAAATCGATCTGCGTTCTTTCGCGGCGAGGTCGACAAATATGGGTGGGTGGACGTCGGCTCATCGTTTCTCCCGTCGGAAATTGTCGCGGCCTATCTCTATGCGCAACTCGAACAGCTAGATGCGATCCAAGCTCGGCGCTTGGCAATCCATCAACGCTACGCGGATAATTTGGCGCCGCTAGGCGCGCGCGAATGTTTTGAGCTGCCACGGATCCCGGATTGGGCGACAAACAACGCTCATATGTTCTATATCGTTTGCCGGTCGTTGGACGACCGCACCCGGTTGGTTGCTCACTTGAAGCAAAAAAATATCCTGTCCGTTTTTCACTATTTATCGTTACATACGAGCCCGTTCTATGCGGACAAGCATGACGGCCGCGCGCTGCCCAACAGCGATCGCTTTACGGATCGGCTGCTCCGCTTGCCCATGTACTACGAATTGTCCAATCAGCAGGTGGACCGCGTATGTATGGCGATCAGCGAATTTTTCGGTGGGAGAGAGTGATGATTTTGGTGACGGGCGCGACGGGTTTTGTCGGCTCCGCGCTGGTTCGTGAGTTACTCGGCCGAGGGGCGATGACGCGGGCGAGCGTGCGCAATGAGCATGCTCATGTCCCAGGCGGATGTGAGGCGGTGCGTGTGGCCGATTTGTCTCCCACAACGGACTGGCGGGAAGCGCTCGACGGCGTGTCGACAGTCGTGCATCTCGCGGCACGCGTTCACGTCATGAACGATCAGGCGGCCGATCCTTTGGCTGAATTTCGGCTCGTCAACGTACAAGGCACGCTGAACCTCGCGACGCAAGCGGCGGCGGCCGGCGTGAAGCGATTCATATTCATTAGCTCGATCAAGGTCAACGGCGAGGAGACGATTCTTGGTCGTCCGTTTTTTGCCGATGATCAACCGGCGCCGCACGATCCATACGGTGTCTCAAAGATGGAAGCGGAACAAGGGCTGCGCGAACTGGCCACGCGATCAGGTATGGAATTCGTCGTCATCCGCCCGCCCTTGGTATATGGCCCTGGCGTGAAAGCGAATTTCAGGGCGATCATGGACTGGGTTGAGCGGGGCATTCCGTTACCCCTGGGCGCGATCCACAACGCCCGCAGTTTTGTTTCGGTCGCCAATTTGGTATCGCTGATCGAAATCTGTATCGACCACCCTGCTGCGGCAAATCAAGTGTTTCTCGTTTCGGATGGGGAAGATGTCTCGACTACCCAACTCTTGACCCGTATGGGCACGGCAATGGGACGCCCGGCGCGATTGATTCCAGTTCCCAGCGTCTTGCTAAAGCTTGGTGCCGGTATGGCCGGCCGGCGCCAGATCGCACAGCGTCTTTGCGGATCCTTGCAAGTCGATATTTCGAAAACCAGAAACACGCTCGGATGGTACCCGCCGCTCTCGTTGGATCAGGGGCTGAAAGCCGTCGTCGAATGGCGTCGGCGTGAGGGCGTTGGCGTTTGAGCGGGGCCTTGAGCTTCAATCGTGCGGGTTCGTTCCCCGCGCTGCCCATGCGACAGGGTTGTTCGTCAATTGCGTCGGCTCCAACGATGGGCCGCTATACGGCTTGCGATAAGACCATATAGCGCCCAGTTTGCGGGCTAACTGCGCTTGCGACGTTGGTGAAGCAGCCCTGCGACGCCGACCCCTATCAGAAGGCCGCCGAAAAGGCCACCGAGGGCGAACGCAACCGGCTCCGGGTACGACGGATGGTCGGGCGTCGATACACCGCTAACCGGCACCGTCACAAATGTACGCGCCGGGTTGATGCGTTGTTGAAAGCTATCTTCCAGCGCCAGCAGAGACCGCTGCGCATCTGCATTATTTTCCAAAAGCCCGAGCAGCATGACATTATTGCTGCCGCTTGGCAGCTTAGACATCTGCCGGGCCGCGGCCCCTTCCTGAGTCGTTGCGATCGCAGTCGCCTCTGCATTAGCCGCGGCCGCATTGAGTTGCTTAGACCGTTCATTCATGGACTGCACTTCCGACTGGATTTTCGTCAGTTTGTCGCGGTTGTCCGATAAGAATGAGTTGACGATCTTGGCGTGCGAATCGATCAGCGTTTTTTGGACGATTCCGATGATGAGCTTCGCCTGATCGGCAGAAAAGCCGCGAACGGTCAGCGCAATCAAATTCGTATCAGGAACGATGCTAGCGGTTAGCGTTTTTCTCACTAACTTGATGAGAGGCGAAGAGCGATCGCGAAGGTCTTGACCTGTAGCACGCAGCACCTGGTCCTCGAAGGGGCGGGACTCCACGCGCGCTACCACCTGAGCGAGCGGCTCGACGAGCACCGGGGCGCCGTCGGCCGAGTATTGCATCTGACCGATCCGAACCAGCGACGATGCCTCCCACTGCTTCGGCGCGGCAAACGCATAGATGACGCCGATGACCAGGCCGACGAGCCCGCAGCCGGAGATCGAAAAGATGTGCTTGCCTAGAAAGGAAAATATGTCCGCCCAGGGGAACTCGTTCGGGTCAGAAGACCCTGTGGGCATGACGGATTTTTGATTCATTGGGATCTCCCGGTACGATCGATGTATTGCAAGTTCGGTGGTCCAGCCACTCGCCGCTAAGGCGACGTCTATTCCGTTGCGGCAAAAGCGGCGGCCGTCTTAAAATGGTTTGGTTAACGCTGTGCGGCTGTTGGTGCTGGGTCGTCGAAACGACGCTTCAGCGCCTGCGGTCCTAGCCGGAGCACGGAATAGAAGAATGACGCTAAGGCCAACCAGCGGTTAAACGAAAAATCAAAATTCGGTTCTTGGTTGGACTGGCTGACGAAAGCAGTGGTCGTGTGCTGAATATCAAATTCGACTGCTTTCGCTCGGTGGGCAGCCGACAGCGCGAGATACGTACCCTCGCTCATACCGGTCAACTGATCGAAAACATCGACGAACGGCACTCGATGCGTGGTCGCGGATAGCTCATTGTACGCTGCCCCTGTGACATCTGAGAATAGACCACAGGTGTCGGGCGTCTTGATCGATTCGATCCCGACGATCGATGGAATGCCGGCAGCGGATGCCTCGATGATCGAGGTGCCGGAGCCGACGAAGCAGAAGCTTCCATTCAGGATTTCGGGCAGCTTCTTGTATTCGATTGGCCCCATGAAGTGGACGTAGTTCACCACGCCGCACTGCTCGGCGAGTCGTTGCAGATCGTCTTTTTCCGGGCCATCCCCGTAAACGAAGTACTCGAACGCCCCAAAGCGTCTGATCTTTGAAAGCTGAGAGATGATATGTCGGTTGTACATCTTGAAGTCCACGAGGCGTCCAACGGAAACGATCTTCGTAGACTTTCTGTCGGGCGCGCAGTGCTTATATCGAGACAAATCGACGCCGAGCGGTAGCACGTGTAGGCCATGGGCAGGCCGTCCGGCGAGTTCAGCGCCTAGCTCCGCCATCCCCTGGCTCGGGAACAAGGTCAGTTCCACGTTCTGATCGAAAAGCTCGAGCAGCTTCTTGCGAAAGTACACGGGGCGGTTACGCCACCATGTCAATTCTTTCGCATGATAGATGCCGATGCTCAGATGCTTCGCTCGAATGACCTGGCGATTCAGGAACACGAACCCGAGCGTCAGCATGTCGACGACATGGACGATATCGTACGTTTCCGTCGCGAATTTGCGGCCCAGCGGGAGAAAAGCGTTGACCCAGCTCGAGGCTGACAGAAAGCTTGCGTTTTCGATAATACGAACGCTAGCGCAGGCGGAAACTTCCGCCAACAGTTTCTGGTCGGCCCGTTCGGACAGCAGGACGACGTCGATCATGTGCCCTTGGCGCTTTAGTTCTTGCGCCAGACGAACGACATACGTTTCGACGCCCCCGATCGCGAGGCCACCCAATACAAACAAGATTTTATCGTGCTGTTTCATCGTCAAACCTTAATTCTCTATGCCGCGTCTCACTGATGCGTTGCCGCGCGTAGGAACGCGCGCTGTCTTACTGCCTCGCCGCTATCGACGTGCCGCTGTGCCGAGCGGGCGTTGAGCAGGGGTATGGATCAACCGAAGTACGGTATTCCTCCGCTCCATGATTTGCTGACGAATAGATTCAAAGTTAGTGTCGCGAGTGAGAATGCGAATACTGTAAAGTACCCCAGACGTTTACCGAACAGGTACATAAAAACCATTGGAATAATCACGTATTCGAACATCGAAATCGCGGAGTACCCACGCCCCGCAATAATGGCGAAATCGCCGAACAATATTCTAAAAAACGTCGCTGAAAAGAAGAAATAGAACGCGAATTTGAATTTATCGCTGTTCTCGCAGAATTTGTCCCAGAACACTAGGCAAACGGCCGTGATTCCGAGGTTTCTGAGGTTGACGACGTCGAGTAGAGGGACCGCATGGCTGTACATCCCCGCTCCGCTGTACAGCGCCAACTTGTACCCAATGAAACCTAGCCCAATCATCGGGATCAGCAGCCGCGATAGGTGCACGGTTGCAGCGATCACAATCACTACAACACCGGCGATCGCGAATGTCCTTCTGCTCGGTTTGATGACCAACAATAGGGCGGGGACGAACGTCAGTAAAGCGCTCACATGAAACAGCGACGCTAGGATTGTCAGCAACACGAACGGAAGTAGGCGACGTTCATATAGGAACGTTGTCGCGTTGAACGCGATTGCGGTGGCAAGGCCAACGCGAATCGCGTTCATATCTTTGACAATGAAGAAGTGGCAAAAATATACCATCGAACTCGCGCAGAAGTTGATGGTGTAATACCTGATCGTTCGTAGATTAATTAAAACGGAAAAAAGAGCGAGCGTGCCGAATAGCACCAGCTCATTGTCCCCGATCAAGTGTAGAAGCGACAAGAGTAAAAAGAAGCCATACTCGACATTGATGTCTTCATATTTGTACCCGCACGCCAGGGTTTTACAGTCGACGATGCTCGGGATCTTGTGAAAAATCTCTACGTACGACGTATCGTCGCTGCCGACGCCCACTGCCCGGAAAGAGGCAAGGACGACGAGCGAGATCAGCACGATCGAGAAGATCGCGATGCCTCGCGTGTCGGTTCGCTGCGACTCGGTAATATACATTTTGTCGAATGTGCCTGCTAGAAAGATGGCACAGATGACGAAATAGAACGGAATAACGTCCATCTCCCGGTTATGTCCTCGGGTTTAAGTTGGCAACGGTTGCCGAAAAGCACGCTTGGCGCCGTTTGCCAGGCGGCGGATGCGGGGCATCGTCGTCAAGGCGTGGCGCGCAGTTCGCTGCACTACACACGGCCCGCCCTCGAGCGAAATATTCAGCTGCGCTTTGCATAAAGGTAGAGTCCGAGCGTACAGAGCACGGCGTAGAAGAAGTAATTTAAGAAATAGGCCATCACGACTCCTTTCAAGCCGAGGGGCGCTACCAGCAGCACACATAGTCCGACGAGCAGGCCGGCCTGCACGATTTCGAGCACTATATAAAAGCCGGTCGCGGCTTTGGCGACGGCAACGTAGCCGGCAACGTAGGCGATGACTTTGAAAAAGTCGCCGCCCACTTGCCAGACGAAATAGTCGCGCATTGGTAGGAAGCTGGCCGAGAACAGGGTTCGTATGATGAGATCTCTCGATAGCACGATCACGGGCATCATTACGACCAAGATCGGAACGATGATCTTATAGACCGAGGCGACTTCGCGCATAACCTCATGCCGGCTTCTGAGAGAGGAGAGCTTCGGCATGACGTAGTTGGCGAGGACGATCGTAATAAACTGCAGATACGCGTCGGAAAGGCGCGATAGCCCTTGCCAATAACCGACTTCCACCCAGCTAGTCCTGGTCTCGAGCATGTTTCGGATGACCACTTGCGCTAATTGGACCGTCAGAACAGACGTCAATTGCATCAACGAAAATCGCATAAAGTCAAGCGAGATCTTGCGTTCCCAGCGAGGCCGTATGAAGTCGAGTGGCTTTCGAAATACCTTGTGATACCACACCGCTAAAAAAATGAGCTGGCATGCGGGTAACCACATGAGGCCGTACATTGCGCCGACGAACCCGAAGTGGCGTGTGCTCCAGTACACGCCTGATACGCCTAGTACGACGCTGGCCACGTTTACGATGGCAAAGGACTTGACGTCGCGCAGCCCATTTAAGATGCCCAGCAAAAAAGTGCCGCAGGCAATGATGAACTGCGCGACGGATAGCACGCGTACCTGGAAGGCGTAATCGGGTGAGTTAAATAGGAACGTGGAGATCTCATGGGAAAACAAGAACAGCAGGACGAACAGGACGACCGAGGAGGCGAGCGTAATGAGGCTCGCTACTTGCACGTACGCCTTCAGACGGTCTGCGACATCCTTGAATTCCGCGACATATTTGACGATGCCTGTCGAGATGCCGCCGCATGCCAAGATTGTGGCCATCGTCATCAGGCTCATGAACTGCCCGAGCTTGCCCAGCCCTTCCGCGCCGAGATAAAACGCGACCAGCTTCACGACCAGGAGGCCGGCAAGAAGCTTCAATAGTGTTGGGACGGCAAACAATATCCCAGCTCGGATGAGACCCATTTGATGTTAAGCGGAAGACAAACCTGGTTGTTGGAGCCGTCGAATCGATTAGCCTCATGCGCGCGGTGGAGCGGCAACCGCTAACCTCCGGCAGATGCGGTAGCGGCGCTTGTCGCCGCGAGCCGAACTGTGAGGTGTCGATTCATGGTTGCGGGGTGCAGGCAAGGCCCGAAGCGATCATTTCTCGGGCCGGGCCGCCGGCCCCGTCGCCGACCACCTGCCGATGCGTGCGCTCGCCCGCTTCCTAGGGCGCTTTTCGCCAGACCGTCCGATTCACATAGTCGGTGTAGCTGAGAACGATGCGCGCAACTTGTGTCGACACGTGAGGATTCTCATAGTCAGCGACAGGCAGTACAGGGCGATGGCCGCTCTCGTGCTGAGCTACGATCATTCGCACGGCGTCGATGACGCGGTCCTTCTTCAATCCGCACATGACGAGCGTACCCACGTCCATGCCTTCCGGACGCTCGTGGGCGTTGCGGATCGTAACGGCACGAAGATTCAGTAGGGAGGTCTCCTCTGTGATTGTGCCGCTATCGGAGAGAACGCAGAACGCTTCTTGCTGGAGCTTGATGTAGTCGACAAACCCGAACGGCTTGGCGAATTCGATCTGTTCGGCAGACAGTTTACGGTCTAGGGCCGTCAGTCGGGCGCGCGTACGCGGGTGCGTCGAAACGAGCACGCGGTGACCGAATTCCTGCACGAGCGCCTCGAGCGTATCGAGCAAGTCGTGCAGCGCTTCCGGGGAGTCGACGTTCTCTTCCCGATGGGCGCTGACGATGAAATATTCGCGCGGCTTGAGCGCTAGGCGCTGGACGACATCGGAGCGATCGATCTTCGGTGCGTAATGATCGAGCACCTCGCGCATATGCGAGCCGGTGCGAAAGATCGTCTCCGGCCGAATGCCTTCGTCCAGGAGATAGCGCCGAGAATTTTCCGTCAGTACCAGGTTGATGTCCGATAAGTGATCGAGGACCTTACGGTTCAGTTCCTCGGGCACGCGCTCGTCGAAGCACCGATTACCGGCCTCCATATGAAACACCGGCACTTTTCGCCGCTTCGCCGGGATAACGGCGAGACAAGAGTTCGTGTCGCCATACAGCAACAATGCATCGGGACGCTCGGATTCGATGACCTTGTCGGCACGTTCGATGACGCGCGCGATCGTTTCAGCTGGCGAACCCGCGGCCACTTCCAGGAAATGATCTGGACGGCGGATTTCCAAGTCGTCGAAGAAAACTTGGTTGAGTTCGTAATCGAAGTTCTGCCCCGTATGGACCAGCACATGATGCGTGTGGCGCTCGAGCTCCGCAATCACCCGGCTCATTTTGATGAGTTCTGGGCGCGTGCCGACGATCGTCATGACTTTAAGCACGGAGTGCCTCCTGAACGTAGTCGAGCTTCAGCAGCAGATCCTTGATTCGCTCGACGTTCAGTCGCTCGGTGTTGTGCGAGGTGTAATCCTCCGCTTGCGAGATGCTCGTTTCGCCCTGGACGAAATACTTGTTGTAGTTCAGGTCGCGATCGTCGGCGGGAATGCGGTAATAGCGGCCCATATCCTCCGCGCGCGCCATTTCTTCGCGTGAGACCAACGACTCATACAGCTTCTCGCCGTGGCGAGTGCCGATCACTCGGACCTTGCTTGTGCTGTTGAACAGTTCAACTAGTGCCTGAGCTAGCTCGCCTACGGTCGACGCGGGCGCCTTTTGGACGAAGATATCGCCCTGCTTGCCGTGCTCGAAAGCGTGTAGGACAAGATCCACGGAATCGTCGAGCGACATGAGGAAACGCGTCATCGAAGGATCGGTGACCGTCAAGTCCTTGCCCTCTTTGATCTGTCCAATGAAAAGCGGAATGACCGATCCGCGCGATGCCATGACGTTGCCGTAGCGCGTCGCCGACATCACCGTATCGCCGGGCCGTTGAATACGCGATTTGGCGACCATCAGCTTCTCCATCATCGCTTTGGAAATACCCATGGCGTTGATTGGATAGACGGCCTTGTCCGTGCTTAATACCACCACGCGGTCAACTGCGCTCGCGCTCGCCGCGTCGAGCACGTTTTCAGCCCCGATGACGTTGGTTCGCACAGCTTCCATCGGGTAGAACTCGCACGATGGCACCTGCTTGAGGGCCGCGGCGTGGAAAACATAGTCGACGCCTTTCATGGCGTCTCGCAGGCTTGACGCTTCGCGCACGTCGCCGATATAGAACTTCAGCTTGGGATCGGCAAGCGCAATGCGCATGTCTTCCTGCTTCTTTTCGTCACGGCTAAAAATCCGGATTTCGCGCACGTTGGTGTTGAGGAAACGCTTAAGCACCGCGTTACCGAACGAGCCGGTACCTCCGGTGATCATCAAAACCTTATTGTCGAACATTGCTCATTCCTTCAACAGTCATTTGAACCGATGCATTGTGTCAATCAGCGCGGGCCATTGTGGCGCCGTATAGCCCGTGGCCTGCTGAAAACGCGTGGCATTTAAGGACCGGTCAATCGCAAGCGCGTCGTCGGGCACGATCTCGATCGTCTTCCCATACGTTCTCGCGACGAGCGTGAGCAGGTCGAACTTCGCGATCGGTTCGGCGGCGACATGATATACCCCCCGCAGGGCGGGGCGGGGTAAGACGAAGTCCTTCATGACACGCGCGAGTTCGACGGTCGGCAGCCCCGAGAACACCGCTTTACGAAATCCCTTTACTGCTTGTGTCTGGCTCAGGAACCAGTCGACGAGCGCACTGGAGCGGCCGAATTCGTGACCGATGATGGACGTGCGCAACGTGACGGCATTCGGGTAGTCCACCTCTCCGAGCAATTTGCTGCGCCCGTACAGGTCGCTGGCATCCGGTTGATCGGACTCGATATAGCGGCCTTGTTTGCCGGAGAAGACGCAGTCGGTGCTAACGTGGATCATGCGCGCGCCTACGAGCGAGCAGAGCCGAGCGATGCGATGAGGCAGCAGTGCGTTGATCGGCAACGCTTCCAGCGGGTCGTTGGCTGTCGCCAACTGTTTGATGAGTCCTACGCAATTGACGACAACTGCTGGCTTGGCCGCGTCGAACGCACGCGCCAGCCAGTCGGGGCTGAGCACGTCGACCCCGCAAATGAGTTGCGAATGCAGGCTGGCATCGAAGTTCCGCAATGCCGAATGTTGCCTGACCGTGCCGTAGGTGTGATAGCTGGCGTCGCTGGAAAAATATCGGAAGACGGCGTTTCCGAGCATGCCGGAAGCGCCGAGGACCAGAACGTTCGTTGGATGGGCTGCTGTCATGAATGAGTCGTCTTGGATGCGTCTAAGATGGAGTGTTTTCAGGGCTGGTCAGCACCCCGATGTGATCGGTCAGCCAGTCGTTCAGGACGCTCTGGTCGTAGTGCTCGCGGAAGAATGCCTTTCCATTGCGGCCGAGCGCATCGCGCTCTTGGCTCGTCATTCGGTAGAGCGTCAGAATGCGCTCAGCCAGCATTGTCGCATTCTCGCTCGGGCAACTCAGACCTGCGCGCGCCGCGTCGACCACCCGGGCGCCTTCGCCGTTCAACGCCGCGATGATCGGGCGCCCGACAGCGAGGTATGCCTGCAATTTGCTGGGGACAGTGTAATGGCCGAGTGCGACATCTTTGAGCGTAACCAGCAGGGCCGACGCTCTTGAAAGGATAGCCGGCATCTGATCGATGGGGAAATGTCCCACCATGATGACGTTGCTCAGGTCTCGCCGCGCGATTTCGTCTCGAAGGTGCTCGGCAAGTGCTCCGGTGCCGACGAGGTAAATGCGGAGATCGGCGTGCTCGCGCAGCAACTGAGCCGCGTCGAGTACCGTGGGCAACGCTTGCACTGTGCCCAGATTACCCGCGAATACCACATTGAATCCGTCATCCAAGCCTGATATCGGGCACGGATCCGAGAGGCCGTCACGAAGGAAGACCGCTTCTGCGCTGTTGGGAAAGACGCGGATTTTCTTGCGAGCACAAAGGCGCGCCACCGGCTCGACAAAGCCGTCCGATTGGACAAGTACGGAATCCGAGAGGCGGTAGATTAGCTTGACGATCGCAGCGGTCGCTGCCAGCAGGGCACGGTTCTTGACGAAGCCGGTTGCTTCCAGCGCTTCGGGCCACAAGTCCTGCACCCACACAACAAGTTTTGCTCGCTTGATCCATTTCAACCCGATTGCGGGCAACGCTTGCAGCAGCGGGGAGATCGCGTACACAAACACCGCATCGAAGCGGCGGCCGCGCAGCATCCAAGGCCCGAAGAGCAGGCCGGAGACGACGAAGCTCAGGTAGTTCAGCGTCAGGTGGATACCCGAGCCGTTCTTGCGGGGGTACAGCGGGATGCGGACGATCTCGACGTTGCCTAGCACCTCGCGTCGGAATGACCACGCGCGGTACCCTTCGGCGATTTTCCCGCTCGGGTAGTTCGGCTGCCCGGTCAACACGGTGATGCTGTGTCCGCGTTCGGCAAGGTCTTGGCATAGCGCGGTAATCCGAAACGACTCGGGATGGAAGTACTGGCTGACAATGAGAAGCTTCATCGAATTTTCGTGATCGGTAAGCCCGAATGCGCGCGGCGGGCGACATGCTCGTCGCAACGAACCGATGAACCGGATCGGGCACCGCTGCCCGGAATTCAGCCCTCGTGCGGGCCCGCCCGCATTCCGAGCGCGCCTTGTGCGCACACTCCGAACGCGCGACTTGCGGCGGCGAAGTCTGCGTTTTCGCCGCTGATCGAGCGCAGGTTGACTCGAGTCGAACCGGTCGCGCCGCGTGGGACAACCTGCTTTGTCTTGAGCGTGCGCGTTGAGCCGTTCGAGTCGGGCCGAGATTATACTATGCGCGGTTTTGCACAGGCGTCGTGTAAGAAACGTAACCGATTCGCAAGCCCGCGGCTGCGTCGTGGCAATTTGTTTTGCCGATTCCCCCGTCGATGTCTCGTTCGGGCGCGGCGATCGTTCGTGGCTCGGCGATGCGGCGCCCGTGTCCTGTGGACACTCCCTGACCCCTGACCCAAGAAAGCATTCATGAAGCGCTTTTTCGACCTGCTATTGGCCACCATTGCGGGCGCCATTTTGCTCGTGCCGATCGTTCTGGTGGCGTTGGCCGTGCGTTTGACTTCGTCTGGCCCGGCGCTCTACTGGTCCGATCGAGTCGGCAAGAACAACAAGATATTCAGGATGCCAAAGTTCCGAAGCATGCGAGTCGGGACGCCCGCCGTCGCAACTCATCTGCTCGCCGACCCAAACGCGTATCTCACGCCCATTGGCAGCTTTCTTCGCAAAAGCAGCCTGGATGAACTACCGCAGCTTTGGAGCATCCTCAAAGGCGATATGAGTTTCGTCGGCCCACGCCCCGCATTGTTCAACCAGCATGATTTGATAGAACTGCGCACCCGCGCAGGCGTCGATCGGCTGGTCCCGGGGCTGACCGGCTGGGCGCAAATCAACGGCCGGGACGAACTCCCCATCCCGGCCAAGGTCGCGCTTGACGCCGAGTACCTCGACCGCCGCTCGATCGTATTGGACATACGCATTCTGTGGCTCACGTTCGTCAAGGTGGTACGTCGCGAGGGCGTCACGCATTGAACAAGACCTCGTCCGAACCTGTGGGCGCACACAGGGCAGAAACGCCCCAGGTCGATGCGTCTCAGTTATCGGCCCCAGCGCGCTGCGCAATGATGGTGCTCCGCAGCTAGCACAGGCATAATCTCGTGATACATCTTGGTCGCGTAAGTGGGCAAAATGAGGGCGCGGTCGAGCGTCGATCTCCGCCGCTTGACCGATCCGATCGAATCGGCAGGAAATTCGAAAATAGCTTAGGAATATTGTCCAATGTTTCGACAAAAAGCGGCATGGCTATCGCTTTGCGCGTTTGCGTTCGATCTATGCGCGGCTTCCGGTACCTGGTTGGCCGCCTATCTGATTCGATTTAACGGGGCGGTCCCGCCCGATTTCCTGGCCAGCGCCCTTCGGTCGCTGATCTGGCTGCTGCCCATCTATGCCGTTGTATTTCGCGCGTTCGGCCTATACCGAGGCATGTGGGGCTTCGCGAGCTTGCCCGACTTGCTTCGAATTTCCAAGGCGGTGACGGCAGGTGCGCTGCTCGTCGTGGTTGGCGCTGTCATGTCGCAACCCAATCCGATCGTTCCTCGGTCAGTCCTGATGGTTGCGCCGCTGCTCCTGTTCCTCGCAATGGGCGGCGCGCGGGCGCTTTACCGCGCGGGCAAGGAGTTCTACCTTTACGGCGCGTTGATCGCTCAGGGCAAGCCTGTCATCGTGCTCGGCGCGGGCGGAGCGGGAGCCAGCTTGGCGCGGGAATTGTCTCGTTCGGGCGAGTGGCGCTTGGTCGGCCTGCTAGATGACGATCCGTCGAAGCGAGGGCGTGAAATATACGGCTATAAGGTTTTGGGACAATTCAGCGAACTGGGTCATTGGGCCAGCACGCTCGGCGCCGAGCATGCAATCGTTGCGATCCCGTCTGCATCCGTCGATGAACAGCGCCGCGCCGCGATGCTGTGCGTCCGAGCCGGGGTTCGGTCGTTAGTGCTGCCCGCACTGACATCGCTGGCCCAGGGCGATGCTTTCCTCTCGCACGTGCGCGAGATCGATGTGGAAGATTTGTTGGGCCGGGAAGCGGTCAAGATCGATATGCCGCATGTAGAGGCGCTGCTGCATGGACGCGTGGCGATGGTGACGGGCGCTGGCGGATCGATCGGCTCCGAGCTATGCCGGCAGATTCAACGCTTTGCGCCCGCTCAGTTGGTCGCATTCGATTCGTCCGAATATGCGATGTATCGCCTCATCGAAGAGCTTCACGAGCGGTTCCCAGGGCTCCCGGTTGTGCCGGTCATTGGTGACGTGAAGGATTCCCTGCTACTGGATCACGTGTTCGGAAAATACACGCCGCACATCGTCTTCCACGCCGCCGCCTACAAGCATGTTCCGTTGATGGAGGAACTGAACGCATGGCAGGCCGTCCGCAACAATGTGCTCGGGACCTATCGCGTCGCCCGTGCGGCGATTCGGCACGATGTAAAACGGTTCGTGCTGGTGTCGACCGACAAAGCCGTGAATCCGACCAACGTGATGGGTGCGAGCAAGCGCTTAGCCGAAATGGCGTGTCAGGCGCTCCAGCAAACGAGCAGTTGCACGCAGTTCGAGACGGTTCGATTCGGCAATGTGCTAGGCAGTGCGGGCAGCGTGATTCCGAAGTTTGAGCAGCAGATCAAAAAGGGCGGGCCGCTTACTGTCACGCATCCTGAAATCACCCGCTTTTTCATGACGATCCCAGAGGCGTCGCAGCTTGTGCTGCAGGCGTCGAGCATGGGACACGGCGGCGAAATCTTCATTCTCGATATGGGACAGCCCGTCAGAATCGTCGATTTGGCGCGTGATCTGATTCGCTTGTACGGCTATACGGATGATCAGATCCGTATCGATTTCACCGGGCTGCGGCCCGGCGAGAAACTTTATGAGGAACTGCTCGCCGACGATGAAACGACCACCCGTACGCCGCATCCGAAGCTACGTATCGCGCGCGCGCGGGAGGTGTCGAACCAGGTACTGGATGAATTGCTGCCTTGGCTGACTCAGCATCGAGTGCTGTCGGACGATGAGGTGCGTCGTGATTTGAGGCGCTGGGTGCCGGAGTACCAGTCTCCCACTGCGCCGACGCTCAAGAGCGTGAAGTCGGAAGCGGCAAGCTGAAGTTCACGGGATTCGTGGCAGCATGCTCCGATCTATTCAAGTACTACGCGCGCTGGCTGCATGGGCCGTCGTGGCCCACCACGTGGGCCAATTCAACCCTGGGCTAGCCCAAGACAGCCGGCTTATTGCGTTTTTCTCGACATACGGGGCGCTTGGCGTCGATCTGTTCTTCATCATCAGCGGCTTCGTCATTCATGTTTCGACAGCGACGAAGAACGTGACACCGTTTGAGTTTTTGCGGCGGAGGATTCAGCGCATCGTGCCGCCGTATTGGGTGTTGACCGGCGTCGTCGTCCTGATGCTCACGCTTGACAAGGGCGTGGTTCCATTCACTCAGTTCAATGTCGGATTTCTTGTCGAGAGTCTTCTGTTCATTCCGGCGTATAACCCGTCCGGTGTGGGGATGTTTCCGCTGCTGACCGTTGGCTGGACTTTGAACTACGAGATGATGTTTTATCTCGTCTATGGCCTCTCATTGTTTTTGGCAAAACCAATTCGACTGCCATTTGTATTCACGGTAATATTTTCTATATGGCTGTTCGGTCATTGGTTGATTGCGTCGGGTAGTCAGAATAATTTCATCTTTTATGGAAATGAAGTCATTCTCGAATTTCTGCTCGGCGTTCTGCTGGCGATTGGCTATCGCCGAGGTTGGTTCAATGGAATCGGTATGCCCGTCGCTGCTGTGCTCGCGTCGCTTGGGTTCTGGTTGATCGGCCACTTTGATGCGTCTGGTGCGCACGCGTTTGTGACAGCTGGGTTGCCTTTCTCGTTGATCGTTGTGGCATTGCTATCGCAAGACGCTTTCTTCGCTCGCTTGCGAGTGATGTTGCATCTTGGGGAAATTTCGTATTCGACGTACCTGTGCCACATTATCGTGCTCAGCGTCGGCTTATTCGCCACGAAAGCGCTCGGTATATCGGTGCTCATACTCCTGCCTTTTATGTTGGCAGCCGTGTATTTTATCTCTCGCTATAGCTATCGGTATCTCGAGCGGTGGGATACGGCGTCCAGGCGCCGTCTAAGCGTCGATGTCGCGTAATGGGTGCTGCATCATCGCTGTCCGTCGGCGACCCGTTCGTTCTCGATGAGCGGCAGCGCTTCATCGATCGTTGTCTCGACGATTTCAATCTCTCCGCAGCTCTGCTTCGCTCCGCCGCCGCGCCACATTCTGTCTACCGCCGCATCCCCTGTCATCCGACAACGGCTCGACATCGTTGATCGAATCGGGTTGTTTGACAGAACGATACTGCCGAAGAACTAGCACGTCAGCGCCGATGCTTGATCACAAGCCACTTCGGCGACCGAAACCTGACGATACTGACATAAAGCCAAACATACGTTGCCGCGAACACGACGACGAAGCAGAACAAGTGCACCGTATGCTGCCAGAACAACGTGGCGGGTATCACACCGATGAGGCACAGCAGCCAGAGGTAGGGTGACGTGAAGGAGTTCCTGCGCGTCAGCTCGTGCGCCGTCTTCGCCCCCACCGCCCACCGCATGAGCCGCTTGTACACGAGCATATGCAGGTGCACGCCATCCGGCATCCCCGGCGACATCCCCCGCACGAACTTCTTCCGGTAGATCGAAAAGCAAGTTTCGAAGATCGGGTAGATGAACAGCAACACCGGGTACCAAGCCGACACTTCCCGATGCCGCATGACGAGCGAGATCGCCAGCTCCGCCAGCATGAACCCGATGAAGTACGCACCGCCGTCGCCGAGGAAGATCAGCCCGGCTGGAAAATTCCAGATAAAGAACCCCAGCACGGCACCCATCATGATCAGCGATGCGGACAGCACGATCGGATCGCCGAGCCGAAACGCCACATAGGCCAGCGACGCAAACATCATCAGCGCAACCATCGAAGCGAGGCCGTTGAATCCGTCGATGATATTGATTGCATTGGCAAGGGCGGCGACAGCCAGCACCGTCACGACGAACGACACGGCCGCATACGAAAGCAGGAAATCGAGCGGCGGCACACTGATGCGCACGACGGCCACATGCAGCGTGAAGTACGCGATCGCAGCGGCGCTCATGGTGGCGATAAGCCGCGCCGTCGGCGAGACGCGCTTGGTTAAATCTTCGATCAACCCCGACGCAAAGGCCGGCAGTCCGCAGGCCACAAGCGCGAGAATGCCGTAACAGACGGCAGGGTAGCGGCCGATCAGTTGAAGCGCCGCAATCGCAAGCCCGACCAAAATGCCGATGCCGCCCACGCGTGGCACGGGCCGCGCGTGGAATTTCTGAACGCCGGCTAGGTCGCTATCGATCGAGAATCTTTCGTGCAGATGCGCGTAACGGACGATCAGCAGCGTAACGAGGAGCGAAATGAGAAAACCGAGCGCGAAACTGAGCATGGGCGTGGCCTAAGGTCGAACGGCGAATTATACCGACTGAGCCGGTGCGTTCCGGCTCGTCGGTTTGTGCCCACGTCGTACTCGCTGTGGGGCCAAGGCGGCCCCCTCCGTTCTGGTGTGACGGACCTTTAAGCAAACCCCAGCGGATTGCTCTCCTGCCACCGCCAATGATCCACGCACATCTGCTCGATCCCATACTGCGCGCGCCAGCCTAACAAGTCCGCGGCAGCCGCCGTGCTCGCAAAGCATTCGGCCACGTCCCCCGGCCGCCGTGCCACGATCTCATACGGCACCGGGCGCCCCGACGCCGCTTCGAACGCGCGCACAACCTCCAGCACGGAGTACCCGCGCCCCGTCCCAAGATTGACCACCAAGCTCGCATCGCGCGCTTTCAGCGCATCGAGCGCCGCAATATGCCCGCGCGCCAGATCGACGACGTGAATATAGTCGCGCACGCCGGTGCCATCGACCGTATCGTAATCGCCACCAAACACTCGCAGCTTTTCGAGCTTGCCGACAGCCACCTGCGCGACATACGGCATCAAGTTGTTCGGCACGCCCGCCGGGTCTTCGCCGATGAGGCCGCTCTCATGCGCGCCCACGGGATTGAAATACCGCAGCGTCGCAATGCGCCAGTTCGGATCGGCGCGTTCGACGTCGCGCAGGATTTGCTCTGCGATCACTTTCGTCTGGCCGTACGGGTTCGTCGCCGAAAGCGGAAACGATTCGTCGATCGGCGAACGCTCGGGGATGCCGTAAACGGTAGCCGACGAGCTGAACACGAGTTGCTTCACATGGCGTGCGCGCATCGTCTCGAGCAGTGTGAGCAGGCTGCCCAAGTTGTTGCGGTAGTACTCGATCGGTTGCGCGACCGATTCGCCGACGGACTTGAGCGCCGCGAAATGAATCGCCGCAGTGATGGAGTGCGCATCGAACACCTGTGCGAGCGCGGCCCCATCGCATGCATCGATCTCATAGAACGGGATCTCCCGTCCGACGATCCGTTCGATGCGTCGCACGGCTTCCCGTTTGCTGTTGATGAGGTTGTCGACGATCACGACGTCGTAGCCGCTCGAAATCAGTTCGATGGCGGTATGCGAGCCGATAAAGCCGGCTCCCCCGGTCACGAGGATGGTGCCCCGCGTGGCGTTCGATGTCATGGTTTTTGTCCTTGTGCAACTTCAAATAGGTCCGAGCCCGTCAGCGCGTGCAGCGTTTGCCGGTAGCGTTCGATTACCAATGCTTCGTCGAACTCGGCCACCACTTTTGCGCGCCCGCGCAGGCCCATCTCGCGGCGCGCGTCTTGATCCATGTCCACAATCTGCGCGAGTTTAGCCGACAAGCTCTGCGCGTTCTTGACTTCGCACAACAACCCCGTCACGCCGTCGTCCACCACTTCGCGGCATCCCGGCACGTCCGTCGCCACGATGGGCCGCCCCATGGCCGATGCTTCCATCAGCGTGCGCGGCACGCCCTCGCGATACGACGGCAGTACGACACAATCGGCGCTGGCGATAACGGGCCGCACGTCGTGCGCTTCGCCAAGATACTCGATCGCGCCTTCTTTGATCCAACCGGCGATATCGTCCTGGGTAATGGCGCTTGGGTTGTCGACGCCGACAGGGCCGAGCAGTTGAAACCGCGCATGCGGGTAGCGCGCCCGCAGCATGCGTGCCGCTTCGACGTACTCGCCCACGCCCTTGTCCCACAACAGGCGTCCGATCAAGACGAACGTCACATGTTCGCTGCCGGGCAGGGGTGTCAACCCGAAATGTTCGATGTCCACGCCTTCGCCATGCAGCAGCTTCGCCCGCTCGGGATGGGCCAGCAAGCGTTCGCGCAAGAAGGCTTCTTCATCGTCGCGATTGAGGAACCACACTTCACGCGGAAACCGGAATGCAATGCGATAAAGCGCTTTGGCGACGGTTGCTGCTCGGCTCTTTTGAATGAATACGTAACCGAGGCCCGTCGTCACGGCGATCGACGGCACTCGCGCAAGCCACGCGGCGACGGATCCATAGATATTCGCTTTGATCGTGTAGTGAAACACGACGTGCGGCCGGAGCGCGCGATAGTGCCGATACAGCGCGACAAGCGTACGGAAATCGTCGAGCGGGTTCGTGCCTTTCGATGCAACGGGCAAGTCGATGCATTCGCAACCCATCTCCTCGAGCAAAGGAAACGTACGGTCGCGCGGCGCGAGCACGACGACGCGCACACCCTTCGAAACGAGCATGCGAATGAACCCTTGCCGATAAGTGTAGATGGCAAAGCCGGTATTGCACACCAGGCAGATCGTCGGCGGCGCGGTTCGCGCTGCAGCGGTGGACTTAATGGACGTAATGGACGTGGTGGACGTGGTGGACTGATGGGCCGTCATGTTCAAGCGGTCAGGTGGCATGCGTGGCGAACACGGCGCGTTTGATGCTTCTCAAAGCCGAATAGGGCGTCACGAAGTGCAATAGGTTCTTTGCGAGCCCAAGCCAATCGTAGAGGTTGGCGGCATTGAAGTAGCGCCATTGGAGCTTCAGTGTCGATACGATTTGGCGGCGCCGTTTGGTTGCGCTGATTCCGCCCTCGTTCAGTTCGTAATACAAGCCAAGCTCGGGCAGATTCGCGCAATCGTATCGCTCCATCAGCCGCAAAAAGAGGTCGAGGTCTTCCGCCGCGCGATAAGCGACGCGATAGTTGCCGACCGCCCGCACGGCGTCCACGCGCAGCATCATCGAAGGATGCACGAGCGAGGTGCGAAAAAATCGCAGCCGGCGCACGTCGGCCGGTTCGGCGGCGGGACGCAGCATGAACAGCGGTGCGCCGTCGCGCGAAACCACCTGGGTCCACATGCCAAGCCCGGCCACGTTCGGATGCGCTTCGAGGTAAGCCCGCTGTTTGGCCAGGCGCCCCGGTGCGGCGAGATCGCCCGCATCGATGCGGGCCGCGTAGCAGTAGCCGCGCTCGGCCAGGGCGTCGATGCCGGCCTGCAATGCCCGTTCGATGCCGCCGTTGTGCGGCATCCGCACGATTTCGATATCCATGTTCGACAGGGTCGGGGCGACGATCGGCGGCGTGCTGCCGTCGTCGACGATCAGCACGCGCACGCGCGCGCTTTCGGCGAAGGAGGCGAGTGTGCGCTCGACATCGGCCTGCCCGTTGTAGGCCGGCATCAAAACGGCCACGTCGGCCAGGGTGTCCGATGGCGCGAAGCGAGAAGGGGGCGTGGTCATGGGCGCAGCTTGAAGCGAATGTAATAGACGTTGACGGCGACGGCCGCGCAATAGCCGGCGGCGAGGCCGGCCAGCGCGCCATAGGCGCCGATGCGCGGAATCGCGATCAGGTTCACTGCGAAGGCGACGGCCAATGCGAGCAGCCATTTCGTCAGGAGTACGAACTTGGCTTGGTACTTGAGCAGCACGAGGTTGCCGATCGCCTCGATGCCGGCCGGCACCGAGAGCCAGACGCACCACCGAAAGATCGGAATCGCGCCGGCATAGTTCGGGCCGAATACGCGTGTAATGACGAGCGGGGCAAGCGCGTCGAGTACGAGTGCGCCGGAGACCATGACCGCCGCGGCGAGCACGATCAAGCGCATCACGTTACGGATCAATTGCGCGCGTGCTTGTACGCGATAGACGAAGGCCGGTGCGATGGTTTGCGCGAGCATGAGCGCGAGTGCGATCCAGTTCTCGTTGATTTGCTGCGCGGCCGAATAACGGCCGAGATCGGCGAACGAGATCGTCCGCTGAAGCATCAATCGGTCGAGCTTCAAGAATAAATACATGCAGACGAGGCCGACCCAGAATACGGTGCCCGCACTCGCAAAATGGCGCAAAAGGCCGGGTTCGACGCGCCAGCCGAGCTTGCCGCCGTGGCAACGTGCGTAATAGGCGAGCAGCACGATGCCGATGACGGCGGCCTCGAGCGCCCACAGCCACGCGAAACGGGGCGCGGCGAGTGTCATGTGGACGAATAGGTAGACCAGTGCCAGCTTGGCGATCGCGGTGGCCATGCTCGTGACGAGCTGAGGCTTGCTGTAGGTCCGGCTTTGCAGCCACGAATTCACGACGCCGATGAACGGCTCGCGAAAGAGCATCGTGACGGCCAGCCCTGCGAGCATCGCGCCGACGACGGGATCGGTCAGCCCGGCCGCGATCCCGGCCCAGGTGGCCGCAAGCGCCAGGGCGGAGACCGACAATCGTAAGACGAACGCGCTGCCGAGCACGGTGCCGAGGTCGGCTTCGCCGCGATGGACGATGGTCGGCACCAGGATTTCGGCGCCGCATACCCAGGTGATCGGGGCGAGCACGAGCAGCAGCGTGTTCGCATACTGCCATTTGCCGAAGACGTCGGGCCCAAAGTATCGGGCGAGCAGCCCCGCGATGGCGATCGCGACGACGATTTGCGTCACACGCTCGAGGCCGAGCCAGACGATATTCGTCGCGGCTTTCGCGATGTCGGGATGGGCGAGGCGCCTCAGCATGGGGGCAAGGCAGGAATCTTGCTCGGGGTCAACATGCTCGCGCCGGAGGGGAAATGGCGCGCTTTTCGGCCGTCATCTCGTACGGCCATAGGGCGATGGGGCATAGGCGCATTAAAATGGGCGCCACGTGCGCCGATCAAAAACCGCAATTATAAGTGCGATAAGTGCGTGGCCGGCGCCAGCACCTTTCCAATCGAAGCCAAAAGAGAGCCATCAATGATCTCGCAATCCATCTTCAAGGCGTACGACATCCGAGGCGTCGTGGGTAAAACGCTCGACGAGGACGTCGCCCGTCTCGTCGGCCAGGCGTTCGGCAGCGAAGTGCGCGCGCAGGGCGGTACCGCCGTCGTCGTCGCGCGCGACGGCCGCTTGTCGGGCCCTTCGCTGATCAAGGCGCTCGCCGATGGGCTGCGCGCAGCCGGCGTCGACGTGGTCGACATCGGCATGGTGCCCACGCCCGTGGGCTATTTCGCGGCCAGCGTGCCGCTCGCGCTCGCAGGCGGCGAGCGCAGCGTCGATTCGTGCATCGTCGTCACGGGCAGCCACAATCCGCCCGATTACAACGGCTTCAAGATGGTCCTGCGCGGCGCCGCCATCTATGGCGAGCAAATCCAGGCGCTCTACCGCCGCATCGAACAAGGCGAGTTCGCCAGCGGCAGCGGCAGTTACGAGCAGCACGATATCGCCGACAAATACATCGAGCGCATCGTGAGCGACATCAAGCTTGCCCGGCCGATGAAGATCGTGGTCGATGCGGGCAACGGCGTGGCTGGCGCACTCGGGCCGCGCTTGTTCAAGGCACTCGGCTGCGAGCTGGTCGAACTGTTCACGGAAATCGACGGCAACTTCCCGAATCACCATCCCGATCCGGCCCATCCGGAGAATCTGCAGGATGTGATTCGTGCACTGAAGGAAACCGATGCCGAGATCGGCTTCGCGTTCGACGGCGACGGCGATCGTCTCGGCGTGGTGACGAAAGACGGGCAGATCATCTATCCCGATCGTCAGCTCATGTTGTTCGCGCAAGAAGTGCTGTCGCGCAATCCCGGCGCGCAGATCATCTATGACGTCAAATGCACGCGCAACTTGGCGAAGTGGGTGCGGGCACAAGGGGGCGATCCGGTGATGTGGAAGACGGGCCACTCGCTCGTCAAAGCGAAGCTGCGCGAAACGGGTGCGCCGCTCGCGGGCGAGATGAGCGGCCACGTGTTCTTCAAGGATCGCTGGTACGGTTTCGACGACGGCCTTTATACGGGCGCGCGTCTGCTGGAATTGCTCTCGCGCCAGCGCGATCCGAGCGAGATTCTTAACGATCTGCCGAATTCGCTGTCGACGCCCGAGTTGCAACTCAAGCTCGAGGAAGGCGAGAACTTTACGTTGATCGCCCGTCTGCAGAAGGAAGCGCGCTTCACGGGCGCGGACGAAGTCATCACGATCGATGGCTTGCGCGTCGAGTATCCCGATGGGTTCGGCCTGGCTCGTTCGTCGAATACGACGCCGGTCGTGGTAATGCGGTTCGAAGCGGATAGCGCCGATGCGCTCAAGCGGATTCAGGAAGATTTCCGCCGCGTGATCGTGGCGGCCAAGCCCGACGCGAAGCTGCCGTTCTAATACGCCGCGAGCCCGCCGCTGCCACTGCCGTGCTGCGGGCTGCGGCGGCTTTAGCGTGCTTTCGCCTTACGGCGAGACGGCCGGTGTCGCAGCTGGGGCGGACGCGGGCTGCGGCGTTGGTGTGGGCGTCGATGCCGGTGTCGGTGTCGATGCCGGTGCCGGTGCTTGGGTTTGGGGCACCGTCGTTGTTGTTATCACGAGGCCCGAACCGGGCAGGGCCGTCGTCGTCACCGATCCGACCGGCACCGGCGCCGTTTTGATCAGCGTACTGACATAGTGGCCGACCGAATCGAAAAACCTATCGTAGAACGCGTTCGATTGGATCGTTTCGCTCGACACCTTCACCATCGCATCGCTATTAGAGCGAATCGGCAGCGAAAGCGACCCGAGGATACTCAAGCCGACGCTGGCCGAGGTATCGCTCTTCTTGAGCGTATAGCCGCTTTGAATGGCGTTCGCATAGACGATGCTGGAGCCGTCCGCATCCACGCCCGGCGTGCAGACGACGTGAAATTCCACCGTGACGTGCGAATCGCCGTTCGGTTGAAAATCCTTCGTCGCGTCGATCCGATCGGTTTGCGTGAGCGTCGTCAGGTAGCCCTGATTGAGCAAGGCGCGGCGCGCGGCTTCGCACGCATCGGCACTGCCGACATGAAAGGTGCGCGAGAACGGGCTCGCGCCCGTATCGAACATCTCTTGCTGAAATTTCGGCTCCGGCGCACTGGCGCATGCGGCGATAGCGGTGAGTGCCGCGAACGAGAGTGCGGCGCGCACTAGGCGGTACGAACTGGACATGTTGCGTTGAGGTGCTGCGCTTGGCGCGCGCGTGATTCGAACGACGAGCATTGTAGTGCCTTCCGGCGTTCGGGATGGGGACGGCGTCGCATCGTGACATCGGCGCCCGGGGCGCGGTATGTGGCCCCAGTTCGGCGAGCTTATTCCTCCAATGTGACTCGATCCGGCCAAACGCGGCTGAAACTCGGTCCCCCGGCGCGGTAGAATCCCCTCCCTTCAGGCAGCGCGGCGTGGGCGCTAGTATGTCCCCACCGTGTCCTGCGATGCTGCCCTTTCTTTTTCCTTTCAGCGTGCAAAAGATACTGCTCGTTCGCGTGTCGTCGCTCGGCGATGTCGTTCACAACATGCCTGCCGTCGCTGACATCCGGCGCATCTTTCCCGATGCGCAAATCGATTGGGTCGTCGAAGAGAGCTTCGCCGATCTCGTCGCGCTGGTGCACGGCGTACGCCGCGCGATTCCGTTTTCGTTGCGCCGCTGGCGCAAGCGGCCGTTCTCGGTATCGACATGGCGCGAGGTCAAGGCGTTCCGGCAGGCATTGGCCGCCGAGCGCTACGATTGCGTGATCGACTGTCAGGGGCTCATCAAGACGGCCTGGGTGGCGAGTTGGGCCCGCGGGCCGCTCGCCGGGCTCGGCAATCGCACGGAGGGCGCCGGCTACGAATGGCCCGTGCGTTTCTTCTACGACCGGCGCGTGCCGATCGCGCCGCGCACGCATGTTGTCGAGCGCACGCGCCAACTCGTCGCCGAAGCGATCGGCGCGCCGCCGCCGCACCCGACCGACGAAATCGAGTTCGGGCTCGATACATCGCGCGCCGCGCTCGCAGTCGCGCAGATGGGGCTGAACTTGCCGGTGCCCTACGTCGTGCTCGTACATGCGACGTCTCGTGCGGACAAACAATGGCCGGATGCGTCGTGGATCGAACTGGGCCGCGCCTTGGTGGCGCGCGGCGCCTCGCTGGTGCTGCCCTGGGGCAACGAAGCGGAGCGCGCGACGAGCGAGCGTCTAGCCAAGGAATTCGGTGCCGCGGCGATCGTGCCGCCGCGCTTGTCGTTGCCGGCCGTCGTGGGCTTGCTCGACGCCGCGGCCGCCACGGTGGGCGTCGATACGGGGTTGGTGCATATTGCCGCGGCGCTGAAGCGGCCCACCGTCGAGTTGTACAATTTCGCGACCGCATGGCGCACGGGCGGCTATTGGTCGCCCCGCGTCGTCAATCTCGGCACCGCCGGCGATCCGCCGACGCTGCAGCAAGTCAAGACCGCGCTGGCCGCATTCGGCCTGCTGTAACCGCACGCGCTAAGGCCGGATGATGAAAGAATCGCAAATCCTAGAAGTGAACTGCACGGATTGGTCGGGCGTCGACCTATCCGTGACGCGCGATACGGTGCGTGTCGCGTTGGAAACGGGCAAGGTGCTCTTCTTCCCGAACCTGCGCTTCGCGATCGAAGGCGGCGAGACGGCGCTGCTCGATCCGGCGCTCGCCGATCCGAACCGCAAGAACATCAGCCTCGATCCGAGCGGCGGCGCATTGCACGGTGTGGCGGGCGACGCAGTCACGCAATCGGCGGTGCGCGCGCTCGTCGCGCGCTATCAAACGCAGGCCCGCACGCTCGTCGATTACTTGCTGCCGCAATACCGCGAAGCCTTGCGGCCCGCGCCCACGAGCCTGCGCCTCATGCGGGTGGAAACGCGCCATACGTCGTGGCGCAAGGACGATAGCCGCCTGCATGTCGACGCGTTTCCGTCGCGGCCGAACCGCGGCGAGCGCATCTTGCGCGTGTTCGCGAACGTCCACCCGCACGGCGAGCCGCGCGTGTGGCGCGTGGGCGAACCCTTCGAGCAGATGGCCCGGCGCTTCTTGCCGAAGATCAAGCGGCAGTGGCCGGGTTCGGCTTGGCTGCTCAACGCACTGCACATCACGAAATCGCCGCGCAGTGCGTACGATCATTTGATGCTGAACTTGCACGACGGCATGAAAGCCGACCTCGAGTATCAAAAGACGTGTCGGCAAGAGACCATCCCGTTCCCGCCGGGCAGCGCGTGGATCTGTTTCTCCGATCAGACGTCGCATGCGGCGATGTCCGGCCAATTCATGCTCGAGCAGACGTTTTTTCTGCCTGTGCACGCCATGGTGCAGCCTGAGTGCGCGCCGCTCGGCATCCTCGAGCGGCTCGAAGGCCGGGCGCTAGTTTGATGACGATGCTGAGGGCCGTTTATCGCGCGTTGTGGTGGATCGTCGCGCCGCTGGCCGTCTTGCGCCTCATGATTCGATCGCGCCGCGAGCGCGGTTACCGTGAGCATATCGACGAGCGCTTCGGCTTCGCGCGCGGCCGTCTGCCGGAGGACGACGCCCCGTTGATCTGGGTGCATGCCGTGTCGGTCGGAGAGACGCGCGCCGCGCAGCCGCTGATTGCGGCGCTGATGCAGGCGCGGCCCGACGCGCGGGTGCTTTTGACGCACATGACGCCGAGCGGGCGTGCCACGAGCGTGCAGCTGTTCGGCGATCGCGTCCTGCGCTGTTACTTGCCGTACGACTTGCCGCACGCGGTGCGCCGCTTTCTGCGGACATGGCGTCCGTCGCTGGGTATCGTCATGGAAACGGAAGTGTGGCCGACGCTGATCGACGAATGCCGCGCGGCCGATGTTCCGCTCGTATTGACGAACGCGCGCATGTCGGCGCGCTCATTCAAGCGCGCGCTGCGCTTCGGCGCGGCCGCGCGCGAAGTGTTCGGCGGCTTTACGCGCGTACTCGCGCAGAGCCCGTCCGACGCGGAGCGGCTGACGGCGCTCGGGGCGCGCAACGTTGCCGTGCTCGGCAACTTGAAATTCGATATGGCAACGCCGCCCGACATCGTCGCACGCGGTCGGGCTTGGCGTGCGGCGATCGGCTCGCGGCCCGTTTGGGTGGCGGCGAGTACGCGAGAAGGCGAGGAAGCGCTCGTGCTCGACGCGTTCGCGGCATCGGCGCACGAAGATGCATTGCTGATCCTCGTACCGCGTCATCCGCAGCGTTTCGACGAAGTGGCCGCGCTGGTCGAACGGCGCGCGCTACGGGTGATGCGTCGCTCTGCGTGGGGTGGGGCGCCACAGGCTGCTGCGGCGGCAACGGTCGCTAACGAGCCGTTGCCGCGGGACGTGAAGGTGTTGCTGGGCGATTCGATGGGCGAGCTGGGCGCCTATTACGCCGCATCGGACGTGGCTTTCATCGGCGGTAGCCTGTTGCCGCTGGGCGGGCAGAATCTCATCGAGGCGTGCGCGGTGGGGGTGCCGGTACTGGTCGGCCCGCACATGTTCAATTTCACGCAGGCGACGGCCGATGCGGTTGCCGCCGGCGCCGCCGTGCAAGTGGCCGATCCGGCCGGCCTGGCGCACGTGCTTGGCGAACTCTTTGCCGACAAAGCGCGGCGCGTGGCGATGAGCGCCGCGGCGTCTGCCTTCGCCGCGCGCCATCGCGGGGCGACGGGCCGCACGGTGGCGGTCCTCGAAGCGTTGCTGCATTAGCTATAGCTAACGAGCAAGCCCTTGCGCTCGATGAACGAAACGACATCGGCCAAGCCGCTCTGCGCCTTCAAGTTGCACATGACGAACGGGCGCTCGCCGCGCATCGTCTTCGCGTCGGCGGCCATGATGTCGAGGTTTGCACCGACGTGCGGTGCGAGATCGATCTTATTGATGACGAGCAGATCCGATTTCGTGATGCCGGGCCCGCCCTTGCGCGGGATCTTCTCGCCGCCGGCTACATCGATGACGTAGATCGTCAGATCCGACAACTCGGGGCTGAACGTGGCCGCCAGGTTGTCGCCGCCCGATTCGATGAAGACGATATCGGCATCGGGAAACCGCTTCAGCATCCGGTCGACGGCTTCCAGGTTGATCGACGCATCTTCGCGAATCGCCGTATGCGGGCAGCCGCCCGTTTCGACGCCCATGATCCGTTCGGGGGCGAGGGCGCCGGCCACCGTCAACAGGCGCTGGTCTTCCTTCGTATAGATGTCGTTCGTGATGGCGACGAGATCGTAGCGATCGCGCATCGCTTTGCACAGCATCTCGAGCAGCGTCGTCTTGCCGGAGCCCACCGGGCCGCCCACACCGACCCGCAGCGGCGGTAACTTCTTGGTTCTCATCGATCTAGGTTCCTACGATTCAAGTTCATGAACGGAAGAGGCGCGAATACTGCGCCTCGTGGCGCGCGGACAGCACGCCCAGCAAGGGGGAGAACGTGTTGATGCGCTCGGGCGGCGTGGCGAGCGCACGCTGGACGGCTTCTTCGATCACCGCGCGCGCAGCCACCAAGATTCGTTGCCCGGCGAGTTGGCCCAGCGGAACCGCTTTGATGGCCGCGGCTACTTGGTTCTCGGCCCAGGCGAACGCATAGGCCGCGAGTGCAGCCTCGGCCGTCACCTCGTGCGCCCAGGCCGCGAAGGCGAATGCCGTCGGCTGCGAGAGCGGTGCCAGCGCGGCGAGCGTGGCACGCTGCGCCGCATCGCCCCACTCGAGCGATAGGGCCAACTGTTTGAGCGACCATCCCATCTGCTCGGTTTCGCGCCGCAGCTCCGCCGCCTCGCGGCTCGCTAGGAATTGCGCGTCGGCTTCGGCGAGCGCGTCGGCATCGTTTTGCTCCCAGCGCGCGAGTTGATGCGCGACGAACGGCAACTCGCCACGCGCGAGGACGTGCAGCACCCCATGCTCGACCCATGTGCGCGCGGTATCGCCATCGCCGATCCATTGCGCTTCGACGGCCGCTTCGAGCCCTTGCGAATAGCTGAACGCACCGATCGGCAAGGCCGGCGAAGCGAGGTGCAGCAGGGCTGTTAGTTCGGCAATGCGCATGGTTTCAGTGCCGATGGGGGTGGCCGTGTCCGCCGTGATCGTGATCGTGCCCGTGGTCATGGTCATGGTCATGGTCATGGTCATGGTCATGGTCATGCGCGTGGCTGTGCCCATGCTCGCATTCGGGCCCGTGCGTATGCCCGTGCCCGTGCTCATGCCCGTGCTCGTCGGCATGCGCGTGGCCGTGACGCTGCGCGAACACCTGCTGCGCGAGTGCGTAGTCTTCGGCAAAGGTCGCGTCGTGGCCGTGCCGATGGCCGCCGCCATAAGCGCCCGCCTCGGGATGAAACGGCAGCGTGGCCCGTTCTACCTGCGCGCCTAAGCGCGTCAGCATCGATTCGAGCACCGGGTCCGCCTCGAGCTTCAAGTAATCGACGCCGATTTCCACCGGTGTGTGACGATTGCCCAGGTGATAGGCCGCGCGCGTGAGCGTCAGCGGGTCGGCCGCGCGCACGAGGAGCACGGATTCGGCGGCGGCGACCACGCGCACGAGCGCGCCGTCGTCTGCCACGAGTACGTCGCCGTCGCTCAGGATGGTGCCACGCGGCATGACGAGCCCGACTTCCTCGCCCGTATCGAGCGTAGCGGCGAGCCGGCTCTTGCATCGCTCGCCATAGGCGAGCGTGAGGGTAGCCGCGCGCGCGACAAGTGAAACCGCGAGTTTCGCGGGCGGGGCCACTCGTTTGTCGATCGTTCGCATTAGAGAGTCATTCGAAAGAACCTAAGGACGCCTAAGCATCCCATCGGGCAACGCATTCAATTCAAAACAGGAAATATCGCTGCGCCATCGGCAACACCGTCGCGGGCTCGCACGTCAGCAGTTGGCCGTCGGCTACGACTTCGTACGTTTCCGGATCGACGCTGATCGAAGGCTGCCAGGCGTTATGGACCATGTCGTTCTTGGAGACGGTGCGGCATCCGCGCACCGGCACGACGCGCTTTTGCAGCCGGTAGCGTTCGGCGATCCCCGCATCGGCCGCCATCTGCGATACAAACGTCAGCGAAGTCTGCGCTAGCGCGGCCCCCCGCGTGGCGAACATCTCGCGATAATGCACTGGCTGCGGCGTGGGGATCGATGCGTTCGGATCGCCCATTTGCGCTAGCGCAATCATGCCGCCCTTCAGAATGAGCGTGGGCTTCACGCCGAAGAACGCAGGCTCCCAAAACACGAGATCGGCCCACTTGCCCGCTTCGATCGAACCGACTTCATGCGCGATTCCGTGCGTGAGCGCCGGATTGATCGTGTATTTCGCCACATAGCGCTTCGCCCGGAAGTTATCGTTGCGGCCCGTATCCTCCGGTAGCGCCCCGCGTTGCACCTTCATTTTGTGCGCCGTTTGCCAGGTGCGGATGATGACTTCGCCCACGCGCCCCATCGCCTGCGAATCCGACGAGAGCATCGACAGCGCGCCCAGATCGTGCAGGATGTCCTCCGCCGCGATCGTCTCGCGGCGGATGCGCGATTCGGCGAAGGCGAGATCCTCGGCGATCGACGCGTCCAAGTGATGGCACACCATCAGCATGTCGAGATGTTCGTCGAGCGTGTTGATCGTGTAAGGCCGGGTGGGGTTGGTCGACGAGGGCAGCACGTTCGCCTCGCCGCATACTTTGATGATGTCGGGCGCATGGCCGCCACCGGCGCCTTCCGTGTGATACGTATGGATCGTGCGCCCCTTGAAAGCGGCAACGGTCGCTTCGACGAAGCCCGCTTCGTTCAGCGTATCGGTGTGAATGGCCACCTGGGTGTCGGTGGCATCGGCGACGGTCAAGCAGTTGTCGATCGCGGCGGGCGTCGAGCCCCAATCCTCGTGCAGTTTCAAGCCGATGGCGCCGGCGGCGACTTGCTCGATCAGCGGCTCGGGCAAGCTTGTGTTGCCTTTGCCGAGAAAACCGAGATTCATCGCCCAGCCGTCGGCGGCCTGCAGCATGCGCTCCAGGTGCCACGGGCCCGGCGTGCAGGTGGTCGCATTGGTGCCCGTCGCCGGCCCCGTGCCGCCGCCGAGCATCGTCGTCACGCCCGAGGCGAGCGCTTCGTCGATCTGCTGCGGGCAGATGAAGTGGATATGCGTATCCACGCCGCCGGCCGTCACGATCAATCCCTCGCCCGCGATGATCTCGGTGGCCGCGCCGATGGCGATCGTCACGCCCGGCTGAATGTCGGGGTTGCCCGCCTTGCCGATTGCCGCGATGCGTCCGTTCTTGATCGCGATATCGGCCTTGACGATGCCCCAGTGATCGAGAATCACGGCGTTCGTAATCACGGTATCGGCCACGTCGCGCGCGTTGCGTTGCGATTGCCCCATGCCGTCGCGGATCACCTTGCCGCCGCCGAACTTGACTTCCTCGCCATAGACGGTGAAGTCGCGCTCGATCTCGATCGTGAGTTCGGTATCGGCGAGCCGAATCCGGTCGCCCGTCGTCGGTCCGAACATTTCCGCGTATGCGCGGCGGCTGATACGTGCTGTCATGACGATTGGGAATCCTAAATATTGACCATTGACGCCGTGCCGGGACCCGTCATAGCGGGCCCATGACCTTGCCGTTGAAGCCGTAGACGACGCGTGCGCCGGCCAGCGCCACCAGCTCCACCGTGCGCGATTGCCCGGGCTCGAAGCGCACGGCCGTGCCGGCGGCGATGTTCAGCCGAAAGCCGCGGGCTTGATCGCGATCGAAGTCCAGTGCGGTGTTGGCTTCGTAAAAGTGATAGTGGGAGCCGATTTGCACGGGGCGGTCGCCGGTATTGGCGACGGTGAGCATGCGCGTCTCGCGCCCCACGTTCAGTTCGATGTCGCCGTCTTCGGTCAGGATTTCGCCGGGGATCATGATGCGCGCCGTGTTAGGGAATCGGATGATGGACGGTGACGAGCTTCGTGCCGTCCGGGAACGTGGCCTCGATTTGAATCTCGGGGATCATTTCGGGCACGCCTTCCATGACGTCGTCGCGCGTGAGCAGCGTGGTGCCGTAGTGCATGACTTCGGCAACGGTCTTGCCGTCGCGCGCCGCTTCCATCAATGCCGCGGAAATGAATGCGACCGCTTCGGGATGGTTCAGCTTCAAGCCGCGTGCGCGGCGTCGTTCGGCAAGCAGTGCGGCGGTGAACACCAGCAGCTTGTCTTTTTCTCGGGGCGTCAGTTTCATGGCGCGCGGCGCTCACACGTAATGTCGAAAAAAGAGGGGGCGGCCATCCCAGGGGCGGCCATCCATGCGGTGGCCATCCATGCGGTGGCGATTCGCTGGGCGGATATTCGCGGGCCGGCGAGCTGGCGAGCGGCGATTCGTATGAAGGCCGCACGTGCCGTCTCAAAGTGCGTCGTTATCGTAGCACCGGCGTACCGCGCGCGGGAACGTCTTCTATCGAATCTTACGGCGCCCGTGATCTCGGGGCGCCATGCCGAGCCGCGAGCTACGTCGGGCTTGCCCGCTCCGCTCACGTCTGCCAAAGCCGCAGCGCCCTTGCATCCACGCCGTGCACGATCGGCCGCAGCGTCTCCCAACACCGGATGAGCGTGTGCTGCAGCGCCTCCATGGAGTTCGCCAGCGCGCGCACGACGAGCACGCCCGGCGTCACGCAAGAAGCCCCGGCCCGCTGGCCGTCGTCGAACGGCAATTGTCGCGTCAGAGTTTCGGCGAGCGTGTCGTCGCAAGCGGGGCCCACGGCCCAGAGCGTCCCGTAAGCGGGATATCCGCCGAGCCCTTGTCGCGCGATGCGCAGGGCGTCGTCGGCTGCCAATTCGGCGTGTTCGAACCAAAGCACATTGCCCGAGGGGCCCACGATGCGCGCCGTGCTCGACAGCGCGCCGGCACGCCATTGCTCGCCCGCGGCGATGCGGCCCAACTGCGTCGCATCCCAGCCGATGGCCGTCGCTCCCTCGGCCAACGCCAACGTAAAGTCGAGCGCCATGCGTGCGCCGTCGAACACGATATTGTTTTGCGGCAACCAATCGAGCTTGGCATCGGCGTCGAGCGCGATGCCGATCCGCTGCCGTGCGAGGCGGCCGTTCGACTTGTACCACTTGGCCGCGCCCGGGGTGGTCAGCACGGCATGCGTGCGCGCGCCGAGCGACACGTCCAGCGTCAAGGCGTCGCCGCCTGCGATGCCGCCGGGTGGATGGACGATCACGGCATGGCAAATCGCTTCGCCCTCGGGGTAGAGCGGCTTTTGCACGCGCAGCGGCCCTTTGTGCAAGCGATGGGTCAGCGTCGTGCGCGCGCCGTGCTTGTCGAAGCCGAGCGCGAGGCTCGCTTGCCAGCCCTCGGACCTGCCGGTGCAACGCTCGCGGTCGAGCACAACCGCCTCGGGCGATGGCGCATTGGATACGTAAGAAGCCATGAAATGCGTCGGGCGCGGGACACGCGCGCATGAGAATGGAGCCGAGCATAGCACCGGCCGTATCAGACGGCGATCATCTCGCGGATGCCGTGCGCATCCATGTCGCTGCCGGAGCCGTTGGCGACGATCTCGCCGCGCCGCATGACCCAGTACTGATCGGCGAGCGCTTTCGCGAAGTCATAGTATTGCTCGACGAGCAGCACCGTCATGCCCGTCTCGTCGACGAGCTTGCGCAGTGTTCTGCCGATCTCCTGGATGATCGAAGGTTGGATGCCTTCGGTCGGTTCGTCGAGGATCAGCAGGCTTGGCTCGCTCATCAACGCACGGCCGATCGCGAGCTGCTGCTGTTGTCCGCCCGATAGGTCGCCCCCGCGCCGTTTGCGCATTTGTTCGAGCACGGGAAAGAGGGTATAGATGCGCTCCGGCACCTGCGAGACGCCGCGCTTGCTCGCCGCGCCGACCAGCAGATTTTCTTCGACGGTCAGGCGCGCAAAGATCTCGCGGCCTTGCGGAACGTAGGCGATGCCGCGCGCCACGCGCGCCGGTGGCGCGAGTGCATCGAGCGTCTGCCCGCGCCAACGGATCGTGCCGCTTTTCGCGCGCACGACCCCCATGAGGCAGCGCATCAACGTCGTCTTGCCCACGCCGTTGCGGCCGAGCAAGACGGTTAGCGAGCCCTGCGGCACGTGCATCGTGACGTCGCGCAGAATGTGGCTGCCGCCGTAGAACTGATTGAGTCCGGTCACGTCGAGCATCGAGCGGTCCTTCGTGGTCTGGTTCTAATGAATGGGTTCGATTCGCTCAGCGGCCAAGATACGATTCGATGACAGCTTCGTCGCGCTTGACCTCATCGAGTGTGCCTTGGGCGAGCACGCGGCCTTCGGCCATGACGGTGACGCGGCCATGCGCGCCGGCGAGCGCGGCAACGAATTCCATGTCGTGTTCGACGACGATCATCGAACAGGTGCCGCGCAGCCGGTCGAGCAACACGGCGAGCGCCATCGTCTCGTCATCGGTCATGCCGGCCGCGGGTTCGTCGAGCAACAGCAGCGCCGGCTGCTGCATCAGCAACATGCCGATCTCCAAACGCTGCTTCTGTCCATGCGACAGTTCGCCGGCGGCGCGCCATGCTTGCTCTTCGAGGCCGATCGTGGCGAGCGTTTCTTCGATCCGTGCGAGCGCGGTGCCCGTTAGCCGTGCGCGCAGGGTGGCATACCAGCGCTTGTCGGCCTTCATCGCGAGTTCGAGGTTTTCCCACACGGGAAGTTGCTCGAACACGGTCGGCTTTTGGAATTTGCGGCCGATCCCCGCCTGTGCGATCGACGGCTCGTCCATGCGGGTGAGATCGAGAGTCTGGCCAAGAAACACGGTGCCCTGATCGGGCCGCGTGCGGCCCGTGATGACGTCCATCATCGTCGTTTTGCCGGCGCCGTTGGGGCCGATCACGCAGCGTAGTTCGCCCACGTCGAGCGTCAGCGATAGGCTGTTTAGCGCACGGAATCCGTCGAAGCTGACCGTCACGTCCTCCAGATAGAGGATGGTGCCGTGCGTGACGTCGATCGCACCTGGGGTAACCAGATGCGCCATCGGCGCGGTTCCCGCGGGCGGATCGCCCGGTGTCCCGGTTTCGTTAGGTGTGCCGATCATCGTCATTTGCGCGCGCCTCTTGCAAAGAGCGTGGCCGCTAAACCGGCGAGACCGCGTGGCAGCGCCAGCGGGACGACGACGAATAACGCGCCGAGGAAGAACAACCAGTACTCGGGAAGATAAGCCGTAAATACGCTGCGCGCGGCATTGACGGCGAACGCCCCGGCGATCGGGCCGAGCAGCGTGCCGCGGCCCCCGACGGCCACCCAGATCGCCATTTCGATCGAGCTGGCCGGCGACATTTCGTTCGGGTTGATGATGCCGACTTGCGGCACATACAACGCGCCCGCGATCGCGCAGAGCATGGCCGATAGGGTCCAGACGAACAGCTTATAGGCGAGCGGGCTATAGCCGAGAAACATCAAACGCGTTTCGCTGTCGCGCATCGCCATGACGATGCGGCCCAGCTTGGAGGTGACGATCGCACGCGCGGCGATGAAGGCGAGCACCAGCGCGCCGAACGTCAGCAAGAAGAGCGTGACACGCGTGTACGGATGCGTGATCGGAAAGCCGGCGATACGCTTGAAATCGGTGAACCCGTTATTGCCGCCGAAGCCCGTTTCGTTGCGATAGAAGAGCAGCATCGCCGCGTACGTGAGCGCCTGCGTGATGATCGATAGATAGACGCCCTGCACGCGGGAGCGGAACGCGAAAAAGCCGAATGTCCAAGCGAGCACCGCGGGCACGACGAGTACGAGCACGAGCGCATACGCGAGATGCTCGGTGCCGTGCCAGAACCAGGGCAGGGCATGCCAATTCAGGAACACCATGAAGTCGGGCAGATCGCTGCCGTAGACCCCATCGTGTCCGATCGAACGCATGAGGTACATCCCGATGGCGTACCCGCCGAGCGCGAAGAACAGGCCATGCCCCAAACTCAAGATGCCGCAATAGCCCCAGACGAGATCGAGCGCCAGCGCCGCGATCGCGTAGCACATGAACTTGCCGCCGAGCGTCAACGCGTAGGCCGATAGATGAAAGGCGCTCGATTCCGGTAGCACCAGTGCGGCGATCGGGGCGCCGCAGCCGACGGCCAAGACCAGCGCGACGAGCGCTGTCCACGCCGGGCGCGACATCAACGGGCGCCGCTCGGGCAATGCAAGCCACGGCCCAGTTCTCGAGCGAGCTGCGGCGGCGGGCGTCGCATGGGGACGATGCGGCTCGCGCGCGATGTCGCCCGATGCATCGTCGGAAGGAGGCGGCGCTTGCGTACCCGCGGCGGAAGAAGTAAGAGACGGCATCATGGGCCTCATGCGCTACGTCCTTTGAGAGCGAACAACCCCTGCGGACGCTTTTGAATAAACAGCACGATCAACACGAGGACGGCGATTTTCGCGAGCACGGCGCCCGCGAACGGTTCGACCGCCTTGGTGAGAATCCCGAGCCCGAAGCTGCCGAGCACGGTGCCGGCCAGTTGGCCGACGCCGCCGAGCACGACGACCATGAACGAATCGACGATATAGGTCTGGCCGAGATCGGGGCCCACATTGCCGATCTGCGACAGCGCGCAGCCGCCGAGGCCGGCAATGCCGGCGCCGAACGCGAATGCATAGGTATCGACGAATGCGGTTTTGACGCCGACGCACGCCGCCATACCGCGGTTTTGCGTGACCGCGCGTACAAAAAGACCGAGCCGCGTGCGCGTGAGCACGGCCCAGGCGATGGCGACGACGGCCAGCGAGAACGCGAGGATGGCGATTCGGTTGTACGGCAGGATCAGGTTTTGCATGACGGCGACGCCGCCCGTCATCCACGCGGGATTGGTCACTTCCACGTTTTGTGCGCCGAACAGCGTCCGCGTCGCTTGCATGAATACGAGACTCGCGCCGAACGTGGTGAGCAGCGTTTCGAGCGGCCGGCCATAGAGCCGTTTCAGCACCAATCGCTCGAGCGCAATCCCCACCAGCGCCGCCGCGAGGAACGAAGCAGGCACCGCGGCGAGCGGGTACCAGTCGAATGCGCCCGGCGCGTAGTGTCGAAATGCGTTTTGCACGACGTAGGTGGCATACGCGCCGATCATGAGAAATTCGCCGTGCGCCATGTTGATGACGCCGATGACGCCATAGGTGATGGCGAGCCCCAGCGCCGCAAGCAGCAACACGCTGCCGAGCGAGATGCCGGCGAACAGGTTGCCGACGATCCGGCTATTGCGTTCGATGCCGTCGAGCGCGTCGATGCCGTGTTGCGCGGCGGCGCGAACGCGGGGATCGGGTTCGTCGAACGTGCCGTCGGCGCGTTTGGCGACGAGCGGGCGCAACAGGGGGGCGAGATCGAGATCGCCGCGCGCCGCAATCAGTTCGGCGGCTTCGAGCCGTTTCGACGCATCCCGATCGGTGAGCGCAGTGGTGGCCCAGAGCGCATCGAGACGGCGCTTGAGCGCCGGGTCGGTTTCTTTGGCCCGCGCGGCTTCGATCAGCGCTTTCATCGATGGGTCGGGATTGGCGAGCAAGGTATCGATGGCCTTTTTGCGGACATCGAGATCGGGCGAGGCCAACTGCACGCCCGCTAACGCGTGGGCGACTTTATTGCGCAGCAGGTTGCTGAGCGTGACGGGTTGCGCATTGCCGACCGCGACGCGTTGGCCCGAAAGCGCATCGCGCGCTTCGGTATCGCCATCGTTCTCTTCGATCAAGAGCGCGCCGGCGTCCGTCGCCAATGCGCGTCCGTCCGCCAGCGCACGGAGCACCGCGACAGCGGCCGCATCATGCTGCGTGGCCAGCGTATCGATGGCGGCTGCCTTCGCATCGAAGTCGTCGCCCGTGAGCGAGGCGATGTCGGTGGCTGTCAGTGCGAATGCCGAAGAGGTGGCGAGCGAGCACCCAAAAGCGATGGCGAGTGCATACCGGCGTAACGATCGATTCATGAATGAAAGCCCGAGAAGAACGACTGGGCGTGACGGCGAGGCGCACACGAACGCGCCTGGCCGCCACGCCGTGGCGAAGCGGGATCCGGCTCGGCGGATCGTGCGCTTAGGCGACGCGTCGCCGGCGCAAGAAATCCCCGATCGAACTGACGATGTCGGGCTTGCTTTCGTTGCCGGCGATAAACGGGCTCCACGGTTGCGCGCGCACCGGCGCCTTCGTTTTCCATACGACGTTGAATTGGCCGTCGGCGCGAATCTCGCCGATCATCACGGGCTTGTGCAAATGGTGATTGCCGTCCATTGCCAACGTGAATCCGGACGGCGCCGCGACCGTCTGTCCGATCATCGCCGCGCGGACCTTATCGACATCGGTGCTCTTGGCTTTCTCGACGGCTTGCTTCCACATATGAATGCCGACGAACGTCGCTTCCATCGGATCGTTCGTCACGCGCTTGCTGCCGCCCGGAAGATTCTGCGATTGGACCCATTCGGCCCACTGCGACTTGAACTTCGTGTTGGCCGGGCCTTTGACCGACATGAAGTAGTTCCAAGCGGCGAGGTGGCCGACGAGCGGCTTCGTGTCGATACCGCGCAATTCCTCTTCGCCGACGGAAAACGCCACGACGGGGGTATCGGTCGCCTTGATCCCTTGGTTGCCTAGCTCTTTATAGAACGGCACGTTCGAATCGCCGTTGATGGTCGAGACGACGGTGGTTTTGCCGCCTTGCGCGAATGCCTTGATGTTCGCGACGATGGTTTGATAGTCGCTATGACCGAACGGCGTGTAGACCTCTTGAATGTCGGCGTCCTTGACGCCCTTCGCGTGCAGGAACGCGCGCAAGATCTTGTTCGTCGTGCGGGGGTAGACGTAATCGGTGCCGAGCAGGAAGAAGCGCTTGGCACCGCCGCCCTCCGCGCTCATCAGGTATTCGACGGCCGGAATGGCTTGTTGATTGGGCGCGGCGCCGGTATAGAAGACGTTGCGCGACATCTCTTCGCCTTCATATTGAACGGGGTAGTACAGCAGGCCGTTCAATTCCTCGAATACAGGCAGTACCGATTTGCGCGAGACGGAGGTCCAGCAGCCGAAGACGCAGGCGACTTTATCTTGCGTCAGCAACTGCCGCGCTTTTTCGGCGAAGAGCGGCCAGTTCGATGCCGGGTCCACCACGACAGGCTGAATCTGGCGACCCATGACGCCGCCGTTCTTGTTGATGTCGGCGATCGTCATGAGCGCCGTGTCTTTGAGCGACGTTTCCGAAATCGCCATCGTGCCTGAGAGCGAATGCAAGATGCCGACTTTGATGGGCCCGCTGGACGCTGCGCGAACGAATGGTGCTTGCCCTGCGAGCGCAAGCGCGCCGGAGAGCGAACCGAGCTTCAACAAGCTACGACGTTTCATGTGTGCTTCCCCTTGCCGGTGCTGAAATAGCGTTTATTGGAATCCGTCGCACACTGTGGGCATCGATCGATGCGTCGATGCCGACGCGCGGACCGGCGTGTAACGCAAGGGGTATGCCAATCGAAGCCGGAAAAGGCTGAAGACGGCTGAAGACGGCTGGCGCGGCAGTTGGCTCGACGAACTCGGCCGGCACCGGATAGCTGCGAGGACCACGATGGTGCGTCACGCGCTGAACGCGAGCGCGCCGCGCGATATTGGTGAGTGCGTTGCCCCAAAAAAAACGCCGGCCCGTGAATGCGGGGCCGGCGGTTTTTTTGGAGCGGTCGCTGCGATCGTCGGGTGCCGATGGAAGGATGAAGGCTTAACGATCAGCGATCAACGACTAGCGATCGGAACGACTAGCGATCAACGATGGCCGATCGAGTCGGCGCTCGATTGCTCAGCTCAATAAAGCGGTACCTTCGGATCGACCTGCCTCGACCACGCATCGATCCCGCCTTGGAGATTGAAGATGTGCTTGAAGCCGCGGCCTTCGAGAAACATCGCTACGTTGGCGCTGCGTGCGCCGTGATGGCAGATGCAGACGATCTGCGCTTCGTCGTCGAGTTCTTCGCTGCGAGCGGGGATATCGCGCATCGGAATGTCGAGGGCGCCGGCGATATGTGCCGTGGCGACTTCCCAGGGCTCGCGCACATCGAGCAGGATAGGAGCGGGACGCGATGAGTCGGCCAGCCATTCGGCGAGTGCGGGCGCGGTCAGGTTTTGCATGATAGGCAATCGGGCGGAAGGGCGGATCGGTGTCAGGACGGCGCGGCCGGAAAGGGCCGCGCCGGCTGCGGGCGCGGTGCTTAGAACTTGAAACGCGGCGGCTGGACGGCGTTCGCGAGCGGCTCGATGTAGGTTTCGAAGACGTCGGCTACGCGGAATTGCTTTTCGTCGATGCGCGTGATGATCTGCGCCTTCATGACGGGCGCCGTACCGACGAACGCAGCCAGGCGGCCGCCGATCTTCAGTTGCTCGAGCAGTTCCTGCGGCAGCACCGGCAGACCGCCCGAGACGCAGATGACGTCGTACGGGGCACCGGCCGGCCAGCCGCGGGCGCCATCGCCCAGCGCGACTTCCGCATTCGTCACGCCGTTTTCGGCGAGATTGCGCTTGGCGAGTTCGACCAGTTCGGGCTTGATGTCGACGGTCAGCACGTGACGGGCGCGGTGCGCCAGCAGGGCGGCCATATAGCCGGAGCCCGCGCCGATTTCGAGCGCGCTTTCGTGTTTCTTCACAGCCAGCTCTTGCAAGATTCGCGCTTCGACGCGCGGGAAGAGCATATGCTCGCCCGTGGGCAGAAGAGGCACTTCGAGATCGGCGAACGCCAGCTCGCGGTAGGCGGCGGGGACGAAGTTTTCGCGTTTGACGACCGACAGCAGATTCAGCACGTCCTGGTCCAGCACGTCCCAGGGGCGAATTTGTTGTTCGATCATGTTGAAACGGGCTTGCTCGATATTCATGGCGACTTAGCGGACTTAACGGGCTTAACGGACTTGGACGTAGCGGTTCGGTACGGCGGAAAGAAACCCCGGGATTGTACCAAACCGAGTGCCCGAGCCGCTGCGCTTAGCGTTTGCTGCGCTTGATCTGCGCCTCGAATGCGGTGTCGAGCTTGCTGACCCGCTTGGGTTTGGCGGGAGAAACGGCATCGACGAAGGCGACGAACGCATCGAGCGGGAGCGGCTCGGAGAGCGGCAACTCGATCCCGCTGGCGCGATCGACCAGCCGAAAGAGCCCGCCTGGCATGCCGATGGCGGCGTAGTGGGGATTGCCGGTGCGCTCTTTGAGCCGTTGCACCGCGTAAATGGCGCGCGTACCGCGCATGTTGAATCCTCGTAGAATCTCGGGCGAAGCATCTACTTTACCAAGGTACGTGCGGCCCATCCGATTCTGCTGCGCAGGCGAGGGGCCTCGCCGTACCTGTCGATGGGTTCCACCATGCAATGCCGTGACCGATGCGGGGCGTGTTGTATCGCTCCGTCGATTTCCAGTCCCATTCCGGGCATGCCGTTGGGGAAACCCGCGGGCGTGCGCTGCGTGCAACTCGATGCGCAGGAGCGATGCAAGATCTTCGGGCATCCGGATCGCCCCGCGGTGTGTTCGTCGTTGCAGCCCGACGAGGTCATGTGCGGCGACAATCGCGAACAGGCGCTGCGCTGGCTCGGGTATATCGAAGTGCAGACGACCCCGGACAGCCATCCCGGCTAATTTCATGGCAGGCGGCGCGGCGGCGGGCGGTGTGCCCGGCCTGCTTGGGTGTCTTTGCCGCTGCGGTTCGTCGCTGAGGTATACTCGCCGGATGGATACGAACCCAACCGTGATCGATCTGCCTTGCTGGTGGCGCGCCTGAACACGGCGGCCCGTTTCCTCTTGCTTTAGCGAACGTAATGCCGCCAGTCATTGGCGGCATTTTCATATCCGCATCCAGTGGCTGGTGGCTTCCAAACCATAGAACGCCAGACCATGACGAATACCAAACAGCCCGTTATCCTTACCGGCGATCGCACGACGGGGCCGCTTCACCTCGGCCATTACATCGGCTCGTTGCGTGCCCGGGTGCAGCTACAGCACGAAGCGACCCAGTTCCTGCTACTCGCCGATACTCAGGCGATGACCGATAACGTAGGCCGTCACCGGCGCGTGACGGAAAACGTGCTCGAAGTGGCGCTCGACTATCTCGCCGTCGGGATCGACCCGGCCAAATCGACCATCTTCATTCAATCCCAGGTGCCCGAGCTCGCGGAGTTGTCGCAGTACCTGCTGAATCTGGTTTCCGTCGCCCGCCTCGAACGCAATCCCACCATCAAAGCGGAAATCGCGTTGCGCGGTTTCGAACGCGACATCCCGGCCGGCTTCCTGACCTACCCGGTCAGCCAGGCGGCCGATATCACGGCCTTCAAGGCGACGCATGTGCCGGTGGGCGACGACCAATTGCCGATGATCGAACAGGCGAACGAACTCGTGCGCCGCTTGAATCACATCGTCGAACGGGAAGTGCTGGTCGAGTGTGCGGCCGTGCTGTCGCAAACGCCGCGGCTGCCGGGCATCGACGGCAAGGCGAAGATGAGCAAATCGCTGGGCAACGCGATCGCGCTCGGCGCCAACCCCGACGAGATTTCGAAGGCGGTGAAGGATATGTACACCGACCCGAATCACTTGCGCGTGAGCGACCCGGGCCAAGTCGAGGGCAATGTGGTGTTTGCGTTCCTCGACGCGTTCGAACCCGATACGGAGAAGGTCGAAGCGTTGAAGGCGCACTATCGACGCGGCGGATTGGGCGACAGTGTCGTCAAGCGCGCGCTCGATGAACGGCTGCAAGCGATCATCGAACCGATCCGCACGCGCCGACGCGAGTTCGAGACCGACCGCGGCCAGGTGCTGGACATCTTGCGCCAGGGCACGATGCGTGCGCGAGAAGTGGCCGCACAAACGTTATCAGAAGTAAAAGGCGCGCTGGGGCTTTCCTATTTCGCGTAACAATAGCGGCGCAGCGTGCAACGCTTAGAACTAGGAGGTTATGCATGACTTTCGCCGTCGCGCCCCGTCGGCGCCGGTTGCTGGGTTTGGCTTGCGCGGCAGTCGCCGCCGTCGGCGTCGCCGCGGGTCTGGGCGGATCGCTCACGGCATGTGCGAGCCAGACGTTTCCGTTCATCCCGGATCACTACACGTTTTCGCGTGAGCAGGTGCAAACGGCGGTGGGCCGCAAGTTTCCCTACCGGCACACCGTTTCGCAACTGTTCGAGGTTGTGCTGACGAACCCCGTCGTTGGCTTCGAACCCGGAGCCGACCGCGTGACCGTTCATGTCGACGCGCATGTCGAAAGCCCGTTTCTGCAACAGCCCGTGGACGGCGCGTTTGTGCTGACGAGCCAGCTCCAATACGACGAACCGAGTCACTCCGTCGTCCTGCGCTCGCCGACTGTCGAGCGCGTCGAGGTGGAGGGCCAGGCGCGTGCCTACCGGCAACAGATCGAAGCGGCCGGCGCGCTGGCCGCGGCACGGTGGCTGGACGGTTACCCGATCTATACGTTCAAGCCCGAGCAACTGCAATTCGGCGGCGTGAACTTCGAACCCGGTACAATTACAATCCTTACAAACGGCATACGCGTGCAGATCGTCGAGAAATGACGGGCGCGCGGCCGCGGGTGGCCGCGCACGTTCCATCGTCCGGCCCCTCGCGCCATTCGAATCGAGGAGAGGGCATCGATGGACTGGATACTGATCGGCAAGGCGTTGATTCTCGGCATCGTCGAAGGACTGACCGAGTTTCTTCCCGTCTCCAGCACGGGACATCTCATTGTCGTCGGCAGCTTGTTGAACTTCGGCGGCGATGCCGCCAAGACATTCCACGTCGTCATCCAATTCGGGGCCATTCTCGCCGTTTGCTGGGAATATCGGCAGCGCATCGGCCGCGTGGCGTTTGGCGTGTGGGGCGACCACACCCAGCGCCGTTTCGCGCTGAACGTCGTCATCGCCACGATTCCGGCGGTCGTGCTGGGGCTTTCCTTCGAAACCGTGATCAAGGACGCGCTGTTCGCCCCGGTGCCCGTCGCGCTCGCGCTTGTCGTGGGCGGTGTGGTCATCCTCTGGGTTCAAGCGCGGGAGCGCCGGCTAGGCGGCGCGACGGGACGTATTCGCACGATCGACGAATTGCGTCCGCTCGATGCGCTCAAGGTGGGTTGCGCACAATGCTGCGCGTTGATACCCGGTGTATCGCGCTCCGGCTCGACCATCATCGGCGCGATGCTGCTGGGAGTGGAGCGGCGTGTGGCGACGGAGTTTTCGTTCTTTTTGGCGATACCCGTGATCGGCGGGGCGACGCTATACGAATTGATCAAACACCGCGGAGCGGCGTTCGCCGATATGGCGGACATCCTGACAGTGGGCACCGCCGCGGCGTTCGTGAGCGCGTTCGTATGCGTGCGTTGGTTGCTGCGCTATCTGGCCACGCACGATTTCACGGCGTTCGCTTGGTATCGCATCGCGTTCGGGATGATCGTCCTCGTCATCGGCTACGGCGATGTCGTCAATTGGGGCGCCTGAAGGCGCGGCGCCCCGGCGGGATTCTGTCGATCCGCTTTCGGCCGATCCGCCGATCCGCCGCGCGGCGCTATCTAACGACGCTTGAAGACGAGATCCCACACGCCGTGGCCGAGCCGCAAGCCGCGCCGTTCGAATTTCGTGACGGGACGATAGTCGGGCCGCGGCGCATAGTCGGGTGCCGTGTTTTCGAGCGAAGGCTCGGCGCCGAGTACCTCGAGCATTTGTTCGGCGTAGTTTTGCCAGTCGGTGGCGCAGTGCAGATAGGCGCCGGGCTTCAGGCGCGATGCCAGCAGTGCGACGAACGGCGGTTGGATCAAGCGGCGTTTGTGATGCCGCGCCTTGTGCCACGGATCGGGGAAGAACACGTGCACGCCGTCTAGCGTACCCGGCGCGATCATGTGTTCGAGCACTTCAACCGCGTCGTGCTGAATGATCCGGATATTCGTCAGTTGCGCTTCGCCGATCAGCTTCAGCAGCGCACCCACGCCGGGTTCATGAACTTCCACGCCGATAAAATCGTCGTTGAGCCGTGCGGCAGCGATTTCGGCTGTGCTGGCACCCATGCCGAAGCCGATTTCGAGCACACGCGGGGCTTGCCGGCCGAACAGCGCATCCCAATTCGCGGGAGCGGGCGAGTAGGGAACGACGAAGCGCGGACCGAATTCGTCCATCGCGCGGCGTTGGCCTGTCGATACGCGGCCCGCGCGTGTGACGAAGCTGCGGATGCGGCGCCGGAAGAGCGGGGCTTCATCGGGGGACGACGCGGGGAGGTCGTGCTCGTTCTCGTTGGCTTGGTCGGCGCTGCTGGGGGTATCGGGCGGCAGGCCCGGTTCATTCGGATCGTGAATCATCGTATCTAACAGTCGAAGGCGTCGGCACCGGGCGACATATGAAAAAGCCGCCAAGGCGGGGCGGCTTGCGTGTCGGGTGCATGCTGGCGCGTGGCCGGCATCGAATCATGGGCGAGATTGTAGACGATGTCGACGCGCGCGCGACCGCGCGTGACTACACGTGACCTAAGCGGGGATGAACGCTTGCCTACGGTGCGGGGCGAGCGCGGTTTAACGGGCGTTAATCGGAGACGATCACGTGGACGCGATTCGGAAACTCGAGTTGAAACTCGCGGGTGCGCCCGACGCGCACGTCGAGCAATAGCCGTTCGACATCGCGGAGCATCTGCTCGCTGCTTTGGCCACCGGGCGACGGCTTGTCATGCAGATCCGCGGCGAGCGCCTGGCGCGCATCGACGAGCAGCCCAATGGCGCTCGTGCGTGACATGAAATACCGATCCATCTTTTCGATTGCACTAGAAGTGGGCAGGCGGCCGGCGCAGTGCCGGTTCGTCGTTCGGCCGAAGTTCTATCGACAGCCGCGCGCGCGGGAAATTCCTCGATTGCTTAAAAATGCGTCGTTCTTTGCCGCTCAGCCTGGCGAGGCTGAGCGCACCGACCGATTCGGGCGAGAAAGGGCCCAGCTAACGTCTACAGAATGGGGGCGGCCGGCGATTATTCAAACGATTGCATGCGGATTGCGGGGGGCGCGGCGAGGCTAAGGGCAGGAGTTCGATGCGAGCGATTGCATCAATTGTTTGGTGCGGTCGGTCGCGCATAGGGCGACTGCGGCGGATTGCATCGACCCGTCGGTCCATTGCCGCTCGGCCGATTGGCGGCACGTCTCGTCGCGCCGCTTCTGCCAGACGGCGACTTTCTGCGCAAGGAAGGCGCCGCATTTCGGGGACGTGGCGCGTTTTTCCTCGATGAGCCGACGCAAAGTACGTTCGGCGGCGAGTTCATCGCGCCAGGCGCAGAACTTCATGCTGGTGCGATTGGCGTCGCAGTTGCCGAGCAGCGTCAGGATGTGGGCGGGGCTGATGCCGCTGCGCTGGGCCAGCTCGTCGGTGAGCGTCTGCGCCGAGCTAGCGGCCGGCACCGACAGCAAGCCGATCAGTATCGGTATCAGTATCAGTATCGGTGAGACAAAGCGTTTCGTTGGTTTTTCCGCTGACATGGCTGGTTCACGTCGTCAGAGGCAACTTGCCGATTCGGGATCAGGCGCCGAAGGAGGAGTGTGCGATCGGAAGCCTAGCGAGGACCCCGCGAGTTCGTGCGGCTCCGCGGAGCGAACGAAGGGGGTGCGCGGCTCGGACGCTTGCACGTTTTCCAAGGGAGCGCACGGCAGTATAGCAAGTCTCGCGAAGGCCCGCGAAGGCCCGCCGGGCTTGGGTGCCGCTTGAATGTGGGGCGCGAGCAAGGGATGATCCGGCCGGGTGGAAGAGACGCCCGACGCCCTAGGGCGATTCGTTTGTGACCGCTTGCTGGGATTTCGTTTGGCAGCCGCGGGGCGTCTCAAACGAACGCGATCAATTCCCGCACTTGCTGTTCGGACAAGCTGAAGTCGTTCGCTACTGCCGCGTTTTCCGCCATCGACCTAGGATTGCCCGTGCCGGGTATCGCGCAGGTAATCGCCGGATGAGAAAGAACGAAACTGAGTGCCAACTGCGCCCAAGACGTGGCGCCAACGTCGCTCGCCCAGCTTGGCAGTGGCGTGGAGCGAAGGCGGCGCAGCAGTCCGCCTCCGCCGAACGGCATGTTGCAGATAACGGCTACGCCTTTGTCCTGCGCTAACGGCAACACCCTGGCCTGCGCCTCGCGGTCATCCAGGGCGTAGTTGATTTGGAGGAAGTCTAGTGGCACGGCTTTCAGCACCTTCTCCACTTCGTCGTAGGCCGCGCTGGAATAGTGCGTGACGCCGATATAGCGGATGCGACCCGCTTCCTTCATAGTCCTTAGCGTCGGCAAATGCGTTTTCCAATCCACTAGATTGTGGATTTGCATCAGGTCGATGCAATCAGTGCGCAGAAACCGAAACGATTGTTCCATTTGTCGGAGGCCGGCCTCGCGGCCCGTGGTCCAGACCTTGGTGGCGAGGAAGGCCGGCGCCGATGGCTGACGTGCGGCCAGCAGATCGCCCACCGCGCGTTCGGCGCGTCCGTACATCGGGAGCTGTCCACGACGCTGCCCCCCGCGGAAAACAGGGCGTCCAATACCTCGGCGAGCTGAGCACTGTCCGCGGCTGCCGGCGTGACATCGAACCCGCGGTAGGTGCCAAGGCCAATGACGGGCAGAGGCTCCTTCGAGGAAGGAATCAGTCGGGTTTGCATGGGAAGCCTCTTTGATCGTGCCTCAAGACATGTACCAGCCGCCGTTGACGTTGATCGTCTGGCCGGTGATGTAGCCATTGCTCGCAAGCATGACGACTACGGAGGAAACCTCATCCGTCGCGCCAAAACGACCCACGGGAATCAGCGTCGGCTTGATCGCGGGATTGCCCTTCAGCATTTCCGTTTCGATCAGCGCGGGCGCGATAGCGTTCGACGTAATGCCTTCCTTGGCTAGCGCGGCGGCGTAGTAGTGGGCCAGCCCGATCAGCCCCGCTTTGCTGGCGGCATAGTGCGGGCCGATGACACCCCCGAGCTGCGCAGCGATCGACGACAACGTTATGACTCGTCCCCACTTGCGTTCTCGCAGTCCCGGCAATGCTGCTTGCGTTACATGGAACGCGGAGCTCAGATTGACCCGTAGCGTTTCGTTCCAGTCTTCCGCATTGATCTGGTCCAGCGGGCGCGAGGGATTGATGCCGGCGTTGTTGACGACGATGCCGAGCGGCCCCAGCTTCTCCTGCGCTTCTCGTACAAGGCCGACGGCCACCTGCGGATCGGCCACGTCGCCGCCCAATGCCACGGCCTTTCCGCCTTGTTGGCGGATGGCGGCGGCAACATCTTCGGCGCCCGCCTGGTCCTTGTTGTAGCACACGGCGACGCTGCACCCCGCAGCGGCCAATCCAACGGCAATCTCTCGGCCGATGCCGCGCGACGCGCCCGTAACGAGCGCCACCTTTCCGTTCAAGCTATCCATTCGAGCTCCTTGCAATGACTTGATTGGCCTCGATACGCGCGTAGAACGCGACAGCGGTGCGGCAACCGCTAGAGCGGCATGGCCCGCGCGGGACCATGCCGTTCACCCAGGCTCGAAGCCAATGTCCTTGCGAACCAAGCCGCCGCGCGACTAAGACCGCAGCATGGCTTCGGCCATAATGTTTGCTTTGGAACAACGTGCGAATAAATGCACGTCGGACATTGCACTCATGAGTGCAATTCTGCTCTGCACTGTATAGTGCAGTCAAGAGGACCAGTCATGACATCCACGAAGAACAAAACGGGGCAGAAGAGCGGTGTGGTTTCGATTTTCGATGCCGTAGCCTCTCCGGGGGCGGCGCTTTCCAAGCGAGACGCGATCTTGGCCGCGGCTACGCGTGTCTTTCTTCGGCACGGGTACGACGGCGCCAGCATGGACCTGGTGGCGCAAGAAGCGGGCGCGGCCCGTCGTACGCTGTACAACCAATTTCCTGCAGGCAAAGAAGCGCTTTTTCGTGCTGTCGTCGAACGAGTGTGGAGCGCGTTTCCTGTACTGGACATCGTGGCAGAAGCCGAGACTCAAGCAGATCCGGAGATCGGCCTGCGGCGCATCGCCGCTGCGGTTGCCGCGTTCTGGGAGCCGCCGTTAGCGGTCGACTTTTTGCGCCTGGTTATCGCAGAAGGGCCGCGCTTCCCCGATCTGATCGACAGCTTCTTCCAGGTCGGCAAGACACCGGCGATGAGCGCCGTGCGCGCCTACATCGAGCGGCAGGCGGAGCTGGGCACGCTCGACATCAAGAACGGCGAGCGTGCGACGCGTCAGTTTCTCGGCCTCATCGACGAGCCTTTGCTGTGGATGCGAGTGATTGGCCGCGATGAGACGTTCACGCGTGGCGAACGGCAAGCCGTGATCGACGAAGCCGTGGCCATCTTTCTTAGCCACTATCGGGCAAAGGGTAAGGCGGGGAAGGCTTCCAAATGAGTTTGGGGGATGTGGCGGGATTGGCTGTTGCGAGGTGAGTACCGCCGACGTTCCAAAAACGGCAGAAAACGACGACGTCAACGACCCTGTTTGCAACGGTCAATTGAGCTTAAGAAAACTCAGCTTTTTTCTTATCGACGCTGCATTTTTAAACGGAAAGTGTACGATTTTTCCTTCCTTCTTTCCTTCGAGGCCGGACCCGAAGATATCGGATATCGATCTGTCTTCCAAGAAAAAAAGCTTTCCCCGGTTGTCGTTGTGATCGCCGTAAACGTGCACTTCGTAGTAGTCACCTTCAGTATCCACGCCCGGCAGATAGTAATGCCACCTCACGATCAAAAAAAGCATTTGACGCGAGCTGACTGTACTCTTGAATACGCTGGCTATGCTCGGAATGGCTGGGCCGTCTTGGTTAAAGATCGCAATGGGAACTCTTGCGTCATCTGATTGAACCAAATTTATCAAAATCTTTACCGGTGTCTCCGTCATATGATTTATTTCAATCCAATCATTTTGTGAAAGGAAATCGATTCTAAATTTTTGACCAGCAGGCGTAGTGAGAGAAGAGGCTGCGTGGGCGCAAGATGGCGTTGGGGCGAATAAACTGGCGACGCAGGCGATCGTCAAGGAAAGTGATAATCGTTTCATTTTTCAATACCACTGAATGTCCGCGTGCTGTATCCGTACAGCGCGATCCGCCTGCCGTCGTCATCCTTCAACACGTCGGAACCGGCGATGATGCGGTTAGTGCCATGCTCAGGGCGGGACACCAGATCACCAACTCGCGCAACGCTGCGACCGTCAACCCGCATCGTTACCGAGCCAGTCAAGATTTTTCCACCGTGGTTCGTGTCGTCACCCACGCGCGCGATTGAATGCATTCCTCTACTCCTTGAGTGTGGGCATGGCAATTCAATCCGGGAACCCTTGTGGAACCAAAGTAAATGGCAGACTCTTCTTCTTATCAGCTGATACCCATGTGCCGCTAATAATTCCGTTTTCAACGTGACCATCGAAAGTCCCTGTCAACACGCCAGCAGATCCAGCGTACTCCTTAACGTGTATTCGACCATCACCTCCAACTTCGCCGCGAAGCACAATATTTTTCCTCTCTTTTGTATAAAAATACCTTCCATCGATAAGGTGGCCCGCCACGTCAAAATCGACGCTAACATACGATCTCGACCCAATAACCCCAGATAAACTGTAGTGTCCGTCCGTCAGATATCGATCGATAGCGCTGCACGCAATTAAATCAACGGGAAGTGGGCTTTCCTTGTTATCAAATGGGATAAAGCAGCGCTCAGTCCTCCTAATTTTATCAATGGCGGAGATATTTACCCAGGGCGACGGCCATTTCGACAACCACTCTTTTGTAGAATAAATCTTTGATGTTTTGCCATATGACCTATCCCAAACGCCACTATCAATAGCGTGCCGCGCTATTCTTGCTTTCACTCCAGACCATCGCACACCAACACCATCAGATGAGTTAATAAGGGAAATTGAAAATTCATATGCCGAATCGTAAACCCAAGAATTATTTTCCGTTTTCAATGGAATAAATAATGTGGATTTATCATTGGTCGAGCTTTCTCGCACAAGCACATACTGGCTGTTAAATTTCAAAAGAGATGCGTCGGCGAGCATCCCTTGATTTCCAATGTTTTGCACCAGCACCTTGCCGGTCGCTCGCTCAACGATGGCTCCGGTGGATGTGAGCTGCAAAGCGCACTGCGCTGCAGCACCTCCGCAGTCCTCAGTAGCAAAGGAGGCAAAGGGATAAAGCGTAATCAAACAACAAGCCAACATCTTAATCACGAGCACTCCTTTAGCAAGGATTCGAATTTCTTCGCGTATTCAGCAAAAATATATTTTTTATCAACGCCGTTAATGATTCGCCTTGCCACGGTGTAGTCAGATAGATCATTTGAAATGTAATTAGAAAGTTTGAATCCGGTAAACGTTCCGATGATCATGCCGTTCACCATAATCTTGACTGAATTTTTCCAAGCAAGTGCAGCATCCGGATCTTTTGCCAAATCAACGCCCGCCCAGTGGCGGACAGAAAAGCGGCCAACAGGTTACGGTTTTTAATGCAAGTACCCTTCATCACTTACTCCAACGGGATTTGCAACGCGGTTTGAGCCGATGGCAGAAGTCGGCGTTGCAGGATAAAGCTGTGGATTGGAGGAAAGCCGCACATGATAGGCATCCACGCATCTCGACCAACCTCACTCGGCCTGTTGCCGTTTCCTTGCATCGCTTTCGGCCTTTTTGCTGCAGCAATGTCAGCTTCGCTATCAGAAGGATGGATCGCAGGGTTCGATCTCTGCGGCGTCGCGTGCCACGAAATGCCACTGCTCGAACTCCGGATCGAACATGGCGAGTTGGTTGGCTTGCGCAGCCTCACCGCAAGTGACTTCGATGGAGGTTAGGGCACGCTGTACCACGTGTGCTAATCGCGAGGAGCTCCATTGCAGGACCGTCGCGTTGGTTTCCGCCCATGCGAACAGCCCTGCGCACTCCCGCACCCGTGATAGCACGTTGAGAACGTCCTGATCGATCTCGAACGTCGGCGGCAAAGCAGGGGATTCGGTCCAATGGTGCATCCAGCGGGCGTATGAAGCCAGACCGCCGCTAGGGCGTGTCAGCAGTCGCCCCTCGCACGCAGGCCATCCGAGATGAATTCCCGCGATGTAGCCCTTGCCATCGACATCGAGAAACCAGTCTCGATCAATCGTGCCAGCCGGCATGATTTGATACTCCCTGCCAAGCTGCCGCAGGCGTGTTGCCTCAATTAGCGCCTCGACCGGCGACAGATGGCACGGTACGCCACCATCCTTTTCTCTGGCCGGACGGAATACGCCATCGGCGCCATGCGCACCAAGGACGAACGCGCATGGCGACGTGAAAAAACGTTGGTCCGCGCTACCGCCGGAACGATCGAAATGTTTCATAGTGCGTCTTGCTCAATAAATGGGGTGGCCCCGACGGTGCCATTGCCATGCGAAATCAGCAGGAGGCCGCATTCCGTGCGGTGTGCGTGCAGCGCGATCCGCTTGCCCTCGTCATCCTTCAACA
>CAWIRZ010000023.1:0-287309 GCA_963838695.1 uncultured beta proteobacterium | reverse complement strand
GCGCTCATCGATAGCCAATCGCAGAGCCGAATAGGTTTACGCGCATTTGTAACAGCTAAAGCCGCCGTTGTTTACCGGCAACGGCGGCGATACCGCCGTTCAGCTCGCGTGGCAGTACTGCCGCGTGGGATGACGGCGCACGCGTCGACATCGACGCCATCGAGCAGCAGGTGAAGCTGCTCGGTCGTCAGTTCGATCACGGCCTGCTGACGGCGAGGCCAAACGAAGCGGTCCGCCTCGAGCCGTTTCAATAGGAGCCAGAATCCGGCACGGTCATAGAGCAGAAGCTTCACGCGATCGCGTTTGCGGTTGTGGAACGCGAAGACGGCTCGCGCAAGCGGATCGAGCTGCATCGACTGCTCGACCACCGTCACCAGGCTGTTGATGCCGGCGCGGAAGTCGATCGGCTCGCGATGCAGATAGACCTGCAGGTCCGCGTCGAAGCGGAACATCAGTTCGCTCCCAACGCTTCGATCATCGCCTTTACGAGAGCGCCATCGTGTGCGGCGCATTCGAGCTGCAGCGTCACGCCGTTGGGCAACTGCGCCGATAGTCGCGCCGGCGTCGCGGTCTTCGCCGATCCGTATCCGTGCGACGATCGCCGCACGCTCACCGGCTCGGGATTCATGCGCACCGGCGCCACCTCGCCCACCGTGACAACCGGCACGAATGCCGATGGCAACGGCTCGACGCTCACCGTCGCAGCAGCATTCGCGCGTTCGCGCAATTGAATCCACTTATGCAGTTGGTTCGCGTTCACGCCAGCCTTCAACGCCAGTCCGGCAATTGACGCGCCCGGCTGCAGGCAGGCGTCAATCAGCTTGCGCTTACCCTCGGCGTCAAACTTTCGCTTGCCCGCCGCGGTCACGCCAGTCACCCGCAGCGGGAAGGAAATCACCTTCGTTCTGTGTCATCGGTTGCGTCCGCAAGTTGTAGTTGCGGACGCAAGCCTGCGCTCGTTCAGCTTCCGATTCTAGGTGCGCTTAAATTCGCGCTTACGATTGACGCAGCATTCGTGTAGGGAAACGTCACGCGCTTTCCGTTGAGCACGCCATCGTAGCCATCACCGAACGCCTTGGTTATAGCCGGCACCGCCCGGAATGTCGTCTGATTGTTCGCATTTTCTAGATGAAATGCTTTAACTTCGTAAAAACCTCCTTGAAAATCGGCTGCGACCGAACCTGATGTCCAACGCGCCAAGACGACTATTTCATTCCGTCGGTAAAAGACCGCGACGATTTCTGGGCCGCTACCTTCCGCCTCGATCGTTCCTACCGGGACAGCCTCCGCACCGGTACATTTCCAGAAGAGTTGTTCGTCAAACACAGTCGCATTTACGTTCGGATCGATGCCAGGGGGATAGGCCTTGTGCATTACCACGGAGCAACCTGGACGAATTTGCTTTGCCGACAACGACACGTCGCTTTCGGCGAAAATCTGCCCGGAAAAAGCTGAGAGAAAAATTGCAGGAACTAGAAGAATCCCGTTTCTCATGGTGTCGATCCGTTCGCGACTGTTACGCGTTTGCCCCACATTCAGTAGCGCGAAGGCGCGCTTGACCAGCCTGCAAAACGTTTTAATGCACATTGGTCATACGCGCTTTCCATCGATAGTTCGCAATCGGATACTCTACAGCGCAAGCCGATCTAGTCACACGATCGTTGGCCCGTTGAATGCGAGCATCGTCCGTTCGATTTCTGGCGCGGGTGCTTCCAGCAATCCCGCCGGCTCGCATTCGCCGCCACTCAACGCTCGGCACCATGTGAACAGCAAGTTCGCATTCGATCAGTGTTCAATCGCTAGGCGAGCCCGCAGTCCACCGCTCGGTTCGACAGAACATTACTTGCACTTCGCCTGCTTACACTTGAAAAAGGATCTTACGGCGCCTGCAGTCTTGTACGGAAACGAACTCTCCTCCCCCTCTTGATATCCGTCCATTCCGGTCATCGCACTGTTATCGACCACGCTCTTATTCTCGATTAACTGCCCCTGGTCGTCGGTGACATATGCATATACTTGATAATATTTCCCATACGTACCGATTCCGCGGGAATTCACCTCCCAATGAACAATTGTGAAAATATTTGTCTTGCCTTTAAGATCCATGAAAAATAGAGAATCGACGTTCGGCGCCCCACCTTCGATAGAATAGTTTGCGAACGTCGTTTTCTCACAACCACTTGCATTCGGCCTATAGATAGACAAGCTTATCGTCTGATCCGCGTCATTTCGTTTGATAGAAACGACCGAATTTTTGTATATTCTCCCTGCCGAATACACACCCGTGGATGGCGACACAACCGGGCAGACTGCAGGTTCGGCCTCACTCGCATAAGCAAGCGAGGCGAACGAAAGAAAAACCCAGCATGCGAGGCATTCAAAAAAGGGTTTAGTTCGACTCTTGCGGAAGCCCCAAGAGCGGTGCAACTTTGTTGTATGCACTAAGTCTTTCAGCATGTCCATTCTGCCCTCCGTTGATCTGTTGTGTCACTGCCGCCACATCTCCCGCATCTGCTACTGAGTTCACGCCACGATTGACGGCCCAATACACGAATGCAGATTCCACTCCATACTCAAGATCCGAGAGAAGAAGATCTGGATTAGTCACAAAATCCTTTGGATCATCAGGAAAACGATGATTGTGTTCCCTGTTGAATACTTCGTAGTTGGCCTTGAATGTAGTTTGAATAAGACCGCGCCCCCTGTACTTATAGCCGCAGTCCACTGCGCCGGATTCTTGCGCATGCCCCACAGCAGTTGCTTGAGCGTGTGCTTGCCGGACGTGCCCAGCGTTTGGCGAATCGCCTCGGACGAGCTGCGTATCTCTTCGCGGCGTACCTCGTCCATCGCGGCATTGGCCAGCGCGACCACATGGAAACGATCGTAACTAATCTGGGCGTTCGGCAGCGACTGCGCAATGCCCTTGGCGTAGGCCGCGCTCATGTCGATGCAGGCATGCTCGAGCCGCTCGGGATCGCCCCCGTGAGCGCGCAGATCGTCCGCAAAGTCCTTCAGCGTCCCGTGGTCGCGGCCCGGGCAGGCGAACAACAGCCGCTTGGCCTTCAAGTCATGCACGACGGTGATGTACTCGTGCCCCCGCTTCACGCTGGTTTCGTCCACGCCGACATGGCGAACGCCGCTCATATCGTCTTTGATGCGCGCGGCCTGGACGTAGTGACGAATCCGCCGCCACAGGCGCTTGGATGCCACGCGCAGATGATAATATAATCGCCGCTCGCCTCCGGGCCATTGTGGTACCTATCCGCATAAACAAGGTTAGCCAGATTTTCAGGGTTGTGCGCGTAGCGATCGGGGCTAGTCCATAGCGCTGGGCGAAGTTGTCCGAAATTACATGCTATGTCGCCGTTTACTATATTAAATTTCGCCGTATGATTACCGTGTGGCGGCAATTTACACCCATAGACTTCCTTCATTCTTCTTTCCGAATAGTCAAGCCTTTCTTCGACATTCTTAAATTCGCTCTCTACCGCCACTTGGGAAAGGAAGTGCGCAATCCTTCTCGGGGTTGTGACGCCATACCCTTTCGCATATTTATTTAAATACGGAAGTATCTGTCGATGATAGTCGACTGATCCACCCGGATCTACGGCATTCAGCATTTCGAGCGTGATTAGGTCCGCCGGCACCATGAAATTCCCCACCAATCCAAGCGGATGGATGTGAAAAACAGTAGCGCCCGAAGGGAAGCCGTCAATGTTTGCCACTTCGTGCCAAAACCGCAACGCCTCGATGCGCGTCTTTTCGGCTTGCCAAACAGGTAAGCCTGCCTGCATATGCAAATCGAGGGCGTCCCACTTGCTCATATCGCCACCCCATTCGCTCTCGTATTTCACGATCAAATGATCGATGCGATCTGCGAGCCACGGTTTGCCGAGCGCTGCTTTAAGTTCTTGCGCAGTGATCTTTCCATCGTGTTGCCCGGCCTTGTCAATGGCGTCCTCCAACTTCTTGACGGTAGCGTCCGACTGGACGGTATTGAAGGCTTCCTCGAAACTGGTGATTTCGTCTGGGGTGCCGTTCTGGGCGATGAAGAGCGCGCGCTGGAACATGTCCGAGACCGGCGCACTCAAGGTGGCGAGATCGAAGCCAGGCCAATCCCAGGGACTCTTCAACTCGACAAGTGGATGCCCGTGGTCGCATACCCAGCCGTCGACTTGCGTATCGTTTGCATCTGCCACGCTAACGCGATACCACGTCTTATTCCCGCTTTCGGCACACTTTTCGGTCGCATCGGTGTGAATCACGCGCGCCCAAGCAGCGGCCTCGCCGCTGGCAGCCGACACGTTCAGCGGGAAGTTTCTCCATGCCTGCCGTACACCAGTGCCATGCAGATCGGCACGCGAAATCCAGCATGCTTGCCCGGGGAGTGGGTGGCCCGCCGCGTCGACAGCATTGACTTTGCACCAGGGACCGCTACTTGGCGAATCACTGGCCGCCTTAACTGAACCGCTGATGGACGTCTCCTGTGGCGCAGGCTGAACCAGCTTGGTGCCCGCCGAAATCAGCAGCAGCGTACGGGATTTTGGATCGAGTTGTTGAGCCCGGGCTCGGCTTCGCGAAATATATTGCGCAAGGTCGTCTCCGGTGAACACCTCTACGTGCAGCAAAGGGCGTTCTCCGAGTTGAGGCGGGAGCGTATGGTGCGCGCGCGCTTCTGCAAAGCGTTGGTATTCGCCGAGATAGGCGACGGTCTCGCCGGCGCGGATCCGTCGCGGCTTGGGCAAAACGTAGACCTTATCCACTGCAAGGGGTTGCGATTCGTGGTGTGCCTGAGCCAAAAAAATCCAGCCCGACGAAGCATTGGCAGACAGCGTATCGCCTTCCTTATACGACGAGATATTACCCGTGACGACGCCGGCTATTTGCCCCCATGCGCCATGTCGCTGACCGATCCTAACTTTCGTCCCACGTGCTAGCCATCCCACCGGATTACCGTGCGCCGAAGGCGAGGACCGCACGCGTAGTCCGAGGGCCGAGTGGTCCGGGTGCCCGTCAGCGCCCAGGCGCGGATCTGACGCACTTGTCCCGATGGTGTAAACATCGTCTGTGCCATAGTAGGCCGGCAGTGTTTTGGCGTGACCTTGTTGAGCCGCAAGATCTGCGTCGTAGCCTTTCTGCGGCAACGTGTGCATATACAGACTGAAGAACGTCAGTATGTCTTGCGCAGGCGGCGTCGCGTTCTGAGGGGCCGGAGCCAGCGCGGCAGGTGGAGGACCATTGGGACCGGCGGGTTGAGTAGGAACTGGCGGCAAGACCAACCGGTGCCGCACCAGCGTGAATCCCTTCGAATAGCCGGCCGTTATCCCCCCCGGATAGCTCAATCGCTGGAGTTCGAAATCGAGTCGAAATGCGACGACTTCGCCGTCGGCAATACATTTCGCACCGCCACCCTGATTGAACCTGTCGGCTGTTTCGGCGCCGAAGTGGATGCCCCCATGCCATAGCCCGTTTGTGCCAATCGGATAGAAGCCGTCTTGAGCCGCCGCGAGGGCCGCGAGATAGTTTTCGGGCGCGGACGGGCTGTTTGTGTGCTTGAGTGGAAAGGGATAGGTCCAGCTTTCCACTTTCGATGGCTGCTCTGGTTGTCGTGACACTCGCAATCCTTTTTCTTTTTTCTCTCTACTCTCATAGATAGCCGATCCGTTACCTCGAAGAAGCCACGGGAAGATCGGCGATCGCTATTGTATGACGAGCCCCCTTTTTGCGTCGAGGCGAACCGGACAAGCAATGCAGACGAGCCTTCTGTCGTGGTCTAATTTCCTCGGACAGGTCGGACCCTCGAACGTCATGTCGACGCGCCCGAGCGTGGAAACATCCTTGAGTGAAACCTCGTCGTCAGCCCACAGCAAGCCAAATTTTCTGGCGAACCTTTGCAAGCGGACTGCACGCTGCTGAGCAAATTCTGCGGGCATTTCTGCGTAGGCAAAGAAAAGCGTAAAAGCGTAGTGAAGGCCGCGTTTGTCACATTCGCGAAGAAACGTCACCCACTCCAGAAGGCCGAATTCAACGAGCGTTACGTCTGTCGCCTCGCGCCCTTCTTCCAATGCTTTGTCAACTTGAATCAGGAGGTTCGTGTCGGCGACAAAGTTTGTCTCGATCCCTCGACGCTGATTCGACGCGAGCCGATCAAAATCGAGCACGGGATCCGTAGTGTCTGGTGTTGAACGGGAGGCTTTGTAAGCGAAAATTTTGCCAAATGCAGTCATTCGTTATGCTGTTTCGAGTGCGCACGGATTGGATTTACGGAGTTACGGCGGGCGCTCGTCGATCCCCCTTTTGGCCTCCTTCGGGCCCACAGCATCAAAAGGAGACGACAAACCAGGAAAGAAGCTCTACTGACGGTAGCAGTAGCACAAGAAACAGAACGATCATCGCTCTGTTGATCTTGTCGGCGATGGAAAGCCATCCCGCAATCGCAACGGTCGCAAGCCACCCCGCCAAAAGGTAAAAGGAAATCTGCACGCTTGGTGACCACGCGCCTCCATCGAAATCAATTGACTTCCACGCCCCTCTTCTTAGCCATCCAGAAAGCACGATCAGCGCCAACTGAACGAGGCCTATTGCAAGGTAGCGCTTCTTCACTGGTCCGCCTGTTTCGGGTAATAGTTCTTCTTTGCAAGCCGTTTCGACTTTTCCACGATGGCGTCCAACTCAGCCGGCGTTACCGGCGTCGGAAACCATCGCGGGTCATCCGTTGCTTCATGAGGAGATAAGCGGGGAAGGGCTCGGATTTCACGAAATGATGGAGCGGGCGCAGGATATGTTTGGGGGCAGCGAATGACAGATACAAAGACCATCATCACCCAGCGTCTTGCCGTGCTGCTCGGGCTGGAACTGAGCGGCATCAATCACGCCGCCGACATGCTGACGTTGCAGTTCGGCCAACTCAGGCAGATTACAACCCGGCGAGGCACCGTCAAACAGGTTGGTGCGTGGGCGCTTCACGTTCAATGCGGCTGGCGTGTTGAGCAGTCCGGCCACCTTGTGGCGAGCCGCGACGACCTACGCACGGACGATTCAGCTCGGCGCACGACGGAAAGTCTGGACAGGCTATTGGTTAGCCCGACCCCTGCCGTCGTCGAACGAGTGCAGGCGGACGCCTCTGGGGGTGTTCGGATCGATCTATCGCTTAATTGGAAGCTTGTCATTACGCCGGATGGTGTAGCCGAGGACGAAGACTGGCGATTCTTTGCGCCAGGCAGCGATGGACCGCATTTTGTGATCGAGGGAGGCAAGGTCGATCCGGACTCGCTGCCGAGTTCGGGCGCGTGGGATGAAAAAAAACCGTGGTGAAAGCGCTGGTCCCAGGGTTGACGTAGCGCCGCCGCCCCGGCTACACAGCGAAGCCCCCTCTCGCAGAGGGCTTCGTGCATCTGCGGGCAGGTTGTGGAATCGCGCGGACCTGCCATCCTGGACAGGTAGCCCCGCCGATCCGCAGTACCGACATATGCCTCCCACCGTAAAACCGACGCCGTTCTCATTGTTGGGCGATCTATGAGCGCTGCACGATTGTGCGCCGTCAGCACGTAAGCCCATGCCTGCGCGGTCCTGGGGCAACGCATGCGCAACGATCGCTTGACGACCTTGAGCCCTACCGCGCCGCGCAAATCGGGCGCGATACGCAAACGGACGTGGAACATGCCCGACGGGTGCAGCACGAGATTGTGAGGCAGGCGCATGACTTGTGAATGGTCCAAACCGGGGTCCAACTGCGCTGCTCTCTCTAATTTCCCGCAGAGCCTTACGGACAAGGAGGAAGGTATATTGGCGGAGAGAGGGGGATTCGCCTACACACGCGCAGGCCGCGGATTCGCTTGCAAGCGAATCCCTTCGAATCCCCCGCGCAAGCCGAACTATCGGCTTGCTTCTCTCCGAAAACAACTATGCCCGCTGACGCGGGCATAGAAATCTTGGCGGAGAGAGGGGGATTCGAACCCCCGATAGGTATTAACCTATACACGCTTTCCAGGCGTGCGACTTAAACCGCTCATCCATCTCTCCGAGAGCCGCGGATTATATCAGACTCCGCGGCGGTGTCGAGCCCCTCCTCGCGCCCCCCGCTCACCTCCCGCCTCATGGATGCCGAATGTAGTCCACCAGCGCCTTCGTATAAGCATCCGGGGCACGATCGAACAAACTCACGACGATGGTCGCCAAGAACCCCGCTGGGACCCCGAACACTCCCGAGCTAATCGGCTCGATCCCGAACCACCTGGCCCCCACGAATCCCGTCAACTGTCGAAAGTACGGATACGTCGACACGATGTAATACACGCACACGCCCAGCCCGGCGAGCATCCCCGCCACCGCCCCCCGCTTGGTCGTCCGCTTCCAAAACACGCCCAGCACCAGCACGGGAAAAAAGCTCGACGCCGCCAACGAAAACGCCGCCCCGACCAGAAACAAAATGTTCCCCGTATTGAGCGAGGCCACATACGACGCGAACAGCGCCACGCCCAGCAACAATATCTTCGAAATGGTCACGCGCCGTTGGCTCGACGCCTCGCGGTCGATCATGTGGTAATAGATGTCGTGCGACAACGCATTGGCGATCGTCAACAGCAAGCCATCCGCCGTCGATAACGCCGCGGCCAGCGCCCCCGCCGCCACCAGTCCCGAAATCACATACGGTAGCCCCGCGATCTCCGGCGCGGCCAACACCACCATGTCCGGCTGCATCCGAATCGCCGACCATCGAATGATGCCGTCGCCCGCCCCACCGTCGATCCCGATTAGCCCAGGCTCCGCCCGATGCCATTGCGTCACCCACACCGGCCAATCCGATACCGAGCGCCCCACAAGGTGCGTCATCACCTCGTATTTGATCAACACGGCCAGCGCCGGCACAGTCACATAAAAAAGCGCGACGAAGAACAAAGTCCATGCAACCGATCGCCGCGCGGAACTCACCGAGGTGGTCGTGTTGTAACGCGACAAAATATGCGGCAAGCTCGCCGTCCCCAGCGATAAACACAGCAGCAACGAAAGAAAGTTACGTTCGTGCGTCCGTCGATCGGTGTCGTCCGTAGAGGGGAACGGCTCGTACATCGGCACGGGATCGGTCGCACGCGCCAGCAATTCCTCGCGCGCCTGCGTCCACACCGCGCGCGCCGCCGCGGCATCGCGCGGAAACGCTTCGAGCGCAGCCTCGCGCTCATGGATGTCGCGCAACGGCCCGTTATGACGGCGCAAGTCGTCAAGCTCGCGCATCAAATGCGCTTTGTCCGTCAAATACGATCCGGGCAGCGCGGCGATCTTCGCGTCGATGCGCGCCGCCCGCTCTCGATACGACGCGCGAATGCTCCGCTCTTCCGGCGAATCGCGCACGATACGATCGAGCTTCTCCATCCGCTCCATCATCCGGCCGTACGTGAGCTGCGGCACCCATCCAAGCCCCTCCTTGTGCGCGATCATCGAGACCGGAATCAAGAACGCACTAATCAGGATCACGTACTGCGCCACTTGAGTCCACGTCACCGCACGCATGCCGCCCAGGAACGAACACACGAGTATGCCGGCCAACCCACAGGCAATCCCGATCGCGAAATCGACTCCGATGAAGCGCGTGGCAATGATCCCCACGCCTTGGATCTGCGCCACCAGATACACGAACGAACACAATATAGCCGCCATCGCCGCAATGCCGCGCACGACGTTGCTCGAATAGCGCGTGCCGAGAAAATCCGGAATCGTGTAGCGGGCGAGTTTGCGCACGTATGGCGCAAGCAAGAATGCGACGAGGCAATATCCGCCTGTCCATCCCATCACATACGCAAGCCCGTCGTAGCCCGTTGCGTACAGCGAGCCGGCCAACCCGATGAACGAGGCGGCCGACAACCAATCGGCCGCCGTCGCCATGCCATTGAACGCTGCCGGCACACGCCGCCCCGCCACGTAATACTCGACGAGATCCGACGTCCGCGACAGCAAACCGATCACGGCGTACACGGCGATCGGAACAAACAGGAAAACATAGCCGACCCAAACGCCCGGGCCCGACACTCGTTCGATTCGCCACATCGTATAGACGAACAGAAAGAAGCCGAGCGTATAGAGGACATAGGCCCGAACCAGCCGGCTCACGAGCCTCATGGCCTCGCCTCGCCGACGGGGCGATTGGCCGAATCGTCTGCCGCGGCCTGTCGCAAGCGGCGGTCGGCGCGCGTCATGCCGACGATATACACGCCAATCAGGGCCAAGTAAATCACGATGGCCCCTTGCGCGCCCATATAAAACGGCAAGCGAAACCCGACCACCCGCACATTCGCCAACGCCCGCGCAAAGAGCGGTACCAGAAACGACACCGCGAACCCGATCAGCATCAACACGCTGATCAGCATGACGTTGAAGCGCCAATAGCGCCGATGCGCAAGCACCATCGCCGCCGAAACCGGAGGCGGTTCGAGCGAACGTTGAGCGATAGGATCGAGGGGACGTGGCGCAGTCATGCGCCTATGTATCAAAAACGCGCGACACGGGCAATTGGGATTGTCCGCGCCGCCCGTGATCACTACGGTGAGGTGAGGCGAAACGTTGCGCCCGCTGAGTGCGAGCGCAACGTTCTCGTTCAACGATTGGCGCTCAGATCGCCTGCGTGAGCTGCTCGAGGATCGCCGGGTTCTCGAGCGTCGAGATGTCCTGCGTGATCGCCTCGCCCTTGGCGAGCGAGCGCAGCAGGCGCCGCATGATCTTGCCGGAGCGCGTCTTCGGCAGGTTGTCGCCGAAGCGGATGTCCTTGGGCTTGGCGATCGGCGCCGATCTCCTTGCCGACCCAGTCGCGCAGCTCGTTGGCGATGCTTCGCGGCTTCCTCGCCGGTCGGGCGCGGGCCGCTTCAGCACGACGAAGGCGCACGACCGCCTCGCCGGTCATATCGTCGGGCCGGCCGACCACCGCGGCCTCGGCGACCGATCGGATTGGACACCAGCGCCGATTCGATCTCCATCGTGCCCGAGCCGGTGGCCCGACACGTTCAGCACGTCGTCGATGCGGCCCGATGATGCGTGAAGTAGCCGGTCTCCTTGTCGCGCATCGCGCCGTCGCCGGCGAGGTAGAGCTTGCCGCCCGAGCTCGTCGGGGAAGTAGCTCTTCTTGAAGCGCTCCGGGTCGCCCCAGATGGTGCGGATCATCGCCGGCCACGGCCGCTTGATCGACCAGGATGCCGCCCTGCCCGTTCGGCACGTCCTGGCCCGGTCTCGTCGACGATCGCGGCCATGATGCCGGGCAGCGGCAGCGTGCACGAGCCCGGCACGAGCGGCGTCGCGCCCGGCAGCGGCGTGATCATGTGGCCGCCGGTCTCGGTCTGCCACCAGGTGTCGACGATCGGGCAGCGGCTCGCCGCCGACGTTCTCGTGGTACCACATCCACGCTTCCGGATTGATCGGCTCGCCGACCGTGCCGAGGATGCGCAGGCTCGACAGGTCGTAGCTCTTCGGGTGCACCGTCGCGTCGGCCTCGGCGCCTTGATCAGCGAGCGGATCGCGGTCGGCGCGGTGTAGAAGACGCTGACCTTGTGCTTCTGGATCATCTTCCAGAAGCGGCCGCGCGTCCGGGTACGTCGGCACGCCTTCGAACACGACCTGCGGTCGCGCCGACGCGCGAGCGGGCCGTAGGCGATGTAGCGTGTGGCCGGTGACCCAGCCGATGTCGGCGGTGCACCAGAAGACGTCCGTCGGGCTTGCAGTCGAAGGTCCACTTCATCGTCAGCGCGGCCCACAGCAGGTAGCCGCCGGTGGTGTGCTGCACGCCCTTGGGCTTGCCGGTCGAGCCCGAGGTGTAGAGGATGAACAGCGGATGCTCGGCGCTGACCCATTCGGGCTCGCACGTCTCGGCCTGCCTTGCGCGACGGCTTCGTGCAGCCACATGTCGCGCGCCGCGTCCCATTCGACGTTGCCGCCGGTGCGGCGGTAGACGATCACGCTCTTGACGGCTTCGCAGCCGCCCATCGCGAGCGCCTCGTCGACGATGCGCTTCAGCGGCAGCGCCTTGCCGCCGCGCATCTGCTCGTCGGCGGTGATCGACGCGCGACCGCGCCGGCGTCGACGATGCGCTCGTGCAGCGATCTTCGCCGAGAAGCCGCCGAACACCACCGAATGGTCGCGCCGATGCGCGCGCAGGCCTGCATCGCGACCACGCCTTCGACCGACATCGGCATGTAGATGACGACGCGGTCGCCCTTCTTCACGCCGCGCGCCTTCAGCGCGTTGGCGAAGCGGCAGACACGCGCGCAGCAGCTCCTGGTAGGTGACTTGCGTGACGCTGCCGTCGTCGGCCTCGAAGATGATCGCGGTCTTGTCCGCCGTTGCCGGCTTCGACGTGGCGGTCGAGGCAGTTGTACGAGGCGTTCAGCTCGCCGTCCTCGAACCACTTGTAGAACGGCGCGTTCGATTCGTCGAGCACCTTCGTGAACGGCTTGTGCCAAGCCAGCGTCTCGCGCGCGAGGCGTCGCCCAGAAGCCTTCGTAGTCGCGCTCGGCCTCCGCCGCCAGCGCCCGGTATGCGTCCATGCCGGAAATGGCCGCCCTGGCGCTCGCCTCGGCAGACGGCGGGAACACACGGCTTTCGTGAAGAACCGATTCAATCGCAGACATCGACTACTCCCTTATAAACAAAATAAAACCTGAATTCGGCGCCGGCTCGAAGGGCTTGCCGTCGAGCCGCGCAACAACGCAGACAACGCGCTAACGCGCCAACGCCGCGCTGCAGCAAATGAGCGCCGTGTGCCCGCCTCGCCACCGCACAAGAGTCGTTGCACAGTAAAGGCCGCAACTTACCCGGTTCTTACAACGCGCGCCATTGGCCGTTCGTTCGATCGCAAATCGTTATTGCAGCCTCCATTCGATACGCGCTACTCGGGTTTACGAGGCTGTGCCACCTCCACAATGCTAGCCGAACTTCACTCCTAATTCGCGCCAATCGGTACGCCGTCACGGGCGATGGAGTCGCCGGGCGACGATCCGCAGCACTCGCCATGGGTCGCCGCGCAGGAAAGCACGGCCCGCTACCGGTACCGCTGACCATGCTCGATGCGGCGGCGCGGTACAATAGCGCGATTTATTCGCCCGTCTTCGGGCGCGATCGTTTCCGATTTGCCGCTCCGTCCCCCACAGCACTCAGCCATGACCGTCATCAAACAGGAAGACCTGATCCAGAGCGTCGCCGACGCGCTGCAGTACATCAGCTACTACCACCCGCTCGACTACATCCAGGCCCTCGGCGCGCGCCTACGAGCGCGAGCAGAGCCCGGCGGCGAAGGACGCGATCGCGCAGATCCTGACCAACTCGCCGCATGTGCGCCGAAGGCCACCGGCCGATCTGCCAGGACACCGGCATCGTCACCGTGTTCCTGAAGATCGGCATGGACGTGCGCTGGGACGGCTTCGACGATGGCGCGTCGACGGACATGGTCAACGAAGGCGTGCGCCGCGCCTACCTCGCACCCGGACAACAAGCTGCGCGCCTCGATCGTCGGCCGACCCGCAGTTCGAGCGCAAGAACACGAAGGACAACACGCCGGCCGTGATCCACATCGAGCTCGTGCCCGGCGACAAGGTCGACGTGCACGGTCGCGGCCAAGGGCGGCGGCTCGCGAGAACAAGTCGCAAGTTCGCGATGCTCAACCCGTCGGACTCGATCGTCGACTGGGTGCTGAAGACCGTGCCGACGATGGGCGCCGGCTGGTGCCCGCCGGGCATGCTCGGCATCGGCATCGGCGGCACCGCCGAGAAGGCGATGCTGATGGCGAAGGAATCGCTGATGGAGCCGATCGACATGCACGAGCTCAACGCGCGCGGCCCGCACGAACCGGATCGAAGAGCTGCGCATCGAGCTGTACGACAAGGTCAACGCGCTCGGCATCGGCGCGCAGGGCCTCGGCGGCCTGACCACGGTGCTCGACGTCAAGATCATCGACGTACCCGACGCACGCGGCGTCGAAGCCGGTCGCGATGATCCCGAACTGCGCGGCGACGCGCCACGCGCACTTCGTGCTCGACGGCTCCGGCGCCGGCGTACCTCGAAGCCGCCGACGCTCGACGCCTGGCCGGACGTGCACTGGGCGCCGGACACCGAAACGAGCAAGCGCGTCGACCTCGAACACGCTGACGCCGGAGGAAGTCGCGAGCTGGAAGCCGGGCGAGACGCTGCTGCTGAACGGCAAGATGCTCACCGGCCGCGACGCCGCGCACAAGCGCATCGCCGGACATGCTGGCCAAGGGCGAGAAGCTGCCGGTCGATTTCACGAACCGCGTCATCTACTACGTCGGCCCGGTCGATCCGGTGCGCGACGAAGTCGTCGGCCCGGCCGGCCCGACCACGGCGACGCGCATGGACAAGTTCACCGAGATGATGCTCGCGCAAGACCGGCCTGATCGCGATGATCGGCAAGGCCGAGCGCGGGCCCGGTGGCGATCGAGGCGATCAAGAAGCACAAGGCGGCCTACCTGATGGCCGTCGGCGGCGCGGCCTACCTCGTGTCGAAGGCGATCCGAAGGCGCGCAGGTGCGTCGGCGTTCGCAGACCTCGGCATGGAAGCGATCTACGAATTCGACGTGGACGACATGCCGGTGACGGTGGCGGTCGATTCGACGGGCACGTCCGTGCACCAGACCGGCCCGAAGGAATGGCAAGCCAAGATCGGCAAGATGCCGGTCGTGACGGCCTGATCGGACAGTTAGCGGGTTAAGCACGCACTGAGCGCAGCGAGCGTGCCTAGCGCTCGGTGCGCTGCGCGACCAAAGCCGGGCTGCGCGCCCGGTTTTTTATGATGGGATGCGATGGGATGGGATCGCATCGGCCGAACGGCTGACATCGAGCGTATAGCCTTGGCTTTTGCCGTGTCAGCGTTTATCGTTTGCGTTCAATGCCCATGAAGAAGGAATCGTTATGCAAGGCGACAAGAAAGTCATCGAATACCTGAACGCGCAGCTCAAGAACGAGCTGACGGCGATCAACCAGTACTTCCTGCATGCGCGGATGTACAAGCATTGGGGGCTCGAGAAGCTCGGCAAGCACGAATACGACGAATCGATCGGCGAAATGAAGCACGCCGACCTGCTGATCGAACGTATCTTCATGCTCGACGGCCTGCCCAACTTGCAAGATCTGCACAAGCTGCTGATCGGCGAGGAAACGCAAGAGATCCTGGAGTGTGATCTGAAGCTCGAACAGGGCTCGCAAGCAACGTGCAAAGAAGCGATCGCCTATTGCGAAACCGTGCGCGATTTCGTTTCGCGCGGGATCTTCACGACGATTCTCGACGATACCGAAGAGCATATCGATTGGCTCGAGACCCAGCTCGATCTCATCGATAAAATCGGCATTCAGAACTATCAGCAATCCGCGATGGGCTCGCCCTCGAACTCTTGATCGTTTGCGTTGGCGCCTCCCGCGTTTGATTTTGTCGCCCCGTGTTGCCCGTTGCCCTTGTTTCCCCTGTTGCTGCTAGCCGGCCATGACCGCATCGCTCGACGCCTCCTTGCCTGAACGCTCGCTTCCCGTGGAGTCGCCTCCGCGGCGCGGCAACGAAGCACCGATCGGCATTTTCGATTCGGGGCTCGGCGGGTTGTCCGTGCTACGGGCAATCCGGGCGCAGTTGCCGCACGAGTCGCTGCTGTACGTGGCCGATTCGCTGCATGCGCCATATGGGCTGCGCAATCACGCGTTCATCTCCGAGCGCACGCTCGCGATCAGCGAATGGCTTGTCTCGCAAGGAGCGAAGGCGCTCGTCGTCGCCTGCAACACGGCCACGGCCGAGTCGATCGCCCTCGCGCGCGAGCGGCTCGCCGTGCCGATCATCGGTGTCGAACCGGGCGTCAAGCCGGCGGCCGCGCAATCGAAATCGCGCATTGCCGGCGTGCTGGCCACGCAAGTGACACTGCGCAGCGAACGATTTCTTTCGCTGATCGAGCGCTATGCGGCCGATTGCCGCTTCATCTGCCAACCGGGCCATGGGCTGGTGGAAGCGGTGGAACGCTGCGACATCGATACCCCCGAGGTGCGCGCCCTGCTCACGCGCTACATCGAGCCCATGTTGGCCGCCGGGGCCGATACGCTTGTGCTGGGCTGCACGCATTACCCGTTTCTCGACGGCGCGATCCGCGATATTGCCGGAACCGGGCTGACGCTCGTCGATACGAGCGTGGCCATCGCGCGACAGCTCCAACGCGTGCTCGAGACGAACGGTTTGCGCGCACCGGCCGATCGGCAACCTACGCCGCCGCGGCTTTGCTCGACGGACGGCGGCGTACACCTGCACCGGCTAGCCTCCACGTTGCTCGGCCTCGAAGGGCCGGTCGAACGCGTCTCGATCGGCGCGTGCGGCGCCGCGCCGGATCAACCTCACGCGGCTTAAACCGCGCGCCCCCTTCGTCTTCCCCTCCCTCCAGCAGCGTGCCCCTCGACTAATCCGCCTGGCAGCGCCAGATCGAGCGCGCCCGAATAATTGGTGCGCGATCCGTCCGCGAACGCCTGTTACAAAAAATCGGACACTTCGCTTGCCAACCACCCAAAACGTAATGATAATAGTTCGCATTAACGTTCTGTTTTCGTCTCAGTCATGATCGTTTGCGTGTGCAAGTCCGTTTCCGACCGCAAAATTCGCGCTGCCATCGCGGAAGGCGCGGACACGTTCGATGAATTGCAGTTCGAGCTTGGCGTGGCCACCTGCTGCGGCAAGTGCGAAGCGTCGGTGCGCGACGTCATGGCGCAGTGCGGTGTGTGCGAAAGCCAGTGCGGCGTCGAACGGCAGGTGTCGCCGCAGCCCATGCACGTGACGTTCTACGAGCGCCAGGCGGCATAAGGGTCCGGCATCGTCCGCGCGCTCCCATCGTTTGTCGGCACGCCAGTTCGCAACAGCCAGCAGCCGCTCGTTTCGCTCTAGGAGCTCGAGATGGTATTGCTCATTGGTTTCATTGCGACTCTGTGCATCTCCCTGTTCGTCTGTCGCGCATGAAGCGGCATTCCGTCACGCCTTGCCTCGGCAATGCCGTACTAGGTTCACGCTAAGATGCAAGCCTCGTCTCCCGCTATGGCCGGCGTCGTGCCGGTAGCTTTCGTCGGCATGCTGCGTTCACGTCTCCTCCCTGCGTTCCTATGTGTTGCGCTGGCGCACGCAGTGCTCCTTGCGATCTTCGTCGCGGCCAACCGCCCTCCCGCTCCACGCGCCGTGCGGTCCACGGCGATCATGGCTCAATTGCTGCGGCCACAGGCCGAAGCGGCCGCCGTTGCCCTGCAATCGCACGCGGAACCGTCGCCCAAACGCACGCTTCCCGAGCCCGATCGCCCCCATGTCAGTGCTGCGTCTCAACACCTAGCCCGACCGGCCGTGCGGCCCGTCGCGGCCGTGCCTTCCGCCCATGCGGTCAGCCCCGCACCTGCTCCGGTGCAAGCGCCAGCCCAGCCGAGCGTACCGGCCACGAACGCACCGAGCGTCGCGACGCAAACGGCCGCCGGTGCGACCAAGCCGTCGTCGGCGGCGCCTAGCGCACAAAGTACAACCAGCCCCAGCGCACCACAAACCATCGCGATCGCGGCCCCGAAACACGTCGAGCATGCCGATTGCCGCGTCGTCAAACCGGCCTATCCGGAGTTGTCGAAACGTCGCGACGAAACCGGCACGGCCACGGTCCGTTTTGTCATCGGCACAACGGGCGCCATCGATTCCGTCACGCTGGTCAAAAGCAGCGGCTTCGCGCGTCTGGACGATGCCGCCATACAAGCACTGCGTGCAAGCACGTGCGAGCCATACGTGGAAAACGGTGCACCTATCCGAGCGTCGTACGTGCAGGCATTCACGTTCGGGCTCGACGACGACTGACCTTACATCTGTTAGAAGAAAAGGACGTACACATGCAAAGCTACGGTTTGGCCCACGCTTGGGCCCAAGGCGATCTCGTAACCCGTGCCATCGCGCTCACGCTGCTCACGATGTCGATCCTCTCGTGGACGGTGATCGTCGTCAAAGGATGGAACATTGTCCGTCTTGGAAGGCTCACGAAAAACGCCGAGCGCGAATTCTGGCACTCGGACGATTTCTCGGCGGGCATCGATATCTTGACGAATGCGCTGCCCGCGCGCGAACGCAATCCGTTCCTCGCGCTCGCCTTATCTGGCAGAGAAGCGGCCGAACATCATCAACGCACGCGTCCGCATCTGCACGATCGGCTCGATGTGTCGGATTGGATCACCCGCTGCCTGAAAGATACGATGGATGACGGTATCGCGCGCATGCAGCGGGGGCTCGCCGTGCTGGCATCGATCGGGGGGACTGCCCCGTTCGTCGGCTTGTTCGGCACCGTCTGGGGCATTTATCACGCGCTCATCGCGATCGGCGAAAGCGGACAAGCCTCGATCGACCGCATCGCGGGCCCCATCGGCGAAGCGTTGATCATGACGGCCTTCGGTCTTATCGTTGCGGTGCCTGCGGTACTCGGATACAACGCGCTCACGCGCTCCAATCGCGCCGCCGTGGGTAGCTTGCGGCGATTCGCACATAGTCTGCACGCCTATTTCGTCACCGGAGCGCGTGTGGCGCCCTCTGCGAATACGACGCTGCGTGTCGCAGCGCGCGCAAGCTGATCGTCGGAGAGCGAACCATGGCAATGCCGCTATTCGAAGACGACGCCGACGAAGGGCTCATGGGCGAGATCAACATGACGCCGTTGATCGACGTGATGTTGGTGCTGCTAATCGTCTTTATGATCGCGATTCCCGGCGATCGAGCACGCCATCAAGCTCGATTTGCCGCACGTTAGCAGTCAACGGCAAGACGTCGAGCCCGCCCACGTGGAAGTGGCAGTGCGGGCCGACGGTTCCCTCGCCTGGGACGGTGCGAACGTCGACGACGCTGGGTTGCATGCGGCGCTCGAACGTGCAGCGCGAACGAACCCGCAACCGCAGCTGCGTTTGCGCGCGGATCGCAAGGTGGCCTATGAACGTGTTGCCGAAGTGATGTCGGCAGCGCAAGAGAGCGGGCTCACGCAAATCGGGTTCGTCACACAACCGCGTACGCGCTAGCCCACCGATACCCAAGCGCTTGGATGATGCCGCTACGCCGCGGGCGGATAGGCGGTGCGGCCAACGCTATCAGGGGCACGATGTAAAAGGCCCTCATCGGGCGATGAGGGCCTTTTTTCGTGCGCACGCAGCGCCTTCGGGCGGCGGGCTCGCACGCCATCGGACTGGCTCGCGAGCACCACATGCGATCGCCGTGCGTAACACGGACCACGCTGGCAGCCCTATCCGGCTTGCTATAAGAGCAGCCGTCTGGTTTCGCATTGGACGCCCCAACGCGAATGGCACTTCACTATAGGTTGCCACGCTCAGCGCTTCAAGCCAGCGGCCATTGAAACTACCGATCGGCGCGAGCGGCTTGAATGGTAAAAGCGATTCGCCGCTCACCGGTTGCCCCATTCGCGAATCCGTGAGAGCCACATCCGAGGCGAACGGGAGTCAACCCGGAAACAAACGGCAATCACATGCGGATCGACAGGCGGGTCAACGTACCGGATCGGCCACCGCCGCGGGCGCCGCCATGCTGGCCAGTTGAGCTGCCTTGAATTGCTCGCGCGTCGGGCACTCCACCATCGTGTTGTTCTTTTCATCGAGCTTCTCGACGAGAAAATCGACGAACGCGCGCACCGCCGGCACCATGCCTTGCCGCGACACGAAGACGGCGAACAGCTGCGGCGTCGGCAACGTCCAGTCCGGCATCACGGGCGACAGCTGCCCCGCGCGCAAGGAGGCGCCATACATCATCTCAGGCAATGCCGCGATCCCTACGCCATCGAGCACGGCTTCTCGTATCGTCGACAAATCGGCCGTTACGAGCCGCGGTTCGTGCTCGTGCATATGGCGCTGCCCATCCGGCGCGATCAAATGAAAGACATGACGTCCATCGGCGCTCGGTGTGTCGAGCGTCTGAAACCGTTCGAGATCGGCCGGCGTCAGAGGCGGCGAGTGTTGGCTGAGTAGGCTCGGCGCGCCCACGAGCATTTGCTGAGTACGCCAGAGCGGGCGCACGACAATATTCGCACTGTCGGGCGGATCGGAGCGGACGCGAAGCGCGACGTCGACCGAATCGTCATAGAGATCGATCACGCGATTGGTCACACGAACCGACACGCGCACTTCCGGGTAACGCAGCAAGAAATCGGGCAGGATGTTCGAGAGGATCGTCTGCGAGACCGTCACCGGCACCGACACGCGCACCGTCCCACGCGGCGAGGACCGCAGTTCTTGCACCGCATTCATCGCGGCCTGCGCCTCGGAAAGCATCAGCTGGCAATGCCGAAAGAAACGGTCGCCGGCTTCCGTCAACGAGAGCTTGCGCGTCGATCGCTGCAGCAGCCGTACGCCGAGCGAGGCTTCGAGTTCGGCCACCCGCCGCGACAGCCGCGACTTCGATACGCCGAGCACACGTTCGGCAGCGGAAAAGCCACCGTGTTCGACCACCTGAGCGAAATACATCAAATCATTTAGATTCTGCGAATCGAGTTGCATCTCATCGTTCCAACGGTAGGACAATCCATTGCTTTTAGCAGGGCTAAAAGGGACGTGGGCCCGTCCATATAATAAGCCTCACATTTTCATGCGACGCAGATGCGTCCCTTTCGAGGTACTTCTATGACTACGTCCCGCACGATCCGCCACACCGTTGCAGCGGTCCGCACGGTAGAAGGCGGCGGCTTTGTCGTCCATCGGCCATTCCCGACCCGAATGTTAATGGACTTCGATCCCTTTTTGCTGCTCGACGAAATGGGCCCGATCGATTACGCGCCTGGAGAAGCCAAGGGTGCGCCGGATCATCCGCATCGCGGCTTCGAAACCGTCACTTACATGCTCGAGGGCAGCTTCGCGCACAAGGATTCGGCCGGCCATTCGGGCGTGCTGCGGGCAGGCGACGTGCAATGGATGACGGCCGGTGCCGGCGTCGTCCATAGCGAAATGCCCGATCCCGCGTTGGCGGAGGCCGGTGGCCGCGTACACGGGCTGCAGTTGTGGGTGAACCTTCCCCGTCGGGACAAGATGATTGCGCCGCATTATCAAGAGATTCCGTCGGAGCGCATCCCCACCGCCGTGACGAACGACGGCAAGGTGCGGGTCAAAGTCATTGCGGGCGAGGCGTTGGGTGTCAAGGCCGCGATTGAAACCCGCACGCCGATTCTTTACCAGCATTTCACGCTCGAGCCGGGTGCATCGATCGTTCAACCGGTGCCCAGCGCCTTTCGCGTCTTCGCGTATGCACTCAGTGGAACGGGACGCTACGGCAATGAAGCGCGGCAAATCGAGGCGCAGCGCATGGTGATATTCGGCGATGACGGCGACGCCGTCGCGCTCGCAGCCGGCGACGAACCGCTCGACGTTTTGTTGATCGGCGGCGCACCGTTGAACGAGCCGATCGTTCGGCACGGCCCGTTCGTCATGAATACCGAAGACGAAATCAGACAAGCGATCGTCGATTATCAAGCGGGACGGATGGGCCAAATCGCCCATTGAAACGGCTTTACGATCGAGCGCGGGATAATCGCCGCGCTTCGCAACCGGCGCTCGGGACTCGCGGGCGACGTCGCAGCGAGCGCGAACGCCCGCGAATTAGGTCACAATAGCCGCTCAGCAGCGATGCTCCGCCGCACCGCGCCGATCATAGGTGCGCGGGCAGGCGGCATCCTAACCAGGAGGGAAGCATGAGCGAGCGCGTTGTCACGGCAGCCATCGGTACGACCAACTATCAAGTCACGTTCGACGACGGCGCGCGTCACTTGTGGCACGCCGACGAGCCGGAGTCGCTCGGCGGCGGCGACCGCGCGCCCACCCCGGTATCGCTTTTGCTTTCGGGATTGGGTGCATGCACGTCCATCACCTTGAAAATGTACGCGCAACGCAAGGGCTGGCCGCTCGAGGACGTGCAAGTGTCGCTCTCGATGAGCACCAGCGATCCAGGCTCGACGATCGATCGCAAGATCGTCTTGCACGGCAACTTGAACGACGAGCAACGCGAACGGCTGTTGCAAGTCGCGAATGCGTGTCCCGTGCATAAGATCCTGACTCGGCCGATCGCGATCAATACGGGGCTCGTTGCAACCTTGCCGGCTACGCCCGACGAAGCGTAAAGTACCGACCGCCGCGTTTGACGCATTTGAAAACGAAGGAACGCCTCTTGAATTTCGAACATCTCGTCCAGGTGAACGATCCGTTGAACCCGCTCGTGGGAGCGCTGACACGCGACCAGTTGTGGGAAGGTCTCGTGTTGCGCGCCGAGCAACCGCAGCTGTTCGTGCTGGGCCTCGATAGTTGCACGATCGTCTCGCGCACGGGCGGCACGCTCGAACGGGAGTTGCACTACGGTCACGCGACGGTGCGCGATCGTGTCACGCTGGTGCCCCACGAAAGCGTACGCTACGACATCCTCGCCACCGAAACCCATGTCGGCGGCTCACTGACAATGACCATCGAGCAACCCGATGCGCTGCAACTGTTTCTGCGCTTCGAGTACGCAACGACATTGCCCACACCGGACACCGATGACGATCGCCAGACCAGCGAGATTGTCAAATCGGCCTATCGGGAAGCCGACATCGACACCGTGCGCCTCATTCGCGAGTACGCACTGAATCCGAAGCCGCCCTCGCCGCTTCATTGAGCAGTGCCGGCGCGGCGTTCCGCGCCGCGCAACGCAATTCCTCAATACGTCCGACTGCCGCCATCGAATCCACGATGGTCGAGCCCTATCACTGCCCTGTCTCGATGAATTTGTTTTTTACAATCGATAATGATTCTCATTTATAATTCGTCTCATCGAATCGAATAACCGATGCCCCGAGCATGAGTGAATCCACGCGCCAGCCTACGCTAACGTTGAGAACGTCCATGAGCACCCACTCGCGCACCGGTACGAAAGACGCAGCCCCTGCTGCGCGAGTAACGGGCCGGGGCCAGGCGGCAGCCCAACAACAAATGGTCGACGCCTCGAGCGAGCGCACGCTGTCGAGCGATCATTTATTGCAAGGGCGCAGTCACATTTTCATCGCGCACAACGGCGAGCGATATCAGTTGCGCGCCACTCGTCTAGGAAAGCTGATCCTGACGAAGTAAGCACCGTGTATTGTGGGGACCACCTCCATGAGAGGTGTTGGGCAGTAGCCAGCGCAGCGTCAAGCACGTGAGTCTAGACCCTTCGTGCCCCTCTTTTGCGACGTTGCAGCCAGCCATGCCGTCTTTTTTCAGCGTCCCTTCTTCAATCGGCCCCTGCTTGAATCCGCCCCTGCTTGAATCCGCCCCTGCTTGAATCCGCCCTTCTTGAATCGGCCCCTAGCGGGCGAAACCCCAGAACATCAGCCACCATGCGCTGTCCGCTACCGCCAGCGCAGCAATGAAGCACACCATGGCGCCCGCGCGCACCGTGACGCGCGATGTGTAACGGCCGGTGACGCGCCATGCCAGCCACGCACTCCATGCATTTGCAATCGCGAGTACACCGATGCGGACAGTCGATGCCCAATCAAGCGACACGTGCTCAGCGCGAAGCAGCGACAAGGTCGTGGCCGACAATCCCAGGAACACGCCAGCACCCGCGACAGGAATCAGCGCCTGCGTGAGATGGTGGAGACGGATACGCTCGAACCGACCGAGTACGCGCGTGCCTGCCGCAACGAGCACCAGTAGCGCCGTGCCATACACCAACGCCGTGGCGAGGATATAGCCAATCAGCAACGTGCCGTCGAGCCAAGAGAAGACATCGTTTTGATCGGGGTAATGCGTAAAGAGGAACCACGGCGCGTTGGTATCGAGCATCCATGTGAAATCGTGATCGATGAGCCAAGCGGCGAGGAACTGCTTGATCTCGACGAACCAAGGGCTCGCCGTCCAATGAAACGCGCCGATCGCAATGCCTAAGAGGCCATAGAGGATGAGCGCGGTGTCCCAGCCGTTTGCCGCTTCGCGGCCCAATTCGGCAACTTCTTGCGCAGGCGAGCGCCACGTCAACTCGATGGCGTCGCGGTGGCCGCTACACCGGCCGCACATATGGCACGATGCCGCGCCCTTCATGTTCCTTAACGGAACGAGCGGCGCACAGTTGATCGGAATTACACGATGACCGCGTTCGCCCGATGTGTACGAGCGCCGCCACGCCGCTTCGTCTACGCGATAGTGGAACGGTGCGAGCCGAGCCAACAGCGAGAACACACCATTGACCGGGCACAAGTAGCGGCACCAAACGCGCTTCTCGCGGCCATACAGGAAGCCGATTACCATGGCGGCGAACGTCGAGCCGCCCAGCACCAGCAGCACGGCACGCGGATATTGATAGACGCTGACCATTTGGCCGTAAATGGTGGTCAAGCCAAAGGCGACGAACGGCCAGCCCCCCCAGCGCATCCACCGCGGAATGGCACGTCCACGCCCGTGGCGGCTGGCAAATTCCGCAAGCGCGCCTTCGGGACACAGGACGCCGCACCACACGCGCCCAAGCAGCACCATGGAGAGCAGCACGAACGGCCACCAAATGCCCCAAAACACGAACTGAGCGGCCAGCGTCAGATTGTTCCAAAGATGCGCGCTTTCGTCGGGCAGCGGCAGGCAAGCCGGCACGATGATAAGAAAGGCATAGACCGCGACGACCACCCACTGTATTGCGCGAATCGTCCCGCCGTGCCGCTGCATCCAGGCGCCCACGCGGGCGAGCCGCCCCGCGCCCGCGGCCGAAAACGCCGGCGAACTCATGCCGTGCGCCCCGCCGTCTGCACCGGCGCGCGGCCGGCACGTCGCGCAAGCCAGCCGACCACGAGCCAGTACAGCGCATAAGCCACGACATTGGTCAGCGCCGGATGGGCGCGATAGCCCGTCAATGCGGCAATCATCGAACCGACGGTGCTCGAATCGTCGAGCAGCCCGGCACTATTCCAGACCTGAGAAATACCGAGGGGCAGAATCTCTTTGTCGATCAGTTTATCGACGCCCGTCTGCAAGAGCCCCGCGCCAAGCAATAGCAGCATGATCTCGGTGACACGGAAGAAACGCCGCCACGAGAAGATTCGCCCGCCGAGTTGCAAGACATAGAACGTGAGGAACGCTAAACCGAGCCCGAGCACGATGGCGAGGATGTCGCCATGGCTCACGTGGCCCGATTGCCCGAAGCCGAGCCCGTACAGAAAGATGACCGTCTCGCTCCCCTCGCGGGCGATCGCCAGCGCGACGAGAACGGCGATGCCCCAGGCGTTGCCGTCACGCGTACGCTCTTGCAACGAGCGCTCCATATCGCGCTTGAGCGTGCGTCCGTGCCGTTTCATCCACAGGACCATCTGCACGATCAGCACACAGGCCACCAGCACCATGCCTGTCTGAAAGTAATCGGCCGCATCGCCCGAGAGTACTTCGGTGAAGCCCACGAGCGCCGCGCCGAGCGCGACGGCTGCCAGCAAGCCAACGCCGACGCCGGCCCACAAGTACGGCAGCGCCCGTCGGGCGTCGGCGTCGCCATTGCTGAGCCACGCGTAAAGAATGCCCACGACGAGCAGAGCCTCGACGCTTTCGCGCCACACGACGAACAATACCTGGCCCATCTCATACTCTCCCAACGCCCGGCGTGGCACCGCCGGGCATAAAACCTAACGCACTACTTGACGACGATGACGCCGCGCGCCGACTGGTGGAAATCGTCGAAGAACTTGTATTCGCCCGGCGTTTGGGGCGCGATCACCACGACCGAACCCGCGCCCGGCGCAAGCACCTTCTCCTTACGCAACTCGACGCTTTCGAATTCAGCCGCACCCTTGCCGGTGTTACTCACTTCGATCCGGATACGCTTTCCCGCCGGCACTTCGATCCGCGCGGGCGTGAGCTTTCCGTCGGCCATTTCGAGCTTGACCGTCACCGAATCGTCGGCGTGCACGACCATCGACGCAGCACCCAGCAAAACGGCCAGCAGGGCCTTCGAACTCAATTTCATGCTGTTGCTCTCCTATGCCGAACCGGGGCGAATCGCCGCATTGAATCGCCGCATTGAATCGCCGCGCTTAGTAGCCGCCCTTCTTGCCGATGCCGGCGAACGGGAAATCGTATTGCAGCGTGATCGGCTTGAACCACGGGCCGACACCGGTTTCCTTATCGATATGCCGACCGAATGCCATATGCCCGGTTTGCATCGGCGGCTCGACCACGAGCGTCAGATGATATTTGCCCGGGCCGAAGAGCTTCACGTTGTCGCCGTAATGCGGGCCGTCGCTAGCCACCATCGGCATCAGGTCGCCTTTGATCGTTTGCGTCCCGCCCACCTTCTTCAACTCGTAGTGCACTTGCAGATAGGGCATCCAATCGCCTTCGGCAAAGCCGGTGGGATTGTTCTTGACTGCGTGGATGTCGGCTTCGAGATGGACGTCGGAATCCGACGCCTTGCGCATCATTCCTTCCGGATCCATCGTGATGGGCTGCAGATACACCGCGCCGATTTCCATGCCGCCCTGCACCTGAGGCTTGCCGATCGGATACTCGGCCGCCGACGCCGCCAAAGCGGTCATCGCCGCCACGGCTGCCACGCCGCTCACAATCCAGGTGGAACGCTGCATCGAAAACTCCTCTGTTTGCCTTTGTTCGGATGTTCAGTGACGAAGCGCACGCCGTGCGATTCGCTCAACCGCTGACAAATCGGCGCCATGCGAGCGCTTTCGGGGCCATCGGCGATGCCGACATGCACACGAGAACACGAACGCAAATGCGAACGATTATCAATCAGACATAAGTGTACACGAAGCCGCCAAAGAGGACTAGGCGACCGATGCGGGCTGTAGGGTCGGGCGGCCGACCCTACATTCAAGCGGAGCCGGGGACCGAATCGCCGACGTTCGCGCCAAACACGCGTTCGCGGAGAACGGCCAGTTGATCGCGCGCCGCCGCCGCCTTTTCGAATTCCAGGTTCTTGGCGTGCTCCATCATCTGCTTCTCGAGCCGCTTCAGTTCCTTGGCGAGATCCTTCTCGGACATATCCTCGAACTTCGCGCGCTGCTGCATCTCCTTGAGTTCGGCGCGCGCCTCGTCGGCGTTGTAGACGCCGTCGATGATGTCCTTGACCTTCTTGATGACGCCCCGAGGCGTAATGCCCATCTTCTCGTTGTGGGCGATTTGCTTGGCACGCCGCCGCTCGGTTTCGTCGATCGCGCGCCGCATCGAATCGGTGATGCGGTCGCCGTAGAGGATCGCTGTGCCGTTCACGTTGCGTGCTGCTCGGCCGATGGTTTGGATCAGCGAACGCTCCGAGCGCAGAAAGCCTTCCTTGTCCGAATCGAGAATCGCCACGAGCGATACCTCGGGAATGTCCAGCCCTTCGCGCAGCAAGTTGATGCCGACCAGTACGTCGAACGTCCCGAGCCGCAGGTCGCGAATGATTTCGACACGTTCGACGGTATCGATATCGCTGTGCAGGTAGCGCACCCTCACTCCGTGATCGGAGAGGAACTCCGTAAGCTGCTCGGCCATGCGCTTGGTCAGCACCGTCACGAGCACACGTTCGTTCACGGCAACGCGCGCGTTGATCTCGCTGAGCACGTCGTCCACCTGCGTACGCGCCGGCCGCACTTGCACGGCCGGATCGACGAGCCCCGTCGGCCGCACCACTTGCTCGACCACCTGCCCCGTCTTCTGCTTTTCGTAATCGGCCGGCGTGGCCGAAACGAAAACGGCTTGGCGCATCTTGCGCTCGAACTCCGGAAACTTCAGCGGCCGGTTGTCGAGCGCCGAAGGAAGCCGGAAGCCGTACTGCACAAGGTTTTCCTTGCGCGAGCGGTCACCGTTGTACATCGCATTGAGCTGCCCGATCAGTACGTGCGATTCGTCGAGCAACATCAGCGCGTCCGGCGGCAGGTAATCGACGAGCGTCGGCGGCGGATCGCCCGGCGCTGCGCCGCGAGAAGTGGCGCGTGTAATTCTCGATGCCCTTGCAAAAGCCGAGTTCCTGCAGCATTTCGAGGTCGAAGCGTGTGCGCTGCTCGAGACGTTGCGCCTCTACCAGCTTGCCTTCCGCGTAAAAGAACTCGAGACGTTCGCGCAGCTCATCCTTGATCGTCTCCACCGCGCGCATGACCGTTTCGCGCGGCGTCACGTAGTGCGAGGACGGATAGACCGTAAAGCGCGGAATCTTTTGCCGCACGCGCCCGGTCAACGGATCGAACAGCTGCAGCGATTCCACTTCGTCGTCGAACAACTCGATGCGCACCGCCATCTCGGCATGTTCGGCCGGAAAGACGTCGATCGTATCGCCGCGCACGCGAAACGCCCCGCGCTGAAAATCGGCCTCGTTGCGGTTGTATTGCATCGCGATCAACCGTGCGATGACGTCGCGCTGCCCCAGCTTGTCGCCCGTGCGCAGCGTCAAGATCATCTGGTGGTATTCGCTCGGATTGCCGATACCGTAGATGGCCGACACGGTGGCCACGATCACCACGTCGCGCCGCTCCATCAGGCTCTTGGTGGCGGAGAGCCGCATCTGCTCGATGTGTTCGTTGATCGACGAATCCTTCTCGATGAACAAATCGCGCTGCGGGACGTACGCTTCCGGCTGATAGTAGTCGTAGTACGAGACGAAGTACTCGACGGCGTTGCGCGGAAAGAACTCGCGAAATTCCGAGTACAGCTGCGCGGCGAGCGTCTTGTTCGGCGCGAATACGATCGCGGGCCGCCCGAGCCGGGCAATCATGTTCGCCATCGTGAAGGTCTTGCCCGAGCCGGTCACGCCGAGCAGCGTCTGGTACGACAACCCGTCTTCGATGCCTTCGACAAGCTGCGCGATAGCGGCAGGCTGATCGCCGGCCGGCAGATACGGTTGGTAGAGATGGAACGGCGAACCGTCGAACTCGACGAACTTCGATTCGTCGAGCGCTTCTGCGGCGTGGGGCTGAGCTTCGGACATGGAATGGGGCGCTTCCTTCGCCGACAAAACACTCATTTTAACGTTTCGCGGCCGCCCGGGCAGCGGACGAGTACGACTTCTTCCTGCCCCGCGGCGCTCGTTTATGGAACTCGGGCCGGCGGATGCCGGGAATTCCGATGGTTTCCGCATAAAAGCGCACGATCGTTCATGCACATTCGCACGGGATGCATTAAAAGCGTGCAAACTGACGGGCGGGATTCGTTACAATCATGAATTCCGCGCCCGCCAGGCCGCCGACGATCGTCGGCCGATCGTTCGGTTTTCCGGTTTTCCGATCGTCCGCCGCGCTGCATCGGCGAATACCTACGGCGGATCCAGCGCTTGCCCGATTCAGTTTCTTACTACCGCCGATAGACACTATGTCCCTGTTCTCCGCAGTCGAACTCGCCCCCCGCGACCCGATCCTCGGTCTCAACGAAGCCTTCAACGCCGATGCGCGCCCGACCAAGGTCAATCTTGGCGTGGGCGTCTATACAAACGAAGATGGCAAGATCCCGCTGCTGCGCGCCGTTCGCGAAGCGGAACAAGCGCGCGTCGAGCAAGCGCTTGCCGCGCGGCTATCTGCCGATCGAAGGGATCGCCGCCTACGACGCCGCCGTGCAAAAGCTGCTGCTCGGCGATGCATCGCCGCTGATCGCCGCAGGCCGCGTCGTCACGGCGCAAGCGCTCGGCGGAACGGGCGCGCTCAAGATCGGTGCCGATTTCCTGAAGCGCCTGAATCCGAACGCGAAAGTCGCGATCAGCGATCCGAGCTGGGAAAACCACCGCGCGCTGTTCGAAAGCGCCGGCTTCGAAGTGCTCGCCTATCCCTACTACGATGCGCATACGCATGGCGTCAATTTCGACGCGATGCTCGCCGCGCTGAACAGCTACGAGGCCGGCACGGTGATCGTGCTGCACGCGTGCTGCCACAATCCGACCGGCGTCGATCTGAGCGAAGCCCAATGGCAGCAAATCGTCGAGGTCGTGAAGGCGCGCAATCTCGTGCCGTTCCTCGACATCGCATACCAAGGCTTCGGCGACGGCATCGATGCCGACGCCGCAGCCGTGCGTCTGTTCGCCGCGGCGGAACTGAACGTATTCGTGTCGTCGTCGTTCTCGAAGTCGTTCTCGCTGTATGGCGAGCGCGTCGGCGCGCTTGTCGATCATCGCCGACAGCAAGGACGAAGCCGCGCGCGTGCTCTCGCAGCTCAAGCGCGTGATCCGCACGAACTACTCGAATCCGCCGACGCACGGCGGCGCGATCGTGGCAACCGTGCTCGGCACGCCGGCTCTGCGCACGATGTGGGAGCAAGAACTCGGCGAAATGCGCGATCGTATTCGTGCGATGCGCAGCGGCCTCGTGGATCGCCTCAAGAGCGCCGGCGTCAACCGCGATTTCAGCTTCGTGAGCGCGCAGCGCGGCATGTTCTCGTACTCGGGCCTGAGTTCGGCTCAAGTGGACCGTCTGCGGGAAGAGTTCGGCATTTACGCCGTCGGCACGGGCCGGATCTGCGTGGCCGCGCTCAACATGCGCAACATCGACACGGTGGCGAACGCGATCGCCCATGTGCTGAAGTAACGCGACAATAAGTTGAATGCGAATGGCGCCCTTTCGAGGGCGCCATTTTTTTTGCTTTTCTGGTTTTACTTTTCTGGTTCGCCCGAGCTTCGGCGATGTATTCGCAACGCCTCAACGTCCATCGCGATGAATGTCGTGCGTGACGAATCCCGCATCGTTATCGGGCAGATCCAACCAGCCCGGTTGGGCCAGACTGTCCCGGATGTCGCGCAAGCCGCAGCCCCAGTGCACGTTCATCGCCGACGACCCGAATTGGTAATCCTTATAGTTGCCGTCGAATTCCTTATCGCGGTAGACAAGCTGAAACACGTTGTACCGATGCGACGACGATAGCTCCTCCGCCAGCTTGCACCACGGATCGTCCCGCTGTTCGGGCGGAACGCGCAAAAGGACCTCGCGCAACACGTGCCGAAAGCGTTGCGAGTGCTGCAGGACATCCGTCACGAGGCGCGTACGGCTCGAGTATTGGATATCCTTCATCCGCCCTTGCACGTCCGTCAGGTTCGTCGGTACGGGGCCGCGCGCGCTCCATAAATCGACTTGGAACGCGAGCGTATCGCGACGCGGTGTGGATTGAACGACTTCCGAAAGTGGCGTATTGGACATGAGCCCGCCGTCCCAGTAGAACTCGCCGTCGATTTCGGTTGCCGCGAACCCTGGGGGCAGCGAACCGGATGCGATGAAATGCTCGACCCGCAACTTGGTGTGCTGGTTGTCGAAATACGCGAAATTCCCGGTGCCGACGTTGACTGCCGCGATCGAGACGCGCGTCTCGCCGGAGTTGATCCGATCGAAATCGCACAAGCGCTCTAACGTCGATTTCAGCGGTGCCGTATCGTACCAACTCGCGGTATCCGGCGTACCGGGCGTGAACGGTAGCGGCGGCGGCACCCTGGGCACGAAGAAGCCCTTTTGACCATCGACGATCGCACTCAGCGCCTGCATGGTGGTAAAAGCCGTGCGCACCGGCGCCGATGAATCGAAAAACGCGTGCTCGACGGCCGGCGGCAATGCGAAACCGTAGGCGGGCTGACACACGGTTTCCCAGAACGCCTTCAGTTTGGCCACGCGATGTTCCGGCGCATTGCCGGCGATCAGGGCCGTGTTGATCGCGCCGATCGAGATCCCGGCAATCCAATTGGGCGCGATGCCGGCCTCGTGCAGGCCCTGATAGACGCCGGCCTGGTACGCGCCGAGCGCGCCGCCGCCTTGCAACACGAGTGCCACCGTCTGATAAGGAGGCAAAGCACGTGTAGGCGCGGCGCTCGCCGCCGCTCGAGTTGTCGCGCGCTGCCCACCGGTTTCCGCTACTGTCGCGCTCGCGCGAACCTCTCTAGCCTTGCGCTCCCCCATCTCGCCTCCTTAGGTTTAAACCATGCACCAGCCGTGCGACACGACGAACGACTGCCCAGTCAGCGCAGCGCTCGGGAACGTCGACAGGAACAGCACCGTTTGCGCCACGTCCTCCACGGTGGTGAAAATGCCGTCGACCGTCTGGCCGAGCATCACGCGCTTGATCACTTCTTCCTCGGTAATACCGAGTTCCTTGGCTTGCTCCGGGATCTGCTTATCGACGAGCGGCGTGCGCACGAACCCGGGGCACACCACGTGCGAGCGCACGTTATGGGCAGCGCCCTCTTTCGCGAGTACGCGGGAGAGACCGAGCAGCGCATGCTTGGCCGCGACGTAAGCCGACTTCAACGGCGAAGCCTCGTGCGAATGCACCGAGCCCATGTAGATCACGATCCCGCCGCGATCGCCCTTGTACATGTGCTTGAGCGCGGCCTTCGTCGTGAGGAACGCACCATCGACGTGAATGGCCTGCATCTTCTTCCAATCGGAGAAGCTGTAGTTTTCGATTGGGTTGACGATCTGAATCCCGGCATTCGACACGAGGATATCGACCGAGCCGAACTGCTCCGCCACTTCGTCGATGCCGCGATTGACGGCCTCTTCGTTCGTCACGTCCATGGCGATGCCGATCGCCTTGCCGCCGCTGGCGCGAATTTCATCGGCGACGGCTTGGGCGCCGGCCAGATTCAAATCGGCGATCGCAACGCAAGCGCCTTGCGCCGCCAGCGTACGCGCGATTTCCTTGCCGATCCCGCTGGCCGCCCCCGTCACGACTGCGGCCTTCCCGTTCAGACTCGTATTCAACGACGACATTCGTCACCTCTTAAGCGTGCGTGGACAATGACACCACGGCGCGCGGCGCGTGGCAACCTGGCAGAACTTCATATGCCGTTCGGTCGAGCTGGCGCGCCACGACCGACTTCGCTATTGTGCCCCAACGACTGGCGCAAGCGCGATCTGAAGTAAATGGGATTAATCTCTCGTTGTTCGGGACCGCTTCCACATTTTGAGGAGGATGCATGAATTACCGGCGACTCGGCCGTTCGGGCCTGCAAGTAAGCGAACTCTCGCTGGGCTCTTGGGTGACTTACGGCAATCAAGTGGATCGGCGCGCGGCACGCGAATCGCTTGCCGCGGCGCGTGATGCAGGGGTGAATTTCTTCGATAACGCCGAGGTGTACGCGGGCGGCAAGGCCGAGGAGATCATGGGCCACGCGCTAAAGGAACTGGCCTGGCCGCGCGTGAGTTATGTCGTTTCCACCAAGTTCTACTGGGGCTTGCACGAGGCGCCGAATCAGTACCATACGCTCAATCGCAAGTATCTGCACAATGCGATCGACGGCTCGCTGGCGCGCCTACAACTCGATTACGTCGACCTTGTGTTTTGCCACCGAGCCGATCCCAACACGCCGGTCGAGGAAACGGTGTGGGCGATGAGCGACATGATTACGAGCGGCAAGGCGCTTTATTGGGGTACATCGGAATGGAGCGCCGACGAGATCCGCGCTGCCTATGAAATTGCCGAACGTCATCATCTGCACAAACCCGTCATGGAGCAGCCGCAGTACAACCTCTTTTGCCGCAAGCGCGTCGAACAGGAATACAAACGGCTGTACGACGACATCGGGCTCGGCCTGACGACCTGGAGCCCCCTCGCCTCGGGGCTGCTGACGGGAAAGTACCGCAGCGGCGTTCCCGAGGGCAGCCGCGCGCAGCTGCAAGGCTATGATTGGTTGCGTACGCAACTGACGGACGCCGGCAAGAATCAGCGCGTCACGCAGCTCGAAGCGGTCGCGCAGGAACTCGGTTGCTCGATCGGCCAATTGGCGATCGCCTGGGTGCTGAAGAACCCGCACGTCAGCACGGTCATCACCGGGGCATCCCGAGTCGAGCAGATCGCGGAGAACATGAAAGCGGCGGAAGTCGCGGCGCGGATCACACCGGAAGTCCAACAACGAATCGAGGAAATCGTAGGCGACGCCGCGCAATGAACCTGGTGCGGCGCACGGCGCCGTTCGCGTCGTAGCGCGCGGCTGCCATACCCGCCGTACCTGCCGTTCGCGTCGCACCTGCCGTAGCTGCCGTACAATACGCGCCCCGTTCGAGTGCAGGCAGGCTCGAACGGAAACCTTGGCGCCGCCGCGCCTACCGCCCGCGCGGGCGTCTCACTCGAGCCCCGAACCGTTCTTCGTCCTTATGCTCAGCTACCGCCACGCCTTCCACGCCGGCAACCATGCCGATGTCCTCAAGCACACAGTCGTCGTGCAGTTGCTGCGCTATCTGACCCAGAAGGACAAAGCCTTTTGGTACATCGACACGCATGCCGGCGCGGGCGTGTACTCGCTGGCCGAAGGCTATGCGACCAAGACGGCGGAATTCGAAACGGGCATCGCCAAGCTTTGGAAGCGCACGGATCTGCCCGCCGACCTGGAAGACTACGTCGAGCAAGTCGGCGCGCTCAATGCGGACGGGCAACTGCACTATTACCCCGGCTCGCCGTATCTCGCTTGGCGCCTGATGCGAGAGCAAGACCGGATGCGGCTGTTCGAGCTGCATTCCACCGAGATCGAGGTTCTGCGTCATAACTTCCGCGATGCGGGGCGGCGGGCGATGCTCTACGCGGGTGACGGCTTCGACGGCATCAAGGCGCTGCTCCCCCCGCCGCCGCGGCGTGCGCTCGTCCTTGTCGATCCCTCGTTCGAGGACAAGCGCGATTACTCGCGCACGATCCACTGCCTCGAAGAGAGTCTGAAGCGGTTTGCAACGGGGATGTACGCGGTCTGGTATCCGCAGGTGACGCGGCTCGAATCGCAGCGGTTTCCTGACCAGCTGAAACGGCTGCAGCAAACGAACTGGCTGCATGCCACGCTGACTGTCAGCCGGCCGCCTTCCGACGGCTTTGGGTTGTACGGCAGCGGAATGTTCATCCTGAACCCGCCCTATACACTCGCCGCGGCGTTGAAGAAAACGCTGCCGTATCTGGTCGAGGCACTCGGCCAGGACGAAACGGCGCAATTCACGCTCGAATCGCGCATCGCTTGATGCGTGGTGGGGCCGATGTCCGCAGGCCGGCGGAACGCGCAAGTGCCGGAGCGGCAAGCGCCAGTAGAGCTAGAGCTAGGGATGGTGTTCAAAACTCGAAGATCGTCGGCAGTTGGCCGGCGCGATGGGATACCTCACGCGCAGAACCCCTCGGGCTGACTGGCGAACGCAGCTTCGCCGATGTGATCCGCAGTTACATCGCGGACGAGCAGTTTCATCAGACTGCAACACAGTAAGGATTTTCTGACCTTCAGAAAGTGGTTGTCGCGTCGTTAATAGGTACTGATCTCCCCCTACTGTCGTCGATGAACATCAAGCAAAAGCTTCAACTTCTCGTGGTCGTGTGCGTTGTTTCCATCGGTGGCGGCATCGCCATCGCTAGACTGACTTTGAGCTCGGCAGACGACGCGCAGATCGCGACGCGGCACCGGCTGCAAGTGGCGCAGGGATTAACTGAAATCAAGGCAAACGCCTTTGCAACGATCGAAATGGATCCGACTACCGACGATACGAAGCAGGTCTTCGCGAAGTCGGAGCAAGACATCGCGAAGTGGGCCGAGCGGGTCAAGCCGCTGATTACAGATTCCGCGACGCAGGCTCAGTTGGCCGAGATCCTTGACAAATGGAACAGCTACGACAGCAAGTCGAAAGATATCTTCGACGTGGCAAAGAGCGACGGCAAAGCGGCTAACGACCAAATGGTGGCGCTATATCGCACGAGCTTCAAACCGCTGGAGGCGTTGCTCGACCGCGCCACCGAAGACGGGCGCATCCAAGCGCAGCAAAGCGGGGAGAAAGCACAGCAAGCAAGAGACGAAGCCGACCTGATCGTCACTGCGGTGCTCGTCTTCATCCTCGTGCTCGTCGTCGGGTGGATTGCCGCGCTCGCTCGCTCGATTCTTGGCGCACTGGACCGCATTAAGACCGCGCTCGAACGAGCCAGCGTGTCCCTCGACCTCACTGAGCGCGCTCCGACCCTGGCCAACGACGAGATCGGTGCGGCGGCTGCAGCGTTCAATGCGTTGATGACGCGCGTGGGCGAAGCGATGCAGGCAGTGCGGCGATCGGCAGAGACGGTCGGCGTTGGCTCGAAGCAGATCGCGAGCGGTAATACAGAACTCTCGGCGCGGACCGAACAACAAGCTGCCTCTCTCGAGCAAACAGCCGCGAGCATGACGCAGTTGACGCAAACGGTGAAACAAAACAGCGATAACGCTCGCCAGGCCAATGCGTTGGCCACGCGCGCGTCGGATATGGCGGACGCCGGCAACGAGGCGGTGCAGGGCATGGTCCGTTCGATCGGCGAGGTCAGTTCGAGCTCGGATAAGATCTCCCAGATCACGAGTACCATCGAAGGCATTGCATTTCAGACGAACATCCTCGCACTGAACGCAGCCGTCGAGGCAGCGCGCGCGGGCGAGCAGGGCCGCGGCTTTGCGGTCGTCGCGAGCGAAGTGCGCTCTCTCGCGCAACGCTCCGCGGCTGCGGCGAAGGAAATCAACGAATTGATCGCCTCGTCCGTGTCGATGATTCACGGTAGCGCTCAGCAAGCAACTCAGGTCGGCTCGACGATGGGCGATGTCAAGCAGGCGATCAAGCAAGTGTCGGACATCGTCGGCGAGATTGCGGCGGCATCTGAAGAACAAAGCCAAGGCATCGAACAGGTCCATCAGGCCGTCTCGCAGATGGACAACGTGACCCAGCAGAATGCCTCGCTCGTCGAAGAAGCGGCGGCTGCGGCGCACTCGCTCGATGAACAGGCAACGCAGTTGACGCAGGCCGTATCCGTATTCAAGCTTTTGGGGGTGTGAGGGAGCTAGGGCTTAATATACTAGAGCTAGAGCCGGACAAGCGCCGAGGGGTAGCGCTAGGCCGCGCCGCCAGCGGCCCGCAAAAGAAGGCCCTACTGCCGGCTCCCTGGCCGCATCCGGTAACCCGTCCCTGTCGCGGGAGCGGTCCCACCGGCACCGGGCAAAGCAATATACGGCGAGACGACGATCGGCGGCTGCCCGCTCGCGGAATCCAACTGTTGGAGCGTCGGCAGTTGTCGAGCCGGCACCATTGGCGCGCTCGACAACGGCGCGTTTTGCAGCACGATGCCGCTTTGACCGTCGTGAATGCCCGTTTGCGTATCGAGCACCAACGGCTGCCCGTCGGCCGCCGCGTTGAACGCGATGCCCATGAGAGCGAAACCGGCCACCGTGCATACGGCGGTGCGCCAGCGAGGCAAGGCAGAAGAACTCATGGGATGTCCGTAAAAATGTGCGTCGGCGCAGCTGAACGATCACACCTTAGCGCGATAGCGACGTTCGCGCTAGTCGCAGCGCCCCAACCCACCGGCATCCCGGACTGCTCGATCCACATTCGGCGACGCTCGACCTTTCGCTCGGCTCAGATGCCTTCCCGCGAATTCGGGCGGCCAGATATGACAAAGCCTCGCCAAACGAGCGAGGCTTGCAACAGTCACTAACTACATCGTACGTCGCGCGTGGATGCGCGGGCGCGCTCAGGCGCCGGGCTTCGCTCTCGGCTTAGATCGAGTAGCCGTTTGCTTCGAGCGAGCGCAGGCGGCGCTCGAGGTCGACGATGTCCGACGACGAGGCGAGATACGCTTCGCGGCGGCTACGTTCGGCCGATTCGAACCAGTTGCTGAGCTTTTCGAGGATGTAGGCAAACATGATGTTCTCCAAGGGTCGGGTCTCGTCCCCAGCGGATCGCAGATCAGGGATTTCCCGTAAAAGGGTTAACCCGGATTATAGAGAGGTTGGCCAAGAATGCGAGTGAAATGCTCGAATGATGTGCATTCCGGTTTGGAATGGTGCACATCCGCCACGATATCGGCGTGAATGCACTACGATAGTGCGAGAATCGAACGAGGTCGGCTCAGCCTTGCCGGTAATGGCTCTGCCCGGGTTCATCGCTTTCGTCGGTGCTAGCCAGCCCCTCCAAAATCGGGCAATCGGGGCGCGTATCGCCGTGGCAATGGTCGGCTAGATGAGTCAGCGTGTCGCGCATTTCCGACAGTTCGGCGATTCGACGCTCGAGATCGGCCACATGGTGAAGCGCGATCGCCTTCACTTCGGCACTGGCGCGCGAGCGGTCCTGCCACAGCGCCAGAAGCTTGCGGATGTCGTCGATCGAGAAGCCCAGATGCCGCGCCTGACGAATGAAGCGCAGCGAATGGACTTCCTCGCGCCCATATACGCGGTAGCCGGCGTCCGTGCGCGCCTTTGGGGCCAGCAGGTCGACGCTTTCGTAGTAGCGAATCATTTTGGCTGTCACACCCGACGCGCGGGCGGCTTCCCCGATATTCATGACGACTCCCGGTTAACGACTGAAAGCGTATACCTTCCCACTACAGGAAGGTATACGCTTTCCAGGATCGAATCAGGAATCAGCGCTCGTTCGGCGCTCGTTGTTTCCGCGCAGCCGAGCGTTTCTCAACCCGTCTCTCAAGAGGAACCCTTGCAATGATCGAATTCCAAGTCGAAGGCATGAGCTGTCAGCATTGTGTAGGCGCCGTCACCAAAGCGATCCGTTCGCTGGACGCCAGCGCGCAAGTCGATGTGGATCTGGACGCGGCGCGCGTGCGCGTGCAATCGCAGGAAAAGGCCGATCGGCTGGGCGCCGCGATCGCCGAGGCCGGCTACACCGTGCAAAGCAGCCGCACGATCGTCGATGCCTGATCGCGTGGGCAGCCGGTGATACATACCGTTGCCGTCATCGGCGCAGCGGAGGGCTCGGGCCGGTGCTCGTCCGAGCCCTCCGAGTGCGCGTCCACTGGCTCAGTGCGCCGACAGCGCACCGCCCAACGCACCGCGCGTTCGAGACGCCGCCGGCGCTGGCACTGCTGCAATAGCGCCAGCGAGCGCCTTTGCGCCGGTTAGAGTGGGCGCCTGGATACCCGCAGGCTCAGCAGAAGTTGCGGCTCTCCGATTGCAGGCCGCCGAGAAGATGCGACAAATCCACGAGCCGCTTGGCCACGAGATGTCGCACTTCTCCCTGACACTGCCACACGCCGTAGACGGCCAGCAGCGACGCACCGAGCACTTCCTGGCGCTGTTTTTCGAGCAGGCTCGGCCAGATGATGACGTTGACGTTGCCCGTTTCATCCTCGAGCGTCATGAATATCACACCCTTGGCCGTACCCGGCCGCTGCCGAACCGTGACGATGCCGCAGCCTCGCGCCGGTTGGCCGTTCCGATAGCTGAGCAGCTTCGATGCCGGCATCAACCGCTTTTCCAGCAACTGCGCGCGCAATAACGCAAGCGGATGGCGCCCGAGCGTCAACCCCGCCGAACGGTAATCGGCCACGATGTTCTGTCCTTCCGTCGGCGCGCCGAGCACGGGAGTATCGTCCGCGCCCGTCGCCACGGCCAACATGTCGCGCTCGGGCACGGCGGCCACCGAGTGCCACAGTGCTTCACGCCGATTGCCGACGAGCGAGGACAGCGCGTTCGCATCGGCCAACACGTGCAAGTCATGCCGATCGAGCTGCGCGCGGCGCGCGAGATCGTGCACGCTCTCGAACGCGCACACGGCCCGCGCGTTTTCGATACGCTCGGCCACCTCTTCCTTCATGCCGCGCAAGAGCGATAGCCCTAGACGCACGGCCGGGCGCGCCGCGCCTTCGATCGGCTCGAGCACGGCGTCCCATCCGCTAATCGTGACATCGGCAGGCCGCACCTTCACGCCATGCCGTCGCGCGTCCTGCACCAGTTGGGACGGCGAATAAAAACCCATCGGCTGGCTATTGAGCATCGCTGCCAGAAACGCCTCGGGCTCGTGACACTTGAGCCAACTGCTCGCATAGACAAGCAGCGCGAAACTCGCCGCATGGCTCTCGGGGAACCCGTATTCGCCGAAGCCTTTGATCTGCTCGAAGATGGAATCGGCAAAACTACGCTCGTATCCCCGCTCGAGCATCCCGTTCACGATGCGATCGTAGTACCGCTGCAAATCCCCCTTGCGTTTCCATGCCGCCATCGCCCGCCGCAATTGATCGGCCTCGCCCGCAGTAAAGCCGGCTGCGAGAATCGCGACCTGCATCACCTGCTCCTGAAAAATCGGCACGCCGAGCGTGCGCCCCAATGCGGTCTCCAACGCCCGGCTCGGGTAGGTCACGGGTTCGAGCCCCTGACGCCGGCGTAAATAGGGATGCACGGCGCCGCCTTGGATCGGCCCGGGACGCACGATCGCCACTTCGATCACGAGGTCATAGAAGGTGCGCGGCCGCAAACGCGGCAGCATGCTCATTTGCGCGCGCGATTCGATTTGGAACACGCCGATCGTATCCGCGCGCGAAATCATCTCGTACGTCTTGCTTTCCTCGGGCGGGATGTCCTGCATATCGAAGCGTTCGCCGCGCCGTTCGGAAACGAGTTCGAGCGCACGTCGTATCGCCGACAGCATGCCAAGCGCCAAGACGTCGATCTTAAGCAATCCTAACGATTCGAGATCGTCCTTATCCCATTGAATGACGGAGCGATCGGGCATCGCCGCATTCTCCACCGGTACAAGCCGCGTCAGCTTGCCGCGACTGATGACGAAGCCGCCCGAATGCTGCGACAGATGGCGCGGAAAATTGAGCAGTTGCGCCGCCAGCCGTGCCCAGGTTTGAATCAACGGCTGGTTCGGATCGAGCCCCGACTCTTCGAAACGCGCGAGCAAATCGTGGCTCGTGTCGAACCAGTGATGCGACTTCGCGACGGCGTCGACGATCTGCGGATCGACCCCGAGCGCCTTGCCCGTTTCACGCAGGGCGCCGCGCGGACGGTAAGTGGAGACGGCCGCTGCAATGGCCGCGCGATGTCGTCCGTACTTGCGGTAGATGTACTGCACGACGAGCTCGCGCCGCTGATGTTCGAAATCGACGTCGATGTCGGGCGGCTCGCCCCGCTCCTTGCTGATGAAACGCTCGAAGAGCATATTGCCGCGCGCGGGATCCACCTCGGTAATGCCGAGGCAATAGCACACTGCCGAATTGGCGGCCGAACCGCGGCCTTGGCACAGGATGTTTTGGCTGCGCGCATAGCGCACGATATCGTAGACCGTCAGAAAATACGGCTCGTAACGCAGCTCCGCAATCAACGCGAGCTCATGCTCGAGTTGTTGCTGCACACCATGCGGGATACCGGCTGGAAAGCGTCGCAGCGCGCCCGCGTATGTCTCTTGCCGCAAATAAGCGGTAGGCGTGGTTCCCTCGGGCACGAGTTCGTCGGGATACTCGTAGCGCAGTTCGTCGAGCGAGAAGGTGCACCGGGACACGATGTCGATCGTCTCGCGCAATGCTTCGTCCGGATAGAGATTGACGAGACGCAAGCGCGAGCGCAAATGCTGTTCGGCGTTGGGGGCGAGTTCGTAGCCGCACTCGTGCACGCTCTTGCCGACGCGAATGGCCGTCATCGTGTCTTGCAACGGCTTGCGCGAGCGCACGTGCATGTGCACCTGACCGAGTGCCACAACCGGTACGCCCTGGCGGCGCGCGACATATTCGAGCGCGCCGCGGTGAATGTCGTCCAGCGCTCGCTGATGCAGCACGAGCCCCACCCAAGCGCGGCCCGGAAAAGTTTCGTCGAGCCATTCGAGTTGCGCGGCAAGTGCTTCTTCCTTGGCCGGAAAATCGGGCACGAGAATCGCCAGACAATGGGGCATACCGCGCAAATGCGCGTAATGGGGCTCAGGACGCGAGAGATCGTGCGCCGTCAGCCGATACTCGCCCTTCGGCGAACGCGTGCGCGCGAGCGTGACGATCTCCGATAGATTGCCGTACCCCTCGCGATTTTGCGCGAGCAGGATCAGCCCGAACGACGGCGAACCGTCCGCATGGCATAAGCGGAAATACGAGCCGATGACGAGCGGCAACCCGGCTTCCTTGGCCGCATCATGGGCACGCACGACGCCTGCGAGCGAGCATTCGTCGGTGATCGCAAGACCCGAATAGCCGAGCTGCGCCGCACGCGCGACGAGTTCTTGCGCGTGCGACGCACCGCGCAGGAACGTAAAGTTGGAGAAGCAAAAAAGCTCGGCGTACGCCGGCAGCCCACTGACACCGGGAACCATCGCATCATCCGAATAAGCCGTGAAGGAACCAGCGCGGCCCTTCGTCCGCATCGCGACTGCTCACGCGTTCGCGGTAGATCCAGTAATAGCTTTTATCGTCGGCCTCGGCGACGAAGTAATCGCGGGCGACGAGTTCGCCGTCGAACCAGCCCGCCTCGATGCGCTCGGCCGGCGACACCAGGCGCAGCGGCGATCCGTAAAACGGACGGTGCGCGCGCATCAGCAAGCGCACGGGCGTAGCGAGCATCCATGTCGGCCGCGGTAGCCCTTCAGGCAGCGAGCCCTGCACCGAGCCCTGCGGCAAGCTACGAGGCGAGCCTTGCGACGACGAAATTTTTGTCTTGGGATATGGCCCGCCGAGCGGCATCCATCGATTGGCGACCTCGGGCCGGTAATCGGCCGTCGGCGCGGGACGCAACACGTTGTCTTCGCCGAGCCGCGCCACCAGCAACTCGAGCAGACGCGCATGGCTTTGCGCCGAACCGCCAGGCTCCGGAAAAAGTTGTTCGGCCGGCGGCTCGGCCGCTTCCACCTTCGATGCATCGAGCCGCGCCGCGATCATCGGCGCTGCCAATTCGAGGCGATGCAGCCGCTCCTTCAGCAAGCGCAGCAAATGTGCTTCTTGCCAAGCGGGCTCGGCAAGCGCGATTTCAAGCAAGGTAGGCGCGACCGCTTGCCTGCCCCGTTCGTGCTCGAGCGAAAGCGTGACAGCCGTCACCGCCAATTGCTTGGCGCAAAGCCAACCGCACAGTTGGACGATCAGCCGATGCGCGGCGTGCAGTGCGCCGTCCGCATGTTCGATGCGATCGGGCAATTCGATACGCGCGGAAAACGTAGGCGGCAGCGTGAGCCAATCGAAGAGTTCGGGCGCCGTTCCGAATGCGCGATCGAGCGAATCGAGCACATGCTCGCCGCAGCGGCGCTGCAGCCCTGCACGCGGCAATCGGCGAATGTCGGCGATCTTCGCGCAGCCTAGGCCGGCAAACCAATCGATGAACGGCCGCGCTTCCGGCACCGAGTGCATCGGCAACGGCGACAACACCCGCTCGAGCGTAGCGAGCCGCAGCACGCGCCGGTTGCCGTAGCGGGCGAGCAGCCATGCTCCCTGCCCTGTTGGCGCGACGCCGATGCGTGCCGTGAAGCCGAGCGTGTCCAGAATCGCGCGCGCCTGCCGGCACACCGCTCGCACGCCGCCGAACAGCCTCAGGCTCGCACCAATTTCGACGATGACCGTCGCGTCCTCTCCAAGCGCCACGTCGGGCGAGAACCGCATCAACGCCACACCGACTTCGCGCTGCGCCGCGGCCTCGCGCACCATATCGCGCTCGACCATGAGGACATCGGCCGACAGCGTGAGCACGCCGCCGCGCTTCATACCGAGCCGAATGCCGGCCGCCCGCGCCGCCGCATCGGCGATGACCACTTTGTCCTTCTCGAACGCGACGCTGCCGGCTGCCGGCTCAGGCAGCCACTTCGGCCGGAAGACTTCGAGCGGCAGTTTCGGCAAATGGACGGCGAGAAAGACGCGCATGGCGAGACAGCAAAACAGGTGTAGGTTGAAGAGGGATCGACAAAGGCTCCGTGCGCGACGGCCCTCGTCGCTTCACGATATCGACCACCAACCCGCTGCTAGACGGCCGCAGCGCCAACCGCAACAGCGCCGGCGATGCCTCCTGCGCCACCGTTAAAGGCCGTACCATCACGAACAGCGTATCGCTAGACTGTGCCGCCAGATGCAGGCGGCGCAACGATGACGGCTGCGCATATGAAGTCCAAAAAATCAATGCCCCGCAACTGCCGGCTCGCAGAATTTGCTCGGCGGACCACAGTGCATCGCCGGTCTTCGGCGCCTTGATATGCAGGAGGCGATCGAGCGACAGCCCGATGTACCCGAACCCCAAGCCATTGGGCACTTGCTGCGGCTGCAGCAGTGCGACCGGCCGCTCGCCCAACGCGCTCAAAGCCGGCTGCAATAGCCGCATTTCACCGATTCCCGCTTGCTGGACGAGCAAATCGACTAGCGCGCCGAGCGGCCAACCGCCGCCGGGCAATTCGGCCGACAGCGCCGGATACCCCGTTTCCAATACACGTGCGCGACCGCGCGCCAGTTGCGAGGCGCGCCACAGCGACGGATGGATCTCTTCGGCACGAACGGAAGCGGCAAGCATGGGGAACGGGTAGGGGTGACGGGTTATCGACGACCATGAATACTGTATATCCATACAGGATCTTACACGCAATTGCGCACCGATGAACTGGAACTTTTTGTTCTCCGAAGATCGCGACGCAGGTCGGATGCGCCACCGGCCGTTTCGTAAATTCCTCAGAACTTCGTAGTGGCTCGATGCAAGGAACTACGGAATGCCAAGCGGCACGGATACCATGCCGTCAATAGAATCCTCTCAGATACGGTAGGTGCTACCCGCAGGTGCAACCCCTCGGCCCGCCGTCTCCCCTCGCCCCTCGCAAGCAATACGGCGCCGTGGACGTCTTCCTAAAACAACGAAAGAAAGGACACCCCATGTCTGACCTCGACGTGGTCGAAGAACGCGAAGATTTGCAAAGCGCATCGGCCCTTCCCTCCCGTCCTACGCCCAACTTCAAATCGCGCGCATCGTGCGAGATCCGCTATATCGACGAACTGGATGTGGCGCCGCTTGTACACACCGACGAGACGGCCGACGCCACCTTCATCGCCGCCGAACTCGGTGCAGCCCGCTCGACGGAGGAACGCGTCCGCATGATTCGCGGCATTCTCAACATCATGGGTTTTTCCGGCCTGGGTTATGCCGCGTTGAAGCTCGATGCGCATCGGCAGCCTGAATACGCCTACCTGCTGCGCAACTATCTGCCGACGGACTTGCTGCCGCAGTTGCTCGAAGGCGGTTATCTGCTACGCGATCCGCACATGCGACGCGCGTTCGAATCGAGCCGGCCGCACGTGTGGGACATGCGCTCGCTCGTGAACGCTTCGCGCAAGGACGGCATCGATCCGCCTCTGCGACGCTTCTTCGACGGCATGCGCGAAAACGGGCTCGCGAGCGGGCTCGCTTTCAGCCTGCCGATCGCGCGCACTTCGTTGCGCGCGCTGATCCTGTTCGCCGGGCCGCCCGCGCATTGCGAATGGATCACCGACAGCGTCATCGCGCAGGCGCTCGGTTTGGGTCTCTCGCTGCACCAGCGCTGCGCCGCTCACGTCCAGGCGATCTGCCGCCAAGACAACGCGAATGATCTGTCGCAGCTTCAGCAACGGATCTTGGGCGCCGTGGTGGTCGGCATGCCTGACAAAGCCATCGCCGCGCGGCTGAACACGACGGTACACAACGTCGATTACCATCTGCGCCAGTTGCGCGAAAAATTCGGCGCGCGCAATCGCAGCCAACTCGCCTATCTCGCGGGCAAGATGCAAGTGGTGTGAGTGTGTCGGCCTTCTCGACGGAGGTTGCTGCGCCCGAGCGGGCGCAGCCCATCGCACCATGCGTGCAACGGCGATCAACGATCAACGATCACGATCGATCTTGCCCACGGCATCGCTTTCGTCTTCGGTGCGATGAGGCAGCTCCACCGGCTCGCGCCGTCTAACGAATCGCCGCCAGCGCGACTCGAACGAGCGGCCGTATGCCCAGATCGACATCGCCCCAACCATTGTTTCGAAAGAACCGGCGATCGCATAGAGCACGGGTTGATGCAGAAACCAGGGCCCCAAGGCAAACCCGACGAGCGGCGACGACAATGTTCCCGCCATCAGCCCAAGCCGAGCGGGGTTGACCCCAACGGCTTCTTTCACGCCCGCCGCGAGCGGACGCTGACGCGGCGAGAGCCCACCGTGCTTGCGCAGCGCGCGCAACAACTTTCGTTCGTTGAAGCGCGACAGCCGGGCTTGCACCGCCGTACGCTCGGCCTCGCTCGCCCCGCTACTTTCCAACGATTGGTCGACGATTTTCAGTAGATCGCGCTTAGATAGCTTTGTCTTGTCGACCGTATCGAGCAATGCACGCGTCTGGGGGTCGAGAACAAGATCCGGCGGGAGCTTCTTTTCGCGTTCGAGACGCTTATAGTTCTTGGCGAAATACTGGATCGAGAGCACGGATGTGACGAACGACAAGAACACTGCGCTCGTGGAATACATCGCGCCGCCCATATGATCGCCAAGTTCTCGCACCACTTCATCGATCGAGCCGGCCATTCCCAGCGCGATTGCCGCGGCCGGTCCGGCAATGGCCACACGCTGCAAAAGCTCTTGCTTAGTCACCCCCGCTTCTTTCAACGCCGATATTTCGGCGCTTTCCGCGGCCGCGTCGTCGCCGGCAGCCGCAATCGCTTTCGCTAGCGGCCCGAGATGCGCCGCCTTCTCGAGAAGTTCGACGACCGGTGCCAACACCGCGAGCGAGGTAATGATTGCCCTGGCGCCTTCCGATGTTCGATTGGCATCGTCGAACGACATTCTGCGGCGCACATACTCGCGGCCGAACTGGGCGTTCAACACCTCATTGACCTGATCCAGCCGAGCCTCGTGTCCGCCGTTTGGCGATACGGCCGCCACATACATCGCACTCTTCGAAAAATCCTTGATCAGATCGATCGACCGCTGCAGGTCGAGCGCGCCCTCGAGTGCGTCATCGTGTTGACGAATAGCCAGTGCGCGGCGAAACGGGTCATTGTCGAACTTCGCCAGTGCCGCGCGCTTGCTCCTGGCGTGGTCCTGTTGAATTTTGGCGATGTCGGCGTCAGTCACGATCGGCTCGATGCCGCCGTCGACGAAGTCACGGAACCAGCTCGATATGAAATTGTGCTGCGAACCGTGTGCGATGTGCCGCATCGCGTCCAGTACCGCATCCGGCGTTTTCTTAAGTCGAACGAGCTTCAGTTGGACGCCTTCTTGTTGAAGCGTTCGCAACGTAGCGCCGAGCGCCGGGTGCAGTGCGATAAGCCGTTCGATTTCCTGGGGCGCCGATCGATCGATGTCGAAAGCCTGCTGCTCGAAGTGTTCGTCGATGAACGCGGCAGCTTCGGGGCCGCTTTCGATATTCAACGCATTCAGCATCTCGTGCCGCGCAGCGAGCATGGCCTGTACGTCCTGCGGCAATTGCGCCGTCACGCGAGGCGGCCATTCGACCCCATGCTCGGCATCGAATTCGAGCGACGGTTCGCCGCGCACGCGCAGCGTCAACGGCTGCAACCACCTTGGCCCGCCCTCGGCTGCGGGCGCCACCTCGATCGCGTTGCGCTGCGCATCGGACAGACCGTCGAACCATGTCTGCATGAGGGCGCTCCGATGCGCTTCGGCCTCGGTTGCGCTCGCGCGCAGTTGAAGATGCGCCTCGATCTCGGCAATACGCTGCCCTTCCGTTTTTACGCCAGGCATTGCCTTTCGAGTGGCCTCTATCGCCCTGCGCGCACTCGATGGCCGCGCCAAACCAAGATGGCGCTTGAGCGCGTCCGGACTGACTTTCACTTGCGCTGCGTCGGCGGCGTCCAGCACTTGCGCGGCGTAGGCGATGACGCGCTCATCGGGGACAGCCTGATCGCGGCGCCGGCCGCTTGCCAGCCGCTTCTTTTGCGGCGCAAGCCCCTCCACCGTTGGACCGCGCGACGGTTGGCCCGATGTCGATCTACTGCGTTTCGTTGCGTCGCGTTTGCTGTCGTGGCTGCCGTCGTCGCCGGAAGGCGCCGGACTCGCGGATGACACTCTGACCATCGGACTTGCTCCGGGTGGGTTCGTAGAAATATTCTCTAGCTCAGCTTCCAACGATTGACGTGTTGTTCAACCAAAGCGCCCGATATCCATGCAACCGGCCGCTTTGGTATCGCTTGCTATGGGTCTCGTCGATCTCGAGGTCGGGCAGACCATCGACGAGCGCATTAACCAGCGCTTCGATCTGCATGATCGATAACATGCGGCCGATACACGCATGCGCGCCGAGCCCGAACGTCAAGGGGCGCCCGGCTTTTCGATTCGAATCGATCTCGTCCGCACGACCGAACTCGCGAGGATCGCGGTTGGCGGCCCCTAGCAGCAGCAAGATCCGGTCGCCCCGTAAAATCCGCTGGCCGCCCAATTCGATATCGCGCGAGGCATGTCGGATAATGGCGTGCGCCGCGGTGTCGTAGCGCATCAGTTCGCGTATCGTGGGGCGAATCGAGCCCCGATCGGTACGCCAGCCTTGCCAAATGTTTCGGTCTTTCAGGGCAAGTGCGATGACGTTGCCGATCGACACGGTCGTCGTCATCACCCCCGTGACGAATAGAAAAAGACAGTTGCCCACGATTTCCGATCGGCTCATCTCCCCTTGTTCTTCAAGCCGAAGAAACCGGCTGAGCGGATGATCCGGCACGGCCTCGGGATCGATACCGTCGATGTAGGCTTCCAGCCTCTCGACGAAGTGCTGGGTACCCTGCTCCAACTGCGCGCGTTCGGCGTCAGTCAGGAAAATCGCACCCATGAGGTCCATCGCCGGTACGGCCGCGCGAAACCAAACCGATGCATCGTCCGGCGCCATCCCGAGCATCCGGCAGACGGTGCGAATCGGTAATGCCTGCGCGATGTCGACCAAGTTGAATTTGGGCAAACGCTCGAGCGGTTCAAGCAGCTTCGCGATGTCTTGCTTGACGAACGTTTCAAGCGTGCTTAGCGCGTCGGCACTAAAAAGCGGCATCAATAACTTACGAAGCCGCTCATGCGCTGCATCGCTTTGCATCAAGATCATCTGTTTCAGACACGACGGCTGCTGCGAAGTGACCTGCGTATGGAAGGCTTGATCGGAATTCTGCAGGATCCTGACGATGAGTTCATGCGACGAAATCAACCAGACGCCGCTAGCATCGCGATAGACGGGGCACGTCGCGCGTAGCTGGTCGTAGATCGGATAGGGATCGTCGGTCCCGATGCCTAGGATCGACGGGATGACGCTCTCGACGGTTACGTCCGGGTGGGTGGATATCACGATTTGGCCTCGCCATCATGCAAAGCAGAACTCATTGCGGGCCTACATCGGTGATTGGCGCCGTTCATCAAAAATCGCACGCCGGCCGCGATCGAGCAGAACCGACCGATGATCAACTTGTCGCCGATTGCTTCGAAGTGGTACAGCACGTTCCGCTCGAAGGCCTCCGCGCCGTTGCGGTCGGCGTAGTAGGTGAAATCGCCCACGTGGATGTTCGGGCGCGTAATGGCGTTCTTTAGGAAAGTAACCGACGAAAACCCTGGAACTGGATGGCTTTCGTCGGGACTTGGAATGACAAATGGCATGAATGGATACCACGGTTCTCTTGTCAGAGAGAGATCATGCCCGCCGACGGCCGGTGTGAATACGGCAGCCGCGAAGCACGCGACGCCTCCGCGAATCGATGGCGGCCGGCATCGGCAAACGCTTGCCGATACGCCTACACCTGCTGCTCGCCGGGCTGCCGGAAAGCCGACCGCATACGCTCGGTCATCTGGCGCTGCTGCTGCGCCATCGAATCGAGCTGTTCGATCGCGAGGCTCAACGGTTCGTCACCGGTCCGAGCCAGGCCATGCGCGTCTTGATAGGCATGCGTCTTTGCCTGGTATTCGCGCAAGTGCCGCAGCGTCGATTCCGCTTGCATCGGACGATCGAGGATCGCCTGACACTCCGGATAGCGCGATGCGAAGTAGGCGAGCGCCTCGTTCGTCATCGTCATGTCGGCTTCGACCTTGTACTCGCCGCCACCGCCCGGCGTGCCGTCGTAGCCGTTCTTCTCGAACGTATGCCCCGTCAGCACATAGGTTGCCCAAGCTCCTTCCGTGAACGCGACGGCAAGCGCCTTCGCCTCGTCGTGCTTGCCGATGCGCTCCAAGCCTTCGACAGCCTTCAGGTTATGCATGGCCCATATCCGCTTGCGCGTGTCCCATTGCTCCGGGCTCAGGTCAGCGGCGGTCGACCCGAGACCGCCCGGCGTCGTCAGACGCGCCAGCATGCCCGTAATCGCCTCGACGGCTTCCGGCGTTTCGTCGTTCGTGGCGATGCCCGCCCACAGCGCATTGGCGATTTCCGCCGTATCGAGCGGATGCAGCTCGTCTTCGCGCAGGCGAAGATAGGCGCCCACATTGGTCTGACCGTCCGGCATCGTCTTGATAAACGCGTCCCGCAGCGTCTTGATCCGCAGGTCGTGCACGCGCTGAACCTGCTCGGCCATGTCCTCATGTCCGGCGGCTTTCAATGCACGGATGATGACCTTTTCCGCTTGAACGAGGTGCGCGTTTTCCTGCAGCGAGCCCATGAACGGCAATTCCGGACGACCATCGTCGGGATTGTTGTGCGCGACGCTCATATCGATGCCGCTCGCCGCGCTTTGGCGGTAATGCGCGTACACGAACTCGGGATCGATACCGGCCTGCAGCGCTTTGCGTGCCGCTCTCACATCCTCGACATAGCCCTCCGGCCGTGCGCCGTCCGCATAGTCTCTGTTCCTGAGTACGATGCCGCCGTCCGGCGTCATCGCCACGCCGTTGAATATCTGTCCCGCCGTGATGTCGCCGACGCCTCGTTGACGATTTCGATATTCGATCATCATCGCCGGCAGGTATCTCACGAGTTGGCTGTCGTCGCCGAGCGCCGTCGCATAATCGCCGGCATTCAGCGTAAACGACATGGGCTGCACGCGCCCGCTGTATTGCGATTCATTGCCGTTGTGCACTTCCCCGGTCTCCTCGATCTCGAAGGCATCGTTGTCGAGGCAAATGCGAGCGCGGTCGAATCGGCGCGCAGCCAAAAGGCCCTTGACGGTCGGAATGCTGTCCCATCCATAGCGAGCGAACCAGAAGCGGCGGGACGGCACCGGCTGCGGCTGGTAGGGTAAGGGCCGCGTGGATGCGCCCAGCGGCGGCGACCTCATATCCGTGACGTTCTCCTCACGCATCCGCTCGATGTGCGCGCCCAACGGCACGGCCGGATACGGTTCGTACTTCCAGGCTTCGCCCGGCGGAATCTGTCTCGTGAAGTTCGCTTTCAAAAAGTCCGTCGGATCGAACTCGGACCACATTCGGAGCGAACTCAGATCCAATTCGTCGATCTTGACGTGCTCTCCGCCGAGCTGCCCGGTCTTCTCGAACCAATAGTCGGCCTTGAGCTTGTCGAAGTCCCTCATGATCGCGGCGGGATCGCGCTTCGGCACGCACGTGATGAATGCGATGCTGTCGTCGCTGCCGAAGAAAGCCCGGAGACGTTGACCGATCGCACTGTCCTCGGGATGAATGTCGGTGCGAAGCTGCACCAATTTGAAAAGATCGCCGTACGTATCCGCGTGCGTCGGCACGAGCGCCGGTTCGACTTGCCACGCTTTGGGGTAGCGGCTGAATAAGGTGCGAAGCTGCTCCTGCATCGGGGACATTTTGAAGCCCGGCACCGGTTGAGCGAACCGCGTGGGCTCGTTCCGCTTGAGTAAGCGTGCGCGCTGTTCCGGCGGCGTGAGCTGTTCCGCCGGTGTCGTTCCGTTCAGGCGATTCGGCCGCACGGGGGCGCTGACGGGTTCGCTCGAGCGCATCTTCAAGCCGCGCATCGCCTGCAAGAAATAGACGTAGGCCGCCGGGCCGCCGGTTCTTTGCGCTTGCACGGTCCGTTGTTCCGAGATCTGGTAGTCGCCCCAGAACGCCTCGTCGGCGACGGCTTCCCGCATCGATGCGCCGACCAGGCCCGGATCGCCGCCGCCCGCCGAGATCGTTTTGGCGAGATCGACCAGATCGTTCATCTTTCTTTGCTCTTCCGGCTTCGCATACTGCCGCACCTCGACGCTGCGACCGCCTCGCGTAAACAAGACCTCGGGCGGCAACGCCAGATCGGGCGCGAGCGGCGGGGCCAGCACGGGACTGCCGGACTGGTGGGTCCGCCATTTCTCGTAGGTTTCCGGATCCATCGTGACCTGCCGATACACCCTGCCGCTGTCGTCCATGCTCAACGTGACATTGCGTTGGAGCACGCCTTTGTGGCGCTTCTTCAAGGGTTGGAAGTACGAACCGAGCCCGCCGCTGGCCGTAATGGGCCCTAGCACGCTGGCATGCGTCCCGAGCGGCCCCCCCGGCATATTCTGTGTCAGGCCGAACAAACCGCGGCTTCGTACGATGTCCTCTTCCAAACTGGTGACGCTCGCGCCTCCGCGCTCCCGGATACGGGCCGCCTTGTTGCCTCGCGATTCGCCGATCTGCGGAGCAATGCCGATCCAGCCGTTGGTCGGATGGTGAGGGATGTTGACCCCCGTGATGCCCGTCAAGAGCGCAAAGCTCGCCTTCGACCGATCGGCCGTGCTGCCCGGAATAACCGAGACGTGCGGATCGAGCCACGCTTGTTGGGTCAACCCCTCCCACGACCCTCGCGCGAGCGCGTCGACCGTCTTGCCGGCTCGCGCTTTCACTTCATCGAACGTCTCGCCCTTATCGCCCGTGACGCGAATGGTCACCACTTCGCCTTGCGCCTCTTCCGCATGCCGCCCGCCTTCGGCCGCCGCATAAGCGAAGTTGATCTTCGGAAACAGATTCCATTGGGCGACGACACCCATGACGTTGGTGCGCACGCGCCGATCGACGGTGCGAACCGTGATGTCCACGTAAGCCCCATCCGGTCCCTCGTCTGCCCGCAGCGACACCGCGCTTTCTCGACCACGCAGGCGGGCGACGGTAGGCAACGGCGTCACGCTCGGCACCAACGGTAGGTAGCTCGCGGCATCGGCAATGAAATTCGCCCACCCCGTCACGTTCACGCCACGCACACCGCTCGACGAAAACTCGATTTCGGACCCGGGCTCCATTGCGCCCAACAAGCTGCCGAAGCCTTCCGCTCGGCTCGCCCATCCCTCGTTCAGCCGCGTCAGCGCGTTGATCTGATGGCCGACGACCGGATCGTTCGCAAGACCGCGCGCGTGCGCGAGCGACGTAAGCGTTTCGACATCGAGCGGCAGAGAAGCATCGGATGCGATGTCCTTCCAGGCCGGATGACGTTCCAGCGTTTTCGTATCGATATTCAGCAGCTTGGCCGTCGCTTTTTCTATCTTGCTCGCGGCAAGCGTGCCGACCTTCATCGGCGCGCGAAATCCCTTGCGGTCGATGCGCTCGCTCATGACGGCAAGCTTGGCCACGCACGCCGCATTCGCGATCGTCTCGGCGTTTAGCGCGGCCGGTGCTTGGCCGGCCGTCGGCAAGCGAGCTTGCACATCTTTCGAGATCGCGCTCATGGCCTGCTGCGCGAGCGCGTCCATGAGGCGCTGGTCGTTGACGGGGAACGGCTCGCCCTTGAATGCCCGCGTGATCCACCGCGGCGGCTGGCCGCCGCGGCCGAGTATTCCCCTCACCTTCTTGCGCACGTTGGACAAGGTGCCGCTGTCCGCGACGCCCGTGCTGCGAAAGAGCAACGCGGCTTCCCGTTGCTCGGCGGTCGGCTCGTCCGCCTGCACGGCAAGCAGCGCCCGAGCCGCCAACACATTGCGCTCGGATTCGGGCGTGCCGAGTTGAACCACGTGCTGCGCGAATGTGCTCGCCTCTTCCAAGTTGGTCGGGCGTTCGGTCGGCGCAGCGTGCGCAATCAGGTGGCCCGCCGCCGTCAATGCGGTGGTCGTGCGCAGGCGCTGGGCATCGGTATCGTTCGGCTTCGCCCACGGCGAAGGCCCCATCTGTTCGAGCACCTTCCAACCCAGCGGCGTTTGGACCAACGCGCAGTGCGCTTCGAAGATATCGGCTTGCGTCGTAGCGTCGGCAAGCTCGGGATGTTGCCAATGACGAACGGCCGCCTCGGCACGCTCGGGATCTTGGCCCGTCGCCTGCGCGAGCACAAAGGCCGCCAATACGCCGTTGGAAAAGCGTTGGCCCGTAGGCGCCTCCATGCTCAGCAGCGTCGATGCGAGCCGCGCATGCGCGGGATTCGTTTCGTCGAATCCCGGGAAACAAGAAGCGATCGTTCGCCTCGTCAAGTCCTCTTGCGCCAATATCCCGTCATCGCCAAAGGGCTCCGGCGCATAGCCGGCCGCGCCTTCGAAATGCACATCGACGGCATGCGCGAAATCCTTGGAAAAATCCGCGACGTCGGTGCCCTTGTGCCGTCGCAGGCCGCTAAGCAAACCCGGTCGTTTAGGCACAGCGGGGGCAACGAGCGGCGCGACGAGCGCCGGATCGTTCGTTGAACGGTTGGTGGCAATCAACGATCGAGTGGCGCCCGATACGTTCGGTCCGGAAACTTTTCGCGACGCCATACGCGTCTCCTCTTTAAGTTCTTGATATTCGACGGGCGTGGGTAGCCACGCCGCTGCTATCGCGCGACGCGCGTTCGAGCGTTACGTCGCTCCTGGAAATAGGCGTAATACGGGTAACACGCGCAATCGGCTTGCGTGCCGGATCGGGCGAACGGTTATGCGGACAGGAAGTCGACGTTGCCTTGGTTACCGGTGTAAGAGTCCGTGCCGACAGCTTGGGCTCCGCTCGGAAGCGTATTGTTCGAACCGATCAATTCCACTTGGCCATTCTTGATACCGGCGACGATTTCGACGTGCTGGTCGCCGCCGACGATGCAGATATCGCCTGGTTTCACCTGGCCTTTGCTCTCCTCGTGCCAGCCGTCCCGGCCTAGGAGTTCGCCGCGAAGCGTCGCGACGCTGTCCGTATGTTGCGACTGCGGAATCTCCCCGGATTTCACGAGGCACGCCGAGGCGAAATTCGCGCAATCTTCGTGATCCGAGATACCGTGGTCCATCCGCACGTCCTGATTGGCCACGATCGAATCGGCAGATCTACCCTTCAAGCTTTCGGCAATGGCGGCCGGATTGCTGCCGCTCACCGGTTTGCCACTCGTACTTCCGTTGCCGCCGCTGGTATAGCTCGCAGGTTCGAATCCTCCGCCGCTATCTCCGCCACCGCCCGAACCGGAGCTGTCCGATGACATCGCCTGGCTCATCCACGCGATCAAAGCCGAGAGGATCGGCAGCAACGCGCTGAGCAAGCCGCTGCTCATCGAACTCCCCGTCGAACCTGTGCTCGAATTCGTCCCCCCGGTCGAACTCACGGGCGGATTGATCTCCTCCCACTCCTTCTCCCATTGAGCGAAATCGTCGTTCCCCTGCGACGTGGCAGGCACTTGCTCGAATATCTCCGTGGTCCGGGTGAATGTCGCCGGAACATACGAGGTTGCGCTAGTTGACATGGCTTTTCCTTGATGAAATAAACCTGCCGGCGCCCGATGAATCGCGGCAGTCCGTCGGGGGCACAGACACGGACTGTCTTTTCGGCTTGCTGGAGCATCGCGACAACGCGCGAGGTCGGCTAAACATCGATAGGCATGACAACCCATTGACAGAAAGCACCTGGGCGTCGCCGCGCATCGACAGCTGCGGGTTAGGCGCTGTCGTCGTCGCTATCGCTATCGTTATTGCTGTCGTCGTTCTGCTTTTTGAGTGCGGAAGCGAAGCCGTTTTGGCCCCCACCCATCGCCGTCGACATACCCATCGTCATCGATAACAACGCACTGCTTAGCGCGCCGTCCAGTGCGCTCGAACTCGAATCGGCGCCGCTGCCCGACCCGCCGATGCCCAGCAACGATTCGGCGCCGCCAAGGATCTGCGAGGTACCGGTCACATCGCCGACGACGTTCAACGCACCGCTGAGAAAGTCTCCGAATGACATGAAATTTTCCTCGGTGAAGTTAAGGAGCCCCGGTCTCTGGTCCAATTACATCTTGTCTCATCTCGTCTCGTCGGCGACCTATCGTCCAGCGGGCGCTCGGCCACGGATGATCTACTATGACGCCGATTGCAACCGCGAGCGGTGCAACCCGCGCATCCGTGCATGGAGAAACGAAATGAGTCAACGGTATGCGCCTTCGAGCGCAAATGCGGCGCCGCGCGCGAAGACAAACGCGGTTGCGCGAAAGCCGGGCTTCACACGGATAGGTGCCTGTGTCACGATCTCCCGTGACATGTCCCCACTTCTGCCCCAACCCACAATGAAGCTACGCCTCCCCGCCTCGTTCGCCGGACCTGCGCATCGAGCGATATCGGCCGTCCTGCTGGCGAGCGCATTCGCCGGTTGCGCGACGGCGCCCTCGGCAATCTCGACACCTTCGTCACCCTTGTCACCCTCGTCACAACGACAGGTTCCGCCGTCCAACGAAACGCTGCCCGCCTCGCTGCAAGCAACGCCGCAAGAAGTTCTGCAAGATGTCCTCGATGCGGTAGGCGAAACGACGTACGACTGCCGTAGCGACGGCAAGGCATTGACTTGGACTTCGACGGGCACGGAGGCGACGTTGGTGGACCAAGCCCGGCGCAGCGTCGGGACGGTTGCACCGGGACACTATTTCATCGCCTACGACGGCAGCCAATTCGTCGGCTCGGTGGCCGGCCAGGAAATCGTGACCGCGGGCGCGTTGACGTGGGAACGGCTGGTCGCGCGAGCGAACCCGGACACCGGAACCGGTCGCGGCCGTTTCGCCACGGTCACGTCGATACAGCGCGTCATGACCACGGGGGGCGTGCCGCCTGTCGCCACCTGCATGCAGGAAGGACAATCGCTACTCGTGCCTTATACGGCCACGTATTTGCTCTATCGCGCGGGCAAAACTGCAACTAGCGAGAGCGAGGCGGTAACGACGCCGGTCCCCACGCGTTGAGCCGAGGCGTTCGGCATCGGCGCGGGCATCGCCCGGATAGGCGATCGACACCAGCGGGTCGCTTATCGCTTACCGCTCCCCCTAGCTGCACCTAGCTAAGGTGCCGTCGCTTCCCGATACGCCGCGGCTCACGTAGCATGCCTGCGCCGTCTCGCGGTTTTCGTAGTGGATATCGGCATGCCGCACCGGCAACGAATTGCCGATGTGAAGGAATGCACAGCTGCAACGGCGTCGCTCATGGGCCCACCTCCATATCGGGGCGCCCCGCTGCACGCCGCAACACGCCGCCTAGATCGTCGTCGGCCGCTGCGCCGTCGGTCGCAATCAGGCGCTCCATGATGCGTCGCGCGCGAACCGCGCCCGCATCGATCGACAGCATCACCGGCTGCATGGCCCAAAACTCCCGAGTACCGAGCGCTCGCTGCTGCGCTTCCAGCATCGGAAGATCTTCGTCGCGAAAGGGCGCCATCAAGCCCTCGACCGATGTTTGAACCAGCGCGCGGCCGGCCTCGCCCATTTCGTGCGGCAAACCGAAAGCAAAAAAGTAGTGCGTGCTCGATTCCGTCTCGGGCGTCAGCCAGTGCGCCGATATCCCGACGCGCGTCGCCTCGACCGGCGCGTCCGTTTCGCGCACGCGAACAATGATCGTCAACAACCCGGGCGGTTCCCAGCGCACGTCCAGTTCACGGTCGGCCCGCTTGCCGGGCGTCACGCCGAATGCTTGCGCCACGAACGGCTGCAGCCGTTCCGCACTAGCTTGACGACATACCCAGACCTTGTCGCCGTCGTCCGACGATCGCAGTGTGCCGCGCGCCAGGGTGTCGCTGCCGAGCGTATTCGGATGCAAGTACTGGAAATGACTGAGATCGAGTAGGTTATCCGCGCTCAACTGATAATTTGCACGTGTGAGCAAATAGCCTTCGCTCGTGAAATATCGCTGCGGGTCTAAAAAATCGAACTCTCGTAGCGGTACCGTATCGGCGCGTTCGGGGTCGCCAGGCCAAAACCAAATCGCCCCATAGCGCTCGCGCGTGGGATAGCGCCGCACGACCGCAGCGGACGGCGTCCTGCCGTCGCCGTGCGGATTGAAAACACACTGGCCGGACGATGCAAAGCGCAGCCCGTGATAAGGACATTCGATTGCGCCGTCGATCACTCGCCCATGCGAGAGCGGAGCGAAACGATGGGGACAGCGGTCGTCGAATGCGACTGCCGCGCCGTTTTCGTCGCGATAAAGCACGATCGGCCGACCCAGCAACGTGCGGGAAAACGGCACGTCGGCAGTGACCTCTTTGCTGAACGCCGCTACGTACCACGCATTTTGAAGAAACGCCATACAGGAGACTCCGCCTCAATTGCCGCGCGATTGAAGAAAGCATGCTGTCGCCTATTCACGAAAGAACATCATAAGGACGCATGGCGCGAATACGTTCAACAATTCTCAGATCGGCTTGACCTACGAAAATGCGTAAAGCCATCGACTTTCAATGGCGAAGCTAACAAAAAGCTGAACGAAATAAGTACTCGTCTTTACCGCCGAGAGGCGGCATTAATTTACCGATTTCACGCAGGGCATGATCGCTACAAACGGTTACAAACATGATACGAACGGCCCCCTACTATGCGGTCGTTCGCTCCGAACTCGATCGCCGTGTGGTATTGCTCTTCGCGTGCGAGTCCGTCTAGCGACACGGATTCACTCGGAGGAAAAATGATGCTTGCCGTAATGACGAAAAACGCCGGCTTGTTTAACTTTATTTGCCAGTGCCTCGAAGCCGAAGGCACGAAGTGCAGCCGCTTTGACGATCATGTGTCGCTCGCGCGCGCGGTGTATCGCGACGATTACGGTGCGATCCTCGTAGACGCAGCCGGGGGCATCGATCCCACGCTGCCGGTTCTGGCGCGTCGTGCCTGCTATGCCGACCGTCGCGCGCCGCTCATCGTGGTAGGCGCGCCGGACGATCGCAGCAGCATCGCGCAATTGGTCGACGCGGGCGCCGACGATGTCGTGTTCTCGCCCATCGATCCGCGCGAGTTGGCTTTGCGCGTGCATATCGCGCTGCGGCGCTTCCAACCCGCGCAGGCCGGCGATGCCGAGGACTGCCTCGAATATGGCCCATATCGATTGGATCGGCGCACCTGCACCGTATCCGTCGAGGGTGAATCGATCCGGCTCACCACGCGCGAGTTCGCAATCGCATGGCTGCTGTTTTCGCGTCCCGGCGAATATGCAAGCCGGCGCCAGATCGCCGGTGCGGTATGGAGCAGTTCCGAAGACATCGTGGGGCGCACGCTAGAGCAGCACATCTATAAATTGCGCAAGAAACTCTATCTGAGTGGCCAGCACGGTATCCATCTGAGAACCATGTATGCCCACGGCTATCGTGTCGAAATGGCGGAGGCCAAAGAAATCAAGCCCGAGATCGCTTCGACGGCGTGCGAGCAAAGCAGCGTCTCGCCGCTCGCACCGCCCCCCGAACTACCCGCGCGCGCGCCGGCGGGCTTGCGCACGGTTCATCACACGGCATGTGCTGAAATCCATCCTGCGGACAGCGAGACCGCTCGCAACGCACCGTCTTGGCCCGATCCGGCCGCCGCCGCCGTGCGTGCCGCCTGCAATGCCGTCAAAGCGAAAACTCTATGCCACACCTGGCCCGAGGTCTTGCGTTCGCCGTACCGACGCGATAGTTGATCTTCGGCGCACCCCATGCCGAGCGCCCCCGCGCTCGGCTTCGATCAAAACTCGATGATGCGCGGCGACAGCAGGAATAGACGCTCCATATGGCTGTGCTGGTCGTTTCGCGTCCGAAACAGCGCGCCGATCAACGGGATCTTCGACAATCCGGGCACGCCGGTTTCGCCGTTGGTCGCGCTATCGAGCCGGTAGCCGCCGATCAACAGGCTCTCCCCCTGCCCGACGAACGCTTCGGTATTGATCGTGCTCGTCGTGATGATGGGGATGTTGTCGACGCTCTGACCCGTCAGCGATCCGTCTTCCACGTGAACGTTCAGCTTGATCTGCATCTGGCCGTTCTCGTCGACGACGAGCGGCAGCACACGCAGCGAGACACCCGTGGATACGCTGTACAAATCGGCCGACGTGTAGCCCGACACGCGGACGAAGAACCGCGTTTGGTTATCCATGATCGCTTCGACGTTATTCAATGTCGCGACTTTCGGGCTTGCATCGATCCGAGCCAAGTTACTCTGCTGTAGCGCATCGATCCGCGCGAGCAGATAGCGGCCCGCATTGCCCAGCACTGCCGTGAGGGAGGCCCCCACCGGGGTGGTATCGATGACGGTCGTACCGTCGGCCAAAGTCTGCGTGCCGAACGTCGGCTGAATATTGCCGTTGTAGCCGGTTTGCTGGGTGGTGCCGGTGCCGGTCTGCAAATCGACGTGACTGTTGTGTGCGCGCCAGTCGACCCCGAGTTGCTTGAGCGCGTTGTCGTCGATCTCGATGATGTGGGCTTCGATTTCGATGAGTTTCGGCTTGACGTCGAGCTTATCGATCAGCGCCTCGTACTGCCCTTCTCGTTGCGGCACGTCGCGGATCAGCACGGAGTTCGTGCGCGGATCGGCTTCGATCACCGGCAGCGATTGCGCGCCGCCGCCGGAGATATCGCCGGCATTGCCGCCACCGCTATCCGCACCGTAGAGACTGCCCGAGAGACTAGACAGCATCGGCATCCCGGACGACGCACTGCCGCCCGCCCCCATCCCGTTCAGCAACCCCGACAAACCTGGCCCGACGCCGCTCGCGTTCGGCATCGCACGGGGCAACGGCGGATTGATGCTGCCGTCTAAACCGTTCCCGGCTGCGCTGCCGCTGACGTCCTGCATCGGCTGCATGCGCTGCATGGTCGGCGCGATGGCGGCGCGATAATCGAAGCCGCCGGCATTGCCGAGCCCCCCGCCGCTTTTTTCCATCGGGTGATACATATTCGACAGTACGCTCGCGACGCCCGGCACGCTGACCGTCTTACCGTCGATCTCGACTTTATGATCCGCGGCCCATGCGTGGCGCAGCTGAAACACGCGAATGATCGAACCGGAGCGCTGCCCGGCATTTTGGTCGAGCCGCTTCGCCACCTCCGCCACGAGTTGCACGTAGGGTGCCGGGCCGCTCACGAGCGCCGTGCCCTGCCCCGCGTCGTAGACGATCGGGAAACGCGAACTCTCGATATGCAATTGCACCAATGCGCTACTCAGATCGTCGGTGCTGGCATGATCGAGTTTGATGACCTGACGCGTGACGCCATTGACGTCGCTGATCGACAACACGACGCCGTCGTAGAACCACACCAGGCCGAATGTCGATGAGAGCGTATCGAGAAACCGCTGCGGCGACATGTCGAAGTGCCCCGTCACCGTTCCGTGCACGTCGCTCGCAATCGTCGCGGGTACGCCTTGGCCGGCGGTAAAGTCGCGTAATACCTCCTTGAGATCCTGCCCGTCGGCCACGACGTGGACCTTATTGCCATGCCAGTTGATCGGCGCCGCATCGGCAACGGTTGCCATACCCACGAACGAAAGGCACGCCGCCGCCCAGGCTGCGCAGATGAGCCGTTTGTGCTTCATTATTTCCCCGATCGTAAAAGGAGCCGCGACACCGACGCCGCGGCGTTGCAGTGAACCGGCCAGCGCGTATGCCGGAGTGCCGGGCTTATCGTTCCAGCGTTTCGGAAGGTGCTTCTTGAAACTGTCTGCGATAACAGCTGACGAGCGTCGAACGGTTGTGCACGCCCCATTTGTTTGCCGTGTGCAGTACGTTGCGATCGCTCACGGAGGGGTCGTTCAATAGTTCGGCACGAATGCGCTCCATGCGCTGCCGCCGAATAAGTTCCGTCGGCGACAGTCCAAGGAAGTTTTTGAAGGCGGTCTGCAACGCGCGTTCGGTTACGCCTACTTCCGCCGCGACCTCGCGCACGGAAAGATCGCGTCGTTCCAGGTTCTCTTGCAGATACCGGTACGCACGCCGATATTTCGCCGGTAGCCGCGCGCCGACATCGTCCAACTGCGGGGTATTGCGCGGCGCACGATTCGCGAACGGCGCGATCGCCAGCGCATCGTCGCGCAGGCACTGCGTCGTGATCAACGCGTAACGGCTGTAGTACTGCATCGATTCGCGCGTGCGCCCTTGCGCTTGGCGCAGCTTGGCGACGCAGTACAAGTATTCGAGTTGGCGTCGCCCGGTGGCGCCGGCGTAATCGGCTCGATGCAACGGCTCGAGCAGCATCTCGGCAAGTTGCGGCGCGTCCACGGCGAGCGCCGCGAGCACGACTTCCAGCCGCGTCGTATACGCGTACTCCTGCAATCCAACGCGTTGGGCCCAGTTCAGATGCGAAATGACGCCCTCCATCGCCGCACGATCGCCGCGCGCGAGTTCTCGCAAGTGATGCAGGTACACGATCCGCTGACGCAGCAGCGGCGTCTCGACGCGCGCGGCTTGGGCTTCGCAAAGGTCCGCGCTATCGCCTGCGCCGGAAAGGCCCGATGCGCGCGTATCGGCCATGCCGGATCGCCAATACACGTGATCGCCAAGCGGCGCACACGCGAGCAATTCCCGCTGGACGGCGAAATCCAGCCGCAATGTCGCAATGAGTTCGCGCCAGTGATGGTGATGGGGTTGGTGATGCGCATCGTTATCGCCCGGCGTTTCGACCAATTCCGCCAGTTCCGCCAGCGCGTCGGACGCATCGCCGGACCGCCCGAGTTGATGCAGCGTGCAGACGATACCGAAGCGGGCTTCGAATTGCTGCGAGAGATCGATGTCTTTTTCGTCGACGACGCGCGCGAAGCACGAGAGCGATGTCGTCAGCCGATGGCGGAAGAAGGCTTGCCAACCCGCGTTGCGGCACGACGCCGCCCGAATCGCATAACGCGGCGATCGAATCGCTTTCTGTGCGCGCCGGTACTGTTCCTCGAGTTCGTCGCCGATGCCGGTCATCATTTCGAGGTCCGCTCGCAACTGCAGCAGCCACGGCAACTCGGCACCGCGATGGCCGTCCTCGGCCCAGCGGCCCGCTTGCGCGCGTGCCGCGCTGAAATTGCCCTCGCGCAGCTTGTCGAGAAATCCATCGGGCAGGCATCGCACCGTCAGTGCAGAGGCAAGCGAGAAATACGGGGCCGAAAACATCGCGCAACTCCTCGTGAATGTGCCAGGGCGTTCGATCTCATGACGCCGGCGCGACGTAGCCGCACCGGCCAAGAAATTCGATTCGCTGAGCTAGCGGCGCGACCGCTAGTGCAACCCACAAGGTGCAACCGATCGCGTTGTCCTAATTTAGCGAAACGCGATTTGAATATCCCTCAACAAATCTGATTACCGTGGTGAAGTTGAGGAGAGTTGAGTATTGGAAGGTTGGAACGCATCGGCATCGCTTATGCCCACTCTTCCACCAGGCGCCGATGCGCTGCCCTTGCATCGGCTTCGGTCGCATGCCGCAGCGTGGCCAGCGCTTGCTGCGTATCGATATCGAAAACCACCGTTTCAAACAGCTCCGGTGTTTCCGGCGACGGCGCGCTTTCATGCTGGACGCCTAGCCAAATCGTCGAAATCCAGCGACCGTTCGGCAGCGTTGTCTTCTCGATCTGCGCGTAGCCGGCATCGCCCTGCAACGCTCGCCAGGTTTCGATGTCCGTCGGTGTGCCGTCACGCAGGTAGTAGGTCTGGGTCATCATTGCCCTTCCAGGTTTAGCTCGTCGTACCGTCGGCCGAAGTGGCCGGTTCGATCGGAGTCAGTTTCACCAATTTACTCAAATCGTGCTGCTTCAGCCTCGGGACCACATGCTGTGCGATGAACTGCCGTGTCTTCCAACCGAAGAATTCGAGGTATGACGTATGGCTCGGCCGCTGCAGCCCGGAAGACATCCCGACGAAGAAGATATCGTGTGCGCTCCCATCGACATGCAAACGCGTACAGAGCGCGCTCTCATCGAATGCCGGATCTTCTCCATGAACGGGGACTTTCATCTCCGGTCTCAGCTCGGGTGCGAGCTTGCCAAGAAAACTCGCGCTGCCCGATTTCATACCCATCGCGAGTATCACGCGTCCGCTTTGCAGCGTATCCACAGTGCCATCCTGCTTGCGGACCGTCAACGAAGATTGATTCGCTCCATCGGCCGGCAAGATCGTTTCGAGTCGGCCCGGCTGCACTTGCACCAGGCCCGCGTCGAAATACGGCTTGAGACCCGCGTACGGCCCCCACAATCCGTTATCGATATCTTCACGACTCTTCGGTCCGATCCACACGATCTTGCGCCGGCCGAGCAACTCCCGCATCGACAACCCGGCCCGTTCCGCCACCTCGCGAATACGCAGCAGCGGCGTCTTCGACGAATCGCCCCAGCCGACGATGGTAATGTCGCCGTCCGACGCGCGCACGATGTCCAAGATGTGCTCGTCCGACGCATCGACGGTGGCGCGCAGCATGTCTTCGCTGTGCATCACGATTTGGCCTGGCAGCGCACGTTCTTTCAACGCAGCCAGCCGCTCGGTCTGACCGGCGATATACGCCTTGGATGCGGCATCCTTCAACGGCACGCTGGGCCGCCCCAATCCCGTCGCGTCGATGATCTGATCGGTCAGCACATGCACGGTCTGTCCGGACGTGTTGTCCCGCATCGTCACACGATACCTTCCGCGCTTGTTTTTTACCTCTTCGATATCGGTCACGACGGTATTGACGAGAACCGGGCAACCCTTTCTCGATGCGGCGTAAAGGCCGATCGCCGAAGCATCGCCGATATCGCCGGCCGTCGGATACGGATCGCTATTCAAATCCTCCACTTGAACGGGGCTGCCGTGCAGCGGATTTTGCGAACGCATCGGATCGTCGAACGCGGCGTGACTGCTGCCGGCGTAGCCACCGCGCGTTTCGCTGTTCAGCAAGTGCATGCGGACCGAGCCGAAGTTGCCGTCGCCGCAGCTAGATGCGTCGACCACCAAGTTGCCCGCCGCGAAGCCGAACTCGTGCGCGCAATGGGCAATCGTCTGTCCTTGCGGCCCGCCGCCGATCGTCACCTGCGGAATGAAGACCTCGCGCTCCGACAGGCGCGACCGAATCAGTTCGGAGCGGTCGCGCAAATCCGCCCGTATTGCCCGCATCAACGGGTTGCGCGTGGCTTCGGGCGCCGCCAGCATCAGCATCTCAAGGCGCAAGAGCCTGTCTTCGGGCGTGTTCGCGCCCTTGGCCAGTGCCTCGGCCGAATAGTGGCGCAGCCTCGCACCCGCTGCGCCGCTCAACGCCGGATCTTCCAGTACGCGGCTGCGCAGCACGCCCACGGCACTGTCCGGCAATGGGGCATCGAGCGTCAGAAGCCGCTTTACATCGTCGTGACTCGAGACTGCGTAGCCGAGCTTGGCCAGCTCGGCGCCGAGGATATCGAACAGCGCGCCGGCCGCTCCGCCCGCGGGTACGCTGCCGGCCGGTGCTTCTCCGCTTCGCTTCGGATCGGATACGCCCTTGCCTCGCCCCGCAGCAGTGGAAAAGCGGCGGCCAATCGCTCCGCTCGCGATACCACGCAAGCCTTCCAACGCGGTCGGTTCAGGCAACTCGGTGGCGTCGCCGGCGCCGGCATTTGCCGCGGCGTCGGGCGGCGTACCGCTGCCGGCCGCCCCCGTCCCGTGCACGGGACGCCTCCCGCCCCCGGGGGCTGAATGATTGGGTCCTGACATGCGCATGCCGACCTCGCCTCCAAAAAACGTTTGCGATATTCCACAGCCCCAATGCCCTAAAGCCCGGACTCAGCGCGCTTTCGATCCGCGCAGCGCCAGCATGATCGGCATTGAGTTAAATGGAATGGAATGAGCGTGAACGATGCCACGCCATCGCTTCGTCGGCGCGAGACGGTGCGAACCGGCGCATGGCGCGCCGAACGAACAACTTCGTTAGCGCGGCGGCGCCGTCATTCTTTCGCGGCATGCGACATCGCTTTCACCTGCGCGCCCAGCCCCGTCAAAACCAGTTGATCTCTTACCTGGCTAATAAAAATGCCGATAAAGAGCGCCAGCATCAGCACAGTCAATGCACCTTTGACCGGTTGCGCCAAGCTGATCAAATCCAGCTTCTCCGCCGATTTGGAAATAAACCCAAACGCGAAATCGACCAGTACGAGAATAAACAACATCGGCGCGGCCAGCTTTGCCGTCATCTGCATCAGGGTATCGGTCTGGTGCAGCACGAAGCTTTCGAGGACGTTCGCCGCCACCGGTGTGCTCGCGGTTAGCGGCCACCATTGATAAGACTCGTACAACACGCCGAGCAGAAACATCATGCCCCCCAGCGCCCAAAAGGCGACGCCCGCCACCTGAGCCAGTAGCGTACCGGTCGGCGTCGAATGGTCCTGATTCATTGGGTTCACCATCTGCGCATTGTTGTAACCGGTCAGATCGTCGACGTAGATCCCGGCCGCTTCTGCCACCCAAAACACGGTGGAAGCGGCGAAGCCGAGCACCAAGCCGATCACTGCCTCTCTGACGACGATCTCGACCAGCGCCAGCGTCGACAGCGACGTCGTCAAAGACGCCGGCTGGCCATAGGCAATAAACGACCCGAACAACAACACGATGCCGTTGCGCACGACGCCCTGCAATACGTTGTCGGAGGTTGGCGGAAAGACAAACAGCATGACGTATAGCCGCAGCGAACAGAGGCCGAGCACGGTGAACACCTGCGTCAGCGTGATACCGAGTTGCGATAGCGTGGTGAGAGCGTCGTTCATTTTCTTATCCGTGTCCCGCGGGTCAAACGACCGATGGCCCTGCCAAACGCAAGCGCGCCAGCACCGCCTCCTCCGCCTCTTCGTCGGCCATGTCCTCCGCGGCATCGGCGCGTGCGCGTCCGATGCGGCCGATGCGCTCGTTGCAGACATCGATACGCCCCCGGTTGTTCGCAATCGCGCGCAGCGTGGCGGCAATCTGTTCTGCCTGAATCCGCGCGGCCTCCTCCGCGGCCCCGAGTTCGCCTTCGCATAGCCGCAACCGCTGCTCGACAACCTCCGCATAACGCATGTTGGCGTTCAACTCGGAGAGCGAGAACGCCTGGCCCTCGCACATCATTTGAGCGATACGCTCGTGGCACGTCTGCAATAAATCGCGCTGAACACGCATTGCCTCGCGCTTTGCCTCGCGCTCCGCTTCCAATCGCGCGCATTCGTCGCGCTCCGTGGCCAACCGTGCATGCAGCGCCTGCTCTATCTTCGTGCGGCGCGCGACGCTGCGCCGTAGCGCGGCGGTGGGCCGATCGATCGTCGGCATCGTTAGCGGCCTCGGTTGGCTGCCAGCGCGAGCAACCGTGCTTCCGTCTCTTGCGGCGCGGCGAATTCGTCCGTCGCTTGGCAGAAGAAGGCACGAATCGCATCGATCTTGCCCACCGCTTCGTCCGCTGCCGCGTCCCCGCCGGGCTTGTACTCGCCGATCTGCAGCAGCATCTCGACGTCTCGATGCTTGGCGAGCAGCTCGCGCACTCGAGCGGCGGCACGCGCATGATCGCTCGACGTCACCTGTGGCATGACGCGCGAAAGACTGGCCAGCACATCGATGGCCGGATACTGATTCTTCGCCGCGATCTCGCGTGACAGGATCATGTGTCCGTCGAGAATCCCTCGCACTTCTTCCGCGATCGGGTCGCTGCCGGATTCGTCCTCGGCCAGCACCGTATAGAGCGCCGTGATCGAACCGCGGGCCCCCATGCCGGCGCGTTCGAGCAAGCGCGGCAGCTCGGCGAAGATCGAGGGCGGAAAGCCGCGCCGCGCCGGCGGTTCGCCCGCCGCGAGACCAATCTCGCGCTGGGCGCGCGCGAAGCGAGTCAGCGAATCCATCATGAGCAGGACCCGATTGCCGCGGTCGCGAAAGTGCTCGGCGATCGCCGTGGCGACATAGGCCGCCTTGGCACGCTCGATCGACGACCGATCCGACGTCGCGCATACGACGACCGAGCGTTCCATGCCTTGGGGACCGAGAATCAATTCGACGAATTCGCGTACTTCTCTGCCGCGTTCGCCGATCAGCGCAATCACCGTCACATCGCACGGCGTGCCGCGCGCGAACATGCCGAGCAGCGTGCTTTTGCCGACGCCCGCGGGCGCGAAGATTCCCATCCGCTGCCCCTCCGCCAAGGTCATCATGCCGTCCACGATACGCACCCCGGTCGGCAACGGCGCATCGATCAAGCGGCGGCTCATGGGGTCGGGCGAATCGGCGAAGATCGGGCGCTCGTCGTCGGTTTCGATCGGTCCCATGCCGTCGATCGGCCGCCCGATGGCATCGATCACTCTGCCGAGCAACGCCTCGCCTACCGGCACCGATAGCGGCCGTCCCAGCCCGATCACTTGAGTGGAACGGGAGATATCGGCCAATCGAGAAAACGGCGAAAGCAACGCGACATCGCGCGTGAAGCCGATCACTTCGGCATGCTGCAGCAGCGTGCCGTTCGCCGACCGCAACTCGCACAGTTCGCCGAGACTGACATCGAGCCCGCCGACTTTCACCAGCGTGCCGATGACTTCCAGCACTTTGCCGCTGCGCGCGACGTTGCTCGCCGATAACAGTTCGCGTTCGATCGCGTCGGCCAAGTCTTCCACGCCAGGCATTCGCAGCCGGCCCGGATCGACGGCGAATGCCGCGACATCGTCGTGTGGCGTGGTCATCGGGCTATCCGGTCGTCGTCATGGCGCCGCCGTGTCGGGAGCGGCCATAGAAGCGGTAGCGGCGGTATCTGCGGTGTCGGCGATCTCGTGCAGTTCGCGCAGGGAGTGCTTGAGCGCGCGCGCCACCGCCGAGCGCATCGCCCGCAATTGCGTGGCGAGGCTCGCGTCGATAGAGCCGAAATCCGACTCGCAAATGCAACTACCGGCTTCGAGCCGTTTATCCGCCACCACCGAAAGCGGAAAGGGGCGACCGAGTTCGCGCCAGCGTGCCGACAGACGTTCGAAGGCGATGCAGGCTTTGTCGTAATCCACGGGGCTGACCGCGACGCGCAAATAGGTGGCGCCCTCGACGATGCGATCGATCGTCGACAATGCTCGCTCGAACAGCGTATCCGCTTGCTGCACGCGCACGATCTGCTCCACCGCAAGCGTGACGATCTCCGCCAGACGCTCGCGCAACTTAGTCTGGATCTGCCGCTGCTCGTCGCCGGCATCGGCGAGACGATCGAGCCAATCGGCCAGTGCCTGTTGCTCGCCGGCTTGATAGCCGCGCTGCGCCGCGCAGTCGTATTCGCACCGCGCGCGTTCGACGATTTGCTGCGCTTGTGCGTGCGCCGCATCGATGATCGCCTGCGCTTCTTGACGCGCCTGCGCCAAGATTGCGTCGCGATCCGCTGCGAGCCGCGCGTAGCCTTCGTCGATCTCCACCAGCGCGCCGAATGCGTCACGCGAAATCACGTCCGTGTGCACGCCGACCCGCGCGTCGGGCAAGGCTCTATCCGATCTCAACCAAATAACCATGCCCACTCCGGAATCCATTCAGGCAATCGCGCAAGCAGTCGGGCCGTGCCGCCCGCATCGAGTTCGCCAGGGCTCTCTTGCAGCCATGACGGCACGCGCATTTCGCGCGGCAACGCGAGGCACAACAGGGAAAACGGCACCACACCCGCCGGGGTATCGCGCATCACAAGCGCGCAGCCCTCGCATGCGAGCGCCGCTTCGTCGAGCGTTTCCAACGCGGGCGAAGACGAATGGCCCGTCAAACGCGCGGTGCCTGCCGCGCTCGCCCAATCGTGCGCACCCGCGCTCAGCCGGTCGATCGGCATCCCGATCCATTCCGACAACTGCACGCGGCTTCGCTTATCGATCAAGCGTCGCACGTCGGCCCGACGCCTCACCAATGCACGCATGCGCAAAACGCGAAGCCCCCATTGCGGCGGCAACGCATCGAGCACGGCCAAATTCGGGGCGCGCAACGCATCGAACGCATGAGGCTGGACCCCGGCCGCACGAACGAGCGAGCGAGAAAGTGCTTCCACCCGCGTCCGATCGGCACGCGCCAACGCAACGCGCAACGGGGCGACGTGGTCCACCTTGACCGCTAATGCCGTCGCGAGCCATGACGGATGGGCCCAATGCGCGGCATCGAGAACGTTACGCTCGTAGGCGGAAAACGCAGCCGCCATCCGCGCAAACGGAAACGTCGTGGGCGCGCCCATCAGACCGCCGATGAAGACTTGCCGTTTTGGATACGCGCGAGGAGCGCCTTTAGCTTGGAGCGAAGCGCGTCCTTTTCGGCTTTCGCGGAAATGCCGCGTTTCGTCCACAAAAACAGCCCGGCCGCGCAAGCGAGGAACACCGCCCCGGCCGCGGCGACCACGCGCAGCGGCGACGAGGTCTGCGGTATCTTCGACACGTCGAACGCTTCGGCCGGCACAGCCGTGACGCTGACCGCTTCGTAGGTGAGCCCTTCCACGCTGTGCATCACGAGCGTTTTGATCTGCGGCAAGAGCGCATTGACATCGGAATCGGGCCGGTACTTGATGAACACGGAGGCCGACGAGGGCTTGATCTGCTGTGCGAGCGGATCGTTATTCGGCAGTACGATCTGCACGCGCGCGACGACTACCCCATCGATCTTCGACAACGTCGCCGAAATCTCCTGCTCCAAACCATAGATGAACCGGATGCGCTCCTCGGTCGGGGTGGACACGAGGCCGTCCTTCTTGAACAGCATGCCGAGATTGTCGTACTTGCTGTGCGGCAGCCCCCGCGCACGCAGCACTTGCATCGCATGCAGGATCTGACTCTGGTCCACATCGAGCGACCACGTCTTGCCGTTGTCCGACGTCGACTTCGAGGCATCGACGCCTTGCTCCAGGAGCGCGACGACCATCTCGTTCGCGTCCTGCTCCGACAAGTTGCCGTATAGCTCCTTGTCACAACCCGCCAACGTCGCAAGTAGAACGAACGTTGCACACAGCACGCCTGCACGCGCCGCGGACGACACCCTGCCCGTTCCTGTATCGCGCATGGTCTATTGATTCTTCATCAAGGTATCGAGCGACGATCGGGACGAATTCATGACGCCCATCTTCGCCTGCATATCGAGTTGCGTACCGGCGATCTCGAGCACCACCTTCGTGCCCGCGGCGGTCATTTCCTGCATCGACATACCCGCCGCGTTTTGCGTGAGCGAAAGCGCATCGTTCACCGATTGCTGAAGCTCCGCATCCTGCGCCGCCGCCAGCTTCGACACGACGTTCATGTCGCCGCTTTTGTCGTGGGGCGCTTCCATCCGCGGGCTTTGCATCATCGACTTGAACTTGTCGCCGAGCTGCTGGGTGGACGGATCGGTCGCCGGCTGCGCGGTACGCTGCAACGCAACCTTCAACTGCTCAGGGGTGATGACGATGCTCATGGCCGGCCTCCGAAACGAACTAACGCGAAGCGAAAACAAAAACTAAACGGAATCGACACGCCATGCGCCGGCATCAAATACGCAGATAGCTCTGAGGAGGCATGGCTTGAGCGCGATGGGCATCGGACATCTCGCCGGCCGACGCATGGGGTTCGGAAGCCGACGCTTGCGACTCTTCGTTCAATGTCGCAATCGACGGAGGAAGCTCGAACTTTCCGCCGTTTCGATACACGCGAACCGCCGCGCGCAAATCCTCGCGCGCTTCGAGCACGCGCACTAATTGAAGCGTGTCGCGACTCGGGTCTTGTTCCATCGCCTCGGTCGCACTAAGCCGCCAGCTTGGATCGCCCTTGATGGCCAGGCAGAAAGCGAGAAGCGCCTTCGCGTAAGAGAATTGCGGCGCGTTGGCGTTGACCCATGAAAAGACGCGGACGGCATCGTCCCACCGGCCGTGCAACATGTGCAACAGCCCCGTGAACGCTTCCAGCTCCGCGAGCTTCGGGCGCAGCACACGCACCGCGTCGAGCACCAATTCGATATCGAACGGGTCGCCTTCCACGGCCGGAAATTTGCTCGTAAGCGCCACTGAAATGGTTTCGATCAAGCCGCTGACAATGTCCTGACTGCAGTCCAGATAATCGGGCGATGTGACGCTCATGGCGCGAAACTCCTGCGAAGTGGATGTCGGCCGAAAAGGAAACCGTATGCAGCACGGCCGCTCGCAATCCGGTGATCGACGACAAACTAACGATACCCAGCGCCCCACCTATCGCGACACCCCGATTACGAAGAATGCGCTGGTCACGCGAAGTCCGCTGCCGCCGAGCCAACACCGCACGCATCGAACGCCGCTGCGTAGCGGATTTGTCACGACCGCCGCACGCTACGCAACTTCGTAACCGCGCGACCGACTTCGCGCGAGCATCGGCGGGTTCGCGTCCGGTCGCGTCATAAGTGCGCAATCTCGCTACTGTCGCCCGTTATGAAGGATCGCAGGATCCGCACCGCTCGAAGCGGCTCAGAGCGGCCCATGCTTCACGCCGCCCCATCTTATGCAGTCCGCAGAGATAGCCGATGAGTGAAGAAAAAACCGAAGAGCCCACAGATAAGCGGCTTCGGGACGCACGCGAAGATGGGGAAGTCGCGAAAAGCACCGATCTGACCGACGCCGTCACGATGGCCGCCGCACTCGCCACGCTGATGCTCGCAACAGGCGCGTTCGCCGGTGCCATACGCGCGATCGTCGCGGCTGCGCTCGAATTCGTGGGCGGCGATCACTCGCTGCCTCATTTGTTCGCGAAGACGTTCGGTCTGGCCACGCGCGCCGCGATGGTCATCGTGCCGTGTGTCGCCGCCTCGGCCGCGGCCTCGGTTGCCGCGTTGATCCCGCAAGTGGGTTTCCAAATCAGCATGAAGCCGGTAGTGCCCGATCTCGCCAATGCCAGCCCGATTGCCGGCATCAAGCAGATTTTTTCCTCGCGCACGCTGATCGAGCTGGCGAAGATGCTCGTTAAAGCGGCCATCATCGGTTGCACGATGTGGCTGACGATCAAATGGATGTTGCCGCTCGTCGTCGGATCGTTGTATCAGCCGCTGCCGCAACTGTCGAAGATGTTCTGGGACATGCTGGTCCGGCTCTCTTGTATCGCCGTGGTGGCGTTCGCGGCGGTAGGCGCCGTCGATCTGAAGCTGCAGCACGTCTTGTTCATGCGCAAGCAGCGCATGTCGAAGGATGAAGTCAAACGCGAATACAAGGAGCAAGAAGGCGATCCGCTGATTAAAAGCGAGCGCCGAAAGCTCGCGCGCCAATTCGCGACGGAGGATCCGCCTCGCCTGCGAGTAGGGTTCGCCAACGCATTGATCGTCAATCCGACGCACTACGCCGTCGCGATCCGCTACGCCCCCGACGAGCATCCGCTACCGCTCGTCATCGCAAAGGGCATGGACGAGAGCGCCGCGCAACTGCGGCACTTCGCGCAAGCGGCGAACGTCCCGATTATCGGCAATCCGCCCGTCGCGCGAGCGCTCTATAAGGTAGGCGTCGACGATCCGATTCCCGAAGAGCTGTTCGAGACGGTGGCGGCGATCCTGCGCTGGGTCGAATCGATCGGCGCAAAAGAGCGCCTGCGTGCAGCTAAAAGCGTCTCTTCCGCAGCTTGAACCGAGCAGCCCCCTGAGAGCATCGAGATGATCAAGTCATTGAAATTACCCGCGTTCGGGGAGGTCGGCATTGCGCTGCTGGTCGTGGCGATCATCTCGCTGATGATTTTGCCGCTGCCACCGGCCGTGATCGACGTGTTGCTGGCGCTCAACATTACGATCAGCGTCACGTTGTTGATGATCACGATGTATGTGCCGAGCGTCATCTCGCTGTCCGTCTTTCCGTCGCTGCTGCTGTTCACTACCCTCTATCGGCTATCGCTGAACATCGCTTCGACGAAGTCGATCCTGCTGCACGCGGACGCGGGCCACATTATCGAGAGCTTCGGCGAACTCGTGGTGGGCGGCAATCTGGTGGTAGGACTCGTCGTATTCGTGATCATCACCACCGTGCAATTCATCGTGATTGCGAAAGGCTCGGAGCGGGTCGCCGAGGTCGGCGCACGCTTCACGCTCGACGCGTTGCCGGGCAAGCAGATGAGCATCGACGCCGATCTGCGCTCGAACTTACTCACGCCCGAGGAGGCGCGACGCAAACGTGCGAAGCTCGCGATCGAGAGCCAGTTGCACGGCGGCATGGACGGCGCGATGAAGTTCGTCAAGGGCGATGCGATCGCCGGGCTCATCATCACGGCGATCAACATCGTGGCCGGCATTGCCGTTGGGGTCGCCTATCACGATATGTCGGCAGGCGACGCGGCCAACCGGTTTTCCATTCTTTCCGTCGGCGATGCGATGGTGTCGCAAATTCCCTCGCTGCTGCTGTCCGTCGCGGCGGGCGTCATGATTACGCGCGTGGGGGATGAAGGCGAATCGAAGCCGTTGTCGCTCGGTGACGAAATCGGGCGGCAGCTCACCACGAGCGCCCGCGCGCTTTATTTTGCGAGCCTGCTGTTGTTGGGATTCGCCGCCGTGCCGGGCTTTCCAAGCGGGCTCTTTCTGCTGCTGGCGTCCACGTTGGCGTTTTGCGGCTACCGTCTTGGCAAACGCGAACCCGAAGCGGCGAGCCATGCGGGCGAGGCTGTCACAGCCATGCAGCGTGCGGGGGCGAAGATCGATGCCCCTGCCATCCTGACGCGCGCACCGCATTTCGCCTGCCCGGTCGGCGTAAGGATCGCCCCGGATCTCGTAGGCCGCCTGTCGTCGCAAGCACTCGACAAATCGTTCGGCGCCGAGCGCGCCCGCCTGCAGGAATATCTCGGGTTGCCGTTCCCCGGCATCACCATCTGGACGAACGACGCGTTGCCGCCGTCGACATGCGAACTGCTGATGCACGACGTGCCCTATTGCGCCATTGAAATGCCGCCGGGAAAAGTCATGCTGCCCGACGCCGATACGTTAGCTGGAGACGAGACGCTTCAGGCGGAAATCGCGGGGCTGATTCCGCGCTGCGAGCAACGCGGCGGGCTCGACGGTGGGCCGGGCCCGACCTGGTGGATCGACGAGAAATCCGTGCCGACCAAGGTGCCGGCGTGGCGGGCCGAACAAGTCGTCGCTCATGCATCGGTGGCGATGTTGCGCCGGCATGCGTCGCTCTTTTTGGGCATTCAGGAAGTGCAGTGGATCCTCGATCAACAAAATGCCGATTATCCCGGGCTCGTCACCGAAGTACAGAAAGTACTGCCTCCGCAGCGAATCGCCGACGTGCTGCGCCGCCTGCTCGAGGAACAGATTCCGATCCGCAATATCCGCAACATCATGGAGAGCTTGATCGTCTGGGGCGCCAAGGAAAAAGATATGTTGATGCTGACCGAGTACGTGCGTGCCGACATCGCACGGTTGCTCGCGCATCGCGCCACCCGCGGCACACGGCAGTTGCCCGCCGTCATGTTGGATCTACCCGTCGAACAGCACATTCGCCAATGCATCAAGCAAACGCCGACCGGCAATTACCTGGCATTGCCGCCTGAGGAAGCCGGCTACCTGATCGACCAGATCCAGTCATTTGTCGGCGAAGCGCCTCGCGAAGGCGTCGCACTTGTCACGTCGATGGATATTCGCCGGTACGTGAGGCGGATGATAGAAGCGAGACTGGGTTGGCTGTCGGTCTATTCGTATCAGGAACTCGGCGAGTACGTGGATCTTCAACCGCTGGGCCGCGTAACGATATGAACCGCCGACGCCCAGCAGGACGACCGTCGTCATGAGCGGATCCCGAGTACGGCGCATCATCCCCGGCGAGATCGCCGCTCGACAGCGGGACGACGATGCGCGTGCGCGCCGTTTCGATTATTCGGCGTTGGTGCGACGCGTCCGCCCAGGGCGAACGCCAATCGCCACGACGAGCGCGGAGCAGGAAGCGGCCGCAAGCGATGCGATAAGCGAGCCGATTCGGCGCTTCGATTGGCACGACGAATCGGATACGAACGCACGCCCCGACGAAGCGGCCGATGCCGACGACGGGGCCACGGCCAGCCAGCGCGAGACGTTGGTACAACAGGTATCGGCGGCATCGGTGCCGGTTGTCGATGCGCTGTTGCGCACGCAAGGCCGTTTCCTAGAATTGGCCAGTTCGCTCGCGAATGAAGTCGCCACGTTTTGCGCCGATCCCGCGATCGGCAACGGCGGTAATTGGGACGTCCAGATGCCGCTGGACAAATCGATCTTGCCCGACACGACTTTATATCTCTCGCTTTCGCCCTTCCAGCTTTCGCTTCGTTTCGATACGACCAGCATAGAAGTAAAGACCTTACTCTTGCATCACAGCACCATGCTCGAGCGCGAAATCGACTCGCTTCTGAGAGCGTGGTCTACTCCGCGCGACATCGAACTGATGGTGTGGTGAGTGAGATTGCCGTAGCGCCACGCAGTGCATGAAACCCGCCCCACTTCGATCACAATCGCATGGATTATCCGATCGCCGAAATGCCAACGGGTGTCGAACACATCGATCGGCAAGCGCCCTCCTCGATCGATCTCGGCCAGACTCAAATACCGCAGGCATCGAAGGCCGCGACGCGCGCGGACACGCTGCCGTTGCCGGCCGTCGCGCCCGTCGCCGCGCGCCTGGCGAGGCTCGTCTGCACGGCCCAGATCGATTCGATCGCACGTCGGCTGGCCGGGATCGAAGCGTGGCGCGCGTCGGTATTCGATACAAGCGCCGCTTTACTGGACGCTTTCGAGCAACCGGGCACGCTCGAATTCGCGCATCCGGCCGGCCGCCTCTTAGTGCAGTTCGATCTCGCAGCCTATCCCGCGCTCGACATCGCCGCGTGGCCCGCGCGCGGCGCCACGACCACACCCGCCGACGCCGAGCGCGCGCTGCGCATCGCCGTGGCAGGGGTCATGCTCGAGCCGCTGCTCACGCGGCTCGCGGCGTTGGGACTCACTGAGCTGCATGTGGTTCGACTGGTGCGCAATGCGCACGAGCGCACGCCACGCGCCGGCTTCGCGAGGACGGAGCTTTCGTTCTCGCTCGATGGCCGCACGCATGTTGCGGTCGTCGATATCGACGGTGCGCTGCTGCCGCTGCTGGAAAACCTGCACGCCGCGCAAGCGGCTGTTACCGCCCCGGGCGAAACAACACCACACGCGGATTACCTCATCCCCGGGCGCATCGTGCTCGGTGCCAAACGTCTGTCGATCGAAACGCTGCGCGCGCTCGCGCCAGGCGACGTGTTGCTGCGCGCGCTGGCGAGCACCCTCTCGCCGCTGGTCGCCGGCGCGGCGCAGCACGCCGCGGCCAGCGCCATCGCCGCATGGGGCACGCCCGGCCTGACCCGCCTGCATGCTCCCGTGACGATCGACAAGCACACGCTTCTCATTGTGAAAGAGCCGACAATGAACGACAAATTCGACGCTGCGCGCCCCGGCGATTCGCTGGCCTCCGATCAACCGGACAGTCCGATCGATATCGGCGAACTGGACCTTCCCGTTCAGTTCGAAGTCGATACCGTGGCGCTACCGCTGTCGCAGCTCTACGCCCTGCGTCCCGGCTACGTGCTCGAACTGTCCACTCCCGTGGCCGACGCTCAGTTGAAGCTCGTCTCGCACGGTCAAACGATCGGCTACGGCGAACTCGTCACCGTCGGCGAACACCTCGGCATCCGAATCCTCAGAATGGCGCACACCGATGGTCCAGTTCAGTAACGTCACCGGGCTGCTGCTCGTCGTTCTGGCGATCAGCCTGATCCCCTTCGTGGCAATGGTCGTGACGTCGTACGCCAAAATCGTGGTCGTGCTCGGTTTGCTGCGCAATGCGCTGGGCGTACAGCAAGTGCCGCCCAATATGGTGCTGAACGGAATCGCCATTCTGGTGACGCTATACATCATGGCGCCGATCGGCATGCAGGCCGCGCAATCGCTGGAGGGGCAGCAAATCGACGGCCAACCGACGCAGGCGTTGATTCAAGTGTTCGGCGCCGCGCGCGAGCCGTTCCGCGTCTTCCTCGAAAAGCACACCCATGAACGCGAGAAGCGTTTTTTCATCCGCTCCGCCAGCGTCGTATGGCCAAAAGAGGAAGCGCGCAATCTGCATGAAAACGACATGATCGTGCTCGCTCCGGCCTTCACGCTGAGCGAACTGACGGACGCGTTCAAGATCGGCTTTTTGCTTTACATCGCGTTCATCGTGGTCGATCTCATCATCGCCAACGTGTTGCTGGCGATGGGACTCAATCAGGTCACGCCGACCAACGTCGCGATACCGTTCAAGTTGCTGCTGTTCGTCGTGATGGACGGCTGGTCGACGTTGATCCACGGGCTGGTGACAACCTACCGTTAGCGGCCTGCAGGCAGGTGGAATCGAGATTCGGCAGCGCATTAGACGCGGGAGAATGAAACCATGGATATCGATACGCTGATTCGCTTCACCACGCAAGGCATGTTGCTTTGCTTATATGTGTCGCTGCCGATCGTCATCGTCGCGTCGGTCGCCGGGCTCGCCGTCTCGTTTCTTCAAGCGATCACGTCGATGCAAGACCAAACCTTATCGCATGGCGTCAAGCTCGTTGCGGTGATGATCGCCCTCGCGATCGCGGCTCCGATCTCCGCGGCGGCGATCTTGCATTTCGCCAACGAAGTCATGCAGACAGCGATCCCGCAATGAATCCCGGCCGGCCCACGTTGCCGCCCGCTGCCGCGGCGCTGCACGCGACCCACGAAGCTCAACGCGTGGCCGAGGCGCGCGATGAAGCGCGACGGCAGGCGGTGCTCTATCGAGGCACGCGCTTCGCGCATCCGCGCATTCAACCGCCCAAGCCCGGCCAGGGTTCGGCAGGCGCGCGCAGACGCCGCGCCAAGTTGCCCCAAGCACGAAAGAGAAAAGGCGCGTCGCACGAAGCCGAGCACGATTACGTGCCGGTTCATGTGCCCGACCACGCGGTGGTGGGCAGCCGGGAAAGCGGCGGCCAAGGTTCAAGCGGCGGCGGCGATCATTCGCACCACGGACGAGGTGCAACCGGCATGAACGAAACCAACGAAACGAACGGCATAAACGATAAAAGCCCCGCCAAGTTGCCCGACATTCGCAGCGTCGCCACAGTGCCCGTGCGTCCGCGCGCAGCCAGTGCGCTACCGCGGCCCACGATCGGCATGTCCGATCCCGAGCAGGCCGAGGCGGTACGCGCTGCATTGTGCAACGCCCTACTCGCGCTGCGGGACGACCCGGGCGCATCGCGCGTCGTCGGCGTGACGGAACTGCAGCTCGATCGGCTCGACGCCGCACAGGCGTACCCACCGCTTCGTGAAGCCGAGGCAATGGGCACGCTCCGCCAACGGCTTATCGATGCAAGCAACACCGCACCCGGAAAAAAAGACCCGTTCAATCTGCTGCTGCCGCTCGTTCTCCTCATGAGCGAAAGGCCCCTGAGCGCAACCCGACAGCAAGCATCGCGCAGCACGTTGGCAGCACAACGCAACGCAGCGCTCGCGCGCGCAGTGCGTTCTCGTTGACGCAACGCGTCGATCCGGCGCACGTTCGCCTACCCATAGCGGTCTTCGCGTGATGGGGCGCGCCGTCCGACGCAACGACTAAAGTAGCGTCAGCGGCCACTCGGTATCCCGAGCGGCTGTCGTGATCCGATCAACTCAATCGCCACACGATGAAATTACTGCGGATTCTGACTGGCGTGCATGCAGGGGTGGAATTGCACCTGAGTGCCGGCGCGCATCGGATCGGCCCCGACGACGACGCCGACATCCGCATCTCCGACTGGAGCGGCGCCGACGTGCTGCTGACCGTCGACGAGACGGGCGTCGTCAGTGCGCAGCGTCTGCTTCCCGCATTGCAAGCGGTGGCGAACGGTGAATCGGAACAAACGGCGCGCGATGACGCGGCGGAAACGCTCGATCCTGGCACGGTCCTCCTAATCGACTTCGTGCCGATGCGGTTCGACGACACGGTGCTGTGCGTCGGGCCGAGCGATACGATATGGCCCAGCGACCTCGACCTTCTGTCGACATTGCTCGTCAAGCCCCAACAAGCTCGCCACGAGGCCGAGCGCTCGCGTCAGCGCAAGCTCGTTGGCGCGGTATTGGGGTGCGCGATGCTCGGTGCCGTCGTAGTGATCGGTACCGTGCTGATCACGACCGTCGTCAGCCGCGCGGCGATGCCGCACGATGCGGGCGATCTCGCGCAGCGCGTGAACCTCACGCTTGCGCAGGCCCATATGAACGAACTGCATGCCCGGCCGCAAGGCGCAAATGTCGTCGTCAGCGGAATGGTGCCGACCGCCGAGGATGACGCGAACGTACGCAAGGCGTTGATGCGCTTATCGGCGACGGCGATTCGTCGTCAGTACGACATCGCGCAAAACGACGCGAGCGATATCGAGGATGCGCTCGGCATGCAAGGCGTGCATGTCGCGTATGCCGGCCAAGGGGCCTTCGACATCGTCGGCAAGGTGCAGAACCCCGCTGACGTGCAGGTGGCCGTGGCGCGCATTCGCCACGATTTGAGTGCGAACGTGAAGCAATTGCGGATCCAACTCACGCAATCGAACGATGCCGCTCCCCCGCCGCCTTCGTTCTCGGAATTGATGTCTTCCGACGATGTGCGCTACGCGGAAACACCCGATGGCGTGAAGCATATCTATGTCGAACCGGATCCAACCGATACCGCCGCTTCGGGTGTAAGTGCAAACGTAGGCGCGAGCGCGAGCGTGGCGAGCGCCTCCGGCGTGCAAGCCGCGACGGTAGCGCCCCTCGGTACGCAAACTGTCGGCGGACAAGCTTTCAGCGCACAAGCCTTAGGCGCACAAGCGCAGGCACAGGCCGCGACCGCGCAAAGCGCCGCTCCGGCGGTGGCCGCAAAGCCAGTCGCAAGTCCTGCCGCGCAAGCCGTCGGCGGCGCGGCGGCGCTACCTGCTCTACCGCCTGTCGCATCGACTTTTCTACCGTTGCCGAAGTGAATTACCGGAGATCAGGGACATGTACGAACCATTCGAATCTTGCGCAACCGACTTCAAGAATTTGAAGAACACACTGGCGGAGCCCACTGGCGGCGCGCGCCTCACCGCCATTCGCGAAGCGCTGGAGGCGAGCGCGCGCAACATTAGCGCGGCGACAGGTGCAACCGATGTCGATCGCGACAATCTCTCGAAGCTGTACCGCGGCATGCTGGCTGCCAGCCGGATCGTTTCGCATTTGCAGGACAAGCGAGCGGCCGCATAACGCCGGCCATAAGCAGTACGGGCACGCGTATCGAGCGGGTCTTGCACGGCGTCAGCCGTGCCCATGCGTCATCAGGCAGCTTTTCAACTTCAGACCAAGGAGGGTATATGGGTAGTCTCACTTCACTCGGTGCAATGGCGACGGCGGATGTCGATCAAGGCATCATGACGGCCGCCAGCATGAAGTTTCAGACGGACTCCGCCAACAACAGCCTGCAGGTAAGCGCGGCGGATGCCGTCGCCAAGTTGGCGACGTCCATCGGGAACAAGGTGTCCCAAGTATCGGGCGCAGCGCACTGACGTAGCAGATCGCTTGCGGCCCGCGCGTCTCTCATGCGCGCTGTCGCTTCGATGTCGGCCGGCAGGTGCCTAGGCGCTTGCCGGCCCATTTTTTTTCGTCGTTCGCGCGCGCAGTTGATCCCTCACTCTTGCCCGGATTCCCGTGACCTCGTCAGACGGTTCTGAACGCTACGCGCAATTGGTCCGTGATCTTTGCGATACCGTGGGTCTGCCCGATGTGGACCATGTCCTGCGCACTCGCCAGATCGAAGTGGAAGGCTTCGACGTTCGGCTCGATTACTTCGACAACGACCTGGACGCGATGTACGCGAATTTCCATTACGGCACCGTGACCTCGGGACGCACGCTGACGGTTTTTCGGTTGATGCTCGAAGCCAATTTGGTGATCTACGCGCAAGACCAGGCGCAGTTGGGGCTCGATACGGATACCGGAGGGATCGTGCTCGTCCTGCGCGTGCCGATGACGCACGATGTGGACGGCGGCGTGCTGGCCGATCTACTCGCGCATTACGCGGAGCATGGCCGCTATTGGCGGCAGAACATCATCGAATCGACCGATGAAATGTTCGAAGGTCTTGTTTCGGGCGAGTTTATCTGGATACGGGCATAGCCCATCCTTGCCGATACCGATGCCGATGCCGATGCCGATACGCGATGCAGTGCGGAACACGGCGCGCACTGGAATCGCGAGCGCGCCGACGTTCGAGCGTCAGTGATGCAAATTGCCCATTGCTCGGGCGATCGCTTGGATCAGCGAAGCCATGTTCTCGCCAATCTTCGTCAGCGAAGTCCATAGGTGATGCAACGGCGATTGGCCGTCGTTCAGCATCGGAGGGCGCATGGGCCGATTGGGTGGAATCGGCATCTGGGGTGGCCGATTCTGAAATTGCGGCATCTGGCCTGGATTCGGTGCGGAAGGGCGACCTACCCCGGGCGGCAAAGCATAGCCCGTTGGAATCGCCGGTTCGGCTGTCAATGCTTCCACAGATCCGCCCGTGCTTTTCGGTCCATCGGGGGCGGTCTTGCGGGCGCCGAACGAGGCACTCCCGCCCTTTTTAGACGGCGTCCCCATGCCCCGCAGTCCGATCATCGGGCCCGTCAATGCACGGGCCGTTGCCCCACCGGAAGCCAATGGAGTCGGCGTGGCATCGGACTGGCCCGCGGGCGCACCCGTGGGTGCGGTCGCGGGGCGCGCAACGGTGAGTCGGGAGTGGGCAGTGCTCATCGCAGTGAGTTCGTCCGTTGGAATCGAAGGAGGAGCATCGATACGCTCGATGAGTGAGCACGGTACGACGTAACATCGATCCACGCATGCGCGGGACGCGAAGTTGGCGTTGGTCATGCGAACTTCGCGGAACCCGTGGGCGTACCCACTCATGGAATGCCGGATCCTCCATGCGCCAGCCGCCGTCGCCATGCGCGGCAAGGGTCGATGCCACGCGCGTTGTCATCGACATCTTCGTCCGGTCACGCTCTAGTTCGCGAAGCCGCATTCGATTACGTCGAAGCCACGACACAATGCAGCATCGTCCGACCAACCGCGTAGGGAGTGCTCGATGTCCGTGTTTCGTGCACCCGAGCTGATCGAATCCGACGAGCTGCTGCTGCGTCCGCCCGAGCCTCGCGACGCGCAAGCGCTCTACGACGAAATGTTCAGCGATCCGGAGACAATGCGCCACCTCACCTATGTGCGGCACACGTGTCTCGATGACACCCTCGCTTTTATCGACATGTCGCAAAAGGACTGGGAAAGCGGTGCGCTGTCGCGCTGGGTACTCGAAGACAAGGCGACGGGCCGCCTCACGGGATTGATCGAATTACAGCCGCGGCCGCCGCGTGCCGAGTTCGGCGTCATCATCAGCCGTTGCGGCGGCACGCGGCGGCGACGCGCCGGTTTGCTCGCCTTGCGCAAATTCCTCGATTGGCTCATCGCCCAGCCGCCGATCTATCGCGTGTTTGCCTGCTGCGCCGTCGACGGCAACGCGCACAGCGCGATGGAACGCCTCGGCTTCACACTCGAAGCGAAGCTGACCAACTACGAGGCGCGCCCCAACCTCGGGCTCGTTGCCGGCGACAGCTACCTGTATGCCATGACTCGCTCCGTGACGCCGCCCCATATGGCGGACACCCTCCCTTGGATGGATCGGCATTTCAGCGTGGAGGTGAATTGACACCCGGCAAGCACTGCGGGCAGAGCGCGATCCTCGATGGGCCTGCGAGCCGTCCGGCTCGCGTACTTTCAAAAGGACCGATTGATGCCCACCCCGCCTAAACTGATTGCCGGACCGACGCCTCCACGCGCGGCCGCTTCCCCTGGGGCAGCCGTCGGATCGCCAAGCGCCACGGCGAACCGGAGCGCAGCGCCTTCGCACGCGGCGGGCTCCACGCGCGACAGCCGGCTGCATCAGCTCGTCAATCTGGTCAGTTCCCGCCGATCGACGACGGCAGGCGAGCCGCCCCGAGCGCAGTTCAAATCGCGCGGGATGCCGTCTTCCGAGCCGGACGCCGCGGCTTTCGCGGCTGCTGCACACGCGCAGCGTAGCGATTCGAACTACGGCCCCGCCTACTCGGCGTTCGCCCAGCCTAATTCCGGTGCGGTACGGTATGGCGCGCCCGGCATGCCAGGCGCCGGTGGCGCGCTGACGGCGCTAGGGCACGGCACCGCGGCGCTAGCCATCGGGGTGCTGGGCGCCGCAGCGATGACCACGTTCGGGTTCTTCCCACTTCTGATCGGCGTCGCCGCGTACTCGTACATCCGGCGGGCACATCACTACAACCTTGCGTATGGCGGCATGAATCCGTATCAGGGGCAAGGGTGGGAGCAGCCAGGTGCGTATCAAGGGTGGGCACAACCGGCCGCATACCCAGGTTGGCAACCACCGGACCCATACCGGATGTCGCCGCAGCCAGGCCCGAACCAAGGGTGGCCACAGCAAGGGTGGCAGCAGCCGAACGCGGGACAGGCGTGGCAACAACGAGCCTCGTACCCCGCCCCGATGGCACAACGACCGGAGCCGTTCCAAGACTCGATGTGGCAGCAGCCGGAGCCATATCGAAGCCAAGCGTCGCAACCGCAGGATGGTGACCAAGGCCAATCGTGGCAGCATGCCGCCGCGGTCGCACGGCAACAGGCCGAGGCGGTCGCACGCCAACGTGCCGCGCAGGCTCGCCCGGATCAAGCAGCGGCACAACCTCGCCCCGCTCAAACGCCAGCGCAGCAGCGGCCTGCTCAAATGCCAGCACAACCTCGCGTCGCACAACCCCTCGCGCCGCCTCGCCCGGAACAAGCACCCGTACAACCTCGCCCTGTTCAACCGGCGGCACCACCTCGCGCAGCTCAGGACGTCAACCAGCCGTATCCCCTGGGCACGGAGGTGCCGGCGCCTCACGGCGCAGCAGCCACGGCATCGAGTTCGTCGGCGGAAGGCGAGCGCGTGACTACGCTGTGGGATCGCTTTTCACGGGGCACGGGCGAGCCGGGCAGCATCCCGAAGGAACCGGCGGCTACGCCTCGACACGCTCGCCGGCTTTCAGACGGGGAGGCATGATGCCCTCTCGCGGGGGCCGTGCGCCCCAGGCGCGATTCATCTCCCAAGTCTCGGGCAAACACTCGATCAGGCCCGCTAGCGCCTGCTGTCGGTACACGCTATCCGCGCACAAATCGGCGAGTTCGTACACCTTGCGCCATGCCGCCTTCACCTCTTGGTGCGGCGCTTGTGTCTCGGAGAGCGTACTCGCCAGCGTTTTCCACAATCGCATTTCCTCGCGCGTGCGGCGCGGCGCACTCACGGTCGCGCGCGTCAGCACGCCCCGAATCATGCGCATGTACTCGGGCAGCATCGATAGCTGACGCCAAAGCGGAGCGGAAGCCTCGATCACCGAAACAGCAATATCCAATCGATCGTTGAAGATCGACCACTTGAGGGCCGCACGAAGCGCATCTAGCTCGAACTCGATAAGCTCCCCCGCGTCGCCGGTGCGTCGCGCACCACGCGCCCAGTCCATCGACAGCCGTGCGGCGAGCGAGCGCGCATGGGCCGCCGCGGCCCGCCCAAGCTCATTGGTCTGTCCAAGCGCCTCGATGGCGAACAAACGCACGGGGCCCGGAAGCCGGAGCACGGCGGCATTGACGCCGTCGATCTGTTCGAGCAAGCCCGCGCCGAGCAAATCGTCCAGACATGCCTCGCAGCGCGCATGGGTTTGCGCCTGGTCCGGCTCGCCCCCGTCTCGCCACGGCGCGAACTGCGCCAACAAGTCGATCGCGGCACGACGGGTGAATTCACCGCTAAAAATGCCGAGCCGCCGCAGCTGCATTTGCGTTTCGACATCAAACGCGTCGTGGTGCAGTTCGATCATGGTCGCGATCGCGGCCGCGGGCGGCAGCGAGAGGTCCGCCGTTCCAACGATGCGCCACACGCGTTCGTTCAATGCGGTCGCGAACGCGAGCAATGCGGCATCGAGCGACGCGTGAGCGGCCATACGGCGCGAGACGGCGGATGCGGCCAACTCGAGCGCGAGGGGTGCACCGCTGAGCCGGCGCGTGATCCACGCGGCGGCCGCAACCGCGTCCGCGCTCAGATGCCCCAGATCGAACAGGGCAAACAGGTTGGCATCCGTCGGCGCAAGTGGGCGCGCCCGCCCCCGATCCACCTCGCGCAGGACGGCAAGACGCGTGAACAGCAACCGGAACGCATCGTAGCTCAGCGCTTCTTCGACCTTGATATCGATAAGATCGGGCGTACCGAGCGGACCGACTGCGACGACCTGTTCGTGCGCGAGGGCCAACGGCTCCGTCCCCGTGACGATCACGCGCAACTCGGGCGCGATCGTCACGAGTTTGCCGAGCAAATCGCCGAGCGCCCCCCTCAACGGTTGGCAGCAATCGATAATCAGCAATGCACGGCGGGCACCGATCGCCACGCCGAATTGATCAAGCGTGCCCGAACCGGTTGCCCGCTCGAGCCCGATCGCCTGCGCCAGCGTACGGATAAGGCTGTCGGGCGGCATCTGCGGCGAAAGCGTCACGGAGCCTATCCCGTCCGGGAAATGCGCGGCTACGCGCCGCGCGACTTCATGTGCGAGGCGCGTCTTTCCAAGCCCCAATGCACCGACCAGCGTAACGACACGAGCGGTGGACATCAGCCCGAGCAATTCCGAAAGCTCCGCGTACCGGCCGACGAACGGCGTGAGATGCCGCGGTAAGCGCCTCGCGCACGGATGCGGAGCGTCGAGCACGGCATGGCTGAACGGATACGCCGGTGCGGGCTCGCTCGCGGCAGGCGCCGTGTTTTGCGCCTCCAGTTTCTTGACGGAAGCGACGAAGCGATAGCCATATCCCGCCACCGTCGCAATCAGGTCTCGATCATCGCCCAGGGCACGGCGCAGCGCCGATACTTGAACCTGCACCGAATTGACTTCGACATTGGCCCGCCCCCAAATACGATTCGCGAGTTCGGCGAAGGAGACCGGACGCCCATCGGCTTGCACGAGCGCGGAGAGGAGCGCCAACGCGCGGATGCCGATGGCGACGGGTACGCCGTCCGCGGTCAGACCGAGCGGGTCCGGTATCAGCCGATAGCGGCCGAACACAATGGCGGGTCCTGTAGGTCGCAGCAACGTCACTGTATCTCTCCGAGGGCACAGGTACACATTGTCCTCGCGAATCGCATCCGCAAATGCGCAACTATTCGTAGTTTGGCGAAGCCTCGATGCGCTTCGATCGGGCTCCTCTACGCGACGGCGAACCGTCGTAGAGCGGACGCACTTCGTTGCACCAGCGACCATTTCGTGCCCCGGGGCGCGCGCCACTAGCCTGCATCGCCTCACGGCTACCGAAAACGGGACACTTAATTCGATGCGATCGCGTTCGCGTTCGCCGGCCGCGAGCCAGCGCGCGCCCCGTTGACGGCAGTTGCCCTGTCTTGCTGAAGCACGCCCCACCGGCGCAAGATCGCAGCGATCTGGCGCGCGTATTCATCGCGCAGCGCGGGCGTGGCCGAATGGTAGGCGCCGACGGCCGCCCAAGTATTGCCGTATCGGTTGACTTGCCGTCGTAGCTGCCAGGCCGCGATATAGATGTTCTTGCAGGGCGACATCAATGTCTCCCTATCGATACCGTATTGCGCCAGCGTCGCTAAATGAACGGTGTTGATCTGCATCACACCGTAATCGATCGAACCATTGGCATTGACATGCTTGGCGTCGGGCCGGTTTCGCGATTCCTGCCACGCGATCGCACGCAGGATCATCGGATTGACATGCTGATACGCGGCAGCGTCGTCGAAGCAGTTGCCGTACGCGAACGACGCGGCCCCCATGCCACAGATGCCCACCAGACAAACGAGGCCGGTCCTCATCATCGGCCTCGCGCGGGGCGCGGCGACGGCCGGCCGGCTAGTGCGAGGGGCATACAAGACTGAACGGGAAGATGGCACACTCATCGAGGTCAAGGTAGGCGCATAGCGCCGCCAGTTTTCGGATGACGCATTGTGCGTCTCTCGTTCGGGCATCGCCGCTTTCAGAGCGAAGTCCGAAGCCGGAAAACGAAATGCTGTGCACCGCGTCGTCGTTCCTCCTCGTCCGATTATCTTGCAAGCGAACGTCCGTGCGGCCACCTGGCATGGCGCTTTCCGCGCTAGTACCCCCGTTCGTCGATCGACTCCAGCACGGCGAACGGCACGCTCAGGTTTGCAAAGTCGTGATCCCCGGTTGCGCTCGTTCGAACGTTGAGCGCGAGCCCGACGCTGAGCCCCGGGCTGCGCACCGCGCCATTGCGTTCTCGAATCGACAGCTTGCGTGGCACCCATGCCCTCGGATCGCCGAGAATCTTGCCGCGCCGCGCATCGGCGAACGCTTGCACCGCCGGATCGTTGCCGCTTTGACGCACGAGCGCCGTCAACATATCGATCGAGGCGGCCGGATCGCGAAGCAATCGGAAGCTATATTTGTAGGCGTGATTGAATTGACGGTTATGGCGCACGGTCGCCACATATTCGTCGATGCGTGCGCCCGCGGCGGCGGCCGGATCGATGAGATTCGTCGACGAACGCGCAGCACTGCGCACGTCCCCTTCATGATTCGCCGCCAATGTGCGCACGAGCCCGGCCCGCGCGCCGTCGATCGTCGTCGCGTAACGCTTCGAATCGAGGTCCTCGCGCTCGAGCGTGCACGCGCGATAGTTCAACTTCTCGTTGTCGATCGATAGCGTCAATTTCGCCGTGCCCGCGCTGTCGCCGAGGCCGAGCGTCGCCACCAGCGCGTCCAACGAAAGCAGTCCCACGCTGCTGCGCCCACTTGCATCCAGCGAGTGCGAGAAGCCCGGCGCGATGCCGCCGCGCAACTGAATCAGGTGTCCGGCTCCGACATAGCGTTGTTCGATTCGGTGGCGACCGCTTCCCTCGTTCGAGCTTCCGGCCAGCCGCGATTTTTCCCACCCGATACCGACTGACGGGCCCGCGCTCACACCCAGCAGCTTGGCCGTCTTGCCGGTTTTCGGATTGCGCGCGGATCGCGGGCCGAAGCTCGAGAGCTTTGCGGTCGCCGTCGCGTCGACGGTAACGCCGCGCTTAGACGTGCGAGCGCGCGTGTCGGTCCAGCCGATCGAAACAGTCGGATGATCGAGGAGAAGTTCGGCGAGCCGATTGAACGTGCCGTTCGCGCCATCGGTGTGCGGTTGCATGGCTTCGTCGAAGAAATGCTCGACGACTGCCCAAAATTGCGCCCGCGTCGCCCGATCGTCGTAGCCGCTGCCACCGGCTTTGAGGCAGTGCGGCATCCGTATCGTCACGCCTGCGGCTTCTGTCGATTCCTGCGAGTGGAGCGTCACGTTGGTAGCGAGGCCGGCGCGCACGCTCGTCAACGCGAGTTCGGCGTCATAGCCGACCAGGACACCGGCTCCGGCTTGCCGTTGCGATGTCTTGGTCCGGCCGACGAACATCTCGAAGCCATGCGTGCCGTGGCTGAACTCCACGACGGTTTCGCGCGTGCGCGAAGCAACGAATTTGAGGCGCGGTGAAATCGGAACGGCGTGTGCGTGCGTCATCGCATTCAATCCGCTCGTGCTGAAGCCCTGGCGGCCGCCGTCCGCCAGACGCAACCTCGCGCCGGACGGCAGCGTTTCGATGACCTCCTTCAGCACCGCGCGGACATCGTCGATACGCTCGGTTTCCGGCGTCGATCCGGGCGCCCCCATCCATCCGCCCACCCGTGTCTCGGCCAGGGTCCGCATGAAGGCGTTGGCCGGAAGCCGAGGCCCGCTGGGCCGCGCCAGCGAGCGCAATTCGTCCAACGTCGCCCAGAATGGCGATACGTCGGGCACGCGCGCCACCTTACCCCATAGGGCCAAACGATCGAGCGTATAAGCACGCTTGGCGATCGACCTGAACGGCTTGGACCTCGCAAGCTCTTGCGGCTTCATCGCGGCCCAGCGCGCCGTGGCCGCTTGCAAATCGGCGAGGACGGCCGGCGGCGCGCCTTTCACGCCGCCAAGCTGCGCGCACATCTGCCGCGCGCGTTCGGCCACTGCCAAGATGGCCGGTTCGTCCATACGGTCGTGCGGAAATCCGCCTCGCTCCAGCCAAACGTGCAATGCGGCCAGCTCGACGAGCGAATGCGTCGGGCGCGCATGCGCCAGCACCGCTGCCGGCTGCATCGCGCGGTTTGGGCCGAGCGTCGACAGACTGTCGCGCAAACCCTGCCGATAACATTCCCGCTCCTGGTTCGCCGTCTTCCTCGTCGCGCCTTGTGTTCCCAATCGTAGCGCCGACAGCGGCGATCCCTGCCGGCCGGACACGAGGCGCGGCAATAGCGTTTTCCATCGGCTTTCGCCCACGCGCGGTATGGTTTTTTGCGTGAACTTGCTCAACCGCTCGCGGACCTTCGACAGATCGGTACCCGGTCCATCTTCGGCGAACGACTGCTGCCAGGCGAAGAGCGCCCCAGCCTGATCGGGCGTCAACGCATCGCGGCCATGCGCGAGCCGGGTGCAAGCCGCATCGAATGCGCGTCTGGCCAACGCGTGCGGCCCCCGTTCGCCAGCGGTCAGCGGGCCGCCGAAGAGCTTGGCGTGCAACGCAACGGCACCGGGCGCACCGTCGTGCAACACGGCATCGGCCGTATGCGGCGCCAGCGGTGGCAGCGGCGCCAGCACATCGGCACTCTCCAGCAAGGTCTTGAATGCCGCCCGGTGCGCATCGTCCTTGAACGGCTCGCCCATCGACGCGCGCAACGCGTCGAGTATCCCGAAGCCTTCGGTCGAACGCGCGAGTAGGCGGACAGCGCGCCATGCCTCGCGATCCGCCTCGTTCGAACCGACGCGAGTATGCGGCGCGTTGAAATCGAGCAACGCCATGCGCTCGATGGCCGCGCGCGCGCCGCCCACATGCTCGATACCGGATTGCCGCAGCGCCAAAGCAAGGAGCGCGCCCCGCATCGCGCTAGCGGCCTCGGTCTTGGGCGCGAGCGGGCTGTGCGCCCCCAGTTCGTACAGGCGACGAGCCAGCGCGCCGGTGTGCGAATCGTAATGCGTCGGATCGACGAATAGCGTGCTTACATAGGTGCGTAGCGCATCCGGGCTCGTGATCGCATCGAGCGGCGTGGCGACGATCAGCGCGGCAGGAACGCCCTGAAATTCGGCGCCTGAACGGCGAGGCCCGATGACCTGCGAGACGAGCTGTGCCGTGTCCATTCGCACTTGCATCGCTGCGCCGCCCGCCTGCGCGCCGGACGCTTCCGCCCCATGATGCTTGACGCCTTGCACGAATCGCGTCGATCCCGACTTGTGTCCGTGTTTAGTGTGCTGATAGAACGCCGTGGCGAAATCGACCCTGCGCGCGCCGAGCGCATGCGTCGCGCGCGACAGCTTCGCGTTCAGTTTGCCGAGCACGCCCACGGGAATCACGGGCTGCGGCGCGCCGGGCGCCGAAAGCGGCGCGATCGTGCCACGCTCGGGCGAGCTCGGCGATGGTGTGCCAGGCTGCTCTTCCCCGGCGTTTCGCCACGGCGGTACGTTGAGCCAGTTGAACTCGGACATGACGGCGCGACGTAGTGGAACCGGGACGCACTATGCGAGCCGAATGTGACACGCCACTTCATCGCTTCTTGCCCCACGCGAAGCGATGGCCTGACGCGCGAAGCGCGCGTTCGGCGCGCTGATCGCCCACCCGTTGCGTGCGCGTTTGGATCACACGATTCGTAGAAAGTCGCGAATCGACTGCACCGTGAAGCGGGAACACTACTAAACAGCGCAGTCCTCGCCGATAGGCGCCCGGCTATAGTCGAAAGCCATGCAACGTCGCTCGAATACGTGCAGCGCCGCTTATCAATTGGAGGACTTGATGACGAACCCCGAGGCGCGCCAGCGCCTACCGAAAGCAAGCAGCGAGCGAGACGCACGCCACGCCGTCGAATTCATCGAACTGGCCGATTGTCAGCTCGTCGTCAGCAAGAACGCCCGCCGCCCCGGCGATCCGAACGGCCGCGAGGGAGTGTCCGAAATCGCTACCGATCTTGCGTGCGCCGCTTCAGCCCATGAGCGCCAACAGTTGCTGCATATCGCACTGCGCACGATCGGCTTCGATTGGCTTTGCTATTGCCGGCTGACACGGTTGGGCCAGATGGTCAACCGCGCACGCTATTTCGATCTGTGCTCGCCGCCGGGCTGGGCGCAGCGCTATGTCGATCAGCGCTATTTCGATCTCGACCCGCGCATCGCTTTTGCGTGCCGGCACGATTGGCCGCTCGTGTGGGACCACGAGACGCTGCGCGCCGACGGTGCGATCGCGACAGGCGAGAGCTGCGAGCGGATGCAGCGTTTTCTCGAAGACGCCGACGGCTTCGGTACGCGCAGCGGGATTGCTTTCGGGCTCGTCGATCCAAGCAGTCTCGAGCAGAGCGTGATGATTTTCAGCTCCGCCAACGCCACGCGCGAATGGATCGACGATCGCATCGTCGGCCAAGCGTATGCGCTCGGGCTCGGCGTGCATGCGTTCTTGGCCGAGCAGACGGCTTCGATGGCGCAAACACCGACGCTCTCCGATCTGCAACGGCGCATCCTCAACTTCACCGCAAGCGGTCTGAGCGACCGCGCGATCGCGCAACAGCTAAATATGTCGCGCAGCAATGTCGACTATCACATGCGGCAAATCCGAAAAAAATATGGCGTCCTCAACCGCGTACAGCTCGCGTACCTCGCGGGCCGTCTGTTCGTTGTCTGACGGGCTGCGTAGACGCGAGGCCCGGCACCGCGGCGCGCGAGGGCAAGCGCGGTCGCGCAAAAAATAAAATAGGCTGCCGCTGGGGGACTGCGGCCTCACACTTCGGCGTGCGGGGGCGCCTCTTTCCGGAGCAAGAAACATGAGCCAGCATCGCATCGGCGATACGGATAGCGACGCGTCGAACTTTCACGTCTTCGGCGACGTCGATCTCGACAGCATGCCGCAACCGCTCCTCGACGACCACCCGCCTGCGGGCCAGCGGCTGGCCGGCATCGCATACGAGCTAGCGAAAACCGACACCGCGCAAGCGCGGCAAGCGCTCCTGCGTCCGGCGCTGCGTGCAGCCGGCTTCGATTCGCTGTGCTATATGCGTGTTTCGCGCATCGGCGACACGACCCATCGACTCGCCTATTTCAATGCGTTCTCGCCTAGTGGATGGGCGCAGCGCTATCTGCGCGAGCGCTTTTACGAAATCGACGCGCGCCTCGCCTACTCGTGCCGACATGAATGGCCGATGGTGTGGGACTTGTCGTCGATCGCATCGCATCCAGCGCTCGGCGGCAACGGCAACGGCAACGGCAGCGGCATCGGCGCGGGCGTGGCGGGCGTGGCCGGCGGCACTGTAATGGGCACGTGGGCCGCACAAAGTACGGCGGCCACCGCGCTAGCCGAGCGCTTTGCCGCGGCCTCGCGCGAGGCCGGGATGCTGTCGGGCGTCTGCTTCGGTCTCGACGTACCCGGTACGCTGGACACATGCGTCGTCATCTTCTCGAATTCGCAGCCGTCCAAGGCTCGCGTGCCCGACATGTCGATCGGCCACGCTTATGCGCTTGCCGTCGGCCTGCATGAATTCCTTGCGCCGCGTACCCCGGAAACTCAACGGCCCGCGCATCTCGCCGAACTGAGCGAGATGCAGCGCTCGATCCTCGAATGCGTCACGCTCGGGCTCAACGACAAGGATATTGCGGTACGGCTCGGCACCTCGCATCACAACGTCGATCACTACTTGCGCCAACTCAAGAAGCTCTATCACGCAAACAACCGGGTCCAGCTCGCGTACATCGCCGGGCGCGTGCTCGGCACGCCGAACGCGCACCGCGGTGCAAGCGCATAGGCCGTAGATCGTAGGGCGCCGCGCGCGACCTATGACTGGTTCCATCCCCAGCGCGCGGCGAGATAGGCGAGTTGCGCACGGTTTTCGACATTGAACATTTTCTGCAGCGTCTTGACGTGCTGAGTGATGCGGTGCGCCGACGAGACGACCTGGGCCGCGATCTCGTGATCGGACAGCCCCTTCACGAGCCGCTCCAGCACGGCCGCTTGTTCGTCGGTCAGCGTGACGACGCGCGCCGCGCGTGCGCACTCTTCGACATAAGGCTGCACGATACGGCCAATGGTGAGGCTTGCCGCCAACACCGTTCCCATTATTCGATCGTCGATCCAACCCGTATCGCTTGCCTCCGACGTCAGCGTGACCGCGACGCGTAGATCGGCACGCGGCGCCGATAGGCCGAGAATGAGCCCGCAGTGCATTACGTGTGCACGTAATGTCGATAAAAGGCTACGCACACGGGGTTCGGCCAAATTCGATCGCGCCTCCAATTCATCGATATTCCAGGTGACGGGAAGGCCGCTTTCGCGCAATGCCGCCAGCCTCGGATCTGTTTCATACAGCCGGCTCTTCAAATACATCGTCGTAAACCCGATGTTCCCCATCTCGCGCATCGCATAGGCACGCAAAATGCGCCGCCCAATGGTTTCCAATGCCATATAGGAGAACGTGGAAAAGCCTGCCTGCTGCAAGCGCTCCCGGCATTCGCGTAGCTCGCTCTCTTGCCGCTCGGCCTGCCGCGTCGCATGGAGGCGGCCGAGATGCGCAAGCGCATCGCCTTGCGAAAACCATACGAGCGCCGGAAACTCGTCATCAGATGTCATCAGCGAATAACCTCACCCACCGGTATCGTTTTTTTGCGTTTATTATTACGCGATGTTACGCGCCCGAACATAGACGAATCAAACTACGGGTCATAGAACGTAACGTAAATCCTCGATCGGAGGCTCACCGATGCACTACCCTGCATTGCGCAAGGACGATTCAGCACTTGCTCCGCTTTCGCATTCGTGTGGTACCGAACCGGCCACCGCTGGTCGCGGCCGGACGATCGAGGTCGTCTGGTGCAACGATCCGCGGCAGTTGAGCCTGCCGCAGCGTCACGCACCGCGTCTCGGCATCGCCACGGCGCTCGCGGCCGCGCAAAGCGCGCGCGAGCGCAGCCGCATGATCAACGGTTTGCTGCACCTGATCGGATTTTCCACCTTTGCCTACTTCGCGCTCGAATTCGCCCGCGACCGTGTCGAACGATTGTTTTTGCACGAAGCATTCATTCCCGGCACGTACCGCGGAGATTACGTCCGCGAGCGCTATCACGATGTCGATCCCCGCACGGCCGCGGCCCGCCAGGGAAGCTTGCCGCTCGTTTGGGACTTGCAGCAGCTACACGCCCAGCCGCCCAGCTCGCCGCGTAGCGACGCCGCGCAAGAAGGGCTCAACGGCTTCATCAAAATGATGCGCGACGACGGCATGCGCAGCGGGCTGATGTTCGCGATGTCGATCCCCGGCACGCGGATGCATGCGTTCATGAGCTTCACGGCTCAGCGACGCACCCGCGATTGGATGACGTCCACGACGCTCGAACAAGCGCTGACCATCGGCATGTCGGTCCATACGATCGCTTCGCAGCAATTGACGGCTGCGGCCCGCGAACGCACGACGGACGGCCTCAGCATGTTCGAGCGCGAACTGCTGCTCGGTATCGCCGAAGGCGCATCCGACAAGGAAATCGGCCGCCGCCTCGATACGAGCGCGCATAACGTCGACTATCACCTGCGCAAGCTGCGCAAACGCTTCGGCGTGGCAAACCGCACCGAGCTGACGTACCTGACGTCGAAGCTCGAGTTGATTTGAACCCGAGGATGAGTTGAAGCCGAATTTAGCGCCGTTGCGCCGACGACGGCACCTAGCCGGCGCTAGCGCACTTGCTCGCGCGTGGGCGCTGGGAAATGCACGCCCGCCCGCTGCGCCGCAGCCGTGATGTGCGCCTCGATGCTGCGCCCCGCCGCTTCGCAATCGCGTGCTTTCAACGCATCGAGAATCGCGCGGTGCTCGCGATACGTCGACTGCAGCAGCTCGCGCCGATAAAACGGCAGGCGCTGGCTCTCTTTCATGATTTCGCTGCTGCTGCGCAAGATCGCTTCGATGGCGCCATTGCCGGCCACGGCGACGATCCGCATATGAAACGCGAAATCGAGGCGGGCGGCGGTTTCCAGATCGCCGTCCGTCAGCGCCTCGTGCAACTGCACCATGTTTTCCTCGAGCGAATCGACTACCTCGTCGGTCATCGCCAGCGCCGCCATGCGGGCCGCGAAGCCTTCCAGCGCGTAGCGCACTTGATAGGTATCCGGTAACGACGACTGCGCAGCGAAGCGCCATGCCGGGCCCGCCTCGGCACGCGCGCTTTGCACGTACACGCCCTTGCCCGCGCGGATCGCCACCAGGCCGAGCGCCTCGAGCGTCGAAAGCGCCTCGCGCAACGCCGCCCGACTGATGTCCAATTCCTCCGAAAGCTGGCGCTGCGCGGGCAACGCACTCCCTACGGGATACTCGCCGCGTTCGATGCGCTCGCGTATCGTCTCGGTCGCCGCTTCGGTCACCGTCTGGGTATGGGTTCTCATCGCGCTCGAAAAAATCGCCTGGTCGGACCAGCATTCTAGCGCGCCACGACCGCCCCGCCTGGGTTGGGCCGCCTGGCTGTCATGAGCGACGGGTATACCACTACGATGGTTGAGCTTGACGCCACTATATCGGCTTCCTAATCTTCGCCATAAGTCGCCCGGTCTTACCAGTTAGACCAGACAATTTGCCACCCGCCACTCCTTGGAGAAAGCCGTGCTCAGATTCATCCATTCGCTGTTCGGCCGCGTCATGATCGCGCTCGTGGCCGGGATCGCGATCGGCGCGCTGTTCCCGCATTTCGCGCAATCGCTGCGGCCGTTCGGCGACGGCTTTCTCAAATTGATCACGATGGTGATCGCGCCGATCGTCTTCTGCGTGGTCGTGAGCGGGATCTCCAGTGCGGGCAGCTTGAAGAAGGTGGGCCGCGTGGGCGGAAAGGCCATCGTCTACTTCGAAGTCATGACGTCGATCGCGCTCATGATCGGCGCGGTGCTCGCGCTGGTGCTCAAGCCGGGGGCCGGGATGAACGTGGACGTTCACTCGCTCGATCCGCAAGCGTTGACCACCTACACCGAACACGCGAAGAACCTGAAAGACGTCGCGGCTTTCCTCTTGAAGATCATTCCGAGCACGGCCTTCGATGCGTTCGCAAGAGGCGACATCCTGCAAGTGCTCGTATTCGCGGTGCTGTTCGGCTCCGCGTTGTCGCTGCTCGGCGACAAAGCCAAACGCGTGAGTTCGCTGATCGACGAGCTGGCCCAGGTGTTCTTCCGCATCATGGGCTTCATCATCAAGCTCGCGCCGCTGGGCGTGCTCGGTGCGATCGCATTCACGACGGGCACCTACGGTGTCGCCTCGCTCGAGCAGTTGGGCCTGCTCGTGCTCGTGTTCTACGCGAGCTGCGCGCTGTTCGTGGTGATCGTGCTCGGCATCGTCATGCGGCTCGCCGGTTTCAACGTCTTCAAGCTCGTGCGCTATCTGCGCGAAGAACTCGTCATCGTGCTCGGCACGGCTTCATCGGATGCCGTGCTGCCCCAAGTCATGCGCAAGCTCGAATGGATGGGCGTCAAGGATTCGACGGTCGGCCTCGTCATTCCCACCGGCTATTCGTTCAATCTCGACGGCTTCTCGATCTACCTGACGCTCGCCGTTCTGTTTATCGCGCAGGCGACGAACACCCCGCTGTCGATGCACGATCTGATCGTCGTCGTGTTGGTCTCGCTCGTGACGTCCAAGGGCGCGCACGGCATCCCCGGCTCGGCAATCGTGATTCTGGCCGCCACGCTGTCGGCGATTCCGGCCATTCCCGTGCTGGGCCTCGTGCTCATTCTTCCCGTCGATTGGTTCGTCGGCATCGCACGTGCGGTCACCAACCTGATCGGCAACTGCGTGGCCACGGTGGTCGTTGCAGCCTGGGAGCGCGACATCGATCGCGCACGCGCACACCGCGTGCTCGATCAAGACCCCGATCTGCGCTTCGTGCAGGAAGCCTCGATCCCCGCCATCGATTCGCCCGCTGCTCACGGCGCGCCCGCCGTTTGACGGCAGAGCGCCAAACAATCGCACGCGGCCCCACCGCCCTATCCCCTATCGATCGTCGAAAGAGGCCGCCCCGCCTCTTTCGCCCCGTTACTCATTCGATCCCCCATTCATCATGGCCATTCCGACGCTCGACCCCACCGCTCCCGATTTCACGCGGCGCTGCCTGAACCTGGCGGATTCACGCCTCGGCGCTCAGGCACTCGCCGCCAGCGACGAATTCTTCGCGCCGAAGGAGCGCATGCTCGATCCGCAACCGGCCGTGTTCATCCCCGGCAAGTACGACGATCACGGCAAATGGATGGACGGTTGGGAAACCCGCCGCAAGCGCACGACAGGCCAGGACTCGTGCATCGTCAAGCTGGCGCGGCGCGGCACGATCGAAGGCGTCGATATCGACACCAGCCATTTCACGGGCAACTTCCCGCCCGCCGCTTCGATCGAGGGCTGCGTCAGCCCGAGCGATCTGCCGCCCGACGACGCTCGCTGGCAGACCTTAGTCCCGCCCACGGCGCTGCAAGGCAATCAGCATCACTACATCGGTGTGCGGCATGCCGATACGTTCACCCACATCCGCATCACGCTGTTCCCCGACGGCGGCATCGCAAGGCTACGCATCTATGGGCGGCCAGCGCTCGAGGATTCGCTCGCATCGTCCGCGAACGGCGAAGGTCTGGATCTGGCCGCAGCCGTCAACGGCGCCTATGTCGTCTGCGCGAACAATCAGCACTTCGGATTGGCGGCCAACCTACTATTGCCGGGCCGCGGGGTGAACATGGGCGACGGGTGGGAAACGCGCCGGCGCCGCGAGCCAGGCAACGACTGGGCGATCATCGCGCTCGCACGGCCGGGAGTGATCCAGAAGATCGAAGTCGACACCGCCTTCTTTAAAGGGAACTACCCCGACCGCTGCTCGATTCAAGCCGCCTATGTCACGGGCGGCACGGACGAATCGCTCGTGACGCAAGCGATGTTCTGGCCCGTTCTGCTTCCCGAGCAATCCCTGCGGATGGACAACCAACATCATTACGAACGCGAGATCGCCCCGCTCGGCGCAGTCACACACGTGCGATTCAACATCTTCCCCGACGGCGGCGTCTCGCGGCTTCGCCTGTGGGGCGAGCTCGCTTAGGGAGGACCCATGAGCCGCACGCTCGCCCTCGAACCGCTCACGCGCGAAGCGTTCGCACCGTTCGGCGATGTCATCTCGCCCGACGGCGCCCGCCATTTCCCCATCAATGGCGGGACGACGGAGCGCTTTCACGATCTCGCGAAGATCGACCTCGGCGGAGCCGACGGACGCACGCTCGTCAACGTCTTTCGCGGGCAACCGCGCGCGCTGCCGTTCGAGGTGGCGATGATGGAACGCCACCCGCACGGCAGCCAAGCCTTCATTCCGTTGTCGGAGGGGCGGTACCTCGTCGTCGTTGCACCGGCGGGCCCTTTCGACGAGCGACGCATGCGCGCGTTCGCCGTGGAAGGGCGCGTCGGCGTGAACTACGCCCGCGGCGTCTGGCACCATCCGCTGATCGCGCTCGATGCTGTCGCCGATTTTCTCGTGATCGATCGCGGCGGCAGTCTGCCCAATTGCGACGAAATCGAGCTGGCTCAGCCCTATCGCTTGAGCTTCGACGCATTGGCACTCACCTAAGCCCCGAGCGGGGCCGCGACTCGCGCCCCCGCCCTTCCCGCGGCCCATTGTGCCCCTGAGCGCCGCGGTGATTACCGGTAGAATGACCGGCATGGACAAGTGCCGTTATTGCGGAAAAATCCGTGACGAATGGGAGTGCCATGGGCAAGAGTGCCGCACCGCAATCGCCAAAGCGCTGCGCCGGCATCGTTCCGGCTTGCCTATGGTGGCAAATGTCATCCGCAACGAAGTGCCCGCCGGCGCGAGCACGAGCGAGGTGATCGCCGTGCTGTCGAGGCAGCGCCTAAGAGCGCGGCGCGCCAACGAAGAGCGCCGCGAGCAGCGCGAAGCCGAGGTGTACGAGCCGCCCTCTCATCAGCGAGCCGACGAGCCGATAGCCCTATCGGCCCCGTAGCCTCATCACCGTCAGCTCTATCACCCCATCAACCGCTTACCCGCTCGGTTCATGCGGGGCTCGGGCCTGGCCGAATCGGTTCCTCGGCAGCGGCCACATCCTCGATCGGCTCGGCCTCGATCGTTGGTGTTTCGTTCGCCGGAACCGTGAACCAGAACGTCGCGCCGATCACGCGGCCATCGGCATCGCGACGATTGTCCGCGCCGATTTGGCCGCCGTGCGCTTCGACGATCGCACGGCAAATCGCCAGTCCCAACCCAATGCCGGGCTTGGCCGACTCCTTTTCGCCCCGCGTGAACTTCTCGAACAAGCGCGACTCCATCCCGGCCGGCAAGCCCGGCCCACTGTCCCGCACTTCAACTTTGACGTAGCGCTCGGAGCCGGTGTCGAGCGTCGACGCGGAAATCGTGATGGGAGAGCCCACCGGCGTGTACTTCGACGCATTCTCGAATAGGTTCGCGAAGAGCCGTTCGACCAGCACGGCATCGAGCCGCACGAGCGGCAAGTCGGCCGGCACGCGGGCCTCGATCGCCCGTCCCGCCAACACGCGCCGGCAAGCGGACAACGCCGCGCCCACCACCTCTTCGATCGACGACCACTGACGGTTCAGCCGCATGCTGCCTTCTTGTAAGCGCGCCATGTCGAGCAGGTTCGTCACGAGCCCCGTCATGCGTAACGCCTCGTCGTGAATGGCATCCGCCAGCGCCTGCTCGCGTTCGCCCATCGGCCCGCCGCCTGGCGCTTCGGCCAGCATCGAGGCGAAGCCCACGATCGACGTCAACGGGGTGCGCAAATCGTGCGAAATCGCCGAGAGCAGCGAGTTGCGCAGGCGCTCCGATTCCATGCTGACGAGTGCATCCTGCGCGATCTCGACGTAGTGGACGCGCTCGAGCGCCAGCGCGATCTGCGACGCCAACGTATCGATCATGCGCCGCTGCTCCGGTATATCGAACTCCTCCATGCGCGGTGAAAAGATCGCGATCACGCCGCGCGTACGCATGGGCGCTTTCAGCGGCAGATAGAGCGCGGCGCGCGGCCGGCAGCGTATCGGTGCCGTGCCCTGCGTTCTTTTGCTGGTCGTACACCCACTGTGCGATATCCAAATCGACGCTCGCCGCATCGAGCGTCAATGCCATGTCGGGCTCTTCGAGCTTCTGTTTGATCTTCTCGGCACTGTCGGGCAACAAGATCGCCACGCGCGCCTGAAACACTTCGGCAACATGGCGTGTGCCGATTTCGATGATCTGTGCCGTCGTCAATGCGGCGCCGAGCTCGCGCGCCATCGCGAACATCGCACCGGTTCGGCGTTCGCGCAGCGTCGCAATGCGCGCTTGGCGACGCAGGCTAGCCGTCAGATGGCTGATGGTGAGCGAGGTCAGCAGCATCACGCCGAACGTAAGCAAGTATTGCGTATCGGACACCGTAAACGACATCCGCGGCGGCACGAAAAAGAAATCGAAAGTCGCCACGCCGAGAAACGAGAACATGACGCCAGGCCCGCGTCCCAGCTTGGCAGCCGTAAAGATCGTGCCGAGCAAATACAGCATGACCAAATTCGCGAGCGAGATACGATCGACGAAAAAGCTCTCGACGATCGTAATCGCGGCGCAAATGCCGAACGCGTAGGAGTACGAAACGAAGGGGGAGCGACCGCTGCCGGCACCGATGCCGGCAAAACGCGTGACAGCTTCGCCGCGCTCGGCCGTCTCGCGTACGGTGCCCGAATTGACGAGCGTCACGTCGATGTCGTGCGCGGCGCGGATCAGGCGCTCGGCCGTCGAGCGCCGCAACCAGCCCAGCCGTCCCGAGGTGGGGGCGGCCCCTACGACGAGCTTGGACACGTTGCGCATGCGCGCGTAAGCGATCAGCGTTTGGCTCGCGTCCTGCCCTTGCAGCGTGACCGTTTCCGCACCGAGTTCCGATGCGAGCTTCAACGCGTCGAGCGTGCGCTTGCGAATCGCATCGGGCAACCGCTGCAGCTTCGGGGTTTCGACATAGACGGCGAGCCAATCGGCCTTCAGGCTCGATGCGAGACGGGCCGCCGCGCGCACGAGCGTCGCACTTTCGGGGCCGGCCCCGACGCAGACGATGATCCGTTCGCGGGCTTGCCAAATGCGCTCGATCGATTGATCCGCGCGATACTCGCGCATTTGCGCATCGACACGATCGGCCGTGCGCCGCAGCGCGAGTTCGCGCAGCGCAATCAGGTTGCCCTTGCGGAAAAAATTGCGGACGGCGTTTTCCGCTTGGTGCGGCATATAGACTTTGCCCTCGCGCAAGCGATCGAGCAATTCCTCGGCCGGCAAATCGACCAGCGTGACTTCGTCGGCCAAATCGAAGACGCGGTCGGGCACGGTCTCCCACACCCGGATACCGGTGATCTGCCCGACGACGTCGTTCAAGCTTTCGAGGTGCTGGACATTGACGGTCGTATAGACGTCGATCCCCGCGTCCAGCAACTCATGCACGTCCTGCCAGCGTTTCAGATGGCGCGAGCCTTGGACGTTCGAATGCGCCAGTTCGTCGACGAGAATCAAACCGGGCTTGCGCGCGAGCGCAGCGTCGAGATCGAACTCGGCGAGCTGACGCCCGCGATATTCGATGCGAGCCGGCGCCAGGATATCGAACCCGTCCACCAAGGCGAGCGTTTCCTTGCGGCCATGCGTTTCGACGAGGCCGACGACGACGTCGACACCCTCTTCCATCCGGCGCCTGGCGGCTTGCAGCATGGCGAACGTCTTGCCGACGCCGGCCGAAGCACCGAAAAAAACCTTCAACCGGCCACGCTGGCGCTTTTCCTCCTCGCGCTGAATCTTATCGAGCAGCGCGTCGGGATCGGGTCGTTCCATAGAAGGTCTTTACAGTAACTAACGCGTGGCTTCGATATCGGCGAGCCTAACGCTCGCCCCTGGCTTTCACTAGCTTTTGCGAGTTCGTGTCGGCGCTTCTCAGTGTAGCGGCTTCAGTTGATCCAGCGCGAGATTGAGCTTGAGTACGTTCACGCGCGGCTCGCCGAGCACGCCCCATTGCCGCCCCGATGTGCTCTGCGAAATCAACGTGCCGACTTGGTCCGCCGTCAAACCGCGCGCCTTGGCCACGCGTGCAGCCTGGTAGGCGGCCGCGGCCGGCGAGATTTCGGGATCCAAGCCGCTGCCCGACGAAGTCACGAGATCGACCGGCACCGGCAGCGTATTGGCCGGATCCGCGTCGTGCAAGGCGCTCAAGCGCCCCTTTACTTCGTCGGCGAGCGCGGGATTCGTCGGACCTAAGTTCGAGCCGCCCGAATTCTGGGCGTTGTACGGATTCGGCGTCGTGGCCGACAAGCGCCCCCAGAAGTAACCGGGCGCGTCGAATTGCTGCCCGATCAGCGCGGAGCCGACCGTTTTTCCGTCTTGTTCGATCAAGCTGCCGTTCGCTTGGTGCGGAAAGACAGCCTGTCCGATCGCCGTCACGACGACCGGATAGACGACGCCCGTGATCACCGTGAACGCGGCAAACAACACCAGCATGGGCCTCAGCAGATTTTTCATGATCAATCGATACCAACCAAAGATGTTCTGAAAGGACCCGCCACTGCGTCTTCCGACGCGCCTTGCCGGGCCCGCGATCCCTACCGCGCGACGCGCGTCATGCCCACCCCATCGCCGCAATCAGCATGTCGATCAGCTTGATGAACGGAAACGGCAGCAAGAGACCGCCGAGGCCGTACATCGAGCAGATTGCGACGCAGCAGCGAAGCGGCGCCCAGCGCGCGGTACTTCACGCCCTTCAGCGCGAGCGGAATCAGGAACACGATGATCAATGCGTTGAAGATCGACGGCCGACATAATCGCCGATGCGGGCGATCGTCAAATGCATGACGTTGAGCACACGCAGTTGCGGATACGTCGTCGCGAACGCCGCCGGGATGATCGCGAAGTACTTGGCCACGTCGTTGGCGATCGAGAACGTCGTCAGCGAGCCGCGCGTCATCAGCATCTGCTTGCCGATCTCGACGATTTCGATCAGCTTCGTCGGATTCGAATCGAGATCGACCATGTTGCCGGCTTCTTTCGCGGCCTGCGTACCGGTATTCATCGCCACCGCCACGTCGGCCTGCGCGAGCGCCGGCGCGTCGTTGGTGCCGTCGCCCGTCATGGCCACGAGACGGCCTTCGGCCTGGTGCGAGCGAATCATCTTCAGCTTCGCTTCGGGCGTCGCCTCGGCGAGAAAATCGTCGACGCCCGCTTCGGCCGCGATCGCCGCGGCCGTCAAGCGGTTGTCGCCCGTGATCATCACCGTCTTGATGCCCATCCGGCGCAGTTCGGCGAAGCGCTCCTTGATGCCGCCCTTGACGATGTCCTTCAGCTCGATCACGCCGAGCATCCGGGCACGCCGTTTACCTTTTCCGCCACGACGAGCGGCGTGCTGCCGCGGCGCGCGACATCGTCCACGGCCGTGATGACTTCTAGCGGATAACGGCCGCCGTTGTGCTTCGACATATTGCTTGACCGCGTCGACGCGCCCTTGCGAATCTCACGGTTGGGCAGATCGACGCCGCTCATGCGCGTTTGCGCGGTAAAAGCCAGGAAGACGGCGCTGCAGCGACGTGCATGTCGCGCTCGCGAATGTTGAAGCGCTGCTTCGCGAGCACGACGATGCTGCGGCCTTCGGGCGTTTCGTCGGCAAGCGAGGACAAGTTGCGCGGCGTCCGCCAGCGCCTCTTCCGACACCCCGGGCGCCGGCATGAACGCCGACGCCTGCCGGTTGCCGAGCGTGATCGTGCCGGTCTTGTCGAGCAGCAAGACATCCACGTCGCCGGCCGCTTCTACCGCGCGGCCCGACGTGGCGATGACGTTCGCCTGCATCATCCGGCTCATGCCCGCCACTCCGATGGCCGAGAGCAAGCCGCCGATCGTCGTCGGAATCAGACACACGAGCAGCGCGACCAGCGCCGTAATCGTCACGACATGGCCCGAGCTTGCGCAGCCGCCACCGAGAAGACCGAGAACGGCAGCAACGTGGCCGTCGCGAACAGAGAACACGACGTCAACGCCACGAGCAGGATCGTCAGGGCGATTTCGTTCGGCGTCTTCTGACGCTTGGCGCCTTCCACCATCGCGATCATCCGGTCGAGAAACGCCTCGCCGGGATTCACGCTGACGCGCACGACGATCCAATCCGACAGCACGCGCGTGCCGCCCGTGACCGATGAAAAGTCGCCGCCCGATTCGCGAATGACCGGCGCCGATTCCCCCGTGATCGCCGATTCGTCGACGGATGCGACGCCTTCGATCACCTCGCCGTCGGCAGGGATCGTATCGCCCGTTTCCACGAGCACGACATCGCCCTTGCGCAGATCGGTGGAGGTGACCATCAGCACGGGCGCCTTCGGATGCGGCTCGTTCAGCTTCTTGGCCATCACATTATGCTTCGCACTGCGCAGCGATGCGGCCTGCGCCTTCGAGCGCCCTTCCGCCAGCGCTTCGGCGAAGTTCGCGAACAGCACCGTGAACCAGAGCCACAGCGCGATGGCGAGAATGAATCCCGCCGGCGCTTCGGCCTGGCCCGCCAGCGCGGCGATCCAAAGGATCGTCGTCAAGATGCTGCCGACATAGACGCAGAACATCACCGGGTTGCGCAACTGCGTGCGCGGCCCGAGCTTCTTGAATGCGTCGACGACAGCAGGCCTGATGAGTGTCGGATCGAGCATCGAGCGAACGGCGGTGCGTGCCTGCCCGAGATTGTCGGGACGATGAACAGGCGGTTGTGTGACAGTTGTCATGCTTTCCTCGAAATCAATGACCCGAGATCATCGTCAGATGTTCGGCAACAGGCCCGAGCGCCAATGCCGGCACGTAAGTCAGGGCGCCCACGAGCACGAGCGTGCCCAGCAGCAGCACCACGAATAACGGCCCGTGCGTCGGCAGGGTGCCGGACGTGACGGCAATGCGTTTCTTATTCGCGAGCGAACCGGCAATGGCGAGCACCGCCACGATCGTTCCGAAACGGCCGAACCACATGGCGATCGCAAGCAACACGTTATAGAACGGCGTGTTCACCGAAAGGCCCGCGAACGCGCTGCCGTTGTTGTTCGCAGCGGAGCTGAACGCATAGAGGATTTCGGAGAAGCCGTGCGCGCCCGGATTGCCGATGCCGGCGGTGCCGAGCGGCGAGAGGACGGCGATCGACGTACCCACAAGCACGAGCAGCGGCGTCAGCAAGATCGCAATCGACACCATCTTCATTTCGTACGATTCGATTTTCTTGCCCACGTATTCGGGCGTGCGGCCGATCATCAAACCGGCGACGAACACGGCCAGCAACGCGAACACGAGCATGCCGTACAGCCCCGAACCCACGCCGCCGAAAATCACCTCGCCCAATTGAATCAGCAGCATCGGGACGAGCCCGCCCATTGGCGTCAACGAATCTTGCGTGTTCGCCACCGCGCCGCACGACGCGGCCGTCGTAGCCACCGTGAAGATGCCCGATTGAGCGATGCCGAATCGCACTTCCTTGCCTTCCGCGTTGCCGCCTGGCTGCAGGGCTGTCGCACTTTGATCCACGTGCAGCGACGTGAACAGCGGATTGCCGGCCTGCTCGGCGGAAATTTCACCCCAGCATGCCACTGCAAATGCAATCGTCATCGCCGCGAGCACGGCATACCCCTGACGGCGATCGCCGATCATCCGGCCGAAAACGACACACAGGCCTGCCGGGATAATGAGGATCGACAGCAACTGGATGAAGTTCGAGAGCGGTGTCGGGTTCTCGTACGGATGGGCCGAATTGGCGTTGAAGAAACCGCCGCCGTTCGTGCCGAGCATCTTGATCGCTTCTTGCGAAGCCACCGGGCCCATGGCGATCGTCTGCTTCTGCGCTTTCGCCTCCAGCATGACCGGATTGCCCTTCGCATCCTTCACAGGATTGCCCTGAGCGTCGGTTTTGGCCACTTGATAAGTCGTGACTTGCAGTGTCGGTACATCCTGATACGACTTGAAGTTCTGAATCACACCTTGGCTGATAAAAACCAGCGCGATAGCCGTCGCAAGCGGCGCGAGGACATAAAGCGTGATACGCGTCAGGTCGACCCAGAAGTTGCCGATCGTTTGCACGGTATGGCGCGCGAACCCGCGGATCAGTGCAATCACCACGGCAATACCGGTGGCCGCCGATACGAAGTTCTGCACGGTAAGGCCGGCCATCTGCGTCAGATAGCTGACGGTCGTTTCAGGCGTGTAATCCTGCCAGTTCGTATTCGTCACGAAGCTGACGGCCGTGTTGAACGCGGCATCGGGCGTCATCGGGCCGAATGCCTGCGGATTCGCGGGCAGCCATTGCTGCAAACGCAAGAAGCCGTAAACGGCGAGCGCGCCGAGCGCATTGAACAGCAGGACGGCGATCGCATAGTGCTTCCACGACATTTCGGCGTGCTCGTCCACGCCCGCGATCTTATAGAGCAACCTTTCGATCGGCGCGCCGATTCTGCGGACGATCACAGACGATCCATCGAGTACGGCCGCCATGTAGCGGCCCACCGGAAAGGCCAATGCCACTAACACGACGATAAAGAGTGCGGTTTGAAGAAAGTTATTGGCGTTCATTCCAAATCCTCCGCGCGCAGCAGCGCGTAGACGAGATACGCCAGCAACAGCAGCGTCGAAGCGCCGGCAAGCCAGGTCATCCAAGCGATCACGGCCGGCCTCCAGGTCCGCGGTTGCGAAGCTTTTCGCAGCCGGCGGTAAGCGCCACGCATAGCCCTAAGAAAATGGCTATGCCGACGAGATAGATAAAGTCCATTTTTGTGTTCTCCCGTAGCGGATCAGGACAGCGTGAAGCGTAGACGGGATCGAGTAAACGCCACGAAAAGAGTGGCCGGACGCGCGTAAAAATCGTGTAAACAAGCGACATTTCCGCTTGCCTTCCGACACACGCTGCCGCGCACGGTCCCGTGACATCGGACCAGTCCTAGAATTCCGACGGAAAACGATTTCGGCCTGTCGAACAGCTAGCCTCCGCAGGGTGGTGTCACGCACCGGTTCTCGCTGCGTTGCGCCGCCCAACTCATCTATTAACGAGGCTTAGATGTTCCGTTACTCCCCTGTTCGTATACGCGCCGTCCCCCGTGGGCTGCTGTTCTTCGCGTCTTTGATTTTTACTGTCGACGCCTCCGCCGATTCGGGCCACTTTCGTGCGCGCGAGGAAACGCTGTCCGGTGGCATGCATATCGCGCAACGCGTCGATGCGGTCGCATTCCCACAATTCGAAGGCACGCATCCGGAGGCATCGAGCCCAGATGCACCGAGCGTCGGCGCGGGTCACTTGCGTTCCATTCGTGCGCTGGTGCCATTGAAAACGGACGATGCCTTCGCATTCGCTTTGCCGGATCACTCTGCTTATATCAGCGTCGATCTGACTAACCGTCATGTGTTGGTGACCTACGGGGGCCGGTCCGTCGATGAAGCCGCCGCGCCGTTCGTGCAAAGCGATAAGGAATTGCAATGGCAAGGCAATACCTTGCGCGAGTGGACGCAAGTAACGAGCACCGGCAGGCGCCTATCGGACAAGGCCACGCACGCGCTGGTCACGCTGTATGTCGTTCCCCGCTTCGACGGTAAATCGCCCGCCGCGGGCACGCCCAATCTGGTCGCGACGGTCAGCGAGGCAACGGTGCACGGCATGCACGTGGTCCAGGGGCGATCGCTCGCCGACGGCGTCATGCTTGCGGTCAGCGATAACGATTGGACGCAATGGCGCGAAAAGGCGATCCGTGCAGGCACCCTGCCTGATCTCCACACCCAAGCGCGCAATCTGCCTGCCGATTTCACGAGCCGGCCGGCTTGGGTCGAACAGCGAACGCTTGCGCTGCACAGCGAATCGAACGCACGCCCGCGCGACAAACGATGCCTGAGCGACATCGCGTATCAGGTCAGCAACCTGATGCTGCCCGCGCTGCTGGAGGTGTATTTTGGCCGCTCGGATCTGTGCGCGCTCGATCCTCATCCGAACCAGGACATTGCCGCGCCGCTTCCGCTCGTGATCGTGACGAACCCCGACGACGTTCCGCGCGGGCTCGAGCCCGCGGTATTCGAAGCGGTCGCCCTGGAGCCGGCACAGCTGAACGCGGAAGACGCATTCGATGCCGCGATGAACGTCCAGTTTTGCAACACGAACCATCCGCGGGCAGCCGGAACGGACGCTTGCACGGATGCCGACCACCGTGCCGCAGCCGCCCTCGGCAACCTATCGCCTGCGCGCATCGATCAGTTACTGGCGCAGCTCACCCGGATGTTCGACCCGGACCAAGCGGGCACCGCCATGTTGCAAGCGGGCGACGCCGAACTCGATCGATGGCTCAACGCCGATCTGGTGCGCGCCGAAAATGCATTGACGGCCGCGCAAGCCATCGTGCACGTGTCGGACGTCAGAACGCAACCGAACGAACCGATCAAGGACAACAAAAATAAGAGCAAAAATAAGAAGCGCAAGCTCGTCAAGGCGAGTTGCTTCGAAGACGAAGGCCGTGCTTCTCAGAACCCGGGCTCCGAGGACGGCTTTCAGCTATGCGTCGGTCAAGCTAAGCGCCAACTGCGCGAAGAACAATCCACCATCGGCTTGACGCCCTTCGTCGAGCGCCACGACGTGCATCGGGCCGACGCCGCGAACGCCACCCGCTATCATCTGCGCGGAACACCGGAGTTCGACCGAATGACCAGGGCGTTTCGGAATACAGGCAGACAGTTGCCTCGCGGCCTCGCCGACAATCAATTCGCCATGTTCACGGCCGCCATCGCTAGAGATCCCGCAGCCGCCGGCGACACCACCGGTTTCGTCTTCATCAACGATCCCGCGTTGCGCGGGGGAGCGCAGCGATTCCCCTACGGCGTCGAACATATTTGGGCCCCGGGTGGCGGCGGGGGCGACAACGCAGGGCATCGAGACGACTGGGTGGCGCTCAACGGGCTATCCGTCAAGACGCGCGACATGATGATTCAAGTTGTCATGGCCGCATTGACCGACCCGCATGCCACCTATGAGCAAGGGCGAGCACGCAACGGCAACGTGGTGCGCACGTTCACGCATTTCACGTTCCAGCACGGCGGCACGTTGTTCGCGATCCGAAACGTACGCGTCGTGCTCGGGCAAAACGGCATGGTCGTGACCGCCTACCCGCTGCGCGGCGCCAGCGCGCAATCGCTTTCGATGTAAGCGCCGCAAGAGCCGTGTAGGGCACGCGGCTCGCGCTGCCTGCCGAGCAAGCTCGGTGGGCGCGGGGCGGCCCGCTCGGTACCGGCTACTTGCCGAATAGCATCGCCTGGGTCAGCACATTCGACATGGCGGCATTGCCGGCATCGTTGGGATGCAGATGGTCGCCCCCATCGAATGCGGGCAGCAAACGCGTTGGATGCGCGGGGTCGCGCAAGACGGAATCGAAATCGGCTACGGCGTCGAATGCCCCGCTGCCGCGAATCCATGCGTTGACGGCCTGACGCACGCTCTCTTTCTCGGCCGTGTAATACCCGTGCACGTCCGTTCCTTCCAACGCCCCTTCGAACGGCGCGATCGTGCCACCGACGACACGCACACCGTGCGCATGGGCATGCGCAAGCAAATCTCGATAGCCGTCGATGATCGCCGGCGCCGTCATGGCGGCGGCATGCGGCGCGAAACTCGATCCGGGCCACCCGATGTCGTTGGTACCGAGCAACACGATGACCGTCTTCACGTTCGGGCGCGCCAGCACGTCACGATCAAAGCGGGCGCGCGCACTGACGCCCATCCCATCGCTCAGCAACCGCCCCCCGGAAATGCCGGCATTGAGCACCGCAATGCCTTGGCCCGATAGGCGCTGCGCCAAATCGTCGGTCCAGCGACGGTTGGCGTCGAGCGTCGCGCCGCGGCCATCGGTGATGGAATCGCCGAGCGCCACGACCGCTTGGGTATCGGCCGGCGCATCGACCCGTATCGCGCTCAGGAAAAGCCTCGCATCGAGCAGCAATGGATCGGCTAAGTGGCCATCGGCAAGATGATTGCCCGAGACCACTTCGGCCTGCCGTCGAAGGGGTCGATATGGCACTGCGTATCGGTGGCGACTTGCCGCAAGATGCCGTCGCACGGCACGTCGCGGCGTTCGAACGAACGGTCGTCGCCTCGCCGGCCTATCTGCAAACGCACGCGAAAATTCGCCGGGTAAGCGACATCGCCCCGCACGCTTATCTGCGCTTTGCTTGGTTGACCGAGGGCGACACGCTGACGCTCTCGCATCGAGACGGGCGCACAGTCAGCGTCGATCCTCACGCCCGCTACCGCGTCAACAACTCATTGGCGATACGCGAGAGCTTGCTCGCCGGCGCGGGAATCGGCTTGGCGCCGGATTGGCTGGTGGGCGATCTGCTCGCAAACGGCCGGCTGCAGCGCGTACTGCCGACCTGGCATGCTTCGCCGCATCAGTTGTTCGTACTGTATCCGCCGCGTCGCTATCAGCCGTTGCGGGCGCGCTTGTTCATTGAATACGTCGTAGCGCGCCTCGCCCAACGCAACGCCTAACGTTCCACCGGCCGAGGTTCTCGCAGCCGGTTCGCCATCCGCACCGCGTCGTAGTACGCGGCATTCGGCGGGCGCTTCAAATACTGCCCCGCTCCACGCTGCGCCCGCAAATCGCCGTCGGCCCATGCGTGCGCCCCGCGACTAAACGTATGCACGGCAACCCCTTGCACCGTCATCCCTTCGAATATGTTGAAGTCGACCTTCTGATGATGCGTTTTCACGGAAATCGTCTTCGTCGCGGCCGGATCCCAGATAACGAGATCCGCATCGGCGCCAACCTGCACGGCGCCCTTGCGCGGATACAGGTTGAAGATCTGCGCGGCGTTCGTCGAGGTAATGCGAACAAACTCATTCGGCGTGATGCGCCCGTGATTCACACCCTCGTGCCACAGCACCGACATCCGGTCTTCAACCCCGCCGCAGCCGTTCGGAATTCTCGTGAAATCCTCGCGGCCCATCGCCTTTTGCGACGCGCAGAAAACACAATGATCGGTCGCCGTCGTATGCAGTTGGCCCGCTTGCAAGCCGCGCCATAACGCCTCGCGATGCTCGGCCGTGCGAAACGGCGGGCTCATCACGTGTGCGGCCGCACGCGTCCAGTCGGGGTCGCGATAGACGCTTTCGTCGATCACCAAATGGCCCGGCAGCACTTCGCCGAACACGCGCTGGCCTTCGTTGCGCGCACGGGAGATCGCTTCGACAGCCTCTCTCGACGAGACATGCACGATATAAACAGGCACGCCGAGCACTTGCGCAATGCGGATCGCGCGGTTCGCGGCCTCGCCTTCCACTTCGGGCGGACGCGAGAGCGGATGCGCCTCCGGCCCTCGGAACCCTTTGGCCAAGAGCTGTTTCTGCAGTTGGAAGACAAGTTCGCCGTTCTCCGCATGGACGGTCGGCAGCGCACCGAGTTCGAGCGATCGCGAGAAGCTGTTCACGAGCACTTCGTCGTCGGCCATGATGGCGTTCTTGTAGGCCATGAAGTGCTTGAAGCTCGAGACACCGTGTTCATGCACGAGCGTACCCATATCGCGGTAGACGGAATCATCCCACCACGTCACGGCCACGTGAAATCCGTAATCGGCAGACGCCTTCTCCGCCCAGCCGCGCCACTCGGCGAACGCGTCCATCAGCGGCTGCTTCGGGCTCGGTATCACGAAATCGATGATGCTCGTCGTGCCGCCCGACAGTCCGGCCGCCGTGCCCGTATAGAAATCGTCGCTCGCCGTCGTGCCCATGAAGGGCAGTTCCATATGCGTATGCGGGTCGATACCGCCCGGCATCACGTATTGATCGTGCGCATCGACGATCTCGGCTCCCGCGGGCGGATCGATCATGTGCTCGACCTGCAGGATCGTGCCGCCCTCATGCGGATTTGCCACCAACACATCGGCTCGATATGTGCGGTCCGAATCGATCACCGTTCCGCCGCGAATTAGCGTTGCCATCGGTTGCCTCCTCCATCCATTGCCGAAACGGGGTTTTACGCGCTCGCCATGCTCGCACCGGGACTACGGCGCAGCTTCATCCACGCGCCGTAGACCATCGATGCCAATGCCAGCCCCACGAACCACGCATAGGTGTACAGCGTATTGAAGAACGCGGGTACGTTCGCAAACTCGGCGGGAAACGCGGTATGCAAAAATCCCGGCAGATTCGGCAATACGCCGATCGCCAGGGCGACGACGGCGGCGATGTTCCAGCCGCCCGTATAACTGTATTCGCCAGATTCGTCGAAGAGCTCGTGGGTGTCGAGCCGCGTGCCGCGAATGAAGAAGTAGTCGACCATCAAGATGCCCGCAACAGGCCCGAGCAACGCCGAATAACCAACGAGCCACGTAAAGATGTAGCCCTGCGTGGTCGCGAGAATTTTCCACGGCATCATGACGATCGCGATTGTCGCGGTAATCAGGCCGCCCGCGCGATACGAAATGCCCTTGGGCCACAGGCTCGAAAAATCATAGGCGGGGCCGACCAGATTCGCGGCGAGATTGCAGCACATCGTATCGAGCGTGAGGATGACGAGGGCAACGCCGACGCCGATACCCGTCATGCGGCTCGTCAGGTCGATCGGGTCCCAGATCGCTTTGCCGTAGATGACGACGGTCGCCGAGGTGACGACGACCGAGATCACCGACAGCAAAGCCATCGGCACGGGCAAACCGATCGACTGGCCGACGAGCTGGTCGCGCTGCGTCTTCGCGAAACGCGTGAAGTCGGGGATGTTCAGCGCGAGGGTCGCCCAAAAACCGACCATCGCCGTCAGCCCCGGCCAAAACGTGAGCCAGAATAACCCTTCCTTCTTCCCGCCGGCGGCGAATTGCGACGGCGCGGAAAGCATCGAGCCCACCCCGCCCGCCTTCGACGTCGCCCACCACACCAGTGCAATGCACATCACCACCTTGATCGGCGCGGACCAGCTTTCGAGCCAGCGGATCGAATCGGTGCCGTGCACGATGAAATAGATCTGCAATGCCCAAAATGCGAGAAAGCACGCGAGTTGGCCGATCGAGATGTCGAGAAACGGCAACGCGGCCCCTTGTAGCGCATTGCCCGTCAGGATGTTGAGCAGCGTATAGATCGCACTGCCGCCAAGCCAGGTCTGAATGCCGTACCAGCCGCACGCGACGATCGCGCGCAACAAAGCGGGCAATTTCGCGCCTTGCGTGCCGAACGACGAACGCACGAGCACGGCATACGGAATGCCGTGCTTCGCGCCTGCATGTCCGATCAGCAGCATCGGCACCAACACGATGAGGTTGCCGAGCAACACCGTCAAGACAGCCTGCCACGGCGACATGCCCTCCTGCGTCAACCCGGCCGCGAGCATATAGGAAGCGATGTTCATCACCATGCCGACCCACAACGCCGCGAAGTGATACCACCTCCACGTCCGCTGCGCGGTGCCGGTCGGTGCGAGGTCGTCGTTATAGAGCGTGCTGCCGTATGGGCCGGCCGCGTCAAGCGCGTCGGCGGATTGCGCTGCGTGCTTCATCGATATATCTCCACTTGATCGCTTGTTGCGTGTGAGGACCTGGCAAGGTCGCTTTTAAAGCGGCGTGACTTCACGCCGCCTTGGCCGCTTGCGGGGAAGTTGCTGCGGTTTCGGTTGCGGCTGCCACGACGCGCGCCGGATTGTTCGGATGCGTGGTCCAGTTCGCGTACTCGGCGTGGTCGACGCGCTCCATCGTGATGCACTGCTCGACGGGGCACACATGTAAGCAAAGATTGCACCCAACGCATTGCGCGTCGATCACCTCGAAATGACGTTCGCCGTCCTTCTCGCGTGTGATGGCCTGGTGGGACGTGTCTTCGCAGGCGATATGACAAAGGCCGCATCCGATGCACTTGTCTTGATCGATGCGCGCTTTGATGTCGTAGTTCAGATTCAGATATTTCCAGTCCGTCACGTTCGGCACCGCCCGGCCGCGTATATCGTCGAGCGTCGCATAGCCCTTTTCGTCCATCCAGTTCGACATACCGTCCGCGAGATCCGAAACGATACGAAAACCGTAATGCATCGCCGCGGTGCACACTTGCACGCTGCCGGCGCCCAACACCATGAACTCGGCGGCATCGCGCCACGACGAAATGCCGCCGATGCCGGAGATCGGAAGCCCCGGCGTTTCGGGATCTCGCGCGATTTCGGCAACCATATTGAGTGCGATCGGCTTCACAGCAGGGCCGCAGTAGCCGCCGTGCGTCCCCTTGCCGTCGACGGTCGGCATCGGCGCCATCCGATCGAGATCGACCGCGACGATCGAGTTGATCGTGTTGATCAGCGATACGCCGTCGGCTCCGCCTTGGAAGGCAGCGCGCGAACCCATGCGAATATCGCTGATGTTCGGCGTGAGCTTGACGAGGCACGGCAGCTTCGTGCCCTCCTTCACCCAGCGCGTCACCATCTCCACGTATTCGGGCACTTGGCCGACCGCCGCGCCCATGCCGCGTTCGCTCATGCCGTGCGGACAACCGAAATTCAATTCGACGGCATCGGCGCCCGTGTCTTCGACGAGCGGCAATATCCATTTCCAATCGCGCTCGTTGCACGGCACCATCAACGATACGATCAGCGCGCGATCGGGCCAGTCGTGCTTGATTTGTGCGATTTCGCGGAGATTGACTTCCAGCGGCCGATCCGTGATGAGTTCGATGTTGTTCAGGCCCGCCATGCGCTGGCCGTTCCATTGCACCGCGCCGTAACGCGAACTGACGTTGACGATATGCGGATCGAGCCCGAGCGTCTTCCATACGACGCCGCCCCAGCCCGCTTCGAACGCGCGGTTCACGTTATAGGCTTTGTCGGTTGGCGGCGCGGACGCGAGCCAGAAAGGATTCGGCGATGTGATGCCGGCAATCGTGCAGCGGAGATCGGCCATGTTCGGCTCCGTGAGAAGGATCTTGTTTGGGCTAACGCACGTAGCGTGTCAAGCCGCTTTCACCGCGGCCAGCGCGAACGCCGCATCGATCGATGCCGCCGCGAGCTTGCCGTCCTGCACCGCTTGCACCGTCAAATCGATACCGCCGGAGGCCGCACAATCGCCGCCCGCCCACACGTTGTCCAGCGACGTGCGCATGTCGGCGTCGACGGCAATGCGCTGTCGATCGAGCGTCAACAGTGCGTGATCGAGGCCGACGGCGACCAGCATTTGCCCAATCGCCAGCAGGACCATGTCGGCTTCGACGGCGAACCGCTCCAGGCTCCCATCCTGAGCGGCGCGTTCGAACTCGACCGCCGCCACCACGCCGTCGCGGCCTATCAAACGCACGGGCTTCGCATGCGTGATCAGGGTCACGTCTTGCGTCCGCGCGAATTCCCGCTCGGCCCAGGTCGCGCTCATCGATTCGATGCCGCGCCGGTACGCCATGGTGACGCTCGTCGCGCCGAGCTTACGGCTTTGGACGGCCGCATCGACCGCTGTATTGCCGCCGCCGATCACGACCACGCGTCGACCGACCGGTACCGTCGCGAGGTCTTGCGCCTCACGCACCTCTTTGATGAAATCGACCGCGTTCATCACGCCACTTAACGCATTGCCTTCGACCTCGAGCGCGCGCACGCCGGCCAAACCCATCGCGAGAAACACGGCGTCGTATTGTTGACGCAATGCGTCGAGCGCCACGTCGCGGCCGATGGCGATGCCGGTCTTCAATTCGATGCCACCGACAGACAACAGCCACTGCAGCTCGCGTTGTGCGAAATCGTCGACCGTCTTGTACGCGGCGATGCCGTATTCGTTGAGCCCGCCGCCCTTCTCGCGCGCGTCGTAGATCGTCACGCGATGGCCTGCCACGGCAAGCCGATGCGCGCATGCGAGCCCTGCGGGCCCCGCGCCGACCACGGCCACCTGACGCCCGCTATCGGGCGCGCGCGTCCACTTCACGGCGTCGTGCGCCATCGCCCAGTCCGTCGCGTGACGCTGCAACGCACCGATCGCCACGGGCTTCGAATCCTGGTGGTTGCGCACGCACGCCCCCTCGCACAAGATCTCAGTCGGACAGACGCGCGCGCACATGCCGCCCAGCGGGTTCGCCGAAAGAATGTCCGTCGCGGCTCCCTTCAGATTGCCGTTGCCGATCTTGCGAATGAAGCTGGGAATATCGATTTGCGTCGGACACGCCTGCACGCACGGCGCGTCGTAGCAGTAATGACAACGGCTCGCGGCCGCGGCGGCGGCCGTCGGGTCGAGCAGCGGCGCGATGTCGGCGAATTCGCACGAAAGCTGGTCGGACGACAGGCGGTGCGGCGCGATGTCGCCCGTTTGCTTGATGGCCATACGCGTTCCTTCGTCAAAGTGAGGACGTAGCCGTGCCCGCCGGCTTCGCGGGAACGAAGCCGGGACGGCCTGTTTTCTTGATCAAACGGTGATGCCTTAAAGCGCGTCCGAATACTTACGCTTACGACGCCGGTTCGCACGCGCGCTCGAGCATCGCGTGCAGCAAGACATTCGCGCCTGCCTCGATCCATTCGGGCGTCGCGTCTTCGATTTCGTTGTGACTGATGCCGTCCACGCACGGCACGAATACCATCGATGTCGGTGCGACCTGCGACAGATAGCAGGCGTCGTGTCCGGCACCCGAGACCATGTCGCGATGCGGGTAGCCGAAGCGTTCGGCCGCCGCGCGCACCGACTTCACGCACGCCGCGTCGAACGTGACGGGCGCGTAGTAAAAGATCTGATCGAGCTGCGTTTCGAGCCCGATGGCGTCCGCGATCTTGGCGACGCCCTCGCGCAACGCGACGTCCATCTTCGCGAGCACGGCATCGTCGGGGTGACGGAAATCGACCGTGAAAAACACGCGGCCCGGAATCACGTTGCGCGAATTCGGATGGACCTGCATCATGCCGACCGTCGCGCAAGCGAGCGGTGCGTGATCGAGACCGATGCGGTTGACGAGATCCACGACGCGCGCCGCGCCTAGCAACGCATCCTTGCGGCGAGGCATCGGCGTCGGGCCCGCATGCGCTTCTTGGCCCGTCAGTGTGATTTCATACCAACGCTGCCCCTGCGCATCGGTGACGACGCCGATCGTCTTGTTCTCCGCCTCTAGAATCGGCCCCTGTTCGATATGCAGTTCGAACGCGGCATGCAGTGGACGGCCGCCGCATGGCAGCTCGCCGGCGTAGCCGATGCGCTTTAGCTCATCGCCGATCGTCTTGCCGTCGACATCCTTGCGCGAGAGCCCATAGTCGAGCGTGAACACGCCGGCGAACACCCCCGAGGCCACCATCGCAGGCGCAAAGCGCGAGCCTTCCTCGTTGGTCCAAATCACGACTTCGATCGGATGTTCCGTTTCGATGTTGCGATCGTTGAGACTGCGGATGACCTCAAGGCCGCCCAATACGCCGTAGATGCCGTCGAAACGGCCGCCGGTGGGCTGGGAATCCGCATGCGAGCCCGTGACCACCGGTAACGCATTCGGGTTCGCGCCTGCGCGTCGCATAAAGACGTTGCCCATTTGATCGACGCTCACCGTGCAGCCCGCCTCCTTCGCCCAGCTGACGATCAGGTCGCGCCCCTGCTTGTCGAGATCGGTGAGCGCGAGACGGCAGACGCCGCCCTTTTGTGTCGCGCCGATTTTAGCCATCGTCATCAGCGAGTCCCACAGACGCTTGCCGTTGACTGTGATCGACGTATCGAGTCCTTGCTTCAAAGCTTCGGATACCGCGTTCATTCGTCTTGCTCCTTGGGATCAACACGTTTGGCAGTTCAATCCGCGAGCGCCGCAAAACGATCTGCCGCTCTCGCTACAAAGTGAAACGGGTGCATCGGCGGCGCTTTCGGATTCGCTTTGGGGCATCGCTGCACAGGCGGCGTGCACACCCTGCTTCGGATGCTCGCTCGCTGCGGTAAACCCTGAGCAAAACGTAGACGCGAATCCTGTCCGAATGGACAGGTTGTAGCTGATTAAAATCTTCAAATCAATGACTTTCTGCGCGCCGTTGCGGATCGGACCGAGAGCGAGAAGCATGCCATTGCAATGCATCATCGCGGCTTGTGCGCATTAGGCGCCGATGCACAGGTTTTCCGTCGATCTTTAAGCGAGCGGCTAGAATGAGACGCGACGCGGCACCTGGGCTGCGCAAGGCGAACGATGAGAGACGACAAGCCAGTGGAAGCAACGGCCGTGAGCGGGACCCCTCGGGATGAAGCTAGCCCGCCTTTGCGGCGGCGCAAGGCACACATTCGCGAGAGCGCCGAGGCGCATCTGCTCGCGTGTGCCGAAGCGGTATTTGCGGAGCGCGGGTTCGAAGGCGCGAGCACGGCGATGATCGCCGAACGCGCCGGCGTGCCGAAAGCGAACGTCCACTACTACTTCCCGACGAAGCTGGCGCTCTATCGCCGCGTGCTGGAAGATCTGTTCGAAGACTGGCATCGCGCGGCCAATACGTTCGAAGGCACAGACGACCCTGTCGCGGCGATCGGCGGGTATGTGCGCGCGAAGATGGCGTTGTCGCGCCGGCGGCCGCTCGGCTCGAAGGTGTGGGCGAACGAGATCATCCACGGCGCGGCGCACATGGCCGACATTCTCGAAAAACGCGTGAAGCCGTGGCTCGAAACGCGCGTGACCGTCATCGACGACTGGATCGCGCGCGGGCTGCTCGCGGACATCGATGCGACAGCGCTGTTGTACCTGATCTGGGCGACGACGCAGCACTATGCGGATTTCGACGCACAGATACGCGCGCTCGGCGGCAAGCGGGCGTTCTCGCAAAGGGCCTTCGACGAGACGACGGAACAGGTCGTGCAACTCGTGATTCGCGCTTGCGGGGCGAAGTCGCCCACGGCGAAAGGGTGACGCGCGAAAGCGCACGATGGCGCTCGACATTGCCGAGGGGCCTTCGCGTTTGACGATCGAGCGAAATTTCCTCACGGGCCGGAACCGAAATGCTCGTTGTGTTACTCATCCTTCAGGACCGCCGCCATGTGGTGGCGAGCGATAGCGCGGCTGCGCTGCAGCTGCACTAGACGCTACATCGCCTTTTGAGGAGATCGAAGCTATGAGTACGCTAACGATGATCAGCCCGACGCGAAGCGAATTCGAAGCGCGCATCGAGGCTGTCGAAGCACGGATGGATGCGCGCTGGGCCGCGGCAATAGCCCGCTCGGAGCTATTCGAAGCCGCCGCGGCCGAACGGGACAAGGAACGATTGAAGTGGCTGCAGGAGCGCGACAAACGCCTCGATGAACGCGATAAGCGAATCGAGATCCTCGCGCAACAGACGGCCGAGGCAGCAAAGAGCGCCTCGAATCTGAAGACGCACCTGTGGCTAGCCGTATCGACACTCATGTTCGCCGTACTTGGCATGGTCCTCGCAGCTAACCACGCGACGCAATCGTCCCATTACGATCTGGCGCAGACGCTGATTTCAGCGTTCCAGCAAGGGCAGCGGGCACCGCTGAATGACTGAACATCGCACACGCGCGTCGTGCGGCGAGCGAGACAGGGGGCGAGACTCGCGCCACAGCGTCGCTGCAGGATCATGACGCGACGATGGCAAGTTCTGCCGGGTCGCTCGATAAAGTGGTGGATGGTGCCCATTCAATCGTAAGATGTAGAACAGCGGCGTTGAAATCGTGCGATTTTGCTGCCGCCTCGCCAAGGCATGGATTTCCGTTGAGGCGCGTCTTCATCCCGTGGAGCTGCCCATTACTGAGATGCGGACGTTGATCCGCGTTGTGGCCATGAGGCATTGCCGGATTGGGTCAACGCCTATATCAAACTTATCGTGGCCATCCTATGAATCTCACTTCGCAGATCGTCGCCGCGGGCTGCGGCGCGGCAGTGTCGCGCGCCACATTGTTCGCGCCATTCATTCAGGCTGCGTGTGGCCAGTACGGGATCGTCGAGCCACTCGACCTCGCAGCATTCCTCGCGCAGATCGGCCACGAGTCGGGGCGCCTTGTCTACACGAAAGAACTCTGGGGCCCGACGGTCGCGCAACGCGCATATGAGCCGCTATCGGCGAAGGCGACCGAACTGGGCAACACCGAGCCTGGCGATGGCCGGTGTTTCTGTGGCCGTGGGCTGATCCAGATCACGGGCCGCGCGAATTACGCAGTGGCGGCCGTCGCGCTGCATCTAGACCTGCTGAATCATCCCGAGCTGCTCGAACAGCCGGAGCATGCGACGATGTCGGCGGCTTGGTTCTGGTGGAACCGGAAGCTGACACCGCTCGCACTGGCCGGCGACTTCATCGACGTCACGCGGCGCATCAACGGCGGCACGAACGGGCTCGCCGATCGACAAGCGCTGTACGCCGCCGCGAAAAAGGCGCTGGGTATTGCCGTCTGATCCACGCATCGTCGATATGCCGCTCGCATCGAACGAGGCGTCGCATGTCGCGTTGGATACTCACGAAGGTAGAGCGGATTAGAAAGTCCCGAATATTTCGGCGTTGCCGCCCAAAAAACGAGCGCAATAAAAAACCCGCGATAGCCTAAGCTACCGCGGGTTTTTTAATCTGGTCGGGGCGAGAGGATTTGAACCTCCGACCACCTGCACCCCATGCAGGTACGCTACCAGGCTGCGCTACGCCCCGAAGCAAAAGAGTATAACAGACACTTTCACCGAATAAAACCACCTACGCGAAACTATCTGCGCAGCAGCTCGATGATGCCGAACAGATCCTTCCGCAGCTGGGCGACATCGACGTTCGCTCCTGCATCGGAAGCCGATGCGCTGTCTTCCTGCTGCCCTTGCTGCTCCGGCTCCACCGCCACGTCGTCTTCGATCACCGCGCCACGCGCATCGAGCTTATTGCGCGCGCCGTTGATCGTGAAGCCCTGCTCATAGAGCAATTCGCGAATACGGCGGATCAACAGCACTTCATGGTGCTGATAGTAACGACGGTTGCCGCGACGCTTGACCGGCCGCAACTGCGTAAACTCTTGCTCCCAATAGCGCAGCACATGCGGCTTTACGCCGCACAACTCACTCACTTCACCGATGGTGAAGTAGCGCTTCGCCGGAATCGGGGGCAAGACGACTTTCTCGACCGTCGTAGTCATCGTCGTTTAACCGTCGTGGTAAAGGGCGCGCTGCAATGCTTCGGAAACTGCCGGCGTTTAAGCAGGACTTAACGAGCCTCAAGCGCCGCTTTCAACCAGCGCCTTGAGTTTTTGGCTTGCATGGAACGTCACGACACGGCGCGCCGCGATCGGGATCGCTTCGCCCGTCTTGGGATTGCGCCCCGGCCGCTGCGGCTTGTCACGCAACTGAAAATTGCCGAAGCCCGACAGCTTTACGCTGTCGCCGCCTTCGAGCGCATCGCGAATCACCTCGAAAAACGCCTCGACCATGTCCTTGGCTTCGCGCTTGTTCAATCCCACATTGTCGAACAGCAGCTCGGCCAATTCGGCTTTGGTTAAGGTTGGCGTTTCCGTGGAGCTGGAAACGCCGATCGGCGATGTCGGTATGTCGCGAATCATGGCGCCACGCTGCGCCGCAAGTAGGGCTTCGAAATCACTCGAGTTCATTTCGTTCATGTCTAAAAACGGCGACCAATCGATGGCGATACATTGCACGAACGCTCTTGCGAGCGTTCCCGCGCTCATCCGCGCAACCGCGCACCGTAGACTCGAGCCAAGCGATCCACTAAGGTCTTGACGGCCAAATCCACCGTCTCGTCCTGCAGAGTGCCGCCAGTATCTTGCAGGGTCACGCGGAAGGCAAGGCTTTTCTCATGCGCTGCCATTCCACCGGAAGTGCTTGATTTTGCACGAAATTCATCGAATAGCGCAACCCTCTGAACGAACTTGCATGCGTCGTCGCCAAGCGCCTCGTGCATCTCGTCGAGCAACGCCTGAACCTCCACGCTTTGATCGACCACCACCGCGATATCGCGCCTAACAGGCGGATATTTCGAGACGTCCGTCGGCGTCGGCAAGGCGCGATCCATCAACGCGTCAGCGTCGACTTCAAACAAAATCGGTGCATGCGGTAGATCGTATTGCTGCATCCAACGCGGATGCAGTTCTCCGATCCATCCAGCCGCACGGCCATCGATTTCAATGCGCGCGCTGCGCCCCGGATGAAGTGCCGGATGTTCCGCTTTGACGAAGCGCGCCACGCGCGGCGCGAATAACGCTTCCACATCGCCCTTCACGTCGAAGAAATCGACCATGCGCGTGGACAAGCCCCACTGCTCGTCAGCCGCCGGGCCATAGGCGAGTGCGCCGATGTATTTCGGTTGAGCGTAGCCTTGCACCGTCATCTCGCTCGCACCGATCGATGCGTCGCGCAAGAACACGCGCCCCGCCTCGAACACGCGAACGCGATCCGCGCGGCGATTCAAGTTGTGGCGCAAGACGCTGATCAGGCTGCCGAACAACGTCGTGCGCATGACCGAGAGCTGGCTCGCGATCGGATTGACTACGCGAACCGGTGCGTCGTTGCCCGCGAAGTCGCGCTCCCAGCTTTCGTCGACGAAGCTGAAGTTGACCGTCTCGGCGTAATCGCGTGCGGCCAACGCATGGCGCAGCGTGTGTATCGAACGGCGCGTCTCGTTCGTCGCGCGCATGGCGTTCGCCGCCACCGGCGGATGCGCCGGAATCTTTTCGAAGCCGTAGATACGCGCGACTTCCTCGATCAAGTCTTCCTCGATCTCGATGTCGAAACGATACGACGGCGGCGTGACGGCAAAGATCTCGCCGTCGAATTCGAATTCGAGCCCAAGACGCGTGAAGATCCGCGCCATTTCATCGGCGTCGATCTTCACGCCGATCACGCGCTGCGCCCGTGCAACACGCATCGTGACGGGCGGACGCTGCGGCAGGTTGACCACGTGATCGTCGACGGGTCCAGCCTCTCCACCGCAAATATCGAGAATCAGGCGCGTGATGCGCTCGATGTGCAACACCGTCGTTGCGTAATCGACACCGCGCTCGAAACGATGGCCCGCATCGGTCGAGAAGTTGTATTTGCGCGAGCGGCCGCGAATGCTATCCGGCCACCAGAACGCGGCTTCCAGATAGATGTTCGTCGTATCGAGCGTCACGGCCGTGCTGTCGCCGCCCATGATGCCGGCCAAGCTCTCGACTTGATGATCGTCGGCAATGACGCCCACTGTCTCATCGAGTTCGATCGTATTGCCGTTCAGGAGCTTCAGGCTTTCGCCGCGGCGGGCCCAACGCACGTCGATGCCCCCGTGAATCTTGTCGAGATCGAACACATGCGACGGCCGGCCCAGCTCGAGCATGACGTAGTTCGAGATATCGACGAGCGCCGAAATGCTTCGCTGTCCTGAACGTTCGAGCCGTTCGATCATCCACTGCGGCGTCTTCGCGCGCGCGTTCACGCCACGAATCACGCGGCCGGAGAAGCGTCCGCACAAATCGTGCGCCGCGACCTTCACGGGCAAGCGCTCGTTGAGCTTGACGTCAACGGGATCGATCGCCAGGGCTTTGAGCGGCGCGCCCGTGATGGCCGCCGTTTCGCGCGCGACGCCGAACACCGACAAGCAATCGGCCTTGTTCGGCGTCAGCTTGATTTCGAAGACGGTATCGTCGAGGTTCAACGTTTCACGAATGTCCTGCCCGATCGGCGTGTCGTCCGGCAAGATCATGAGGCCGCTGTGATCCTCCGAGAGCTTGAGCTCGCGAGCCGAGCACAACATGCCTTCGCTTTGCACGCCGCGTAGCTTCGAGAGCTTGATCATGAACGGCGCGCCGCCCTCCTCGGCCGGCGGCAACTGCGCGCCGACGAGCGCGACCGGCACCTTGATACCGGGCGCGACGTTCGGCGCCCCGCAGACGATGTTCAGCACCGAGCCCGTTCCGGCATCGACCTGACAGACATTGAGCTTGTCCGCATCGGGATGCTTGACCACTTCCAGCACGCGGCCGACGACGATTTTCGATGTGGGCGGCGCAGCCGCGCGCAGCGATTCGACTTCGAGGCCGGCCATCGTCAGCGCATGCGACAGTTCCTCCGTCGTCAGTTGCGGATCGACAAACGTTCGGAGCCAGGATTCAGGGAATTGCATGTGTGTCTACGTTCGAATGAGTGGTCCATACCCGGCCGCTTGCGCGCGCGCATCGCACGCTCGCTGGGCCCAGGCACCGCTGGCGGCTTTCGGCCGGTACCGTCCCCGACGCGTTACGCGAACTGCCGCAAGAAGCGCAGATCGTTTTCGAAGAAAAGCCGGAGATCCTGCACGCCATAGCGCAGCATCGTCAGGCGCTCGAGGCCGCTGCCGAATGCGAAGCCGATGTAGCGCTCCGGATCGAGGCCCATGTTGCGGATGACGTTCGGATGCACCTGGCCCGAGCCCGAAATCTCGAGCCACTTGCCGGCGTTCTTGCCCTCTTCGAACTTCATGTCGATTTCGGCCGACGGCTCCGTGAACGGAAAATACGACGGCCTGAAGCGCACGAGGATGTCGTCGCGCTCGAAGAACTTCTTCAGGAAATCGGAATAGACGCCTTTCAAATCGGCGAAGCTGATGTTCTCGTCGATCCACAAGCCTTCGACTTGATTGAACATCGGCGAATGCGTGGCGTCGCTATCGACGCGGTACGTGCGCCCCGGCACGATGACTTTGATCGGCGGCCGATTGCTGCGCGCATAGCGCACCTGCATCGGGCTCGTATGCGTGCGCAACACGAGCGGACGCCCACTCGCATCCTGGCCGTCGACGTAGAACGTATCTTGCATCGACCGGGCCGGATGGTTTTCCGGGCTATTGAGCGCCGTGAAGTTGTACCAATCCGTTTCGATTTCCGGGCCGTCCGCCACGTCGAAGCCGATCGAGCCGAAGATTTGCTCGACGCGCTCCCACGTTTGCATCACAGGATGCAAACTGCCGGCGCCGGTACCGCGCCCAGGCAACGTGACGTCGATCGCCTCGGCTGTCAGCCGCTGTTGCAGCAGTGCTTGCGCGAGCGCATCGCGGCGGGCGGTGAGGGCCGCCTCCACCTGCTGCTTGGCGACGTTGATGCGTGCGCCCTCGGCCTTACGCGCCTCGGGATCGAGCTTGCCGAGGCCCTTGAGCAATTCGGTCAGCATGCCCGCCTTGCCGAGAAAACGCGCCTTCTCGTTTTCGAGCGTCGTGCTGTCGAGCGCTGCAAAGAAGGCTTCTTGCGCGTCGGCGACAATCCGGTCCAGATCCATTGATCCCATCATTTCAACGTCGGTGAGTTACGTAAGAGCGACCAGCAAAAAAAAGGGGGCTCGGTGAGGAGCCCCGTTTTCTTGTCGGGAACGACGGCTTGCGCCAGCGCTCCCGACGAACCACGCAGTGACTAATTGATCAATTAGGCTGCAACGGCGGCTTTCACCTGCTTCACGATCGCGGCAAAAGCGGCCTTGTCGAACACGGCCATATCGGCCAGCACCTTGCGGTCGAGTTCGATCGACGCCTTCTTCAGGCCGTTGATGAACACGCTGTACGTCATGTCGTGCTGACGAACCGCCGCGTTGATACGCGTGATCCAAAGCGCACGGAACACCCGCTTCTTGTTGCGGCGATCGCGGTAGGCGTATTGGCCTGCGCGCATGACCGCTTGCTTCGCGATGCGGTAGACGTTATTGCGACGGCCGCGGTAACCCTTGGCCAGGTTGATGATCTTCTTGTGGCGGGCACGTGCCGTAACCCCACGTTTGACTCGAGGCATGTTTCGCTCCTATGAGTAAAGGTTGAGGGTTAGGCGAAGGGCAACATGGCGCGCACGGAATCCATATTGGACTCGTGCACTGCCGCCGAACCGCGCAGGTGACGCTTATTCTTCGTGGTTTTCTTCGTAAGAATGTGGCGCTTGAAGGCTTGACCGCGCTTGACGGTCCCGCCCGGACGCACCACGAAGCGCTTTGCAGCGCTCTTCTTGGTCTTCATCTTAGGCATGACGAACAACTCCGTTATTTGATGGCGATGGGTGTGCGGCCGGCAAAAGCCCCAGTTCCGCCCTTTGAAACCCAGTCCACTTGTCTGCGGCATGACCGTTGCCGGCCGCCGCGCTTTCTGGCTCGACGCCCAATACCGCCGGGCGCCGTGCCGAAACCTGCGTGCGTTACGCGTTCACCGCTTCGCAGCACATGCCGCCCCCACGAACCGTGGCCGAGCGGCGGCGAGCCGCACGCGTTACTTCTTCTTTTTGGGCGCGATCACCATGATCATCTGGCGCCCTTCCATCTTCGGCATCTGCTCGACCTGCCCCACCTCTTCGAGGTCGGTGCGCAAGCGCTCGAGCATTCTCATACCGATTTCCTGGTGCGCCATTTCGCGCCCACGGAAACGCAACGTAATCTTCGTCTTGTCGCCGTCTTCCAGGAAGCGCACGAGATTGCGCAGCTTGACGGTGTAATCGCCGTCATCGGTACCCGGGCGGAACTTCACTTCCTTGACCTGGATGACCTTCTGCTTGAGCTTGGCCTCGTGCTGCTTCTTTGCTTCCTGGTACTTGAACTTGCCGTAATCCATCAAACGGCAGACCGGGGGAACCGCCTGTGGGGCGATTTCCACTAGATCGACGTCCTGCTGTTCCGACATGCGGAAAGCATCAGCCAGTTTCACAATGCCGAGCGGTTCGTTCTCGACTCCGACTAGACGCACTTCGGGTGCCGTAATCTCACCGTTGATGCGGTGCCCCTTATCAGTAGCGATGTTCCGTTTCCTCTAAAAATTAAAAAAACGAGCCGCGCTGCCACAGTGGCTACTTGAACGCCTCGACATCATGATGCAGGCGCTCAACGAAGGTATCGATCGGCATCACGCCCAGATCGACACCGCCACGGGCACGCACGGCTACCGTTTGTGCTTCACGCTCTTTGTCGCCTACCACGAGCAGGTACGGCACTTTTTCGAGCGTATGCTCGCGTATCTTATAGCTAATCTTCTCGTTGCGCAAATCAAGCTCAATTCTAAGCCCTTGTTTTTGCAACGTTTGGGCAACCGCCTGCGCGTACTCCGCCTGGCTTTCGGCGATATTCATCACGACAGCCTGCGTCGGCGCCAGCCACGGCGGCATCGCGCCGGCATGGTGCTCGATCAGTATCCCGAGGAAACGCTCCATCGAACCGACGATCGCCCGGTGCAGCATCACCGGCCGGCGGCGGCCGTTGTCCTCGGCCACATACTCGGCGCCAAGCCGCTCGGGCAGCACCATATCGAGCTGCAGCGTGCCGCACTGCCAAGAACGGCCGAGCGCGTCTTTGATGTGATACTCGACCTTCGGGCCGTAGAAGGCGCCCTCGCCTTCGAGTTCTTCCCACTCGAGCCCACACGCCGTCAGCGCCTGGCGCAAGCCATCTTCTGCGCGATCCCAAATTTCATCCGTCCCCGCGCGCTGTTCCGGGCGGAGCGACAGCTTGATATCGATGCTCTCGAACCCGAAATCGCGATAGACGGTCATCGCCAGCGTGTTGAACTTGATCGACTCTTCGATGAACTGCTCTTCGGTACAGAAAATGTGCCCATCGTCCTGCACGAAGCCGCGCACGCGCATGAGGCCGTGCAGCGCACCCGACGCCTCGTTGCGATGGCACGAGCCGAATTCGGCGTAACGCAGCGGCAGATCGCGATACGAACGCAAGCCGTGCTTGAACACCTGCACGTGGCCCGGACAGTTCATCGGCTTGATCGCGTAGTCGCGCTTTTCCGATTCCGTCGTGAACATATTCTCGCGATAGTTCTGCCAATGGCCCGACGCTTCCCACAGCGAGCGGTCCATGATCATCGGCGTCTTGATCTCGAGATAGCCGTCGGCGTTCACGCGGCGGCGCATGTATTGCTCGACTTGCTGCCACAGCGACCAGCCCTTCGGATGCCAAAACACCATGCCCGGCGATTCGTCCTGCAGGTGAAACAGATCGAGCTGACGGCCGAGCTTGCGGTGATCGCGCTTCTCGGCTTCCTCGAGCATGTGCAGATAGGCGTCCTGCTCTTCCTTCTTCGCCCAAGCGGTACCGTAGATGCGCTGCAACTGCTCGTTCTTCGAATCGCCGCGCCAGTACGCACCGGCCACTTTCATCAATTTGAAGACCTTGAGCTTGCCCGTGGACGGCACGTGCGGCCCCCGGCACAAATCCGTAAAGCCGCCGTGCGAGTAAAGCTTGATGTCGTCGCTCGCAGGGATCGATTCGATGATCTCCGCCTTGTATTTCTCGCCGATGCCCTTGAAGTAAGCGACGGCTTCGTCGCGCGAGACGACGCGACGCGAGACGGGCTCGTCCTTCTTCGCCAGCTCTTGCATCCGCTTTTCGATCTTCTCGAGATCTTCGGGCGTGAACGGCCGTTGATAGGCGAAATCGTAGTAGAAGCCGTTGTCGATCACGGGCCCGATCGTCACTTGCGCCTCGGGATAGAGATCCTTCACCGCGTAGGCGAGCAAGTGAGCCGCCGAGTGGCGAATGATATCGAGGCCGTCCGGATCCTTTTCCGTCACGATCGCGAGCGAGGCGTCGCGCTCGATCAGCGTCGACGTATCGACGAGCTCGCCGTCGAGCTTGCCGCCAAGCGCGGCCTTCGCGAGGCCCGGGCCGATCGAGGCCGCAACCTCGGCTACCGTGACCGGGTGATCGTATTGTCGAACCGAACCGTCGGGCAGGCGTATCGAAACCATTGCGTTCTCTCCGAGATGCCGAGTGCGGCATCAAAAACAATCGGTTGGCGGCAACAAACCAAAACTGCGATTTGCCCAAGCAAAAAAAGACGGATAAAAAAAATGCGGCCCCGCTTTCGAGGGGCCGCATTCACTTTCACTGACAATCAAACTAACAGGGCGAAAGAGGTCCTCGACTAGCGTCGTTCCGAAAAGGTTTCGGTCAACGTTCGCGGTGTCATAACCGTATTCGCCTTGTGCGCTTTCGCGCCTTTGACTGCCGTTGAACATCCGGCCAAAAACCATTTACCGGACATTCGTTTTTCGTTGGTAGGCTCGATTGGACTCGAACCAACGACCCCCACCATGTCAAGGTGGTGCTCTAACCAGCTGAGCTACGAGCCTGAAGAAGAAGCGATTATATGGGGTCTATCGAACCTTGGCAACACCTTTTATGCTTTTGCATGCAAAAAGCTACGCCTTGCGCGTGGCATGCACGACGCCGCCTACTTCGCCAAGCAACGTGCAGGCGCGTTGAATCTGCGATGCGCTCGACACTTCGACGGTGAACTGCATGTACGCCGCCGTTGCGCCGGCTCATTGTCTTCACACCGACGACGTTCATCTTCTCGCGCGCGAATACTTCGGAGATGTCGCGCAGCAACCCCTGTCGATCGTGCGCCTCGATCGCGATATCGACGGGATAGACCGACGAGCCTCGCCCGCCCATCACATCAGCCGACCACGCCGTTTGAAGCACGCGCTCCGGCGCGCGCGTCGGCCATGCGCTGGAACATCGTGCAATCGCTGCGGTGGATCGACATGCCCTTGCCGCGCGTGACGAACCCGCTGATCTCGTCGGGCGGCGCGGGCCGGCAGCAGCGCGCGAGCTGCGTGAGCAGCGCATCGACGCCCACGACGAGCACGCCCGTCGACGCGCCGCGCGCAACGCTCGCGCCGCTGCTGCGCTTTTCGAATTGCTCGGGCGTATCGGGCTGCAGGCTCGGGCGGGCGCGCGCATCGGAGAGCGCTTGCTCGATAGTGCGCAAGCTGAACTCTTCCTTGCCGACGACATTGAATAGATCGTCGGGCGACTTGAAGCCGAGCTTGGCCGCGAGTTGATCGAGATTGACCGACGTCTTGCCCTCGCGCTGCAAGGTCTTTTCGACCATCGCGCGACCGTTCGCGATGTTCTCCTGCAACTCGATCGCGTTGAACCACGCGCGCACCTTCTGCCTCGCGCGATGGCTTTGCAGATAGCCGAGCTGCGGCATTGAGCCAGTCGCGCGACGGGCCGCCCTCTTTCACCGCGACGATCTCCACCGTCTGGCCGTTCTGCAGCGGCGTGTTCAGCGGCACCATCGCCCCGTCCACGCGCGCCCCGCGGCAGCGATGACCGAGTTCGCTGTGCAAGTGATACGCGAAATCGAGCGGCGTCGCGCCCTGCGGCAGCGCGATCACGCGCGCCTGCGGTGTCAGCACATAGATGTGGTCGTCGTCCAGCGTGGCGTAGCGCAATTGCTCCCATGGCTTGGCCGGGCTGCTCGCCTTCGGCGACGTCCTCCTTCCAAGCCAGCAACTGCCGAGCCATGCGATCTTCTCGTCGTATTTCTCGCTCGCGCTGAACTGACCGCCGTAGCCGCGCACTCCGGCTTCCTTGTAGCGCCAGTGCGCGGCCACGCCGTACTCGGCGAAGCGATGCATCTCATGGGTGCGGATCTGGACTTCGAATGCGCGCCCGTCGTCGCCCACCACTACCGTATGCAGCGACTTATAGCCGTTCGGCTTCGGCCGCGAGATGTAATCGTCGAACTCCCTCGGCACCGGCTGCCACAGGTTGTGCACGATGCCGAGCACCGAGTAGCAATCCTTGATGTCCGGCGACGATGACGCGAAACGCGCGCACGTCGTAGAGTTCGGCGAAGTCGAGCTCCTTGCCGCGCATCTTGCGCCAGATGCTGTAGATATGCTTCGGCCGCCCGCTCACCTCGGCTTCGATATGCGCCGCCGCGAGTTCCTCTTGCAGCCGCCCGATCGCCTGCGCCACGTACGTTTCGCGTTCGACGCGCTTTTCGTCGAGCAGCTTGGCGATGCGCTTGTAGGTATCCGGATCCTGGAAGCGGAAAGCCAGATCCTCCAGTTCCCATTTCAGTTGCCAGATGCCGAGGCGGTTTGCGAGCGGCGCGTAGATTTCGAGCGTTTCGTGGGCAACCTCGGGCCCCGGCGACAACTTCGCGGCGGCGTAGTACCGCAGCGTCTGCAAGCGCGAGGCGAGCCGAATCAGCACCACGCGGATGTCTTGCGCGAACGCGAGCAGCATCTTGCGCAGCGCTTCGATTTGCGCGCGCCGCGCCGCCTGGGCATCGCGGCCCGCCTCGGGCAGCGCGGTACTCGCCGCCTTCAGGCTCACGGTGCCGAGCCGAAGCAGCTTGCGCACATCGCCGACGAGCTGCCCCACTTCTTCGCCGAAGCGTTCGGCGATCAGATGTTCGGGATCGGTGAGATGCGGGGTGAGCGCGAACAGCGCCGCCGCCAGTACGGCGGGCGGATCGACATTGAGCTTGACGACGATCGAAGCTGTGCCCGCCGCGTGATCGGCCAGCAGTTCGCCCGACGACAGGCGTGCTTCTCCCGCGTGCTCGCGCACGAATGCAAGCGCATCCTCGTATGACGGCAACGATGGTGCGCCGGCGACGTCCGTATCGGCGTTCATCGTCTGGCTCTCTTATTCAACCGCGACTGCGAAGTATCGATGCGCTCAATCGCGCTGAGCCGCGACCACGACGATTTCGACGAGGCATTCGGGGTTGGCCAGCTTCGACTCGACCGTCGCACGCGGAGGCGTGGCGCCTTGCTCGACCCATTCGTCCCAGACGGCGTTCATGCCGGGGAAATGGATCATGTCCGACAGGTAGATCTGCACCGACAACAGCTGAGACTTGTCGCTGTTCGCTTCCGCGAGCAGGCGGTCGATATGGCCGAGCACTTCAAGCGTCTGCCCCTCGATACCCTGCGCCGTATCTTCGGCGATCTGTCCGGCCAAATAAACCGTCCCGTTGTAGATCGCGATTTCCGAGAGGCGCTTGCCGACGTGATGACGAATGACTGCCATTTCAAAGTCCCTGTTCGGTAGAGAGTAGAGCACCGGGCGCCGCATTGCCGGCGCCCGAACCGCTATTATGACTCGGGCGCGGCGTCGACGAAGAATCGTCGCGCGACCGCGATCTGCTGCGGATCCAGAAACGCCGGCGCATGGCCCACCCCCGGGATCTCGACGGATTGGACCGAACGGCCGCATTCGATCATCCGCGAGACCGTCTCGCGAGAGAGCAAATCCGACTCTTCGCCGCGCACGATAAGCACCGGGCCCGCGATCGCCGCGAACAACCGCCAGAGCGCCGCCTCGCCCGCCGCGCCGGCCTCGGGCGTCGTCGCCCCGAACGGGCCCGCAATCGCAGGATCGTAGCGAAACACCCACGCGCCATCGTCACGCTGCCGAAACAGCGGCGTATTGATTTCGCGCCATTCGTCGGCCGTCAACGGCCCGAACGTGGAGGCAAGGGACGCCGCAAACGCAATGGCTTCGTCGAGCGTCGAAAATTGCACGCTTTGGCCGACGTATTCCCCGATGCGGCGCAGCGCCTCGGGCTCGATGTGCGGCCCGACGTCGTTGACCAGTAGTTTGCGCACCGGCGAGCCCGGCAAGCCGGCCAGCGCCATGCCGATCAGCCCGCCCATCGACGTGCCGAACCAGTCCACTTGCTCGACATCGAGGCGGGCGATTAGCGTCACCATGTCCGCGATATATTGCGGCAGCAGGTAGCGATTCGGGTCGGGCAGCCAATCCGAGCGCCCACGCCCTGCCACGTCGGGGCACACAACGCGATAGACGTCGCTGAGCGCCGCCGCCACGCGATCGAAATCGCGCCCCGACCGCGTGAGTCCATGCACGCAGACGAGCACGCGGGGATTGTCGGGATCGCCCCATTCCGTGTAGGCCATGCGATGCAAACCGGTCGGATCGGCGCAAACCACATCGCGTTCACGCGGCTGCCCCACGCTTCCGGCAAGACCGGCTTTCACGCCGGCTGTGATCGGATCGCTCATCGAATCGCACATCGAATCGTCCTCGTGAAAAGTACTGCACTGAGCCCGCCCTCACCGGGCGTATCAACATCAACGCCAACATCAACGCCAACCGACGTCCGCAAGGTCCGACCAACCTTCGCCCGCGCCAAACGAAAACGGGCGAAGCGCTCGCCTCACCCGTTTTATCGTCCTTGCGCGAACGGCTTGACCGGTTCACGCCATCATAGGCCCTAAGCTGGCCGGGCCTCAACGCCGCAGACAGCCCAGCGCCGCACCTGCTTCAGTGCGCCGCGCTGGTATCGAGCGGCGCCCCCGTCTTGGCCTTGATTTCATCGACCGTCACGCCCGGCGCCAGTTCCACGAGCTTCAACCCTGCATCGGTCACGTCGATCACGCCCAAGTCCGTGATGATCCGATCGACGACGCCCACGCCCGTGAGCGGCAGCGTGCACGCTTCCAAGATCTTGTGCTGATCGCCCTTGGCCACATGCTCCATCAGCACGACGACGCGCTTGACGCCCGCCACCAGATCCATGGCGCCGCCCATGCCCTTGATCATCTTGCCGGGAATCATCCAGTTCGCGAGATCGCCGTTTTTGCTGATCTGCATCGCGCCGAGGATCGCCAGATTGATGTGGCCGCCGCGAATCATGGCGAACGAATCGGCCGACGAAAAGATCGACGAACCCGGCAGCGTCGTGATGGTCTGCTTGCCCGCGTTGATCAGATCGGCATCCAGTTCCTCTTCGGTCGGCGACGGGCCGATGCCGAGCAGGCCGTTCTCCGATTGCAGCCAGACATCCATGCCGGGCGGCACGTAGTTCGCCACCAGCGTCGGCAGCCCGATGCCCAGGTTCACGTAGAAGCCGTCTTGCAGTTCGTTCGCCGCGCGCGCGGCCATCTCGTCACGAGTCCAAGCCATGTCAGTCTCCTTTCGCGCGCACGACGCGTTGTTCGATGCGTTTTTCCGGATGCGCATTGAGCACGATGCGCTGCACGAAGATGCCCGGCGTATGGACGGCATCGGGATCGAGTTCGCCTACCTCGACGATCTCCTCGACCTCGGCCACCGTGATCCGCCCCGCCATCGCGCACATCGGGTTGAAGTTGCGCGCGGTGCGGCGATACAGGAGATTACCGGCCTTGTCGGCCTTCCACGCCTTCACGAGCGCGATGTCGGCTGTCAGCGAATGTTCGAGCACATACTGGCTATCGCCGAACTCGCGCGTTTCCTTGCCTTCCGCGATGATCGTGCCGTAGCCCGTGCGCGTGAAAAACGCCGGAATGCCCGCGCCGCCGGCCCGCAGCTTCTCGGCCAACGTGCCTTGCGGGGTGAATTCGAGTTCCAGTTCGCCCGACAGATATTGGCGTTCGAACTCCTTGTTCTCGCCCACATACGACGAGATCATCTTCTTGATCTGGCGCGTTTGCAGCAAGACGCCCAGGCCGAAGCCGTCGACACCGGCGTTGTTGCTGATACAGGTGATGTCTTTCACGCCCGTATCGCGCAGCGCCGCGATCAACGCTTCGGGAATGCCGCACAGCCCGAAGCCGCCGACGGCGAACGTCTGGCCGTCGTTCACGATGCCTTCGAGCGCGGCGGACGCGCTTGGATAGACTTTATTCATCTGTGTGTCCCTTCCATGATGGAAATCCGGAAATCGGATCGGCATGAGTGCAATAGTCGACATCGGATGCAAGCGATGCCCATTCTAATCGTCGAACGCCCGTCCGTTCATCGGGACGCGCGCCCCCGCACTCCATTTAATGCCCCAAAGGGTACGATGGCCGGCATGTGCGGCACAATACGCAAAAATACATAAACGAAAGCCCTGTGCGAGCGTGCCCGCTTGCGGCCCACCATGTCAAAAATCGACTATCAAACCGCTTTCCATCTCGCGCCGATCGGCCTCGTAGTATCCCGCGACCGCATCATCGAGGACTGTAACGACGCGGTAGCCGCGATCTTCCGCTGCGAGCGCTCGGCGCTGATCGGCCATTCTTTCGAAGTGCTTTATCCGTCTTCGGACGAGTTCTTGCGGATCGGCGAGCGGATCGGGCCGATCATGACGGCCCAGGGAAGCTACGCCGACGACCGCATCATGAAACGCGCCGACGGCGAACTCTTTTGGTGCCACGTGACGGGCCGGGCGCTCGAGCGCCGGGCCCCGCTCGCGGCGGGCGTGTGGACGTTTGAAGATTTGAGCGCGACGCGCCGCGTAGCCATCGAGCTGACACCGCGCGAACGAGAGGTGGCCGCGCAGTTCGCAACCGGCAAGACGAGCAAGCAGATCGGCCGCGCGCTAGACATCAGTTCGCGCACGGTCGATATCTACCGCGCGCGGCTCATGCGTAAATACGGTAGCGGCAACGCAACTGAACTCATGCAACGGCTGCTCGGCCATTGAGGGGGCACGCATCGCGGCGGGCTACGTCGGTACGTCGCCACGTCGGCGTTCGCCGCGCTCGCCTCGACATCGACGTCCACATCGACGTCCACATCGACACTCAACCGGTGTGCACGAGGTCGGGACGTTCCAACAATCCGCGCAAGCGCTCGGGCAGCGGCACCGAACGGCCCGCGCCATAGTCGATCCAGACGCAGCGCGCCGCCCCGCGCGCATACACCGTGCCCGGATCGTCCGAGCGGCGCAATTCAAAACCCGTATCGAAACTGCTGCGCCCCGGCTTGCCCACCGACATGATGCCGACGACATCGCCCGGGTAATGCAGCTGCCGCAAGAATTCCATCGAGGCATTCACGACGACGGGCCCTTGACCTGACTCGGCCCCGCCGACGAGGCCAATCGATTCGAACCAGCTGATCCGCACCTGCTCCATGTAGCGAAAGTACACGGTGTTGTTGACGTGCCCGAACGCATCCATGTCGCCCCACCGAATCGGCATCGACATTTCGAACACGCGCTGGTTATCGTTGATCGTCACTGCTTGTTCCACTTCTCGATACACCTACGACAAAAGAAACCGGGGAAAGGGCCGTGCCGGAGACGGCCCATACCGTCACGCCAGGCCGAAGCCGTCGTCGGCCGCGATGACGGCGCCATTGATGAATTGCGATTCGTCTGCCGCAAGCAGCAGCAACAAGCCGTCCAGATCTTCAGGCCGGCCCACGCGATGCCTCGGCAGCATCGACAGCAGCTTCTGGCCCTGGTCCGTCGACCAATGATGGTGGTTGATCTCGGTATCGATATAGCCCGGCGCGATGGCATTGACGTTGATCCCGTGCCGGCCCCACTCGAGCGCCATCGCGCGCGTCATATGAACGACGGCCGCTTTGCTCATCGAATACAGACCGATCTGCGGCAGGACGCGCAGCCCGGCCACCGAAGCGATGTTGATGATCCGATACGCGGGCTTTTGCACGGCATTGCCCGAGCGCATGATCATGCGCTTCGCGACTTCCTGCGCGACGAAAAATGCACCGCGCGTATTGGTATCGAATATGTATTCGTAATCGGCCGGCGTCACTTCCGTCAGCTTTTGCGTGGTCGACACACCGGAGTTGTTCACGAGGATATCGATCGTGCCCGCTTCCGTCTCCGCGTGCGCGACGGCCGACTTGATGCTTTGATAGTCCGTTACGTCGAGCGAGACGACATGCGCCGCTCCGCCCGATGCCTCGATTTCGGCACGCAGCTCCTTCAATCGCTCCACGCGCCGGCTTGCCAGCACGACCTTCGCGCCAGCCTGCGACAAGACCAGCGCAAAGCGCTTGCCCAGCCCGCTCGAGGCGCCCGTAATCATCGCGACCTTGCCTTCCAGGTTGATCGAACGGCCCATTCTCGTTCCTTTAATCAATGAAGTTGTGCGATGCGCGGTCGCACGCGGGACACCCAGCAACGAAACGGCCATGCCTTGCGAGCCGCTACTCTACCACGCAAATAGAACGATCGTGCTAATCTGACTTCATTCGGTTGCAGCATCCCTACCGTTCGCTGACAATACGAAGCCGAAAAAAAGCATTCTAATGGTTAAGGTCAAGGAGCCCCAATGTCCCCCGAAAGTCTGATCGAGCAATACGGCCCTCGCGAATCGATGGAATACGACGTCGTGATCGTCGGCGGCGGCCCCGCCGGTCTGTCCGCGGCCATCCGGCTCAAGCAGCTCGGGCAGGAGAAAGGCGTCGAGATCGGCGTATGCGTGCTCGAGAAGGGTTCGGAGATCGGGGCGCATATCCTGTCGGGCGCCGTGATGGATCCGCGGGCCATTGGCGAGCTGATCCCCGATTGGAAGGAAAAAGGCGCGCCGTTGAACGTCGAGGTGACCGAAGACCGCTTTTTGTTCCTCACGGAGAAAGGCGCCGTCAAGACGCCGAACTGGGCGCTGCCCGATAACTTCAAGAATCACGGCAACTACGTGATCAGCTTGGCGAACGTCACGCGCTGGCTGGGCCAGCAGGCCGAAGCGCTCGGCGTCGAGATTTTCCCCGGCTTCGCCGCGGCGGAGGTGCTCTACAACGACGACGGCTCGGTCAAAGGCGTCGCGACGGGCAACATGGGGATCGGCAAAGACGGCGAACCGACCGAGAATTTCCAGCTCGGCATGGAGCTGCATGCGAAGTACACGCTGTTCTGCGAAGGGGCGCGCGGCCATCTTGGGCGCAAGCTGCACGAGCAGTTCAAGCTCGATCAGGATGCCGATCCACAAGTGTACGGCATCGGTATCAAAGAATTGTGGGAAATCGATCCGGCCAAGCATCGGCCCGGGCTCGTCATCCATACGGCCGGCTGGCCGCTCGATACGAAGACGTACGGCGGCTCGTTCCTCTATCACATCGACAATAACCAAGTGATGGTGGGCTTCGTGGTGGGGCTCGGCTACTCGAATCCGTATCTGTCGCCGTTCGAGGAATTCCAACGCTACAAGACGCACCCCGAGATCCGCAAGTTCCTTGAAGGCGGCAAGCGCATTTCGTACGGCGCGCGAGCGATCACGGCCGGCGGCATCTTGTCGTTGCCTAAGCTGGTGTTCCCGGGCGGTGCATTGGTGGGCGACGACGCGGGCTTTCTGAACGCCTCGCGGATCAAGGGCAGCCACGCGGCCATCAAGAGCGGCATGCTTGCGGCGCAGGCCGCGTTCGACGCCGTGCAGGCGGGACGTCAGGGCGACGAACTCACGGCCTACCCGGAATCGTTCAAGCAATCCTGGCTGCACGAAGAACTCGATCGCGCACGCAACTTCAAGCAATGGATGAGCAAGGGGTTATACCTCGGCACGCTCATGGTCGGCATCGAGCAAAAGCTGCTGGGCGGCAACGTGCCCTGGACGCTGCACCATCGGCACCGCGATCACGAGATGCTGAAGCCGGCCGCGCAATGTGCGCCGATCGTCTATCCGAAGCCCGACGGCAAGCTCACGTTCGACCGGCTCTCTTCGGTGTTTCTCTCGAATACGAACCATGAAGAGAATCAGCCGGCGCATTTGACGCTCAAGGATGCGTCCGTACCGGTGAATGTAAATCTGCATACCTACGCGGGGCCCGAAGGGCGCTACTGCCCCGCGGCCGTGTACGAGTTCGTCAAGAGCGACGACGGCGGCGATCGCCTCGTCATCAACGCGCAGAACTGCGTGCATTGCAAGACCTGCGACATCAAGGATCCCACGCAAAACATCGTGTGGGTCACGCCTGAGGGCGGCGGCGGGCCGAACTACGCGAACATGTAGCGCCACGGGCCGCATTCGCGGAGGGCGCGGGTGCGGTCAGGGCGCGCTGGCGGCGATTTTCGGCGTTGCCACGCTCACGTCGCCGCACTGTGCGCGGTGACGCAATGCATGGTCGATCAACACCAGCGCCAGCATCGCTTCGGCGATAGGCGTCGCGCGAATCCCGACACATGGGTCGTGCCGCCCGAAGGTTTCGACGATCGCCGGTTGTCCGTCCTTATCGATCGAGCGGCGCGGCGTGCGAATGCTCGACGTGGGCTTGATGGCGATGGATACGGTAATGTCCTGCCCCGTCGAAATCCCGCCGAGTACGCCGCCGGCGTGGTTGCCGACGAAACCTTCCGGCGTCAGCTCGTCGCCATGCACCGAGCCGCGCTGCGCGACGCTCGCGAATCCGGCGCCGATTTCCACGCCCTTCACTGCGTTGATTCCCATCATCGCGTGCGCGATATCGGCATCGAGACGATCGAACAGCGGTTCGCCCCAACCCGCCGGCACGCCGGTGGCCACGGCGTTGATGCGCGCACCGATCGAATCGCCATCCTTGCGCAGAGCATCCATATAGGCTTCGAGCTGCGGCACCACCTCGGCATTGGGCGCGAAGAACGGATTCTCGCGAACGTGCGACCAATCGACGAACGGGATGTCGATTTCGCCAAGCGCGCTCATATAGCCGCGCACCTCCACGCCGAATCGCTCGCGTAGCCACTTCTTGGCAATGGCGCCGGCCGCCACCGTCGGAGCCGTCAGCCGGGCCGACGAACGCCCGCCGCCGCGGTAATCGCGCACGCCGTACTTTTGCCAATAGGTGTAATCGGCGTGCCCTGGGCGGAACGTCTGCGCGATGTTGCCGTAATCCTTGCTGCGTTGATCGGTATTACGAATCAAAAGCGCGATCGGCGCACCCGTGGTCACGCCCTCGAATACCCCGGAAAGAATCTCGACCTTATCGTCCTCCTGGCGCTGCGTGACGTGTCGCGACGTGCCAGGCTTACGACGATCGAGTTCGCCTTGGATATCGGCTTCGGCAATCGCCATCCCCGGGGGGCAACCGTCGATCACGCAGCCGATGGCCGGGCCATGCGACTCGCCGAACGTGGTGACGGTGAAAAGCGTGCCGAGAGTGTTGCCGGACATGGAGAGGGCCTCAGAAGTGATAACGAGCGGAAAACGAGCAAGGCGATATTATGCCCTGCCCTGCACGGGATGTTTCGAGGCACTCGTAGGTAAGGGCGTGAATAAGCGCGTGGCTAACCTCGCGGGTACGCCTGCCCGTGCGTCGGCACGCCGGGCAGGCGGGACGCTAACGCCGCGCGCCGCGCAGCTCCGCGACAACCGCGCGCAGCGCTTCCGGCGTCGCTTCGCTCGGCTCCAACGGTTCAGCCACCGCGAGCGTGAGCCGGCTCATGACACCCTTTTGCAGCGGGCGTGGCCAACGTGCATCGGCATGGCGCGAAAACACACTGCCCCACAATCCGCGCAGTGCCATCGGAATGACGGGCACAGGCGTGCGCTGCACGACCTGTGTCACACCGTGGCGGAAGTCATTTAGCTCACCATCGCGCGTGAGCTTACCTTCGGGAAAAATGCACACGAGTTCGCCTTCCTCCAGCGCCTGCGCACACGCATCGTAGGCGCGGGCGAGCATCGCCGGATCTTCATGCGCCGGCGCGATCGGGATGGCCTTCGCATGGCGGAACAACCAGCCGGCGAACGGCGTGCGGAAAATCCGGTAATCCATGACGAACCGAATCGGCCGGGGGCTCTCTGCCATGATGACGACGGCGTCGACAAAGCTCACATGATTGCAGACGAGCACGGCCGCCCCCTGCTCGGGGATGCGATCGGCATGCACGAGCCGAATTCGATAGAACGTATGAACGAGCACCCAGGCGACGAACCGCAGCAGGAACTCCGGCACGAGCGAATAGATATAGGCCGCCACGAACACATTGAGCAGCGCCGTCACCGCGAATATGCCCGGGATGCTGACGCCCAGAGAAGAAAGCCCCATCGCCATCAATGCCGACAAAATCATGAAGAAGGCGTTGAGGATATTGTTCGCCGCGATGATCCGCGCGCGATGCGTGCTTTCGCAGCGGCTTTGAATCAGCGCATAGAGCGGCACGCTGTAAAAGCCGCCGAACATCGCGAGCAGGAACAGATCGGCCAGGATGCGCCAATGGCGCGCATGCCCGAGAAACTCCGCCACGCCAATGAGCCGCCCCATCTGCGGCAGCCCGTGGCTCGCCCAGTACAGATCGAATGCGAACACGCTGATGCCGATCGAGCCGAGCGGCACGAGGCCGATCTCCACCCGGCGCTTCGAAAGCCGCTCGCACAGCAGCGAGCCCGTGCCGATCCCCAGCGAGAACGTCGCCAACAACACGGTGACGACGTCGGGGTTGCCCGATAGAACGTCCTTCGCATACTTGAAGAACGAGGTCAGGAACGTGGCGCCGACGAACCAGAGCCACGAAATGCCGAGCAGGCTCAAAAAGACGGTGCGGTTCGTCCGCGCCAGCGCCACGTTGCGCCAGGTCTCGGTGAACGGGTTCCAGTTGATGCGCAAATCCGGCTGCGACGCCGGCGAGACCGGTACGCGGCTCGACACCGCCCGCCCAACCAGCGCCACCACGAAGCAAGCCCCGGCCAGCACCCAAGCGCCGTGCGCCGGAAAGCCCGCGGCCGCCCCGCCGATGAGCGTCCCGATCAGAATCGCCACGAAGGTGCCCATTTCGACGAGGCCGTTGCCGCCAACAAGCTCTCGATCGTCCAAGTGCTGAGGCAGGTACGCGTATTTGACGGGGCCGAACAGCGTCGAATGGACGCCCATCAAAAAGGTGCACAGATACAGCAACACCGCATGGTGCGTGACGAAGCCGGCCCCGCCGATCAGCATGACGGCGATTTCGAACGTCTTCACGAAACGCGTCAGGGTGGCTTTGTCGAATTTGTCGGCGATCTGCCCGGACGTGGCCGAAAACAGCACGAACGGCAAAATGAAAATGGCCGAAATGAGGAACGGCGCCGTCTCCGGGTTAACACCTGAAAAGCGCGCCGCTTGATAGGTAACGAGCGAGCTGAAACCCACCTTGAAAACGTTATCGTTCAGCGCGCCGAGAAATTGCGTCCAGAAAAACGGGGCAAACCGCCGCTCCCCGAAGAGCGTGAATTGAGAGTGGCTGTCGCGCGATGCGCGACGCGGCAACGAGGCCGCGGGTAGCGGTTGATCGCTCATGCGTCAGCGTGTCTCCTTGGGTTGCCCTTCCTCGGGCCAATCGCGGATGTACGCTTTCAGCATCCGGTTCTCGAAGCTCTGCTCTTCGACGACAGCCCTGGCGACGTCGTAAAACGAAATCACGCCCATCAGCGTCCGATTCTCCATGACCGGCAAGTAGCGGACATGGTGTTCCAGCATCATCCGGCGCACTTCGTTCACGTCCGTCTCGGGCGTGCAGGTGATCGGGTGATCGTCCATGACCTTGCGGATCAAGGCCGTGCCTACCGAGCCGTCGTTCTTCTTCAACGTGAGGATGATTTCGCGAAACGTGAGCATCCCGACGAGATCGCCGAATTCCATGACGACGAGCGAGCCGATGTCATGCTCCGCCATCGTATTGACTGCATCGTGCAGCGGCGTATCGGGCGTGACCGTAAACAAGGTGTTGCCCTTGACCTTCAGGATGTCGCTGACTCTCATTTTTGCCTCCAGATGATGCCCGAGTGGATCGGTCGATCCTAGCGGAAAGGACCCCAAAAGGAAAGCGAGCGGCCCGCCAACCGGATTGGCAGCCCATCGGCGAATGGCGATTCGATGGGGCACCAGCCGATGTTACGATGGCCGCCACCACATCCATTGCCGGGCCCGCCCGGCCCACGCCATGTCCGCCAACCGCTTCGATACGCTCGCGCTGCATGCCGGCGCGGCCCCCGATCCCACGACGGGCGCGCGCGCCACGCCCATCTACCAAAGCACGGCCTTTGTCTTTCGCGACACGGACCACGCCGCCGCGCTATTCAATATGGAGCGGGCGGGCCATGTCTACTCGCGCATTTCGAATCCGACCGTCGCCGTGTTCGAAGAGCGCGTCGCCGCGCTGGAGCACGGCGTGGGGGCGATCGGCACCGCCAGCGGCCAAGCCGCGCTGCATCTGGCCATCGTCACGCTGATGGGCGCCGGCTCACATATCGTCGCATCAAGCGCGCTGTACGGCGGTTCTCATAATCTGCTGCACTACACGCTGCGCCGCTTCGGCATTGAGACGACGTTCGTCAAACCGGGCGATCTCGACGCCTGGCGCGCGGCCGTCCGCCCGAATACGCGCCTATTGCTGGGCGAAACGCTCGGCAATCCGAATCTCGAGGTGCTCGACATTGAAGCCCTCGCCGAAATCGCACACGCGAACGGCATCCCGCTGCTCGTGGATTCGACCTTTACCACCCCGTTCCTGCTGAAGCCGTTCGAGCACGGGGCCGATTTCGTCTATCACTCCGCCACAAAATTTCTGGGTGGCCACGGCACCACGATCGGCGGGGTGCTCGTCGATGGCGGGACGTTCGATTTCACCGCTTCGGGCCGGTTTCCCGAATTCACGGAGCCTTACGACGGCTTTCACGGCATGGTGTTCGCCGAGGAAAGCACCGTCGCGCCGTTCTTGCTGCGGGCGCGCCGCGAGGGCCTGCGCGATTTCGGCGCCTGCCTGCATCCGCAAGCCGCCTGGCAACTGTTGCAGGGCATCGAAACCTTGCCGCTGCGCATGGAACGGCACGTCGCGAACACGCGCAAGCTCGTCGAATTCCTCGCCGCGCAAGCCGCTGTGGAATCGGTCGCCTATCCCGAGCTGCAATCGCATCCCGATTACGCGCTGGCCAAACGCCTGCTGCCGCGCGGTGCCGGCGCGGTGGTCAGTTTCAACTTGCGCGGCGATCGCGCCGCGGGCCGCCGGTTCATCGAAGCACTGACCTTGTTTTCGCACCTTGCAAACGTGGGCGACGCCCGTTCGCTCGTCATTCATCCGGCCTCGACCACGCACTTCCGGATGGACGCCGCCGCGCTCGCCGCGGCCGGCATCACCGAGGGTACGATCCGGCTCTCGATCGGCCTCGAAGACCCGGACGACCTCATCGACGACCTCAAACGCGCCCTGAAGGCCGCCGGCAAATCCAGCGCCACGCCGAACTCGGGCTCGAGCGCCGCCTCCCGCAAGGAGCCCGTATGAATCTGACCGTTCAAGGCAAGACCGCCTATGCCTATACGGGCGGCAAACGCTTCGACCCGAGCTTGCCGACGGCCGTCTTCGTACACGGGGCCCAGCACGACCACAGCGTTTGGTGCTTGCAAAGCCGTTACTTCGCGCATCACGGCTGGAATGTACTGGCCGTCGATCTGCCCGGCCACTGCCGCAGCGCGGGGCCGGCGCACACGAGCATCGCGGCATTGGCCGATTGGCTCGCCGATCTGCTCGATGCAGCGGGTACCGCGAACGCGGTGGTGATCGGGCACAGCATGGGCTCGCTCGTCGCGCTGGAATTCGCCGCACGGTACCCCTCGCGCGCGCTGGGCGCCGCACTCGTCGCCACGGCCGTACCGATGGTTGTCTCCGACGCGCTGCTCGATGCGGCACTCAATCGCGAGGACGAGGCGATCGAACTCGTCAATCGCTGGTCGCATTCGACGATTGCCGCGAAACCGTCGAGCCCAGGCCCCGGTTTTTGGCTGCACGGTGTCAACGCACGTCTGATGGAACGTGTTTCGGCACGAGGTGAAGCCCACTTGTTTCATACGGACTTTGCCGCCTGCAACGGCTACGCCAACGGCCTCGAGCGGGCCGCGCAGGTACGTTGCGCCGTGCGGCTCCTGCTCGGCGCAAAGGACATGATGACGCCTGCGCGGGCCACACGGGCGCTCGTGGATACACTGAAAGCGGCCGGCGCACCCGTGGATGTGGTCACGCTCGATGCCGGCCATGCCTTGATGAGCGAGCAGCCCGATGCCACCCTTGATGCGCTTTACGCGTTCGCTGCGGCCGCTGCAGCGGCATCGGCCCACCCGGGTTGACGATAGACTCGGCGCGCTCCACTGAGTGCGTGCATGCTGCGGATATGCCGCCTGGTCGTTTGGCCAAACGGCCAGGTTGCACCTTTGCGGCAATCGCCGCACAATGGTTTTCGTCACTTGGGGCGCGTCCGCGTTCGTGACGGCCGCCGCTGCGCGTCAGCTTTGCAGCGATGCCAACGGTCCGTCGCCAGTACGCCCGCTTAGCGCACATGGAGGAAGCGATGACTCACAGCGCTCATACGGCTCGGTTTGCGAACTTCGGCGAGTTCTATCCGTTCTATCTCGGCGAACACCGCAATACGGTGTGCCGCCGCCTGCACTTCGTCGGCTCGCTCGGGGTAATCGGCTGCTTGGCAATGGCCGTCGCGACGGGCGGCTGGCTTTGGTTGCCGGCCGCGCTCGTCTGCGGCTACGGATTTGCCTGGGTCGGCCACTTCTTCTTCGAAAAAAATCGCCCCGCCACCTTCCATCACCCCCTTTACAGCTTGATGGGCGATTGGGTGATGTTCAAGGACATCTGCGTCGGCAAAATCCCGCTGTAGCGGCCAGCGGCCACTCACGAACTGCCCGAACTGCACGAACTGCCCGGGCTGTCACGGGCCGGCTAGGCGGGCTGATGCGGCCACGGCGCGCGCGCCGCCTGGCTTGGATCGCCGCGGCCCAGCGCGCCGCGCGCACTGCGCGCCGCCACCAACGTGGCGATCGTCAAATCGAGCTTCGGGTTGCGCAAAGCGTCGAGCAGCAAGGCGGTATCGACGCGTGTCGAATCGAGCCGCAATTGATATTCGAGTTCGGACCGATCGATCACGAATATATCGAACAATCGCCCGACCGAAATCTGGGCCGGGTTCGCGATCAACACGAATCGCATCTCGCTGTCGTCGGCTAGCCGCGTTACCCACTCGCGCCGAACGAATTCGCCGATCAGCCGCGTCACGGTATCGATATCGCAGCGGAGCATGCGCGCCAGCTCCATCTGCGTCAGCCCGGGCCGGCCGGATTCGCGGGCTTCGTCGAAGCGCACCAGCATTTCGAGCGCGTCGAGCAAATCGCTCCCCGCGTACTGGCGCCGATGGAACTGGCCGGCCCGAATGGCGGGCAGCGCCGAGACGATCGTCGCCCCCGCCAGCGTAATGAACCAACCTAAGTACACCCACAGCAGAAACAACGGTACCAGCGCGAAGGCGCCGTACACGGCCGTGTAAGTGGGCATGCGGCGTACATAAAAACCGAAGCCGCGCTTCGCGATTTCGAACGCAATGGCGGCCAGCAAGCCGCCCACGACAGCATCGCGCCACTGCACCGTGCAGTTGGGCAAGTACACGTAGAGCAGCGCGAACGCGAGGGCGGTCAACGGCAACGCGGCGCCCGTCAGCGCCCACTCGAGCAACAGCGGCGCATGCACGCTCGAGCGCGCGAAAAGATACGACGAGATCGACAAGCTCACGCCGATGAGCAGCGGGCCGAGCGTGACGATCGCCCAATACACGAGCACCCGTTGCGCGAGCGGGCGCGGTTTCGCGACGCGCCAGATCACATTGAAGGCCGATTCGACCGTCATCATCGTCATCACCGACGTGACGAACAACACGATCATGCCGGCCGTCGTCAGCCCCTTGGCCTTCGATGCGAACTGATTCAAATATTTGAAAATCTGGCTGTTGATCTGATCGGGCATCAGGTGCTGGGCCAGAAACATCTGCAGCGATGCCTGAAATTTCGCAAAGATAGGAAACGCCGTAAACAGCGCGAACGCGACCGTCGCGAGCGGAACGATCGCGAGCATGGTGGTGAACGTCAGGCTTCCCGCTACTTGGGCGATTCGATCTTCGCCGCTGCGCTTTGCGGCGAAGCGCGCCAGGCGTTTCAGTGTGTTCAGTTCGGAGCTAAGCGTCCGCAAGAATTCTTCTCCCGTTCGTTCGATGGCCGCGGCGCGGCCGGCGCTGCGGCCTGCCCCTATAATAAGCCGCTCACGACCTCAGCATATGAAAGACATCCTCGTACTCTATTACAGTCGGCACGGCGCCACGCGCGATTTAGCCCTGGCCATTGCTCAAGGTGTGGACAGCGTCCCGGGCATGCAAGCACGCGTGCGGACCGTGCCCGCCGTTTCGGCCGTGAGCGAAGCCACCGAGCCCGCCATTCCCGCCGACGGCCCCCCGTACGCCGAGCTGCGCGACCTCGAAGAATGCGTCGGGCTGGCGCTCGGCTCGCCCACCCGTTTCGGCAACATGGCCGCGTCGCTGAAATATTTCCTCGACGGCACGGCGCCTCAGTGGATGAGCGGCGCGTTGGCGGGCAAGCCCGCCTGCGTCTTCACGTCGACAGGCAGCTTGCACGGCGGCCAGGAATCGACGCTGCTTTCGATGATGCTGCCGCTGTTACACCACGGCATGCTGATGCTCGGGATCCCCTATACCGAAAGCGCACTGTCCACGACGCTGACCGGCGGTACCCCGTACGGTGCCTCGCACGTCGCCGGTAGCGGCGCGCGCGAATCGGCGCTCTCGGCCGATGAAAGGACGCTCGCGGTGGCGCTCGGCGCCAGACTGGCGAGCACGGCATCGCGACTGACGGCCCACCCATGAAGTCCGACCGCGCGATCGGCCCGTCGGCAGCGGCCCCCCTCGCCCCCTTGGTCCCGGTAGCCGCGCGCACCGGCTGGGCGCGCGGCGCGGCACTCGCGCTTCTAGCCTTGTTTGTGCTGGCCATCGCCTGGGAGTGCTGGCTTGCTCCGCTGCGCCCGGGCGGATCGGCGCTCGTACTCAAAGCGATCCCGCTCGCCTGCGCTCTGCCCGGCGTCTGGCGGCGCAAGCTCTATACCCTGCAATGGGCGTCGATGCTCGTGCTGCTGTACCTCGCGGAAGGCATTGTCCGCGGCATGACCGACGGCGGAATGTCGGCGCGCCTCGGATGGATCGAAGTCGCCCTCGCCGTGCTTTTTCTCGGCTGCGCGCTCGCCTATGTCGCCCCGTTCAAACGTGCTGCGCGCGCGGCACGCCGCCATGCCGATAGACCCGGCTAGCCCGTTAGCTCATCACGCTCATTACGCTCATCATGACCGACCCCACACCCGCCGCCCGCGATGCCTTCGTCGCCGCCTGCCGTGACGCCATCGGCGCGGCGCACGTTCTCACGGAGCCGCACGATACTGCACCGTTCCTGACGGACTGGCGCCACCGTTATACCGGCGCGGCCTGTGCCGTGCTGCGACCGGGCACGACGCAGGAAGTCGCCGCTGTCGTCAAGCTCGCCCATGCGCACCGCATCGCGCTCGTGCCGCAGGGCGGGAACACTGGGCTCGCGGGCGGCGCCACGCCCGACCATACCGGCGGTCAGGCCGTCGTGAGCGTCGCCCGCCTGAACCGCGTACGTTCGCTCGATCCGCACAACAACACGATCACCGTGGAAGCGGGCGTGATTCTGGCCGAAGTGCAAAACCACGCCCGCGCAGCCGAGCGCTTGTTCCCGCTCAGCCTCGCGGCGGAGGGCAGTTGTACGATCGGCGGCAATCTCTCGACGAACGCCGGGGGAACCGCCGTCCTACGGTACGGCAACACGCGCGAGCTGTGCTTGGGCTTGGAAGTGGTCACGCCGCAGGGCGAGATATGGGACGGGTTGCGCGCGCTGCGCAAGGACAACACGGGGTACGACCTGCGCGATCTGTACATCGGCGCGGAAGGCACGCTGGGTATCATTACGGCCGCCGTCATGAAGCTTTACCCGCTACCGGCCGCGCGCGTCACGGCGCTCGCCGCGTTGGCTTCGCCCCACGCGGCACTCGAATTTCTCGCGCTTGCGCATCGCTGCGCGGGCCCGCTGTTGACCGGCTTCGAGCTGATGTCCGATTTCTGTTTGCGATTGGTCGGCCGGCATTTCCCGGCCATGCGCTACCCGTTCGCCGAGCCCCACGCGCAGATCGTGTTGCTCGAACTCTCGGACAACGAAAGCGAGACACACGCGCGCACGCTGTTCGAGCAGATGATGGAACAAGCGCTCGAATCGGGGCTGGTCGAGGATGCCGTCGTCGCCGAAAATCTCGCGCAATCGCGTGCGTTTTGGGATTTGCGCGAGCATATTCCGCTCGCGCAAGCCGAGGAAGGCTTGAACGTGAAGCACGATATCGCCGTGCCGATCTCGCGCATCGCTACGTTCATCGACGAAACCGACGCGGCCATCGCGGCAGCGGTTCCCGGCGCGCGCATGGTGACGTTCGGCCATCTGGGCGACGGCAACCTGCACTACAACGTACAAGCGCCCGAAGGTGTCGACGCAGGTGCATTTCTCGCGCAATACCAGGAGCAACTCAATCGGATCGTCTACGACAGCGTTCATCGGCACCATGGCACATTCAGTGCCGAGCATGGGCTTGGACAATTGAAAGTGGACGATGCGACGCACTACAAATCTTCAGTCGAGATGGGGCTCATGCGCACGCTGAAAGCGGCGCTCGATCCGCTCGGCCTGATGAACCCGGGCAAAGTGCTACGCTAAATGTCATCGACGGGCGCGCGCTGCGGCGCGAGCCCGATTCCGGCAGCTTGCGCTAAGGGGTGTCTTCATGAAGATTCGCGTGTTGTCAGACTTGCACCTCGAATGCGATGAACCCGAGGCGATCGCGCATGCCGATGCCGACCTCGTGATTCTCGCCGGCGATATCCACAACCATGGCGAAGGAATCCGCTGGGCTGCCGAGACGTTCGACACGGAGGTTCCCGTCGTGTATGTCCCCGGCAATCATGAGTATTACGACGGCGAATTTGGCGCGCTCGAAGTGGCGATGCGCGATGCGGCTTCCGGCGTCGAGAACGTTCATTACCTCAACAACGACGTTCTGATCGATCGCAACGGCCGCTGGCGCGTGCTTGGCACGACCCTATGGACCGACTTCGAACTCTTTGGCGCGAGCCCGGAAGCCGTTGCCGCGTCGATCGCCGCGGCGGAAAAGGTGATGCTCGATTTCCGCGGGCCGATTCAGGTCACGTGGCCTACGGGCGCCACTGCAAGCGCCACAGACGATTCAACGGCGAACCCACGCTTGTTCACGGCGGCCGATACGCTCGCGCTCCATCGCCATGCGCGCGCGTGGCTCGCGCGGCAGCTTGCCGAGCCGTTCGCGGGCAAAACCATCGTCGTCACGCATCACGCGCCGCATCGAGCGAGCCTCGCCGAACGCTTTGCTGACGATCTCGCTTCGGCTGGTTTCATCAACCACTTGACCGAGCTCGTCGGGCCGCCGGTCGATGTATGGATCCACGGGCATACGCACACGCCGTTCGATTATGTCGCCAACGGTACGCGCGTTGTCTGCAACCCGCGCGGTTATGTCGACCGACGCCGCCATCGGCTCGAAAACCCGCTGTTCCGGTGGGACAAGATCGTTGAGTTGTGAGCTGGGCGGGGCGCGGTTTGGACCGCCACGCGCGCTGCTAGCAGCGCCTTGGCTCAATTCAATTGCATCGTTCGATGCTGCACAAGCTGTGCGTTCGATACGCTCGCAGACCAGCGCTTGGACGCGCCAGGCGCTTTATTCCACTAGAGACAGAAGCCAGTTACATGATGGTTGCACGGGACGCACAAAGCAAAAAGCCCAGTCGAAGTGACTGGGCCAAATGCTTGTTTGTGTTGGTCGGAGCGATAGGATTCGAACCTACGACCCTCTGATCCCAAATCAGATGCGCTACCAGGCTGCGCTACGCTCCGACGAACCAGCAATTCTAGCTTTTTCTGCACTGCCCAGTCAACCAGAATTCGGGGCTCGACCTAAGATCGCCCCCGACCGCCGACGCCGCGCCCATTTTTTGCCTAACCTTCCCTAATCGACGGCATCCACGATGTCGATCAACCCACGTAATCGCGCCCAACGCGATAGGAGGCAACGAGATGGATTTGATTCTGTGGCGCCACGCGGAAGCCGAAGACACGGCGCCGACCGATGCTGCCCGCCAGCTCACCACGCGCGGCCGCAAGCAGGCGCAGGCCGTCGCCAAGTGGCTGCGTCATCGATTAGGACCGGACGCGGTCATTCTATCCAGCCCCACCGCACGCACGGTCCAAACCGTCGAATCGCTGACCGATCAATACCGCACCGTGGAAAGCATCGGCCCCGGCGCAACAGCCGACGCGGTGCTCGCCGCCGCCCAATGGCCGGACGGGATCGCACACACAGTCGTCATCGTCGGTCATCAGCCCACGCTTGGGCTGGTCGCGTCGCAACTCCTGACGGGAGCAGCGGTGGAATGGACCATCAAGAAAGGCGCCGTGTGGTGGATCGCCGGCCGCGAACGCGGCGACACCAGCCTCGGCGGTTCCGTGCGCGCCCACCTAAGAGCGGTGCTTTCGCCCGATCTCGCATGACCCTCATGAAAGGCGCGTGTCTGCCGCGCGACATGTCATCGTAAGGACACGCACTTGCCATGCAACCGTCACGCGCCGTTACTACATTGGCGGGAGACCAGCATTCCTTTCATAGTTATTAGGAACCAGGAACTCCCTATGCGAGATCTGCCGACGCCCACCCTGCCCCTCGCTTCGATCCCGCTCGATTCGCGCCGCCGGCTGCCGCGCGAAAAAGAAACCGTCACGCAAGAGCATCGACTGCAAGTGGCTTGGGCGCGCACCGACGAGGAACTTCGCGAGGCACAACGCCTGCGCTACCGCATCTTCGCCGAAGAGATGGGCGCCAGCGTCTCGGGCCCCGCCGGCCTCGATGTCGACGCCTTCGACGTCTACTGCGATCACCTGCTCGTGCGCGACCTCGAAACGCTCAAAGTGGTCGGGACCTACCGCGTGCTGCCACCGCACCAGGCCGCCCGCATCGGGCGCCTGTACGCCGAGGGCGAATTCGATCTGTCGCGTCTCGCGCATCTGCGCTCGAAGATGGTCGAGGTGGGCCGCTCGTGTGTACACGCCGACTATCGCAGCGGTTCGGTCATCATGTCGCTGTGGGGCGGCCTCGGCACGTACATGATGCAAAACGGCTATGAGACGATGCTCGGCTGCGCCAGCGTGCCGATGGCCGACGGCGGACATTTCGCGGCGAACCTCTATGAATCGTTGCGCGAGAACGCGCTGACGAGCCCCGAGTATCGCGCGTTCGCCCATACGCCGCTGCCGGTCGAGGAGCTTCGCACCGGCGCGCGCGTCGCGCCGCCGCCGCTCGTCAAGGGCTATCTGCGCCTCGGCGCGAAGATTTGCGGCGCGCCCGCTTGGGATCCCGATTTCAACTGCGCCGATTTCCTCACGCTGTTCCGTCTGTCGGACATCAACGCCCGCTACGCGCGCCATTTCCTCGGATAACGTCCGCGGCCGCGCGCAACGCACGGCCGTTTTCATCTCGGGCATCGATCGAAGAACGAAGGGCCCGCACGCTTGCTCGGCTTTACCTCAGCTCGAGCCGGCGTGCGGGCCCTTCGTTTGGGCGCCACGCATCGAGCACGCCCCCTTCGCCCGCCGAATGGGCTAGCACCGGCGCCCCCCAACTAGTCGTCGGTGTAAATCACCCGATAACGCAAGCCGACTTTCTCCCACTCGGCCGCTTCCTGAATCAGGCTGTAATCGGTCAGCGGATTACCGCCCACCCATTCGTTCGGCAACCGCACCTCATAGCCGCCGTTGGACTTCGCCACGCGAATAGCGGGCAGCCCCGCATCGGTGCGCCGACGACACAGCAGCGCAGCGAGCCGCAGGCAGAACAGCAGCGGCCATTCGACGTCGCGCGCTTGCGCGAGCTTGCCGAGTTTGCCCGCATGGCCGAGCACGAGCGCGGCGAGCCGGGCTTGGTCGGTACGCGAGAAACCCGGCATGTCGGCGTTGCTCGCGATGTAAGCCGAATGCTTGTGATAGGCGCTATGCGAGATCGACAGCCCGATTTCGTGCAAGGCGGCGGCCCAGCCGAGAAACATGCGCCCCTCTTCCAAGCGTTCGGTGTCGGGCTCGCCCAGTTGGTCGAAAAAACCCACCGCCAGATCGCGGATACGCTCGGCCTGCGCGCGGTCGACGCCATAGCGGCGCATGAACCCTTCGACGGTGACCGCGCGCATGTCCTCGTGCTGCGTGCGTCCTAGTAGGTCGTAGAGCACGCCCAAGCGCAACGCGCCGTCGGTCGTGTCGACGTAATCGATACCCAGCTCTTCGAACACGGCGAGCATGATCGACAAGCCGCCGGCCAGCACGGGAATACGATCGGGCTTCAGCGCGACGAGCTTGAGCCGATTGACGTTTTCGGCCTTGATAAGCGCGCGCTTAAGCCGTTCGAGGCCGCCGCGCGAAATGCCGTGCGCCACGCCGGGATCGTTGAAGCCGTTCGCTTCGACGAGTTCGGCGAGCGCCCGCGCGGTGCCCGAGGAGCCGATGGCCTGATCCCAGCCAGCCTGCTTGTACTCGCGAGAGATGATCTGGATCTCGCGCTTGGCCGCAAGTTCGGCTTGGCGCATGGTGTATTCGTCGACGTTGCCCGCCGGGAAGAACGCACGGCTATGGCTCACGCAGCCGATATAGAGGCTCTCCATGACCAGCGGCGTGTAATGCTGGCCGATGATGAATTCGGTCGAGCCGCCGCCGATATCGACGACGAGCCGTTTGCCGGCAATCGCGGGCACCGAATGCGCAGCCCCGGCATAGATCAGCCTCGCTTCTTCGCGTCCCGCGATGACTTCGATCGGAAACCCGAGCGCCGCTTGCGCTTCGACCAGGAATTCGGGCGCGTTCTTGGCTACCCGCAACGTATTGGTGGCGACGGCGCGAACGTGGTCGGGATGAAAATCGCGCAACCGCTCCCCGAAGCGCTTCAGCGCATCCCAAGCGCGCACCTGCGAAGCGCGATCGAGCATCTTGTCCGCGGAGAGCCCGGCGGCTAGCCGCACAGACTCGCGCAGCGCATCGACCTGATAGATCTGCGCGCCGGCAGGCGTTTCCTCGACACGGCCGACGATAAGCCGAAAGCTGTTCGAGCCGAGGTCCACCGAGGCAAGAAGGTGCGGGGTATTGGGCATTAGGAAAGAAGGCTCCCGTTCGTGCGTAGACCATACCGGGCGACTCGCCCGGTACGTACGTCACTGTTCAAAGACGCCATTTTAAGCGCATAGTATTTCGCATCGGGGCACGAATGTGGGCTTGCCCGTCCGTCGCGCGACAATGCAGCACCGCAACGCACCGCAAGGGCCAGGCAACGCAGGGCTTCCCCCTGCGGCGCAACTCGCTTTGCGGTCGCCAAAGTCATACCAATATCCGTAGAATGAGTGACAGTATGACTTTTCATCCAAATGACATCGAACTATGAGAATGTCCGAGCGCCCGTTCGTTCCCTCATCCGACCCCTCTCATTTCTCGTTGCCGATGTCGCTGCGCTATCCCCTCCTGAATCGTGAACTAGGCATCCTGGGTTTCAACGAGCGCGTGCTGGCGCAAGCGGCCGACCCCTCGGTCCCGCTGCTCGAGCGGCTGCGCTTCATCTGCATTACCAGCAGCAACCTCGATGAGTTCTTCGAGATCCGCATGGCGGGGCTGCAAGAGCACATACGCGACAACCCCGGCACGCTCGCTCCCGACGGCATGTCGCTGCAGCACGTCTACGATCTCGTCGTGGAGCGGGCGCACAAGCTCGTCGATCGGCAGTACGCGATGCTGCACGAAACCGTCCTCCCCGCGCTCGAGCAAGAGGGCATCTACTTTCATAGCTGGGACACATGGACGGAAGCTCAAACGGAATGGGCGCGTCAATATTTTCTCGACGAGCTGCTGCCGGTGCTGACGCCGATCGGTCTCGATCCGGCCCACCCGTTTCCGCGCGTGCTGAACAAGAGCTTGAACTTCGTGGTCGAGCTCGAAGGCAAGGATGCGTTCGGCCGGCAGGCGGTCATGGGCATCGTGCAGGCGCCGCGCGCGCTGCCTCGCCTCGTGCGCATGCCGCAGGAACTCTCCGGCTTCGCGCTACGGTTTCGTCCTGCTCAGTTCGTTCATGCAGCGCTTCGTTCAGGAGCTGTTCCCGAACCTCGTCATCCGCAGTTGCAACCAATTTCGGATTACGCGCAATAGCGATCTGTTCGTCGACGAAGACGAAATCACGAACCTGCGCGTCGCGCTGCAAGGCGAGCTGCCCGCGCGCCACCTCGGCAACGCCGTGCGCCTCGAAGTGTCGGCCGACACACCGGCGCATCTCGTGCGGCGCTTGCTCGACGAGAGCGGCCTGAACGAGAAGGACTGCTACCGCGTCGAAGGGTCGGTCAACCTCGTGCGGCTCATGCAATTGCCGGAACTCGTCGATCGGCCGGACCTGAAATTCGTCCCGCACGTGCCGGCCACGCCGCCGACGCTCGCGAACGCGGCGAATTTGTTCGAGACCCTCGATCAAGGCGATGTCCTGCTGCACCATCCGTACGAGAGCTTTCAACCCGTGCTGGAGCTGCTGTTGCAGGCGGCGCAAGACCCGAACGTCGTCGCCATCAAGCAGACCATCTATCGCACCGGCACCGTCTCCCCGCTAATGGACGCGCTCATGCAGGCCGCGCGCAACGGCAAGGAAGTGACGGTCGTGGTCGAATTGCTCGCGCGCTTCGACGAAGAGACGAACATCAATTGGGCGTCGCAACTCGAAGCCGTCGGCGCGCACGTGGTGTACGGCGTGGTCGGCCACAAATGCCATGCGAAGATGATGCTGATCGTGCGCCGTACGACGCACAACGGTAAGTCGATCCTCAAGCGCTACGCGCACCTCGGCACGGGCAACTATCATCCGCGCACGGCGCGTCTGTACACGGATTTCGGCTTGATGACGGCCGACCAGCGCCTCTGCGAAGACGTCCATCACGTGTTCCAACAGCTGACCGGCATCGGCGGCGAGCTGAAGCTGAACGACCTCTGGCAATCGCCGTTTACGCTGCATCCGAAGCTCGTCGAGGCGATCCGCGCCGAAGCCGCGAATGCGCGCGCCGGCAAGAAAACACGCATCGTCGCGAAGATGAATGCGCTGCTCGAGCCCACGGTCATTGCCGAACTGTACGAAGCCTCGCAAGCCGGCGTGAAGATCGATCTGATCGTGCGTGGCGTATGTTCGCTGCAGCCAGGCGTCGAAGGGCTCTCCGAGAACATTACGGTGCGCTCGATCGTCGGCCGCTTTCTCGAACATCATCGGATCTTTTACTTCTTCGCGAACGGCGAAGAGCGCGTGTACCTGTCCAGCGCCGATTGGATGGACCGCAATTTCTTCCGCCGCGTGGAAGTGGCGTTTCCGATCAAGGATCGGCGTCTGAAGCGGCGCGTCATCGCCGAAGGGCTGTCGGCCTTGCTCGGCGACAACCAATCGGCTTGGGTCATGCAAAGCGACGGGCACTATCGGCGCAGCCGCCCCGGCAAGACCTCGCGCAACGCGCAGCTGAGCCTACTCACGAAATTCGACTGCTGATCCGGTTCGATCGGCCCGCGGCGCGGGCCTCGCGCTCGTCGATCAGGCGTGCGCCGGTTGTCGGCGCGTCGTGCGCTGCGCGGGAAAGCGCACGCTGAAGGTGCTGCCTTTGCCCTCTTCGCTTTTCACATCGAGCGTCGCATCGTGCCGTTGCAGCACGTGCTTGACGATAGCGAGACCGAGCCCCGTGCCGCCCGTGTCGCGCGAGCGGCTGCGATCGACGCGATAAAAGCGTTCGGTCAAACGCGGAATGTCGGCCGCGGGAATACCGAAGCCCGTGTCGGTCACCGAGAACACGGCCTCCCGCCCCACCTGCTTCCAAGCCACATCGATCGATCCGCCGTCCGGGGTGTAGCGGATTGCATTCGTTACGAGATTACCGAGCGCGCTCAGCACCTCCGTCTCCACGCCGGTGACCGTCAGCGTGTCGTCCGCCGCGATCGCGATTCGATGACGCCCGCCCGATAAGGTGGCCGCGTCCTCTCGAATGTGCGAGACCACCGCGCGCATGTCGATCGCTTGGTCGCTCGGCGGCATCACGTTGCCTTCGAGCTTCGCGAGCACCAGCAAATCGTCGACGATATTGCGCATGCGCGAGGCTTGCTGGTCCATCAATTCCAGATAGCGTTCCCGGTCGGACTCGCCCAGCGGCAATTCGCGCATCGTTTCCAGAAAGCCCGAAAGCACCGTGAGCGGCGTCTTCAGCTCGTGCGAAACGTTGGCGACGAAATCGCGCCGCATCGCATCCGTCCGTTCCAGTTCCGTGATATCGGCCGACAGCACGAGCTTGCGATTCTCCCCATACGGGAATGCCTGAACGGAAAGCACGTTCTGCCGCTTGTCGCCCATGCCGCGCATCACGAGCATCTGATCGTATTCGTGCGAGTTCAGATACCGCACGAAATCGGGATGCCGCACGAGGTGTGTGATGTGCTGACGCAGATCGCGCTTCGCATCGAGCCCGAAATGCTCCTCGGCGATGGCATTGCACCATTCGATTTGATCGTGATCGTCGAGCATCGCCACCCCGTTCGGCGATGCTTGAATCGCTTGAATGAAGCGCGAATGTTGTTGCTCCACCTGACGCACCTGCGCATGCCAGCGTTTGGCGAGCTTATGCAGCCGGTAATAGATTTCGCCCCAGACACCCGGCGCGCTCGGCACCTCGCCGTAGACAGGCGCATCGAGCAAGCGCCACAAGCGCTGTGTGTGATAAGTCGAAAACAGGCTTTGCGCGATGAGGGCGACGACCGCGATGGCCAGACCCACGCGTACGCTCGTGACGGCGGCGATCGCCGCGCAGATGAGCGCAAGCAGCAAGAGCGATACGATCGAGCGCGCCCAAATGATGTTCATGAGGCTAGTGATGATGTGCTGACGGAATGCTCATGCATTGCTGTGTCGGATGCCGGGTGCCCGGCATCCACCCCGCGCGGCAGGCTGGCTCGGCGCTCTATCTGCCTTAAGCGCGGCCTACGCGCGGCCTAAGCGCAACCCAACCGCGGCCTTAAGCGCGCTGAGCGCTCGAGCCAGACTCAGGCGCTCTTGGCGAGACGGTACCCGCTGCCGCGCACCGTTTCGATCATAGCATCGCATCCCGCGGGCTTGAGTGCGGCACGCAAACGCTTGATATGCACGTCGACCGTGCGCTCTTCGACGAATACGTGGTCGCCCCACACCTGATCGAGCAATTGCGTGCGGCTGTGCACGCGCTCGGGGTGCGTCATGAAGAAGTGCAGCAACCTGAACTCGGTCGGCCCAAGATCGAGCTTGATCTCGTTGCCCGACGCATGCGCCGCTACGCGATGCGTCGCCGGGTCGAGCTTGAGCCCGTTGATGGCCACCACATCCTCGGTCAATTGCGGCGCGCGCCGGCGCAGCACGGCCTTGATGCGCGCCATCAGCTCCTTCGGCGAAAACGGCTTCGTCACGTAGTCGTCCGCGCCGATCTCGAGGCCGAGCACCTTGTCCTGCTCGTCGCCGCGCGCCGTCAGCATGATGATCGGGATGTGTTTCGTACGCTCGTTGTTGCGCAGATCGCGCGCGAACGCGATCCCCGACTTGCCCGGCAACATCCAGTCCAGCAAGACGAGATCGGGCAGCACGTCGCTGATCAGCGCCTGGGCCTGCTCCGCGTTGTAGGCGCGAATCGGGCAGTGCCCCGCATGCTGCAGGTTGACGGAAATCAGTTCGGAAATCGCGGGCTCATCTTCGATGATGAGAATGCTGCTCGGCATCGTCGCCTACCTCTTGATACGTTTTACGTTTAACTAAGGGCTTCGCGTTCGAGGGCGTCGCGCGACTTGTGGCGCACGTCGGTCCCTTTCACGATGTAGATGATGAACTCGGCGATGTTCTTCGAATGGTCGCCGATGCGCTCGATCGCCTTCGCAATGAACAGATATTCGAGCCCCGCCGAAATCGTGCGCGGGTCTTCCATCATGTACGTCACGAGCTTGCGCACGAATGCACGGAATTCCTCGTCGATGGCCTTGTCGTCGCGCACGATCTGCGCGGCGGCAACCGTATCGAGGCGGGCGAACGCATCGAGCGCGCGGCGCAGAATCGACACCGCCATCTCGCCCGAGAGCTTGATCTCGGCGATATTGACCGTGCGCGACGTGCCGTCTTCCATCAAACGTTTGACACGCTTGGCGATCTTCTCGGCCTCGTCGCCGGCTCGCTCGAGATTCGTGATCGTCTTCGAAATCGCCAACAAGAGACGCAAGTCGCGCGCAGCCGGCTGCCGACGGGCGATGACGTTGCTGCACTCCTCGTCGATTTCGACTTCCATCGTGTTGACGGTTTCTTCGGCCGCAATCACTTGATCGGCGACGTTCGCGTCGAAATCGTTCAGGGCCTGCATCGCGCGCGTAATCTGCGCTTCCACGAGGCCGCCCATTTCCAAAACCTTCGACGACACGAGGTTCAGATCCGCGTCGAATTGGCTCGACAGATGTTTGTCCGACATCGCTGCCTCCTTAATTCATCAGCCGAAGCGGCCAGTGATGTAATCCTCAGTTTCCTTGCGGACCGGCTTGATAAAGATTTTCTCGGTATCGCCGAATTCGATCAACTCGCCGAGGTACATGTAGCCGGTATAGTCGGAGCAACGCGCCGCTTGCTGCATATTGTGCGTCACGATCACCACCGTGTAGTCGTTCTTGAGCTCGGCGATGAGTTCTTCCACACGGCCCGTGGAGATCGGATCCAGCGCCGAACAAGGTTCGTCGAGCAGCAGCACTTCGGGGCGGATCGCGATGCCGCGTGCGATGCACAGCCGCTGCTGCTGGCCGCCCGAGAGCCCATAGCCGCTTTGATGCAGCTTATCCTTAACTTCCGCCCATAGGGCAGCTTTTGTGAGCGCCCACTCGACGCGGTCGTCCATCTCCGAGCGCGAAAGCTTTTCGAACATCTTCACGCCGAACGCGATGTTGTCGTAAATCGACATCGGAAACGGCGTCGGCTTCTGAAACACCATGCCGACGCGCGCGCGCAGCAGCGAAATATCGCGGTTGGCCGTGAGCAGGTTTTCGCCGTCCATCATGATCGCGCCTTCGGCGCGCTGCTCGGGATAGAGGGCGAACATCTTGTTGAACGTGCGCAGCAAGGTGGACTTGCCGCACCCCGACGGGCCGATAAACGCCGTCACTTTGCCTTCGGGAATGTTCAGGTTGATGTTCTTGAGCGCGTGATACTTGCCGTAGAAGAAATTGAGGTTCTTCACTTCGATCTTCGGCGTAATCGGCGCGAGCGGGCGATCGCCTGGGGCCGGCTGGAAACCGGTGGGCATGGCGGGACGCTCGACGTTGGAAAGGTGACTCTCAGCCATATTCATTAGACGCTCCGTGGCTTATTTCTTGCCGAACATCGCACGCGCGAGGATGTTCAGTCCGAGCACGCCGAGGGTAATCAGAAACACACCGGCCCACGCGAGCGATTGCCACTGCGGGAACGGACTCATTGCGAACTTATAGATCGTGACAGGCAAGTTCGCCATCGGCTGGTTCATGTCGACCGAAAAGAACTGATTCGACAAAGCCGTGAACAGCAGCGGCGCCGTCTCGCCCGCGATACGTGCGATGGCGAGCAACACACCGGTAACCACGCCCGCGGCCGACGCCTTCAGCGTGATCGACATCACCATCTTCCACTTCGGCACACCGAGCGCGAATGCCGCTTCGCGCAGCGCATTGGGCACGAGTTTGAGCATGTTTTCGGTCGTGCGGATCACGATCGGCACCTGCAGCAGCGCGAGCGAAACCACGCCGGCCCAGCCCGAGAAATGGCCCATCTTCGCAACGACGATCGCGTAGACGAACAGGCCGATCACGATCGACGGCGCCGACAGCAAGATGTCGTTGATGAAACGCGTCGCGCTGGCGAGCCAACCCTTGCGACCATATTCGGCCAAATAAACGCCGGCAAGGACGCCGATCGGCGTACCGACGACCGTCGCGGCCCCGACGAGGATCAGCGAGCCGACAATCGCATTGGCCAGGCCGCCGCCGTCGGAATTGGGAGGCGGCGTGGACTGCGTGAACAGCGACATCGACAAACCGCCGACGCCGAGGCTCAGCGTCGTATAAAGAATCCACACGAGCCACAGCAGCCCGAACGCCATGGCGACGAGCGACATCGTCAGCGCGATGGCGTTGACCACGCGCCGGCGACGCTGCAAGCGATCGCGCGTCGCGGCAAACGCTTCGGGGCTGGCCGAACCGGGGATTTGCATCGAGGAACCGCTCATTTCGTCCCCTCTGCCTTTTCGAGGCGAAGCAGCATGACCTTGGAGATGGCGAGCACGATGAAGGTGATGACGAACAGAATCAGGCCGAGCTCCATCAACGCCGCCGTATGCAGGCCGGGGCCCGCTTCCGCAAACTCGTTCGCGAGCGCGGAGGTAATGCTGTTGCCCGGCGAAAACAACGAGACGTTGCTGAGCAAGTTCGTGTTACCGATGACGAACGTGACGGCCATCGTTTCGCCGAGCGCGCGGCCCAGACCGAGCATGACGCCCCCGATCACGCCGCTCTTGGTGAACGGCAGCACGATCTTCCACATGACTTCCCAAGTCGTGCACCCGATTCCGTAGGCGGATTCTTTGAGCAGGACCGGCGTGACTTCGAACACGTCGCGCATGACCGAGGCGATGTACGGAATGATCATGATCGCCAGGATCACGCCGGCGCACAGAATACCGATGCCGATCGGCGGCCCTTGGAACAACGCGCCGATGATCGGCACCGAGCCGAGCACGTTGCCGAGCGGCTGTTCGAAGTAGGTCGCGAAGATGGGCGAGAACACGAGCAGGCCCCACATGCCGTAGACGATCGAAGGGATCGCGGCCAGCAACTCGATGGCGATGCCAAGCGGGCGGCGCAGCCAAGCGGGAGAAAGCTCGGTCAAGAAAAGCGCGATGCCGAAGCTCACAGGCACCGCGATGATGAGTGCGATGATCGATGTGGCCAGCGTACCGTACACGGGCACGAGTGCGCCATATTGATCGTTGGGCGGATCCCACTCGGCGCTCCAGAGGAAATGGAACCCGAATTTGTGGATCGTCGGCCACGATTCGATGATGAGGGACACGATGATGCCGCCGAGCAGCAACAACGTGACGATTGCCGCGAGGCACGCCATGGAGCCGAAGACGATGTCGCCGAGCTGGCTCGGCGCGCGTTGCGCGTATTCGGCAGGGGGCGTCGACATGAGTCGAGTGTCGGACATGTGAACCCGTTTGCTGTTGCCGCACCCAGGATGAGTGCTAGCGGTGGCGATGCCCGGCAAGGCGTTTCGCCTTGCCGGGCCATTACGACCTAGCGTGCTTATTCAGCGACCGACTTGCCCGAGGCGTCCTTCACATTCGCCTTCCACTGCTTCTCGATCTCAGCCGTCACCGAAGCCGGCAGCGGAATGTAATCGAGCGACTTCACGGCATCGGCGCCGTTCTTGAAGCCCCAACCGAAGAACTTCAGCGTTTCCGCTCCATCGGCCGGCTTTTCTTGCGTCTTGTGCACAAGCACGAACGTCGCTCCGACGATCGGCCAAGCCTTCGCGCCCGGCTCGTTCGTCAGGATCTGGTAGAACGACTTCTCCCACTCGGCGCCCTTGGCGGCGGCGGCGAACGTGTCCGTATCCGGCGTCACTACCTTGCCGTCATGGTTCACCATCTTCGTATAAACCATGTGGTTCTGCTTGACGTAGGCCCACTCGACATAGCCGATCGCGCCCGGCAGACGTTGGATGAACGCGGCGACGCCGTCGTTACCCTTGCCGCCCGTACCCGTCGGCCAGTTGACCGTCGTGCCTTCGCCCACCTTCGACTTCCACTCCGGGCTCACCTTCGACAGGTAATCCGACCAAATGAAGGTCGTGCCCGAGCCGTCGGCGCGGCGAACCACGGCGATGGCCGTATCCGGCAGCTTCACGCCGGGGTTCAGCTTGGCGATGGCCGGGTCGTTCCACTTCGTGATCTTGTTCAAGTAGATATCGGCCAGGACTTCGCCCGAGAGCGTCAGCTCGCCGGCCTTGACGCCCGGCACGTTGACCGCGGGCACCACGCCGCCGACCACCGTCGGGAATTGAAAGAGGCCCTGCTTCGCGAGTTCGTCGTCCTTCAGCGGCATGTCCGAACCGGCGAAATCGACCGTCTTCGCTTCGATTTGCTTGATACCGCCAGCGGAACCGATGCCTTGATAGTTCACCTTGCCGCCGCCCGACTTGACGTACGAATCAGCCCATTTCGTGTACAGCGGTGCGGCGAACGTGCTGCCCGCGCCGGTGATGTCGGCTGCTTGTGCAGAAACGGCGAAAAGCACGCCAGCCAGGCCAGCGAACGCGGTTTGCATCAATTTCATGGATTTAACCCCTAGTGGTGTGGTCGTAAAAACTCGACACCGCGAAGATTAGGTCCGAACTGTGACAGTAATATGACGCTCGATGAAGCTCACGTGACAGCTACCTTACGCCTTGAAAGAATGGCGGTGAAAATAGCATAAGATGACAGGAATTAGGGGAAGATACGAGCACGGCGCCCGGCGCGCCGTCGATCTAAGGTAGAAGAAAAGCGCTGCCGTTGCAGCGCTTTTTCGCTGATCGGGAGGCCGATCAAGCCGTAGCCTGTTCGACGACACGCGCGATGTCTTGCGCGTGCCGGACGGCTGCTTCGCGTTGGCTCGCTTCCACCATGACGCGCAACACCGGTTCCGTACCCGAGGCGCGGATCAGCACGCGGCCGCTCCCCTCCAGCGCACGCTCGGCATCGGCCACCGCGCGCTGGATCGCATCGCTGCCCTTCCAGTCGGCACCGGGGCGCATCCGCACGTTGATGAGCTGCTGCGGGAACAGCGTCACGCCGTCCAGCAACTCGGCCAGCGTGCTCCCGCTGCGCTTGATCGCGGCAAGCACGAGCAGGGCCGACACGATGCCGTCGCCGGTGGAATGCCGATCGAGCGACAAAATATGCCCCGATCCTTCGGCGCCTAGCTGCCAGCCGCGCTCACGCAATTGCTCGAGCACGTAGCGATCGCCCACGGCCGCGCGCACGAACGGTACGCTTTCACGTGCCAGCGCCACTTCGATGGCCATGTTCGTCATTAACGTACCGACCGCGCCCGGTACGTTGCCATTGGTGGCCATGCGGTCCTTCACCAGCACGTAGAGCAATTCGTCGCCGTTGAACAGACGCCCCGATGCATCGACGATTTGCAGGCGATCGGCGTCGCCGTCCAGCGCGATGCCCAGATCGGCGCGGTTCGCGCGCACGGCGCGGATCAGCGCGTCCGGTGCGGTTGCGCCGACGCCGTCGTTGATGTTGAACCCGTTCGGTGCCACGCCGATCGGCACGACATCGGCGCCGAGTTCGTGAAACACGTGCGGGGCGATATCGTAGGCCGCGCCGTGCGCGCAATCGACGACAAGCTTGAGCCCATGCAGATCGAACGCCGCCGGGAACGTGCTCTTGCAAAACTCGATATAGCGGCCTGCCGCATCGTCAAGCCGGCGCGCCTTGCCGAGCTGTTCGGAAGCCGCGCACACAAGCGGCTCTTCGAGGTGTTCTTCGATGCGCAACTCGACTTCGTCGGGCAGCTTGTTGCCGTCCGCACTGAAGAACTTGATGCCGTTGTCGTAGTACGGATTGTGCGAAGCGCTGATGACGACGCCCGCCGCCAGACGCAGCGCTCGCGTGAGATACGCCACGCCGGGAGTCGGCATCGGCCCGGCCAGCATGACGTCGACTCCGGCGGCGGAAAAACCCGATTCGAGCGCGGCTTCGAGCATGTAGCCGGACACGCGCGTGTCTTTTCCGATCAACACCGTCGGCCGCGTTCCGGCCTTGGCCCATCGATCCGCCTCGGCCAGCACCTTGCCGGCCGCATAGCCGAGCCGCAAAACGAAGTCGGGCGTAATCGGTGCCTCGCCCACTTTGCCTCGAATGCCATCCGTACCGAAATAACGACGTGCCATGCTCCTATCCCCTACTTCGAATGTGTATTGATGATGAATTGCCGCGGGGCGCTCCAGCCCTCATGCCCTCTTGCGGCGATGCTTCCCGTCACCGTTCGGCGTTTTCCGCTTCCCGAACGGCTGCCCAAACTTTCAGTGCATCGACTGTCTCGGCCACATCGTGCACACGCACGATCGCGGCGCCCCGCTCCGCCGCGCATACCGCCGCCGCCACACTGGCGGCCACGCGCTCCGCGGCCGTCGCTCGCCCCGTCACCGCGCCTAGCATCGATTTGCGCGACATGCCGGCCAGGATCGGAAACGGCGCCTGCGCCCCTGCGGCCTCAGGCGCCGTGTCGCGCAGGCGCGCGAGCAATGCGTAATTGTGCTCGCGCGTTGCCTTGCCGAACCCGAACCCGGGATCGACGCTGATCCGGGCGCGGGCGATCCCGGCCTGTGTCAACGCCTCGACCCGCGCTTGGAGAAAGGCGCGTACGTCCGCGACGACATCCTCATAATCGATCTCGACGCGTTGCATCGTCTGCGGCTCTCCGAGCATGTGCATGACGCATAAGCCGCAATCGGCGTCGCGCACGGCCTCCAGCGCGCCGGGACGGCGAAAAGCCCAGATATCGTTGATCAGATCGGCCCCCGCCGCGAGCACCGCACGCATCACTTCGGGCTTGTAGGTATCGACCGACAACGGCACCCCCGCTCCGACGAGCGCTTCGACCACCGGAACCACGCGCTCGAGTTCCTGCGCCACAGGCACGGGAGGCGCGCCAGGGCGCGTCGATTCGCCGCCGATATCGATCATGTCGACGCCGTCGGCCAACATCCGCTCCGCTTGGCGCAGCGCGGCGTCGCGCGCAATGTAGCGTCCACCGTCGGAGAACGAATCGGGCGTGATATTGAGAATGCCCATCACGAGCGGGCGCTCGAAAGTCAGCGTGAAACGCCCGCATAGGAGCGGTTCCGCAATAGCAGGGGCAGTGCGAGAGCGATTAGAAGAGGACACGGGATGGCGAAGAACGAAAGACGATGCGCGAAGACCGCAAACCACGAATGCAAAAAAACGGGCCGGTGCGGCACACGCACCGGCCCATCGTCTCTACTCGCGCAGCGTCACGCCGGTGCCGTCGCGCTGCCCGGGCGCACTTCCGCGCCGGAATTGCCGCCGCCACCCGACGACGAAGCGTCGGTTGCCGGGACGTTCTTCGGCGAGCGCGGGGGACGTCCATCCATGATGTCGTTGATCTGGTCGGCGTCGATCGTTTCCCACTCCATCAACGCAGCCGTCATCGCTTCGACCTTGTCGCGGTTTTCATCCAGCAGACGCCGCGCAAGCGTGTATTGGTCGTCCAGCAACGCGACGAATCTCGGCATCGACCTTCTGCTGCGTCGCCTCCGAGATCGTCCGCGTGAAACCGCGGCCGAACGGCGACGACTCGGTTTCGTCGTCGACGTAGACCATCGGCCCCAGCGCATCGGTCATACCGAAGCGCGCCACCATCGCTCGCGCCGTTTGCGTCGCCTTGTTGAAATCGTCCGACGCGCCGGTGCTGACGAGGTTCAGGAACAACTCCTCGGCCACCCGGCCGCCGAACAAAATGGCGAGCCGATCGAGCAGATATTCCTTCGAATACGTTTCGTTGTCATGCTCGGGCAACTGCCACGTCACGCCCAGCGCACGGCCGCGCGGGATGATCGTCACCTTGTGCACGGGATCGGCCTTGGGCAGCAGCTTGGCCACCACCGCATGCCCCGCCTCGTGATAAGCCGTCGCGCGCTTGGCATCCTCGCGAATGACGGCCGACTTGCGCTCCGGACCCATGAAAATCTTGTCCTTCGCGTCTTCGAAATCCTGCATTTCGACGATGCGCTTGCCGCGGCGCGCCGCGAACAGCGCAGCCTCGTTGACGAGGTTCGCGAGATCGGCGCCCGAAAAGCCCGGCGTACCGCGCGCGATGACCGAGGCGTCGACATCGTTCGAGATCGGCACCTTGCGCAGATGCACCTTCAGGATCTGCTCGCGGCCGCGAATGTCGGGCAGGCCGACATAGACTTGGCGATCGAAACGGCCCGGACGCAGCAACGCTTTGTCGAGCACGTCGGAACGGTTCGTGGCTGCGATGACGATCACGCCGGAGTTCGCCTCGAAGCCGTCCATCTCCACGAGCATCTGGTTCAGCGTCTGCTCACGCTCGTCGTTGCCGCCACCCATACCGGCGCCGCGATGACGACCGACCGCATCGATTTCGTCGATGAACACGATGCAAGGCGCATGCTTCTTCGCCTGTTCGAACATGTCCCGCACGCGGGCAGCACCGACGCCGACGAACATTTCGACGAAATCGGAACCCGAGATACTGAAGAACGGTACCTTCGCTTCGCCCGCAATGGCACGCGCGAGCAGCGTCTTACCGGTTCCCGGCGGGCCGACTAGCAGCACCCCGCGCGGGATACGCCCACCGAGCTTCTGAAATTTCTGAGGATCGCGCAGGAAATCGACGAGTTCGGAGACTTCCTCTTTTGCTTCGTCGCAACCGGCGACATCGGTGAAATTGATGGCGTTGTTGTTTTCGTCGATCAGGCGCGCGCGCGACTTGCCGAAGGAAAAGGCCCCGCCTTTGCCCGCCGCCCTGCATCTGCCTCATCATGTAGAACCAGAATGCCGATGATGAGCACCGTCGGCCCGAGGTAGTAAAGCGCGGTCATGAGCGCGTTGGGTTCCTCATCGGCCTTGCCGCTCACCTGCACGCCATACTTCATCAAATCGCCGACCATCCAAATGTCGCCCGGCGATACGATCTGATATTTTTGACCGTCTGCAGGAGTGACCGTCAGATTTCGTCCCTGCACCACGACGCTCTTGACCTTGCCCACCTTGGCGTCGTCCATGAACTGCGAATACGAGACACCTTCCTGGACACGGGGCTTGTCGAACTGCTTGAACACCGTAAACAGCACCAGTGCGATCACCAGCCACACTGCTGCCTTCGAAAACATATTGTTGTTCAAAGCCCACTCCTTCCTCATAGACGGGCGCCTACATTTACCTTGCGGCACCACCAAAGCATTCTAATCCAGTCGGCAAGCCCCTGCCATAACGTTTCGCTACCGCAAAAATAGCGTTTCCAGGCGGGCCGCCGGCGCTGCATGCGCCACGGCCGGGGTTCAACCGCCGTCAACCGATCCCAAAAATCGGCACGCCCATGAGGCGCATCACACAGGCCGTTTCAAAAACTTACCCAAAATGAACGTTTCGGAAGACTTGTCCCGCGACGCCTTGGGCTTGCGCGCCGCGACCGTTTTGAACTGATGTTTGAATTTCTCGACAATCTGGCTGTAGCCGCTGCCGTGGAAACACTTCACCAGCAAGGCGCCCTCCGGCGTCAAATGTGCCTGAGAGAATTCGAGCGCGAGATCGCAAACATGTTCGATCCGCGCGGCATCGGCCAGGGCCACCCCCGACAGGTTGGGCGCCATATCTGAAATTACAAGGTCCACGCGCCGCTCGCCGACAACTTCCTCCAATTGCGCGAGGACGCTGTCTTCCCGAAAATCGCCCTGAATGAAATGGACATCGGCGATCGGTTCCATCGGCAGAAGGTCGAGCGCAATGATCGTACCGTCGATCCCGCCCTCCCGCGCCGCGTCGCGGCGCGAGCCTTGGGCGAGCTTGTTGCGCACGTACTGGCTCCAACTGCCCGGCGCGGAACCGAGATCGACGATGATCTGGCCCGGACGGATCAGCTTGTCCTGTTCGTCGATTTCCTTGAGCTTGTACGCGGCGCGCGCGCGATACCCCTCGCGCTGCGCAAGCTTAACGTAAGGATCGTTGATGTGATCGTGCAACCACGATTGATTGAAGCGGTTTTTTGCCATCGAAAAGGAATCTATTGCTGCGTCTGGCAGCACTTTTAGCGGATAATACGCGTTTTACCGACGCGCCGTCCGGCCCCGCCGATTCGCGGCTCGCCCGCTCGGAGCGAGTGCTGCTGTAGCCGGTCCCGGCCATGCATGTATCGGCAGAAACCGGCCATGCACTCATGGCGCGGCCGTCCCTATTTTAGTCGAGTCGTTCTTCGTCCTATGCCCGCCCTCAAAGTCTCTCCTGCCCAGCGCGCCGACTTGCGCTCCCAAGCCCACGCGCTCAAACCGGTCGTCTTGATCGGGGCCGAAGGGCTGACCGACGCCGTACTGGCTGAAATCAAAGTCCACCTCGCCGCTCACGAGCTCATCAAAATCCGCGTCTTCGGTGATGAACGCGAAGATCGCGTCGCCACCTACGAAGCCATCTGCGACAAGCTCAATGCCGCGCCGATTCAGCATATCGGCAAGCTGCTCGTCATCTGGAAGCCCGAGGCCGCGCCGGCCGCCAAAACCGTCGCCACGAAAGGCGCCGCCGCTAAAAGCACGGGCACGCGCGGCAAAGCCGGCCTGCCGACCGCACGCGAAGCCGCGGCCGATGCCGGCAAGCGCGGCAGCGCACCGCGCGTCGTCAAGGTCGTCAAGCAATCGCCATCCGACACGGCGCGCCGGCCGAAGGCGCAGAAGGTACGCGTCCTGGGCAACGAACGCGTCACGGCGGGCGGCACAGTGAAGCGCGCGAAAAAGCGTCAAACGAGCGCGAAGCGTCAGCATCAAACGGCGAAGTAAGCCGCGGTGCCCCGGGCTCTCGCCGGGGCGCGCCGAATCAGGCGGCAGCGCCGGCCGGCCCTACCCTGTCCGGGCTTGCCGGCGTCGGCAGCATCCAGACCAACGCCAAGCCGATCAACGTCTCGGCAACATAAAACAGCATCGCAATACCGTGCAGCAAGCCGAAGCGCGCGGCATAAGGCGAATGCGCCAGATCGAGCCCGGCTGTCCGGGCGGATTCGCGCAACGCATCCATGAATGGCTGCAATGCAAAGTAGCCGATCAGCACACACACCAACATGCCCGCAACAAGCCAGCGCAGCCGACGATAGCCGGTCGCGCCACGCCGCACCAGCATATTGCCGAGTGCCAGCGACAAAATGCCGCACGCCACTGCGACGAACGCCTCGATCCGAAAGAGCCTTGCCGCAATATTGCCGGCCATCGACGGCTCGAGCATCGTAAATAGCGTGGGCGCAACGACGTAACCGATGGTCAGCGCACTGCCGACCCAAATCAAGATCAGAAGCCGAAATACGCGATGCGGAGCGGAGGACACGAGGCGTAACTCGACGGTCAGACGTAACGCACGGAAATGATTTCGTATTCGCGTACGCCGCCGGGCGCTTGAACGGCCGCCACGTCGCCTTCGAACTTGCCGATCAATGCACGAGCGATCGGCGAGCTGACCGAAATCAGCCCGTGGTCGAGATCGGCTTCGTCATCGCCGACGATTTGATACGTCACTTTCTTGCCGGAATCGAGATCTTCGAGATCGACCGTGGCCGCGAACACCACGCGGCCTTCGGCGTCGAGTCCAGCCGGATCGATCACCTGCGCGGCGGCCAACTTCGATTCGATTTCGGCGATACGGCCTTCGATAAAGCCCTGCTTTTCCTTCGCAGCGTCATACTCGGCGTTTTCCGACAAATCGCCCTGCGCCCGCGCCTCGGAAATCGAATTGATGACGGACGGGCGTTCGACCGACTTCAAGCGCTGAAGCTCGTCGCGTAGTTGATCGGCGCCCCGCTTCGTCAAGGGAATCGTGCTCATAGACAGATCAGTAAGCAAAAAAACGGCAATAAAAAAGCACCGCGGTTAAGTGCATCCCGCCTCGCGTACGGCCTCGACAGGACGCCGCTTAACCGCGGCATGGTGGGGTGTGATGCGACCCCAGCGTGTATGTGCAATCGAACGATTAGTTTAGGCGAGCATGAAGCCCTTGTAAATCATAGACTTCCAAGTTCTTCAGGTACCGCAGCCCCTCGACGGCCGCGCGCGCACCCGACATCGTCGTGTAGTACGTCACCTTGTTCGCCTGTGCGCTCATGCGGATCGAACGCGAATCGGCGATCGCTGCACGCGTTTCGTCCACGGTCGTGAAGACCAGCGCGATCTCGCCGTTCTTGATCATATCGACGATGTGCGGACGGCCGTCCTTCACCTTGTTCACGACTTTCACGGGCACACCGGCCGCGGCGATCGCCGCAGCGGTGCCCTTCGTCGCCACGATCGGATAACCGAGTTCGTGCAGCATGGCCGCCACTTCGACGGCCTTCGGCTTGTCGGCGTCCATCACCGTCAACAGCACCGTGCCTGACGCGGGCAGACGCGAGCCCGCTGCGAGCTGCGACTTGAACAGCGCTTCGCCGAACGTCTCGCCTACACCCATGACTTCGCCCGTCGAACGCATCTCGGGCCCGAGCACCGGATCGACGCTCGGGAACTTCACGAACGGGAACACGGCTTCCTTGACGCTGAAGTAAGGCGGCTCGACTTCCTTCGCCACCTTCTGTTCGCCCAGCGATTGGCCCACCATCGCACGCGCCGCGATCTTCGCGAGCGGCAGACCGGTGGCCTTCGAGACGTACGGCACCGTACGCGACGCACGCGGGTTCACTTCGAGCACGTAGATGATGTCTTCCAACTTGCCGGCCGCATCGCGCACTTGCTGGATGGCGAATTGAACGTTCATCAAACCGATAACGTTCAGGGCCTTCGCCATCGCCGCCGTTTGGCGCTTCAATTCGGCCACGGTGGCTTTCGTGAGCGAATAAGGCGGCAGCGAGCATGCCGAATCGCCCGAGTGCACGCCCGCTTGCTCGATGTGCTCCATCACGCCGCCGATGAAAACGGCCTGGCCATCGGAGATGCAATCGACGTCGCATTCAATCGCATCGTTGAGAAAGCGGTCGAGCAGCACCGGCGAATCGTTCGACACCTTCACGGCCTCGCGCATGTAGCGTTCGAGGTCGCGCGGTTCGTGGACAATCTCCATCGCGCGGCCGCCCAGCACGTACGACGGACGCACGACGAGCGGATAGCCGATTTCGTTCGCCAGCGCCAGCGCCTCATTCTCCGCACGCGCTGTGCGGTTCGGCGGCTGACGCAGACCGAGTTCTTGCAGCAGCTTCTGGAAGCGCTCGCGATCTTCCGCCGCATCGATCATGTCGGGCGACGTGCCGACGATCGGCACACCGTTCGCTTCGAGATCGAGTGCGAGTTTCAACGGCGTCTGGCCGCCGTACTGCACGATCACGCCGAGCGGCTTTTCCTTGTCGACGATCTCGAGCACGTCTTCGAGCGTCAGCGGTTCGAAGTACAGACGATCGGACGTGTCGTAATCGGTCGAGACCGTTTCCGGATTGCAGTTGACCATGATCGTCTCATAGCCGTCCTCGCGCATCGCGAGCGCCGCATGCACGCAGCAGTAGTCGAACTCGATGCCCTGCCCGATCCGGTTAGGCCCGCCGCCCAGCACCATGATCTTCTTGTTCGAGGTGGGCTGCGCTTCGCATTCTTCCTCGTAGGTCGAATACATGTAGGCCGTTTTCGTGGCGAACTCGGCCGCGCAGGTATCGACGCGCTTGTAGACGGGGCGCACGTTCAGCTCGATGCGGCGCGCGCGCACGTCGGCCGCACTCGCGCCGAGCAGCTTCGCCAAACGACGATCGGAGAAACCGCCGCGCTTCAGGAACAGCAGTTCGTCTTTCGACAGGCTTTGCAGCGTGCGGCCGGCCAATTGCTTTTCGGTGTTCACGATCTCTTCGATCTGCGCGAGGAACCACGGATCGATCGCCGTCTCCTCGAACACTTCGTCGAGCGACATGCCGAGGCGGAACGCATCGCCCACATACCAAATGCGCTCGGGCCCCGGATCGCCGATTTCGCGTACGACTTCGTCGCGGTCGGCCGTCTTTTCGTCGAGGCCGTCGACACCCACTTCGAGGCCGCGCAGCGCCTTTTGGAACGACTCCTGGAACGTGCGGCCGATGGCCATCACTTCGCCCACCGATTTCATTTGCGTCGTCAAACGCGAATCGGCTTCGCGGAACTTTTCGAACGCGAAGCGCGGGATCTTCACGACGACGTAGTCGATCGTCGGCTCGAACGAAGCCGGCGTCTCGCCGCCCGTGATTTCGTTCTTGAGCTCGTCGAGCGTATAGCCGCAAGCGAGCTTGGCGGCGACCTTCGCGATCGGGAACCCGGTTGCCTTCGAAGCCAGCGCCGAGGAACGCGACACGCGCGGGTTCATTTCGATGACGATGACGCGCCCGTCGCGCGGATTGATCGCGAACTGCACGTTCGAGCCGCCGGTATCGACGCCGATCTCGCGCAGCACGGCGAGCGACGCGTTACGCAGCAGTTGATACTCCTTGTCCGTCAGCGTTTGCGCCGGTGCGACCGTGATCGAATCGCCCGTATGGATCCCCATCGGGTCGAGATTTTCGATCGAGCAAACGATGATGCAGTTGTCGGCGCGATCGCGCACGACTTCCATCTCGTATTCCTTCCAGCCGAGCAGCGATTCTTCGATCAACAACTCGCGCGTGGGCGACAGATCGAGCCCGCGACGGCAGATCTCTTCGAACTCTTGCTTGTTATAAGCAATGCCGCCGCCCGAACCGCCGAGCGTGAACGACGGGCGGATGACGATCGGATAGCCCGGGCCGCCCGTTTCCTGCGTGATTTCGGCGTGAACCTTGAACGCCTCTTCCATCGAATGCGCGGTGCGCGACTTGGCCGAACCGAGGCCGATCTTCGTCATCGCGTCCTTGAACTTCTGGCGATCCTCGGCCTTGTCGATCGCTTCGGGCGAAGCGCCGATCAGTTCGACTTTGTACTTCTCGAGCACGCCGTGATGATGCAGATCGAGCGCGCAGTTGAGCGCCGTTTGGCCGCCCATCGTCGGCAGGATCGCGTCGGGGCGCTCCTTTTCGATAATGCGCTCGACGACTTCCCAGGTGATCGGCTCGATATAGGTGACGTCGGCCGTGTTCGGGTCGGTCATGATCGTCGCCGGATTGCTGTTGACGAGAACGACCTTATAGCCTTCTTCGCGCAGGGCCTTGCACGCTTGCGCGCCCGAGTAGTCGAATTCGCAGGCTTGGCCGATGATGATCGGCCCGGCGCCGATAATGAGAATGGTCTTGATGTCTGTCCGCTTCGGCATAACGCTCTCGCTAATGTCTTTCTGATGTGTTTGATGGGCGGCGGCGCGTGGCGCGCCGCGGCGCTTCAATTAAGCAGCGGCACTGCCGCGCTTGGCGTCCATCAACGCCGTGAAGCGGTCGAACAGGTAGCCGATGTCGTGCGGCCCCGGCGACGCTTCCGGGTGGCCCTGGAAGCAGAACGCAGGCTTGTCCGTCAGCTCGAAGCCTTGCAGCGTCCCGTCGAACAGCGAGACGTGCGTGACGCGCGCGTTCGCGGGCAGCGTATCGGCATCGACGGCGAACCCGTGGTTCTGCGACGTGATGACGACGCGGCCGTCGGCCAGATCCTTGACCGGGTGGTTCGCGCCGTGGTGGCCCGTTTTCATCTTGATCGTCTTGCCGCCGACGGCCAGGCCCATGATCTGATGGCCGAGACAGATGCCGAACGTTGGGACTCCACGCTCGATGAATTCCTTCGTGGCCGCGATCGCGTAATCGCACGGTTCGGGGTCGCCCGGGCCGTTCGAGAGGAAGACGCCGTCCGGGTTGAGCGCCAACGCATCGGCTGCGCTCGCTTGAGCAGGCAGCACCATGACATGGCAACCGCGCTCGGCCAGCATGCGCAAGATGTTGTATTTGACGCCGAAATCGAATGCGACGACACGGTACTTGGGCGCGCGTTGCGCTCCGAAGCCTGTGCCGAGGCGCCATTCCGTCTGGGTCCATTCATACGGCTTGGCGGTGCTGACGACCTTCGCGAGATCCATGCCGGCGAGCCCCGGGAACGAGCGTGCGAGTTCGATCGCCTTCGCTTCGTCGGTGCTGCCCGCGAGAATGCAACCGTTTTGCGCGCCCTTGTCGCGCAAGATGCGCGTGAGGCGACGGGTATCGATCCCGGCAATCGCCACGACGTTTTCCGCTTGCAGGTAATTGCCGAGCGTGCGCTCCATGCGGAAATTCGATGCACGCGCGGGCAGATCGCGCACGATCAAGCCCGCTGCATGAACCTTCGTCGATTCGACGTCTTCGGCGTTCACGCCGACGTTGCCGATATGGGGGTACGTCAGCGTCACGATCTGGCGCGCGTAGCTCGGATCGGTCAGGATCTCCTGATAACCGGTGATCGCGGTATTGAACACGACTTCGCCGATGGTATGACCAGCCGCGCCGATGGCATAGCCGCGAAAGATCGTGCCGTCGGCGAGTGCGAGCAGAGCAGGAGGAAAAGACGGCAACACGGGGGAGCTCCTTCAGGAACACCCTGTTGCCGACCTGTTTATCCGACCACGCGAACTCTGGCGGCTATCGCCGCGCGAATCGTCGGCTGAGCGACGGCGGGCGGCATGGCGCGAGTTCGCACGCTACCGCGACGAAGGGAGCGATGCGCGAAACTGAGATCCGTTGAACGGACAGGATCGGCGGCATGGCTCGCGGTGACGGCGCGCGGCGGATGAACGGTATGGAGGAGGTAGGCGCTAGGGTGCGGGTTGGATAGTGCAAACTTTCGGATTATAACCGGAAATACCCCTTCCCTACAATCCGAAGCTGCTCTACGCGGCCGCGTGGCGGGAGGCGGGAGGTGTACTCTGCCCGCCTTGGCGACGGGCACGGAGACGATCGTACACCTCGCAGAACGCCGCGTCTCGATGATGATGACGGGCTGCGAACGGACAGAGCCTGCTAGGACTTGCTCTTGCCGTTTTCGCGGGCCGACGCGACTTTCGGCCTCTTGCTGTCCTTGTTGACCTGCTTCGAAGCCTCGACGGTGGGCTTCGCGGCTTTCGCCGCCGACTTGCCCGCGTGGGCGACGATTCGCGTGCCGGCAGCCTTGCCACGACCTTTCGCGACCTTCCCACCGTGCGATCTCGGTTTCGCTTCGACCGCGCGGGCATCGATTCGCTCGACCCGCGCACCTTCGGGAATCGCCGTTGCGATCCTTTGCGGGCCCGGTTCAGCGGGCATCGCCTTACCTACCGGCACGTGCAGCACGACGACCTGGCCCGGCATGGCCTCGTTGCGATGCGTCCTATTCCAGCCTTTGAGCTGGCCGAGCGATACGCCGTAGCGCGCAGCGATCGCGGCCATCGACTGCTTGCGACGGACGCGAATCAGCATCTTGCGCGTATCGGGGACATCGGGCTCCATGGCGAGTACGGCGCTTTCGGCAACATCGGCGCTGATGTCCTCGTCGTCGTCGTCCGCACGCGGTACGACGAGCGTCGAGCCCGGCTTGAGCCGCATCCCGGCGGGAATCTTATTGACCGACATGAGCGTGTCGGGATCGACGCCGATTTTCTCCGCCAGCGCTTGCGGACGCATGCGTTCGGTGACCGTGTAGGTGGTCCACGACGACAACTGGCCGTCGTACGCCTTCAGGTTGTGTTCGAACGCGCTGGCGTTATCGAACGGCAATAGAATTTGCGGCTGCGTCGCCCCGACGATCACCGGCTTCTTGAAGGACGGATTGAGCGCGCGGAATTCGTCGGTCGTCATGTTCGCGAGCTTCGCGGCCACGTCGACGTCGATATCGCGCGACGTCGTGACCGTCACGAAATACGGGTGATTCGGGATCGACGGCAGCGTGAGGCCGTAGACCTGCGGATTCGTGACGATGTTCTTGACGGCTTGCAGCTTGGGCACGTAGTTGCGCGTCTCGTTCGGCATGCGCAGGCTTTCGTAGTCGGTCGGCAAACCCGCCGCCTGATTGCGTGCGATCGCGCGTTGGACGTTGCCCTCGCCCCAGTTATAGGCTGCCAGCGCCAGGTACCAATCGCCGAACATATCGTGCAGCCGCGAGAGGTAATCGAGCGCGGCGCCCGTCGAAGCCAGCACGTCGCGCCGCTCGTCCAGCCACATGTTCTGCTTGAGGTTGTACGTGCGGCCCGTGCCCGGGACGAACTGCCACATACCGGCGGCCTTCGCGACGGAGAGCGCCTGCGGGTTGTAGGCCGATTCGATGAACGGCAGCAACGCGAGCTCCGTCGGCATGTGCCGAGCCTCGAGCTCTTCGACGATGTAATACAGATACTTTTGGGAACGCTCCGTCATGCGCTGGACGTAGTCCGGCCGCTGCGCATACCAATTGGCCTGCATGTCCACCAAGTCGTTGTGCAGATCGGGGATCTGAAACCCGCGGCGAATGCGCGCCCATAGATCGCTGTCGGCGGTCGTCAGTTGATCGACCGAGCTTTTATCGACGTCGATGGTCTGCTTGGCGGCGGTGGTGCGGACGGTGTCGGTGGCGGAGGCGGGGTTGGAAGCGTCTGAGGCTGGGGGCGCCGTCGGTCCTTGGCTTGCGCAAGCGGCAAGCATCAAAACCAACAGTGCACTGAAGATAAATCGCATGAACGTCTCTGCTTCCAAAGCTGGAAATTGCAGGCGATAGTACGAAAGCCCACCGCCCGCGTCAACAGAAACCGATAAAAAAACCTGTCAAATCCGCGACTTGCCGCATTTTTTCGAACCATCGAACGAAATATGCGCCCCACGCAAGGCCCTTAGCGGAAGCGGTTTTTCCACTCGCGCATCAAGGTGAACGACGTCAGCCGATCCGGTACCGTTTCGCGAAGCGCTTCGGCGAGGGTGCGCTGAACCGCTGCATCGCCGGATCTCAAAAAGGGATTCACGGCGCGCTCGTGGGCAATCGTCGTAGGAAGCGTCGGAATCTTGCGCTCGCGCAGCGCCGTGGCTTCATCGTGCCACGCGCGCAGTTGCGCGTTGTCCGGATCGCAGGCAAGGGCAAAGCGGATGTTCGAGAGCGTGTACTCGTGCGCGCAATGCACCTGCGTCTCGCCAGGCAAGGCTGCGAGCGCGTCGAGCGAGGACAGCATTTGCGCCGGCGTGCCCTCGAACAAACGCCCGCATCCGCATGCGAACAAGGTGTCGCCGCAAAAGACGTGGGGCTGGGCGCCGGCCTGCCCCGCTTGAAAATACGCGATATGGCCGCGCGTATGCCCGGGCACGTCGAGGACATCGAATTCGAGATGCGGCGCCGAAAGCCGAACCCGATCGCCCCCGCCGAGCGGGTGGGTGACAACGGGAATCGCTTCCGTGGCGGGCCCGTAGACGGCAATACGGGTATCGCCTATGAGCGAGGGGACGCCGCCGACATGGTCGGGATGATGGTGCGTGAGTAAAATAGCGGCGAGTCGCCAGCCCCGTTTAGCGAGATACGCCCTGACCGGGGCGGCTTCGCCCGGGTCGACGGCGACAGCATCGCGCCCGTCCGATACGAGCCAGATGTAGTTATCCGCGAAGGCCGGTACCGGCACGTATTCGAGCGTATTCATAGGCGACGCACTCATCACGATGGCACATCGACCGATTATAGACTGGCCCGCCTGGACGGCCTCGCCGCCGGGGCGTTACGTGCTCGACTGGGAGCAAGCCCAGTTGGACAGTGTCGTTTCCAACGTGTTCGGCTACCACGCGCTGCAGCTTGGGCTGCCGCAGCTCGATGCGCTGCGCGAGAACCGCATGCCGTCGCGCGCACTGGTGCTGGACGCGGCCAGCGGCGCGAGCGCACCGTTCACCTATCCACCCCGTGCGCGGGAAAACGGAGCGATCGGGCCCTCTGGGCGCTTAGAGTTCGGCGATCGCTACGGGCCGGCCGCGCGCACGACGCTCTGGTGCGATTTGCTGGATTTGCCGTTCGAGGCGCAGAGCGTCGATCTGCTGATCATGCCGCACACGCTCGAATTCACGCGCGATCCGCATCGGCTGCTGCGCGAAGCCGAGCGGGTGCTGATGCCGGAGGGCCAGCTCGTGATCCTGGGGTTCAACTCGCTCAGCTTGTGGGGGGCGCGCCAGGCGTGCGGAAAGATGGCCGGACGGCCGTTCGTGCCGGCTGCGCAAGACTTGATCGCCTTCACGCGTATCAAAGACTGGCTCAAGCTGCTCGGTTTCGAGCTTGAACGCGGACGCTTCGGCTGCTATCGTCCGCCCCTTGCCCACGAAAACTGGCTGACGCGGTTCGCCTTCATGGAGGCGGCCGGCGATCGTTGGTGGCCGATTTTCGGCGCGGCCTACATGGTGACGGCGGTCAAGCGCGTGCGCGGGATGCGGCTCGTCGGCGCGATCAAGGCGAAAAAGCCCGTGTTGGCGCCGGGGCTCGCGCCGGCCGCGACGCACAAAACACCTAACCCGAGAATATGACGTGACAGACGTGACGGACGTGACCGAAGCAACCCCCGAGTTCATCGAAATTTTTACGGACGGCGCCTGCAAAGGCAATCCGGGCCCCGGCGGGTGGGGCGCCCTGCTGCGCTACGGCACGCAAGAGAAAGAACTGTTCGGCGGCGAAGCGAACACGACGAACAACCGCATGGAAATCATGGCCGTGATTGCGGCGCTCGAAGCGTTGAAGCGGCCCTGCAGGGCGATCGTCCATACCGACTCGCAATACGTGCAAAAGGGTATCAGCGAGTGGATTCACGGCTGGAAGAAGAAGAACTGGATGACGGCGGCGAAGACACCCGTCAAGAACGCCGATTTATGGAAGCGTCTGGACGAACTCGCCGCGTCGCATCAGATCGAATGGCGCTGGGTGAAGGGCCATGCCGGCCACCCCGAGAACGAACGCGCCGATGCGCTCGCGAACCGCGGCGTCGATGCACTGGCCGAAAGCCGAGCGGGCTGAGTTCCGTTTCGCCCGGGTTTGCTCGGGCCGGCTGGGGTTGCTTGGATTGTCGGCTTCAATTTCGTTTGATCGTCGCGGCGTTTGGCTTGCCGTGGCGTTTTGTACTTGCTTAACACGACACGAGACACACGAATATGCGTCAAATCGTTCTCGATACGGAAACGACGGGCCTGAACGCACGAACGGGCGACCGCATCATCGAAATCGGCTGCGTCGAACTCGTGAACCGGCGGCTCACGGGCAACAACCTGCACTTTTACCTGAACCCCGAGCGCGATAGCGACCCTGGCGCACTTGCCGTCCACGGGCTGACGACGGAGTTCTTGCGCGACAAGCCGAAGTTTGCCGAAGTCGTCGATGCCCTACGCGATTATTTGCGCGAGGCCGAACTGATCATCCATAACGCGCCGTTCGACTTGGGGTTTCTTGAAGCGGAGTTCTCGCTCCTGCGCCTCCCGCCGTTCAAAGAGCACTATGCGGGCGTGATCGACACGCTCGTGCAGGCGAAAGCGATGTTCCCGGGCAAGCGCAATTCGCTCGATGCGCTGTGCGATCGCTTCGGCATTAGCAATGCGCACCGGACGCTGCACGGCGCACTGCTCGATTCGGAGTTGCTCGCCGAGGTCTATCTGGCGATGACGCGCGGGCAGGAAAGTCTCGTCATCGACATGCTTGGCGAAGCGCCGGCGCAGCAGGCCGCGACGGCCGCCGGGGGCAACGTTATTTCGGTGGAAGGACTCGTGTTGCCGGTGCTGGCCGCCGACGAATCGGAGTTGGCCGCGCATGAGACGGTGCTCAACGAGCTGGATAAGGCAATGAAGGGGACGAGCATATGGCGGCGCGAACCGGCGGCCGAAACGGTCGCCAATTCGGGCGCCGGTTCGGCCGATGTGCGAGTCGCATAAAAATTGCTTTGACGAACGGCCGAGCCTCTGACATAATTCGAGGCTCTTCGGGTGGTTAGCTCAGCGGTAGAGCACTGCCTTCACACGGCAGGGGTCACAGGTTCAATCCCTGTACCACCCACCAGATTTCTGGGTACGTGAAACCCGAAGAACAAAGGCCCTCTGGCGTTAGCCGAGGGCCTTTTTCTTTGCGTTTGCAAACCTCGCGGAATTCGCCCTTTGGCGCAACATGGCGCACTCAGGCACAAACGTACCGACGCGTATGGCGGCGAGGTTCCGACTGACCAAGCTATCGCGCTTCATTCAGACGTTCGCTTTGACAGCAGTGTGACCGCGTGCGACACTATTTTAAATACTGTTGAGGTGTAGCCATGACTCACGCCATTACGCACGACACGCTTTCGCGCCTGGTCAGCAAGTCGCCGAAGGTGCGCGCGCGCGCCGTCGGGAAGAAAGGCGGCTGGGGCCTTCGGGTAATGGAAGGGCGTACCGAGCACCAGCTTGCGACGGCGCGAGGCGACGAGCGCCTCTTCCGACGGTTTGAAACACTGACAGTCTACCTGCGTGACGTAGGTATAGCCGAGTTCGAAGTCGACGCGCGCGAGCTGGATCTTGGTGCGCTCCCGAGCGAGAAGGCGAAGAAGAAATCCGACAGCATGCGCGAGCGTATGACGCAGCGGCACAAAGACGCGGCCGCATATCGTGCTGATAACGCCCTGACCAGGTCTGCCATCAGAGAGGCAGACGACCCAGCAACGAAGTGGATCTCACATGACGATGCGATGGCGGAACTCGACGCACACTTAGCCGCACTCGATAAGAAAAAGGCTTAATGCATGCTCGTTCAATGGCTGCCGACCGCGTTCAAGAACCTGCTTCGTATCACGACCGACCTTCATGAAAAGAGCCCCCAAGCCGCTCGCGACTTGGGGGCTTTAATTCGCGCCAAAGGCGCTAGTCTCGCGACGAAATACAACCTATACCGAAAAGGCGCCGTCGCGGGCACACGCGAGTGTGTAGCACACCCGAACTACATCATCATCTATCGGGTGCGGCCGCAGCGCCGGCACCATTCGCCGCCAAACCGCCCGCACTCACTCAATCAACCCATCCGCCCCAGGCTCGCTCTCTCCAAGCTCCGCGCCGGTTTCCGGATCGTGCGTGCGATCGGACTTCAGCCGTCGCTTCATCTCGTCGAGCGTCGCGCGCTCCTTCTCGGTTAGCTGCACCGCCGCCGAACCATCGCCACCGTCCACCGGCACCGGGGGATCTTCGACCAGTTTCAACCCACGCCCCTCATTCCAAGGGCCGCGCTCAGGCGGCGCACCCACCGACATCTTGAAGTACGCATCCGCATACGCGGCCTCCGGCGCCAGCTTCCCGGGCGGGAAATTCGCCGCGATCGCATACAACGCCTTTTCGAACGATTTCTGGTGCGATACCTCGCGCGTCATCAGGAAACCCAGCGCCTCCCGCACCCCAGGATCATCGGACACGTTGATGAGCCGCTCGTAGATGATCTTCGCACGCGCCTCCGCCGCGATATTCGAACGCAAATCCGCCGTCGGCTCGCCGATCGTATCGATGTAACCCGCGTTCCAAGGTACGCCCGCCGAATTGGTCAGCGGCGTGCCCGCGCCGTAGAGCACCTGCGTCACATGACTATCGTTGCCCGCGCCGTTCAGCTTTCGATAAAGATCGGCCTGCGCATCCACGGCTTCCGCCAGCTCGCCCTTCGCGCCCCGATTGAGCATGGCCACAATGGATCCAATGATCTCCAAGTGGCTCAACTCCTCGGTCGCGATGTCGAACAACATGTCCTTGCGCCCCGGATCTTCCTCGGTAATCGCCTGCGTGAAATAACGCATCGCCGCCGCCAACTCACCCTGCGGCCCGCCGAATTGCTCGAGGAGCAGATTCGCCAAACCCGGATCGGTCCGGCCAACCCGAACCGTGTACTGCAACCGCTTGTTGTGCATAAACATCGGGACCCCCTTTCTCATTCATGCATGAACGATGTACCGCCCGCCATCGTTCGCAACGAGCATTCCCGCGTCTCCGGCACCGTCACCCGCCGAGCATTCAACGCTTGACTTCATATCTTTAGATATATATCTTTAGATACACAGTCACTTTCCGCGGGAGTTTTCCCATGCGACATCGCTTTCACGCGTTCCAACGCGAGTTCTGGCTATCCGAGTTCGATCAGGGGCACGCTCGCGCCCACGCTCATTCGCACGGCGCCGAGTCGGGCCCCGGCTACGGTCACTGGTATGGCCATCGCCGCGACGCTGCCGGTCAAGACGCTCGTCACGGGGCGAGCGAAGGCAGGCATCACGGCCATCGGCACGGCGAGCCTTTATTCCTGCACCGTTTGTGGCACGCGATCGGCCGCCATCACCGCGGCGGCGGCGGCGGTGGCCCGTTCTGGGGCGGTCGTGGCGACCGTGGATTCGGCAGCGACGACAGTTTCACGCGCGGCCGCAAGTTCAGCGGCGAAGATCTGCAGTTGATGCTGCTCGCGCTGATCGCCGAAGCCCCCCGCCACGGCTACGAACTGATCAAGGAACTGGAGACGCGCTCGAACGGCTTCTATACGCCGAGCCCTGGTATGGTCTACCCTGCGCTGACTTACCTCGAAGAACTCGGTTTCGTTACCGTTCAGCAGGAAGGCAATCGCAAACGCTACGAGATCGCGGAGGCAGGCAAAGCCCATCTGGCCGCGAATCGCGACCAGGTCGACATGATTCTCGCCAAGCTCAGTTTCGTCGCCCATAAGATGGAATCGATGCGGCGCGCCTACGCGGCCCAGGATGAGGACGACGGCGGTCGCGATGCCAGTTGGCATCCGAAGCTGCGTCAAGCGAAGTACGCGCTCAAGCTGGCGCTGTTGCGTCGCGTCGATGCCGACGAAAGCGAGCAGTTGCGCATCGCGCAAATCCTCCTGCGCGCCGCCGAGGACATCGAGGCTAAGGGAGCGACCGGCTCGGCACCGTCAGGGGCGAAAGAGGCATGACGTATCACGCACCACGCATGACGCATGCCCCATCACGCGCACCGCGTCACGCGCGCAACGGTCCGCACGTCAACTGAATAAAAGATAGAAGATGCAACCACACGCGCAACGGCGGCCGTTCGAAGCCGCTCGTCGGCCCCCGGCACATCGATAAGGATTCGAACAACTATGTATGCATTGCCTCAAGGCGTAGAACGGCGTCTGGTCTGGCTGCTCGCGCTCGTGCAATTCACGCTCATCATGGATTTCATGGTGATGATGCCGCTCGGTCCGCAGATCATGAGCGCCTTTCACATCTCGCCGGCCAAGTTCGCGGCGGCCGTCTCGGCCTATTCGTGGTGCTCGGGGCTCTCGGCGTTGTTCGCCGCCACGTATATCGATCGCTTCGACCGTCGTAAGCTGCTGCTCGCCGCCTATTTGCTGTTCGCGCTGTCGAACGCCGCTTGCGCCTGCGCGACGAGCTATCCGCTGTTGCTCGTCAGCCGTGCGTTCGCCGGCATCGCGGGCGGCGTACTTGGAGCCGGCGTGATGGCCATCGTCGCCGACATCGTCCCTTTCGAACGGCGCGGCGCCGCGACGGGCATCATCATGACGGGATTCTCGATGGCCGCGATCGCGGGCGTACCGGCCGGTGTGATCATCGGTGCGTACTTCCACTGGTCCGCACCGTTCTGGCTGCTCGGCGCACTGACAGTCACGATCGCGCTCGCCACCTCGCGCATCATGCCTTCGCTCACCGAGCATTTGTCCCGACGCGCACCGGCGTTGGCCGATACGCTCCCGGCGCTCGGGCGACTGCTCACGTATCCGCGCCATATGCGGGCCTTCGCATTGACGTTTCTGATCATGCTCGCGCAGATGCTCGTAGTCCCGTTCATCTCGCCGATGCTCGTCGCGAACCATGGCGTGGCGCCCGGCCGTATTTCGTTGCTCTACATGGCGGGCGGTGCCGCGACATTCTTCACGTCGCGCGCCGTCGGCCGGCTCGCCGATCGAATCGGGCACCGCGCGGTGTTTCGCGTGTTCGGTGTGTTAGCGCTCGCAGCCGTGCTCGCCATCACGCATTTGCCCGATCTGCCTTTCTCGATCATGGTCCCCGGGTTCGCGCTGTTTATGATCGTTTCGACGGGGCGGATCGTGCCGGTGCAGGCGATCTTGACGACCGTGCCCGATCCGCAGCATCGCGGCGCGTTCCTCAGCGCCAACGGCGCCGTGCAATCGCTAGGAACCGGCTGTGGCGCATGGCTCGGCGGCATGATGCTGTCGACCGATGCCGCGGGGCACATCGTGGGCTACGGCTTGAACGGATGGGTGTCCGTGATATTCGCGTCGCTCGCACTCGTGTGGGTGGGACAAGTGCGCAGCGCCAAAGCCCCCGCATCGACGCTGAATCCAGCGAATCCGCCGAGTGCATCGAGCCCCCCCGGCGTGTCGGCAACGGCGGCCGCGCCGGAGCTAGCCGGCGAAGGCTAACGGCGCATTGAATCGGCCGGCGCGCCACGCATGCGCGCCGAGCCCGGATCTCATCGAAGCGCGAAGCGGATACGTCTTGCGAACGCATCCGCTCCGTCCGACGCAACGGTGAGCGCTCGCTCAAGCGCTGCGCCGCCCTTCCCCAGCCGCCTCGTTCTCCCGCTCACCGGCCGTACGCGCAAGCACCGGCACCAGTGCCTGCCCCGTATGACTTTCTCGTACCGTCAACAGCGTTTCGGGATCGCAAGCCGCGACGATTGTCCCTCCGCCTGCGCCGCCCTCGGGCCCAAGATCGACGATCCAGTCCGCTTCGGCGATCACGTCGAGATCGTGTTCGATGACGACGACGCTATGGCCCGCATCCACGAGACGATGCAGCACGCGAATCAGGCGCGCGACATCGGCCATGTGCAGGCCCACCGTCGGTTCGTCGAGCACGTAGAACGTATGCGGCGCTTTCTGTCCGCGCCGCGTCACGTCATCTCTCACCTTCGCCAGTTCCGTCACGAGCTTGATGCGCTGCGCCTCGCCGCCTGACAGCGTCGGCGACGGCTGGCCGAGCGTGAGATAGCCAAGGCCGACGTCTTTCATCAACTGCAAGGGATGCGCAATGCTCGCCATCGGGGCGAAGAATTCGACGGCTTCGTCGATCTCCATCGTCAGCACGTCACCGATGTTCTTGCCGCGCCACGTCACCGCCAGCGTCTCGGGATTGAAGCGCTGGCCGTGGCATACGTCGCACGGCACTTTCACATCGGGCAGGAAGCTCATGCCGATCGTGCGCACGCCCTGTCCTTCGCATGCCGGGCAACGTCCATCGCCCGTATTGAAGGAAAAGCGCGAAGCGGCATAGCCGCGCGCCCTGGCTTCGAGCGTTTCGGCGAAAAGCTTGCGAATCGTGTCCCACACGCCAATATAGGTGGCCGGACACGAGCGCGGTGTCTTGCCGATCGGCGTTTGATCGACCTCCAGCACGCGGTCGATCGCTTCGAATCCGCCGATCGACGTGCACCCCTGCCAGCTATGCGTCACGTTCAAGGGCGCACGCGTCGCACTGGCCGTCGCGTACCGGCTCGGTTGCGCCCGAACCTTCTTGCCCGCGCTCGCTCTTTCCTCCGCCGCCCGACGGGCGCGGCGCGTCGCCGGCGACGACAGCACCGAGCGACCCACCGCGTCGAGCAAGTTCGTCATCAAGACGTCGCGTGCGAGCGTCGATTTACCTGAGCCCGATACGCCCGTGACGGCGACGAGCCGCGCGAGCGGGATGCTCGCTGTGACGTCACGCAGGTTATGCAGCGATGCCCCATGCACGGTCAGCCACCGCTCGGGCACCGCCGCTTCGAGATCGGCGCGCACTTCGCGACGAGGCTGCAACGGATGCACGATCGGGTGCGCGAGATATTGCCCCGTCAGCGAATCCGCATGCGCCGCCAAATCCTGCACGCCGCCTTCGGCGACGAGCCGGCCGCCTCGCTTGCCCGCACCCGGCCCGATATCGATGATGTGATCGGCGCGGCGTATCGTGTCTTCGTCGTGTTCGACCACGACCAGTGTGTTGCCCTTGTCGCCCAATTGATGCAGCGCGTCGAGCAAGATCCGATTGTCGCGTGGATGCAAGCCGATCGTCGGTTCATCCAACACGTAACACACGCCCTGCAAGTTGCTACCGAGCTGCGCCGCGAGACGAATGCGCTGCGCCTCGCCGCCCGACAGGCTCGGTGCCGCCCGATCGAGGCTCAGATAGCCGAGCCCGACCTCTTCGAGAAAACGCAACCGGCTCGCGATCTCGCTGACGACGTCGCGCGCAATTTGCGCATCGCGTCCGGACAATGACAGGGCATCGATCCACGCGCGCGTATCGGAGACGGTCCAACGGCCCACGTCGACGATCGAGCGGCCGTCGAACTGCACGGCGCGCGCCGATTCGTTCAGCCGAGTGCCGTTGCAATCGGGGCAAGGCGTTTCGCTGACGCCCTCGATCTCCTGCTCCTCGGACGGCAGCGTTTGCTCCCTGCCGCGGCCGTCGTCGGTGCCCAAGACGGTGTCGTCGTATGCCGCCCGCTGTTCGCGCGTCAGCGCGAGGCCCGTGCCGACGCAACTCGTGCACCAGCCGTGCTTGCTGTTGTACGAGAACATGCGCGGGTCGAGTTCGGGATAGCTCGTGCCGCACGCCGGGCAGGCCCGTTTCACCGACAGCACTTCCATTTCGCCGATACCGATCGTCGATCGCTTGGCCGCCAAGGCATCGGCCAAGCCGTCGAGCGGGGTCAAGCAAATGCACGACGCCCTTGCCGAGTTCGAGCGTCGCATCGAGCGCGCGCCGCAGCTCGCCCTCGTTGTCGGCCGACACCACGAGATCGGCGACGGGCAGCTCGATCGTATGCTCGCGGAATCGTTCGAGCTTGGGCCAGGGATCGACGGGCAGAAATTCGCCGTCGACGCGCAAGTGCGTATAGCCGCGTGCCTTCGCCCATTTCGCCAGGTCGGTATAGATGCCCTTGCGGTTGACCACCAGCGGAGCGAAGAAGCCCACGTGCTCGCCCGCATAATCGCGCAGCAATTGCGCCGCGATCGACTCGGCGCTTTGCGGCTTGACGGGCGTGCCGTCGTGCACGCAGTGCTGAATGCCAAGCTTCACGTAGAGCAGCCGCAGGAAGTGCCAGACTTCGGACGTCGTCGCCACGGTACTCTTGCGGCCGCCGCGCGAGAGGCGCTGCTCGATGGCCACCGTCGGCGGAATGCCATAGACGGCGTCCACCTCCGGCCGACCAGCGGGCTGCACGATGCGAGCGCGCATAGGCGTTCAGCGATTCGAGGTAACGCCGTTGGCCCTCGTGGAACAGGATGTCGAACGCGAGGGTCGACTTGCCCGAGCCGGACACGCCCGTGACGACGTTGAACTTGCCGTGCGGAATATCGACGTTCAAGCTCTTCAAGTTGTGCTCGCGCGCGTTGACGATCCGCACCACGTCGTCGCCTTCGACCGCTCGCCGCGCACGCGCCGCGGCGAGCGCCGACTGCAGCGGGACACCGGCGGCCGCCTGTTGCGCCGTGCCTTCTCCCAATGTGTCGTCGTACTGCTTGAGCGCGCGTCCGGTATGGGAAGCTGCGCATGCCTTGATATCGTCCGGCGTGCCGACCGCCACCACCAGCCCGCCTTCATCGCCCCCCTCGGGGCCCAGATCGACGATCCAATCGGCCGCGCGAATCACGTCCAGGTTGTGCTCGATGACGATCAGCGAATGGCCGCGCGCAAGCAGCTTGCCGAAGGCGCGCATGAGCTTGGCGATGTCGTCGAAGTGCAGGCCGGTCGTGGGCTCGTCGAACATGAACAGGCGCCCGCCCGGCTTCGTCTGGCGCGCCGATCTTGCCGCGCCGTCTCCGCGAGAAAGCCCGCCAGTTTGAGCCGCTGCGCTTCGCCGCCGGACAACGTCGGGCACCGGCTGGCCCAGCTTCACGTATTCCAGCCCGACATCGACGATCGGCTGGAGCACGCGCAGTACATCGGCGTCCTGTGCGAATAGCGTCACCGCTTCGCTAACGGTCAGTTCGAGCACGTCGGCGATCGACAGCGCGCGTGCAGGCACGCCCCGCTCGATCGTCACGTCGAGTACTTCGGCGCGGTAGCGGCGGCCATCGCAATCCGGACAGCGCAGATACACGTCGGACAAGAACTGCATCTCGACGTGCTCGAAGCCCGAGCCGCCGCAGGTCGGGCAACGCCCATCGCCCGAATTGAAGCTGAACGTCCCGGCTGCGTAGCCGCGTTGCAACGCCAGCGGCGCTTTCGCGAAGAGCTTGCGGATTTCGTCGAAGGCGCCCACATAGCTCGCGGGATTCGAGCGTGCGGTCTTGCCGATCGGCGATTGGTCGACGAATACGGCATCTTCGATCAGCTGCGGCGCCGATCAACGCGCGGTGCGCGCCAGGCGCTTCGGTCGCTCGCCCGAGAAAGCGGGCAAGCGCGGGATAGAGCACGTCCTGAACCAGCGTGGATTTACCCGAGCCCGAGACCCCCGTCACGCAGACAAGCCGCGCCAGCGGGATCTCGATCGTCACGTCGCGCAGGTTATGTTCGCTCGCGCCTTCGAGCACGAGCCGCGGCGTGTCTGCCTCGACGGGCCGGCGCGCCCACTGCGCCGCATCGGCCACACGTCGGCGGGCACCGAGGTATTCGCCCGTCAGCGTGGGTGCCGAGCGAATGTCGGCCGGCGTGCCGTCGAACACGATCGAGCCGCCGCGCTCGCCAGGGCCGGGGCCCATGTCGATGAGACGATCGGCCGCCAGCATCACCGAAGGATCGTGTTCGACGACGACGAGCGTGTTGCCCGCATCGCGCAGACGCCGCATCGCTTCGACGATTCGATCGAGATCGCGCGGATGCAAGCCGATGCTCGGCTCGTCGAGCACGAACAGCGTTTTCGTGAGCGAGGTGCCGAGCGCCGTGGTCAGGTTGATGCGCTGCACTTCGCCGCCCGATAGCGTGCGGCTTTGGCGATCGAGCGTCAGGTACCCGAGGCCGACGTCGCACAGATACCGCAGCCGCGTGCGCACTTCGGCGACGAGCAGTTTCAGCGCATCGTCGAGTAGCGCGCTCGGCAGCGTCATCTCGTCGAAGAAGCGGCGGATCCGTGCGATCGGCATCAGCATCAGGTCATGCACGGTCAGCCCGGGCAAGCGCTTCCAGCTGCGTACGCGTCCATGTCACGCCGTGCGGCATGAAGCGCGCAGCCGGGGCCAGCACCGTATCGGCATTGGTCTTCGTACCGAGACGCCACAGCAGCGATTCGGTCTTCAAGCGCGCGCCGCCGCATGTCTCGCAAGGCGTATAGCTGCGATATTTCGACAAGAGCACGCGAATGTGCATCTTGTACGCCTTCGATTCCAGATAGCTGAAGAAGCGTTGCACGCCGTACCACTGCGTTGCCATTTGCCGTTCCAGTCGGGCGAGCCGTTGATGACCCAGTCGCGCTCGGCGTCCGTCAGCTCGGCCCAAGGCGTCGCGGTGCGGATGCCGCGCACGCGCACGCGTAGCGCATGAGGTCGTCCTGGCACTCCTTCCACGCCGGCGTTTGCATGGGCTTGATCGCGCCGCCCGCGAGCGTCTTGCGCACGTCGGGAATCACGAGGCCCAGATCGACGCCGATCACGCGGCCGAACCCGCGGCAGACGTCGCAGGCGCCGTAGGCCGAGTTGAACGAGAACAGTCGCCGGCTGCGGATCGGCGTAGCGCAGATCGCTTTCGGGGCAGTGCAGGCCTGTCGAAAAACGCCAAATACGCGGCGCTTGTTCCGCGGCATCGGCCGCGGCATCGACATCGCCGTCGGCCAGCACGTAGACATTCACTCGCCCCGCGCCGCGCTTGAGCGACGCCTCGATCGCTTCGACCACCCGCAGCTTTGTCCGCCCGGCTCAAACGGAAGCGGTCGGCCACCACGTCCAGCACCTTGCGCGCGCCGGCCGGCGTCGTCGACTTCGCGCTCCGCCTGGACGCGCGTGTAGCCGCTCGCCGACAGCCACTGCCCGACTTCGTCGGCGCTCGTCTGTTCGGGCAACTCGACGGGAAACGTGACGACCAGCCGCTCGTCGCGCTCTGCGGTGCGCGCGACCAGTTCGGCGTAGATCGTCTCGGGCGTGTCGTGGCGCACGGGCTCGCGCCGTCGCTTTGTCGAACAGTTGGGCGGCCCGCGCGTAGAGCAGCTTCAGATGATCGTTGAGCTCCGTCATCGTGCCGACCGTCGAACGCGAGCTGCGCACCGGATTCGTCTGGTCGATCGCGATCGCCGGCGGCACGCCGTCGACGCGATCGACCTGCGGACGGTCCATCCGATCGAGAAACTGCCGCGCATAAGCGCTGAACGTCTCGACATAACGACGCTGCCCCTCGGCGTAGAGCGTGTCGAAAACGAGGCTCGATTTGCCCGAACCGGACGGCCCCGTGACGACCGTCATCTCACCGGTGCGAAGATCGAGGTCGATATTTTTGAGGTTGTGCTGACGAGCTCCGCGAATGCGGATGACGCCGGAAGTCATGAGACGTGTCCTTTCTACGCGCTATATCGAACGATGCGCGCCCTCTTTTCGAGATAAGAAAGCGCGCCAGGGGTGCAATGATAGTCCTGTGCGGCCGAGTTGGCCGGGGCCGCGACGCGCGATTTCGGTTTGTTCGGCAAACGACGCGATCGGGTGCAGGGCGACGCGGATTGGTCGATGCCCAACAGGTAAATTAGTGACAACCACTGACGAAAATACGCGTGTCGTCACCATCCGCCGACGAGAGTTTTACGCGCTTGCTTCGATTGGTTTGCCGGCTAGCGCCTTCGTTACTCGCCCTTTGAGTACGGGAAGCAGCTCGCGTTCGAACCACGGATGGTGCTTGAACCAGCCCTGGTTGCGCGGGGAAGGATGCGGCAGCGGTAGCCGTGCCGGACCGTAGTCGCGCCATGCGGCGACCGTCTCGGTCAGATTCGCGCGCCGCTCGGCTCCGAGAAAGCGTAGCTGTGCGTAGGCACCGACCAGCAACGTCAACTCAATGCGCGGCATTTCGGCAAGCACGCGCTCGAGCCACAATTCGGCGCATTCGCGCCGCGGCGGGAGATCGCCGGACCGGCCGCGCCCGGGATAGCAGTAGCCCATCGGCACGAGCGCGACGCAGCCGGGATCGTAAAAGCGCTCGGGGCCGATCCCCATCCAGTCGCGCAAACGCTGGCCGCTCTTGTCGTCCCACGGGATTCCCGACGCATGCACGCGTGCGCCGGGCGCTTGGCCGACGACAAGTACGCGCGCGTCGCGCCCCACCTGCAAGACGGGCCGCGGCCCGTGCGGCAAATGTGCCTCACAGGCGCGGCAGGAGCGGATTTCGGCGAGCAGCGTGGTCAGTCGAGCTGGAGACGATGGAGACATCGGTGCAGCGTGGTAATAACGAAAAATGGGCGAACGGACGATAAGGGGCGAAAGCGACGGGTACGCTCAATGGTCGGCGGTCAATGGTGCGCGAGTTTGCGCGCCAGATAATCGCGCAGGACGACGGCCTGATTGTGCTCGCGATCGCGCGCACCGAACAACAGCGTGACGCGCCCGTGCTTCGCTGCCTCGGCGATCGGCTGCCAGGCTTGCGGGTTGGCGTCGAGTTCGGCGCAATAACGCTCGACAAACGCTTCCCAGCGCGCCGGATCGTGGGCAAACCAGCGTCGCAGCTCGGTGCTGGGGGCAACGTCGCGCAACCAGGCGACGAGGTGCAAGGATTCTTTCGTGACGCCGCGCGGCCACATTCGGTCTACGAGAAAACGTGCACCGCCGTCCGGGCCAAGCGTGTCATACGCTCGAGCCACATCGATTCGAGCCTGCTTCATTGCATCCCTCCCCTCGCGAGCGCGCTTGCCGCACAGGCACGGCGTCACAAGCGCTACCGCAAAGCAACTTGCCCCACGCTTTACGCTCACGCCGGTGCCGGTTCGTGGCGCACCAGCGCCGATCAGACCTGACGGAGCGTCGCATCGAGCGCATGGGCGGAAGTCCGGTCGCCATCGGTCGCGATCGTCGTGCGAAAAATCGTCTGCCGATTGTGCCCCACCGCGGCGGGCGAGTCCCACAGCAACGCCACTTGCGAGCGCCGTGCCCACCCACGCGCACGGACCGGAGCCACCCCGCCGTTCGCGCCGGACGACGGCGCACCATCGGCTATCGCCTGAGCCGTAGCCGCACCCGCCACCGTCGTGCGCTCGCGTTCGAGCGCACTCGCAACCGGCCATTTGACGGACAGCTCTCGCGCATCGTATTGCCCCAGCTTGCGGCTTTCCGCCCAGACGACGGCCGTTCGGCTGGCCGCATCGAGCAAGATCGCGTATCGGCCGATCGCGAAGCGCCGCGCGGCGGCGTTGGTTCGCCACAAGGCGCGCGGCCGGCAGATCCACAGCACGGCGGCGTACAGCGCCGGAGCCGCGACGAGCCAGCCGTTGGTTTCGGTCACCGCGTTGACGGCGCTTCTACCGCCCTGGGCCCAGACGAACACGCCGATCAACCAGAGCGCGAATACGAGGCATAAGAACGCGAACAGCCGCAACGCCTGCCGCAGCCACTGCGGCAACGGATGAAACGGGCGCTCGGCGCGTGCCCGCGCGCCCGGCAGCACGATGAGCAGGAACAGAAAGACGCCGTTGATCGAGGCCCACGGCGAAGACGCCATCGCGGAAAGCGATTCGCCATAGCCCATTTGCGCCATCGAGTACAGCCAGCGCGCCAGCAGAACGAGACCGATGGCGCGCAGCGTGAACATCGTACCGGCACCCGGTGCCGGATCTGCTCGCGTGGGGTTCGCTCTCGCCAAGACGCCTCCTAAGGTCAGTCGTTCGTTTATTCGTTCAAGTCGCCGTTTTCGCGGCAGCAGCATTATAGGGATTTTGGGCGCCAAGTTTCCCGGTGCGATGAATCCGAACCGACGAGTCGCGCCCTAAATCGCCGGAAAAGCCTTCTGCGGGCCGTACAAACGACACGCCCCGCGTGCCGGACGGCAGGCGGGGCGTGCGCACAAGCGTGCTGCGAATGCGAGGGGCGAAACCGCCTCGCCGCGTCAAACTTTAGCCGGCGGCGACTTCGCGCAGCACGGTGCGGTGCTTTTGGCGCAGCAGGTTTTCGTACGACGCGATGTAGTTTTGCGCCATTACCTTCGACGTAAAACGCGCTTCGAACGCCTTGCGAACCGTTTCGCGCGGCAGCGACGACAGACGCTTGACGGCGGCGACAGCCGACAGTTCGTCTTCGACGACAAAACCCGACACGCCGTTCTCGATGACTTCGGGCACCGAACCGCGCTTGAACGCGATCACGGGCGTGCCGCAGGCCATCGCTTCGATCATGACCAGGCCGAACGGCTCCGGCCAATCGATCGGGAACAGCAGCGCATGCGCGCCGCCGAGGAATTCGGCTTTCTCGGATTCGCCGATTTCGCCGATGTATTCGACGTGCGGCAGTTGGAACAGCGGCTTGATTTGTTCTTCGTAGTACGCGCGGTCGGCCTTGTCGAGCTTGGCCGCGATCTTGATCTTCATGCCGGCCTTCTCGGCGATACGGATGGCCGTATCGACACGCTTCTCCGGCGAAATACGTCCAAGGAACGCGAGGTAGCTCGGCTCGACGCCCTTGCGCGGCGTGAGCAAGTTCTCCGGCAGGCCGTGATAGACCGTCGAGAGCCAGCTCGCCTGCGGCAACGGCATGCGCTGGTTATCGGAGATCGACACCACGGGCACTTGGTTGAACGTATTGAAGATCGGCTGCAGCTCGGGCAGATCCAGGCGGCCGTGCAGCGTCGTGAGGTGCGGCACCGGCTGACGCGAGAACAACGAGAACGGGTAGTAATCGATATGGAAATGCAGCACGTCGAATTCATCGGCGCGGCGGCGCACTTCTTCCAGCAGCAGCATATGCGGAGCCATCGTGTCGCGGATCGACGGATCGAGACGCAGCGCCTGCGGCCAGAACGCTTCGAGCTTGGCCGACGTCTGGGAATCGCCGCTAGCGAACAGCGTCACGTCGTGGCCGAGGTCGACGAGCGCTTCCGTCAGATACGACACCACGCGCTCCGTTCCGCCGTAGAGCTTCGGAGGAACCGCTTCATGCAAAGGAGCGATTTGAGCGATCCGCATAGTGATGAACTCCTAATAAAAATTCAGGCAAATGTGTTGACCATGTTCGGAAGCGAATCGCCCGTTCCTGCATCAGGCGGCAGCACCTTCGTCCCGCTGCGGCGAGTGCGATTCGCCCTTGGCCGCCGACAAATACTGCTCGGCCGATCTCGGGGCTACACGCCACATGTCGTTAAACGCATGGCTCGCCCAGCCGTTGACGTGACCGCGTCAAAAACCCTAGGGCAAACCCGGATCGATTATCCGACCGGTTTCATGCTGCACCGCAGAACATTTCAAACTCTTTACGTTGTTACACGCCGGATACACTTCGGCCGCCATGGCGTGCCGCACGGCGCCTACAGTAACCCGAAGCGCCATGGAGACGACCGGCCTAGCTAAACCCGCCGGCCGCTGCTACCGAGCAGCCGATGTGCCACCGCGCGCCGATCTGGCCCCGAAACCCGCAGTGTGTAAAGATCTGCAAGGCATTCGGACATAACCGGCCATTGTATCGGAAAATTACGGTTAGCTTGAACGAACCTTTCGATCGGAACGCGCACCGAACTTGCTCCGTCAAGCAAGGACGATGCAGCGCCGCAAACGGCGTTGTGCCTACCCAACGCTCGTCGGGAAGCCCCGGGAAAGTTCCGCGGATGTTTACAATGGCGCCGTGCCGCGTCATCTCGTTATTGCGCGAGATTGGCTGCCGGTCCGCCCCACGCAGACTATGCTTTTGATGAAACTCGCTTCGCGTGCCTTGCACGAACCACAATTGGAACATTTGACCGTTGCCGAGCGTAACGCCCGCAACGCCAGGCTCGCGGGCTATGCCGACCGGCCTTTGGCGTTCTTGCTCAGTTACATCCGGCGCCACCCCGTCTCCCACGCAATCGTGCTGGGCAGCGTGTTCGCGGCCGTCGTCTGTGCGCTGGCGTCGCAATACGCGATCAAGCATCTGATCGACGTCCTCGGCATGGGCCGGCACCACCCCGGCCCGCTCTGGGGTGCATTCGCGATCCTCGTCGGGCTCATCGCGGCGGACAACCTGCTTTGGCGCATCGGCGGATGGGTCGCTGCCCACGCGTTCGTCGATGTAACGGGCGACCTGCGGCGCGACTTGTTCCAATACCTGACCGGCCACTCGCCGACGTATTTCTCGGAACGCCAGCCGGGCATGCTCGCCAGCCGCATCACAGCCACGTCGAACGCCGTGTATACGTCTGAGAATACGATGGCGTGGAACGTGTTGCCGCCGTGCATTGCGGTAATCGGCGCGATCGTGATGATCGTCTCGGTCAATCCGGTCATGGCAGGTTGCCTGATGCTGTGCTCGGCCATACTGGCCATCGTCTTGTTCAAGCTCGCCGGGCGCGGCTCGTCGCGGCATCACAAATTCGCCACCAAGGCCGCGGCAGTCGACGGCGAACTCGTCGACGTCATCGGCAACATGGCGCTCGTGCGCGCGTTCGGCATGACCGTGCGCGAACAGCGGCGCTTCGGCGAAACGGTCAAGGGGGAGATGGATGCACGCCAGCAAAGCCTGCTCTATCTCGAGCGCTTGCGGCTCTTGCACGCCGTCATCACTGCACTGCTGTCGGCCGGCCTGCTCGGCTGGGCGCTTTGGCTATGGACGCAAGGACGAGCAACGTCCGGCGACATCGTCCTCACGAGTTCGCTCGGCTTCACGATTCTGCACGGGACGCGCGACCTGGCCGTTGCGCTCGTCGACGTCACCCAGCACATCGCGCGGCTCGCCGAGGCCGTCAAAACGCTGCTGGAGCCGCACGGCATGCCCGATCGCCAGGACGCGGTGCCGCTCGTGACGCATGGCGGACGCATCGATTTCGAGGGTGTGACCTTCGCCTATCCGCGCCGCAAGCCGATCCTCGATCATTTCGATCTGCATATCGAAGCGGGACAGCGAGTGGGGCTCGTCGGCAAATCGGGGGCCGGCAAATCGACCGTGCTCGCATTGCTGCAACGTTTCTACGACACGCAAGGCGGCTCGATCAAAATCGACGGCCAGCACATCGGCGGCATCACGCAAGACAGCCTGCGCCAGTCGATCGCGCTGGTACCGCAGGACATTGCGCTGTTTCATCGGACGGTCTACGAGAACATCGCTTACGGCCGGCCCGAAGCGACCCGCGAAGAAGTGCACGCCGCGGCACGCGAGGCCCGCTGCACCGATTTCATCGAATCGATGCCCGACGGCTTCGACACGCTCGTCGGCGATCGCGGCGTGAAGCTCTCCGGGGGACAGCGGCAACGGATCGCGATCGCACGCGCGATCCTGAAGAATGCACCGATCCTGCTGCTGGACGAAGCTACCTCCGCGCTCGACAGCGCCTCGGAAGAAGCGATCCAGCAAGCGCTCGACCGGCTCATGGTGGGACGCACGGTCGTCGCCATCGCACACCGTCTGTCGACACTGCAGAACTTCGATCGCATTATCGTCATGAGTTCGGGCAAGGTCATCGACGACGGCAGCCCCGAAGCGCTGCGCAACCGCCCCGGCATCTATCGCGATCTGCTGTCCAAGCAGCACGGCAAAGCGGTGTTGCTGCACCCTGGCGGCCGCAAGGTCGACGAACACGTGGCCTAACCGCGGGGCGAGTGACCTTAGCTCGCGTCAGTTAAGGTCGTAGGCAAACGAAAAGGCCCGGCATGTTCGAATGCCGGGCCTTTTCGTTTCCGCTCGTTCGATCGTTATCGTTTCCGTATTGCAGCTCGGTTCGGTTGCCGGCGAGCGCGGCGTCCGAGCGCGGCGGCTTTAAGCCGTCACACGCTTGCGTGCCGTCTTCGTGCGCGCGGCCGGCGTCTTCTCGCCAGCCGGTTTCTGCGCCGCCCTCGCCCCGCCGCTTTGCGCAAGATCGCGCAGGAAGGTATCGCGCCAGACGGATACGTTGTTGTTACGCAGCTGAGCGATCATGTCTCGATAGCGCGCACGACGTTCCGCCAGCGGCATGGATAGCGCTTGCGCCAGCGCCTGCGCCATGCCGTCGATATCGATCGGATTGACGATCAGCGCACCCGTCAGCTCATCGGCCGCCCCGGCAAACTGCGAAAGCACGAGCACGCCGGGATTGTCGGGATCTTGCGCAGAGACATATTCCTTGGCGACGAGATTCATGCCGTCGCGCAACGGGGTGACGTAGCCGACATGCGATTCGCGGAACAACGCCGCCAGCACGGATCGTTCGTACTGCCGATGAATGTATCGGATCGGCGTCCAATCGAGTTCGGCGAAGCGGCCGTTGATACGGCCAAGTTCCGATTCGAGCCGCAAGCGGATGTCCTGGTACGCATGCATGTCCGCACGCGTCGGCGGTGCGATCTGCACGAACGATACGTTGTTGCGGCACGCGGGTACTTGGTCGAGCAATCGCTCGAATGCGCGAAAGCGTTCGACGAGCCCTTTCGAATAATCGAGCCGGTCGACGCTCATGATCAGCTTGCGATCGTGCAGCGTCTGGCGCATCGTGCGAACCGATTTGCCGCGCGCGCCGGCTTTGGCGAGTTGCGCGATTTCGTCGGGATAAACGCCGATCGGATAGGCGGCCGCGTGCAGCGAACGCCCGAACGCGCGCACCTGCGCAGGCGAGCCCGCGACAAACGGGCCACGGCGCTCGCCGCCTTCGATTTCCCCGCCCGCTTCGTGCACGATGTAATCGCAAAACGCGCGCACGTCCGCTTGCGTTTGGAAGCCGAGCAAATCGAACGAACACAGCGCTTCGACGAGCGCGCGATGCGGCGGGATGGCGAGCAGCACCTGGGCTGCGGGAAACGGAATGTGCAGGAAAAAGCCGATCCGGTTCTTCACGCCTGCCGCGCGCAGCGCCTGCGCGAACGGAATCAGATGATAGTCGTGCACCCAAATGACGTCATCGGCGCGCAGCAAAGGCACAAGCTGCTGCGCTAGCCAAGTATTGACGCGCCAATAGCCCTCGAAGTCGTGACGGTCGTACTGGATCATATCGGCGCGGTAGTGAAACGCGGGCCATAGCGTCGCGTTCGAAAAACCGCGGTAGTACTGATCGTAGTCTCGCCGCGCGAGGCCGATCGTCGCGAACGTCACCGGGCCCTGTTCGACGAGCTCCAACCGCGGCTGCCCCGAGGAGACAACCTCGCCGCTCCATCCGAACCACATGCCGCCCGTTTCCTTGAGCGCGTCGTAGACGCCGACGGCCAAGCCTCCCGCGGCCGGCCCGCCCTCCGAAATCGGCGCGACCCGGTTCGACACAATGATGAGGCGACTCATGAAGTGCGCCGCGCTGCGCTGACGATATCGGCGAGCCAGCCGGCGAATGCGCCGACCGAATCGACCCGCGTGCGGGCCGACGTATCGCCGGCCCCGACCTTGATCGACAGGCCGCCGCGCGCATTCACGACCGCGAACGCTTTTTCGTCGGTCAAATCGTCGCCGGCGAACACCGGCGTACGTCCGGCAAACGGCGGCTCGTCGAGAAAGGCCGCGACCGCGCGCCCCTTGTCGACGTTTTTCGGCTTGATTTCGTAGACCATCTTGCCCGGCTGCAACACGTACGCGTCCGCGTGTTCGTCGACCAGACGCTGCGTCGCTTCGCGTGCCGCCGCTTCTGCGAACGGGGCATTGCGAAAGTGCAGCGCGAGTGCGGCGCCCTTGATTTCGAGCAGCGTGCCGGGGTGCGCATTGACGAACTCCGCCAAGACGCGCTCCATGCGTAATAGACGCTCATCGTTGAAGCCGAGCCTCACGGTATCGCCGCTCGCATCGCGTCGCTCGGCGCCATGCAGGCCGGCAACGGGCAAATCGGGCATGCCGAGGAAGGCATCGATGCTGTCGATGCCCCGGCCCGAGACGACGGCCACCGCACCGCGCGTCAAATGGCGCAATTGGGCAAGCGCTTCGACGACAGCCGGCGGCACGACGACCCCGTCCGGGGTGGGCGCGAGTTCGACCAACGTGCCGTCGAAGTCGAAGAAGAACGCCGTCTCGCTCGGAGACAGAAAATCCGGTAAAGATTGCATCAGCTTGATTCGCGTGACGGTCCCGCGCAGCGTTTAGCTATGCAGAACCGGAAAAGTTTGCGCATCTTACCGCGCTTGCGTCGCCATTTCGAGTCACGATGCCCCTAAACGGCGCGATCGGCCAACGGGCGGCGCAAGGCGGCTTCCCTGCCCCGTATCTTGCCTGCTCCTGCGACATATTGCCTCGCAATCGACCGACAGACCATGCCGCGAACGGTAACCGAAAGGCGTTTGCGCTATAGTCCCTGCCTCGCAGCCGCCTTGACGGCGCTGCCCAACAAGGGCGGCCGCGCGGCGCTGATGCACCCTCACGAGTCACGCATGTCGCACTCTGTTCTGCGCGTCGGGCCGCAACCCGGCGCATCGTTTTACCTCGCTCCCGCCTCGTCCGCCGCCGGTCGGGCTGCCGCGCACACACCCGGCGTTCCGCGGCCGCATGCGGCACGGGCGCCGGTGCTTCGGAGCCTGCTTCGCATACCTGCTTCGAACGCTGCTGGGCCTGGCCTGCGCCGCGCTCATCGCCGGCTGTTCGCACGACGACGGCCCCTGGCAATTGACGAACGTGAGCGGGCACCTTCCCGATCTCGCCTTCAAGTTGACGGAAGATTCGGGCCAAAGCGTCACGGGAGCGTCCTTCCGCGGCAAAACGACGCTCGTCTATTTCGGTTATACGCATTGCCCCGACGTCTGCCCGGAAACCATGGCGCGGCTCATGCAAGTGCTCGGGAAGCTGCCGGCCGACGATGCGAAGCAAGTACGCATCCTCTTCATTTCGGTCGACCCGGCGCGCGATACGCCGCAAGCGCTGCACGAATACGTGACGGCGTTCGACGCCGAGCACATTCGGGGCCTGACGGGCACCGACGCGCAGGTCGAATCGCTGGCGAAGCGCTATCGCGTGGCATACCAGATGGAAAAGCGCGACCCGAACGGCAGCTACGAAGTCACGCACAGCTCGGCCGTCTATATCTTCGATGCCGATGGGCACGCGCGGCTGCTGGCCACGAGCACCGACACGCCCGACGCGATCGCACACGATCTGCGGCGCGTCGTCGAGCAAACACGTTGAGGCGAAAGCAGTGATGAACTTGCTTTACTGGCTCGATCCCTGGGAACCGTCGCCGACGGTCGTCGTCGCGGTGCTCGCGGCAGCGATTCTCTATGCGCGCGGCGTGCGGCATGCCAGGGTATCGCTGCTGCGACAGATTGCGTTCTGGTTCGGGCTCGTCGCGCTTTACGTGGCGCTGCACACTCGGCTCGATTATTACTTCGAGCACGAGTTCTTCATGCATCGGTTGCAGCATCTCGTGCTGCACCATCTGGGGCCCTTCTTCATCGCGTGGTCGTATCCCGGCGCCGCGTTGCGCGCGGGCATTCCGTTCCGTTGGCGCCAACGGTTCATCGGGCCGGCCGTCAGGACGAAACCGATGCGCGCGTTGTTCCGCATCGTCTTTCATCCGGTGGTTGCCGTCGTCCTATTCGTCGGGCTGATTTATTTTTGGCTGCTTTCGCCGATTCACTTCAAGGCGATGCTCGACTGGCGCTTGTATCGAATCATGAACTGGAGCATGGTCGTGGACGGCCTGCTGTTCTGGTGGCTCGTACTGGATCCACGCCCCGCGCCGCCCGCGCGACTGGCACCGGGACGGCGCATCATGATCGTCGTCGCGGCCATTCCACCGCAAATCGTGCTGGGCGCATTGATTTTTTTCACGCCGCGCGAGCTGTATCCGATCTACTCGATCTGCGGCCGCGCCTTCACCTGGATCAGTCCGATCCGGGACCAGCAAATCGGCGGCTTGCTGCTATGGATCCCGGGCTCGATGATGAGCGTATTCGGCGCATTGATCGCATTGCGGCACTGGATGCGGCTGTCGGCCCGCGAACGGCTAGTGGAAGAGCGCCGGGACGCCCCGCCTGGCGGGGATACGTCGTCTGGCAGGCAGACGCCGGCCCCGGTAGCGGGACGCTGAGCCTTAAACCGACCGCATCCAGACGTGCGGGATACCGTCCTCGTCGTGAATATCGGAGACCGGCTCGAAGCCGAAAGCGCCGTAAAACATTTGCAGATGCGCCTGCGCATGCAGCCTGATCGCCGCGTCCGGCCACTGTGCCACGATATGCTTGAGTGCTTGCTCGAGCATCGCGCTACCCAAGCCGATGCCGCGAAAATCGGATGTCGTCAACACCCGGCCGATACGGATATCGGCATCCGACGCGTCCGGCAACAGCACCCGGAGATAGCCGGCCAGCGCCGGAGCCGGTGCATGTTCTGCGCCCTTACCCGCGGACGCATGCGCGTCGGCACCCGCTCCGGGCGAATACGCCAATAGGTGCCAAGCGTCTTTATCGAGGCCATCGACGTCGTTATAAACACACTGCTGCTCGACGACGAACACGGCATTACGTGCCTCGAGCATGTCGTATACCTCGAGCGGCGTGAGATCGGCGAAGGCTTTCCAGCGCCATTCAATCGACGCGTGGGCGTCGCGGGTGGAGTCGGTCATGGGCGAAATCCGGGGAATGCGGTGCCGGCCGATTATCCCGCGGCGTAACGGCAAACGCCAGAGGGCTTGAACCTGTCCTCGCGCCAGGGCCGACAACTCATTGCGCAATCGCGCGCGAATGCAGATCGGTCCGGGTCCGGGTCCGGGTCCGGGTCCGGGTCCGGGTCCAGGTCCAGGTCCGGGTCCGGGTCCGGGTCCGGGTCCAGGTCCGGTCCAGGTCCGGGTCCGGGTCCAGGTCCGGGTCCGGGTCCGGATTCGAACGCGTTTCAGCATGGTTGCCCTAACGACCCGGCGCCCGCTTCCGCTGATGCACAGGTTTGCCGACAGCCTCGACGATAACGGCCGCAAGCCGCTGCGCCGCCGCCTTCATTTGCGCGTGGCCAAAGCCCCCGAAGCCCAGCACGAGGCCGGGCCGCCCAGTGCCCGGAGCGAACATCGGCGAAACGGGGCGGACGGCGACACCGGCTCCAGCCGCCGCTTCGGCCACCGCGCGGTCGTCCGTGCCGCTAGCGAGCCACAGGACGAGATGCATGCCCTGATCGCCCGGCTCCACCCAAGCGAAATCATCCGAAAGCAGCTCGCCTAACGTCTCGATCAGCCGTGCGCGATAGTCTGCGTACACGTTACGCACCTTGCGAACGTGACGCTCGAGATGTCCTTCGGCCATGAAAGCCGCCAGTACATGTTGATCCGCGTTCGGCGGGTGCCGATCCATCAGCACGCGCGCACCGCAAAACGCCTCTACCAACGCCTCGGGAACGATCGCGTACCCCAAGCGCAAAGATGGAAACAGAATCTTGCTGAAGGTGCCGAGGTAGACCACTCGGCTCGGCTCGGATCCTTGCAGCGAAGGAAACGGGTAACCCTGATATCGGAGTTCGCTGTCGTAGTCGTCTTCGACGATCCAAGCGTCATTGGCGCACGCCCACGCGAGCAACGCGGTTCGTCGCGCCATGCTCATCGGCATCCCGAGCGGATATTGATGGGACGGCGTAACGAACGCCGCCCGCGCGTGGGGCGCGATGCGGATACCCGTTTCGACGTCGATCCCATCGGCATCGACGGATATGCGCCTCATCCTTTCGCCGTGGCCCGTGCGTTCGAGCACGGCCGTCACGCCACGGTACGCCGGGTTTTCCACCCAGACCTCGTCGTCCGCGGCCAACAACACCTGGCTTGCGAGCATGAGTCCTTGTTGCGTCCCGCTGGTGACGATCACCTGTCCGGGCTCGCACCGTACGGCGCGGGACTTGCGCACATAGGCCGCAATGGCTTCGCGAAGCGGCAATGCGCCGAGCGGATCGGTGTACCCCGCGGGCCCGCCCGGCCCTTTCGCACGCAGACGGTTGCCGAGCCGGCGCCAGATGTCGGCGGGCGCGGTCGCCCCGATCGGGACCGAAACCGCGAACGGCACCGGCGGCAGCGGCCTGAACTCACGCGCGATTCGCGCGAATGCCGCCGCGGGTTCGGGCAAGCGCGCCTCGCCCATTGGCTCGCGCGCCGGCATGCACTCGTGGGCTCGGGGCGAACCGGCTCGATGCGTTCCTCGCATCGTCCTCACGTCACGTTCATGCGATGCATTCACCCCCGGCGCGACGCGCGTTCCGGCGCCCGCCCGAGCCTCGATAAAACCCTCTGCGAGCAATTGCTCGTAAGCGCCGATCACCGTCCCGCGCGACACATTGAGCGAGGCGGCCAGCAACCGAGTGGACGGCAAATCGTCCCCCGCTTCCAACCCTCCCGTGCGCACCGCCTCTCTCAGCGCCTGTGCGACCTGCCGGCTTAAATTGCCGGCCGTGCGATCCAACGTGCCGAGCGACGGAATGTCGGCCATCCGCGCGGTTCTCGCCATAATTCTGGCCCTATCAATCCGATTCAAATTGGACCTTTAGGATAAGCCAGTTTTCCACCACAATGGTTGCCGACTCCTATGCGATCGGCCCACCTTCGGCCGCTCGCTCGCTGACGACCTTCGGAACCGTTATGTACATTCCCGCCGATTTCAATGAACCTCGCAAGGAAGCGCTGCACGATTGCATCGAACGACACCCGTTCGGCATGCTGGTGACCCGCGGCACGAGCGGGCTGGATGCGAACCACATTCCGTTCGAACTGGCCGCAGACGAAGGCGAACACGGCGTGCTGCGCGCACACGTGGCACGCGCCAATCCAGTGTGGCAAGAGGTCGGGAACGGCGACGACGTGCTCGTGGTGTTTCGCGCGGGCGATGCCTACATCTCGCCGAACTGGTACCCGAGCAAGCACGAACTTCATCGGCAAGTGCCGACCTGGAATTACATCGTCGTGCATGCGCATGGGCGCATCGCGATTCGCGACGACGAGAAGTACGTACGCGGTGTGGTGGCTCGACTGACGCGCAAGCACGAAGCATCTCAGCCTCGGCCGTGGAAGATGAGCGACGCGCCAAGCGACTATATCGACACGCTGCTCAAGTCCATCGTCGGCTTGGAAATCGACATCACGCGCTTGGTCGGCAAAAGCAAACTCAGCCAGAACAAAGCGGTGCGCGACATTCAAGGCGCGGGCGAAGCGCTGCAAGCCTCGGGGCAGGATTCGATCGGCGACGCGATGCTGGCCGCTGCCTCGCGCAAACAAGACTAGGCCCGCCCGATTCCCGCCACTGGCCCGGTGAAACACCGGGCAACTGACCATGGCAAACGGCTCGCATTCGGCAACAATCCAGCGATGGTTTCTCATTGAAAGGCTCACGATGTCAGGCAATGCTTTTTTCTCCGCCAATCTGCTGCTCGCCTATGCCGCATATTTTGTCGGCACGGCGAGTCCCGGGCCGAGCAACCTCGCGATCATGTCGATTGCGGCCAACGAAGGCCGCAGAGCAGCACTCGCGTTCGCAGCCGGTGTCATTTCAGGCTCGATGTTTTGGGCAACCGTCGCGACGGTGGGTATCTCGGCGGCCTTGATCGCCTATTCGCAATTCATCGTGGCGATCAAGATCGGCGGCGGCGTTTATCTGCTGTGGCTTGCTTTCAAGTCGGGCCGCACGGCACTATCCGCATCCGTTGCCAAGCCCTCGAATGCGGGGCAACCCGCGCCGCTCAAGGCGCTCTATACCAAAGGAGCCTTGCTGCATTTAACCAATCCGAAGGCCGTGCTCGTTTGGGTCTCCATCGTCGCGCTGTCGTCGAATGGTTCGGGCGCGACTCACGCCGCCGTCATTCCGGGATGCGCCGTCATCGGTTGCCTGGTATTCAGCGGATACGCGTTTCTTTTCTCGATGGAATCGGCTCGCCGCGTTTATACTCGCGCCCGCCGCGGGCTAGAAGGATCGCTCGCGGTCGTATTCGCGGTGACAGGTATCAAGCTGCTGGCCTGGCCGTCCAAATGAGTTCGCGGTAAGGCTCGGATGCGGCGAGGCCCGAGCACGCACCGCGTCGGCAGGCCGCGCTTTCTCCATCCGCATTCGACATCACCGCCATGTACGCTTCGACGTTCATCTTCAAAGCCGGCCAGTACGACGAGGAATTCCATCGTCTCGACAAACAGATTGCCGAGGCCGCACGCAGCATACCCGGCTATCTGGGCGAAGAGGCTTGGGAAAATACCCGTGCGGGGTTGATTCAGAACGTCTACTACTGGGCGTCCGAGGAAGCGCTGCTGGAATTGATCAAGCATCCGGCACATCGTGAAGCCAAGGCGAAACAATCGCGCTGGCTGGACGGCTATCGGGTTGTGATTGCGAAGGTGCTCCGTGAGTACGGGGACGGTGCTTTGCCGATGCGGACGATCGCCGCAGGCGAACCATCCTGACAAGCCGAGATAGCTGTGCGGCCGTGACGTGAGGTGACGTGAGGCCGTCGCGGCCACTGCCCAGCTTGGACGAAAACCGACACGAAAAAAAGAAAAACCCTGACGAGCCGAAACTGGTCAGGGTTTTCATTTTTGGAGGCGCGAGCCGGAGTCGAACCGGCCTACACGGCTTTGCAGGCCGCTGCATAACCGCTTTGCTATCGCGCCGAAAGCGGAGTTACCAGAACATCGGCGCCACACGGCAGCACAACGTCCCGGCAATCGGTTCAGCAAGCCGGCATGGGCCGCTAAACAAAAAGGGAAGCTTAGCTTCCCCTATACCTGGAGCGGGAGACGAGTCTCGAACTCGCGACCTCAACCTTGGCAAGGTTGCGCTCTACCAACTGAGCTACTCCCGCGTATTCCTACCAACTACCTACTGCTTGGCGGCACCTCGACGAATCGCTTCGTACGACATACCCCATCGAAACTGGAGCGGGAGACGAGTCTCGAACTCGCGACCTCAACCTTGGCAAGGTTGCGCTCTACCAACTGAGCTACTCCCGCAATCTACTTCCCCCGGCTCACTCGCTAAACGCCGTGCACCGGAGAAGCGAGATTATGTATAAACCGCTGAAACGTGTCAACACTTTTTGCATGGACGATACACGAACAGCGAGCCGTGTTCCCGGAACGGCCTACTCGGTGCCGCATCGACAGCAAGGCCGAGGGCACCGAGCAGGAGAAGGGCACGGGGGCAGCACACGGGGGGCACACGGGCAAGCACCCGGGCAGCACGCCCAGGCCGGAGCGTCGGCGTGCCGTCGTTCAGAACCGCGTCTCGCGCGACGCGCGCAAGAACGTGTCCAGCAGCGGCGTGCAATCGAGCAGTTCCGGCCCGCCCGCTCGATGAAATTCAGGGTGCCACTGCACGCCCACCACGAACGGCGCACGCCGGTAACGTACGGCCTCGATGAGCCCGTCGCCCGCCGAAACAGCCTCGATATTCAGATCGCGCCCGAGCGTCTTCACCGCCTGGTGATGGATCGAGTTGACCACCGCCTCGCGCCGCCCGGGGAACATGCTGGCGAGCGACGAGCCGTCCGGAAACCGCACTGCGTGCCGATGCTGATCGTAGAACTCGCTGACATGCACGCCTGCTGTGGGCACTTCCGTGGCGATGTCTTGATAGAGCGTGCCGCCGAACGCGACGTTGATGAGTTGGCAGCCGCGGCATACGCCGAGCACGGGCTTGCCCGATTCGATGAACTCGTACAACAACTCGAGTTCGTACATATCGCGCACGCGATCGCCGGGCCACTCCGGTCGCATATCGCTCGCCGCATACGTCTGCGGCGAAACGTCCGCTCCGCCTTGCAGCAGCAGGCCGTCCAAGTGCTTCGCGTAATCGCGCAGGCGGATGTTGCTCGGATGGAGCATCCCTTGATGGCCAACCGTCGGGATCATGAAGACCATGACGTCGCGCGACATGACCCAGTGCGCGACCGATTCTTCAAGGTATTGCAGCGTCTTGCCGCGTAACCCCCGCGCACCGGGCTCGGGATGGAAGATGCGCGCGGACACGCCGATGCGCAAGGTGCGCTGCGTAATGCGCTGCCCCGCTCGGTCGAACAACTGCCGCGCGCGCGCGGCGATCGTGCGCCCCAGGACCGACCATGCCGAATCGTTTTGGCGCAAGTAGGCAGGCTGGGTTTGCGCCACGGTGCTCGCCGGCGGCGGACGCGGCGTGTCGAAATCGGGCGGCGCGCCGAAACCCGGCGGCGGCGCCCCCGGAGCATGGACGCTTTGCGCCGCCTGTTCCTGCGCTGCTGTGTGCGCGGCCGCCGAGCTACGCGCCTGTGCCGCATCCACTGCCTGACCGGTCGCCGGGGGCGTGCCCACTGTGGATTGAATCGCCGACGCCGACTCGAGCGTATCGCTCGCCGCGCGCGAAGCGGCGCTCGGGGTATCGGTCGTATTCGATGTCGTCGCCACACCGACCGCGCCCGGCTGGCCGGGCGGCGGCTCGGACGAACTCGCCGCAGCCACGCCGGAACCGTGGCCGGACAGGGACGGGCTCACATCGGGCGGGAGGACGGTGGGCGCAGTGAGGGGGGTGGGCGCACCCGGCGTTGCGGGCGCGGGGCCCGGTGAATCCGACGACGTGGCCGGAGACGGGACGGAAGCATCAGGGCCGGGGCGACCGGCGTTCGGCGGTGTGATTTCGCTCATGACGAAGGGCAGGCGCGTCTCGTACGCGAAGCGATGAAGGAGATTCATTATCCGCCAGCGTGCCGATCGCCCGCAAATCGGCTCGGCATGCGGCGCTCGCGCAGTCCTCGTCACTCCGCATGTTGGGGTCAGCAGTTACAATCGATCAAGAGATCAAGACTCGGCCCCGAAACGCGGCTTGAGCCTCGCCCCCTTTCCCCCACTTGCGTTGCGCTCGCGGCGATCTCTCCGTTTCCGCGTCATCCCGCATCGCTCGCTTGGACTCGATACCTTATGGCTACCGATTTCGCTCCGTTCCCGCCGCTCGCCCGCCTCGCCGCCGATTTAGCGGAAGGCCGGACGACGAGCCGTGCGCTTATCGAAACCGCACTCGAGCGCATTGCCGATCCCACCGGGCAAGGCACCACCGTCTTCCTCGAAGTGAATGCGGAGCAAGCGCGCGCCAGCGCCGACGCGCTCGACCGCTTGCGTGCCGCCGGCACTGTGCTCTCGCCGCTCGCCGGCATTCCGGTTTCGGTGAAAGATCTTTTCGATGTCGAAGGCCAAGTTACGCGTGCCGGCTCGCGCGCACTCGCCGATGCATCGCCGGCCCACGCGGACGCACCCGCCGTCGCGCGCTTGCGGCGGGCCGGAGCGGTCATCGTCGGACGCACGAACATGACCGAGTTCGCCTACTCGGGGCTCGGCTTGAATCCGCACTACGGCACGCCGCTTTCCCCGTATCTGCGCGGTGAGCCGGGCGAGGCGCGCATCGCGGGCGGATCGTCCTCCGGGGCGGCGGCATCGGTCGCAGACGGCATGGCGGCCATCGCGCTCGGCAGCGATACGGGCGGATCGATCCGCATTCCCGCGGCGTTTGCAGGACTGACGGGCTTCAAGCCGACCGCGAGCCGCATACCGAGACAAGGCGCGATACCGCTATCGACGACCTTGGACTCTTTCGGTCCGATCGGCGTATCGGTCTCTTGCTGTGCCCTCGTCGATCGCATTTTGGCGGGCCTGCCGCCGTTAGTACCCGAGGCACGGCCGCTCGAAGGCGTGCGGCTCGGCTTGCTCACGCATTTCGTCACCGACGATGTCGAGCCGGCCGTTGCCGCCGCCGTCGAAACGGCGGCGAAGCACTTGGAAGCGGCCGGTGCGATTTTGGCCGATGTCCATTTCGGGCCGCTCGACCAGCCGGATTGGCCCGAGCGCTTCCGCCTCTCGTCGATCGAAGCGTATGCGTGGCATCGTCGTCTCATGAATACGCACGGCGAGCGCTACGACCCCCGCGTGCTCGTACGCATCGAAAAGGGCGAAGCGGCGTCGGCCGCCGATTACATCGACTTGCTGGCCGAACGCGCCGCATTGCTCGATATGGCACAGCGCACGCTATGGCGCCGCTTCGATGCGATCGTCGCGCCGACGGTGCCGATCGTCCCACCGCGCGTCGCCGAATGCGATGCCGACGACGCCGACTATGCGCGCCTCAATGCGTTGGTCCTGCGCAATCCCAGCATCTTCAACATGCTCGATGCTTGCGCCGTGTCGCTGCCTTGCCATCCGCGCGGTCAGGCGCCCGTCGGCCTGATGCTGGCCGCCGCGCCGCATGCCGATGAAACGTTGCTCGCCACGGCCAGGGCCGTGGAGCGCGTGCTTGACTCGATCCGCTGACAACGCCGCCGCGGCCGCCCCGCAGCGGGTGGCCGCGGCGCGCGTACTCGTGGGGATTCGCGGGTATTTGCGTGTATTCGCTCGTACAATTGCGATTGCCGGCTTTAACGAGCGTTTAAGCGAAAACGCCTAGAATTCACCGGTTTCCATTTTCGGGGCATGCATACACTCATGAACGATCAGTCTTCGCTGCGCCGCGAGCGCACCCTCCTCGTGCTGCTCGGGTTCGTCTGCCTAGGGCTTATCGGCGGTGCGCTGTATCTGCAATTCGCGCTGCATGAAGACCCATGCCCGCTGTGCATCATTCAGCGCTACCTATTTCTGCTGATCGCACTGTTCGCATTCGTCGGCGCCGCGCGCAAAGGCTGGCGCGGCATCGCACTATTCGAGACGCTGATCGCAATCAGCGCGGTGGCCGGCATCGCTGGGGCGGCCCGGCACCTGTACATCCAGCTCAACCCAGGGTTCAGTTGCGGCTTCGACGCGTTGCAACCGGTCGTCGACAGCCTGCCGCCCGCCCATTGGCTGCCGAGCGTCTTCAAAGTCGGCGGCTTGTGCGAAACGGTCTATCCGCCGATCTTCGGTATCTTGCTGCCCGGTTGGGCCCTGATCGCGTTCGGTCTAATATTCGTGCCCGTGGCCTCAAGCCTACGGCGCCGACGCGATCGACGCCGGTTAAACGGTATTTGACCTCCCGCCGATATCGTCCCGCCCCGCCTTTACTCCGCCTGCACGCCTGCACGCTGCGGGAGCCGCGGGGCGCCAAGTTCTCGCCCACCCCTCCCGACAAGCCGGTCGCCGCTGGGCACGGCAATCCGCCTGTCCGGTCGACACGGCGAGGCGGGGTAAACCCCATATCTCCCGCTATGCTGCGCCCGTACCCCGTCCGGCAGTAGCCCGCGGCAGCTTCCACTTGCCCGATGTATCGTCGCAAGGTCATGGCGGCCTGCTGATAACGCCCATCAGCATCGAACGATATCTTCGCCCCGCGTCGGTGCTATCTTCGGTTATGGATGGCGATCCACGTGCGCGAGCCCCCAGGCGGGCCATCGCGTAACGCGCGCCTGGTCACACCTCCAACGATACGGCTATGAAGACGCATCCCATCCGCTTCTATTACCGCGGCGCGATCCACGAGGTTTCGGGCGTACCGGTCACGCGCACGGTGCTGCAGCACCTGCGCGAAGACTTGCGCTGCACGGGCACCAAGGAAGGCTGTGCGGAAGGCGATTGCGGGGCCTGCACGGTTGTCGTCGGCGAACTCGATGCGCACGGCGCACTCCAGCTCAAAGCCGTCAACGCGTGCATTCGCTTTCTGCCGACACTGAACGGATGCGCCGTGTTCACGGTCGAGGATTTGCGCGCCGCCGACGGGACGCTGCACCCCGTTCAGCAAGCGCTCGTAGACTGCCACGGTTCGCAATGCGGCTTTTGCACGCCCGGCTTCGCGATGTCGATGTGGGCACTCTACGAAAACTATCCGAAGGCGGCCGGCTTGCCGACGCGCAACGAAATCGCGACGGCGCTCTCCGGCAACTTGTGCCGTTGCACGGGCTACCGTCCGATCATCGCCGCCGCGCAACAGATGCTCGATGCTGACCGGCACGCGCACGTTGCGCTCGACCGCGCGCCGGTGGTGCAGGCATTGCGCGAAATTCGAGGTGCGCCGAACGAGACCTTCGCCTATGCGGGCCCCGATGTGCGCGGTAGCGCGTTCGGCGAAAACCGGTTTTGGGCGCCCGCCTCGTTGGACGCATTCGCGCAGTTGCGTACGGAACATCCGGACGCGCTCGTGCTGGCAGGCAGTACGGACGTCGGCTTGTGGGCGACCAAGCAACTGCGCGATCTCGGCGATTTGCTCTACGTCGGCGCCGTGCCCGAACTCGGTACGATCGAGCGCGATGCGATGCGGCTCACGATCGGCGCGGCCGTCACCCTCGAGGACGCCTACGCCGCGCTGACCGTCGATTACCCCGAGCTTGCCGAACTCGGCAGGCGGTTCGCCTCGCTCCCGGTGCGCAATGCCGGCACGCTCGGCGGCAACGTCGCCAACGGCTCCCCGATCGGCGATTCAATGCCCGCCCTGATCGCACTCGATGCGGAAATCGTGCTGCGGCGCGGGCGCGATATACGCTCGATGCCGCTCGACGCGTTTTACGTCGGCTATCAGAAGACAGCGCTCGAGCTAGGCGAATTCGTCGTTGCGCTGCGCGTCCCGCGCCCCGAGCCGACGCTTCGGTTCCGGACGTACAAAGTATCCAAGCGCTACGACCAAGATATCTCCGCGGTTTGCGCGGCTTTCGCTATCCACGTCGTCGACGGCACGATCGCGCGCGTGCGGATCGCCTTCGGCGGCATGGCGGCCACGCCCAAGCGCGCCACGCATGCCGAAGCGGTGCTCGCCGGCACCGCGTGGGACGAGCAGGCCGCGCGTCGCGCCATGGATGCGCTGTCGATCGACTACCAGCCGCTGACCGACCTGCGCGCCTCGAGCCATTATCGTTCCGCCGTTGCGCGCAACCTGCTTTGGCGGTTCTGGCTCGAAACACGCGAGCATGCCCCGCTCGCGCTCGCCGAAGTCGACGCCTTTGCGTTCGACGACGCACTCGCACCGGGCAAGGAGGCATCATGAATGGGCCTACCGACACACCGGCACCGGCACCGGCCCCCGCGTCCGCTGCCGAGCCCGTCGCACCGAGCGCCGATGCCGACGCCGACGCCGACCGCTCGATCGGGGTGCCGTTGCCGCACGAATCGGCCGAGCTGCACGTGAGCGGCGAAGCGCGTTACACCGACGATTTGCCGGAACTCGCCGGCACGCTCCATGTCGCGCTCGGTCTGTCGCGCTATGCGCATGCCCATGTCGTCTCGCTCGATCTGTCCGCCGTGCGCGAAGCCCCGGGCGTCGTGGCCGTGTTCACCGCAGCCGACATCCCGGGCGAGAACAATTGCGGCCCCGTCGTGCATGACGATCCGATCCTCGCCGACGATCTCGTTCAATACGTCGGCCAGCCCCTCTTCGCCGTCGTCGCCACTTCGTACGAACTCGCACGGCGTGCTGCCGCGCTCGCCAAGAGCGACGATGTCGTGCGCTACGAACCGCTCGAGCCCGTATTGACGATCGCAGAAGCCAGAGCGCGCCACCACTATGTGCTTCCGCCGCAGCGCTTGGTGCGAGGTTCGCCCGCCGAGCGCATTGCCGAAGCGCCGCACCGCTTGGCCGGCGAATTCGAAGTCGGCGGCCAGGAGCAGTTCTACCTCGAAGGGCAAGTGGCCTACGCGATTCCGACCGAGCGCGAGGGGGTACACGTCTACAGTTCGACGCAGCATCCGAGTGAGATGCAGGCTCTCGTCGCGCACATGCTCGGCTGGCCTGCGCACAATGTCGTGTGCGAATGTCGGCGAATGGGCGGCGGCTTCGGCGGCAAGGAATCGCAATCGGCGCTGTTCGCGTGCGTCGCCGCGCTAGCCGCGACGCGACTCGGGCGACCGGTGAAAGTGCGCGCCGACCGCGACGACGATTTCCTTATCACCGGCAAGCGCCATGATGCGCTCTACCGATACGAAGCCGGCTTCGACGACGACGGGCGCCTGCTCGGATTGCGCGTCGAGATCGCGCTGAGGGCGGGGTATTCGGCCGACTTGTCGGGCGCCGTCGCGACGCGCGCCGTTTGCCACGTCGACAACGCCTATTTCCTCTCCGACGTCGAGATCGTCGCACTCTCGTGCAAGACGAACACGCAATCGAACACGGCGTTTCGGGGCTTCGGCGGCCCTCAAGGTGCGCTCGTCACGGAAGTGATGCTAGACAGCATCGCCCGCACGCTCGGCCGCGATCCGCTCGAGGTCCGGCTCGCCAATTATTACGGTATCGGCGAACGCGACATCGCACCGTATGGGCAACGCGTCGAAGACAACCTCCTCGCGCCGCTAACGGCCCAACTCGTCGAAACGAGCGACTATCGCGCGCGCCGCGACGCGTTGGCGGCCTTCAATGCAACGAGTCCCGTACTCAAACGCGGCATCGCGTTCTCGCCCGTCAAGTTCGGGATCTCGTTCAACGTCGAATTCCTGAACCAGGCCGGTGCGCTCGTGCACGTTTATCGTGACGGCTCGGTGCTCGTCAATCACGGCGGCACGGAAATGGGCCAAGGCGTGAACACGAAAGTCGCGCAAGTCGTCGCTCATGTGTTCGGGCTGCCGCTCGCGCGGGTGCGCGTCACGGCCACCGATACGTCGAAGGTAGCGAATACGTCGGCCACAGCCGCCTCGACGGGCAGCGACCTCAACGGCAAAGCCGCCGAGGCGGCCGCGCTGACGGTTCGCGCACGGCTCGCCGACGTGGCGGCCCGCACGCTCGGCGGTAAAGCGCCCGACATCCGTTTCGAGCACGGCCAGGTCTTCGGCGAAGACGGTGCCATGCCCTTCGCGCAACTGGTAGGGGTGGCCTACCTCGCCCGCGTCCAACTGTGGTCCGACGGCTTTTACACGACGCCGAAGATTCATTGGGACGCCGGCTCGATGACAGGTCATCCCTTCTACTACTTCGCTTATGGCGCGGCAGTGTCGGAAGTCATCGTCAATACGTTGACCGGCGAATCCAAGCTCGTGCGTGCCGATGTGCTGCACGACGTCGGCCGCTCGATTAACCCGGCCATCGATATCGGCCAGATCGAAGGCGGCTTCATCCAAGGGATGGGCTGGCTCACGACCGAAACGCTGTGGTGGAACCGCGACGGGCGCTTGATGACGCACGCGCCGTCGACCTACAAGATTCCGGCGATCAGCGATACGCCCGCGGCCTTCGACGTGCGGCTCTATCCCGCCGAAAACGTCGAGCCGACCATCTTCCGATCTAAGGCGGTCGGCGAGCCCCCGCTGTTGCTCGCGTTTTCGGTCTTTTTAGCGCTGCGCGATGCGATCGCCGCCACCCGTCCCGATACGCGGCGCGCGCCCTTGCTCATGGCGCCCGCCACCCCGGAAGCGATCCTGCTGGCACTCGATCGCCTCGACACGCCGCACGACGATGGCACGAACCGTGCATCGTCGAATGTTACCGCCCCCGCTTCCGAGCCCGCGCCGCCGCAGGCGAGCGTCTCCGGCGCGGCTTGAACGGAGTACGACAAACGCATGCAACCCTGGCTCACCGAATTGCAGCAATTGCTCGCGCACGGCGATGCCGTCGTGCTCGTGACGGTCGCACGCGTCGAGGGTTCGACGCCGCGCGAGGCCGGCGCGAAGATGATCGTCACACGCGAAAGCGCACGCTATACGATCGGCGGCGGTCATCTCGAATGGCGCGCGATCGAAATCGCACGGGAGGTGCTGCGCGACGGCATGCGCGCGTCGCGCCTGCGCCGGTTGGAGCGGCTTTCGCTCGGGCCGAGTCTCGGCCAATGCTGCGGCGGCGCCGTCGTACTCGCGTTCGAGCGGGTGGACATCGGCGACCTCGATTGGGTCGCGGCGCTCGCGAAACGCGTGCAGGCAGGCAAAGCGACGCAGCGCAGCGTATCGTTCGGCCCCTCGCCCGAACCCGTGCGGCTCACGCCCATCGACGAAGGCATCCAAGCGCCTGAGTGTCTGCTGTGGGACGGCGCCGGCTTCGACGAAGGCAACCTACTGCTGACCGAGACGATCGTTTCGCGCGAATTCCCCGTCATGCTATTCGGGACCGGACACGTCGGCACCGCGTTCGCGCGCGTGCTGGCGACGCTGCCGTGCCGCGTGCGCTGGGTGGACGAGCCCGGCGCCCCGTTCCCGACGCAGCTTGCGAGCGCGCAATGGGCCAATGTGACGATCGATGCGAAGGACGCGCCCGAGGCGGCGATCGATGAAGCGGCACCGGGCACCGTATTCGTCGTCATGACGCACAACCACGCGCGCGATTTCGTGCTCGCCGAGCGCATCTTGCGACGCGACGATTTTATTTTTTTCGGCATGATCGGCTCGTGCACGAAGCGCAGGCAATTCGAGCTGCAACTCGCCGCGCACGGTCTCGATCAAGCTCGCATCGCCCGCATGGTGTGTCCGATCGGCATCGATGGGATCGACGACAAAGCGCCCGAAGTGATCGCGTTATCCGCCGCCGCGCAGGTGCTGCAAGCTGTCGAAGCCGCACGCGCCGCGCCCACGGCCGTACCTGCTCAACCGTTTTCCATGCTGCAACCGCTGACCGACCATGACACCAACCTTAGCTGAAAAAATTGCCGGCGCGCCGAAAGCCGAGTTGCATATCCATATCGAAGGGTCGCTCGAACCCGAAGTGATCTTCGCCTTGGCGAAACGCAACGGCGTCAAGCTTACCTACGAATCGATCGAAGCACTCAAGCGCGCCTATGAATTCACCGATTTGCAGTCGTTTCTCGACATCTATTACGCCGGCGCGAGCGTGCTGTTGACGGAGGAAGACTTCTACACGATGACGGCCGCCTATGTCGAACGCGCGCTGGCCGACAACGTCGTGCATGCCGAAATCTTCTTCGATCCGCAAACGCACACCGAACGCGGCGTGGCGGTCAGCACGGCCGTGGCCGGCATCGAACGCGCGCTGGCCGAAGGCGAGCAACGCGGGCTGACGAGCAAACTCATTCTGTGCTTCTTGCGGCACCTGACCGAAGCGGATGCGCTCGCGACCTACGAAGCGGCCCTCCCGTTGTTCGACACCTATGCCCATCGCTTGATCGGCGTCGGCCTCGATTCGTCGGAGCGCGGCCATCCGCCGTCGAAATTCGAACGCGTCTTCGCAAAGGCGCGCTCGCGCGGCCTGAAGCTCGTCGCGCATGCCGGCGAGGAAGGCCCGCCCGCTTACGTGCACGAAGCGCTCGACGTGCTCAAGGTCGATCGCGTCGATCACGGGGTACGCAGCATCGAAGACCCGGCACTCGTCGCACGCCTGGCCGATTCGCGTATCGCGCTGACCGTGTGCCCGCTTTCGAACATCAAACTGCGCGTGTTCGACGACATGAAACAGCACACGCTCAAGCAATTGATGGCGCAAGGCGTAGCCGTCACGGTGAACTCCGACGATCCGGCGTACTTCGGCGGCTACGTCAATGCCAACTACTTCGCCACGGTCGACGCACTCGACCTGAACGAGCAAGAGGTCTACACGATCCTGCGCAACGGCTTCGAGGCGTCGTTCGTCTCGCCCGTCGAACGGCAAGCCCTGATCGACAAGCTCGACGCCTATTGGGGGCCGACGAACCCGCCGCCCCATTGATTTCCCGACGCGGACCGCGCTAGCGCGGCCGCCTCCTCGCGCTGCTCTTTCGTCGCACTCGCGACGAAGGCATCGTTCGGCCGTGCGTCGCGTGGTTCACGCTTTTTTGTTTGTTGCATCGAGACTGAGAGAAACGTTCCACCATGAATCAACACGAACAGCGCACCGCCTTTCGCGCCAAATTGCTGACCTTCGTGGGCGATCCGGCCACGACGGCGGGCGGCGCGTGTTTCGAGGAAGACGGATTGCTCATCGTCCAAGGTGGGCGCGTCGTTGCGGCAGGCCCCTACGCATCGCTGCGCGCACAGCTCACGCCGGGCACGGCGATCGTCGAGCGGCCCGGCAAACTGATCGCCCCAGGCTTCATCGATACGCATGTGCACTATCCGCAAACGGAGATGATCGCGTCGCCGGCGGCGGGCTTGCTGCCGTGGCTCGACACCTACACGTTCCCGACCGAGCGCGGCTTCGCCGATGCCGCGCACGCGTCGAACGTGGCCGAGTTTTTCCTCGATCAACTCGTCGCATGCGGCACGACCACGGCGCTCGTTTATTGCACGGTCCATAAAGGCTCGGCCGATGCGCTGTTCCAAGCGAGCGAAGCGCGCAATCTGCGGATGGTGGCGGGCAAGGTGCTGATGGACCGCAACTGCCCCGAGTTCCTGCGCGACACGGCGCAATCGGGCTACGACGACAGCGCTGCGCTGATCGAGCGATGGCACAAGCGCGGACGGCAACTCTATGCGCTGACGCCGCGCTTTGCCCCCACCTCGACGCCCGAGCAGTTGGAAGCATGCGGCGCTCTCGCCCGCTTGCACCCCGACGTCTTCATTCAAAGCCATGTGTCGGAGAACACAGACGAGGTGAAGTGGGTGAAGGAGCTGTTCCCCGGCCATCGCAGCTATCTCGACGTCTACGAGCACTACGGCCTCCTGCGCCGACGCGCCGTGTACGGCCATTGCATCTATTTGGACGACAACGATCGTGCGCGCATGGCCGAAACCGGCGCGGTGGCGTCGCACTGCCCCACGTCGAATCTGTTCCTCGGCAGCGGCCTGTTCGATTTCGAGAAGGCGGGGCAAGCGAAGATGCCTGTTGCGCTCGGCACGGATGTCGGCGGCGGCACGTCGTTCTCGATGCTGCAAACGATGAACGAAGCGCACAAGGTCGCGCGCATGACGGGGTATCACCTCACGGCGCAACGGATGTTCTGGCTCGCGACGGCCGGCGCCGCGCAAGCGCTCGGCTTAGAGGAAACGATCGGCACGCTGCGGCCCGGCTCGGAAGCGGATTTCATCGTGCTCGACCCGGAAGCGACGCCGCTGCTCGCGCGCCGCACGGGGCTCGCGCAGTCGCCCGAAGAGTGGCTGTTTGCGTTGGCGATGCTCGGCGACGATCGCGCCGTGCTCGAAACCTATGCAGCGGGCAAGCGCCTGCATCGGCGAAACTAATCGGGCGCTGGGCGGCGACCGCGCCGGTATGACAGCGCGGCCGCAATCTCCCGCCTACTCAGGCCGACATCGTCGTGCAGACTTCATGCAGTGCGTTGAACCGCCGCACGGGATCGGCCACATAGGGATTCGTCTCGTCCCAGGCATAGCCCGCGAGAATCGAGCTGATCATCCGGCGAATCTTCGGCGTCTGGTTCTCGTAGAAGATGATGTCCTGCAATTCGCCCGTGTACCACCGCTCGACGAACACTCGGAACGTGTCGATCCCCTTGCGTAGCGGCGCATCGTACTCGGCCGCCCAATCGATATGCTCGCCGTCGAGTTGGCGCAACAAAGTCTGCGTCGCGAGATGCGCCGAACGCAGCGCGATCGTCACGCCCGACGAGAACACGGGATCGAGAAATTCGCCCGCGTTGCCGAGCAACGCGAAACCCGGGCCGTGCAGCCGCTCGACGTTGGCCGAATAGCCGCCAATGCGATTGACGGGCATGAGGAACGGCGCATCTCCCAGCAAGCGCGCGATCGTCGGTTCCGCGCGAATGAGCTCGCGCAGCTTCGCTTCGCGCTCGCCTTCCGGCACATCGAGAAATTCGGCGTCGGCCACGCATCCGATCGATGTGCGCCCACCCGCCAGCGGAATCATCCAGTACCAAACGTCGCGGCGTTCGGGGTGCACGGCCACGCAAATCTTATCGCGGTCCGTGCTGCCGGCCGGCAACGCGTCCCGGACGTGCGAGAACAACGCGGCACGCGGCGGCATGCGCGAAGGCGTCTCCAGCCCAAGCAGCCGGGGCAGCACGCGACCGAAGCCGCTCGCATCGAAGACAAAGCGCGAGGCCACTCGATAAACGCGTCCGGCTTCATCCGCCACTTCCAATACCGGTGCATCGCCCGTCTGCATCGAACGCACCGTGTGACCGAAGCGAACTTGAGCGCCCTGCTCGGTCGCACGCCGGATCAGCAGTTGATCGAATACGGCTCGTTCGACCTGATAGGTCGTGCCCCACCCTTGCGAATGCTTGTCTCGAAAATCAAAAGAGGAAACCTTCTCGCCGTGAACGAACGACGCGCCGTTCTTATATTGAAAGCCGGCCTCGACAACGGCCTGCAGCATGCCGGCTTCTTCCAAGTAGGCCATGCTTTGCGGCAATAAGCTTTCGCCGATCGAAAACCGCGGAAAGTGTTGGCGCTCGAGTACGAGGACCGAGCGGCCCGCCCGTGCGAGCAACGCGGCTGCCACGGCTCCGGCCGGTCCCGCGCCGATCACGGCAACATCGATGTGCTCGACTTCCCCGAATTGCATATTCATTACCGTTTCGTCCTTGTTATCGGTTACTTGCACTTTAAGTAGGCGGTGGAGCTGCTCCACGCACCGCCTCGCCGGTTCCCTTACAATCCGCGGCATCACAACGAAAACAGCCGCGGGGGAAGCCTACGTGTCCACTCATTCATCGCCTGCCGTACACTCGAACGCGAGGTTCGTCCCCGAAACCGCGTTCGGCATTTGGTTCTTGCGCACGTACACGTGGGAACACCACGTGCTGCGTGTGGCCATCGACGATCTGAAGCGCCTGACGATCGATGCCCCGCTCGCGCCCAAGCCCGTCATCGTCGACGCCGGTTGCGGACAAGGCATCTCGTTCAAGCTGCTGGCTCGCGCATTCGCGCCGAGCCGAATCGTCGGCATCGATTGCCACGAGCCTTCCCTCGTGCTCGCTCGGCGAGCCGCCCGAAGCCTGGATACCGACATCGAAGTCATGCCCGGCGACTGCGCCGCGCTGCCGCTGCCCGATGCCAGCGCCGACATCGTCTTTTGCCACCAGACGTTCCACCATCTGGTCGAGCAAGAACGCGCGCTCGACGCGTTTTGGCGCGTCCTGAAACCGGGCGGCGTGCTGCTCTTCGCCGAATCGACGGACGCCTATATCAAGTCGTGGGTCATCCGGCTTCTGTTCCGACATCCGATGCACGTTCAAAAGAGCGCCGACGGCTATCTCGACATGCTGCGTGCACGCGGTTTCGTCTTCTCCGAACGCAACGTGTCGCTGCCCTACCTCTGGTGGAGCCGGGCGAAGGACTTCGGCCTGCTCGAACGGCTCGGCCTCTATCATCCGAGGCCCGGCAAGCGTCGCGAAACGCTCGTCAACGTCGCCGCGCGCAAACCGCGCTGACGAGCAGGCGCTCGCTGACTCGGCACGGCGGCGCGAGGGCTGCCGTGCCGAGCCGCGACGCGTCTTTACTTCTTCAGCGTCACAACTCGACCCTTGAGCGCCACGCCGGCTACCACCGCGCCCGAGCCGCACGTGAATTCCGTCGCGCTCGCCGTCAGCTCATCCTCGTAGTTGCTCTTGATGTCGATCACCGCGTTGCCGCCCGTTTCGCGCGCACGCTTTTGCAAAGCGAGGATGGCGGACAGGAACACGTGTTGGCACGCGGCTTCGTCGCTGCGGCCGAATGCGTTCGTCTTCTTGTTGGTGGCGACTTCGGAGAGGCTCTTGAGCACCGTCGGGTGCGGCTGGCCGGCGAAGTACAGTGCGATGTCCTCATCGACTTTCGCATCGCCCGCCTTCAGCGCGCTATCGATCGAATACGTGTCGATCGAATTGCGTGCGAACGCGTGGGTAGCCGCGAACGACAGCGCCAGGACGGCAGCCAGCTTGAGATGACGTTTCATTATGTTTATTTCCTGTTTCTTCTAGGTTGAGCGACTGCATTGAGCAATCGCGGACGCCTGAGCCCAGCCCTTGGGCCCGCATGCTTCACTTGGCGTCCAGCTTGACCAACTCGCCGTGCACTTTCAGCGCGGCGGCGCTCATGCTCGTAGCGCAAGTGAATTCGGTAGCGGAGGCGGTGTGCGTGCCATGAAAGCTCGTCTCGATGTTCACCACCGCGTTGTCCCCGTGATCGATCGCATCTTCGCGCAGCTTCGCCAGTGCCTGCGTCAGCGCTGCGTTGCAAGCGTCCGTTTCGTTGTCGAGCTTGCGCGCCACGCGCACCGATTCGGTCACCTCGCCGCGCGAGGCAGTCACGGCCGGATGCGCCGCATCGCCGAAGTAAAACGCGACTTTGCCGTCGGCGGGCTGTGCGTCGAGCACGGGCTTCAGCGGATAGGACGTCGTGTTCGTATGCGCCAGCGCCGCATGCCACGCACACGCCACTACCGACAGCGCAATCAGATGTTTCAGTTTCATCGCCGTACTCCTTTTGTTGTTGTGGCGTTGCCGTGTCGAAAAATCGGAAAACTTCGTCATACCCTTTATGCGCTTTCATGCGCCTTCGCAGGCGCCAAACATCAAGCTCGCACAGCTGCCGCCGAACCCGAACGAAACCGACATCGCGGTGCCTAGCCGTTCCGCCCTTGTGGAGCGGACGAGCGATGGGCCCTCGGCGCAAGCGTCGAGCGACTCGATACCCGCACTGGCGGCGATAAAGCCGTCGCGCATCATCAACAAGGTATAAATCGCTTCGTGCACGCTCGCTGCAGCGAGCGGATGACCCGTTAGCGCTTTCGTCGACGAGAACAGCGGCATTCGTTCGCCGAAGACGGCCCGCAGTGCCTCGAGTTCATGCGCATCGCCAAGGGGCGTCGACGGCGCATGGGTGTTGACGTACACCGGCCACGCACCGGCCTCGTCGACCGAGGCGCGAACCGCCCGCGCGATACCTACCGCCCCCGGCCCGACCATCGTCCGCGCATCGGTGGCTTGTCCAAACCCTGTCAGTTCGGCATAGATGGAAGCGCCGCGCGCTCGCGCGTGCGCCAGCGATTCGAGCACAAGCACCCCGGCGCCCGAACCGATCACGAAGCCGTCGCGCGCGACATCGTAGGGGCGCGACGCGCGCTGCGGGGTGTCGTTGAATCCGCGCGAGAGCACACCCATGGCGTCGAACATCAACGCTGTGTTCTCGTGCAGTTCCTCGCTACCGCCCGCCAATACGATTTGCTGCCGCTCGCTCTGAATCAGCTGCATCGCCTGGCCGATCGCAAGCGCCGAGGTCGTGCAAGCCGAAGACGGCGAATAGCACACGCCCTCCAATCCGAAGACATGGGCCACGTTCGCCGAGACGGTGCTGCTCATCGATTGCGGCACCACAAACGGCGGCGCCCGCTCGATGCCGCGCGCGGCGACCAGCGCGACAGCGGCATCGTAGGTGGTCAGCGTTCCAGCGCCGGAGCCGATCACCGCGCCGGCCGCCGGCGAACGAAGCGCTGCGGGCGCGAGCCGCGCATCGTCGACCGCCATGCGTGCGGCGTGGCAGGCAAAGCGGGCCGTATCGCCCATGAACCGCTCGAACTTGCGCGAGAACGGCGGCTCGCCGACGACCGAGGCGGCGCCGGCAACCTGGCTACCGAACCCTCGCTCCTGCCAAGCTTGGATGCGCGCGATGCCGCCGCGGCCCGCGCGCAAAGCGTCGGCCACGGTATCGAGGGTGTTGCCGATGCACGAGACGATCCCCATGCCGGTCACCACCACGCGCTGAGCGTCGGGACGCATCGTTCCGATCATCGCCAGCGCTTGAAGATCAGCGAGGTATTGATGCCGCCGAATGCGAAGTTGTTGCTCATCACATACTCCGCGTCGATCTCGCGGCCCTCGCCCATGATGTAATCGAGCGGCGCGCAGGCCGGATCGACCGTCGTCAAGTTCAGCGTCGGCGCGTACCAATTGCGCTTCATCATTTCGATCGTCCACCACGCCTCGAGCGAACCGCATGCGCCGAGCGTATGGCCCACGTAACTCTTCAGTGAACTGATCGGCATCGCGCCGCCGAACACCGCTGCCGTCGCGGCGCTCTCAGCCACGTCGCCGCGATCGGTCGAGGTTCCGTGCGCGTTCACATAGGCGATCGCCTCGGGCGATAGTTGCGCATCGGCAAGCGCGATTCGCATCGCATGCGCCATCGTCCCGGCGGTCGGCTGCGTCATATGCGCGCCGTCCGAATTGCAACCGAAGCCGACCACCTCGGCGTGAATCGCCGCGCCGCGCGCTCGGGCATGCTCGTATTCTTCGAGCACGAGCGTGGCCGCGCCCTCGCCGACGACAAGGCCGTCGCGCTGCGCATCGAACGGGCGCGGCGTCAACTCGGGCGTGTCATTGCGCGTGCTCGTCGCGTACAGCGTATCGAAGACGGCCACGGCGGGCCCGGACAACTCCTCGGCCCCGCCGGCCAACATCAGCGTTTGCTTGCCCGTGGAAATCGCCTCGTAGGCGTAACCGATCGCTTGACTACCCGAAGCACAGGCGCACGACGTGGGAATGATGCGTCCCTTCAGGTCCCAAAACAGGCTCACGTTGACCGCCGCCGTGTGGGGCATCATCTGCACGTAACTGTTCGACGTCACGTCCCGCATCGAACCTGTCTCGAGCATCGTGCCGAAGGCGCGTATCGGCTGCACGGAGCCCGAGGACGAGCCGTACGCGACGCCCATGCGGCCGTCGGCGATCGTTGGATCGTCGGCGAGCCCGGCGTCCAGCAAGGCGAGTTCGCTGGCTCGGACCGCGTACAGCGACACCGTGCCCATCGATCGCGTTTTCTTGCGCGGATACCCGGGCGGCGTTTCGAAGCTCGGCAGCGGACACGCCAGCCGTGTGTGCAGTGAGGAGAAGTAATCCCACTCGGGCATCCGACGCACCGCGTTGCGCCCTGCGCGCAGCGCCGCTTCGATTTCGTCCCAGCGCGAGCCGATGGCGGTCACGCCGCCCATTCCGGTAATGACGACACGCTTCATCAGATCATCCCGCCATTGACGCCGATGACCTGGCGCGTGATGTAGGTGGCGCTGTCGGACATCAAAAAGCCCACGGCCGCGGCCACTTCGTCGGGGCGGCCCACCCGGCCCATCGGCACGGTGCTCAGCGCGTGCTCGATGTGCTCCATGCCGGCGAGCATGTCGGTATCGACCAGTCCGGGCGCCACGCAATTGACCGTGATTCGCCGCGAAGCGAGTTCGACAGCAAGCGCTTTGGTCGCACCGATCAACCCCGCCTTCGCGGCGCTGTAGTTCACCTGCCCGCGGTTGCCCATGACACCCGAGACCGATGCGATCGTCACGATGCGGCCGCCCTGCTTGGCCCGCACCATCGGCATCGTCAGCGGATGAACGACGTTGTAGAACCCGTCCAAGCCCGTTTCGATGACGGCGTCCCAATCCTCGTCCGTGAGCGCGGGAAACGCCGCGTCGCGCGTGAGGCCCGCACATAGCACGATGCCGTAGTAGGCACCGTCGCGCGCGAGTTCGGCCTCGAGTTCGGCACGACAAGCCGCGCGGTCGCGTACATCGAATCGCACCAGATTTGCGCGGCCGCCTTGCGCGACGATCGAATCGACAACGGCTTGTGCTTCGTTCACCCCGCTCCTGCAATGCACGGTAACGGCAAAACCGTCGGCCGCGAGGCGATAAGCGATCGCGCGGCCGATGCCGCGGCTCGCACCGGTAACGAGAACACGCCGGCTAATCATGGCCTGAAACTCCCTTCGATGAATGCGTGGAAATCGGTGGGTTGAAATACTTTCACCACGGCCTGGGCGACACATCGATCGCCTATCGCGATCGTGCAGTCGTAAGCGCCGTGGCCTTGTTCGCTTTTGAGCAGTTCCTTCGCCTCAATGCGCAAACGCGCCCCGCGTGCGAAGGAGCAAACGTGCGCTTCGTAACGGCTCGCGCCGAGCAGCACGCCGGGCCGCGCGCGGCCGCCGGCGCGCATCGCGATCGAGCCGACGTGCGCGGCGATCGCCTGTGCCATCAATTCGATCCCGAGCCAGGCCGGCATCGCGCCTTGCGCATCGGCGTACCACGCCTGCGGGTCGACATCGGCGAGAACAGTCACGGCCTCGTCATCGCACGCAACGATTTCGTCGACGAGACGCATCGTGCCGCGGTGCGGGAGCACATCGTCGACAGCCGGAAACGCCATGTCGCTCGCATCAGCGCGGGTCGGATCAGCCGAAGTTGAGAACGTTGCAGTTTTCATCGAGTGGTCGGAGGTCGTTCAATGCGCAAGCACGAGGCTCACGTTGCTGCCGCCAAAGGCGAACGAATTGCTCATCACGGCCTGCCCCGGCAACAAGCGTCGATCGTCGGCCACCAGGTCGAGCGTCGGCAGCGCCGGATCGGCCACGCCGTCCCATAGGTGACGCGGCAGCATCGCTCCTTCGCGGACCAGCGTGAGCCATGCGAAACCGAGCTCCATCGCACCCGCGGCGCCGAGCGTATGGCCCGTCAACGGCTTCGTGCCGCTAGCTGGTACGCCTTGCGGAAATACGCGCGACATCAGCCGCGCTTCCATTTCATCGTTCTTGCGGGTGGCCGTCGCGTGCAGATTGACGTAGCCGATCGCCTGCGGCGCCATGCCCGCCTCGGCAAGCGCCGAGCGCAGCGCCTGCTCGCCGCCTGCGCCCGACGGATCGGGCGCGGAAATATGGTGGGCGTCGCTCGATTCGCCGATGCCCGCCAGCATCGCCGGCCCCTCGTCGCGGCTCATGAGAAAAACGGCCGCGCCTTCGCCGATATTGATACCCGATCGATTCAAGCTCATCGGATTCGTGCGCTCGAGGCTGGTCGATTCGAGCGCCGAGAAGCCGCGCAACGTCAGCTCGCAAAGCGAATCGACGCCGCCGACAACGAGGGCGTCGCATAAGCCGAGTTGCAACAGGCGGCGGGCAGCGGCGAACGCTTTCGCACTAGACGTGCACGCCGTCGAGATCGTGAATGCGGGGCCTTGCAGGCCCAACGCCGCGGCTGCGAACGCGGCGCCACTGCCGATTTCCATTTGCACGTAGTCGAACGGCGCCCCCCCGGCGTTGTGCTCGCTGCGTACGCCGCGCGCCGCCTCGCCCGCGCTGATACCCGAGGTGCTGGTGCCGAGCACGACGCCGACGCGCGCCGCGCCGTATCGCTCGGATGCGGCTTGCACGGCGGGCTCGATCTGGGCCAGTGCGGCAAGCAAGAGCCGGTTATTGCGGCAGTCGTAATGCGCGAGCGAGGTTGGCGGCGCCAGGTCGAGCGGAGCTTGCACACTACCGGCATAAGCGCCCCGTTCACCGCCGCGCGCGATTCGGCCCATTCCCGGCGAACGGCCGGCAGCCAGCGCGGCGGCAACCTCCGCCGTTTCGGCGCCAAGCGCATTGATCATGCCGAGGGCATGTAGATAGACGTTAGGCAGTTTCAACGGGAATCCCTTTCGCTTGGCATGCCGATCGGCGCCAATAACAACGACACGGCGATGCCGAGCGCGAGCGTGGCGCCGAAGGTTTTCAAGACGGGCATGGTGCTCATGGCGAGCAGCCCGAACGAGAGCAGCGTCGTAGCGGCCGAGAGCGCAACGCCGGTCCATACCGCGCCGATATCGGCGCCCTCGCGGGCGCATCCCTCCCGCAAGAACACCGCGTAGTTCACGCCGACACCGAGCACGAGCATCAGCGCGAGCCAGTTGAACAGCGTCAGCGGCACGCCGGCGTAGCCGAACGCAGCCAGCGCGATCACGATCGCCAGCACCACCGGCATGACCACACGGACACCACCCCGCGTGCGATAACGTCCGACCAGCAGCGCGCCTACGAGCGCGAGCGCCGCCGCAAGCCATAACCCGCTGTCGAAGCGGTAGGCGCCGAACAGTCGCGAGACGCTCGCGGCTTTGTCCACGAACACGACGCCCGGCAAGGTCCGCGCCAACGCGTCGAGCGCGGGCCATTGCGCCGGACTCGCACCGAGCGGCATCACGATGGCCGCATAGTCTTGCGCCGCCACGGCTGCTGAAGGCGTTGTCCCAGTTGCATCACGCACCGCGCCGAGCCAAAGGTGGCGATAAGGCCGCGACCAGGGTGTCGCGAGCCAGGCATCGAGCGTCAGCGGCGCCGTGTCGCGATGTGTCCACGCGTCGACATACCGCGCGGCCGCCTCGTCGCGAAATCCGCCGCGAACCAGGGTCGCGCGCACCGCATCGGGCGAGCGCAACGCCGTCTCCGCCAACAATGCATGATCGGCCGCTTGCCGCCGTGCCGAGGGAACAAACTGCGAAACCGACTGCCAACCCGCCAGACGGTGGCCGGCAAGCGGCGCGTCCAGCCGCTCGCCGAGCGCCTCGCAGCGTTCGAGCACCGCTTCCGGCGTCGGCCCCTTGACGACGAAGAAGCGCGCGCCGTCCTCTACGCCGATCGCTTCGCGCACCGTGCGCTCTTGCGCGACGAGCGAAGGATCGCGCTGAATGAGCAAGTGGATATCGTCGTCGCTCGTCAGGCGCAACCACCCGGGCACCGACACGGCCACCACCATGGCGGCGACGAACCACGCTCGGCGACCTTCGAATAATCTTTGCCAGATGGAAAGCAGGCGCGCCGCGCCGCCGAACAAGCCGGTAGGTGTGCGGCGCGGTGCGCGTTCGAGCAGCAACGGCAACAGCGACGTGACGGCGAGAAACGCCGTTGCGATGCCGACCATCGCGAAGCAAGCGATCTGCTTGAGCGCCGGAAACGGCGCCCACGCGAGGATGGCGTACCCCAGCAAGCTCGTGGCTAGCGCAACGAGCAGCGCGGGACGGACCTCGCGCAAGCCCCGCTGCGCATCCCACTGCCGTCCCGCACTCAGATACGCGACGAAGTATTGAATCGAGTAATCGACCGCCTCCCCGATCAGGCTTGCACCGAACACCAGTGTCAGCAGGTGCAACTGGCCGAAGATCGCCATCGTGGCCGCCAGCGCGCAACCGATACCGATTGCCGTCGACAGAAAACCCAGCGCGATCAACCGGGCCGAACGGAACACCGACAGCATCAACAGCGCAATGCCGCACATCGACCAGATGCCGATACGGTGCACGTCGCCTTCGGAGGCGCGACGCGCCGCCTCTGCGTAAAACACCGCGCCGGTGCGGGCGATCCGCACATCGGGAAACTCGCGCTGCGATGCCTGTTCGGCGCTCGCCGTTGCATCGTGCACCGCGCGTTGGACAGCCGTTTCATAAGCCGAGCCGGACAGCGTGGCCACCACGAGGACACTCGTGTGCGTGCCGCGGTGGGCGACGAGCATCCCGTCTTCGACGGTGAGGTTCGTCGCCGTTAGCGGCAGCGCGCCGAGCCATCGGCTCAGCCAGCCGAAAGGATCGTCGGCGAGCGGTGCCGCAAGCCCCGCGCGCAGCGGATCGAACAGGCGCTCGGTCAGCAGAGCCGGCAATATCGCCGAACCCGACGCCAATGCAGCGCGATCGTCCGCCGTCAGAAGACCGAAGCGATACGGCAAATAGAACCGCGCGACTTGCGTGACATCGAACGGGGGCAACTGCGCCACTACGCCGCGAAACGCGCCGCTCGACGCGAGCGACTGCGCGAACACCTTCGCCGCCGCCTTGGCATGCGCGGCGTCATCGCTCGTTAGGAGATAGACGGCACGCTCGCCCATCGTCGATGCCAGTGCATCCAGCGCGTGCTCGGCCACGGGATCGGCTTCCGTCTTCGGCAACAACGCAAGCAGGTTCGTTTGCAGCGGGGGCAAGGACGTCCGCCCCCCCAACGCAGGCTCGGCGAAGCGCCAGATGCAATAAACGAATGCAAGGCACGTCAGCAACGCCCATACAAGCAGGACACCGCGCCTGCGTTTTGCCAACGCTGGGTGCGCGACTGGCATCAGTGCGCTCCGAACAACGCTTGCTCGGCCGGGGCCAATGCATCGATTCCTTCGCTTGCGGAGAAATCGATGCGCGTCGTATCGCCGTTGGCAGCCGTGATCTCCAGCATGCTCAAGAACGCGCCGCCTTCCATGCGTAACGACTTCACGGCCTGCGCGAGTTGCGGCTGATTCGGCGTCAGCGACAAGCGCCAGCGTGCAGGCGTGCCATCCGCCGCCACATCGAATTGAGAATAGAGGGCCGACAAATCGCCGCCGAGCATCGCGCGCATCATCTGCGACACCTGTGCGATGCCGCCGCGCGATGCGCCGTTCGTAGAACGACGACCGCTCGCGTCGATCTTGATGACGCGCTTATCGCCGATCACGTAGGTCACCCGATAGGGCGTCTCGGTGTGCCATATCACGCCGCGATCGCGCGCGAACACGAGCGTGCCGGTGCTCACCAGCGGTGCCGATAGCGCGGCCAGCGTTTGCGTCTGTCGAAACTGCGCACGCACACCTGCCTTGCCTGCCAGTTGCGCGGCAATGCGCGCAACGAGGCCGGCGTCCGCTGTCGCCGCGCTGCTTGCGGGCTGCGCGGCATCCGCAGACGACGACGCCGTCGACCAAACGAACGCGCAAGCGGCGATGGAGGCGAATATCGGGTAACCGATGAAATGCCAAAGACGGTGAGTCATCGCTGCCATGTCTGCTCCAGTTTTTCGAAGACGATCGGCGGCGAGACGAACTGCAGCTCGCGCGTCGATGCGCAGACGGCGACCTGGATGGTGTAGCCCTTCGTCAATCGCTCGCCGGATACGAGATCCACGATCTCGTATCCGATCTTCAGGCGGTTCTCGAATTCGAGGAGTTCGGTGCGCACATCGAGTGCCTGGCCATATACCGCCGGCCGCACGTACTTCAGATGCGCCTCGACGATGGGCCAAACATAGCCCGACGCCAGCATCGCGGGATAGTCGTAATCGAACGCGCGCAAGAGCGCCGCGCGGCCGATCTCGAAGTATTTCAGATAGTGCCCGTGCCAGCAGACGTTCATCGCATCGACGTCGTGAAACGGCACTTCGACGCGCGCACTGGCCGTCAACGATAAGCGTGCCGGATCCATTCAGCGCACCGCCTCGTTCCAAGCTGCGGGGGCGCAGGCACCGACAAGCGTGCCGTCCGCGATGCATTGCGTGAGCGCACGCAGATCCGCTTCGAGCGGCCGATCCTCGCCGACGAACGCCGAAAGGGCCCCCACTTGCTCGACGAACGCCGCGAGCGGCTCCGTCAGCAACGCATCCGGCGTGACCGACAACCGCAACCGCGCAGCTTGGACCGCCGCTAGCGTATGCGCCGCGGCCACCTGCTCCGTCAGTTCGAGCACGCGCAGGCAGTCTCGCGCCGCGATCGTACCCATGCTGACCTTGTCTTGATTGTGCGCTTCCGTCGAGCGCGAAAACACGCTGGCCGGCATCGTCAGCTTCAGCGCTTCGGCCGTCCACGCCGACGACGAGATTTGCACCGCCTTGAATCCGTGGCAAATCGGCGCGCGAGCCATGCTCGCACCCGACAAATTACGCGGCAGGCCGTTGTTGAACTTGTCGTCGACGATCAGCGCGAACTGCCGATCCATCAAATCGGCCAGATTCGCGACCGCCGTCTTCAGCGCATCCATGGCGAACGCGATATGGCCGCCGTAGAAGTTGCCGCCGTGCAGGACACGTTCGCCCTCCACATCGATAAGCGGATTGTCGTTCGCGCTGTTGAGTTCGTTCTCGATATCGCGGCGCACCCATGAAAGCGCATCTTGCGCGACGCCGATGACATGCGGGGCGCAGCGGATCGAATAGCGATCCTGCAATCGTTGCGCATCCGAATCTTCGCGCAGGGATAGATCGTCGCGTATCCACGAGGCGGCCTGCGCCTGCCCCGCATGCGGCTTGACGGCGAAGATCGTCGCATCGAAGTGCTCCGCGCGGCCGTCGAGCGCGACCGTGCACAAGGCCGTCAAGCGCGCGGCCAGCCGCGTGAGCTGCGCGGCGCGCTTGAAGGCGAGACACGCGAGCCCCGTCATGACGGCCGTGCCGTTCATCAGCGCCAGCCCTTCCTTCGGCGCGAGCTGCAGCGGCGTTTGGCCAAGTTCAGCCCATACCTCGGCGGCCGCCCTTACCTGCCCGCCGTACGAGACATCGCGTTCGCCTACCAGCGCAGCCGCGACATAGGACAACGGCGTCAAGTCGCCGCTTGCACCGACGGAGCCCTCCGCAGGAATACGCGGCAGCACGTCGAAGTTGATGAGATCGGCCAAGCGTTCGAGCAATGCGACTCGCACGCCCGAATACCCGTAGGCGAGCGAGTTCAAACGCGCGGCGATGACGGCGCGCGTTTCGGCCGGATCGAGCAGACGTCCCATGCCGCAGCCGTGATAGCGAGTCAACTGCAGCGGCAACAGCTCGACGAGCTCGGGCGGCACGCTCACCACGCAGGCATCGCCGTAGCCCGTGTTGACGCCGTATACCGTCGCCCCCGCCTGGAGCCGAGCACGCAAGAACGCGGCACCGCGCTCGATCTGCGCACGCCAATCGGGATCATCGCTCAAGGCGACGCCCGCCTGTGCGTCGGCAATCGCCACGATATCCTCGATCGTGAGGCGGCGGCCGCCGATCCTGACCGTCGAGCGGACGGCTTGCGTTTCGGATGCGTTGCGACGCACGGTCAAATCATCTTCGGCCATTGCCGTCTCCACTCTGGCGCGACCAGAAATCGAAAAAATTGAACCATTGGAACGGTGCCTTGCGGCAGTAGTATTCGAGCCGCTGCGCATAGCGATGCGCATGAGCGGCCAAGTGCGCTGCCCGCTCGCGGCGAGGCAACGCAAGGCGTTCGGCGAACGGCTCGAAATAGAGCCGGTGGCCGCCGCCCTCTTTCAAACAGAAGAACAGGTAGACCGGGCAGCCCAGCGCATGCGCAAGCACGTACGGCCCTTGCGCGAAGCGAGCGGTCGCACCGAGAAACGGGGCCTCGACAACGCGCCCCGCTTCGTGTGCGGGCACGCGGTCGCCGACGATGACGAGCAGTTCGCCCTCGTCGATGCGCTGCTGCATCATGACCGCCGTCTCGGGACCGAAATCGGCAACTTCCACCATCCGGCTCGAGAAGTTTCGATGAGCGCTCGCCAAGACGCTATTGAAACGCCGCGCGTGCTCCGTGTAGACGATGGCCGTCACCTTGGCGCGTGCGCCGTGCACAGCCAACGCGCGCGTCATTTCGAGATTCCCTAGGTGCGCGCCGATGACGAGCGCCCCCTTCCCGCTGGCGACCAGTGCTTCGAACGCCGACGGATCGTCGAAGACGACCTGGGTATCCGCCATGCGGCCGTTCCAAGCGGCGAACTTGTCGAGGCCCGCTTCGGCAAAAGCCAGCATCTGCCGGTAAGCGGAGCGCCAGCCGGGCGGTGGCGTCGTTTGGGCGGGCGACGCGTCACGCAAACGCGCGAAGTAACGGTGCGACTCCTGCCGCGCCACACGCCCCGTCAACACGAAGTACGCGACGATCGGATGCAACCAAAGACGCGTCGCGCGCATGCCGAAGAGACGCAAACTGAGCGCCAGCAAGTGCATGCCGGTGCGGCTGCCACGCTCGGCGATGCGCCACCATCGCCCTTGGGTTTCGGGCTCCGCCTTCGCTCCGCCTTGATGCGGCAGCACTTTGCGCACGATCAGCAGCGGCGAGCGAACGAGCATCCCGGCGACGAGACGCGTATGGCTCTTGCTGATGCGAATGTTGTCGCGCACCACGTCGAAGTGCGAAAGGCCACCCGGCGCATAGGTCACTCGCGTCGGGATCGTCACGAAGCGCAGCGCGCGCCACGACAGCCGCACGAGGATCTCGATATCGAAATCCATTCGCGTGGGCAACGCGACGGACTCGATGAGCCGGCACACCGCGGCGAGCGGATAGAGTCGAAAGCCGCACATCGAATCGGGAATCGCAAACGACAGTGTTTCGATCCATACCCAAACGTGCGTCAGATAGCGGCCATACAACCGGGCTTTGGGCACGCTCTCGTCGTACATGGGCCGCCCCAGCACCACGGCATCGGGCGCGGCCCGAGCCGCGTCGAGAAAGCGAGGCACGTCGGCCGCGTCGTGCTGGCCATCCGCATCGATCTGCAAGGCATGCGTGAAGCCGGCGTCGAGCGCCGCTTTCAATCCGGCCATCACCGCGGCGCCTTTACCGCCGTTCGCATCGAGCCGCAACAACGACATCGTCGGCGACCAGCGTTCGGCCAGCGCGGCGAGCACCGCTTGCGTCGCCTCGTCGCTGCCGTCGTCGACGACGAAGATCGGCAAACCGTGCGGCATCAGCCGCTCGAGGGTGGTGCCGATTTCGTCCTTATGGTTGTAGATCGGGATGACGATCGCCGCTCGCACTGTCACGCCGCCGCCCCTTGCCCTTGATAGGCGAGCACGCCCGACGCGCTGTCGCGCTCGCCCAAACGGAACGAGAACCGCACCTTGCCGCGCGCGGCGTCGCGAGCCAGCGTCAGATGCAAGATGGCGCCGGGCGGCACGGGCGCCATGAACTTCAGCCTTTCGATGGCGAGCATCGAACGAACTTCCGGCCAATGTTCGGCGCCGAGTTGCACGGCCCAGTCGATTTGAACGACACCCGGCAAGATCGGCAACCCCGGAAAGTGTCCGGTGAAGTGCACGAGATTCGCCGGCACGCGCAGTTCGTAGTGCAGAACTTCTTCGCGCCTAAACTGCGCGAGCACTTCCATCCCTTGCGGACGAACGTCGAATGCGGCGGCCACGGCCGCGGCCGGCAATTTGCCGCGCGCATCGAACGGAAGCGCCGCGGAAAATCGCCAGCGACGCGGCAGCACGACCGCCTCGACGTACTCGCCCAAATGCGCGCGGAGCGCTTTCGTCAAAGCAACCCGCCCGTCGGCGAGCAAAGCCGCGCCGCCGTCGCCGCTCAATGCGACCAGCACGCCAAGCCGCTCGCGCACCGCACCGGGCAATACCACGGCAGCGGCCTGCGTCACATAGGGGTGTCGAGCGAGATGCGCCTCGATCTCGGGCAGCGACACGCGCTTGCCGTCGAGCTTGACAACCCGATCGAGCCGCCCCTTGAGCCGGAATCGGCCGTCTTCGTCGAAGGCTACGGCATCGTCGGTCCTGTGCCAATCATCGTGACCGAGATGCGCAGAGCGCACGAGAAGCGCACCGTCGGCGTCGCATTTGAGTTCGGCACCCGGCACGGCTTGCCAAGCATCCGAGCGATCGCGTCGACGCCACGCGATTCCGCCGGTTTCCGTGCTGCCGTAGATTTCCACCGGGGCGGCGCCGAATCGGCGCGCGTAAATATCGGCCGTGTCCTCGGACAACGGCCCGCCCGACGAAAAATAGATGCACGGCGCAGGGGAAAGCGTCTCGAAACCGGGCAGTTCGGTCCAACGATCCAACTGGGACGGGCTCGACACCACCGCCGCGCCGCCAACCTTCTCGAGCCGCGCTTGCAGCTGCAGCGGTTCGACACAACTTTCCCGATCGAATGGGCGCCCTGCCGCCATCGGCCAGAACACGCGAAACAGCAAGCCGTAAATATGCCGATGCGGGACGCTGGCCAACATCGGCGCCTGACCCATCAGCGCTCCCCACTGCGTCTCGAGCGTACGCACTTCGGCGTCGAACTGCGCGAGCGTCTTATGTACGGGCTTGGGCACCCCGCTACTGCCGGATGTGTAGAGCGTCATCGGCGCGTGAACGTCGATGCTGCGCCCGGCTAGCGGCGCGGCCTCGCAAGCATCGATCGAAGGCAACTGCGCCGCGGTCAACAGCACGTCGTAGGACGGGCCGAGCATCGCCAAATACGCTGGCGTCGACGCCGACGGAACGATGGGTTCCTTACCGCACATCAACGCGGCGAACAAGGCACAGACGAACTCGAACGGATCGTCGAGGCACACGGCGATGCGCCCCCCGGCCTGCTGGCCGAGCCAACCCGCGTACATCGACATCCGCGTCTTGAAAGCGCCGAAATCGAGCACCGTTTCGCGGTCGAGGCAGAGCGGTGTCGAGTCCTCGCGCAAGGCCCATGGCAACGCATGCAACGCAACGAACGAGGCGTTCAACGCGCATTCTCCCGCAACACGAACGCATGACGCCAGGCGATTTCCGCCACGATCAACACGCCGATCAATAGATAAGTGACGACGCCGTTATAGAGCGCCCACAATGCGCGCGAACCCCATAGCGCGCATGCCGCGGAAACGGCGCCGTTCAGCACGAAGAAACCGCACCAAACCTGCGTGACGCGCCGCGTATAGCGCACGGCGTGCGCATCGAGATCGGGCCGGCGCACGCGCGCGAACTTTTCGATCATCGATTGTTTGCCGTCGCGCAGCGTCGCCCCGAACGCCACGAGCATGGCGGCATTGACGACGATCGGATAGGCCCGCAGCAGCGCCTCGCTATCGGTCACGGCGATAGCCGCCGACAACGCGCTCATGACGAGCGCCGCCCCCCACTCCAGCCGCGTGAATCGGTTCAGCAGCGCCCCGACACTGCCCGCGCCGAGCCAGCGCTGGAGCCAAAGCAGCACGAGCAAAGCGAGGCCGATGTAGCGCGGCGAACCGATGTGCAAAAACGCGACGATGACCACCGGATAGGCGAGCTTGAGCACGACGCTCGCGACCATGCGGGCGCGCCCGCATGCCGCATGGCGAGCGTCGCGAGGCGCCGCGGGCGTCGAAGCCGATTGCATCGAATCAAGCCGCCAGCAGCGATTCGACAGCGGCGATGACATCGCCGACCGTGCGTACCGTCTTGAACTCTTCAGGCTTGATGCGGCGCCCGGTCATCTCCTGAAGCTTGATCGCCAGATCCACGGCGTCGATGCTATCGAGGTCGAGTTCTTCGAACAGCCGCGCCTCGGGCGTGACACGCTCCGGCTCGATCGCGAAGTTTTCGCTGAAGATGGCGCGAATGCGTTCCAGGATTTCGATATCGGTCACGGTTCACTCCCCTTGCGTTGCGGTGTTGCTGTCGGTATGCGCCGGCGCCCGTTGGCTTTGAACGAATGCGGCAAGCGTGCTGATGGAGCGAAAGTGCTCACGGGTGCGCTCGTCGTTGGCGGCAATCGTCAACGCATACTGCTTGCGCAGCACGATCCCGATTTCCAGCGCATCGATGGAATCGAGACCGACGCCGTCCGTGTCGAACAGCGGCGCATCGTCGTCGATATCCTCGGGACGCAAATCTTCGAGATCCAGCGCCTCGATCAACAGCTGCTTAATTTCTAGTTTTAAAGAATCCATACGCAAACAAATGCTCGGTGATATGTGCTTGAACTGCCTTGGCGACGACGCGCACAGCGACGGCGTGCGGCGTATCGGGAGCGGTGATGCGGTTGAGCGGGAGCGGTTCGAGCGCCACGATCCGCATGCGGAACGGCCGGGACGGCACGTGATACCAGCGCATGCGCTTCGTAAATGCGGGCGGGTCGCAATCGATCAATACCGGTCGAATGGGAATACCGGCGTGCAGCGCCATATGCGCGAACCCGCGCGAAAACGGGTGGAGACGATCGTCGCCCGGGCTGCGCGTGCCCTCCGGAAAGATGACCATCGTGTAGCCGGCCGCCAATTGACGCGTGCCCGCCTCGATCAGTTCGGACGGGTCGGCGTTGCTGACGTATTGGGCAGCGCGCACGATGCCCCAAAAGCACGGATTGCCCCAGTGCGCGTTCTTCACGACGCAACAGGCCCGTGGAATCAACGCGAGCAATACCATCACATCGAGGTACGTCGGATGGTTGGCGACGATAATGGCAGGCCCGCGCGCGCTGAACGCGCTAGCCCCGCTCACGTCGAGCGTCATGACCCCGACCCGTTGAAGCAGCCAAACGAGGGCTCGAAAAAAACGATGAATGACCGCGGCCACGACGCGCTGACTCGACGCGCGATGCGGCCACAGGCAGGCAACGGGAAACACGAGCACGGAAAACATGACGCCACAGGTGCCAAATGCGGTAAACGCCGCGCCCGTGGCCAAGAGACGCCAGGTGCGATCGATCCGGGCCTTCACCGAAATGCGCCTCATAGCGCCCCGCATCCGCGCAACGACCACTGCCAACGACGGCCGAGCCCCTGCCAAACCGTATCGGTGCGCGCGGTCAATCCGTGCATCAGTGCTTCGCCTTGTGTTGCATGTGCCTGCGCAGGCACCGGCTCCTGCTCGAGGGCGGGCCCAGCCGTACATTCAAGCTGAGTGGACGCACCGTGCCCGAGCAAAATGGCCAGCGCGCCGGAGGGCATGTCGTAGTCGACGGCGCGAAAACGCTCGTCCAGCGGCTCGTCGGCATAGATCAAGAGAACGGGCGAGGCGGGATCGGCGCTGAATTGGGCGTGCGCTTCAAGCAGTGCATAGCCGAGCGTTTCCGCGCCAGCGGAGATCGCCGTAGCGGGCGATCGGTCGCCTCGCGCAATCCCATAAATGCCCGTCATCGCATTGAGCACGGACAGGCTGAAGGCGGTTGGGGAAACCGGCTGATCGGCCGCGATATCGTCGAGCATGCCGGTCGTGCGGCGCAGCTCGCCGTGACGCGAGGCAAAGACGAGACGCACGTGGTCGAGCTCAGCCGCGCAATCGTGCGCCACCTTCAGCGCCATCTTCGACAGCGTACTCAATCGACGACGCACGAGCGGGTCGATGAATCCGATATCGGGTGCGGCTGTCGCACCGGCTGGCCAACAGGACCACCGAACGACTGGGACGGTCCAGCGCAGGTCGAGCATTTCGTTGTTCGTTTTCGAATCAAACCACCGGTTGCCCAGTGCAAAGATGCGAACGACGAAAGCCCTACGGCACCCCCGTGTACCACACCCCGAGTCGGTTAATGTTCTTTCATGTTTGTCGTTACCCGGGCATAACGAACCGCAAGGCATCGGCCCAACGGCAGAAACCTTTCATTTATTTTTCGAATGTACTCCCGACGTCCCGGATACCGTCGGGCGTGATAATACTGAATTTTTCATACCAAAAACAGCAATAAACTGGGCCGTAGCATTCTCGCGACGCTTAAATCGCGACTTAGTGCGGTCGCACATTCGCCGAACCGCATCGCAGCGAGGTGCGCCGAGGTGCGCCGGGTCGCGCCGCGCTCGAGCGGCTCGAGGGCGAAACCCGCGCCGTACCGGCTCCCAACCGAAAGCCGGCCTATGTTAGAATCCGCCCCTCATTGGGGAGTAGCCGCCCCGCCGCATCGTCTGCACGCCGGGAGATCGAATCGCCGATCGCCGCATGGGCATTGCCCGCTCGGCGTCCCGTTCGCAGCACGCATGTCCGGCGGGGGCGTCCGTCAACATACTTGGCTCATAGGCGAGCCATGGCGGACACAGCCTTGGGCCTGGCGAGACCGATGATCCTCGCGCCGCCGCTTTCAGGGCCCGGCGGTGCCGAGGGTCGTCGCTCGTTCAATCTCGGCCCGAGGAAGACCATCACGTGGAACAAGCCTTTTTGATCTCGACGGGAGCCGTCGCGCTCGCCGAAATCGGCGACAAGACGCAACTGCTTTCGCTCGTCCTCGCCGCGCGCTATCGCAAGCCGGTCCCGATCATGCTCGGCGTACTGGTGGCCACTCTCGCGAACCACGCCTGCGCCGGCGCGATCGGCGCGTGGCTGGGCGCCCTGATTACGCCGGACATCATGCGTTGGGCGCTCGCCGTTTCGTTCGTCGTCATGGGATTGTGGGTACTCGTCCCGGATAAGCTGGACCCGGAAGAAGCCAGCGTCAGCCGCAGCCATCTCGGTGTATTCGGCACGACGGTCGTCACATTCTTTCTGGCCGAGATGGGCGACAAGACGCAACTGGCCACGGTCGCGCTGGCCGCACGCTTTCATGACTTCTTCGGGGTGGTCGCGGGCACCACGCTCGGGATGATGCTGGCCAACGTGCCCGCGATCTTCCTCGGCGAACGCTTCGCTCACAGATTGCCGACGAAGGCGGTGCACGCCGTGGCGGCCGTCTTGTTCGTGGTGCTGGGCGTGCTCGGATTTCTTCGGGCCGGCGGCTGATCGTCGCTGCCCGCGGCGGCGCCGCCGTGACAGTCAATGCGATAGCGCGGCGTCTCGCCTGCGGGCCGCCGCGCCAACATGCAAGCGAACGCTACTTCGGCGTCGCGCTCGTGCCCGATGCCCCCGCGGGGACGGCGGCCGTCGGCTGCCGCACCGGCACTTCATTCGTCAGCCCCACGCCGCGCTTGTCATAACGCACGCGCACCGTCCGCACCGTTCCGTTGCCAAGCGGGAAATCGGCCAACGCGCTGCGCACGAGATAAGGCATCGCACCCACGAGCGACGATTCTTCGTCGGTATTGCGTGCCGTCACGTTGTACACCTCCTTGCCCGTCGACCGATCGGTGATGCGGATGCCGAGCGTGTGCGTGAACACCGGGTAGCTTTGCGTCACGTAGTCGGGCGGCATCGGCCCGAACGGCCCCCAAGGGCCAAACGGGCGCCAGTACGGGCCAGGCCACGGATTTCCGTAGAAAACAGGCTGAGTCACCGTCACCGTATCGCCGTGGATGTCGTAGGTCAGGCCCACGAGGTAATGCGCGCTGCCGCTCGGCACTTGCCGGAACGCATAGGCGTCCAACTCATTCGCGACCAACTGCTCGTAAGTCGCCTGCTCGATGCTATTTTGCTGCGCGCTCGTCCGGGCGAACGCATAGGTGCGCGTCGCATCGCTGCCGCTCCAATTGGAGAACGCCGTCACCTGCGTCGACACGTAAGTCGTGCAGCCCGACAGTAGCAGTGTCGCCACTGCGGCCGCAGGCAGGATCGCCCGCCCAATCCGCTCCCACTTCATCTTGTTGTCCTCGCGTATCTCGATGTCTGCCGTACAGCTTGTCAACCCCCGCGCACATCGTGCGCGAATGATCGATGATACCGCCGACCGAGTTTGGCCTCCAAAGCGGCGAGCCTTTCGGCATAGATGCCCGCGCCTTTGTACAATGGACGACTACTCTCGCGATGGGCCCCTACCCGGGCGCGCGAGCCAAAACCGGTTTCTTTCATTCCATCCGCCATGTCCGATACCGTCAATCCCGCTGTGATCCGCCGGGCCGACTATGCAGCGCCCGCCTTCCTCATCGATTCCGTCGCCCTTGAATTCGATCTTGCACCCGAGCGCACGATCGTCAAGAACACGATGCGGATGCGCCGCAATGCAGATGCCGGCGCGGCACCGGGCGCATCGAGCGCCCGCCTCGAACTGATGGGCGAAGGGCTCGAATTCATCGGCGCGGCGATCGACGGCAAGGCGCTGTCGGCGAGCGCCGTGCGCACGCACGAGCACGGCCTAACGATCGACGACGTACCCGATACATTCACGCTCGCGATCGAAAGCGCGTGCAATCCTGGCGCAAACACGACGCTGTCCGGACTGTACGTATCGAGCGGCAACTTCTTCACGCAGTGCGAAGCCGAGGGCTTTCGCCGCATCACCTACTTCCTCGACCGCCCGGACGTCATGGCCACCTACACGGTCGTCGCTGCGCGCGGACAAAGCGGCGTACCCGGTCCTGCTCTCGAACGGCAACCTCATCGAGGAAGGCGAGCTGCCCGACGGCCGCCACTTCGCGAAATGGGAAGACCCGTTCAAGAAGCCGAGCTATCTGTTCGCGCTCGTCGCGGGCCGGCTGGTGTCGCTCGAAGAACGCATCCGCACGGGCTCCGGCAAGGAAAAACTGCTGCAGGTATGGGTGCGAGCCGCATGACCTCGACAAGACCGCGCCATGCGATGGATTCGCTCATTCATTCCATTCGCTGGGACGAAGAGCGCTTCGGGCTCGAACTCGATCTCGACCGCTTCATGATCGTCGCTGTGAGCGACTTCAACATGGGCGCGATGGAGAACAAGGGCCTGAACATCTTCAACACGAAGTACGTTCTGGCGAACCCTGAAACCGCGACCGATACCGACTTCGGAAACATCGAGGCCGTCGTCGGCCACGAGTACTTCCACAACTGGACGGGCAACCGCGTCACCTGCCGCGACTGGTTCCAGCTGAGCCTGAAGGAAGGCCTGACGGTATTCCGCGACCAGGAATTCTCGGCCGACATGCAAGGCGGCGCGACCGACGAAGCGGCGCGCGCGGTGAAGCGCATCGAAGACGTGCGCGTGCTGCGCCAGATGCAGTTCCCCGAGGATGCGGGCCCGATGGCCCACCCGGTGCGGCCCGAAAGCTACGTCGAGATCAACAACTTCTACACGATGACCGTCTACGAGAAAGGCGCGGAAGTCGTGCGGATGTATCAGACGCTGGTCGGCCGCGAGGGCTTTCGGCGCGGCATGGATCTGTATTTCGAGCGCCACGACGGCCAAGCCGTCACCTGCGACGATTTCCGTCACGCGATGGCCGATGCAAACGGCGCGCGACTCTGACGCAGTTCGAGCGCTGGTACAGCCAAGCGGGCACGCCGCGCGTCTCCGTACGCACGGCCTACGACGCCGCCACGCGGCGCTACAGCATCACGCTCGCGCAAGGCTACGGCGACGTCGCGCCGGCTGCGCGCGAAACGCAAACGGGCCCGCTGCTGATTCCGTTTGCGATCGGCCTGATCGGGCGCGACGGCAAGGACATCGCCCTGCGCCTGGAAGGCGAAGCCGCCGCAACGGGAACGACGCGCGTGATCGAACTCACGGATCGCGAGCAGACGTTCACGTTCGTGGATGTCGACGAAGCGCCGCTGCCCTCGCTGCTACGCAACTTCTCGGCGCCTATCATCGTCGAGTACGACTACACGAACGACGAACTCGCGTTCTTGCTCGCGCACGACAGCGACCCGTTCAACCGCTGGGAAGCGGGCCAGCGCCTGGCCACGCGCGAGTTGCTGGCGCTGGCCGCGCGGGCGGCCGCAGGCCAGCCGCTATCGCTCGACGATGCCACCGTCGCTGCGTTCGGCCGCGTCCTGACCGATGAATCGCTGTCGCCGGCATTCCGCGAACTCGCCTTGATGCTGCCGTCGGAGGCGTATTTGGCCGAGCAGATGGCGGCGGCGGATCCGGCTGCCGTGCATGCCGCGCGTCAATTCGCCCGCAAGCGGCTGGCGAACGCGCTCAAGGCCGAATGGCGCACGACCTACGAACGCCATACGACGCCCGGTGCGTACGAGCCGACGCCGCAAGCGGCCGGCCATCGCGCGTTGAAGAACCTTGCGCTCGCCTACTTGGCCGAAGCCGACGATCCCTCGGACGCGATCCGTCTTGCGAACGCGCAATACGACACCGCGAACAACATGACCGACCGGGCTGCCGCCCTCGCCGCGCTGCTGGCGGCCTCGGCGACGGCGGGCCCCAGCGTAGCCGAACCGGCGCTCGACGATTTCTATCGCCGCTTCGAGAAAGAACCGCTCGTCATCGACAAGTGGTTCGCCTTGCAGGCCACGCAGCGCGGCAGCGCGCAGCATCCCGTGATCGACATCGTGCGCAAGCTGATGGCGCATCCCGCGTTCACGCTGCGCAACCCGAACCGCGCCCGTTCGCTGATCTTCGGCTTCTGCGCGGCGAACCCGGCCCAGTTCCATTCGGCTGACGGTTCGGGCTACGCGTTCTGGGCCGAACAGGTCATTGCGCTCGACGCACTGAACCCGCAAGTGGCCGCGCGGCTCGCGCGCTCGCTCGAACTCTGGCGCCGCTATACGCCTGCCCTGCGCGAGCGGATGCGCGAAGCGCTGGAGCGCGTGGCACAGCAGGTGAAATCGCGCGACGTCCGCGAGATCGTCGAAAAGGCGCTTGCCTGAGCGCCTGATCGAGCCGCCAATCGATAGCCGAACCAGGCGCACACCCTAACGCGCCTGTGCAGCGGCTACTTGATAAGAACGGCGCCCGGCCATTGCGCGGGCGCCGTTTTTTATGCATGCCATTTGCTGCGTGCCCCGGTCAAACAAGCGTTCGGTGTACGGACGCTTACAAAAACGCGAGGCCACACAGCGGGCCGCGGTTAAAATCGTCGCATTCCCATGCCTTTCGGAGCATCGCAATGTCCTTGCAACGTCGCACTACCCTGACTAAATACCTGATCGAGCAGCAGCGAGAAACGAACAATCTGCCGGCCGACCTGCGCCTGCTGATCGAAGTGGTCGCGCGGGCGTGCAAGCTCATCAGCTATCACGTGAGCAAAGGTGCGCTTGGCGAAGCGCTCGGTACCGCGGGCACGGAGAACGTCCAAGGCGAAGTGCAGAAGAAGCTGGACGTCCTGTCGAACGAAATCCTGCTCGATGCGAACGAATGGGGCGGCAACCTCGCGGCGATGGCCTCGGAGGAAATGGAGACGCTGTTCCCGATTCCCTCGAACTATCCGCGTGGCGAGTATCTGCTTGTGTTCGATCCGCTCGACGGCTCGTCGAACATCGACGTGAACGTTTCGATCGGCACGATCTTTTCGGTGCTGCGCTGCCCCGACGGCCAGGACGCGACCGAGGAATCGTTCCTGCAGCCGGGCCGGCAGCAGGTGGCGGCAGGCTATGCCGTGTACGGCCCGCAGACGGTGCTGGTGCTGACGACGGGCAACGGCGTGAATTGCTTCACGCTCGACCGCGAGCTGGGCTCATGGGTGCTGACGCACAACAACCTGCTGATTGCCGAGGACACGCGCGAATACGCGATCAACGCATCGAACGAACGTCATTGGTACGAACCCGTGCAGCGGTATGTGGGCGAATTGCTCGCGGGCACGACGGGGCCGCGCCAGGCCGATTTCAACACGCGCTGGGTGGCCTCGATGGTGGCGGACGTACATCGCATCTTGAATCGCGGCGGCATCTTCATGTATCCGGCCGACAAGCGCACGCCGGACAAGCCGGGCAAGCTGCGGCTCATGTACGAAGCGAACCCGATGGCGTTTATCGTCGAGCAGGCGGGCGGCGCGGCCACGAACGGCGTCGAGCGCATTCTCGATATCCAGCCGAAGAGCCTGCACGAGCGCGTGGCGGTGTTCCTCGGCTCGAAGAACGAGGTCGAGCGCGTCACGCGCTATCACCGCGAAGAAAAAAAATGATCGAAGGGGCTTGCGCACGTCTGAAACCTGTCGCTATAATCGCGTTTCTCTGATGTTGATGCCGGAATAGCTCAGACGGTAGAGCAGCGCATTCGTAATGCGAAGGTCGGGGGTTCGATTCCTCTTTCCGGCACCACCAAGATTCAAGCAAAAAGCCCAGTCCTTGTGACTGGGCTTTTTGCTTTATGTACGAAGAACGTCGTCGATCTCTATACAGAAGGCACCAGCGAGCGCTTCATCGGCAAATTCGTGGAAGCGCGCGGCTTGCGCGATCAACTCGTCATCGCGACCAAATACAGCTACAACGCGCAGGCGGGCAATCCCAACGCGGGCGGCAACCATCGGAAGAATCTCATGCGGGCGCTCGACGGCTCGAGCCGGTAGCGGCGATGCAGCTCGAATACTCGATGATCGAGCGCAACGCCGAATTGGAATTCGCCGATTTGGCGACGGAACTCGCAATGGGCCTCGTTCCATGGAGCCCACTCGGGATGGGCGTGCTTTCGGGCAAATATAAGCCCTCGCAGGAAGGTTTCGCAGGCCGCGGCCACCAAGCGCGCATTCACGGACACGTCGACGTGCGAAGCAAGAACGACGAATTCGATCGTCCCATCCACGTGCCGGCGCCAAGGACATAGCGCGAACGCCCATTCCCGGCCCCTGCGCCCTGCGCCCGGCGGCCGATCGCTCGACCGTAACGATCAACACGCAAAGGCGCGACTCCGCTAGGTTCCGCTAGCGCAATCGAGTGAGTTGCGCCCACGTAGAACCGAGGGAAAACGAGAAGAGAAATGCCCCCTCGCATGCCATCGACAAACGAATAAGTAAGTTAATGAACGAACGTTCAGTCGCCGGCCTCAAGCTCGCGCTCGATCGATACCGGCATGGCGTATCGCCCGTCCCGGCGCGCGGCGCAATGAGAACCTAGCATTCACGTGCGTTTCGACACGGACATCCGTCGAAATTCGCCACAAGCTTGCGCCCAGTGCGAGCGTTGCACCGCATGCGCCGGATTTGATTTCCGTCAAAGAATCATGGAGCACTCTTTAAAGAGCCCGCGCCTGTGCCGTTAATGCAACAAAGCGTTAAAAAAAGATTCGGCGCTGGCACTTCGCAAGAACCGCGTCGGATAATCGTCACGTGCCAGGAGATAAATCATGGAAGCCAAGCCCACCAGAATTCCGCCCCCCGAGAAAGTGTCCAGCCCGGATCCGGAACCGGTAGGCGTGGAGTTTCTGGCAACCGAACTGCCCGAGCATGTCCGTGCGTTCTTCGACGAGCAACGCAGATCGTGCCAATCCGAATGAGCGGTGTGGGCGTCGGAGCCCGCGCCGAATGACGGCTCGCGTGCGCCGCCCGGCGCTACCTGCCGCAGCGCTGTGGTTGGCTTTGTCGCTGGCCTGTGTCGGCGCACGCGCCGAGGGCGACGAGACCGCTATGACCAACGTCGTCGCACTCGCGTCGGAGCGGTTGGCGTTGGCCGAGCCTGTCGCCCAATGGAAATGGGCGAACCATCGCGCGATTACCGATGCGCCCCGCGAGTCGGCGTTGCTCGCCGACGTCGAACGGCGCGCGCAGCGGGCCGGTGTCGACCCGGTCTTCGCCCGCGCCTTCTTTCAGGATCAAATCGACGCCAGCAAACAGGTACAGTCCGCCCTGTTCGCACGCTGGCGGACATCGGCGCCGCCGTCCGGCGTCGCGCCCGATTTGGCCACGAGCACCCGGCCTCAGCTCGATCGCCTGACACAAGCGCTGATGACCGCGCTGGCCCGCGTGGAGCCTTCGCGCCATAGCGACGATTGCCCCACTCGGCTTGGCCACGCCGTCATGAATTGGAAAGCGCTGACGCGCTATGGGGCAATCGACGCATCGGCGCTCAACACGGCCCTTGCTCACGTCTGCGCATCCGGCGGCGTCGGCGCCGAAGGTTAACCCCGCTTAAGGTTCACGGGCCTACGCCGGCCACCTCTTCTCGCCCTACCGCCTCCAGCGTCGTCACACGAAGCCCGCGGGCCAGATGCGCCTGCAATATACGGAATGTCGACGGCTCGTACACCGGCTCGATGCCGGCGGCGGCCAGCGCCTGCGCGGCCTCGAGTGTCGATGCCGGACCGAGGTAGCACCACCGATCGACCACATGAAACACCGGCTCACCGGCTGCGGCGTCGTCGCGCTCTTCAAATACGATTGCCGCCCCGAACGGCCAAGGCGCCCCCTGCGACTCGGCCCGGCCCACACGCGGCTGGCGGTTGTGCAGCGGACGCAGCGCGGCCAACCACTGGGCCTCGGTCAATAACGCGCCAAGTTCCCCGCCGGTCGCCAGCCACTTCACACGGCGCACTTGTTCGCCGATCCGAAGTTCGCGCGCAGAACGCCGCTCGCCCGTCAGGTGGGTGCGCACGCGCTGCCGCAGCCGCACGCTTCGGGCGACGTAAAGCGGCGCGTCCGATGCATCGAAGAACGCGTAGACGCCATGCCCGGCCGGTGCCGCATCGATCACGTCCTCGGTAATGTCGCCGGCGATCCGATAGCGCCGCACGGTACGCTCGATTTGCGCGCGCAAGATCTCGGGCGCCCAGACGCCGTGCAACCGCTGCCAGAACTGCCAGAGCAGATCGGCATCTGCCAACGCGCGGTGGCGCGCCAGCGGCTGGAGCGCGTGGCGCTCGATCAGCGCATCGAGCCCGTGCCGCTTCTCGTGCGGCCACAGGGCACGCGACAGCTTGACGGTGCATAGGACGTCGGGATTGAAGGCTAAGCCGGCGCGCTGGAATTCGCCGCGTAAGAAGCCGCGGTCGAAACTCGCGTTATGGGCGATAAACAACCGGCCCTTCAGCCGCTCAGACAATTCGCCGGCGAGCGACGCGAATGTCGGCGCGCCTCGCACCATATCGTCGGTAATGCCGGTAAGCGACTGAATGAAAGGGGGAATGGACTGCTGAGGATCGACGAGCGTGCTCCAATGCGAGACGCCGCCCGGCGCTACTTGAACGATGCCGATCTCGGTAATCCGGTGCTCGGCGACCGAGCCGCCCGTGGTTTCTAGATCGACGAATGCGATCGGCGCATCGATCAATGGAGACGGCAATGATGAATCTGACATGAATAAGGGCGCTCAGGTGCTTCGATTGACGAAGTATGCACCACCTGAGCGCCCTTGTAGGGATGCGTGCCGCGCCGACGAGGCCGCCATGAAGACGGGCCGAGCGCGGCTTGCCGGGACAAACGTGTTACAGCGGGCGGATGTTCGCCGCTTGCTTGCCCTTCGGGCCGGTCTTCACATCGAACTCAACGCGTTGATTTTCTTTCAGAGACTTAAAGCCATCCGATTGAATCTCGGAGAAATGCGCAAACACGTCCTCGTTGCCCTTGTCGGTCGTGATGAAGCCAAAGCCTTTAGCATCGTTGAACCATTTTACGACACCGGTTTCCATAGTACTGATTCCCTCGAAATTTTAATAGACGGGCAGCGCCCTCCGCCTGAAGCCCAGCCTCGGAAGAACGACACCTCGGTCTCTCTCCCGGGGCGCCGTTCACTGAGTGATTCCGGCGCTGCTTTTATAAATGTTCCGTTGCGCGCTCGTCAAGAATTTTTTCATTAAATGCTGAAACGGCTTCGCCGTCGTGCGTAATCTCGCAGAAAATCGCGCCAGCCAAGTCAGTATTACCTGCGACGCGCATCCAAAACCGGCCAGACAGGAAAAAAATTCGTTGTCTGCAACAAGATTTTTCTACGGTAAGTATTTTTCCCGGTTGCCGCGGCGGGCGCTCCGTTCGATCATGATTAGGACGAGTTCGTTGGAGACGGTCATGCATGCAATTCCTGTCAAGCGCATAGGCGCCTGGCTCTTCCGTCTGCTTCGCCTCGAACCGGCACCTATTAGTCTGACCAACAGCGGATCCACTTCGATTCTCGATTTCGATCCGCTGTGGCACGGCGACCATTGGCAGAACTTGCTCGCTTCCCCGATGGATGCGCGTCACTACGTGATGGAAGATTGGGCGTTGCCGCTGGACGACGACGAAGTGGACTACCCGCGAGGCGAAGACAAGCAGCGTGGACGCCGCCGCATGCGCAGCTGAGGGCCCAAAAAAGACGCGGCCCGAAAGCCGCGCTGACAAAGGTTTGGAGACGTCTTTTCCTTGATGAAAAAGTCTGCTTGGGCAAGCAGAACAGGCAGTATATCGTTGCAGTCCCGCTCGATTGTTGCCGCGTCGCGCAAACCTCTTTTTCAAAATCATCAATAATCCCGCCCGCGGAAATCGCCCCCCGCCCATTATCCGAAACAGCGTCTCGTAAACGCAACGCCGCGAATTTCGGATATTCGTTCCGCACCCCTTTAATATGCCTCAAACCCTTGCCCATCAAGGGTTTCAGAGGTTTTCCGCGTCTTTTCCGAACGCTCAATAATTTATTGCGGATTTCGAAAGCCGGGTGTGAACCGGACGCTATTTACACTCAACCCAGTTCGGAAAAACGGACCTGTTGCTGTGGTTTCCCGCATCGCCGTGCGGATGGCCTAGCGCGGCAGAAACGCAACGCACTAGGGCCGACGCCTCAGGCGACAGCCAAGAAAACTTCCTGATACTGGAGTGAAAGATGAAGAAGACGCTTCTAGTCGGCGCCCTCACTGGCGCATTCGCGACAATGGCTCACGCTCAGAGCAGCGTGACGCTGTATGGTCTCATCGACGCCGGCATCACCTATACGAACAATCAAGCTGGCGGTCATGCCTGGCAACAATCGACGGGCGCCGTGAACGGCAGCCGATGGGGCTTGCGTGGCGCCGAAGATCTCGGTGGCGGCCTGAAAGCCATTTTCACGTTGGAAAACGGGTTCGGCATCAACAACGGCACGCTCAAGCAAGGCGGCCGTGAATTCGGTCGGCAGGCGTTCGTCGGTTTGAGCAGCGACCAATTCGGTACCGTCACGCTCGGCCGCCAATACGACGACGTCGTGCAGTACCTCGGGCCGCTCGCCCTGACGGGCACACAGTACGGCGGCACCTACTTCGCCCACCCGTTCGACAACGACAACCTCGACAACTCGTTCCGGATCAACAACTCGGTCCACTTCCAGAGCGCGAATTACGGCGGCTTCAAGCTGGGGGCGTTGTACGGCTTCTCGAACACGGCGGGCCAGTTCTCGAATAACCGCACGGTCAGCGTCGGCGCGTCATACACGTGGATGGGCTTGAACGTCGCAGCGGCTTATTTGCAGATCGACAACGATCTGAACGCGCTGAATCAAGCCGTGACGGCGCCCGGCTCGGTGGCCGGCGATGCCACGTTTGTCGCGAGCCGGCAGCGCACTTGGGGTGCTGGCCTGAACTATACGTTCGGTCCGGCAACCGCGGGCTTTGTCTTTACGCAGACGCACCTGAACGACGCGCTCGGCGTGAACGCGGCTAATGCGGGCACCGCTGCAACGCTCGCGCTGCCGGGCGGCTCCGGCCGCTTCAACAACTACGAGCTCAATGCGCGTTATGCGCTGACCCCGGCGGTCAGCCTGGCCGGTGCCTACACATACACCGACGGTGCGATCGGCGGCGTCAATCCGAAGTGGAATCAGTTCAATCTGCAAGCGGACTACGCGTTGTCCAAGCGCACGGATGTCTACGTCGAAGGCATCTATCAGCTTGCGATCAACAAGGGGCTGCCGCTCAACGCAGACATCAACGGCCTCAATGCGTCGTCGAACAACAAGCAAGTTGCCGCGACGGTCGGCCTGCGCCATCGCTTCTAAGGCGAGCAGTCGGCGGGCATCCGGTTCGCCGCGTATCGCATGAAAAAGGCGCCGCTATCGGCGCCTTTTTTGTCGCTGTTTTGCCGACATAGCGGGAGAAGGAGAAATGCCGTGGCGGCCGAGCCACCGCCGCGGCCGCCGCGCTCTGCATCGGTCGCCCAGGATGCCCCTAACCGCCCGCCGGATACCTCACGTCGAGCACGTCGATCTGCTCGGGCCCGGCAGGCGTATGCAGCGTGACGGTATCGCCGATCCGCGCCTTGAGTAGCGCACGGGCAATGGGCGAGATCCAACTCACGTGGCCGTGATCGAGATCGACTTCGTCGACACCGACGATCGTCACCGTATGCGTCTCGCCGTCTTCGGTCGCGTACTCGATCGTTGCACCGAAGAACACTTGGTCCACATTCTCTTGCCGGCTGGCGTCGACCACTTCCGCCAAGTCGAGCCGCTTCGTCAGGAAGCGGATGCGCCGGTCGATCTCGCGCAACCGCCGCTTTCCATAGATGTAATCGCCGTTTTCGGAGCGATCGCCGTTCGACGCCGCCCAGGAAACGAGCTTGACGACCTCCGGGCGCTCCACGTCGATCAGGTGAAGCAACTCGTCGCGCATCCGCTTGTGACCCGCGGGCGTCATGTAGTTCTTGGTGCCGGCTGGAATCTCCGGCTGGGCGACATCGAGATCGTCGTCGTCGGCGTCGCTCGACTCTTTGACAAATGCCTTGTTCATGGTGCGAATCGGGACGAATCCCTGCGTGCAGTGAATCTTCAAGCCTACACGATCGAAGCAGTCGCTAGAAAGTTTGAAGAAACTCGTTACAACGTCTTCCCTTTTCTCGGAAGTTTGCTATAATTTCGCTTCTGCGTGCGGCTGTAGCTCAGTTGGATAGAGTACTTGGCTACGAACCAAGGGGTCGTGGGTTCGAATCCTGCCAGCCGCACCACTCTTTTCAAGAGCCTTCTTTACCGAAGGCTCTTTTGTTTACCGAAGTGTTTCACCGAAGTACGATTTCACGTTTTACGTGCGGCTGTAGCTCAGTTGGATAGAGTACTTGGCTACGAACCAAGGGGTCGTGGGTTCGAATCCTGCCAGCCGCACCACCTGTTAAGGGCCTTCCGCTTGGAAGGCCCTTTGCTTTGGTGCGTGCGCTTTGTGCTTTGCGCCTCTCGTTGCGCCCATCACCCGAGCCCCCGCCCTGGGCAGCGGCTCGGCCACGCGCGCAGCCCTCAATAATCGCCGCGCTCGCGCTCGATGCGCATACCGCCGTCATGGCGATGATGGCCCTCCTCGCTCGGACGCTCACGGACGATCCGCATGACATCGGGGTTCGTTCTGACGCGACGCATGACATTGGCAAGATGGATTCGGTCGCTCACCTGAATGACGAACCGCAAGACGGTCGATTCTTGGGACAAATCCTCGTCCATCGCAATGTGCACGATGTTCGCATCGGCCGACGTGATATCGGCCGCCACCCGCGCGAATACCCCCTTCACGTTGCATACGAGCACCTTGATGGCGACATCGAACAACCGGCCAGGCTGCGGCGCCCAAGCGACATCGATCCAACGGGCTGGGTCGCGGCGATGAATACGCTGCGCCACCCGGCAGTCGGTGGTATGAATGGCCATCCCGAGCCCGATGCCGATGTAGCCCATGATGTCGTCGCCCGGAATCGGCCGGCAGCACGCGGACAATTGCACCGACATGCCTTCGGTACCCGTAATGACGACGGGCGGCGCATGAGGTGCCGACGAGCCGGCGCCCCCTTGATCCGACCGCCCGTGCTCGTCGTCGCCGTCGCGCCCGCTGACCAGTACCTCGATGCGCTTGGCCATCACCGCGGCCACGCGCCGGCCGAGCCCGATATCGGCGAAGATTTCCTGCCGGTTCTTGTTGCCGGTCCATTGCACGAGCCTATCCCAGACATCGGGCTCGATCTCGGCGAGCGCGAGCCCGTATCCCTTCAGGCTTTGATCGACCAGCCGCTCGCCGAGCTGAACCGATTCGTTCAACCGCATCGTCTTCAGATAATGGCGAATCGCGGAGCGCGCCTTGCCGGTGCGGACGAAACCGAGCCAGGCCGGGTTCGGCTTCGAGTACGGCGCCGTGATCACTTCGACGATGTCGCCGCTCTTGAGCTCGGTGCGCAGCGGCAGCAGTTCGTTGTTGATCTTGACCGCGACGCATTGGTTGCCGAGGTCGGTGTGGATCGAGTAGGCGAAATCGAGCGCCGTCGCGCCGCGCGGCAGCGCCATGATCTTCGACTTCGGCGTGAAGACGTAGACGGCATCCGGGAACAGGTCGATCTTGACGTGCTCGAGGAACTCGCCCGAATCGCCCGCTTCGCTCTGGATATCGAGCAGCGACTGCAGCCATTGATGCGCGCGCTTTTGCACATCGTTCAGATCCGCACCGCCGTTCTTGTAAAGCCAGTGCGCCGCCACGCCGGCCTCGGCGATCTCGTGCATCTTGCGCGTGCGGATCTGGAACTCGATCGGCGCGCCGAACGGGCCGACCAGCGTCGTGTGCAGCGACTGATAGCCGTTGACCTTCGGAATCGCGATGTAATCCTTGAACTTGCCCGGCACCGGCTTGTACAGCGCGTGCAGGACGCCGATGCACGTATAGCATTCGAGCGCGCTGCCGACGACGACGCGAAAACCATAGACGTCGAGCACCTGCGAGAACGACAGGTGCTTGTCTCGCATCTTCTTGTAGATGCTGAAAAGCGTCTTCTCGCGGCCCGTCACCTCGGCTTCTAGCTGCGCGTCGGCGATCGCACGCTGCACCGACTCCAGGATCTTGCCGACCACTTCGCGCCGGTTGCCGCGGGCCGCTTTGACCGCCTTTTCGAGGGTAGCGTAGCGCTGCGGATTGAAATTCGCGAAGCTCAGGTCCTGCAGCTCGCGATAAGTATTGTTCAGGCCGAGCCGGTGGGCGATCGGCGCGTAGATGTCGAGCGTCTCGCGTGCGATGCGCCGCCGCTTCTCGGCCGGCACGGCGCCCAGCGTGCGCATGTTGTGCAGCCGATCGGCGAGCTTGACCAGGATGACGCGCACGTCGCGCGCCATCGCGAGCAGCATCTTGCGGAAGTTTTCCGCCTGCGCTTCCTCGCGATTGCGAAACTCCATCTTGTCGAGCTTCGACAAGCCGTCGACGAGTTCCGCCACCTGCGGGCCGAAGCGTTCTGCAAGCTCCGTCTTGGTGACGCCCTGGTCTTCCATCACGTCATGCAGCAGCGCCGCCATGATCGCCTGGGCGTCGAGCTTCCAATCGGCGCAGGTTTCCGCGACGGCGATCGGATGGGTGATGTAGGGCTCGCCGCTATGGCGATACTGGCCGAGGTGCGCTTCGTCGCCGAAATGGAACGCGGCCTTGACCTCTTTGATTTCCTCGACGCTCAGATAGCCGGCAAGCATCGACGTGAGTTTCGCGATCGAAACGACGTCGTGCCGACGGGGCTGCTCTGGCGTGGCGGTGGGCCCGAACAGATGGCGAAACGATTGTTCCAGAACCGCGTCGATGTACTTGCGCGCGGGGCCGGGCGCTTCGACGTCATGCTCGTGCTCGAGGTGCGCGGCATCGGTGGAAGCGGAGGCGGACGATGGGGTAGCGCTCATTTTCGCCTCCGGTATCGATCGCTATGCGGGCTATGCGCGAGATGGCATGGCTTGAGACGGCGCCAGGCACTCGAAGAGCGCCCAGCGCGTCAGACACTTTAGACGGGGACCTTCTTCAGCATCTCGATACCGACCTGGCCGGCCGCGATCTCGCGCAGCGCGATCACGGTGGGTTTGTCGCGGCTTTCGATCTTCGGCGTGTGGCCTTGTGCGAGCTGACGTGCGCGATACGTCGCGGCAAGCGCCAGCTCAAAACGATTCGGGATTTGCTTCAGGCAGTCTTCGACGGTAATGCGGGCCATGTTTCGAAATTCCTTCTCAATATGTTGCTCATTCTACCTTATGTGCGCAAGCGCCCGTCTTTACTCGGCGTGCGGCAGATGGATGCCGAGCTCGACGAAAAGCTCGGCATGGCGCGCGTATTGCGAGGCGAAGCGCAAACGCGTCGCATCGACCACGCACTGCAGCTCAGAAAGCGCGCGTTCGAAGTGCTCGTTGATGATGACGTACTCGGATTCGGCCGCATGCGCGATCTCGCTGCCGGCCGCGAGCAGCCTGCGCGTGATGACGTTCGGCTCGTCCTGGCCGCGCTTTTTCAGGCGCTCTTCCAACGCCGCGAGCGACGGCGGCAGGATGAAGATTTCCACCGCGTTGCGGAAGCGCTTCTTCACTTGCTGTGCGCCTTGCCAATCGATTTCGAGCAAGACGTCGTGACCGATCTTCATCTGCTGCTCGATCCACAGACGCGACGTCGCATAGTAGTTGCCGTGCACTTCCGCGCTTTCGAGGAACTCGCCATGGTTGTGTCGTTCGAGGAAATCGTCGACGGTCGTGAAGCGGTAGTGCTGTCCGTCTTGCTCGCCCGGCCGCGGCTTGCGGGTCGTGTACGAGATCGACAAGCGGATCGCCGGATCGCGCGCGAGCAGCGCGTTGACGAGCGTCGACTTGCCCGCGCCCGATGGCGCGACCACCATGAACAGATTGCCGGGATAGGCGCCGGCATAGGGATTGCGCGGCGCGGACACCGCGGTTGATTCGTTCGTGGATTCGGTCATGGTCCCTGCTTTACTCCAGGTTCTGCACTTGCTCGCGCATTTGCTCGATGAGCAGCTTGAGCGTCATCGACGAATCGGCGAGTTCCTTGGCGGCCGCCTTCGAACCGAGCGTGTTCGCTTCGCGATTGAGTTCTTGCATCATGAAGTCGAGGCGCTTGCCGACCTTGCCGCCCTTTTCGATCACGTGACGCGTTTCGTTCAAGTGCGCAGTGAGCCGCGACAATTCTTCGGCGATGTCGATCCTGATCCCGTACATCGTCACTTCTTGGCGAATGCGCTCGGCGATCTCCTCGCGCGAGACGATCGTCGCAGCCGCATCGGGGGCCGCGAACCCGAGCGCTTCTTGCAAGCGCTCGACGATCTTTTGCTGATGCTTGGCGATGAGCTCGGGCACGAGCGGCGTGATGCGCGCGACGATCGCTTCCATCTCCGTCACGTTGTTGAGCAACATCGTCGCCAATTGAGCGCCCTCTCGTGCGCGAACGTCGACGAGTTCCGCGATGGCCTGCTTGCCGCACGCGAGCACCGCATCGCGCAGCGTCTCGAGCGAGACGTTCGTTTCGGCCAACACGCCCGGCCAGCGCAGAATCTCGCCCGTACGCATGCGCTCGCTGCCCGGAAACGCGTCGAGCACCGCGCGCTCGAGCACGGCCAGTTGTTCGAGGGCCTCGCGATTAAGCGAGCCCACCGTTGCCGTTTGCTCGCTGCGCTGGAAGTTCACGCGGATGTCGACCTTGCCGCGCGAGAGCCTCGTCATCAACATCTCGCGCAGCGTCGGCTCGCAAGTGCGCGCCTCTTCCGGCATACGAAAGTTCAGGTCGAGAAAACGCGAATTCACGGTGCGCAGTTCGACCGATACGCTCATGGCTCCGGTGCCGCCTGCGGCCGCAAGTTCGCGCGTGGCGCTCGCGTAGCCTGTCATGCTGTAAATCATCGTCCGTCTCGCGATTGTGGCCGTTGCCGGCCGGTTGTTCGAGCCGCTTCGCGCGTCGACCCGCCGCGAAAGCGTTGAACCGGCATTATCCCATTTTTGCCGAACAGGCCCGACTAGACGGCGCGGCAGCCGGCACGACGCATGCATCGCGCTCCAGGCGGTAAAATTGCGCTTTCCTCCCTTTTACATGCGGCGTCACGCCGCCTCCTGCGCTCACCATGCCCGATACCGTTCAACGCCCCAGCGGCCGCCCCGCCGACGCCCTACGCGACGTGCGCATTACGCGCCAGTACACGAAGCATGCCGAAGGGTCCGTACTCGTCGAGTTCGGCGATACGAAAGTCATCTGCACCGCGAGCATCGCCGAGCGCGTGCCCGAGTTCCTGCGCGAGCGCAATCAAGGCTGGCTGACGGCGGAATACGGCATGCTGCCGCGCGCGACGCATACGCGCAACGATCGCGAAGCGGCACGCGGCAAGCAAACGGGGCGCACCCAGGAAATTCAGCGGCTGATCGGCCGTGCGCTGCGCGCCGTGTTCGATCTCGCGCAACTGGGGCCCCGTACGCTGCACATCGATTGCGATGTGATTCAGGCCGATGGCGGTACGCGTACCGCGAGCATTACAGGGGCCTTCGTCGCGGCGCACGACGCCGTCTCCAAGCTGATCGCGGCGGGCAAGATCGCAAAATCGCCGATCACCGATTATGTCGCGGCGATTTCGGTCGGCGTCTATGAAGGGATGCCCGTGCTCGATCTCGATTACGACGAAGATTCTCGCTGCGACACCGACATGAACGTCGTCATGACAGGCGAAGGCGGTTTCGTCGAAGTGCAAGGCACCGCTGAAGGCGTACCGTTCTCGCGCGAAGAAATGAACGCATTGCTCGACCTCGCGCAGCAGGGCATTCGCACGCTCGTCGAAAAACAAAAAGCGGCGCTGCAAGGCAACCCCGATGGACCGCGCACGTCTGCGCTAGGAGTACGCGATGAGTGAACCCGCCGGCGCACGCTCGGACGGCTCTGCCCCCATGCACGTGCGCAACGATTCGGGCGATGCGGCGCCCTATAGCGGCGCGTCGCTCTCGCGCGTCGTGCTGGCGTCGAACAACGCCGGCAAACTGCGCGAATTCGATGCCATGCTCGGCGCCGCGGGCATCGCCCTGGTTCCTCAGGGTGAATTGGGCGTGCCGGAAGCCGACGAGCCGCACGTCACCTTCGTCGAAAACGCCCTTGCGAAAGCCCGCCATGCGGCGCGCCTGACCGGCTTGCCGGCACTGGCCGACGATTCCGGCTTGTGCGTGCGCGCGCTCGGCGGCGAGCCCGGCGTGTATTCGGCGCGCTACGCGCAACGCGCCGGCGGCGAAAAAAGCGACGCGGCCAACAATGCACATCTCGTCGACCGCCTGCGCGGCCAGGGCGACCGGCGCGGCTACTACTTCTGCGTGCTGGTGCTTGTTCGGCACGCCGACGATCCCGAACCGCTCATTGCGGAGGGACGCTGGCACGGTGAAATCTTGGATGCGCCGCGCGGCGCGAACGGGTTCGGCTACGACCCATACTTCCTGTTGCCGGATATGAACGCGACTGCCGCGCAGCTCGAGCCTGCGGTCAAGAACGCATGCAGCCATCGCGCGATTGCGCTGGCCGCGCTGCTGGCGCGCCTGAAGGAGGAGCGATGATCGGCACTCGCGCCGGCGTCGTCCAGGCGTTCACCGCCCCTGGCGCCATCCGGCTCAGCTCGCTGCCGCCGCTTGCGCTTTACGTCCATTTTCCGTGGTGTGTGCGCAAGTGCCCGTATTGCGACTTCAACTCGCACGAATGGAAGGGCGAGCGGTTTCCTGAAGACGACTACCTCGATGCGCTGCGCGCCGATCTCGAGCAAGCCTTGCCGCTTGTTTGGGGGCGGCAAGTGCATACGATATTTATCGGCGGCGGCACACCGAGCTTGCTGTCGGCGAAGGGACTGGACCGCTTGCTCTCGGACGTGCGCGCGCTGCTGCCGCTCGATGCCGACGCTGAGATTACGATGGAGGCCAACCCGGGCACATTCGAAGCCGAGAAATTCGCGCAATTTCGCGCGAGCGGCGTGAATCGCCTGTCGGTCGGCATCCAGAGCTTCAACGAGGCGCATTTGAAGGCATTGGGGCGCATTCACGACATGCTCGATGCGCGTCGAGCGGTCGAGATTGCCGCGCGCCACTTCGAGAACTTCAATCTCGATCTGATGTTTGCGCTTCCGCAACAAACCTTGGACGAATGCCGCGCCGATATCGAGACGGCCCTCTCCTTCGCGCCGCCTCATTTATCGCTTTATCACCTCACGCTCGAACCGAATACGATGTTCGCCAAGTTCCCGCCGGCGCTGCCGGACGACGACGCATCCGCGGACATGCAGGAGTGGATTCATGAGCGTACGGCGCAGGCCGGCTATGGGCGGTATGAAGTCTCTGCTTACGCCAAGCCGAATCACCAGTGCAAACACAACCTGAACTACTGGCGTTTCGGCGACTACCTCGGCATTGGCGCCGGCGCGCATTCGAAGCTATCGTTCGCCCATCGGATCGTGCGGCAGGCGCGATACAAGCATCCCGCGACGTTCATCGAGCAGGCGCGTGCGGGGGCGCCGATTCAGGAAGAGCACGAAGTATCGACGCACGACCTTCCGTTCGAATTCATGCTCAACGCCTTACGTCTCGTCGAGGGATTTCCCGTGCATCGATTCATCGAGCGGACGGGGCTGACGATGACCTCGATCGAACCTGCTTTGCAGGAGGCCGAGCGGCGCGGGTTGATCGAGCGCACGCATGAAAAGATCGCGCCTACCCCGCTGGGCCAGCGCTTCTTGAACGATCTGCAGGGACTGTTTTTGAACGAATGAGGGATGGGGATTGGCACCATCGACGAGAGGATGCGCACGCGGATGGGCGCCGCGCCTCGTTTCGGGCGAGTTTTGGGTTACAATCCCGCCTCTCGGAGGGCTGGCAGAGCGGTTGAATGCACCGGTCTTGAAAACCGGCAAGGCTTTACGGCCTTCGTGGGTTCGAATCCCACGCCCTCCGCCAGAACGTCAATGAATACGGGCCTCTCGGCCCGTTTTTTGTTTGTACCCGTCAAAAGACCGAGCCAACGATTGGGGCCCGCCGAAGTGTAGCGTCGCGCGCATTTTCTCACCGGTTGGCGCGCTGTTTGTCACCCGTCCGCTCGCAGCTTTCGCACCTGATATGTCACCGTGGCGCTCAGTAAAAAGCCGCCCGAAGGCGGCTTGCGGATCGCCGTCGGCAGGCTACGATGCCTTCCGTTGCCGGCCACGGATCGGCCGTACGACAAATCGATAGATCGCCCATACCGTAAGACAGGCCGCCGCCAGCGCGCCGACTAAATAGACCAAGAGCAGTAACGTCTCGCCCTCGTCGGCGTTCTGAGCATTAAAAAGACTGGCAAGGAAGAAATATGCCTTCTGGCCAACCGGGCTCCGCCGCACCTCGTCGATCCAGTCCGACAGGTAGATGAGGCGCAGGTAGACGTATGTAAGCGCAGCCACGAAGGCTGTACGCAATACAAACTTCATTGGACCTCCACCACGCCGTAGTACCGGACCTTCGTATTCGGGATATAGGCCGGCGGGAGCGAAAGCAATAGCGTATGAAGCGCATTGAATCGCCACTGCTCCGTCAGCGTAATGCATCCTTCGCTAAGGCGCTCACGACCAGCGGGATGGAGCCGGAACCCGTCGCGACGCACACGGTCGACCATTACCCAGTCGTCTAACGGCCGGGTAACGGGATGAAGAGCAAACCATTCATGTCGGTGCGAGTTACTAAACTCGTCCTTGATCGGGTCCCACAGCCACCCGAGCCGCCCACCGCTCTGGCGTGCAACAATATAGTAGCGGCCCTTGGGGATTGGACCGGCCTTTGCAAGCACCGTGTCTTCCGGCTTGTTCTCGTGGCCCACGTCCCCTGAAAACGCAGGGAAGCGCTGACCGTTGCAGATTAGCGTGCTGACTGGCTGACCGTTCAGCGAAAACGTACAGTCTGCTGGCATCCTTACTTTGCCCTCGGTGTTATTGATCTTAGGAGCGAGAGCATAGCAAACCGGTCGCGCCACTAGGTCAAAACAGCCCACCAGTTTGCGTTCCTGGCTCACAGTTCGTGGTCACCAGCTCGCGGCTCGTCGATGGTCCTCCGGCCACCGTATTGTTGACGCTGTACTTGATGGACACAGGGCTACCCCGGAAACGCTCGCTCCGGGCTCAAAGGTCTCGCGCACTATCGCGAGCTTCTCCTCGACGGAGCGGCGCCGGCGTTGTTCCGGCTGGGTCAGAACCTCGATGGGTTCTACATTGGCGCTAGGCTTAAACATAGGCGGAAGACTACCTCAAAGTTTAAGCGTTACCTCGTGACCGGTTTTCGCCGGGGCCGGCCCACATCGTACGCCAATACCGCCCCCAAGCCGACTGATGAGCAAGTCATGTCGTTTGCAAAGGGCTTTGGAAGTTACGTGGGCGAGGTGTATCGCCGTAACCATGGAGGCAAATGGGGTATCATCAGAATCGGCGAAAATCGCTTTCCCGGGCTGCAGACCGTCTCAGGGGTGAACTTCTGGCCGTGGGCACGGGCGTTCAAACGGATTACAGAGGGTTCCGAAGATAATGTTGCCGACTACTATGGTGCGTTGCTGAAGAAATAGGCTGGCGAACTGGGTGCTACGAGGGAATCAGATGATAGAAGCGGGCGCGCTCAAAATTATGCCAATAGGCAGTTTCGAAATTTACTACCGCTGCCATACGCGTGACACCACGTCGCTAAGCATTCACATAGATGGCCTGACGATCTACACGCTCGACGTGCGGGGGATAATAAAGCCGGCTTCCGGCACTGATACCGTAGGTGCGTTTCAAAACTCGGACAAGAGATCGCTCGTCGCCTGGATTGATCCAGAATCCGGCGAATTTATAACCAGCGATCATACGGTCTACGATTCCGTGCTCGCAATACCGGTCCTGATCCTGCTGGCCATGTTTGCAGCTGCTGTTTTTCATTTGCCTAGGTTCGTCACTCTGCTTCTTGTGACTGCCGCCATTTTTTGGGCGATCATCCGAATTGTTCGAGGGAGCAAAAACAATGGAGCATTGGAGTTGCTGCTCCGTGGCCAGTTTAGAAAGACTCCGGCCGAGTCTTTATCGAGAAGCTTGTGAAACTGCATGTAATCTATACGAGAAGTGGCCACATCCGGCTGTGGCGTCGACTGTAGGGTTCATGGGAGAAAACTCAACAGCCAGCCCGCGAGGGTTGGTTTTTTATTGGCGCTGAATATCCCAAAAACACGGGCGCTCTGCAATCTGCTGACGTTTACCCCACGCCGGGAAAGACTGCTCGATGCCCAATGCAGTCAACTTTCTGGGCGTGCCGTACACAAACAAAAACGAAGCAGATCACACCGAGCAGAACTCATGCGAAAGTGCAATAACCCAAGGTGCCCCGTTTGTTACCCGAACTGGAAAGAGGACGCCGCCGCCAAGAAGCGGACGGAAGACGACAAGCAGGACTGTATCGACTGCTGGCGCTTCTATCAGAAGAAGGCCGAGGCTATCGTGTCCGTTGCCGATCCGGTTGCGCGTAATCGGCGTATCAACGCGGCCTACGCGGAATTGTGGCTGGGCGATCACCGGTTCCAGTGGGCGGGGCTGGCTGCATTCGCATCCAAACAGGTTGGCTGCGGCCTGCTCAACGCCGCCGAGATGATCGGCACATCAAACCGACAACGCAACGCCTACCAGCAATGGAACAAAAGCAGCTCGCCACTTGAACGCCTATCGCCCTACGCATCACCGCGTATGCCGATACCGGATCAGGCGTCGGGCGAAGGCGCACGCAAGGTCCACGAGATGCTGGCGAAAGGCAACACGGCCTTGTTTCTTGACGTGTGGCCGTTACACATGTTTTACAAGAAATTCGGGTTGCAGCGATTTTAAAGATGCCTACCAGAACGACAAGCATTACGTGGGGCGGCCTCTGTGGCCAATCGCGGATCGTGTTCTTTTTGCCGAAACCAAACCAGAAATTTTGCACGCCTTTTCCGCGATTGACAGCGGTGATATTTCGACTGGGGTCGAAAAACTTGCACTCCATGAACAACTAAATATTTTGCAAGCAGCCATGTACAACGACGCCACGTTTTCCATGTTGATGCGGGCCAATCAGTTAGCGTGGGTGCTGAACTTTCCGACCGGATCGGCGCGGGAAATCCAGCTTGCCTTCGCGAATCAGTGTACGGTAACAGGGGCCAACGCCAAGAACGAAAGCTTCAGTAAGGAACCGCTCGCAAATCTGGCGGACAGCAAGCAACGTATGACGTTTGTCCTGCGTGCCGCCGAGCGTTTCGACCAACTGTTACGTGATCCGCTTCAAAAATACGACGTTGAAAACTCACTTTATCTTATTGCGTATCCGAGGTAAGCATGCTGAGTCGAAAAATCAGGTGGCCCGGATATCTCGTTTTCGCCGTAGCGGGCTGCGTTGCCGTATGGGCACTGGTCACAATGGCACGGCCTGTCGACGAAGTCGTTCTTACGCTTAGCGAACCTTACGAACAGGTACGCACGCGATCGCGCTCAACGCTTCCGCCTATCGAGCCAAATGCAGCCTGGGGAGGCTACGTGCTTCGTCCGGCAAAATTCAGGTTTGTAGACTCGCGATTCGGTTTTACGACGCCCCCGGCAAAATTCCTTAATGTGGGCTACGACAAGCATGGCAATGTATGGTCAGTCAGTCTTTCGCCGCAAATCGAAACCCTACCGCTTGACGAATCAATGGCTATCCTCACCGACCTACAGAACCAATTCAGACGGGGGGGATGGAAACCGTTTCACTCTTCGACCAATCGCCCAATCGAAGACACCCAGAGGACGCGCGATGTCATTCGGGCGTGCAGCGCACCGACGACACGATGGCAGGCCGACAACAAATATCAGGTTTCACTCAATATCCGATGCTTTCGGACTGACCACCGACCAAACGACGAGCGCTACCTGATTACCCTCGACCTTAGTTTTCCGTTGTTTGAAGATAAGCTCGACGACAATTGAACGGAGGCGCAGCTGGGCCGTTCTGCCAGCACCTGCTCTCGACCCACGCTGCCACATTTACCCAAGCACAGAACAGATATGCGCCGCCCGCGCTTCCATCATCGGGCGGCGCTGCTCCACCAGTTCGCTTCTATGGAAAGCCTCTTCAGTGTCGCACCCTCCCTTCAGCCTCGATAATCGCCAAAACCCGTTTTTCACCGGGCTAGCGCGGCGAGCGTTTACCTGCTGTCCACAACGTGTGTCATCCTCGCTTCCGTATTGATTGCCACGGAGCTTCAATGACCGGCCCGCCTGATCTCCCACACACCTATCTCGTCACACCGGAACCCCGGGCGGATGAGCCTTTCAGTGCGTTTATCGCACGACTGTCGCGCGCGTTGGACGGTGGTGTCCGCTTAGTGCAGCTTCGCGCCAAAACGCTCAGCGCGCCGGACTATGCGCGGTTGGCGCAGGAGGCACTGGCCTGCTGCCGGCGTCACGAAGCGCGATTGCTGTTGAACGCGCCGGTGGATATCGTGCATACGGTTGGAGCCGATGGGATACATCTCACCAGCACTCGATTGATGGGGTGCGTAACGAGGCCGTTGCCTACCGAACTGCTGGTGTCGGCGGCCTGCCACGATGAGGATCAGGTGCTGCATGCAAGCGAAATAGGCGCTGACTTGCTCACCATTTCGCCGGTGCTGCCGACGGCCACTCACGCGGCTGCCGAGCCGCTGGGCTGGCCGCGCTTTCGCGAACTCGTGGCGCTCACCGACATTCCCGTCTATGCCCTGGGTGGAATGACACTGGATACGCTGCCGCAAGCGCGCCAAGCGGGAGCACAGGGTATCGCGGCGATTCGCGCGCTTTGGGGACAAGCCGACGAATAACCGGCGGCGATTTGCACGACGCTATCGGCTATCGGCGCGGGCGACCCGGCCATCGAGGAACAGAATCGCTGTTGCGCCCGCCCTTCGTCTAGCCGCCTCTCGTCGGCACGAACGTTGCGCCGTTTTCTTCCGAACCGCCCCGCTCCCGCTGCTGGGCTCGCTAGCAATGTACTTCGGAGAAATCGACATGGCGCAGGAATCGGATTCTGCTCCCCCTCAATTGGACCGCCCTTTTCGCCTGTTCGCCGCCGGCTCCCGTGTGATCGCGCAAAATCCGGCCGGCAAATTGATCGATATCGGCGAAGTGGTTTGCTTAGTCGATGGCGGCTGCCAGATCAAACTGGATGTCGACGCCATCGACTCCGGCCCCCAGGCAGACGCAGGAGCAGCCTTGCGCGCCCTCGTGCCGATGCTGACGTTCGACTATCTGGATGGCCTGTTCACTAGCGAGGCCGACACCCACTACGACGGCCTGCTCGATGCGCTCCCGCACACGGCGTTTACGTTGCCGGAAACGATCCCGCGGGAACTCGTCGACCGCAGACCACCGGAACGCTTCTGAGGCACACCGCCAGGACCAATTCGGGTGCGTCCGTCCGTGGCGTGCTACCGAGCCGCGTATGTCGACTGCCGTGCAGCGCTCGAGCCAACCGCAACCGCTCGGCGCCCGAGGAAGCGTTTCTTGCTGCAAACGCTTTCGGATGCCGTCGTGAACCGAGATCATTGCCGACAGCAGCGGCGCGAGTGGCATGGGGGATGCTTGCGCCTGTTTTCTAGACGCGCGGTGGCGTTGCTTGGGCCACAACGACGACGGAACGGCGCATCGAACATTGACCATGGCCACCGAACGTAGAGCGGCGTCGAAAGCGAACGCCGATGCCGAAACCGATCCGACGCAGCAACCGCGGACGCTGGACGAGTGTCGACGCTGTGTGCTTTGGCGGGATGCGACGCAAGGCGTCCCGGGTGTGGGGCCGGCTCACGCGCCGATCATGATGGTTGGCGAGCAGCCTGGCGATAGTGAAGATCGCGCGGGCGAGCCTTTCGTCGGGCCTGCGGGACGCTTGTTGGACGACGCGCTACGAGAAGCTGGCGTAACGCGAAGTGATGTATTCGTCACGAACGCGGTCAAACATTTCAAGTGGGAGCCGCGCGGCAAGCGCCGCATGCACAAGACGCCGGCGCAACGGGAAGTCGATGCGTGCCGTTACTGGCTTGAGCGCGAGTTGGCGCGGGTATCGCCGATTGTTGTCGTGGCGCTTGGCTCGACTGCGCTGAAAGCGGTGTTGGAAGATGCGCATGCGCGGTTACGGGACCACTTTGGAAAAACGACGCGCCATGGTGGGCGCACCATCCTTGCGACGTGGCATCCGTCGTATGCATTGCGGGCGCCGGATGCAGAGACGCGCGACCGCGCGTACGCGGACATTGTGCGCACGCTGGCCCACGCAAAACGAATCGCGCAGAAACCGGCAAAAAAAAGAGAAATTGCGACCTGACTGTAAGCGAGGCGGCGAGAGTAGGCCACCTTTGCTGTCCGCCCAAGGACGCGCCTTTCTTTTGGTTACTTTTCTTTGGAAGATGCCCCGAAGGAAATCCCCTTGGGGGACAAAGAAAAGTGACCACCGCGCAGCGGTCTGAATCTTCCTGGCGAACGCGCCACGCCGGCGCTATTGGAGCGACGATCAACTCCCGCGCACCCTCCCTCGACCGGCGTGACGCCGCAACTGCGGAAACCGTCACCCGCGCGGCGGTCCCTCACCCAAAGGAGAAACACCCATGACCGACCCTATCATCCGCGTGGCGAACCACGCCACGATCCCGGTCTGCATCGCTCGCGATCCGAATTGGGATGATCAAGTGCTGCTGATGGGCGGCCGCGCATCCACGCGGACGCGCTGCCTGGCACCTGGCGCGGACACGAGCATAGGCATTCGCCTGGGCGCGGATCGAACCCCGGACGAAAGCCTAATGGGCGTGGTCTTCGCCGATACGAAGGACTTCGACCGCGGAAAAGCGGGCGGCTACCAATCGACGATCGGGCATCACGCCGAGACGGGGTTGCTGGCTGTGACCGATGAATACGTCCTGGGCTCGCCGTCCACTCGATATTCGGTGACGAACCAAACGCCGTGGTCGATGGACATGACGTTCATAGACGCCTAATCTCGCTCTCCCGCACCGCCTGCCCCACCGCAACCAAGCCCCGGAGGGCAGGCCAGCCAGCGCACCGTTTCACTACGTCAACAGCCCCAATTCGATCGCCTTGACTCCCGCGGCACGACTCGTATTCACGCCCAGTTTTGTTCGAATATTCGACAAATGGAAGTTAATCGCAGATTGCGAGCAATCAAGAATCAATGCGATTTCTGACGCAGTCTTCCCAAAAACCCACCATTTCATAATTTCCGATTCACGCGGAGTGAATTTCGGCAATATCGATGCAAAATACCGTTCGACATGCGGCTGCGCCGTCTCCATCGCGATATCCCGTATCCAGCCGAGCAGCGCCAACTGACTACTCGCCCGCCGCTTGGCTGTCGTCGCGTCAACGCCGCTCGCGAAGTTGAGCATGCCGGTTCGGCACCTCGGCCCGTGTAGCGGCAGTAGCACGCCCCAACGCAATCCGCCCCCATGCAGTTGCTCGTAAAGCGGCCGTTCGGACGGCTTCGCATACCATGCTTCGCCCCATAAGATAGGGCTCGCATGCGCGAGTGCATAGCCGAGCAAGGGGCAGGTGCCGGCCGATTTCCCATTTCGATAAAGCCGCGCGAGGCTAGGTGCGCAGTTGCTGCGGACGAACGCATCGTCGCAATGCAGGCCGGCGCCCGGCAACAGCACGAAGGTCGTGTAGTCGAAACCGTGGCTGCGGGCCGCGCTCGTCAGCGCGTCGAACCAATCGGGCAAGGTCACGGCGTCGCGCAACCGCGACGCGGCCCGCTCCGTTGGATCGTCGGCCGCATTCTCTGCATTTTGGTGCCTGGTCGAATCAAGCGTCGCGAGCATCATTATTGACGGCCTTCGATTAAATGGATGTGTGACCAACCCAAGAAAAGATTACCGAATAATTAACGGCTTTACAAAAGAGCCGCCTAGTGTTTTTCTCCGTATATGAGATTGCAATGCACGACGGCTGCGCATCGATCGCTCAAGCATCCGCGTCTCGTTAGGAGTACATCATGCGAAATCGTCGATTGCCGGTGGCCGTGCTTTGTCTGCTTGCCGCCGCGCCATCCCTCTCCTCGCGCGCGCTGGCCGAATCGAATCCCGCCCCCACCCCAGCATCGACGCCTGGCGCGCTTTTGCCAGCCCACGGCTCCGCGCAGCGCGAGGCGGCCAAAGCGGGGTTGGCCGCCCTGGTCGAGCGCTCGCACGCTTCGGCATCGGCCTTCCAGCCGAACCGCATCTTCGCTATCGCCGGCGCGCAAGGGCTTTACGGAGCGAAGCTCGGCGACGGGTTCGAAACCTACCTCGTCGATCCGAAGTTACTGCTCTCGGGCAAACATCTCGGGGAGAGCCTGTACGGCAGCGGCGAATGGCGATTCCTGGTCGTCCAGAACGGCAGAGGTATCGGACTGATCACCGTCGCCCGTATCGGCGGCAAGTGGACGATGGTCGAAGCCGGTGCCAGCGAACTCGCCGCCGAAATCGCGTCGATTGCCGCCGCCTACGCGCAGCAGGCGCCGGGCGCCCGCCTGCGCTTCGTCCGAAGCCGACAAGCCGTCGCCGATTTCATTCAAGTCTCCCCGCCCGGTACGACCGATGTATCGAATGCGCCCGTCTATGTGCCGCTCCTTAGCGCGCGCGCCGCCCTCTCAGCGCAAGCAACCGGCGCCGCCGGGGCGGGACCCGCTCTATCCGAAGCGCAAATCGACGATGCGCTACGCCGCAGCGTGCGGCGCGGCCTGCGCGATCCGCGCGTCGCACATTAACGCCTACCGTGGAGATCATCGTGAAGACTCGCTTCGTCGCTCGGCTGCTGAGCGATCTCATCTTCGTCGCAGCCCCCGCGCTCATCACGGCTAGCGCACAGCAAATCGACCTGCCGCACGTCACCCAGCAACATAGCGAATGGTGCTGGGCGGCCGATGCCAACGCCGTCCTCACCTATCGCGGCATCTCGAACACGCAGTGCGGCATCGCCGATTGGGTCGACTCAATCGGCTATGCCTGCACAAGCGCGCCGTTCGACTGGAACGACAACGCCAATTCGCCGAACACGATCATCGGCACAACCGGTATCAGCGGCATCCTCTGGTCGCTCGGCCGGCGCGACACGCAGTACTACGACGGCCCGGTCTCGTTCGGCCTGGCCAGCAGGAGCGTCGACGCGGGCGACCCCATCATCGTCCTTTGGACCTGGCCGGACGGCGGCGGTCACTTCATCGTGGTGGACGGCTACGACGCTCAGGCTAACGCGCTTTACTTCATGAATCCCTGGCCCGGCGAAGGTGCGGGCTACGGCGACTACGGTTGGATGCTCGAAGGCTCCGGCAATATGGGCACTCACGCTTGGGCTGAATCGCTGATCGTGCATTGACCGCGTTAATCGTGCATCGACCCTGTATTACCTGCGCCAACCCGCATCGAACGGAGGGCGCCGCGCATCCACAACGCCCCAGAGGCGTGCAGCGGCCTGGCCCTAGCGCCCCGCCGATTTCTGAAACGGATGCAGACATTCTGGCATCCGCGGCATGCCATCCCCCCCAACAACCACGGCTGTGGGCACACGCACGTTCGATACGCGAATCGGGATGCACATACGCCCGCCATTGACTACGCTGATGCATATCGCCTCGCGCTCGATTTAGCGCGCCCGTCACATCGGCCCCGCCATGACACACGATCTCGTGCGCTGCCCCGCATTACGCGCCTGCGGACTCGGCAGACTCGCTCTACTCGGCGCATTGCTGATCGCCTCAGGCTGTACCTTTACGCCGCCAACGCGGCCTGCCGCGGGCACGCTCCCGCCGCCCTCGGCCGTCAACAGCGTCACGCTCGATCAATATCGCGCGGCGATCGCGCAACGGATCGTCGAACGCAGTCCGTCGTATGTCGAACGTCAACGTCCGCAAGCGATGCTGCGTTCGCTCGTCGTCGTGGCATTCACCGTCGATCGCGACGGCAAACTTGTGCACTCGGCCGTCTATCGCACGAACGGCGACGACGAGGCCGAAGCGACCGCGCTCGCCTCGTTGCGCCGCGCATCGCCGCTCCCCGCGCCCCCCGCCAAACTGCTCGATCGCCACGGCCGAGTCGAAATAATGGAAGACTGGCTCTTCAACGACGACGGCAAATTCCAACTGCGCGAGTTCGCGGCGCCGCAAGCGGTGACGTTCGACTAACCTCGACGCCGCCTTCCCTCGTCATTGCCGGCCGGCGCGCACGCTCGTTATAATTTTCCGCACCGCGCGGCCGGGTTCTCCGGTCCGGTTCCGCGACGCCCGCTTATCCAGCCGGGCGCCCGCGAACCCGACGCCGTCTCGCCCGCCCATTCGCGCGGCTTGCCGGTCGAATCGCATTTCCGCTTTTTCCCGCTGTGTGCATACTCCGCGCATGCTTTCATGCGTACAGTCGTGCAATCGTGCGCTCGTACTTGGTGTCGCTGCGCCTCGCCGCTGCGCGGATGCCAATCACGGCCATCGCCGATGCGCACGCACGGCCATGCCGCGGTTACAACCACTGGAGACCCCTTTATGTCCGCTTCGCCGTCCTCGCCCGCCGCGACCTCCGTGTCCGACACGGCGACCGTATCGAGTCCTGCCCGCGTGGTGTTCGCCAGCTTCATCGGCACCGCGATCGAGTTCTACGACTTTTACGTTTATGCGACCGCCGCGGCGCTCGTCATCGGCCCCGTATTTTTTCCGCACGGCTCGACAACCGCTCAGGCGTTGTCGGCCTTCGTGACGTTCGGCATCGCGTTCGTCGCACGTCCGATCGGCTCGTTTCTGTTCGGCCATTTCGGCGATCGCATCGGCCGCAAGTCCACACTCGTCGCCTCGCTGCTCGTCATGGGCCTGTCCACTACGCTCATCGGTTTTCTGCCCGGCTACGACACGCTCGGCTCGTGGGCGCCGGTGCTGCTGTGCATCTTGCGCTTCGGGCAAGGCATCGGGCTCGGGGGCGAATGGGGCGGCGCCGCACTGCTCGCCACGGAGAATGCGCCCGCCGGCCGCCGCGGCTGGTTCGGCATGTTTCCGCAGCTCGGGCCGTCGGTGGGGTTCCTCGCTTCGAACGGCTTGTTTTTCGCGCTCGCGCTCGGGCTATCCGACGCGCAATTCCGGGCTTGGGGCTGGCGCGTGCCGTTCATCGCCAGCGCGGTACTCGTCGCGCTCGGTTTGTACGTGCGGCTGAAAATTGCCGAAACGCCCGCCTTCCGCGCCGCGATCGAGCGCGCCGAGCGCGTGCGGGTGCCCCTCGCCTCGCTAGTCGCGAATCATGGCCGTGCCACGCTCGCGGGTTCGTTCGCGATGGTGGTCTGCTACACGCTGTTTTATATTTCGACCGTATTCACGCTCTCGTACGGCGTCTCGACGCTGCATATCCCGCGGCAAAGCTTCCTCGGCATGCTCTGCTTCGCCGTGCTGTTCATGGCGCTGGCCACGCCGCTCGCCGCTTGGGCCAGCGATCGCTTTGGGCGCCGTCCCGTGCTGATCGCCGGCGCGATCGCCGCGATCGCGTCGGGCTTCTTGATGGCGCCGCTCGTCGGCAGCGGCTCGCCGGTATTGATCACGCTGTTCCTGACGATCGAGCTGTTCCTCATGGGCGTGACATTCGCGCCGATGGGCGCCCTGCTGCCCGAATTGTTTCCGACCGCCGTGCGCTATACGGGTGCCGGCGTGAGCTACAACTTGGGGGGCATCCTCGGCGCATCGGTCGCGCCCTACATCGCTCAGCTACTGGCGGCCCGCGGAGGATTGGCGTGGGTGGGCGGCTATGTGTCGGTGGCGGCGGCCGTCAGCCTCATCGCCGTGCTCGCGATGCGCGAAACGCGCGACGTTTCGTTTTCCTGATCGATTACCGGCCGCGCCCGTCCCGAGGCGGCCGTCCGTCCAGGGTCAGACGGGCGAGCCGCGCCGCCGGCGCCATACCCCCGGCGCTGGGGCGTCCCGCACGCCTGGCGCGCCGATCCGCCGCAATGCGCGCCAAGGCCAGCAGCGCCGCTACGGCAACGATATCGCCGAAGATTCGACCGAACCAATTCGTATCGACGTGCGCGAGCCGGACGGCCGAATCGACGACGATCGACACCACTGTTCCGCCGACGAAACACACGAGCCCTTGTTGGCCCACCGTCACGACGGCGGGCAGCCGCTCCGCCAATGTCTTGATCCAACCGAGCCGAACCGCTTGCGCGCACAACCAAGCGAGCGCAAGGAAACTGACGATCCGCACGCTGGCCAAGTTCTGCTTCATATAGCCCGGCGACGGATGCGTCTCGATGCACACCTTCACGAACATGAAGGTCAGCGCCAGCGCAAAGGCGGCGCCGGTGAGCGCTCGGCCAACGTTCGACGTTTGCATCTGCACAGGCACAGGATGAAGTCGGCAGAGCACGCCGAGCATAAAGAGCAATTGCCAGGCGAAGGGGTTGAACGGCCAATCGGCGACGCCGGGCAACATGCCCGCCAGCCACGGAGCGGCGAGCCAGACGACGAGGCTACCCGCAAAGGACAGAACCGGCTTACGTCGCGCGAACGGCACCACGAACGACACGCTCAGGGCGTACAGCATGTACATCGGCAGCACGGCCGAAAGAAACGGCTGGCGGCGTAGCGCGGCGATTTCGACGATGCCTCGGATGGGCTGGTGGGCGAAACCGATCCATCCCGTTTCCGAGACTAGCTCCGAGGCGATCGGCAATCTCGCGACCAGCGCGCCGCAACCGAGCATCAATGCCGCCGTCAGCAAGTAAGCGCGATAGATTTCCCACGCGCGCCTAACGAAACGGTGACGCGCAGCCCGCTCGCCGCGGTGCACCGCGAGGCTGGTATAGCCCGCAGCGGAAGCATAGCCGCCCAGGAACACGAACACCTCGGCCGCATCGCAATAGGCGTAGTTGTGCAGCATGGCGTGCGACAGCACGCTCACGGAAATATGATCGATAGCGATCGCGATCAGCACGAGGCCGCGCAGCAAATCCACTTCGATCGAGCGTCCGGCGGACGAACTCATTGACGGCACCCCTTGTGGTACGGCCCCTCTCTCGGCCCAAGTCGGTTGGTGCAACCGGCCCGCGAAAAATTCCTCGCTTGCGCGTATTTCATCCCATATTTAGGCAGCGCTCAGGTTGCAAGCGACGAAAGCATCGGGATTTTTACTGGCTTGCCCGCGCATTCCACGCGCCTATACTGCGTTCATGCACTGTTTGACGTCATTTTGCGCATATCTTCAGTGGAGATGACGATGAGCATCCGGATCGACAACGCCGACGTCGTAGCCATCCTTGCGCTCGCCCTGCTGCTAGCGCTGTTGCTTGCCATACGGTTCCGCCCAAAAACTTGGCTTGGGATTGTCCTCGAAGCCGTGCTCGCGAACGCTGCTGCGTTCGCTGCGGTCATTGCGCTGGAAACGCTGCTGGCCTAAACGGCTGAATCGATCTGCGCCTGCGGCCGAATTCGACCTTCCGTCGGTTCGGCGGTCGTTTTAGCGGTCGTAGTAGTAGCCGTGGTGATATCCGCCGTAGTACCCGTAATAGCCGGGTGCCGGCGCGATCACACACCCCCCGAGCAATAACGCTGCCAGCGTGCCTGCTATCAAAAGTCCTGTCGAGCGTTTCATTTTGTTCTCCTACCTCGTTGTTCATCGATTCGACAATCCGTCGAATGAGTGCGATTGAACAGCACGGCAGGGTCATTGGGCGTTGCAAATTTGTAAGCGTCGAGCGGCGCGTATTACAACCATTACCGCGGGCGTAGCCGGCCCGTTGCTGCGCGGCCGAGGCGCGGTGCCCCCCGCAATATCCGGCCACAGTTTTAACAGGCTCGTAATCTAATTTGATCCATTCACGGCTCGAGCGCGGGCGGTGCGAGGCGACACTCGCGCGGTAGACTCCGCTGTTCAAAGACGAGCGCGCGGACGACGAAGACAAAGACGACGACAACGCCGCGGCGCCGAACGAGGCGCCGCGACGATGAACGAGATGGAGGGTGAGATTCGCGCGCCTGAGTAGGCGCGGATGCGTTGCCTTTTCAGGCTTGCGGGATTTCGATTTTGACCTCGAGCACTTCGAGATCGTCTTGCCGCTCGAGGCTGACACGGATATCGTCGTCGGAAATCTTCACGTACTTGGAAATCACGGCGACGAGTTCGCGCTGCAGCGCGGGCAGATAATCGGCAGGCGGATGGCCGCCTGCGCGCTCGTGAGCGATGATGAGCTGCAGGCGCTCTTTTGCGACCGCCGCAGACTTCTTCTTCTCGCCGAGCAAAAACGACAGAATCGACATAGCGTGCGCCCTCCTTAGCGAGTGCCGAAGAGGCGCTGCAGCAGGCCCGGCTTCTGGTAGTCGGTAAAGCGCAGTTCCTTCTCTTCACCGAGGAAACGTGCCACGACGTCCTTGTACGCTTCGGCCACGTCGGTGCCGTCCAAGTGCACGGCGGGCAACCCTTGGTTCGATGCGTGCAGCACGGCTTCCGACTCGGGCACCACGCCGATCAGGTCGATCCGCAAGATTTCCTGAATGTCGGACAGCGAAAGCATCTCGCCCTCGCTGACGCGCTTCGGGTTGTAACGCGTGATCAAGAGGTGCTCCTTGACGGGTTCCTTGCTCTCGATCGCGCGTTTCGTCTTCGACGACAAAATCCCGAGGATGCGGTCGGAATCGCGCACCGACGACACTTCCGGATTCGTCACGACGAGCGCTTCGTCCGCGAAGTGCATCGCGAGCAGCGCGCCCGATTCGATGCCGGCCGGCGAATCGCACACGATGTAATCGAAGCCCATGCCGGCCAGATCGTTCATGACCTTCTCGACGCCTTCAAGCGTCAGTGCGTCTTTATCGCGGGTTTGCGAGGCCGGCAGGACGAACAAGTTCTCGCACTTCTTATCCTTGATCAGCGCTTGATTCAGATTCGCTTCGCCTTGGATGACGTTGATGAAATCGTAGACGACGCGGCGCTCGCACCCGAGGATCAGATCGAGATTGCGCAGGCCGACGTCGAAATCGATCACGGCTGTCTTGTGGCCGCGCAGCGCGAGGCCCGACGCAAAGCTTGCACTCGTGGTGGTTTTACCCACGCCGCCCTTGCCCGAAGTCACTACAACGATTTTCGCCATTTCCCCTTACCCTGTATTCGTCAAATTCGTCCATTGAATCGACGCGGCGCATGAAGCGGCGCATCGTCGCGCGGCTCGTGCTATGTCAGCCGCAGCGGTTCGATCATCAGTCTTTCGTCGGACAGCCGGATCTGCACCGACTTGCCGATCACCTCTGCCGGCAATGGATTCTCCGTGGTGCGATAGATCCCGGCGATCGAAATCAGTTCCGGCTCGAGGCACGTGCAGAAGATCCGCGCGTCGTGATTGCCGTGCACGCCCGCCAGTGCGCGTCCGCGCAGCGGCGCATAAATATGGATATTGCCCTCGGCGATCACTTCCGCGCCGTAGCTCACGAGACCGAGCACGACGACATCGCCCTTCGCATACACCTGCTGCCCCGAACGCAACGGCCGATCGACGATCAGCGTTTGCGACGGAACCGCCACCCGAGCGTTCGCCTCCGCCGCAGTAGCCGATTGCGCCACCGGTGCGGCCGGCGAGGGTGAGGCGCTCGCCGCATCCGCCGCATTTGGCTGCCCAACGTCCGCTTTGCCGCCTGCCGCGCGCCGATCGCGCGCTTCGAGAAGCGGCAAGCCTCCGTCGCCCGCCCATTCGCGTTGAGCTTCGGCGGCCACGACGCCGATCGGCCGCATGCGCACGCTATCGAGCAGCCGCGCGATGTCGCCGATCGACGCACGCTCGCCTTCACCGAGACGGCGGACGTCGATCGTCACAACCTCGCCCGAGAAAAATTCGGGCGTGGCCTCGAAGCGCCGAATCAACTCGTTCTTGAGCGCATCGAGATCGGTGGTCTTCACGACGAATTGAAGCGCGTCGACCGAGCCGCTGCGGAGTTCGAAGAAAGGCGTTTTATTCAGCGACATGGGGCATTGCAGCAAAAAATTTTGCGTATTTTACAGGGGACTACGCGAGCAGCCAGAAATTTCGCTTTTCGCGCGGCGATGTTCGGCGCAGGCGTCACCTGCGCGATGTATCGAAAGACGTCCGCGCCGACCGCGCGGCGCACGACAAGATGAACGGAAAGGAAGAGCCCGAGCGCCCTGCAGCGCTCAGTGCGATGCGCCTTGCCCCGGTTTGACGCTGCGCACGAGCAGCGTCTGCCATTCTTTCGGGGCCCGTGCAACGGGTTGGTGCTCGCCCGTGGGGCCGTAGCCGAGCGCTTCGTAAAAGCGCATAGCGGTACGATTGGCGTCGGCGACCCACGCGTAGATCTCGGTCGCGCCCCGCTCGGCGAGCCAGGCGGTTGCCGTGTTCACGAGCAGGACGCCGCCGCGGAGGTGCCGCACGGCCGGCGCCACCCAAAGGGCGCAAAGGAACGCCTTACGCTCGGGCGTATCGTCGAAATAAGCGCCGATGAGCCCGGCCGGATGGCCTTCGGTGTACAGGATGAACGTGGCGGAACTCTCGGAAGCGGCGTAGCGCTCTGCGGCCGCCTCGAAGGTTTCCGCTCGTTCAGAGAGCGCTTCTTCGAGCGTCTCTGCAAAAGCATCGGGCGCATCGCGCAGGGAAGCAGCACGCAAGTCGCGAAACATTGCGCCTTGATCGGCAGCTATACGGCGAACAGTCAGCGATGAACTCATGAGGCTCCGATTTTCGCGGATGGGTGGCTAACGCCTAGCTTCGTCCGAACCGGCGAGCGAGTCAAACCCAGTATTTAAGCGGCAGATGAACGGCGCGTCCAGATCGCGGCATTGTGCAGAGCACAATAACCGAACGGACGAGCCGGCGAAATTTCGGTGTTTTGAGCGTCAGTATGAATTGGCCACGGGTGCGCAGGAGATGTCGGCGCGCGCGCTGCATGCAACGTATCGTTCGGCAGGTCTAAGGTCACCTTTGACGAATGCGGCTGGTTTTCGATGACCTTGAGCGTCTACTTCTCGGGCACCGGCTGCGCTCGGAGCGAGCGCGGCGGGATCGTTTGGGGCGATGGCTGGGTGTCGAAGATCTGGAGCATCGCCGTACGCGCGCTGTCTTGTGCCTGCGTCATGCGCGCCGGGGGTAGCTTCGGCTGGGGACTGTGGCCCAGATTCGCCAGCGCGGCGGCCAGCGCCATCACGAAAGGCCATATCGCTAGCCGAAGCTTGGACCAGCGCCTCTTTCCCGCCGTCTGCGCCACCGTGGTCGAGCGGCGAAGCAGATGGGCCGGCAGTGCCGCCTGAACCGCTTGCCAACGCGCAAAGCTGTGGATGTCGGCGATCATACCGAGCCAGGTCGGGAAACGCTGCACCACTTGCTGCATCCGGGCGTACGACAACACCACCTCTTTGCGAGTCGGCTCCGCGGGATTGCGCAAGCGTTGGATGACGGTGCGTTGCGCGGTGCGCTCGGCTACTGTTTGCCGATCGAACATGGCGCGCTCGAGCAACGCTCGATCCAGAATGTTGCCGACATGGCCCAGCCCCTTGAGACGCTTGCGATCGTCCCAGTTGAACGCGTTCACCGCAATCGCGAACAGCACTTCGTGGCCAGGCTTCCATCCTTGCGTCAGCAGCGAAGCATACCTGAACTCGAACGCGTCGCGAGCAGCTATGTTGACAAGCGTGTCGCCCGCTAGGACGTGCTCGAGGTTGCCTTGCCAAACTTTCCGGTCGATTTCCGATCGGCCATCGGCGGCCTCGCTTCGGAATGCATCGAGGAACTCGCTCAACGTAGCGGCCGCGAGCGCGATCGGGTCGGCATCGTGTTCGGCTTGGATAAGCTCTGCCGGCAGATGCCGAGGCACCGATTTCGCCCGAGGTTCGGTTGACAGCGGTTTGGCCACGGTCGAGGGCGTAGGCGAGTAGGCGACGCTCGCGACCTCGGTGGGCTCGGTGGGCTCGGGCGGTGGGCTCGGTCGCCGCGGCCCGCTCGGTCGTGCGAACCGGGCGCGCGGCGTACCGCGACCAATTCAGCGCGGCATCGTACGCCGCTCTAAGCGCCTGAAAGCCGGCCGGATCCGCCTCCTGGTCAATCTTCTTCAGCTTGCCGGCGTAGGCACGCCGGATAGCACGCTCATCGGCCGAAACGTCGAGGTCCAGCGCACGCAAAAATTGAGGCGTCGTCATCGTCTCCGCCATGGATCAAGTATCCGACTCGGGCATCAGAAAGCGTCGACTTTGACGCTCGATCTGGTCGACGATTTCGCCGAACTTCTGGCGATCGCTACGAACGCGGATTGGGATCCTGCGATGCCAACGACGCCTCGAACAGTCGGATCTGCGCACCGAACCATTCGCGTTCGCTGCCTCTTAGCTGCTGATAAAGACGCTCCGCACGAGCCGTCAGGGTGCGGTTCTCCATCTGGTCGCGCGGATGGATTTTTAGTTGGGACAACGCGGTAAGCCGCTCCTGGATTTCGGCCTCCGACAATAAACCCGGATTGCCCTCGATCACAATGCCGACGGTTTCCTGCGTCTTCTGAACGGTTGCCTCCACTTGCAGCAAGCCGTTGACGTCATAGGTAAAGCGAACGTCGACCGCACATTCGTCGCGCGGTAGCATCGGCAGCGGTACTTTGAGCGCGCCGAGGGCGACGTTGTCGCTGACGAGTCGGGCTTCCCCTTGATAGACGCGCAAATTCAACTCATTTTGCCGATCGCTCACAGGGAAATAGCGTTTCACTCGGCTGATCGGCACGGCACTATTACGCTCGATAATCGGATCGAAGTGCCCCCCGGTATGCGAACCGTCCGGAAGATACATGACGATATCGACGCCGAGAGAATAAGGCGCTACATCCGTCATGACTACTTCCTTCAGCGCCGCATCCTTCATCTTCAAGCCGGCCTGCACTGCAGCGCCGAGCGCCACGACCTCGTCCGGATTGATCTCGCATTCGGGAAAGCGACCGAACATGCGCGCCACGAGCCGCCGCACGACCGGCATGCGGGAGGCTCCGCCCGCCAGAACGATCTTGTCTAGATCGGCGCCACGCAAATTCGCATCGCGCAACGCGCGCTCGACCGGCGCCCGCAGCCGCTGCAAGAGCGGCGCGCACAGACGCTCGAACGCCGGCTCGTCGATCTCCATCGAGTAGCGTCGCGCGCCGTCGAGCGCTTCGATCGTCGCGTTCGAATGCTCCGAAAGCGTACGCTTTGCCGCCTCCGCGCTGGCGGTCAGGCGCTGCATGAACGCGCTGTCGGATTTGAGCTTGGCGGGTACACCCGCCTCTTCGAAGAAGCGATCGCACAAGCTGGCGACGAAATCTTCGCCCCCGAGGAAATTGTCGCCGGCGGAGGCGCGCACCTCCATGACGCCCTCGAACATATCGAGGACCGAAACGTCGAACGTGCCCCCACCCAAATCGAAGACCAGGAAACGCGCTTCGGCGCCGATCTGGTGAATGCCGTATGCCAACGCAGCCGCGGTCGGCTCGTTCAGCAATCGCTCGACTTTAAGGCCGGCTATGACCGCCGCGGCACGCGTCGCCTTACGCTGCGCATCGGAGAAATACGCGGGCACGGTAACGATGGCTTCCGTGATGCTGCATCCCAACGCTGCCTCGGCGTCCGCTTTGAGCGAGCGCAGAACCAAGGCGGAGAGTTCTTCGGCGCGAAATGCGCGCCGGCCGAGCCGGACCGTGCGGTCGGTGCCCATGAAGCGCTTGAAGATCGCAGCCGTCTTGTCCGGGTGCGTTTGCAGGCGCTCACGCGCCGCGCGTCCAACGAGAATCGTGCCGTTTTCGTCGAGGCTCACGCACGACGGCGTGAGAAATTCGCCGAGGCTGTTGGGAAGCAGGCGCGCGCGCCCATCCTCCCAAACGGCAACCAGACTGTTCGTCGTGCCCAAATCGATACCAACGATCACCCCGTCCTCCGTGTTCTTATCTATCGTTTTCTTCCATTTATGAGATGGAATGAATGTCGATCTTAAACTACATCGGGAGGAAGGTTAGATTTCGCCTGGACTAATTGGGCGCCGCAGCGACGGTTACTCGCTGCCCCCACGTTCACCCTACCTGCGTTCCAAACTCCGTCACCACAGCCGGTTTCGGCTTAGGCGCATTTGGTTGATTCGGCACGCTCTGCTGCGGCGCGTCCCGTCTCACCGGTTCGGTTTTCGCTCCCACCAGGTGCAGTGCGTTGTCGCGCACCTCGATCTTCACCGGGTCGGTTTGCTTCCACTGCTTCTTCGTTACCACCAGCTTCCACGTCGAACCCTTTCCGGCATCGCGGAAAAACGCCACGACGCCGACGAACTCCGCATCGCTTTTCATCGGTTCGCTGACGCTTGCGCTCGCATCGGGCCGTAGGACGACGTCTTTCGTCGCCAGCAGATCTGCCTTTAGCGCCTCAAGATCGTTCGTCTGCAGTTGCGGGTAGTCCAGTTGCTCGAACGTCTGTGGCGTCTTCAGTTGATAGATCCGCACCACCGTCGACAACGATTGTCCACCGCCGTTTTCGTTCAACGATGACCGGCTGACGAGATCCACGTTCATTGTCTTGATCTGGGTGGTGAACGCCCATTTCGCCGCGTCCACCGTGCTGTCCTTCACCGCCTGTCCGACCCCGCAGCCTGCGACGGTAAGGGTGGCCAACGCCACTGCGCCGGTTCGTAGCTGTCGCATCATTCTGTTGTTCCCCTTCGTAGTCCATATCCGTGAGTCGCCGCGTCGGTGTTTGCGTCAATGTGCTGGACGGCGTTGAGCGGTCTGCCGATCACTGCCCCCCGTCCAGACGCCGAGTTGCACCCGTGTGACCGCGTCCGCCCGACGTGGCGCGCGCCGGCTGGGGCAATTGGGTGGTGTAGCCCAGGCTGACTCGGTCGGAGTTCAGTACCTGTGCAGGCATCAATTCCGGGCGCACATGCATCTCCAGATGCGCCTGCGCCTCGTAGCCGAGATAGAACCGCAGCAGCGCCATGACTTCGCGGTAACTGCCCTGCCCCGGCATTAGTCCGAGCACTGACTCGCTCGTTTGCGGCGTAATCACGACGCGCACCGAATTACCGCGATCGTAAAAGCCGCGACCCAGCAAGCAGTTCTCGCCCAGCGAGGCTGGCTCGCAGCCTTCGACGGCGATCCACACCGGGTGGAACTCCTCGACCCTCACCCGTGCATCCGGCACTGCATGCTGCAGCACGCCCGCGAGCCCTTCGGCCGTCCGCGTCTTCTGGCCGGCGAGCCCCAGCATCGACAGCAGTTTTCGGGTACCGACCGCCGCCCCGGTTTCAGGGCTGCCAATACCGAGTCCGGCGAAACTGAGCAGATAACGCGAGATATCGTCCGTTCCACCGCGGCGAAAGCCCGCCGGATAGCGGTACTTGCGCCACACCCGGTAGTACTGCGTGACGACTCGGTGATGGAACAGATCGAGGAAGGCCGACATTGGCTCGGCACCCTCGCGGTTCTGCGCCACCTCGTCGACGAAATATGACGGCATGCGGGCATCGACACCGTATAGCCCCAGAAACGTCGTGCGTACCGCGGGCGGCGTCGCCGGGTTGTCCGCGTCGTATTCGACCGCATCGATCTCGCGGCTCGGAAAGCCCACGCGCGAGCGCGAGCGAAAGCGCACGGGCTCCCCCGCAGGAGAATCGGTGCTGCCGATGGGCGGCCGATCGGGCGCTGCAAGCTCAATCAGTTCGCAGAAGCGGAAGAAATTCACCCGCGTCGCGTTGACGAACAGCGCAGGCAGTAGCGACCGGTCCGCATAGTTTGCGAACGCCCGCTCCGCAAGGTTCCCATGCGGCCCGTTCAAAACGGTGCTCCTTCGCCCTTCGTGTCGGGCCATTCGATGCGCCGCCCGGTTGGTTGCGACACGATCACGAGGCGTGTGTATAGGTTCAGCGTGGCGTACAGCCCGAGAAAGCGGTTAAGCATGCCGCCGAACAATTCGATATCGCCCTCGCCCGCGAACTGGCCGCTGTCGAGCGTCACCTCGATCTCCACGCCGCGCTGCAGCCCGCCCCTGACCAGCTTCTGCAGCAACCGGTGCTGCACGTCGGTGATGGCATCGATGCGACGCTTGTTCAGTTCGCCTTCCGTCCAGTCGTACAGTGCGAGACTGCCGCGCAGGATCTCCGCATTGAGCAGCGACAGATAGTTCGGCGCCAGGTGGGAAAGCACCCGCCACTGGAAGCGGTCTCCGGTCGGCGGGTAGACGGGGAGCGTCGGCGCGCTCAGATTGCGCACGGAGCCGATATTCGTGAAACCGCCGCGCATGCGGGTGATACCGGCTTCGCGCAACCCCTTGCGCGGCAGCATGCCATTGGTGCCCGTGACGGAAAGCGACAGCATTTCCTTAGGCAGCGTGTGCTGGTGCTCCCAGGCATGACCGCCTAGGACAAGCCACGTGTCAAACCGGCCGGACGGACCGCGCCGCATGCGCGTATGGAAATACCGCTCCGGCATTTCGTGGCGCAGCATGCCGCCGCGATGACGGAAAGACGCGAACGGCGCGTATTCGAAACGCTGGCCCGAGCCCGACTCAACGCCCTGCACGGTGTCGACCGAATACACCTCGACATGCTTGCCGCGCTGCTCGAGCGCATGCACGCGATATTCCGTCTCGATGTGCGTTGCCGTAATCGGGTCCGCCTCCAGCGCGAACAGATTGATGATCGGCGTACAGAACAGACGCAGGTTGTCGGCTGAAAAGCGCATGTCGTCCGGATACGGCTTCGCGAGCACGATCTCTACGTCGAAGTATTCCGCAGCATGCGGAATCGCCTGCATGTCGAGACCGACGAGGTCGACGAACATGAACTTCTCTGGAAACGTGAAGTACTCCAGTAGCAATTGGTAGCCACCGAACGCGTTATCGGCCTTGGGCCACAGACGCTCATCCGCACCCAATCCCGCCGGCGCCAACCGCAGACCGCGCATCGGTTGCGGCGCGCCGGGACGGTCCTTCGGGTAGCCCGGAATACGCACCTGCATGGCCATCGGATCTGCCGTCAGCGCCGCGTACAGAGCCAGCGCAACCGGCCGGTCGGCATGCAGGTACAGCCGCAGACGAGGTACCTGAAGCTGTTCGCGCCGCGCCTGCGGTTGCAATTCCAGCCGCAAGCGGATTACCGAGCGACCGTCTTCGCGCGCGTACGCGTTCGCTTGGGTCAGCCGCACGGGATACAGATCGACCGCCTGGGTCGTCCGATAGACACACTCGACGCCCTCTTCGCCTATCGGGTCGGACATCACCTCGAGCCCCGGCGCGAGCGTTTCATGCTTCTGCAGCGCGCCGGCGGCCGGCTTTAGTTCGAGAATCGACAGCGACGGAATCATGCGCAGATAGTGCGGCCACAGCATGCTGACTAGACCCTCGGTCAGCTCCGGCAGCTCATCGTCCAGCTTGTGACGAAGCCGCCCCATCAGGAACGCGAAGCCTTCGAACAGTCGCTCGACGTGCGGATCGCGCTCGCCGATACGGTCGATGTTGAGCATGCGTGCGCGATCCGGAAAGGCGCGTGCGAACTCCTTGCCCGCCTCGCGCAGATAGCGCATTTCCGCGTCGTAGTAGCGGAGGATCTCGTTGTCTTGGGTCGGGCTGCTCATCGGCTCACTCTCTTGAATGGTGGTCCAGGTTATTGATGCGAGCGCTCATGCAATCGCCACCGCACGTGCCGGATCGATCGCGGTCAACTCGCCCATCAGAACGTCAATGCGCTGAGCGAGTACGGGCTTGTCGGCATCCTTGCGGTTGGCGCGGATTCTCAGAAGGCGCACGAGGTGATGTTTGGTTTCGAACGCCAGCGCGGGCTCCCACACTGCGAGCTGGAAGCGCTGCGCGGCAGCATCGAGTGTCGACAGCAGGTGCAGCGCGGTATCCGGCCGTTCCGCGCGCTCGGCGACGCGCGCCATCACCAGTTGCCGCACAAAGCGATCGCGCTCACCGTCCTGCGCAGGCAACTGCTGCAACCAGGCGAGCGCGCCGTCGAGCCCCTGCTGCGCGGCCATGTCTGCGGCCTGCGCCTCGGTTTCCGCCCAGTCGGTGTTCGCCGACTGGACGCTGACCGGCCCAACGGTCTCGCCGCGCTCGACGTCACGTACGGTTGCGTACCGCGCAATCCATTCAAGCGTGGGGTCGTCGGCGAAAGGAGTTCCGTCCGAGAACGCGAGGCGGTCAAGCCCCGGCAGGCGTTCGAGCATCAGCGCGCAATCGGTCGCAACCAGGTCGCGGGCCCGCGCATATTCGCCACCCGCCTGTTCCTGTGCGGTGAACGCGTAGTACTGAAGGTCAAGCCAGAAGTGATTCGCACCTTCGGCAAAGGCGGCTTCAACCCGATCGAGCAGTTCCGGCCACTGCTTTTGCAACAACAACCGTTTGAGTTGCGCGCGCAGTTCGGCACGCGGCGCCACGAGCCGGGTCTTACCGCCGACTTCGTGCGGCGGCACTTCCGTGAGCGTATCCCAGCGCACGCAGCGCATCAGCCGGTATGCCGCCAGATAGCCTTGAGGCTGTTCGCGTAGAAACTGCGCCATCTGGCGCGCACGGTCCAGCAGTTCGCGTGTCGATGAAACGTCGGTCGTTGCCGGTAGTGCCACCGCGGACGCCGAGATCCCCGAAGCCGAATCATGGTTCGCGCTATCGGACGGCAGCGGAAGTTCCATGCGCCCCTCAAAGCGGCGGAACAGTGGAGTCAGGTCCGGACGTGCGGGATCGGGCCATCGCGCGGTGCACTCGGCAATCAGCGCGAGCGCAGAGAGCGTGCGTTCGAGCAGCGGGCCCGACAGACCCGGCACCCGGTCGAGCCGATCTGCAAAGGTGCCGCCGGCAAGCCATTCGAGTGCTGCCTTGCGGGTCCCTGCGCGGGCCGGCAGCATGGTTTCGCCGAAGCGGTCAATGAGCGCGGACAGTAGCTCGAATCCCGATGCCACGCCTTCCGCGCCGTCGCGTCGCATGCGGCCGTAGACGTAGAACGCAGCCAAGCGTGCGTCCTTGCTCGTACGCTTGAGCAGGCGTTCGGCGGTATCGACGATCAGCGTGTCGTCGATGTCGGACAGCTTAGCGACCTCGTCCTTGATGGCGAGAAAATCGTCGTCATAGCCAGGGTCCGAGCCGGTCGGGGCAGCGTCGCTGATGGGCTGTAGCCAATCATCCCAGCGCCCCTGTGCCGAGCGGGCCAAGTCCGACGGCGTGCGTGCGCCGAACAGCGCGTTGAGGAGGTTCGTGAACATGGTGGTTAGTGATCGCCCGGGACTGATTCAAGAAGCCGGCCGGCGTGGGTCAGGGTTGGTGCAAAGAACACCGGCTTTCGCCACGGAACTTGGAGGCCGTACGACTGCATCCGCAGTTGGCCATGGCTCGAATGCGGTGCGAGTTCACCAGAGCTGCTTGTATGCGTGGCCGTCGTCGCGGCGCGGAACTGGTTCGTACGCGGGGGGGCGAGTTCACGCGCTATGAGGCCCATCGCTGGCGCATTCAGGATGGGCTTCATAGCGGTAGCCGGCCTCCCGGCAGCGGCACCTCGGCGTGCTTCGCCGCGTCGAGCATCGCCCTGGGCAGCGGCGGAGGACCGTCCGTTTGCGCAGTCTTTTTCGTACCCGGTGCGACGTCCGGGCCCTTGCTCATAAAGATTCTTGCCGGCAGCACGAAGCCCCTAAGCGCCAGCAATTCGAGCGGGCCTTTGCCCACATCGGTGCGCATGATGTAGCGCAGCGGATAGGTCAAATGCAGCGAGGCAGGGGTCAGCGGGCCGTGCCCCGTCAGGCTATCCGGGTCTTTGGGATCGGCGCCGACTTCATTCTCGACTTCATGCCTTCGCCGCCTGTATTAACCCGTCGTCCAGCGCTTGCCGTGCCCGACGCTGACGCCGATGTTACCGCCTGCGCATGCATCGGCGCAGCAGTGTCAGGGGTGCCTTGCCAGGTCAACTGGTAGGTCGCGCCGTCAACCGGCTCAACCCGCGCGCGCTCCAGCATCCGCACGAGCCCCCAGCGGCCGGTGAACTCGAAGCGCTTGTTGGTTCCCGCTTTCTCGGTCTGCCATTGCAGCCGAGTGCCAAGGTTTTGCGGGTCGTTCGACGGCCATGTCAGCGCCTGCCAGGTTTCCTGCTGGTTGTAGTAGTGCAGTTTCTGCCCATCGAGCGTCAAGATCGAATCCGTCACACCGGGCGTCGGCACCGGTTTGAAATCGAAGCGGTATTGCGGTTCGCCCTGCGCCAGCAGGTGTCCTGCGATACGCTGCAGCGTGTTCACCGCCGTGAGGAACGCCGGATCGACGGACATCGTCGCACTGCCGGTTGCCGCCGGTACCCACTGATCGCCCTGCAGTTCGAGCACACCCGCGAGCTGGGTGCTCAGGAACGCCGCTATCAAGCCGCCCTGCGGACGCAGGAAGCGCGCGAGTTCGGGCAGCGACGCATCGTTATCGGTGTTCGCAAACGGATAACGTCCCGCGAACGACCGGTTCCACGTCGCCACGATGGTCTGCCGCCACGCCTCGTTCAGGCTAGCCTGCGCCGGCTGCAAAACCGTTTGCATGGCTTGCGTGACAGGTCGCACGAACAGCGCATCGCCCATGCCGGCCCATTGCGCGCCAAGACTAGCGGCGATCAGTTGCGCGTACGCCTGGGTGTCGGCCAGTTCCGAGCCTTTACCCTGGAACAGCGACTGGGCGATTTGCCTAGCCTGCGCATCGGCATCGGGACTGTCGCTGATCTGCTGCAGCTTCAGACGCAGCGTGGTGACGCGTTCCATAAAACGTTGCAGGCTCAGGTCGCTGTTCGAACCCGCGCCGCCTGCGTTGCTGCCATTGCCCTGCGAAACGAGCCGCAGAACCGGACCGAACGACACGCCAAGCGGGCCGGTAGGATCGGGTTTCGCCATCTGCGGTCCGTCGACCTTGCTGCTAAATACGTTCTGCGCTTTCGTCACTAGAGTGTCGGACAACGACTCTTTTAGTGCGCCGGCTCCGCCCTGATATTCAAGCGATTTGATCAACGCGATCACGGGCGACTGCCGCGCGTCGGCCATCAGCTTCAGTTGTTCGATCGCGGATGGGAGCGTCGGCGCCGGCTCCCATTGAAGGGTGTTCATGAAGCCCTGCCAGTGGTCCGCGTAGTCAGCGAAGTATCGGCTCGTCAGTTCTGTCTTCAAGGCTTCGGCCGATTGTGTTGGTTGTGCGTTGCGTGGTGCGGCAGCGTGTTCTGCCCGTTGGCGAGAACCCAATCGCTTATGGTTTCGCTGCGTTTTGCAGCCTCGTCGATCGCCGCCGCAATCGTGCCCTCGTACGCCTGCCGAGTGAAGACGCCGGGAACCGTGGCGCGCGTGTGTAGCAATCCGCGCGTGTCGGTGCCCACCGTTAGCGACGACAGCGTCTGCTCGGGATACCGGTTGCCCACCGCATCGAGGATGCCCTGGTAGATTGTGTCTTCGGAGTTCTTTACGCCGATCACGGCGAGTAACGTCTGCCGCGAGGCGTTGACCAGTTCCGGACGTGGCTGAATGCGCCAGTCGGCGTGCGCCGGCAGATGCCGGGCATAAAAGCCGAGCAGACGCTCGGACAGGTCGAGTTTTTCACCGATACGCAGGTTTGCGTTGGTGCTCCAGTAACGCATGAGCAACGGCATCATGAACCCTGCGTCAGCCCGGCTGGGGTCCGCCATCATCAGGTACGTCTCGAGTGCCTTGTGGCCGTCGAGCGCGAGCCGGTTGATCTGCGCGTCGACCTGCGCGGTCTGCATCTGGCTAAGGTCCACCAATTGCGCTTCAAGGTTCTGCCGGATAGGCGTCACCAATGCCCCGCGGCTTGCCTGCGCGTAGGGCTTCCATAGCCCCGCGAGTACCTCGGCATCGCGGTTTAGTCCGAAGCGGGTCCGTAGCGGTGTGTGGTTCTGCGTGCGCTCTTCGTACAGATCAATCCGCTGTTGCAGCGCGAGCAGCGCGCGCAGACGCGCAGCTGAATCGGGGGCCGTCGCCAGGGTTTGAACCGCCTGCTTCGTCAGATGCAACTCGCGCGCGTTCGACAAGCCGGAGATCAGCATGCCGGCACTCCACAGACCGATGACGGCTAATGCGAGCGTCGAAAACACGGTCACCGGGTGCCAGCCGATGCGGTGGCCTGGATCAACGCGGGCCGCTTCCCCGATATGCTGCCAGAGTGGTAAATCAGCGCTGGTTGCGCCGTCGTTAGCGGGCCTGGCCGTCCCAGGAGACGGCGCAAAAAACGCACCGCCGACAGGCTTATGTCGGCGCTGATGATCCGAAAGACTCGCGATCCAATTGGCGAGCGGCGCGCTGCGGGTGTCGAGGCGCTCCGATAGTTGCGCCGCATAGCGATCGCGGCCGTTGCGACTCAGCTGCGCGACGCTGCGATCGGCGAGCCGGTCGCGCATCGTCAGCAGCGCGGCTTCGATCGACCGGGCATCTGTCGCACGCGGGAATTCGCAGCCAATCACCGGCGTACTGCCATTCGTGACCGTATCTGACTGCGCGACATCGAGCACGTACACCGGCGCCGACCAATGCAGCGCGGCGGCGATGCGTCCCAGGTTCATGCTCGTTGGCGCCGGCGCCGCGGCGTTGCACCGGCAGGTCTGCAGTGCCGTCGAGGGTCAGCACGACCGCATCGACCGGTCGGCCGCGGCGCAGTTTATACAGTTGCCGGAGCCAGTGCTCGTCTGGCGAGCCATCGGGACCCGCCTTGCTCCACAGCAGTACAGCTTCCTGCGTGACCAGCCAGCCGCGTTCGGCCAATCAGGCAAAAGCATCCGATCGCCGCATCGTCGCCCGTCAGCAACAGCCACGGCTGGCGATAGCGCCAGCGAATGCCATGTTCGTGTCGAA
>CAWIRZ010000022.1:0-298130 GCA_963838695.1 uncultured beta proteobacterium | reverse complement strand
TCAGCCTCACGCCGCTCGAATCTATCTTTCGCAACGACTATCGCTGGTTGCTCGGCCGCCTGCGGTTGAAGCTCGGCTGTGCGTTTACCGCCGAGGACGTCGCCTCCGAAACCTTCGTCCAACTGGTTGCACAGCCCGATCCCGCTGGGATCCGCGAGCCGCGCGCGATGCTGACGACGATCGCTCATCGCCTCGTCTACGATTTCTGGCGTCGGCGCGATCTCGAACGTGCTTATCTGGCGGCGCTCGCCGTGCTGCCGGAAGGGGCGGCGCCCTCGGAGGAGGAGCGCGCGATCGTCATCGAGAGGCTGGGCATGATCGACCGCGTCCTTTCCGGCCTGTCTGCGAAGGCGCGCAATGCGTTTGTCTACAGCCAATTCCACGATATGACGCACGCCGATATCGCCGAGCGGCTAGGGGTGTCGAAACGGACCGTCCGCGACTATCTCGCACAAGCGATGCACGGTTGCTATCTGACATCGGTGCAGTGAGCGGCGACACGGCCCCGGAAAGGGCTGCTGCGAGCGAGCAGGCGATTAGAGGTCGTAGAGCCGTCGACCGCGGCTATATCGCCTGCCAAAACAAGCAGGACTGGTCAAAGCAGGGCGTGTTCGTTGGCGATGACGTGAACTAGAACGGCCAACGGACCGGGTTGTCAGGCTATCGTCCTGATGAACTTGACAGGTGCGCCGATGCGCCGATGCGCGCAGATTGACGTTCATCCGACGACAACGACAGAAGGTCTCGTTATGGTGGAAAACAGCGGCGAGCGCTCACAAGCGCGCCAAATCGATGTGCTTGCAGTCATCGATACGGCATATCTCAGGCACGCTTACGGGGCGAACGAGGATAGCGCCCGTCCGCGGCGTATCCCCCGCGAAGGCCAGTTCATGGTCAGCACGGGCTCACGTGCCGACGGTGGGCAAGGGACGGGTAAGCTGCGGCTACAGATGAAAGTAGGCGACCGGGTGACGATTCGGGTCACGTCTATTTGCGGCAACGCAAACGATGCGGTGATCCCCTACCGAGTCCTTACGTCTTCGGGAACGCAGGTACTCGATCGCTTCGAGCAAGTCTTCCTCCTCAGAGAAGGCGCAGTGCAGCCCGACCCGGATTCCGCCGCCCATAACGGGCTACCGCCCCTCGAACGTCACGCCCATTTCTCGAGCTTCAACTCGACCGTCATCGCGCGCGGCGCTGAACGCCTCGAAATCGCCTTCGTGCTCTACGTGCTTTCGTCGAACGGACAGCGTCAAGATCCGTTTGGTTACTACGCTTGGAGTCCCTCCATCACCATCACGTAGTCGGCCGCAACCGCACTTACCAAAATCGAATTTAATTTAAGCGATTATTTAGCGTGAAAATTAATACCTGTTTACATCGACAGGTGTATTTATTTGAAATTAGGAGGAGATTGGTGATGACGGTGTTGACGACGCGCCGCCAATGTTAAGAATTATTGCGTCGAACAAATAGGGGAAGCACATGGCAACCGAAATCAATTTGACCGCAAGTTCTCAGGACGTCAATATCTTCGTGATTATCGACACCGAATACATCAAGAAGGCGTATCCGAACGGCAGCAAGGATTGGAACACCCCGACAGGCATCGCCCACGACCATCAGTTCATGCTCTGCACGGGCGCGCGCAGCATCATCCGAGGACAGGGCACGGGCGATCTCGAGTTCACCGCGTACCCCGGCGATCGCGTCATGTTCACCGGCTCATCGATATACGACAACTCCGATGACGCGGTGATCGTGTATGACATCAAGCATTTCCAGGGCGATAAGGTGTTCAATCAGTTCACCACCGATACGGTTATCCGCAACGGCGCGGTCCAGCCCAATCCTGACTCGCCGAACCGAAACGGCCTACCGCCACTCCAGAAGGCCACCACTTTTGCAACTTTCGGTTCGACGGTCAGGCAGAGCGGCAGGGAAGGCTTCGGCGTCAGCTTCGGGCTCTACACGCTAGTGGGGGGGCAAAAACAAGAACTGTTCGGGTACTACTGGTGGGATCCGTTCATCACGGTTCCGGCCTAACCCATTCCATTACACATAAGTCGGCGTGAGCGGCTTGTAATCTGTCGCGGCGTGTTGCCTCACGAACGAATGTTACCCGATGGGTTGTTGTCGTTTCGCTTTCTTTCTTCTCTTCTTTCGTGGTTTGCCGGGCGCGAAGCGCCCGGCCCCCGCCGCCTTTTAACTCTTCTGCAGTTCACACTTCAGTCGGCGTTTCGGCGCACTGGCGCAGGCTGCCCAGAACCATTTCTCTCTCACCCTCGGCGCGCCATGCCTTGACCCTGCGATGCAACGTTCGAGCTGGCATGAATCGGCGGAGTGAACACGGCGTATCCGTGCAATACAAGGAGCCCGGCGCGAGCCCAGGCTAATGTCGTTGGAGGACCGCCGAGAGGAGGTATCGTTAGTAACGCTTGGCGTTAATAACGCGATGCGTTACTGTCGATCCCATGATCACATCGTTCGACTGCCGCGACACACAGACGCTCTTCGAAGGCACCCGGGTTGCTCGGTTCGCCAACATCGAGAAGGTCGCGATTCGTAAACTCCAGCAGCTTCATGCTGCCGCTGACTTGAACTTCCTGCGCGTCCCGCCGAACAACCGGCTCGAAGCGCTGAAGGGCGATCGGATCGGACAATACAGCATCCGGATCAACGATCAGTGGCACGTCTGCTTCAAATTTGCGAACGGAATTGCAACGAACGTTGAGATCGTCGACTACCACTGAGCAATGCTCAGGGTGTCAGTTATTTGGGCCTCGCACGGGCCGTGGAGCTAGGCATGACACGAGAAATTGCGCTGGCCACGCCGGGAGAAATCCTGGCGCTGGACTGGCTTGAGCCATTGGGCATTACGCAGTACGCGCTCGCCAAGGCGATCGGCGTACCCGCGCGCCGTATCAACGAGATCGTCAAGGGCGAACGCGCAATCACGGCCGATACGGCCGTGCGGCTCGGCGCGTACTTCGATACCGATCCGCAGAGTTGGATGAACCTGCAAACGCACTACGACACCGAGATGGCGAAGGAAAAGATCGGCTTCGACAAGCTCGAAGAGATCCGTCATCACGCGCACGCAGCGTGACCTAGAGCGATCAGCGAGCCCGCCAACTAGTCCGGCGCATGAGTGCGCTTGGCCAGCCATGGCGGCAGTTCGCGGGTCCGCTGGTGGTTCTGGGTCAATGTCGCGTCTCGAAGGCGGCCTGTGCAAAAAGCCCGTGGCGGCGACGGTCGTCGTGAGGCGCTTACCGAGGATCGGCATATCGTCATAGAGCAGGGACGGTTGATGCAGCCGTTGTCGCCGAGCGTCATCAACGTATCGCTTGCTATGTCCGATAGGAAGATCTCAAGTGTGATGGCGGGAGGCGAGGCGGTGCTCGCGCGTTCCATGAGCGTGCAAATCTGACCAGCCGAATTGCGAACGCGGCAAAAGATAAGATGCCGCAACCGAAGCGACTAAGATGCTTTCGTTCCAGCCGCGCATCGCAAGTCTGCGTTCGAACCGCAGCCGTCTATCTCAATCGCCAAACGTTCCGCTCGTTAGGCGGCCGGCTTGCGCCACACACTGGCGAGCCAAGGCTGTTGCTCGCGGGGCACGCCTGCGGGCCGGTAATAGTGCTCCAGCTCGACGAATCCCGCATTCGTCATGTATCGGCGCCATGCGTCGAGATCGTGAAATACGCCGTAGCGTCCATGGCTCCAACCTTCCTGATTCGCGCCGCGCGGATTGGAGCTGAACAGCACGCCGCCGGGCTTCAGCGTCGAATGCAATTGCCGAAGCACGCGCGCCAAGTCCTGGCTCGGGACATGGAACAGGGAAGCATTGGCGAAAACACCGTCAAATCGGGCGACCGGCAAATCGAGGTTCAGAAAATCCTGCTGCCATATCTCGCAGCCAGTCGCGTCGCGCGCCATCGCGACGAAGCGTTCCGCGCCGTCCAGGCCGATCGCGCGATGGCCGAGCGCGGTGAAGGCTTTGAGATCTCGCCCCGGCCCGCAGCCGAAATCAAGGATCGCAAACGGTGCCTCGGCAACGATATGACGAAGTAGCGCGTCGATGTTCTGCGAGACGTCGTGGCCGCGCGTGCCTTCCCGAAAATCTTCCGCGTGCGCGTCGTAATGCTGCAGCGTAGCGGTACTCACTCGTTCGAACTCGCTAGGTGTGAGTGTCATGGAAATGGGGACTCCAATGCATAGCGGGAAAAACGCAATTCTCGCAGAGGTTGGACCGAAACGGCGGGGTAGGCGCTTTGCTCGCCCGATGCCGCAGCGATCTCACCCATGATATCGGTCACGCGGGTGACGGCAATCCAGAAAAGCGTTGTGAGCCCTATCGCGCCGAGCAGTACGGCCAGCATGCCCCGCGTCGCAAAGCGGGGGGCGTTGCCGACCTTCGAGCAGCGGCGGTCGGCACTGGCGTGTGACTTACTTGACCTTGACGACGACCTTGCCCCGGGATCGTCCTTGAGCAAGATATTCGAGTGCCTGCTTGGCTTGCTCGAACGGGAATACCTTGTCGATCACAGGACGAATGCTCCCGGACTGGAGCAGTGCTCCGATTTCGGCAAGCTGGCCGCCGTCGGGGCGTACAAAGAGGAACGAGTAGGCGACGTTCCGCTTTTTTGCAAGGCGGATGATCTTGCGGCTCATTAGCCAGAATATAAACTGCAGAACGAAATTTGCCTTGCGACTGCGCGCGAACGCTGCATCCAGCGGTCCGACGAGGGACACGATTTTGCTGCCCGGTTTGACGATGCCGATGGATTTTTCGATTGCATCGCCTCTGACGGTGCCGAGCACGAGGTCGTAGCCGTGCAACACTTTATCGAAGTCCTGCTTCTTGTAGTCGACAACTTCATCTGCGCCCAAGCCCGTTACCAGTTCCACATTGCCCGTGCTGGTGGTCGTTCCCACCTTGGCGCCGAAGTGCTTTGCCAGTTGAATCGCGAACGTACCGATACCGCCGGATCCTGCAGGCACAAACACCTTCTGGCCGGCTAGAAGATTGGCACGCTCCTTCAACGCTTGCCAAGACGTGAGCCCGACCATGGGAACGGCGGCAGCCTCGACAAAATCCAGATTGATCGGCTTCGGTGCGGCAACGCTCTCCGGCACCGCTGCGAATTCGGCGAGCGAGCCTCTGCCAAGATCGAAGAGGCTCGCGAAGACGGCATCGCCGGGCTTGAATCGCGTCACGCGGCTGCCTACCTCAATCACCACACCGGCAAGATCGCTCCCCATCGTGGCCGGCAAGTCGAACTTGACGATGGGCTTGAATGTTCCGGTCGGAATGATGTTGTCGACTGGGTTCAAACCCACCGCGTGGATCTGTACCAACAGTTCATCAGGCTGCAGCGTAGGGCGAGGCACTTCGGCGAACCCGATCTCGGGCGACTTGCCATAGCGTTTGAAGGTCAGTGCTTTCATTTTTTTCTAAATCCAATATCGGGTAATTGATGGGCAGATTGAGCTGACCATTCACCCAGCGTGACCTGCAACCTTGCTGCATTGGCGATCGCCATGCCAGACCATTCGCGTCGCTCGCCGCTGCGAAGCGTGAAACGCGTTCTACGGCCAGCATAAGGCGCCGAAAAAACGCTTCTCAACGAAGAGGACACGGCGTGACTCTCCACTAAGCAAAAGGTAGCGCTAAAAGCGCCGCGGGTCAGGCTTGCGATCGATAGCGATCGGCCGCGTGCGCTTGCCGAATCTCCGATAAGAGCCCTTGGCGCGCGCCATCCAATGCATCCCAGCGATCCGCCGTATGCAGCGGTGGAATGGTGACGAGTTCGCGGCGGTCGAAGCCGACCAGTGCTGCATCAACGAGTTCGTCGACCTCCATCAGCTCGGCAATCGTGTTGACGTCGATGCCCGCGCGTCCCCAGATCTCCGTGCGGGTCCCCGCCGGAAGCACCGCTTGGACGTAGACGCCGCTCGGCGACAACTCGAGATGCATTCCCTGCGACAGAAACAGCACGAATGCTTTGGTTGCGCCGTAAATCGACATGCCGAATTCGGGCGCGAAACCGACTACCGAGCCGATGTTGACGATTGCACCGGTACCCGACTGGACAAAGCGCGGAGCGACCGCGGCTGCGAGCCGCGTGAGCGCGGTGGTGTTGAGCGCGATCAGGCGCTCGATGGCTTCGGCGGTTTGTTGCACGAAGCCGCCAGACTGAGCCATCCCGGCATTGTTGATCAGGATGCCTATGCGAGCATCGTCGCGCAAACGACTCTCGACCGCTGCCAGGTCGGCGGACTGTGTCAGGTCGGCCTGCAGCACTTCGACGGCCACGCCATGTTCTTCATGCAGTCGGGCTGACAGGGTATCGAGGCGCACCTTGTCGCGAGCAACGAGGACCAGATCGTGACCACGGCCGGCAAAGCGCTCAGCGTAGGTGGCCCCAATGCCGGACGATGCCCCGGTGATTAGAACAGTCGGAAGCGTAGCCATGAGGAGTTTCCTTTGAAAAAGCGGGATGGAGGCAGGGCGGCCGCAACGCGTCGGCTTCCTGAGGATTGCAATGATGTCAATGATGACGTTCGCAATCTAACGTGTCAAGGTTTTGATGATGAGCGACATCAATGTATAATTCGACGCATCGAAGACATCAACCATCGTGGTCAGGCAATGAAGGTCACCAAGGCACAGGCGCAGGCCAACCGGGAGCACGTTGTCGAGACGGCGTCCAAGCTGTTTCGAGAGCGCGGCTACGATGGGGTGGGCGTGGCCGATCTAATGGCCGCCGCCGGCTTTACTCATGGCGGCTTCTACAAGCAGTTCCAATCGAAGGCCGATCTAATGGCGGAGTCGACGGCCTGCGGCATGGCGCAGACAGCGGCGCTGACCGAGCGTGCGGACATGCCGGAACTCCTGCGCAATTACCTGTCTAGGGAGCACCGGGACAACCGCGCGGCCGGTTGCACGATGGCCGCGCTGAGCGGCGATGTTGCGCGTCAGTCGGGAACGGTTCGGGCCACCTTTGCGGCCGGGATTGAAAATGTACTGGCTGGCGTATGCCCCGCGCGTACCGCATCGTCCGGCGAGGATGGGGCCGGGATCCGAGCCCGGCATCTCGACGCACTGGTGCACGCGGTCGGCGCCCTGATCATGTCGCGAGCCTGTCCGGACGATTCGCCGCTGGCCGACGAAATCTTGGTGGTTTGCCGCGAATCGATCCTCGCTTCGCTGAGCGCTTCAGCGGCAGCGGATCCGTCTTCGCATGACCATCCTCCTTCAGATCCTCAGCGTCCTGCAAGCCGCAGGAACGCCGGCGCGAAGCGCGGCAAGGCGGCTGCCAAGACAGCGCAAGGCCAATAGGTAGGAGCAGCCTTCGCAGCGGCGGCTGGCCGTGGCTGTGCCGATAGCGCCCAACACAGCAGGGCGGAATCAATGTGGCCCGTCTGGTGCCTATCGTCCCGTTCCTGGTCTCCCGTCTTCCGCCCGCGTTGTCGCAAGCGACGCCGTTTGCTTTGTTTGATATTTCGAGTATTATCGAAATATGGAAACGAAACACGTGGTCCGCGCCCTCGGCGCGTTGGCGCAAGAATCGAGGCTCGCCGTTTTCCGGCTGCTTGTTCAGGCGGGGCCCGGTGGGATGCCCGCCGGTCAGATCGCCGAGCAGTTGGGGATTGCGCCGTCCTCCTTGTCTTTCCACATGAAAGAACTCGCGCACGCCGAACTCGTCACGGTGTTGCAGCAGGGCCGCTTCATGATCTATTCGGCGAATTACTCAGCGATGAACGCACTGTTGGGGTTCCTCACCGAGAATTGTTGTGGCGGCAATCCATGTACCCCTGTGCGCGGTCGGGCTCGTCAGAAACTGCGTGAGAATCAATCATGAAACGTCTGTATGTTCATTTGGCCGTCGAGGATCTGGCGGCCGGCATTCACTTTTATTCGGCGCTCCCCGGCGTATTCCGTCGAAACGGAGCGATGCATCGGGCCACATCATGATCAAAACCGTTCTCGTACTATGCACCGGCAACTCATGTCGCTCCCAGATGGGCGAGGCCATTCTCAATCACGACCTAGCAGGCCGGGTGCGCGCGCTTTCGGCCGGCACTTCCCCTCAACCGAAAGTGGCTGACGGCGCGATCGAGGCACTGAGGCTGGCGGGTTTGCAGGCCGGTGGGCTTTTTCCCAAAACGGTTGAGGCCGTGATGAACGAACCCATCGATTTAGTCGTTAGCGTGTGTGACAACGCGAAGGAAAGCTGTCCCATCTTTCCGCGCCCGGTAAAACGCATTCACGTCGGCTTTCATGACCCTCATGGGGAGCCGCTGGACAGTTTCATCGGCGTCCGGGACGATATCCGCGCTCGCTTAGTGCCGGCAGTGCTTCAAGCACTGGGCCTGTGAGGTACGACGATGTCCGTTCAATGCGAAAACACCAGCCAGCGCACCGCTAAAGCAACGATGAGCCTATTCGAGCGCTACTTGTCAGTCTGGGTGCTGCTCTGCGTCGTAGCAGGCATCGTGGCAGGCCAGGCGGCGCCCGGCGTTTTTTATGCCGTCGGCAAGATGGAGGTGGCCCACGTTAATCTGCCGGTTGGGGTCCTCATCTGGGTGATGATTATCCCGATGCTGGTGAAGGTGGATTTCGGCGCCCTTCATCAAGTCAGGCAACATGTGCGCGGCATCGGCGTAACGTTGGTCGTCAACTGGCTCGTGAAGCCGTTTTCAATGACGTTCCTCGGATGGCTGTTCATTCGCCATCTGTTTGCTCCCTTGCTGCCGGCAGCTCAGCTCGACAGCTATGTCGCCGGTCTCATTCTGCTTGCCGCGGCGCCGTGTACCGCGATGGTGTTCGTCTGGAGCAAGCTATCGAATGGCGACCCATTGTTCACGCTGTCTCAGGTGGCATTGAACGACACCATCATGGTGTTCGCGTTTGCGCCGATGGTCGGCATGCTGCTGGGTGTGTCCGCCATTACGGTGCCGTGGGCAACGTTGGTGACATCCGTCGCGCTGTACATCGTCATCCCTGTCGCGCTCGCTCAACTTTGGCGCAAGGCGCTTTTGTCGAAGGGGCAGGGCGCATTCGACGCCGCAATGGCCAAGATTGGCCCGTGGTCCATCTTTGCGCTGCTGGCCACGTTAGTGCTGCTGTTTGCCTTCCAGGGCCAAGCCATTCTCACGCAACCGGTGGTGATCGCACTGCTTGCCGTGCCGATTCTGATTCAAGTGCTCTTTAATTCGGCGTTGGCCTACTGGCTCAACCGAATCGTCGGCGAAAAGCACAACGTGGCATGCCCGTCGGCGCTGATCGGTGCGTCCAATTTCTTTGAGTTGGCCGTGGCGGCCGCTATCGGGCTGTTCGGTTTCGAATCAGGTGCCGCCCTGGCCACCGTAGTGGGCGTACTGATCGAAGTGCCGGTGATGCTGCTGGTCGTAAAAATCGTGAACGCGTCGAAGGATTGGTATGAAGCGGGATGACTACGCAATTCGACAGGCAACCGTCGCCGATTTCGACGGTATCCGAGCGTTGCTGGATGTCTGTGAACTGCCCTCGAGCGATCTGACCGCGGGAAATTTGGACGGCTTTCGCATAGCGGTAGGAGACGCGGTAATCGCCGGGGTGGCCGGGTTGCAGCAGGTCGGCGATGCGGCTCTGCTGCGTTCGGTTGCAGTCCAGCCGGGGTTGCGCGGATTGGGGCTGGGTGCTCGTCTTGTCGATGCGGCACTTGCGCTAGCCGAAGCGCGCTCCCTCTCTGCGCTGTACCTCATTCCCAATGATGAATCCGCACATGCCTTCTTTGCGCGTCGTGGATTCATCCTCATCGAGCGAGCCGGCATTCCTGACGCAATGCGCAACCTGCCGGAATTGATGCACCTTTGTCCGCAGACGTATCCCTGCTTATGGAGATCCCTGAACATCTAATGCGCGCTTGCGTCGTGAGCCAAACGGGCTTGGCCGATAGCAACGATCAAAGCCTCCAACGAGACCGGTTTGCCGACATGTGCATCGAAGCCAGCCTCCAGTGCATCGGCCACGTCGTTTCCGCGTCCGAATCCCGTCAAGGCGATTGCAGGGACGGTTGCCGTATGAGGTAACTTTCGGAGTTCCGCAATGAGTTCGTAGCCGCTCATTCCCGGCATGCCGATATCCGAGAGAATCAAATCGAAACGACTCTCGGCTGCTGCGGCAAGTGCCGACTTCGGGCTGAGTTCGGCGCGCACTTTCGCGCCTTCCATTTCCAGCAGCGTATGGAAGGCGTCGAGCGTGTCCGCGGAATCGTCAACGAGCAAAACACGCAAGCCCTTCAGGACGTTCTCATCGATTTCGCGCGGCACTGGCGCGGCAGGTAACGAACGACTGATTTCAGGCAGTCTCACGTCGAACCTAGCGCCCCGACCGAGACCTTCGGATTTCGCCTCGATCGTTCCGCCGTGCATTTCTACCAGTTGCTTCACAAGCGATAGCCCGATGCCGAGCCCGCCGTGCTCGCGGGCGGCGCCGGTCTGTCCCTGGCTAAACATATCGAAGACACGGGGCAGGAAATCAGGTGCGATGCCCTGCCCGGTATCTTCCACCCGGACGCATACGAATCCTTCTTCGGGGAAAAGGGTGACGTCGACGCGGCCGCCTGCCGGGGTAAACTTTAGCGCGTTACGGATGATGTTCCAGAAGATCTGTTCGGCACGGATCGGATCCGCCTGTATCTGAACGGGCCGGTCCAAGCCGGAAACGGATAGGGCGACGCCGTTTGAGGCCGCATCGGCTGCGCTCGCGTCGACTACCGTGCGAATAATGGCCGAAATATCGACCGGTGTCGGATGCAGCGCAAGTTTCCCGGTTCGCACCCGCGAGAGGTCGAGTAGATCGTCGATGATTTTTGCCTGGCCCACCGCAGAATGCAGTATTACATCGCTCGCGTCGCGAACGAGCGGTACATCTCGAACTTCGGGGGCGCGCGTCAGCAGCTCCGCCTTCACGCAGATCAGGTTTAACGGGTTCTTCAGTTCATGCGACAGCACCGCGAAGAACTCATCCTTTTGCCGATTCGCCGCGACTGCTCGTGCTCGAACCCGTCGCTCGAGAACAAGCCGATCGGCCTGGCGGCTTTCAGCACTTTTCCGGTCGGTCAGATCCCGGGCGATTTTCGCGTAGCCGCTGAAACCGTCCGTGCTGATTGCGGTCATGACGCCACTGCAATAGATTCGCGTGCCATCCTTGCGGACGTGCCATCGTTCATCGTCGGTGCGGCCGGCACTGCTGGCCTTCTGCCGCTCAGCCAGCGGCACTGCCCGTTCCCGGTCCTCCGGAGAAAAGATCAGATCGAGCGACTTTCCGATGATTTCCGCTTCGCCATAACCGAACACCTTCTGTGCGCCGCGATTCCAGCTCACGATCATGCCGTCCATGTCCTGCACGATGATCGCGTAGTCATCTGTCGTGAGTGCGGCGAATTTCAGTCGTTCTTCGCTTGCGTGCGCGATCTCTTGCGCACGCCGGCGCGATGTGATGTCAATCAACGTCAGCACCGCGCCCTCGATGCGGTCATCAAGCGTCCGATACGGCAGCAATCGCGCAATGAACCATTGCCCATCGTTCATGCGGACTTCCCGCTCTGTCGACCTCAATTCCTCGAATGCAGCGGTCGCATCCTGCGCAAGCTGCGGGTAATCCAGGCGGTGGCGAAGATCCAGCAACGGCCGGCCGATGTCGCTCCCGATTAAATTGAAGATGCCGACCGCAGGTGCAGTGAAGCGCTTGATGCGCATGTCGCGATCGATAAAGATCGTCGCAATGCCGCTCGACGCGATGAAATTCTGAAGGTCGTTGTGAGCGCTTGCTTCATCTTCAACTTTTCTCCGGAGCTCGGCATTCACGGTGACGAGTTCCTCGTTGACCGACTGAAGTTCTTCCTTGCTGGTTTCGAGCTCTTCAGTGGCCGAGCGCATTTCCTCGTTGATGGCTTGCAGTTCCTCGTTCGACGCTTTCAGTTCCTGGGTGGACTGGTTCGATTGATCGACGCTGGATTGCAGAAGTTCTTTCGCGCGGGTCAGCTCCGTTTCGAGGTGAAACACCTTTCGGTTCTCGTCTGCACTGCGAGCTTCGTCGGACGATTCCTCCCTTTGCGCTGCGTCAAATTCATCGAAGAAAACGGCGAGGATGTCGCCGCCGGCTTCGTCATCGTGCAGGGGGTGGATCGAGAGATTGACATAGGCAGCGGTATCGCCCCGCGAAAACCGCACGCCTTTGACCTCGACGCTTTTGCCGTCCTGCAGCGCTCGATATAACGCAGTTCTCAATTCCAAACGGAGATCGGCGTTCACGACGGTCAGTAGGTTGTGCGAAGGTTCGCCACCGACGTAACGCAAAAAACGCCCGACGCGTTCGGACATGTGCAGGATTTCAGCATCCCGATCCACTAAGATGCTCGGTGGCGAGACGCGCTCGATAATGCTTTGATGCAGCGGTGCAAACGAAAAATGTGCAGGCTTGGTAACGGGCGGCGCAGCATCGACGTAAGATGCCTGCGGTGTTGTGCCGGTTGAGCGTAACGCGGGCATGACGCGCGTTCTGTGCATGCCAGGTTTTGCTCGATAGATGCGGTTTTTCTTATCGACCGGAGCAAATAAGTCGCGCGCGATATCGGCCGACTCGGAGCGTCCAAGAAAAAGGTGCCCGCCCGGGCGCAACGAGAAATGGAACGTCTGCAAGACCTGCCGCTGCACGTCATGGTCGAGATAGATCAGCAGGTTCCGACACGTCACCAGGTCGAGTTGCGAAAAAGGCGGATCGCTGAGGATGTTGTGCGCCGCGAAGAGCACCTTTTCCCTAAGCGCCTTGCTGACAACGTAAGCGCCGCGGGCGCGCGTAAAAAATTGGCGAAGGCGCAAGGGCGGCACGTCGGTTAGGAGAGACTCGGAATACCGGCCCAATCGGGCCGCCTCGATCGCTCGTTCGTCGATATCGGTCGCGAATACTTGAATGCCCGGCAGGTGATTGTCTACGCCCAGTCGTTCGCATAACAACATGGCAAGCGAGTAAGCTTCTTCGCCCGTCGAACAGCCGGCCACCCAGGCGCGAACCTGCTCACCGTCAGCTTTGCCGTCAAACATCCCCGGTACGACCTCGCGCTCCAACGCTTCGAATGCTTCGCGATCGCGAAAAAAGTTCGTGACGCCGATCAGCATGTCGCGAAGCAACGCCGGGTTTTCGTCGGGGTGTTGTTCTAAAAACGCGAGGTACGACGGCAGGTCGGAAAGCGTATTGACTCGCAGGCGCCGTTCGATGCGCCGCAATACCGTGGCGCGCTTGTAGTGACGAAAGTCATGCCCGGTTTGGATGCGCAGCGTCTTAAGGATTTCCTGCAACGCACCTTCGGCGCTCGCCGCGGCGTCGTCACTCGGCGGGGCCGCAGCTAGCGGAGGCCCGCAGTCAACCATCGGTAGTTGGATGCCCTGGGCGTTGTTCCACAATTCGACGAGTTTCTGGGCAAGATCGACGACGGGCAGCGAAATATCGATCAGCCCTGTGGCGATTGCGCTTTGCGGCATCTCGCCGTACTCGGCGTCGTCCGGGCTCTGGGCCAGCGTGACGCCGCCACATTCCTTAATCCGTCCAATCCCCGCCGTGCCGTCGCTCCCAGAGCCGGACAAGATGACGCTGATGGCGCGCGGGCCATGCGCATCGGCCAGGCTCCTGAAAAAGCGATCGATCGTCACCGGCCTGCCTGGCGAGCGCTCGGACGGCGTGACGCGGAGATAGCCCTCGCTCACCGATAGGTCATTGGCGGGCGAGATCAGATAGATACTGTTCGGTTCGATGCGCGTGGGCTCGTGAACCTGCACGACTGGCATGGCCGTGACCCGCTGAAGCACTTCGTCGGCGCGACTCTCGTGCTCAGGGGAAAGATGCAACACGATCGCGAACGCCATGCCGCTGTCTTCCGGCATCCGCTCGAACAACCGAAGAAGCGCCTGAATACCCCCCGCCGACGCACCGATGCCTACGATCGGAAACATCGGAGAATCGTACGACGAAGACGGGACGCCCGATTGTTCGGAGCCCGCGTCAGAGGATGGGGTAGCTGTCATGAGAGAGGCCAAGGGCCAAGGAAACGCCGGTCGGACTAGGCGTGAGACGGGCAGTTGCGATCTTCAGCGTACACCGGCATACATGCGTACGGAAGCACAAGCCGCGCCTGTTTTGTAGGTCCGATAAAAGCCCGCAAGAGTTACCGGAATTCCTTCTGCGAAGAAAAAAGGGCGCGCGGGCCCAACTGTAAATAGTGCTGACGATTCCCCGCGGCGAACAAAAGCAGAGTCCGGCAGGGGGCGCGTGCGGCGACGCGCCTTGCGCATACCGATGCGCCGACTGCAAAGCGGCAAGCGCTAGCCGCTTGTAATTGAATTTTTTATCGGCGCTTGAACTTTCGACGGACGCGGCCGGAAATCGGTGTTTTGAGGTCGTCTCCGTCTCGCCCCTCCCGTCTGCTTCTGCGATAGCCACTTCGGGCGCGCTCTCTGGAAGGGGGGCGCATTTCCTATGCCTGCATGTAGGCTAATTACAGCAAAGCAACAGGGTGAGTACGCTCATGCACGATCAACGTGCCCGATGGTGTGTTAGCGCGGTATGGAGCGCCTGGGCGAGTTGCCGCTGCGCAAGACGGGCCGCGGGAACGGAGCCCGCCATACTGATAAACCCGTGGGCGAGGCCATGATATTCGACGACGATGACGTCGTTTCCTGCTTCGCGCAATCGCTTGGCGTAAGCCAAGGCTTCATCGCGCAAGGCATCGTGGGTCGCGATTTGGACGAGCGCAGGCGGCAGGCGTGAGCAATCGCCGGCCAGCAGCGGGGCGGCCAATTCGTTTGCCGGCGGCTGTGCGGAGCCGAAGTAGCAACGATTGAAAAACTCGGCTGTGCGCATGGTCAGCGTTGGGCCGTCCGCGAATCGCCGACGCGAATCGGAATCGCCGAAGTATCCGGCACCTGCGGGCGGATAGACGAGCCCCTGATAGGCAATCGTCGGCCCATGGCGGTCGCGCGCGAGTAGGCATACCACCGTCGCCAGAACCGCGCCCGCGCTATCGCCCGCAACCGCAACCGGCGCTCCTTCGCCGCCCAGCCGATCGGCGTGAGCGGCGATCCATTCGAGGGCGGTCCACGCGTCGTCGACAGCTGCCGGAAACGGGTGCTCGGGCGCTAGGCGATATTCCACCGACACAATCGTCGCCTGGCTGTCGACGCAAAGTTGACGACATACATTGTCGTAGCCGTCGAGGTCGCCGAGCACGTACCCTCCGCCGTGATAGTAGGCGATAACACCGACCGATGCGCTTTGCTGTGGGCGGTAGATGCGAACGGGTACGGAGCCGCTTGTTCCCGTCGCGATTTCATCGCAGACCACGGCGTCGGCCGGAGCGACATCGTTGGCGGCCAGAATCTGACGGTAAAGGCCGCGCGCCGCGGGCGGCGGAAGATCCGCGAGATCGGGGACGCCTGCTTCACGAACTTGAGCGAGGATGGTTTCGAGGGCTTGGTCGAGTGGCATGGTCGGAACGCTGGTCGAACAACGATGGTCAATGAACGTATTGTCTATAATGATTATTGGATATAACAATGCATGCGCACAATCGATATCTCGGCGTCCTAGGGAAAACCTGATCGCGGACCGGTTCTGTTCGACGTTCGCTTATGCGCGACGGGCGGCGTGAATGCAGCGTGAGCGGGGCGCCTGCGTCGAGAAACGCATCGGGTAGCGCAACCTGCCGGAAGGCAGGCGTAACGCCCGCGCTCAGCAGTCCGCGCCCCCATGACGAAGCGATGAAAAAGATGCATTCAATAGTAGTATTTCTTCACTAGATTATTGTCATACTTATGACACAATACATCGCTAGATTTGCCTTCCCCATCATCGCAAGCGTTCTCCATTTCCCTGATTGATCTGGCTTTTTTACCCTTGTAAGCTGGATGGGTATCGGATCTTTCGATTGCCTCACTTCCGGTAGAGGGGGGCGGAAGGGAGTCGAATTAAGCACGCGTGGAGCAGCCGTATGTCAGATGTCATTGCCAGCCTCAGCCCCTCGCCGCTCGAATCGATCTTTCGCAACGACTATCGCTGGTTGCTCGGCCGCCTGCGGCAGAAGCTCGGCTGTGCGTTTACCGCCGAGGACATCGCCTCGGAAACGTTTGTTCAGCTCGTCGCGCTACCCGATCCGGCAGGGATCCGCGAGCCGCGCGCGATGCTGACGACGATCGCTCATCGATTGGTCTACGATTTGTGGCGTCGGCGCGATCTCGAGCGTGCCTATCTAGCAGCGCTTGCCGCGCTGCCGGAATGGGCGGCGCCCTCGGAGGAGGAGCGCGCGATCGTCATCGAGACGCTTAACACGATCGATCGCATCCTTTCCAAACTGTCCGCGAAAGCGCGCAACGCGTTCATCTATAGCCAGTTCTACGACATGACGCATGCCGAGATTGCCGAGCGGCTGGGCGTGTCGAAGCGGACCGTCCGCGACTATCTCGCCCAAGCGATGTGCGCGTGCTGTCTGGCCTCGGTTCAGTGAGCGGCGAAACCGCACCGGCAACGAGCGCCACGAGCGAACAAGCCATCCAAGCAGCGATTCGTTGGTTGGTGTTATTGCGTTCGGGCGACGCCACCGCGCGCGATCGGCAGCGTTTCGAGGCTTGGCGCGACGCCGATCCCTTGCATGCCAAGGCCGTGGCCCACGTCGAGGCGTCGCTCGGCGCGCTGCTCCCGGTCACGGCGGTCGGCGTCGGACGCCGAGCACTCGGCGATGCGCTGCTGGCCGTTCCCTCGCGCCGCAGGCTCGTGCGCGGCGTGCTTTCGTTCGGCGCGATCGCGCTCGGCACCGGCGCGATCGTCGATCGGTTTTCTCCCATCGGGCTATGGACGGCCGATCTTCACACCAATACGGGCGAACGAACGAAAACGGTGCTCGCCGACGGCTCCGCCGTCACGCTCGGTGCCCGCGCTGCCGTCGATCTGGCTTACGGCCGCGATGTACGAGGGTTAGTCCTGCGTACCGGGTCGAGCTTCGTTCGGGTTGCCGGCGGTGACACCCGTCCGTTCGTGGTTCGCAACGGGCACCGGCGCGTGCGCGCGCAAGCCGGCTCATTCTCGGTCCGCACGGAAGGGCGTTGGCTCCATGTCGCGGCGCTCGACACGCCGGTCGATATCGCCGTGGCCGGCGGCGAGACGATGACGCTCGCCGCCGGCCGCACAGCGCGGGCCGGAGCGCACCGAGTCGAGCCGGGCCGCGAAAGCGCCGCCTTCGAAGCGTCTTGGGTCTCGGGGCAGTTGCAAGTCGACGAAGCGCCGCTCGGTTCGGTTGTCGAGCGTCTGCGTCCGTACTTCCCGGGCATGATCCGCGTGTCCGACGATGCGGCCACGCTCCCGGTGACGGGTGTGCTGCCGCTCGACGAGCCGGTGCACGCGCTCGATGCGCTGGCCCGTACGTTGCCGCTTGCGATCGATCGCTACGCGGGATACGTCATCCTTATCTCGCGGGCCTGAGCGCACCTTCCGCCCCTCGGCGAAAAAAAATTTCGCTCGGACCACGTCACTTTCGCTTCCTCGATCCACATACCGTTTAAGAGCGCAAATGCGAGCACGCAAAAGCGCAACGGCAAACCTGCGATCCAACGATATGACGAGCACGGTTATTCCTTCCGCGATGCAGCTTCCTCCGGCCGAGCCGGGCTCGAAAGCCCGCGCGCTCGGGGTGACGGTGTTCGTCCTCGCGGTGCACCTCGCACTGCTTGCCGCCTACGGCGCGTACACGCGAGCGGGCTTGTCGGGGCTGCGCGAAGCCCATGCCGTCGCGCCTTCCGGCCCGATTCACGTCGTTTTGCTCGCGTCGTCTTCCACGGCTGACCGGGCGGCTCCGGCCGGTCCTCTCACTCATGAGCCGATTCATCCTCGCCTATCGCCGCCCGAAGCTCGGGCGCTTCCGCGCAAACCGGCACGGACCGTGGCGGTTACGCCGGCGCGGCATGCGAATGCGCCGAAACAATGGGTGGTAGCTCAGCCGGCGGCGGGAGCCGAGGGCGCCGCCGATGCCGCCGATGCAGCGTCCGCTGCCAGCGCGGCGAAGACGCCGTCAGTGGCTCCGGCCGCGCGATTCAGTGCCCACCCCGAAACGAAGCGGGCCGACGAGCTGGTTTGCCGCATTCCGACGCCGGCTTATCCGGCGCGGGCGCGCAGGCTCGAGGAGCAGGGAACGGCCACGGTGCGCATGACGCTCGATACGAGCGGACACGTCAGTGCGGTCAGTCTCGAGCAAAGCACCGGTTTTGCCGATCTCGATTCCGCCGCGCTCGACGCGGTGCGCGGCGCGGCTTGCGAGCCCTATCTCGAGCGCGGCGAAGCAGTACCGGTCAGCGTCATTCAGTCAGTCGATTTCAAGCTCGCCGGGCTTTAACGGCGGCCTACAGGTTCAATCCCAATGCGACAAACGAGGTCATCTTGAACTACGCCATTTTGACAAAAGACACCGGCCTTGCCCGGCGCATCGAGGAGAGTCTGGTGCGCTGCTGCGCCAACGGCGAGGCATTCGCCAACGAGATCGACATCCTGCGCGTGCTGCGGCACAAGCACTACGATCTGATCGTCGTCGACGCGCGCAGCACCCATGTCGAATCTAGCGCGCTCGTGGCCTGGCGCGAGTGCCATTCGCTTCGCAATACGCCGCTGCTCGTGATGGGCTCGTTCGCCGATCCGGGCTGTCTGTTTCAGTGGTATGAGGCCGGCGCGACCGACATCCTGTCGTTGCAGTTCAACGAGAACGAGCTTTATGTCCGTGCGGTGCGCGCGACGGCGCGCGACGGACGCGCCGCGGATCGCGAGAGCGAGCGCTTGTGCGTCGGCCCTTATACGCTCAACAAGGCTTGCTGTGTCGTCGAACTGCGCGGCACCGAGATCCAACTGACGCCGCGCGAGTTCGCCACGGCATGGCTCCTGTTCACGAACGCCGGCGTCAGCCTGACGCGGGCCAGGGTCGCGAAATCGATCTGGGGGAGCGAGACCGATTGTGCCGACCGCTCGATCCAGCAACATGTTTACAAGTTGCGCAAAAAGCTCGCACTGGGGCCCGCAAACGGCGTCACGCTGCGCACTGTTTATTCTCTCGGCTACCGCCTCGAGGTCGCTGGGTGTGACGCGATCGGCCACGCGCGCGTCGACGGTGGGTTGCAGCGTGCACCGCTCGGCGTGCATGCCGGGGCAGCCGGACACGTCTAAAAGCGAAGGGTAGGGAAATCCCGACGCAAAAATACGCCCTGTCTTACCCCTCATCGCCTCAACTAATCGCTATTTTGGCCGTTGCATCGGAAGAGGGCGCTCGTCGATCGAGCGCTCCGGTCCATACGGCGGCTTGCTCGGTTTGGCATCGCTCGTATTGGAAACGAACGAGTCGACAGTCGTATAGCCGAGATCAATGCAATGGCGAGAATCGGGCGCGTTTTCCACGGACGTTGGCGTAGTTTGGCTGCCGCAATCTGGTGTTCAGCGCTTTTGCCATGCGCGTGGGCGGGTGCGGCACCGGCCATCGAGTTCCATGTGCCGAGCGGTCCGCTCGACAAAGTGCTGCTGCAGATCGCGAAGCAGGGGCAGCTCGTGCTTTCGTTCAACGCGGAATTGACGCGCGGTATGGTGGCGCATAGCGTTGACGGCACGATGACGGCGAAAGAGGCGCTCGCCGATGCACTGGTGGGAAGCCGTCTCGAGCTGATCGACGTGGCCGGCGGCACGCTTACGCTGCGCCGCTCGGAAGCGGCAGCGCGCGGCGCCGAATCGGCGCCCGAGCACGTGCTGCCAAAAATCGACGTGCTCGCTCGCCCCGACGACGGCAAGGCGGCCGAGGACGGCTTCGTCGTCCAGCGTTCGTCGACGGCCACGCGCACCGACATGGCGCTGTCCGATGTGCCGCAGTCGGTCGGTGCCGTGAGCCATGAGGTCATGACCAGCCAGCAGGCGACGACCGTTGCGGACGCGCTGGACAACGTGAGCGGCGTTGCGCCGTCGTTCGGTTACAACAACGCGAATTACGATGTCCGTGTGCGCGGTTTCCAAACGACGACGTTGATGGTCGACGGCATGCTTTACGAGTCGCAGGCGTACCCGCCGTTAGCGGGCATCGAGCGGGTCGAGGTCGTCAAGGGCCCCGTCACGTTGATTGCAGGAGGGGTCCCGGCGGGCGGCATCGTTAATCTAATCACGAAAAAACCCGAGTTCGAGACGCAGCGGACGCTGACGACGCAGATCGCTTCGGACGGCCAGCGCAAAGCGAGTGTCGACCTTGGGGGCACGTTCGGCGACGGCTCTCATCTCGGCTATCGCTTCATCGCAGGCGGCGAATTGGACAATCGCAACTACGGCGGATACGACGGGCAGCGCGAGCTGTCTCTCGCGCCGTCGCTGCGCTATCGCGACGCGGCAACGGATATCACGTTCGGTGTCGAGCATTACCGCAATCGCTTGCCGATCCTGCCGTACACGGTGGGCGGTGCGGACGGCGAGCCGCTGCCGGGCACGCCGCTCACGCCGGTGAGTGCGCCCAGCGACAACATCTCCAATGTCTCGACGGACGTGCACCTGTTTGCCGAGCATACGTTCGGCGACGGTTGGAGCGTGCGTGCGCGCGCGCGGCTCCTGCGTTACGCGACCGAAACGTTTTGGGACGTGCCGGTGGGTGAAGTCGATGCCACCGGCGACCTGGTACTCGATGCGATCCAAGCGCGCACGGACCAGCACCAAGCGACCGCAGCCGCCGAACTGGTGCGCAAGTTCAAGGCCGGCGGGGTGTCGGGTACGCTGCTCGCAGGCGTCGATTTCTGGCGCCTGACCTATGCCGACGTTCAGGCACCCGACAATTTTTCCGTGCAGAGCTTATATGCGCCGCAGCCGCTGCCCACGGTGCCTGGCGGACCGCTCGCGCCGCTTGCGTCGTATGAAGCGCGGCAGTGGAGCACCTACGTGCAAGCGCAACTCGTGTTTGGCTCCCGGCTGCGCGTGTTGGCGTCGTTGCGTCGAACCAACGTATTGCTCTCGGATGACATCAATCAGCTCGACCAGCATAACGGCGCCTGGTCGCCGAATTTCGGCGTCAGTTACCGGCTGACGCCGTCGGCCACGCTATATGCGAACTGGCTGCACGGATTCGATCAGTCGCTCGACGTACAGACGTCGAGCGGCGCGCCGTTACCGCCGATACGCAGCGAGCAGATCGAGACCGGCGTGAAATTCAATTGGCTTGACGACAAGCTCTTCGCCACGGCAGCGGTTTACCGTGTGCGCGAGGACTTCGCGATCGCGGAGGACCCGACGAACCCGCTGTACGCCGTGGCGATACCCGGCCAGCGTAGCCAAGGGTTCGAGTTCGATCTCCAAGGCCAGGCGTTGCCCGGCTGGAACGTGATCGGCGCGCTGACCATCGCGAGTTCCAGCGCCGGTCTCGACGGCAGCCCGGTGCCGGCCGTCGCACCGCGCAGCGCGAGCCTTTGGACAACCTACGCCTTCAGTCACGACGCGGCGCGCGGCTGGGGCATAGGCGGCGGTATTTTCGCCCGTTCGCGCGCACCGACCGATTTGCCCGGCTTCTTCGCGCCGGGCGACGCGCGCGTCGACACGACTGTCTTCTACCGGGCCAAGCACTGGTCGGCGCAATTGGGCGTGAAGAACGTCTTCGACCGGCGCCTGTACGGTGCGTCGCTGCACGCGATTTATATCCCGGTCCTGCCGGGCCGCACCGTCATGCTGACGACTACGTTCGACTTTCGCTAACGAAGCGCGATCCGCACGCTGTGCAGGAGCGATACGATCTGCACAGCGTGTGCGTGCTAGTGCAACGTGGCCGTCACGGGACGCTCGTCGCCGAATAGAACGTGTTTGCTTTGATCGCTTAGCGAGCCGCCGATGGCATCGAGGAATTGCGAGGCGGCGTAGGCGCTGAAACGGATTCTCCGCTCCGCTAGGCATTCACGGTCGTCCTCTCGCATCAAATCGATGACAACAATATCGATGTCGCCGGACGGATGTAGGACCGTCGAAATCGGCACGGATACGTTGATCGTTTCGTCCGGCGAATCCCAAGCGTCGGACAGGTCGTCGTTCTCGATGATCACCCGGATGTTCTCCCGTTTTTCGTCACGTTTATTCAATGAACCGATTGTCCGGCAATCGGTTCACGTCGCGAAGCCCTGAGACGAAACGCCGGATACGCAAACGAACCATGTGCTCGAGTCGCGTGCGTCCATCACGGTGCTGGCGCATCGATTCCCTCATTCTCTCCGGTCCTTTAAACAGCGCAAACCATGAGATCGATTTGCGACAGGGCAAGAGAGCCGGAATTCAACGCTATCCGACATTTCGCTTAGGGGCATTAACTTTCGCCGGCTCGATCGATCGTGACATCTCGCCCGCCTACGCTCGTGCTCGAAGGACTTTCGCTGTCGTGCTTCGGCGGCTGTGCGGCTCTCCTGGCGGAGGAGGCAACGCGTCCGCCGAATCGCGGTAGTGCTTTGTTCATTTCCCCCACCTTTTTTGGAGACGCTTGCCATGCCGATCAACCACGCTTCATCGTCGGGCCACAGGCCCGATCTTCCCGAATCCCCCACAAACGAAGGCGCCAAAAAGAAGGGTTTTCTAAGCAATGGCGCGTCGGGCACGACGGCCGCCGGTGCCGCCGTAGCCGGCACGGCCGTCGCTAGCGAGGGGGCGGATCCCTCAGCCGCGTTGGAAAGTGCTTACGAGAATTTCGAATCGATACTGGCCAACTCTTTGACGTCGCTCGCGGGCGGCGACTCCGATTCCGGCGGCACGAAATCGCGCCGCCAAAACACGCAAGCATCGCAGACGGGGGCGCCGCCCGATGCCGGGTCGCCCGATTCGCAAGGCGCATCGGATGGCGTCAACCCGTATAAAACGCTGCTCGATAATGGCGATGGTGAGAACGTGTTTGCAGTCGCGTCGGCTGCCAACCAGGCCAATCAGTCGGGTGTCGGCTCGAATCTGACCTGGAATAGCGGAACGCTGAGCAATAGCCAGTTGCAAATCGTGTCCGTGCTCGATCGCCACAAGGATCAATGCCCGCTCAGTTGGAATTCGCTGCAGGATAAGATCAACGATAGTTCCACGCCGCCGGATTTGAAGGCCGCGCTTCAAGGGTTGCAAAACGATCCGCAACTGTTCTACGCGATCGGCTCCCAGGGCGACGGCAAATGCGGCGGCAAGATCAAGGCGGGCGACCTGTCCGACTTCTCGGCCAGCCATCCGCAAGTCGCTTCGTTCCAGGAGCAACAAGCGACGAGCTACGAGAGCAACTACATCCCGTCGGACGGTTCGAGCAACGGCCAGCCGCAGCAGATGACCGAGAACGACGCGATGCGCGAGCTCTACCGTTATTCCGACAATCTGCCCAAGAATCTGAGCCTCGCCGATTTCCAGCAGATCGTGGACGGCGATGCGAAGACAGGGAAAACGCCGCCGCAGGTCATCGCCGCGGCGAAGTATTTCATCGATCATCCGGATCAATGGAAGCAGCTGTCCGGCAGCAGCGGCCAGATGGCGACCGCGGATTTCTTGCAGAGCGCGTCGTCGTCGATGAGCATGACGCAGGACGAATTGAATACGATCGATACGATCAACAAGAATCAGAATGCGTTCTTCGGTAGCGGCGATCTGACTCGCGACAAGCTGTCGAGCATGTCGAACGACAAGAGCCTCGATCCGAAGGTGAGGCAAGCCGCCACGCAATTGCTCAACGATCCGCTGTTGTTCGGTGTGATGAACAATACGATCACCGGCTATAAAACCCATCACGGCTTTTTCAACATGGGCGGCGGACACACGGTGGATTCGGGCAACATCAGCAACAACGACTTCACGCATTTTTACAGCAACATGACGAGCGCGAACCGGACCGTGGAGAAGCCGGTGACGCATAAGCCCACAACGGCTGCCGATCAGTCTGCCGTGATGGACATGATGGCCGGCATGTACGATCAGCCCGACATCAAGACGCCGAAGCACAACGGCGGCGCGCTGATGCATGGGCTCGAGGAGGCACTGTCCGTCTATTCGAAGGTTATGGACTGGGGCGCCACCGCGCTGAGTGCGCTGAGCTTTATTCCCGGTATCGGAGAATTGGCCGATGCGGGTTCCGCCGTTCTCGAAGGCGAATCGCAAATGGCGAACATCGCGCGCACCGTCATCAGCGGGGGCAACCTGAAGCAAGCCCTCGAGGAAGCCGGGCTTAGCATGGCCGCGCAAGCGGTGGGCGACATCGCCGGTCCCGAGGCGAAGATCGCCATGCGTGACGGATTGACGAAGACGTTGTTGGAAAAAGCGGCGACGGCCGGCCTCAACGTGCCGTTGGCAACGGCGCAATATGCGTCCGTGAGCGCGATCAACAACATGAAGGCCAAGCTCGAAGGGCTGCCGACGCAAGGGCCGTTCAGTTTTGCGCAGTCGCTGGAAGAGGGCGGCCTCAACAATCTCGGCGAGGCACTCGATGGCATCGGCGGCCACGAGTTCAAGTTCACGAAGATGTCGGACGGCGTAATGAAGAAAGGACTGGAAAAGGTCACGACGGAGGCGGTCAATGCGCCTTTGTCGATTGCGAAAGCCTACGCCGACAACGGTCTGAATAACCTGCAGATGCAAGTTGGAGCGGGCTCGCCCCAACCGTCGACCACCTCCACGCAGCCGACGTGAACTAACACTTCGAATGGGGTGACGATGGCTTAACCGAGCTTACGGCTTTGCGGGCGCCGGCCTCGACGGCCGGCGCACCACCGATCCCCGCGAAAAGTGCTTCGCGCCCGCCACGCACATCACAACGGCGACGGCCACTGCGATCATCGATGGTGGAATATGTTCGTGCAGGAGCCATGCCGCCAGCACGAGCCCAAAAAACGGCTGCAAGAGTTGTAACTGACCGACACCGGCAATGCCGCCCAAGGCAAGGCCGCGGTACCAAAACACGAAACCGATCAGCATGCTGAACAGCGATACGTAGGCCAGCCCCCACAGTGCCGCGTGCCCGACACCGTCGAACGTCGCCGGACGCATCCACCAGGAAAGCGGCAACATGATCGGAAGCGAGAGCACGAGCGCCCACGAGATCACTTGCCAGCCGCCGAGCCGGCGCGAGAGACGCGCGCCTTCGGCGTAGCCCAGGCCGCATACGACGATCGCCGACAGCATCAGCACATCCCCGATCCGAGAAGCATGAACGCCGTTGCGTAACGCGAACGCGACGACGGCCCCGCTGCCCAGTGCGGAAAAGATCCAAAACGGTGTATGCGGGCGCTCCCCGCCGCGCAGCACGCCGAAGCACGCCGTTGCCAGCGGCAATAGCCCGACAAAGACGATCGCGTGCGCCGACGTAATGTGGCGCAATGCGAGCGCCGTCAACAAGGGAAAGCCGAGCACCACGCCCAGCGCAACGATCGCCAGCGGCAGCAGATCGCCGCGCCCGGGCCGCGCTTGGCGCAAGGCGACCAGCAGCAGGCACCCCAACACCCCGGCGATCGTCGCCCTAGCACAGGTGACGAAGATCGGATCGAGTCCCTGCACGGCAAGCCGAGTGGCAGGCAGCGAGCCGCTGAAGATCAAAACGCCCAGCAATCCGCTGAGCCAACCGTCGGTCGTCTTTGTCATGCTGCATTCTCGGGTCGATAAGCGGGTCATCATCGGCCTGCCGGCGACAAAGCGTAAGCTACGGATCAGTACAATCTTGTCGAACTGTACTCAATAAATATCAGTACAGTTCAGTTGAGGGGGCGATATGGCCGAAGTCGAATTCAAGGGCGCGACGCATACACGGGTTGGCGCGGTGATGAACGTGCTGTACGAGCGGATCGCCAACCGCTCGCTGATGCACGGTGCGCGCGTGCCGTCGATTCGGATGATGGCCGATGCGCTGGGCGTGTCCAAATCTACGGTGGTCGAAGCCTACGAACGGTTGGCCGGAGAAGGGGTGCTCGTCGCGCGCCGCGGCTCGGGGTTTTTTGTGGCGAGCCATACGCCCCCGCTTGCGCTGGCCGCGCTCGGGCCCACGCTCGACCGCGATGTCGATCCGCTCTGGCTCACGCGCCAGTCGCTGGAAACGAGCGGCCAAGCGCTGCGCCCCGGGTGCGGTTGGCTACCGCCGTCATGGCTGCCCGAGGACAATATCCGTCGCGCCTTGCGCGCGGTCGCGCGCGACCCGCACGCCGGCCTTGTCGAATACGCAACGCCACTGGGGTTGCCCGCGCTGCGACAGCATTTGACGCTGCGTCTTGCTCAGCAGGGCATCGACGCCGAGCCGTCGCAAATCGTATTGACGGACGGCGGCACGCACGCACTCGATCTCGTCTGCCGGTTTCTGCTCGAACCCGGCGACACCGTTCTATTGGACGATCCCTGCTACTTCAATTTTCGCGCGCTCTTGCTCGCGCACCGCGTATCGATCGTGAGCGTGCCGTATACGCCCACCGGGCCCGATCTCGATCGCTTCGAACGGGCGTTGGTCGAGCATCGCCCTCGGTTGTACATCACCAACGCGGCGATTCACAACCCGACGGGCGCAACGCTGACGCCCACGGTGGCACATCGATTGTTGAAGCTTGCGGGCGAACACGACTTGCTGATCGTCGAAGACGATATCTTCGCCGATTTCGAATCGGAGCCGTCGCCGCGTTTCGCCGCGCTGGACGGGCTCTCGCGCGTGTTATCGATCGGCAGTTTCTCCAAGACGCTGTCTGCCGCGGTGCGCTGTGGGTACATCGTGGCGCGCCGGGAATGGGTCGATCCGTTGATCGATCTGAAACTCGCGACATCGTTCGGTAGCGGGCAAATCGCGGCAAGCGTCGTGCACCGTCTGTTGGTGGACGGCACCTATCGGCGGCATCTCGACGGGCTGCGCGCAAAACTTGCCGACGCGATGAGCGAGGCGGTGAGGCGGCTCACGCAGGCCGGGCTTGAGATCTGGACACGTCCGCGCGCGGGCATGTTTCTTTGGGCTCGGTTACCTGAAGGGCTCGATGCGGCGCGCGTGGCGCGTCATGCGTTGAACGAAGACGTGATCTTGGCGCCAGGCAATGTGTTCAGTGCTTCGGAGCAGGCGGAGAAATACTTGAGATTCAACGTGTCGCAGTGCAAGGGGCCGAAAGCATACGAAGCGCTGAAGCGCGCGATGGACGCGGCGCGTTGATCGGTCGGGCAGGCGCCGTTTAGGCGACGCGCTGGGGCACCTTTTCCCCTCCCGTGTCGTTCGACCAAGGCGATCCGATGGATTGGCGGGGGGCGCTCGACTCTGAGACATTGAACCCACGGCGCTCATCGCCGTGTGGTTCGGCAACGCGCCCTCGTGCGCGATGTCTTGGAGCCCGTTCGATAGAACGGATCGGTAACGCAGCGAATCGACCGACTTCCCTTGCGTATGAAATTCAGCGTTGGATATGTCCCTGGCCACTCGCCGTATCGGGTCCCGAATAGCGCCGGTGTAAGCCGGCTCGGCCGAGCGGCCGAGCGCATCGCCCTGGTAGCCGCGGCGTTCGCGATCGTGGTGTCGGGAGTTGGTGTTGGTTTGGGCTTTGGCTGGAGTTTCGGCCTGAGTTTCGGCTTCGTCACCGACGCTGTCGCCGACACCCGCGCTTTGCCGACGTCGGCCACTGATGCGCCCGCCGCAGCCCAATCCTTGCCGATGACGTCAACTGGCCTCGTCGAATTGCCTGACGGCAGACTGCTCGCGCCCGATCTGGCGCGGATCGTCATGCGCGGCGAACTCATCGTCGCTGTGCTCGGCGTCGATCAACCGCCGTTTTTCGAGTCGAGCAACGGCGTGCTGACCGGCATCGACATCGACCTGGCTCGCGAGATCGCGGACAAGCTCGGTGTCGCGGTGCGTTTCGATCGCGACGCCAAAACGTTCGACGGCGTGGTGGCGCTGCTGACGAGAGGGCAGGCCGACATCGCCGTCAGCAAGCTTTCGCGCACGCTGGCACGCACCGAACTGATTCGCTTCAGCCAGCCGTACGTCGATCTCAAGCGCGCACTGCTGCTCGACCGGGTGAAGCTCGCCTCGCTCATGAATGGCCGCACGCTGCCCGAAGTCATACGCAGCTACGACGGCACGATCGGCATCCTCGCAAGTTCCGCGTACGTCGACTACGCGGCCGAGAATTTCCCGAAAGCGACGGTGCGTCGCTACGCTACTTGGAATGCGCTGCTCGAGGCATTGAGGACGGGCGCCGTCACGGCCGCTTATCGCGACGAGTTCGATATCAAATGCGTGTTGCAGGCGGATGCGCAAGCCGCGCTCCGATTGCGCGTCGTAACGCTGCAGGATCTCGACGACCCGTTCGCGATCGGTGTGGCGCTGTCCGAGCCGACGCTGCTCGCGTTTGTCAATCAGTTCCTTGCCGACCGCACCGTACGGTTCGACGCGGCTGCGCTGCTCAAGGCGATGAGGCGTTGAGATGGCCACGAGCCCGAGCACGAGCACGCAAACCAGAACCCGCCATGCACCGCGTATCCATGCACTCGCGGTCAATCCATGGGTGGTGATCGGCAGTCTCGCACTGGGCGTGGTGGCCGGCGTGCTATGGCCCGCGGCAACGCCCGGCTTCGCGTTCGTGGGGGATGTCTATGTCGGTCTGTTGAAGATGACAGCGCTGCCGTTCATGGTTTCCGCGGTGATCTTCAGCCTCCAGCGATTGCTGCGCGATGGCGACGCGTCCCCGCTGATTGCCCGCATGGCGATCGTGTTCGTCGCCGTGTCCGTGTCCGTTGTTGTCTTCGGCGCGCTCGTGCTGTTGCTTGTGCGTCCCGGCGCCCATCTGCCGAGCGCAACCCTGAGGACGTTCGGCGCGATGGTCAGCCATGATACGGCGGCTAGCGAAACCGTCATGAACCTTCACGGGATCGATCTGCCGCCGAAAAAGACAGCGGCCTTGACCGACATCGTGACCTTGCTCGTGCCGGGCAATTTCTTTGCCGCATTGGCCAACGGCGACACGCTCAAGGCGCTCGTCTTCTCGCTATTTTTCGGCCTCGCGACGGGGCGCCTCCCCGAACGTGTATCGGCCGCATTGAGCCAGTCGCTCGAGACGATCTATCACGCGTGCCAGAAACTCATTTATTGGTTTGCCTATCCCGCACCGATCGTTTTGTTCTGTATGAGCGCGGCGCACCTTGGCTCGTCCGGCATCGGGCCACTTGCGGCCATGCTGCGCTTCGTCGCCGCCTTCTTTGTCGCAGCCATCGGCTTGCTTGCGATTGCCGTCGCCATCATTTGGAAGCGCTCGGGATGTGACCAGGAGACGACGCTCGCTGCCTTGCGCACGCCGATTGCGATGTCGCTGGCGACGCGCAGCAGCATGGCCTGTATGCCGAGCGTGATCGACAGCCTCGTCGAGCAACTGGGCTTCGCGCGTACGAGCGTGGAATTGCTCGTGCCGCTGATGCTGTCGTTGTTGCGCATCGGGCCGATGGTCTATTACGCCTGCGCGACGCTCTTTATTGCGCAGCTATACGGCCGCACGCTTAGCGTGAGCGAGCTGGCGATGGCGTTGATGGTGTCCATTTTGGCGGGGTTCGCGTCGGCGGGTATGTCGGGCATCGTGACGGTGTCGTTGATCGGCATGACGTGCACGTATTTGCGGCTGCCGTTCGAAGCCGCGTTCGTGCTGTTCGTGGCCGTCGATCCGCTGTGCGACATGTTGCGTACCGTGCTGCTCGTCATCGGCAACACCGCGGCCGTTTGCGTGATTTGCCCGCGGCCGTCGCGGGCGCAAGTATCGGCGCAGTCGTCGATAGGATGAACACATAGGGGGATGCCATGGCGCTAATCGGAGTGCTTGGGGGGATGGGCCCGCTCGCGACGGTGGACTTCATGAGGCGAGTCGTTGAATTGACGTGCGCCCGGTGCGATCAGGAACATCTGCCGATGATCGTTGCCAATCTAGCCCGCACCCCCGACCGGCGGCGTGCGATTTTGGGCGGCGATGTCGATCCGTTGCCGGCACTGCTCGCGGGTATCGACTTACTCAACTGCTGCGGCGTGGACGCCATCGCGATTCCGTGCAACACGGTTCACCACTGGTATCCGCAAATGCGCGCGCATAGCGCGGCCCCGGTGCTGCATATCGGCTTGGCGTCGGTTGCTGCGTTGCCGGCCGGTATCCGGCAGGCCGCCGTGCTTGCCACGCGCGGGACGCTCGTCTCAGGCTTTTATCAGGCGGCGCTGCAGGCGCGCGGCATCGAGCCGGTGCTACCGTACGCCGCTGCGCAATGCGATATCGATGCGTCCATCGACGCCGTGAAAGCGGGCGAGATCCAAGAGGGGGCGGCGCGGCTCGGGCACGCGCTCGCGGCGCTGAAGCGACGCGGCGTCGGGGTGGCGATCATGGCTTGCACGGAGATTCCCATCGCGGCGCTCCCGTTGGGCGAGACGTCGATGTTGCTGATCGACAGCACGCAGGAATTGGCGCGAGCGGTGGTTGCTTACGCGGCCGAGCGGGGATGGGTCCGGGCGGCGTGAATGAGGCGTGGGGCGAGTTCGGCCCGCAACCGACAACTTCGCATGTCGGCTTGTTGAAAGGCGTGGGGCGCCTTAGGCTAGCCTCAGCTATCGGCCGGGCCCGTACCTTTTGCCCGCAGTGACAAATCGAATCCGGGAAGCGAGGCGTGATGAATACGTTGGCGTTGATCGATCGCGAGGTGTCTGCATTTCCCGCCGACAACGGAGGGGGGCAGCTACCCGCTAACGTTGAAGAGTTGTTGATCGAGCTTATCCTCACTCTCTTGACGAAGATGGTGTCCTCCTCCAGCTCCGGGCTGTCGGGCGATGGACCGGCAGGGGCGAGCCAATCGTCGACCGGCTCTACTGTGCCTGCCGTTTCGTCGGGCAACACGGCGCAGGCCGTAGCGTCCGATCTCGAGCAACGATATGGGCTGACGCCGACCCAGGCTGCCGGCGTGCTCGGCAATATGCAGCAAGAAAGCAGCATGGAATGCAACGTCAACCAGGGCGGCAGTCGAGGCGACCCGAACAGCGATTGCTCGGGCGGCGCCGGATATGGGCTGGCGCAATGGGACGGAAGTCGGAAACAGGATGAGATCGACTACGCGAACGCACATCATCTGGATCCCGGGAGCCTTCAGGCCAACATTGGATTCATGAATCAGGAACTGGATGGGCCTTACAGCGAGACGATTCGCGACATCAAGCAGACGTCTACCGCGGATCAGGCCGCGCGCGTATGGGAGCAGGACTACGAGCAGGCGGGCATTCCGAACATGGAAAACCGCGATCGATACGCGAACGATTTTTTAAACCAAGGGCTCTGAGGAAATTCGAGCGCTTCGGCTAGCCGCATCCACACAAAGGAAGACGCCATGCACGTCGGAAAATCGTCCCGCCGCGCAATAGGCCAAGCACCGATCGATGACGAGCGTCGCGATGGCGCTGCGCACGAACCGCGCCGTCCGGCGCAGGAATCGCCGTTCCCCGAGCGCACGCCGGGTGCCGCGCGCGCAGCTTCTTTCCGCCAAGCCGCCGACCAAACCGATTCGGCCAGCGGGCCGCATGCATCGGCATGCCGGCCCGAAGGGGCGGCGGCGCTCGAACGGATCGTGTGGCCTGCGCTGCAACCGTTGCCGAAGCGACCGGTCGTGCTGGGCTTTTATCCCCATCGCGACGATGAATCGAACGGTAGCGGTGGTGTGCGCCGGTTAATTCGTCGCGGCGTGCAATTTCACGAGGCACACGCAACTGGCGGCGAAGGCGGCAAGGAAGTCGTCAAGGATCGCCGCAGCGGGACGGTTTCGCAACGGGATCCGGCTGACCCCGCGAAACTCGCGGAGAAGCGCGGCAAGGAATCGCGACGCTTTCTTCGTATGCTTGGCGCGGGGCGCAGCTCGACGATCACGTCGATGCGCGGCAACCCCGATCTCGATCCGTTCGCGCCGGGCGCGCGCCAAGATACGACGCATCTTCTCGATCCCGAAGAGGGTGTCTGGCATGCGCTGCAAACCAAGCAGCAACTCGTCGACCTAATGGCGGAACGACGTCCCGCCGCGGTGTTGACCATGACGCATGACGGTGCGGTGCATCAAGCGCATCGGGCAATGTACGAGCTTGTGGAAGAAACGGTGGCTGAGTTCGCCGCCCACTATGGCGTCGAAGCCCCCGGCGTTTTCGGCGTGCGCGAAACGGGGTGGGCGCCGGACGAGCGGTTCGATCCGGTTGATCCCGAGCGAAGCGTGCGTGTGGACCTCTCCCGCGGCGAACAGCGCGCAAAGGTACGGGCGCTGGTCAAATCGTTCGAGTCACAGCCGCCCGGCCACCCGTATCGGGCGGATTCTGCCCGATCGCATCCGCTTCATCGCGTCGACAGCTATCTCGACAGCGCGGGGAAATTGGCTCAACAGGGTACTGAAAGCGAACGCAACGATAACGTGCACGGCTGGGACTATCTGCGTCCCGAGGAATACTTCATCGCAAGCGATGCGACGGGGCCGGCACAAATCGAGGCGTTCAATGCGCTTTTCGAGCGCAACGTATCGCTTAGGAAAGCGATACGGCAGGCGATCGCGAGCCGCGTGCCGTTGCCCGGCCCGCGCAAACGAACGGTCGAGCTTCGACCGACTGACGTCGACGCGGACAACCGTGCAGACAACGACGGGCACACCGACGGAGGCAAGGAGGTGCACTAGCGCTTCCTTGTCTCCAAGCGCATGCGCGGTTGTTGCCGCGCGGCGCTTTCGCGGATCAGCGACGATAAAACTGCGGCCGGGATCCACCGGTCGGAGCGCGTTCGTCCTTGTGCCGATAGTTGATGCGGCCTTTCGTCAAGTCGTACATCGACAACTCGAGCCGAACGCGATCGCCCGCGAGAATGCGGATATGGTTCTTGCGTAGGCGTCCTGACGCGTAAGCTGCGACGACTGCCCCGTTTTCCAGGGTCACGCGATACCGGCTGTCCGGCAGCACTTCGTCGACGACGCCGTCCAGTTCCAACAACTCTTCCTTTGCCAAATTGATGTCTCCGATGGGTGCATGGATTGAGCGACGAGGCGCACACCGTCAATCACGTCAAGCCTGCCGCCGCGAAACAGCGGCAGCACGATGCGCCGTTTGGGCCGATGAGGGCGAGGGCCCGCATATGCCGAATACGCGCAATGATGCGATGAGAGGGTAGGGCAGACGCACCGCTTAACCGGCGCTTCGTCAGATTTAAGTGCCGACGGGGGATACCCGCCACGCGCAGCGGCAATGTTCGATGAATCGGGCGCGTTGTGCAGAGAATCCGGCCCGCGCGCAATGGCGCCGGCCGGAGAAAGACGATCGCGGCGTTGCCGCGTATCGTCTTTGTCACGCGCTGGGCGATAGATGCCGAGGCGGATCAGAGGGGCTTGATGTTCGATGCTTGCAGGCCCTTCGGGCCCTGTTTCGTTTCGAAGCTCACGCGCTGGCCTTCGACGAGCGTGCGGAAGCCGTCTGCGCGAATTTCCGAGAAATGCGCGAACAGGTCATCCTTGCCGTTGTCCGGCGAAATGAAACCAAAACCCTTGCTGTCGTTGAACCACTTGACGATACCGGTATCCATGAAAATCCTTCGATGTTTGGACGAACAAATAGATGCACCCTAAAGTGGGCGCGAAAAAAGAATCAAGGAGGGAGAGGACAACGAATACCGCTACTGTTGCGGTCAATGATGAGCAGCAATCACTCTTCTTTGAGACTTGAGTGTAGCACTCTACGTGCCACCGAGGCATTGGTCAAGCGATTTCTGCTGGGCCGCTCGATAGACGCGCAGCCCAGCCCGCTACTCGCTCACCATTGGTGGTGAACGAACGGCGCAATCGTCTCCTTGTAAAGATTGCGCAGCGCGTTCATGGCGGCATCGCTCAATGGCGGCAGATCGCTGGCGGCGTTATTGGCCTGCGCTTGGCCGGCGTTCTTTGCGCCGGGAATGACCGTCGTGACGCTCCGGTTCATCAGAATCCAGCGCAGCGCGAATTGCGCCATCGTGACCCCGTCAGGCACCCAGGGGCGAATGCGGTCGATGGCTGCGAGCGCCACATCATAGGGAACGCCCGCGAACGTTTCGCCTTTGTCGAAAGCTTGGCCTTCGCGATTGAAGTGACGATGATCGTCGGCTGCGAACTTGGTATCGGCTGTCATTTTGCCAGTCAGCAGGCCCGACGCGAGCGGCACCCGCACGATGACGGCAATCCCTCGGTTTTGCGCTTCGCGCATGAAAAGCTCGGACGGCCGCTGCCTGAAAATGTTGTAGATCACCTGCACCGACTTGACGCCCGGATATTCGATCGCCTTCAGGCCCTCTTCGACCTTCTCCACCGATACCCCATAGTGGCGGATCTTCCCCGAAGCGACCATGGCCTCCATCGCGTCGAATACGTCCGGTCGATAATAGACTTCTGTCGGCGGGCAATGCAGTTGCACGAGATCGAGACAGTCGGTGTCCAGGTTCTCCAACGACCGATCGACGAACGCATTCAGATGGGCGGCCGTATAGCCCTGCGCCACGTGCGGATCGAGCCGGCGGCCTGCCTTCGTCGCAACGAACGGCCGTGGGCCGCCTCGTTCTTTCAATACGGCCGCAATAATCCGCTCGGAGCGACCGTCGCCGTAGACATCGGCGGTGTCGATAAACGTCGTGCCGCTATCGAGTGCGGCATGCAGTGCCGCCTTCGCGTCGCTTTCGGACACATCGCCCCACGAGCCGCCGATGGCCCAAGCGCCGAACCCGATTTCGGATACGGTGCGTCCTGTGTGCCCAAATGGCCGTTGATTCATGTTCATTCCTTGTTTTGCATGGCTGCCTTTTAAGGCATCAGTTAAGGCATCAGTTGTCCGCCGTTGACTTCGATGATCTGCCCTGTGATGTATCCGGACATGGCCGGCGAGGCCAGAAACAGAAACGCGCCGACGCATTCCTCGGGCGAGCCCGCTCGGCCCATCGGCACGGAAGCGGTTTGCGACGCGAGCACGTCCGGCGGCGTGTACTTGTCGTGGAACGGGGTGCGGATCAGCCCGGGTGCCACGGCGTTCACGCGAATGCCGTCGCCGACGAATTCCTTCGCCTGGCCGCGCGTCAAACTGCTCACGAAGCTCTTGGCGGCCGCATAGAGCACCGCGCCGGCCCCTCCGCCTGTGCGGGCCGCCACCGACGATGTATTGATGACGTAGCCGCCTGCCTGCTTGAGAAACGGATGGGCGGCGAGCGTCGCGTCCCAGACGGAGCGCACGTTGAGATCGACGACACGCTCGAAGTGGCCCTCAGGCATGTCGGTGGTGCGGATCCTTCCCAACATGCCGCCGGCGTTATTGATCAACCCGTCGAGCCCGCCGAGCCGCTTCGCCGCGGCTTGAACGAGCCGCGCCGCGCTGCCCGGCTCGCTCAGGTCCGCTTGCATGAGCGCGATGCGCTCCGGAGATTGCGCTTGCAGCGCGCGCGCTTGCGCCTCGCTCTCGTTGTAGTGAGCGACGACGTGCGCACCCTGCGCGGCGAATGCGCGGACGATCGCCGCGCCGATGCCGGTGGAGCCGCCGGTGACGAGGACCTTCGTTCCTTCGATATCGCTAATGCGCATGTGCTCGAAAATGGACATGGATTTCCTTCGGGAATGGGTTCGAGCCGACGATTCGGCGAAGCCCTTGAACGGTGGACCGATCGCCTTTACCTCGAATTCGTATGATTGCACGCGGGTAGAATGAATGGCATTCACTGGCTCGATGAATCGAATTCATTCACACCATGGCAAAGACAGACCGAATCGACTTCGCCGATCTGAAGTCCTTTCTGGCGATCGTGAGATGCCGTAGCTTCACCCTTGCAGCGATCGAATTGGGGCAAACGCCTTCCGCGCTCAGTCATGCCATGCGTCGGCTGGAAGACCGGCTGGGGACAAAACTGCTGAATCGGTCGAGCAGGGCGGTGTCCGCGACCGGCGTCGGTCAGGACTTGGCGGCACGGTTGGAAAACGGGTTTAACGAAATCGGCTCCGCGCTCGAGACGTTCGAGGCCCCGGGCACCGCACGCCTGGGCGAAATTCGGCTAAACGTCTTCGCTGACGCCGCGCATTTGCTCATCGCGCCCGCGCTGCCGGAATTCGTGCGTCAGTGTCCCGACGTACGGCTGACCGTCGTCGTCGAGGACAGGCCCATCGACATCGTGGCCGAGGGCTTCGATGCGGGGATCCGATACGGCCACTACGTCCCCGAAGACATGGTGGCGGTTCCGCTCACCGGCGCGCAGCGATGGGTGCTGGCCGCGGCGCCTTCCTATATCGAGCGCTACGGCCTGCCTCGAACGCCGGATGAGTTGGCCCACCACAATGGCCTTCAGCTATTGCTGGGCGACAATTCCAGCTATCGCTGGGAACTGAAGGATAGCGGCAAGGGTAAGGGCAAGGGCGAGGTTCTCCGCCTGCGCGTTCCCGGCCTACTCACGATCAACGATACGGCCACCACGATCAGCGCATGCAAAGCCGGCTTGGGAATCGCGTATGTACTCGAGGCCCGAATCGCGGACGAACTGGCGCGCGGCGAAGTGCGGATCGTGTTGGAGAAACATGCGTACCCGGAAGACCCGTTTCATATCTACTACAGCAGCCGCCGGTACAAACACCCCGCGCTGTCGACGTTGGTCAATATCATTCGCCAGCAGCAATCGCTTCCGAAGCTGGCTGCGCGGGGCAAGCAGTCGAATCAGTCATATTTCCATGATTGAGTCGATAGGATCGATGAAGCGGATTCCACGTTGGATCAGTGCCCCGGTAAGCAAGGGCGAGGGCACTGGGTACCGGACGGCGTCTATAACAGACGCAATTCGCGAATCTTTCCGATGTTCGGCGAGCGGCTGAGGATCAGCTTGGTGATGTACTCCGGGAGCAGTGCCCGCGGTATGTCATCCGGTACGTTGTCGACAAGCTGACGCGGCACGTGCACGATAAAGTTGTCCGGCGCACTTTTCAGGCTGTGCTCATAGGCGACGTGATAGTTCATGTTTGTTGGGAAAGCTCGGATAGTGGCCGACGTTCGGCGCGTTCGTAGCGCAAAGATACTAGCAACATGGGCGTCGTGGCTAGCGCAGCGCCCGTCTACGTTCCACTTTCTATCGATCAGCAAGATGTGCGCCGGCTACCCGCTCCAAGGGCGGCCGGCCGTTCGTTCTAGCGCCTTTCCCGATCGGTCCGCCTGCGCGAGATCGTTGGCCGATCTCGCTTGGCGAACGCGCGAATTCAAACGTTGTAGGCAAACGTCGACATCATGCCGGTTTCCATGTGGTACAGATGGTGGCAATGAAAGGGCCATTGGCCCACGTTATCGGCGTCCACCGCAAGGGTGACCGTGCGGTTCGGCGGCACGAGCACCGTATCGCGAACCGCGCCCTGGAAACGCCGTCCGTCGATCGCCACCACTTGGAAGTGGTGCCCGTGCAGATGCATCGGATGCGCCATCATCGTCTGATTGCGTAGCGTGACCTCGATTCGATTCCCGCGATCGATAGCCAATCGCGGGTGCGTCTCGAGTCCCCAACGGTAGGCCGCCATGTCGCCCGTCAGTGCCATGTCGAACGTTTGGTCCGCTTGTCGCTGTCCGAGCGGTGCCAGCGCGCGCAGGCGCGTCTCCAGCCCTAGATCGAGTACCGGCCCCGGCGTGGCGCCGGCGGAAGCCAGCTTCGAAAGCGGCGCGCCCTCCGTGCGCAGCACGATGCCTGTGCGCTCTCGCGCGCCTTCGCGCAAGGCGAGAATCGGGAATGCACCCGCGCGCGGCAACTGCAAAAGGACGTCGATGCGCTGCGCCATCGAGAGCGGGAAGCGCCGGCCGGACACCGGTTGAACGGGCTGGCCGTCAACGGCGATCAGCGTTCCTGCGAGCGCACCAAGGTCGATCGTGAAGGCCGTTGCAGCCGCCGCGTTGACGATGCGCAGCCGGACGCGGCCGCCGCGCTCGACCTGCACGATCTCGGGATCAGCCAGCGTCCGGTCGTTCGCGAGATACGCGTCGTAGTCGAAATCGTTCAGATCGGACGCCATCGCATCGCCCTTCGCCATGCTCTTCATCGAGCCGTGCGCGGCTTCGGACATATCCATGCCGGGCATCGCCATGTCCGACTTCATGTCCGACATACCGTGGGCGCTCATGGACATGCCGCTCATGGCGTCATGCTTCGCGTGTCCGCCCGCGTGCGCGCCCGAAGCGGTTTCGCCGGCACTTACGTCTTTAGTGAGTCCGGCGAGGATTTCCTCGGGCGACTTGAACGAAAAATCGTGCAACATGAAGAGCAGCACCAGGGCGAGGACGAGATAGCGCCAGCGAAGCATGAGCAATCTAGTGTTGATGGACGAGGGTATGCTCAACGTTCCAGCCGTGGGAAGGTCCAGCACTATTTTGCTGCGTGACGGTTACACCGTACCGCCGTCATGCGCGTTGGCGTGAGCGTTATTGTTTCCGTTACGTTCGTTCACCTAGGCCGACCGTCCGCGATCCATGCCGCAGCCGTACCCATCGTGAGCCGATAGCGTGCGCAGTTGAAGACTTCGAGCGCAGCAAGTTCCTCGTCCAGAAGCGCGCGAAAACCCGCATCGGCTGGTCGCCCCATCCCAAGCTCCGCCACCACGGCATCCAACGTTTTACGGTCGCGAACAACGAGGCCGATGGCATCGGTGAGCGCTTGTCGGTAGCGCAGCCGCAGCGGATCCGGAGCGCCCATTGCTTCGAGCACGACCTCGTATTTCTTGATCGAGCGGCGATAGATCCATTCGAACAGATCGGCGGCAACGGCAACGTCGCGATATTCATAGACCCCCATCATCGCGGTTGCGTAGTCGCTTTGATCGACATCGAGGAACGATAGCGGCGCGCAGTTGTAGAGCATGAGGGGAATGTTTGCGGCCAGCCGGCTTGTGCGCTTGTTGCCGTCCTCGAAAGGTTGCAGGTAGGCAAGATTGATCCACAGAAAAAATCCTGCCTCCACGGGATTGCGGATCGATTTCGCCTTTTCGACGATGCGCGCGAACATCTCTTCAAGAATCGACGGAACCTGGGCGGGCAGATAGACCGTATCGCTGATGTTCACGACCTTCCTTCGGATCGTGCCGAGCGCGTGAACGTCCGGGAGCAGGTCGCGCATGACCACCGCGTGCAGATTTTGGATCAGGCCGGTGGATAGTCCTTCTTCCGGCACCGCGTCGACGAGAAATTCGATGGCGCTTTTATGGTTGAGCAGCATGATCGCGTCGAGATCGCCATCGGCCGTGCCGCTTTCGAAAAGACGCTTCGTATCGAGCAGCGAATAACGGTTCCCCTCCAACCGAGACGACGACCACGACAGATCGATCAGCAATTGTTCGAGGACCTTGCGGGCATAGGTGCCGGCCGGCTGTTGCCCTTGCATGCGCCCCTCGCGTGCGAGGTCGGCGGCCAACCGTTCCGGAAGTAGCCAACTCTTGTTGGGTTCGTAGTGGTCGACGAATTGGCGCTTGTACGATACCGGTTCCCGTGCCGCCAAAGGAACGGCGAGTTTCTCTCTAAGCGAGAGGCTTTGCTCGGACCATTTGGGCCCCCCGCCGATCGTTGCGATGTCCACCGGAGCGATGCGTTCCGATGTGGGCTGGGCAAGCGTGTAATGCGTCGCACGGGCGCTGCCGTGCCGGATCACAAGGCCACTCGCGATCAGCCTCTCGAGCGCACGTTTGATCGTGGCAGGGCTTTTTCCGGACACCGCCGCTAGGTGGCCGGAACTGATTGGCGACCGGCTTTCTGCGCTCAAGGTCGCGAGCGTACGTAAGATTTCTGCTTCCTGCAGGGGCACGTTCATAAAGTATCGGCTCAAAATGTGAGCCGATTTTGAGCCGATATGAGCCGATTCGCAAGGTGTTACGGTGTTTTTTGAGCCGATTCTCGCCGTTTGAGCCGATATGAGCCGATTCTGAGCCGATTCTGAGCCGATTCTGAGCCGATTCGCGTGACGCCCCAACGGGGACCGCGGGCAACAAGCCCGCGATCACCTAGCGCAACGCGTCCGCATGGTAAGCCACATGCTCGCCGATGAAGCTGGCGATGAAGTAATAGCTATGGTCATAGCCCGGCCGGATTTTCAACTCCAACGGATGCCCCACCGCCTCGCAGGCTTCTCGCAGCAGCTCCGGCTTCAACTGGCTCGTCAAAAACTCGTCGCCGCCGCCCTGATCGATGAGCAATGGAAGCCGCGCGGTGCCCGCTTTCACACACTCGAGCGCATCGTATCGTTTCCAGGCGTCACGATCGTCGCCGAGATAAGCCGTCAACGCCTTCTCGCCCCAAGGGACTTGGCTCGGCGCGACGATGGGCGAAAACGCCGACACGCTCCGATAGCGGCCCGGATTGCGCAACGCGATCGTCAACGCGCCGTGGCCACCCATCGAATGTCCGCTGATCGCGCGCGCGTCCGTGGCCGGAAACGCCGATTCGATCAGCGCCGGCAACTCGTCCACCACATAGTCGTACATGCGGTAATGCTTGGCCCACGGCTCACGCGTGGCATTGACGTAAAAGCCGGCGCCTTGGCCCACATCGTAGCCCGCGTCATCGGGTACATCGTCGCCGCGCGGGCTCGTATCCGGCGCGACGACGATCAGACCGTGTTCGGCGGCATAGCGCTGCACACCGCTTTTCGTGATGAAATTCTGCTCGGTGCAAGTCAGGCCGGAAAGCCAGTACAGGACCGGGCACTTCCGGCCCTGCAGCGCCGCATCAGGCAAGTACAGACCAAACCGCATGTCGCATTGAAGGGCGCGGGAGCTGTGCTTCCATACCTGCTGGCTTCCGCCTGCGCTTACGTGTCGTTCGATGCATTCCATAGTCGGCCGCGTGAGGATCAATAATGAACGACGGTACGAATCGATTTGCCTTCGTGCATCAGATCGAATGCTTCGTTGATCTCGGCGAGCGGCTTCGTATGCGTCACGAACGGTGCCAATTGGATTTTCCCCGTCATGGCGTCTTCCACCATGCCCGGCAATTGCGAGCGGCCCTTCACACCGCCGAAGGCGGTACCGAGCCAGCGGCGGCCGGTGACGAGTTGAAACGGCCGGGTGGAGATCTCCTGGCCCGCCCCCGCCACGCCGATGATGACGGACTGGCCCCAGCCGCGATGCGCGCATTCGAGTGCCGCACGCATGACGTTCACGTTGCCGATGCATTCGAAGCTGTGGTCTACGCCCCAGCCCGTCATTTCGACGATCACTTGTTGAATCGGCTTCTCGTGATCTTTCGGGTTCACGCAATCGGTCGCGCCGAACACGCGTGCCAGGTCGAACTTGCTCGGGTTCGTATCGACAGCGATGATGCGGCCGGCCTTCGCCAGCTTGGCGCCTTGAATGACTGCAAGACCGATGCCGCCTAGCCCGAACACCGCCACCGAGTCGCCTTCCTGCACCTTGGCGGTGTTCTTGACCGCGCCTAACCCAGTGGTGACCCCGCAGCCGAGCAAGCACACCTGCTCGGGGTTCGCATCGGGATTGATTTTCGCCAGCGACACTTCGGCCACGACGGTGTACTCGCTGAACGTCGAGCAACCCATGTAGTGATAAATCGGCTGGCCGTTGTAGCTGAAGCGGGTCGTGCCGTCGGGCATGACGCCTTTGCCTTGCGTGGCGCGCACCGCCACGCACAGGTTCGTCTTGCCGCTCTTGCAGAACAAACACTCGCCGCATTCGGCGGTATACAGGGGGATGACATGATCGCCGGCTTTCACGCTGGTCACGCCTTCGCCGACTTCGACGACGATGCCCGCGCCTTCATGGCCCAGCACGGCGGGGAAGAGCCCTTCGGGATCGTCGCCGGAGAGGGTGAAGGCGTCGGTATGGCAGACGCCCGTGTGTGTGATTTTGACGAGCACTTCGCCCTTGCGAGGCGGTTCGACATCGATCTCGACGATTTCAAGGGGTTTGCCGGGCCCGAATGCAACGGCAGCACGTGATTTCATGTCAGTCCTTGGGGCAAAAGAGAGAAAGTTCGATCGACTCGGTCAGGGATCGACTAATCGGATCAACGAAGATAAGAGCGCACGAGGGAGACCACGTCGTCGATCGACCCTTGCTGTGCGCCATTCGCTTGCGCGACATGCGAAAACTCTTCACGCAAATGGCTTTCGAGCACCCCAGCCATCAAGCCATTGATGGCGCCGCGAACGGCCGCGATCTGCTGAAGAATCGGGCCGCAATCGGCGCCTTCCTCGAGCGCACGCTCGAGCGCGTCGATCTGCCCTCTCACGCGGCGGACGCGGGCTAGAACGCGCTTTTTCTCTTCTGCGGTATGCGGCATATCGGGGGATAGGATACTGGGGGAGGGTATAAGCTAGCATACCGCCCGGGAGTATGTAAATCCGCTTTCGCGCCGATGGCGTGTCCCGACGAACCTAGCGCGTGGTGTTTTCGGCAGGTTGCGCAGGCAGCACGGGAGCCGGCCGCACGGTTTGCAGCGCGCCGTCCGTCACGAAGGGAATCAGCCCCAATGCACCGATCTGGTCGATGCTCGAGCGCGCGCATGCGTCGTCGTCGGGCGCGCAATAATCGATCGCGATCACGGGCAGGTTGTATTGCTCGCGGACGGTACGCGCCTGGCCGAGCAGCCACGCGCGATCGGCTTCCGGCACCGGCACATAACGTTGATGTGCCTGATCCCAGCCGTTGAACAGCGATTCGAAGGCGATTGCGTCCACATCGCCATGCACTTGCGGTAAAAGTTCGAACCCGCGGTTCAGAATCAGTTGCGCGCGCGGATGGCGCAGCTTGATCGCATGGATGGCGCGCACGAGGCCGTCGCGTTGCTGCGCGCGCGCCGCGTCGGTTTTCACCGCGAGCTGATACGAATCGAGCGTGTCGAGAAAGAAACCGCGATAGCCGATGTCCCATAGCGGATCGATCACATGCCGCACGAAGAACGCGGGCCAGCCTGGCTGGCTTTGATCGACGATATGCGAATTCCAATCGGTGTTGCGGCCGATGAACCAATCGCCGGGAATGTCGCGATAGTAGCTGCGCTGCGGCCCGATCTCGCCGAGGCTCGCATAGGCGAACCAGCGCGTGTTCGGCTCGCGATGGTCGCGCGGCAAGAAGCCGCTGTCCGGTTCGAGCACCGCGATGTCGTAGCCGGCCAGCACGTCGACGGGCGGGGTCGCGCCGTAGTAGAACGCGACGGTCGGCTGCGGATCGGAAGGTGCCGCATCGGCCCAAGCGGGCGCGACGCCGAATACGCCCCGTAGAACGAGCGCCAGTGCGCCCACGGCCAGCAACCGCAACGGCCGCTTCGCGCGGCCGGCAGGCAGCGCCCGGCGAGCGCTGCCTAGCAGGCGTGGGTTGTGCGATCGCCTCATGCGGTTTCCCCTCGGCGTCACGCGCGCAACATGTAGGTCTCGTATTCGAGCGACGCGAACTTCGCATCGAGCATCCGCACGGCAAGGATCACGACGATCACGAGCGCGGCGGCGAAGCCGTAACCGTAGGTGCTTGGGCCGAGCCATAACGACAAGCCCGTGAACGCGCCGTTCAGCACGACGAACAGCGTCGTCAGGCGTAACACCGCCATGCGCGCGTCCAGATAAAAGAACACGTTGAGCAGGCCGAGAAACAGCACCTGCAGGCTGGCCGAGATCACGTCGACGAGCAGCAGCGGCAAGTACAGCGTCGAGATGCCGAGCGCCGAGAGCAGGGGCGCGCCGAACGAAATGATCAGCAACAGCACGACCGTCTGCACCTTGATGATTTCATACAGCCCCGTGCGCACGCTGCGCACCATCATGTCGCGCATGTCGTTGATCCGCCGCAGTGTTGCGCCGCTGCGCACCGCATCGTAGAACGCGTCGTAGTACTCGGCGAAATCGGCTTCGATGCGCACGAGGAACGTCGCCATCGCCGGCATCACGCAGACGTAGGCGATAAACACGGGGATGTCGTAGATGATCGACGCGTGAAACCAACCGATCACGCGGCTACCCGTGCCGGGGGCGTACCAGAAGATGATCTTGTCGATCCAAATGCCGAGGTTGAATTGCAGCCCGACGAAGGCGAGGCTCGGGTAGGCCATCCGCCGATCGAACACCTCGAACGACATGAAGTGCGCGCTGCGGTAATGCCGGTGCACCAATGCAGACAAGCAGAGCAGCAAGACCCAATGGCCGATGACGAAGCCGCCGAGCAGCCCGATCAGGCCATAGTGGTAATGGGCGAAGGTGAGCGCGAGGGCCACCACAAAGCCGTAGCCGATGGCGAACGAGGCGAGGATCTGCCAGTACTGCTTCACGCTCGACAGGAAGATCACCGCGATCCAGATGTTGCTGACGATGACGAAGCCCGCCACCATCAAGATCCGGTAGTGCAGCGACTGATCGCGAAAGCCCAGCAGCATGACGACGGTGGCGAAGATCCCCGCCGCCAAGGTCGTGACGAGCAGCACGGCATGGTAGTTGGGCAGCACCAAATCGTCGCGCTTCTCGAACAGGCGATCCGAGACAAACCGTGTGAACCAGAGCTGAACCGGCCCGGTGATGATCAGGCTGAACGCGATCATGTAGGTGACCGACACCTGAAACTGGGTAATCAGCGCTGTCGGCACGACCACCGTCAGCGTCAGCACGCCGATGATGAGGATCCCGAAGATCGAAAGAATCAACGGGCCGGAGCTGATCAGGGCTGCGTAGACATAGGCGCGCGTGACGCCCGTGAGCGTGTCGCGCCGCATGATCTTGCGCAGTTCGAATCCAATGCCGGCCATCAGCGGCTCCTGAGCGAGAGGCGGCGCGGGGCAACGTCCGCGCGCTCATGGTGAAACGGGCAGCGCGCGCCGGCGTCGCCGGCGCTCCCGTCCGTATCGGGCAGCGCGGCGGCATGCTCGTAAATCGTGCGATATCGGTCGATCATCTGGTGTTTCGCATAGTAGCGCTGCACGCGCTCGAGGCCCGCTCGTTGCGCCGCATGCCATAGTGCATCGTCGCCGAGCAGCGTGAGCGCGGCTTGTGAGAAGGCGCCCGGGTTGGCGATCGGGACGACCTCGCCGGCGGTGCCGAGCGCGCGATCCTCCGCGCTGAAGCCCTCGATCAATTCGCGGCAGGCACCGACATCGGTCGTGATGGCGGGCACGCCCGCGGCGAACGCTTCGAGCACGACTAGCGGCAGTGCTTCGCTGATCGAACTCAGTGCGACGAGATCGATTTTCGGGAGCACGTCGGAGATTCGCTGAAATCCTAGAAAACGCACGTTCGCATCGAGCCCGAGGCTTTGGGCGAGCGCGCGGCATTCGCGCGCATACGCTGGGTCTTCTTCCTCGGGACCGACGATCCATCCTTCGATTTCGGGCATCGTGCGCGTGGCGATGAAGATCGCCCGAATGAACGTCTTGATGTCCTTGATGGGCACGACGCGGCCGATGAGCGCGACAACGCGTCGGGGCCGTTCGGGCTCGCGCAGCGCGAGCAGCGGACGCAAGCCGTCGACGTCGATCCCGTTCGGGATCGTGCATGTCAGCTCCGGGCGAGCGCCGTCTGCGACTTGGCGCAGCCGGTTGCCTTCGTAGAGCGCCGTGATTTGTTGCGCCGCGCCGTAGGCGAGAGCGCCGAGCGCCTCGAAAAAGCGTACCCACAGCTCGCGGAAGTAGCTGACATTGGAAACGTCGCGCTCGAACAAGCCGCGGTTGTCGCGGATCCAGCGGCTTTGCAGCAGATCGATCTTGCGTTCCTTGGTGTAAATCCCGTGTTCGCTCACGATCAGCGGGCGACCGGTGCGGTAATGCATGAGCGCACCCAGATAGCCGGCGTAGCCGGTCGAGACCGTGTGATACACACGTGCCCGCAGCGTGGTCGCGGCTACGCGCGCGAGTTGCCACAGCGGCTTGTGCATGATCCGCACCGTCCAGAAATAGTCGGTAAACGACGGATCGGTGCAGTGCCGCGTGTATTGTTCTTCGATGAACCGCCAAGCTTCGCGGCTGTGCAGGAACTGCGCTTCGCTGAGCGCGCCGTCGGTGCCGAGCATCGGGATCAACTCGGTCATCATCTTGCCGACATCCGCGTGCGAGCGCGAATCGCGCAACGCTTCGTGAAACTGCGCGGAGCGCGCGAACGCGGCTGCGTCGCCGTTCGCTTCGCGCGGCGCGAGCGCATCGGCTGGCGCGCTCTCGTACAAGTAGTGCGCTTCGAAATGAACGACGTTATCCGGCAGGGCGTAGGCGGCGCCCGAGTAGTCTTGTTCGCGGCTACCGATGAACACGATGCCGAAGCGCGTGTCCGGATAGGCGCGGATCATTTCGTTGACCCAACTGGAGACACCGCCGCGCACGAACGGAAACGTTCCTTCGAGCAGCAGGCAGACGTCGGCGTCGGCGGCACGGCGATTGAGCGGCGAATTCATCAAGAGGTCCAGTAATCCACAACGGGCTTGAGCGTCGGCGCGGCGGCGCCCTTCGCGAGCGCGGCCACGAACTCCGCCGCGCGGGCATGCTCTCCCTGCAGGAACGCGACTTCCGCCAGCCACGGCAGCAACCGCTCGCGCGGAAAGCCGAGTTCGTTGGCGCGTTCGAGCAGCGGGGCGGCATCTTGGGGCCGGTGCTGTGCCAGCGCCAGCCGGGCGCGCAGCACCCACAGCGCGGCGTCGCGCTCGCCCCCAGGCAGGGCTTGCGCGTGCTGCGCATGTTCGTCGGCTTGCTTCAGCGTGTGCTGATAGACATCGCCCTGCGCAAGCTGTTGATACACCAATTCGAACTGCAGCTCGGCGAGCCGGCGATGCAAGGCGCGGCGCTCGTCGTCGTTCGCGGCAACGCGCAAGGCGTCCTTGCTCTCCGAGATCTTGCGCACGATTTCGTTCTCGGCCTGATCGAGCGTGCCGTACGCCAGCAGGCGCAAATCGTCGACAGGATCGCCGAGCAAGTCGCGCAGCAGCGCACCCGTGGTGTGAGTCGGCAAGCCCTGAATCGCGACGAGCGCCGCGAGCCGGTCGTTCGTGGCCGCGCGCGTGTTCGCAAGGCGCGACTGGACGCGTGCGCCGCCGCCGTGCGCTACCCGCGACACGAGATAGCTGACGAATTCGGGGCGGCCCACCACACCGGCATCGCGCAAGCTGCGCCGCATCGGTACCCACTTGCCCCACATCGCCGCCAGCACGACGAGCAGGCCGCCCACGCAAGGCACGAGCATGCAGGCGAGCCACAAATGCAGCAGCACGGTGCGGCGCGGCTCGCGCAATTCGAGCGGCAATAAACGGCGGAAGGCGATGGCCTCGGCGATCGCCACGACGGCTTGCAGCGCGAGGAGCGTCGCCAGCGGATCGGCAAAGCTGCCTGCGTGCAGGGCGCCGACGATCGCGGCCACCTGCAGCGCCGCGGCGATTGCCAGCGCGAACACCGTGATGACTGTGGAGCGCCCGTCACGCATGAGCGTCTGCCCGCTGTACGAGCCCCGCCAAATTGGCGCCCGTCGAGATTGCGCCGATGTGCAGCGTATGCACGGCGATGCCGGCGCGTTCGAAATCGGTATCGAATTGACTGTGCAGGTTCGTTTCGACTCGCGTCAGATAGCCGTCGATACCGGCCGAATCGGTCAGCGGCATCAAGTTGATCAAGACCGATCTGCGTTCGGTTTGCAGCGGCCATGCGAGGTCGAGCGAGCGGCCGCGCCGCAGCACGTGTTCGAACAGGGAGTCGTGCCCTTCGCCGCGCGGGAACGAGAGGGCGACGGCCGACGAATCGATGCCGCTCGTGCGTTGCAGCCGAGCGAGACGCGCGTATTCGAGCGCGAATTCCAGCGGGCAGCCGGGCACGGCATCGAGTACGCCGCGCACTGCGCCCGAATGCTCGACGCCGTCGCCGTAATAGCCGAGCAGCACGAGCATCATCTGCAGATTGTCGTAGTTCAACGACAAGAACGGCATCCGGTCGACGACCAATAGCGCCAGCAGCGTGTCATCGGCCGAGAGCAACGGCGCGCACACCAGGTAGCGGCTTTCCTGCTCGCCCGGGTGCTCCGATTTCAGATGGGCGAGCTTGCCGGTCTCGAGCGCGAGCCGCACGAGCGGATCGCTCGCCGCGAGCGCCGACGGCGAGCCCACGGTCGCGAGCGGCGTACGCTCCAGCTTGCCGCCGTGTGCGGGGTAGAGCGCGGCGACTTCGATTTGGCAGACGCGGGCGACGTATTCCAGCAGCCTCACGGCGCCCGGCAGCGGCGCACGTTCGGCCGGCGCGCGTGAAAGCGACAGTTGACGCAGTTCGGTGATGGAATCGCGCAACGTGTTGGGCCGCGTCAGCAGGTCTTTCTCCAGTCGTTCGTGCGACAACCGCAGCAGATAGTGGTTGTTCGTCAGCGCGGTGAGCCGGTCGTTCAGATAATCGTTGATCGAACTTGCGCGCGTGGCGCGCGCGGCCCACGTATCGCCGAAATGCCCGGCGACGATCACCTGAATCAATCCGCCGGCGAAATACGCCCCCGGCCAAGCGGAGCCCGACGGATACAGCAGCAGCCACGCGGCGGCCAACACGAGCCCTGAGCCAACGCCGAGCAAGACGCCGTAACGCAGCGCAATGATCGTCGGCACAAGCCATAGCCAGGGGAAACTGCCGTGTAGCAGCAGCGGATCGGCGTGGTTGAGCGCCCAGGCGAAGGCCAACACCGCGACGGTGAAGGCCGCGCTTTCCAAGACCGCGAACGGACGCTGCGCCGCGGGCGCGAGCAGGCGCCGCAACCGGCCAAGGTTGCCGAACGGCTCGGAGCGGCGCACGTTGCGCGCGGCTTGTTCCGAAGGGCTGGCGCTAGGTGCGTGCGCGGGGGCGGTCGGTGCGCCGCGTTGCTGAGCGGCCGATGTGTTCGCGTCCATGATGTTTCCGATGATGCGCCGCTTACTGGCGTGCCGCTAGCGGTGCGAGCAGTTTGCGGACCAAGCGTTGGGCCACGCCGCCGAGCGAGGACCGGCTCCAGCCGCTGCGGCTGCCGGTGCTGCTCCAGACGACCTTGCCTGACGTCACGTCGCGCAGCTCGAACGTCATGCCGACTACCGGTTCGCCGTCCACGCCTACCTTGTAGCGCCATTCTTCGACGGCGCCGGAGAGCGAATAGCGCGCATGATGGGCGCGCGCCCAGGCGAGGCCCTTGTCGCCGTCGGGGCGGCTCGTCGCATCGAATTGATCTTCGCTCGGGTTCGCCGGCACGCTCTCCACCGTGGTGAGGCCCAGGTGACGCAAGGCGTTGACCGCGATCGCCTGCGCCGCGTCGCCGGCATCGGGCGTCTCGGTGTAGTTCGCGATCGGCAACACGGCCACCGTATCGGCGGCATGAAGGGCGGGTGCCTGCGTGGTGTCGATCGACGAGCAGGCGGTCGCCGCCAGCACGACGGCTAGGGCCATTGCAGAGCCTGCGGTCTTGCGGATAGCGTCGAAAGCATTCATGTCGTTTTCCTTTTGTGAGTCATTCGATGTTCAAAGCGGCGTGTGCCTGCGGGCGATCGCCGAGGGTCAATAGAGCCAGCGATAGCGCACGCCGATTAAGGTCAAGGAGGTGCCGGCCGCGGCAACCCGTTCATGCTGGAAGTACACCACCGCATGGTCGCCGCCGAACACGGAGCCGGCGATGCCGAGGTCGGTCGCGACGCCCCATCCCTGGTTGTTGTCGTGCACCATGCCGATGTCCAGATAGGGGCGCCAGGCGTGCGTGTAGCGGTCGGCGAGATCGTTGCCGAAGCCGATGAACGCTCCGAACTGGCTAAACGTATTCGGCATGAAGTCGGCGGCGCTGAACGGTCCGAGCGTGGCCGGCACGAGACGCTGAAGCAGAGCGTCGGGCTGACCGCTGTCGTTGTAGGCGCCGTGCGCACCCGTGAAGCGCAAGGTGTAGTCCGGATACTCGGTCCTGATCTTGTAGTCCAGTTCCGCCTGCTGCAGGATGCCGCTGCCGACAAAGCTATGGGCTTGGCTGTAGAAGCGATCGGCTTCGATGCTCGCAGTGAACGACCAGCGCGGCGTAGGCTGCCAGGTCACGCCGCCGCTGATGTCGTCCTTGACGCCGCCCACCGTCAGTGTCTGCTGCTCCGTCACTTCCCCGCTGCGCTGGATGGAAGCGGTGAACGAGACCGGCGAATTGCGCCCGAGCGTCGCGTCGGCGCGCATCGTATAGAACGCATCGGCTGCATACCGCCGCCCGACATCGAGCGTGACTTCCGAATCGTGCGTGAGGCGACGCGCGTAGACATCGGCCGAACGGTCGACGGACGGCAGATTCACGAGCTGCGTCGCGTCGGTCGAGCGCTGCATCCGCTGCTGCGTGTGCACCCCGAGCATGTAGTGGTCGGACAGCTTCACATTCGCGGCGAGCGTTTGCTGCACGTAATCGAGCGGGTGCTCGACGTAATTTTCCACCGATGCGGAGATCGACTGATTCCAGAACGCCGTGGCATCGACGAGGCGCGTGTGTAATTGCGTATCGTCAGGCGCGCCGTCCAAACCGTCGAAGGCGCGGGCCTGGGCCTCGCCTTGCCGGTCGACGCGCATCGACGCGTCGATGCGGTTATAGAGCGGTAGGGCCGCGGTGCGTTCGTCGAGCAAGCGCTCGATCGTCTGCACGTCGTCTTCGGCCAGGGCGATGGCCAGGCGTTCGTCTTGCGTGCCAAGGAGCCGGTGCGCGTAGCGGCGCGCGAGCCAGCGCTTGGCCACGCCATAGCGTTCGTCGGAAATCGCCCAGGCCACGGCCACATCGCGTGCGACGGCTTCTCGTACGCGCCGATGCTGGGCCTGGCCCGCGGCGGCATCGGGCAGGGGCGGCAACCCGCGCATATCGCCGAGCAAGCTGCGCTGCGATTCGTCGGATGGGTCCGATTGGTCCGATGGGTCCGATGGGTCCGCTGCATCGTGCGGCGTACGGGCTGTCAGCGAATCGAGCAAGCGCAGCGCAGCGTCGCCGTTGGCCAGCGTTTGGGCAAGCGCGGCGCGTCGGCCCTGCAATTGGGAGACCGATTCCCAGTCGCTTCGAGCCGGCAGTTGCAGCCGCTCGCTCGAATGTGTCTCGTCGGCGTTCGGAGCGGCGGCGGGCGCAGCCGCTGTCGCTGCCGCAGTGACCGTCGTAGCCACCTTCGCCCGGCGCTCGGCCGCGAGCAAATCGAGCCATACCTGTCGCCGCACGGCTGTGGCGATGCCAGGATGTCCCGCCATCTCTTGCGCGTCCGCGTAAGTCAGCAGCCACAGCGGGTCGCGTTGCCGCGAGACCGCCTGCAAACGCAAGTACTGCAAAGCGGCGACCGGCCGGTTCAAGCGCATCTCGCCAGCCGCGAACGGGCCCCACAGCGATTCGTCGCCCAGCGAGCGCGTACGCCACTGATCGAGCGTCGCCCGCACTTGCGCCTCGCTTCCGGCATCCACGAGCATCCATAGATACGCGGCGCGCGCGTCGCCGCCCACGCCGGGGAGCGCGATCGCGCGTCGCAGATCGTCCAACGCGGCATCGAGCGCGCCGCTCTGCCGTTCGTATTCCGCACGCGTCGTCAGGAAGGCCGGATCGCGCTCGGCCTCGCGCCGCTGCTCGGGTGTCAACCGCTGCAGCAGCGCGCCGGCGCGCTCGAGCGAGTGGGCGGACAGATACGCGTCGATCGCTTCCCGCAAAGCGGCGACATCGTGGCCACGCGTGTATTGCAATTCGGCGACACGCGCGGCATCGAGCGGCTGACGTTCATAGAAGAACGTCATGCCAGCGAGATCCTCGGAACTCGCCTGGCCGCCGGCCAACAGATGACGAAAGGCCGTATTGCTGTCCGCGTCGTCCTGCAGCAATCGGGCAAGCTGCCCGTACGTGCGCCAATACAGTGTGTCGCGATCGGTTGCATGCGCGCGCGCGGTCTTGAGCGCGTCGAGTGCGCCGCGGAAGTCGCCGAGGCGGTACAGCAGATTTGCGCTGTGCACCGCGTATTCGATCTTCTCCGGGTTCGAGCGCTGCAGCGCCTGCCAGGTGGCGAGCGCTTGGCTCAACTGACCGGCGCGCTCCGAGAGCAGCGCATAGCGGCTCGCGATCGGTTCCTGCTGCGCGCCGTGCATGCGCGCTTTGAGGAAGGCGAGGGCGTCGTCGGGGCGACCGAGCCGTTCGTCGGACGCGATGACGCCGTCGACGAGTTTGAGGTTATCGGGCGCGGCATCGGACGCGTGCGTCAGCGCTTGCACGTACGACGCGTCGTCGTCGAGCATCGGCGCGATCCGCTGGACGTTCGACCAGCCGGCGGGATCGTCGGTCTGCCGAGCGTAGGCCAGCCATGCTTGCAGTGCCGCGGCCGGCTGGTTGCGCCATTCGTCCACTTGCGCGAGCCGCTTGCGCCACTCGGGCCGATCGGGATGTTGCACGACTTGTTCGCTGGCAACTTTGGCGGCGTTCTCGAGATCGTTCGATTCGAGAAAGGATTGATAGAGCGTCGATGCGAGATCGGTCGATGCCGGCGCGGTGGCGCTTTGCGAGCGCACCGCGGCTGCGGCGCCGGCTCGCGCGCTGGCGGCGGCTTCGGCTTCCGCTTTGGCCCCGGCGGCTTCGCTGGCCGCGACTGCGGCCGTTGCACGGGGATCGCTCCATGCGCGCGCGGGCACCTTGTCGGCAACCCGCAGCAAGCTGCCGTGCCGGGTACCGTTCCATACGGCGGGGATGACGCGCATGCGTGACGGCTCGCGCGGCGAGCCGTCGAAGGGGGCGGGCGGCCAGTTCTGTGCAGGGGCGCCGAGGGTCAGCCACACTCCGCCGGGCGGCGTGCCCGCGAGGGCGGCGAGACGCAACCCTTCGGCACGCTCGCGCTCGTTGCTGCGCGAAGAATCGACGAACTTCATCAGCGCGTGCGCATAGCGATCGACCAGATCGGGACGCTGCGCCGCGCGGGCCAACTGCAGCAGCACTTCCAAGGTTTGACGATCGTCCGCGAGGCTGCCCAGATGAGCCTGCGCTTGCGTCAACGCTTCGTCGAGTAGATTGCCCGCTTGCAATGCACGCACGCCCGCGATAAAGGCGTCGCGCGCTTCGTCCACGTTGTGCGCGCTCGCTTGCGCGGCGAAATCCGCAGCCGCGGCGCGGCGGTAGTCGCCGCTCGCGAGCCACTGGCTGGCCGCTTGGCGCTGCCAGTGGGCGCGGCGGGCCGGATCGGCGTCGGCAAGCCGCTGCTGGTAACGCGCGGCAACGTGGGGCGAGCCGACCGACAACGCCTGTTGGCTCAGCGATTCAAGCTGAGCCACGTCCCAGTCGAGGTCCGCAATGGCGTCGAGGCGGGCCGTGACGCGCGCCAACAGCTCGGTCCGGCGCGGCGAATCGGCGGGGGCGGCGAACGCACGCTGCTCGTCGCAGCGCAGCTCGATCTGCACCGCTTTGCGGCGCGACTGCTGCACGCCAAGCGCGGAGAGGCGGCCTGCGGTGGCCTGGGCCTCGTCGCAGCGGCCCAGCGCGAGATACTGATTCGCGAGCGCGGACAGATAGTCGGGATCGGTCGGTGCGCCGCGCAGCCAGGCTTCGAGGTACGCCACCGTCAGCTCGCTTGGCGCTTCGTCGTGCATGATACGCGTGCGCAGCCCGCCCGCCAGATAGGTGCCGGCCAGCGCGCACACGACGGTGCAAGCGCCGCCGGCGAGCATCAAGCTCGAGGCAATACGCGGACGATCAACCGCCACAGTTGACCTCGACTGGTTGATAGGTCACGCGCTGCCCGGCGATCCCCGGCGTTTGTACGCGCAGGCTGTTTCCGTCCCGTTGCGAGGCCAGCGGCTTGCCGGCGCTTGACGCTCGGCATTGCGCCGCGTTGGCGATCTCGAAGAATGGCTTGTAATAGCCGCCGAACTCGAATCGCAGCCCATGGCCCACGCGCTGGAAATGCTGCACGAAGCCTTCGGCCTGCGCGAGGTAGGGCAGGGCATTGCGCGTGCCGCCCGGTGCGAGCGTGAAGCGCGCGCTGCCGCCGTCGAAGTGAATATAGGTGCCGTCGGGGCCGGCCGAGTAGCCGGTCAAACCGCTCGAATCGTCCAGGCGCGGCACGTCGGCGCCGCTCCAATGCAATTCACGTACGGCGCCGTCGCCGCGCACCAGCCAGCCGTCGCCGTCGCGCGCCACGGCGAACGTACGCCAGTCGAGCACCTTGCGAATGTAGTCGGTCACGTGCACGGGCAGCACCGGCTGCGCCAGCACGGTCTGGTAAATCTGGTCGAGCGCGCGTAGCGAGGCCATCTTCGTGCCGCTGTACATGTGGTAGTAGATATCGATCGGCTTGAACCGCAATGGTTGGTCGGTCATGGCGAACGTCTGCAGCACCTGCGTGAAGCCGTAGAACGGCCCCTGCCAATCGTTCGTGTAGACGTTTTCGTCCTGATTCGGCGCGAAGACCTGGTAGGCGTTCGAACCCTTGTCGACGCCGATCGGCGCGATGTTCAGCCAGCTGTTGTCCGCCTTGGTGATCGTCGTATCGCCGCCGTTGAAGTTGTAGACGCCGGCCTCGCTCACGCGCCGCACGGCAACAGCGGGCGGCATGCAGTCGCCCGACCACTGCAGCACGACTACGCGCTTGTCCGATGGCGCAAGCCGGCTGTCGATGTAGTGGATCGAGCCCGAAATCTCGCGATCGAGGTTGAACGTGTAGCCAGGGATGTTCAGCGAAAACGCGGCGTCGCCGCCGCCGCGGTCGGTATGTGCACCGGTCTTCGCGTCGACGTTCTCCCACGTGAACGGGTGCGAGTAGGTGTGGGTGCCGATTTCGACGTACGGCAGTGCGAACATCTGTCGCGCGATTTGTTCGAGGCGAGGCGATATCTTCGGATAGAGGCCGTCGGGGCCGACCTCGCCCTCGATTACCGACAACGTCGTGGGAATCGGATACCGAGTCCAGATTTGGTCGTACAACGCCTGGGCCGAATAATCCGGCCCCGGGAATTCGGCGCGCGATGCAAAGCCGTCGCCATCGACATGCGCCATCAGCAGGCGTCTGCCGTTTTCCGTCGTGACGTTCGGCGCGGGCAGTGCAGGCAGGCGCAAGGCCGCACGCAAAAACGAGATCGGCTGGATGGCCCAGCGCTGTTGCTCGATACTGTCGAGCGACACGACGTTGTACTGGTTGAGCGCGAACCCACCCCACGGCATGATGCCGGCCGCATCGACGCGGGTCCCCGCGGCGTCGATGCCGAGCAACGATTTGCCGGCGCCTTCGGCGATGCGGATCGGCGGAAGATCGCGCGGGTCGGGTGCGGGCATCGTTTCGAAGCCGATCATCGGCGCTTTCTCGACGATCTTCAAAGGCCCATGCAGATTCGCCGTGACGGGCCACAGGCCGAGCGCGGCGCCTTGGCCGCCGGCCGCGAAACCGAGGTGGCCGAAGAACGCAATCGGCACATGGGCGTCGATCGCGCGCTGCACCCAGGCGCGCCACCGGGCCGGGTTGGGCGCGCTATCGTGCGCGATCCAAGCGACCACGCCGGCGTAGCGGTCGGGCGTGACGTCGGACGGAAGCGGCGCATTCAACTGCGCGTATTGGACGTCGTAGCCTAGATAGTTGAGCGGGGTGGCGACCGCGGTCACGCCGGGGCTCAAATCCAGTTGCTGATCGGGCTGGAGATCTTGCACGACCAACACCTTGCGCGGCATGACCTCGATGCGGCCGATGCCGACCACATCGTGCGCCGGATCGGTCACATAGCTGTCGAGCCCGGCAGCGAGCGCTTCATGCGCCGTCTGCCGGGCGCACGCACGATCGGCGCCGTCGCAGTAATCGACGGCCACCACCGGCGTGCCGGATTGGCGTTGGAACGCTTGCGCATCGGCGAGCGGGACGGCGCGCGCGTCGGCGGAAACGGGCACGGTGCCGCCGGCAGTGGCGCGTGCGCGAAACAGGCCCTCGATCCACACCGCGTAGAGCTTGCCGGTATGCGCACGCGCAACATCGAGTGCGCGCGCGCCGCCGACGATGATCTTCGCGTCAGGGTGGGCGGCATGGATGGCGTCGATGGCCGCGTAGCCGGCGGGCGTGTCGAGCAGGACGCCTCGATAGCCGCGCTGCCACAGCGGCTCGACTTCCTGCGCGACGAATGCTTCGGCGTTTTCGTCCGACGAGGTACCGATGTGCGCGATGTAAGCCGTGTGGGCCAACGGATGGGCGGTGGGTTCAAACGGCGAGGCGGGGTTCAAGACCACCGCGTCGAAGGCTTGCAGCAGCGCGACCGGGGGATTCTCGCTGTCGTAAAGCGCGACATTGACATGCCGAATGCTCGAAGGCTGTGCCTGCGCGAAGACCGTCTGGCTTGCGCCGAATGCAAGCCCGAGCGAGGTCGATGCAAAACATGCAAGGCTGACGGCCGCGCTCAAGACCGATTTTCGGTCGGCACGCAGTTGTTTATAAAACCTGATTTTCAACGTATTCCCCGATGTAGGCCGCATACCGCCTGATCTCGTATGCGCCTCTTTTCACGGCTGTCCGGCGTACTGGGAGGCTTCATCGGCTGAATATGCCTAGATACTGTCCTTTTCCGCTGGTTCCCGCGCCGCGCAAAAATACCATAAATAGTAAGGTTATTAAAAGCTATTCCTGCGCAGCGCATTCGAATGCGAATGCCGCGCTTGAGGGTTTTGACCCGTTTAACACCAGCGCAAACGTTAAACCTTCATAGTATTCGTTTGCGCGGCAGTTTTCAGGCGCTTCGATTTTTATTCGTCGACGCGCGCGGGCCGCATTCAATGGCGGTCGAAATGGAGGGCGCGCGGTTCCGACGGGCAAGGGGAGCGTCGACGAATTGGGCGATGGCTTCGTTCAGCACGTCGCTCGCTTCACGATGCGGCGAGTGCCCGCCGTGGGGCAGCTTGCAAAGCTGCGCGTGGTGGACCGCCTGTCCGATCGCATCGATCTGCGCCATCGTTCCGTAGTGATCGTCGTCGGCTTGCACGGCCAGCAACGGGCACTCGATACTCGCTAATTCGCCGACGATGTTCCAGGCTCGGAAGGCGGGATCGAGCCAGATGTCGTTCCAGCCGTAAAAGGCGGAGTCGACATCCGCGTGATAACGGCTCAGTTTCCGGCGCAGATCGGTTTGCTCGTAGGCGAGCTTCGTCGCCTCGATCCCGCGCACGGAGATCTCCTCGACAAATGCGTGCGGGGCAATCACGACTGCGCCGCTCAGTTGCCGAGGAAATGCACCGGCATACAAAAGCGCGATCGAGCCGCCGTCGCTATGCCCAATGAGCCACATCCGTTCCCGGTGAGCCGCGTCGATTCCAAGTGCGTCAAGCAGAGCGGGTAAAACATCGCATGCCTGCCGCGACAAAAAATCGACGGGCCACTTCGCGGCGTGCGCGCGTGGTGTCGACCGACCGTAACCCGGCCGCGAATAGACGAGCCCACGCATACCGAGACGCTCGCAAATCTGTCGCGGCCAGTCGCGCCACATGGCAAGCGAGCCGAGTCCTTCGTGAAGGAAGAGTGCGAGCGGCGCATCCGTACGATCGGGATCGATCCATTGGTATTCGATCGCGAGCGGCTCACGGCTTCCATGCGCGGGCAGCGAGACGAAGCGAACGTCGTCGGACGGCGGCGGGGTGCAAATTGTATTCATCGATGGAGGGGCATGACGCGTGCGCTCGCATTCGTGTCGATTCGCCGAGAGCGGGCAACGTCATGCGAAGCGCCAACGGTTGGCGAACGTTTGCAATCGATCGGCTTGGTCCGGCGCGTATTGTCCACTAATCTAGTGCATGCCGTGGCGAAGCGGCGCCGGCGCAACAAGCCCAGCTTCCGTGCGCCCGCGCTATCGTCGAACGAAAGGCGCTTACCGAAGGGGCGCCGCTCGGGGGAAGTCGACCGATTTGAGGAGGAGCGTCGAATAGTCTTACTCTGTCGTTCATTCAATTTTCAGACGAAATTCGAAACGAGCGCGGCCGGCATGGTTTCTTACGTTACTCTTGCTGATGCTTGCAGATGCTGTTTGCCAAGAAACGGAAATGACGCTCGCTCGCGCTAATCGGTGCGAGACAGTGTTGCGTAAATAGTCCGACTAGTTAAGGGTATCTATGTATTAAGGTCGCTACGCCGGTGAGCTAGCATGGCATGCGTTTATGCATTGGCCACCGCGCGATTCGCTGTTTCGCGAGCGTGCGGGGCGCGCTAGGGCGAAGTCCGGTGCGAGCCGACGACGGCTTGTGCCGTTTCGCAAGAAGCATTCAACCAACGAAAACGATGGAGGATGTGATGGCGAGCGAGCGAGACGATGGGCAGGATCAGTTGCAAGGGACGGCCGAGGACGGTGCTTTGAATCGGACCCGGCGGGGATTGTTGCAGGGCGCCGGCCTAGGCGCGGCACTGGCGATGATGGGCGGCATGGTCTCTCCCGCCCAAGCGGCCGAGGCACCCTTCCCGTCCCACAAACGCTGGAAGATCGTTTTCGTCAATCACGTCACCACCAATCCGTTTTTCGTTCCGACGCAATACGGCATTCAAGATGCCTGCGCGATTCTGAACATGGATTACCAATGGACCGGCTCGGCCAATGCCGACGTCGGCGAAATGGTCAACGCGATGAACGCCGCGATTGCCGCGAAGGCCGATGCGATCGCCGTGCCGATCGTCGATCCCAAAGCATTCAACGGCCCGATTCAAAAGGCGCTCGACGCCGGCATTCCCGTATTCGCCTACAACGCCGACGCGCCGCGGGGCAGCACGAACCCGCGCCTCGCCTATATCGGCCAGGACCTGTATCAGTCGGGCTATCAGATGGGCGAGCGCATCGTCAATCTCATCGATAGCGGCCTCGTGGCGCTGTTCATCGCCACCCCCGGGCAGTTGAACATTCAGCCGCGGCTCGACGGTGCCACCGATGCGATCAAGAAGTCCGGCAAGAAGATCGACATTCAAACGATCGCCACCGGGGCAACGGTCAACGAGGAACTCTCGAAGATCAAATCGTTCTATCTTGGCCACCAAGATTTGAAGGGCATGTTCGCCGTCGACGCCGGCAGCACCCAAGGCGTCGCCCAACTCATGAAGGACTCGAACCTACCGGCCAAGGGTGTGCACGGCGGCGGATTCGATCTGTTGCCGAGAACGGTCGAACTGATCCACGATGGCTTCCTCGATTTCACGATCGATCAGCAGCCCTACGTGCAAGGCTTTTATACGGTTGTCGAAGCCTTCACCTATTTGGCCTCGGGCGGCCTTGTCGGCGCGGCGGATATCAATAGCGGTTTGAAGTTCGTGACGAAATCGACGGTCGATCCGTACCTGAACACGTCCACCCGTTACGAAGGCAAGAGCACGAAGGCGCAGATCGTACCGCGCTCGGGTGCGATCAAGTCATAGCGAAGTCATATCGATAGCCATAGTCATGAGCGATAGTGCAAACGAAGCGCATGGACGTTCCGTCGCCTCGCGCCCGCGCGCGAGGTTCGGCGGTTTCGCGTGGTCGGCCGAGCTGCGGATTTTGCTCGTGGCCGTGGCGGTCGGCGCCTATTTCGAAACCGCCAACCACGATTTCCTGCTGACGAGCGCGAGCCTGCAAAACCTCTCGCAATTCGTCGCGCCCGCCGCGATCATCGCGTTCGGCGAAATCATGTTGATGATCGGCGGCGAGATCGATTTGTCCTCGGGCATGGTGTTCGCGTTCGCGCCGTTCATCATGGCATTCGCGCACGATGCGGGCGCACCGATGTGGCTTGCCGTGGTGGCGGGATTGGCCGCGGCCGGCGCGGTCGGGTTCGTCAATGGCGCGGTGACGGTGTTTTTGCGCCTGCCTTCGTTTGTGACCACGCTCGGCACCCTGTTCCTGATCAACGGGGTGACGTTGACGATCTCGCGCGGCACACCGATATCGACACCCGGCGGCCCGATATTTACGGCAGTGATGGGCGGCTGGGGCTACAGCGAGGTGTGCTGGGCTGTCGTCATCGCGCTCATGATGCATGTCATGCTCAAGCACACGCGCTGGGGATTGCATACGGTCGCGAGCGGCGCCAATCCGCTCGGTGCGTCGGAGGCCGGCATTCAAGTGAACCGGCTCAAGCTCGGCAATTTTATTTTGGCGGCAGTGCTCGCCGGGCTCACCGGCATTCTCGAAGGCGTGCGGATCACGTCGATCGATCCTCAGGCCGGCGGCAACCAGATCATGTTCTTGGCGGTGGCGGCGGCCGTGATCGGCGGCACACCGCTGACGGGCGGCTCCGGCACGATCATCGGCGGGCTGATCGGTGCTGCCGTGCTCGGCATGCTGAACGACGGTTTTACGCTGATCGGTATCAATGCCTTTACGTTCAACATCATTCTCGGCGCTGCCATTCTCGCCGCGATGATATTCAATATCCACGTGGCGCGGCTCAGCCGGCGCGGGAGATCGTGATGGCCACGAACGAAGCCTCGGTTGCCTTGCAGGCGCGGAACATCGTCAAGCGCTTCGGGGCCGTGACGGCGCTCGACGGTGTATCGCTGCACCTCGCCGAGGGCGAAATCCTCGGCATTCTCGGCGATAACGGCGCCGGTAAATCGACGCTCATCAAGATCCTGACGGGTTTCCATCAACAAACGGACGGCGAGCTGTTTATCCGCGGCGAGCAGACGTTGCTGCGCTCGGTCGATCACGCTCGCTCGCTCGGAATCGAATGCGTCTATCAGGATCTCGCGCTCGCCAATTCCCTGAGCATTTACCACAACATGTTTTTGAACCGGGAGATCGTCTATCCCGGGCCGATCCGCTTTTTAAATCATCGCGCGATGCGCGAGCGCGCGGCACAGTGCTTGGAAGATATCGGCGTCCATGTGCCGTCGGTGACGTTGCCGGTCGAGCGCTTGTCCGGTGGCCAGCGGCAGGCGATCGCGGTGGCGCGCGCCGTCAATTCCAACGCGAGGATTTTGCTGCTCGACGAGCCGCTGGCGGCGATGGGCGCGCGCGAAGCCGGGCTCATTATCGATTTGATTCTGAGGCTCAAGGAGAAGGGCGGGCTGTCGATCGTGATGATCATGCACAACTATGCCCAGACGCTCGATATCGCGGATCGCATCATGCTGATGCAACGTGGCCGTGTGACGTTCGAGCAGCACAGCGCGAAAACGTCGGTGCCCGAACTGATGGAGATCGTGCGCCGCGAGTATCGCGCGATGCGCGAGGCCACGAACGGCGCGCGCGCGTGACACGCGCGCTGCCGTTCATCGGTCGATCCGTCAATCCGTCTTTGCTGCCGCGGCCAGCTTATCGGCCGCTTGTTGCGCGGTTTCGTCCTTGCTGACCCAGTAGTTGCCGATCACGTCGTAAAACGCCCCTTCGACGGCGGGAGAGACGAGCATGTCATGCGCCCATGACGGCACGAGCCCACCGGTCTTTCCCGCGGCCTTGAAATCGGCGGACGATTTTTTCGCGCAATCGTCGAACTTCGCAAGGCTCAAATCCTGCCGCACGGGAATCGAGCCTTTGTTCAGGTTGAATGCTTCCTGAAACGCCGGGCTCATGAGCAGGCCCGCCATATCCTTTTGCCCCTTCTCGACGCCCGGCGTCTTCGCCTTGAAGAAGACGAAGCTGTCGACGTTGAAGGTGAAATCCTTTTGGGAGCCGGGCGCCGCCACGCATAGATAATCCTTGCCGGGTACCTTGCCCGCGACCGTGAATTCGCCCTTGGCCCAATCGCCCATGAATTGCATCCCGGCTTTGCCGTTGATCACCATCGCCGTGGCCATATTCCAGTCGCGCCCGACTTGACCCTCGTCGGTGTATGCTTTGATGCGCTTGAATGTTTCGAGCGCCTTCACCATCGTCGGGCCCTTCAGCGTGGCTTGATCGAGTTGAACGAACGCTTTCTTAAAAAAATCGGCGCCGCCTACCCCGAGCGCGACCGATTCGAACGTCTCCGCTTCTTGCCAAGGCTGCCCGCCGATCGCAACCGGGGTAATGCCCGCATTCTTGAGGGCATCGGCCACTTTAAAGAAGTCGTCCCAGGTCGCGGGCGCTTGCGCGCCGACTTTCTTGAGCGCAGCCGCATTGATCCAAAGCCAGTTCACGCGGTGCACGTTGACGGGGGCCCCCACATACTGGCCTTTGTATTTCATGATGCTTGCGATCTCGGGCGGCAAGAGGCGATCCCAGTTGCCGGCCTTGGCGACGTCGTCGATCGGCAAGAGCACGCCCTGATCGGCCCATTCCTGGATCGCGGGGCCTTTGATCTGGGCGGCCGCGGGTGGATCGCCCGCCACGACGCGCGTCTTCAGGGCGGTCATCGCATTGCCGCCACCGCCGCCCGCCACCGCGAAGTCCACCCACGTATCGCCCTTTTGCTCGAGCATTTGCTTGAGCAGTTGCGCCGATTTCGCTTCGCCGCCGGAAGTCCAATAGTGCAATACCTCCACCGAGGCCGCGTGTGCGTGGCTCATCGCGAGCGCGCAAGCGGCCGCGGCGCAGGCGGTCATAGCGGTAAAGGAACGGCGTGCCTGAGCGCGCGCGGGGTGAGTCGATCGCATTGAGGAGTCTCCGATTGCCGGCCAAGGGCGGACTGAGTGGGGGAATGGTCTGGCGAATAATGGTAGCGCTATCTTGAGCGCGTCCTCACTAGGAGGAACCCTGGCAAACGGGCGGCGAGCGACCTTCCGATGGGCTGTGTTGCGATGCGCGTTGCGTGCTGATGTAGGCGGGTGCGGCAATTAGGCGGCGACGCTGATACTATTGTCGTCCGATTCAGGTTTGCGGCAACAGGACAGAGCATGGGTTTCGAGCAACTGGCAGCGCTTCGGGCGCAGCTGACCAAAGAAGCGAAGTTAAAGCAACAAGACCGCGCGGCGGATGCGCCCGCGCCGGCGGCCAAGCCGGCGGGCAAGAGCGGCGGCAAGCCCACGGCCAAGACGGAACGGCCGGCTCGGGACGGGCGGCCGGCTCGGCCTGCGAGGGCGGGCGCGCCCGCCCGCACGGGTGAGAAGACGCCGCCGGTCGATCCCGTGGTGCGTGTCATCGGAACGCTGCAAAAGCGTTTCCCGGCTGCTTTCCCGAAGAATCCGGCCCCGAAAGTGCCGCTTAAGGTTGGCATCTTGGCCGATTTACTGGCGCAAGCGTCCGATCTGCATCTCACCGAGGCTCAGATTCGCGAAGCCGTGAGCACGTGGTGTCGCGGCAGCCGTTACTGGGCCTGCCTGACCGACGGCGCGGCGCGCGTCGATCTGTCCGGCGCGCCGGCGGGTACCGTGACGGCGCGCGACGCGGCATTCGCGCGCAATCAGGCGAAGGGCGGAGCGGGCGGGCGCCGGAAGGGGCACGGGAAACCGAGCCCGAGCAGCGCGGCCGGTGGCCAAGCGAGCGACGCCCAAGTGAGCGACGCCCAAGCTACAGCCGGGGCGGCGGAGCATCGGGAAGATCCGGAACGTCCGGCATATGCGGAAGAACCGGAACATCGGGAAGAGCCAGCACATCGGGAAGAACCGGAACACGCGGAACATCTCAAATCGAGCGAAACGGACGCGCAAAGCCAAGACGCGGCCCGCGATGTTTCCTCGAACTGAGCGTACCCGGTCTCTTTCGTAGGCGATTCGCCTGAAAGGATGGAAGCGGCGGACGCGGCCGGGATATTGCCCGATCGCGCCCGCCGTGTCGCGCTGCGGGCAAGCCCGCGCATCAAGTCGTCGTTGGCTATCCGCCGCGCTCGGTCAGCCTTCTTTTTTCTCCGTCAACCCCTCGATCAGCGAACTCAATCCTCCGGCTTGCCCGATGGAGGAGAGCACGTTCGCGGTATCGAGTTGACCGCCATCCGGCACTTGACCGTCCGGCGTGCCTTGAGCGACGACGTGCGGCAGCACTTGCGCCAGTAGGCCCGAGGCTTGTTCGGGCGAAACCCCGAGCTTGCCCGCCAACTCGCCTAGGGCGCCGGAGCCAAGGACGTTTTGGACGGTTTCGGCTGAAACGGCCTGATTCGCGCCGTCGCCGATCCATGACTGAATCAGATGGCCGGCGCCTTGCGTTTCGAATTGTTCGATCAGCCCATGCAAACCGTCCGGCTGCTTGTTGACGAATTCCGCCACGGCGCTCACTACGTTCTGTTGTTGGCCATCCGCGTTCGCGTTGCCCAACAAAGAACCGACCATATCCAGTAAACCCATGATGATGCTCCTGCATGAAGCGGCGGTGCCCAACGTGGGCCCGCCAAGGGGGGCGCCATCTGGCGCGGGAGTGGCTAGCCGCGGCGTGCTCAAGTACCTGATGCCGCCGAGCCAGCCTTTGCTTTATCTTTCCGCTTCTTCTTCGATTTGGCCGACGACGTGTCGGACGCCGCGTTTGCAATTGCAGCGGGTGGGGCCACCGTCGCCTGCGATTCGTGCTTAATGGGTTGCTCACGTGATTGCTTGGCCGCGGGGGCAGCAGCCGGCGCCGCTACTTTCTCATGTTTCGCGCTCGCGCTGGTGGGTGGCGCGGAAGAACCTGCGATTGTCAGTCCTTCGCGTTCAAGCTTCGTGACGGACTTCACCCCCAATCCGCTCACGCGTTGCGCCAAATCGTCGGCGTCCTTGAAGGGCCCCTTCCTCGATCGTTCGTCGATGATTGCTTTCGATTTGACTGGGCCGAGCCCGTTCAAGGTTTGTAGCGTGGCTTGATCGGCGGTGTTGACCTCGACGGATCCTGCGAACGCGGAGGACATCGTGACGAGCAGGGCGGCGAGCAGCAAAACGAGTTTTTTGAGCATAGCGAAGACTCTCGATCGACAAAGGAAACGGCATGTGAGAAGCCCGCTGCACCTCAATTGCGTGCACGGGGTTCCCCTCGTAATTCAATCAACAACTTACGCTGCTAATCTGCAGCTTGTCCACAGCATTGCCAACAGAAAGTGGGGATAACTCGGCCTATGCAGGACGGGGGCGAGGACATCGGGCGAATGGCGCCCACTATATGGCCGACGCGGCCTACGTCGGGCGCCGATTTTTTCGGCGTGCTAGGTGTGCCGAGATCGCATTGCGCCACGGTTCGATGACCGCTCGATGACCGCTCGATGAGATGGAACAGGGGGTTGAGCGCGACGCGCTCGGGCGTGCGCCCATATCGCGATTCGTCGAGAGCAAAGCTGAAATCAATCGTTCTCACGCGATGGGGTCTTTCATAGACTGAGGCTTCTAGTTGCCGCTACGCCGCAACTTCAATCCCGATTCGTTTCGTATACCTGCTCAACCCGCAACGATGGCGCCGGTGCGCCAAGGAGAAGTCATGTCCTCGAAAACCCACGGCCTACGCGAACCGATGCGCCGCCGCTTGCTCGAACGCGCGGTGTGCGGCGGCATCTCATTGGGCCTGGGCGCGTTGGGTGTCGCACCGGGGCCAGGCGTGCTGGCGCAGACGCGCGTCAATACGTTGCGGATCGGCTATCAGAAATACGGCACGCTCGTGTTGCTGCGAGCCCGTGGCACGCTCGAAAAGAGACTCGCCGATCAAGGCGTTGCCGTTTCGTGGCTAGAGTTTCCGGCGGGGCCCCAATTGCTCGAAGCGCTGAATGCGGGCGCCGTCGATTTCGGCACCGTGGGCGAAACGCCGCCGATCTTCGCTCAAGCCGCGGGTGTCGATTTCGTCTATGTCGCCAACGAACCGCCTGCACCGAGGTCCGAAGCGATCCTGGTGCCGCGTCATTCGCCGCTGACCTCGGTGGCTCAACTGCGCGGCAAAAAAGTCGCGTTGAACCGCGGATCGAACGTGCACTACTTGCTTGTCCGTGCGCTCAAACAGGCCGGGCTCGAATACACCGACATTCAACCGGTCTATCTGCCGCCGGCCGATGCGCGGGCCGCCTTCACGCAAGGCAGCGTCGACGCGTGGGTGATATGGGATCCGTATTTCGCCGCGATCGAGCAACACACCGAAGTACGCGCGCTAGCGGATGGCACCGGCCTCGTCGATAACGTTCAGTTCTATCTGGCCTCGCGCCGCTTCGCGACAGCCGCACCCCGGCTCGTTCAAGCCGTGGTCGATTCGCTGGCGCAAGTGGACGCATGGGCGAAGACGCACCCCGACGACATCGCACGCGAGTTGGCGCCGATCACGGGTCTAGATGCCGCGACGCTCGCGGTGGCGTCGCGGCGTGCCTCATATGGTGTCGTACCGGTGACCGCGCCGGTGTTGGCCAGACAACAGGCGATCGCCGACACCTTCAGCGAATTGAAGCTGATCCCCAAATCAATCGCCGTCACGAACGCGCAATGGCTCGCATAAATAGAGCGGAGAACATCGCATGAAAGTATTTTGGTTCATTCCCACGCATGGCGATGCGCGCTATCTCGGCACCGCCGAGGGCGCACGCAATGCCGATCTCGACTATTTCAAGCAAATCGCCGTCGCGGCCGATACGCTCGGCTACGAAGGAGTCCTGCTGCCGACGGGCCGCTCGTGCGAAGACGCTTGGGTGGTCGCATCGAGCCTCATCACCGTCACGCAACGGCTGAAGTTCTTGGTGGCCGTGCGTCCGGGGCTCAGTTCGCCGGCACTGTCGGCGCGGATGGCCTCGACGTTCGATCGTCTATCGAAAGGCCGGCTGCTCATCAACGTCGTGACGGGCGGCGACCAAGCCGAACTCGAAGGCGACGGTGTGTTCGCCGATCACGATACGCGGTATGGCATCACGGACGAGTTTCTGACGATCTGGCGCGCACACCTGCGCGCCGCTCACGAACAGGGAACGGTCGATTTCGACGGACGCTATCTGAAATCGAAAGGCGGCAAGCTGCTCTATCCGCCGGTGCAAACGCCGCATCCTCCCTTGTGGTTCGGCGGATCGTCGCCGGCGGCGCATGAGATCGCGGCGTCACATGTCGATACCTACCTCACATGGGGCGAACCGCCCGATGCCGTCGAAAAGAAGATCGCGGACGTGCGTGCGAAGGCGCTCGCCAAAGGCCGCAACTTGAAGTTCGGCATTCGGCTGCACGTCATCGTGCGCGAAACCGAGGACGAGGCGTGGGCCGCCGCGGATCGACTGATCAGTCGCGTCGATGAAGCCACGATCGCCCGGGCGCAAGCGGCATTCACGAACATGGATTCGGAAGGGCAGAGGCGGATGGCCGCGCTGCATCAGGGCAAAGGGCGCACACGCGCGCAGTTGGAGATCTACCCCAACCTGTGGGCGGGCGTTGGGCTCGTGCGCGGCGGCGCCGGCACGGCACTTGTCGGTAACCCCGAACAGGTCGCGGCACGCATGACCCAGTATGCGGACCTGGGAATCGAGACGTTCATTTTGTCGGGCTATCCGCATCTCGAAGAAGCCTATCGCTTTGCCGAGCTCGTCTTTCCGCGGTTGCCGGGATACGTTCAGCGCGGTATCGAAGGGTCGCTTTCGGGACCGTTCGGCGAGGTCGTCGGCAATTCGTATTTGCCGAAGGTCGCGCAAAGCTGAAGCGCTTCACCGGCAGCCGCGGTTTTCATGGTTAGCATTTGAGAGAGGAGGTCACTCGTGAAGCGCATCGTCCCTTGGATTTTGCCGATGCTCTTGCTCATCGCATGGGAGATCGGCGCGCGCGCCGGATGGTTGTCGGCGCGGATCTTGCCCGAACCGTGGGCCGTGGCGCGCGCGGCCTGGACGCTCGTGCAAAGCGGAGAAATGTGGGCCGACGTGAAGATCAGTGCTGCTAGAGCGTTGGGCGGGTTTGTCGTCGGCGGCGGCATCGGATTCGCATTGGCGGTGGCAACCGGTTGTTCGAAGGGGCTCGAAGCACTGCTCGATTCGACCGTCCAGATGGTGCGCAACGTGCCCGCGCTGGCGATGATTCCGCTTGTCATCATGTGGTTCGGTATCGACGAGCAGGCGAAATTATTCCTCGTTGCGCTGGGCGTGTTCTTCCCGATCTACGTCAACACGTTTCACGGCATCCGATCGGTCGACGCGGGCTTGGTCGAAATGGCAAAGAGCTACGGCGTACGCGGTCTGGCCTTGTACCGCAGCGTCGTCTTGCCCGGTGCGATGCCGTCGATCCTCGTGGGTGTGCGCTTCGCGCTCGGCCTGATGTGGGTGATGCTCATCGTGGCCGAAACGATCTCGGCGCAATCGGGCATCGGCTATATGACGATGAACGCGCGCGAGTTCATGCAAACCGATGTCGTCGTCGTGGGCGTGTTGCTCTATGCGTTGCTGGGCAAGCTGGCCGATCAAGCCGCGCGTGTCTTGGAAGCGATCCTGTTGCCCTGGCAGCGTGTGGACTCGCCGTCCAAGCCGGCGAACCGATCCGCGGCGTTTTTCCCGCGATGGCCCAAAGCGCTCAAGCGTCCGATTCAATGGCGGGGGGCGAAAGCATGAGTTCATCGATCGAACAACCCGCGGTGCAATTGAAGTCGGTCACCAAGCGGTTCGGCGATCGCCTCGTGCTCGATGGCTTGGATCTGTCGATCGAGGCGGGCACGTTCGTCTCCATCATCGGCCGCAGCGGGTGCGGTAAGTCGACCTTACTGCGTCTCGTGGCGGGTCTCGACGCGCCGGACGCAGGCGCGGTCGAAGTGCATGATGCGAGCGGAGGGCACGAGCCGGAAAATGGCGTGGCGCTCAGGCGCATGATGTTCCAAGAGGCGCGCCTGCTGCCGTGGAAGACCGTGCTGGGAAACGTGATGTTGGGCCGCCCGCCGAACACGCACGACGAGGCGCGTGCCGCACTGCGCGAAGTCGGGTTGGGCGGGCGTGAGCGCGATTGGCCGGCGCGCCTTTCGGGCGGTCAAAGGCAACGCGTCGCGCTAGCGCGCGCACTTGTGCATCGTCCGTCGGTGTTGTTGCTCGACGAACCGTTCGGCGCACTCGATGCGCTCACACGATTGGAAATGCACCGGCTCGTCAGCCGCTTATGGCGGGAACATCGCCTCACGGCCGTACTCGTGACGCACGATGTCCACGAGGCCGTGACGCTGTCCGACCGCATCGTGCTGCTGGAAGACGGACGAGTCGCACACGATGAACCGGTGCAGTTGCCGCGGCCCCGACAGCAAGGGGCCGCCGCTGTTGCGCAGATCGAGGAAAGCGTCCTGCAACGCATGTTGGTGCCGCACGGAGAAGCCGCGCTCGTCGATTGACCCGATACCCGGCGCGAGCGCGCGATCCGAACACCGCGTCGTTTTAGCCGATTCAATAGGAATAACTCAGATGTCGAAGAAACTGAAGCTCGTGGCCGTATCGGGTGGCATGCAACGTCCGTCGCGCACCCTGGCGCTCGTCGATGCAATCGTCGCTCAGCTTGCCGAGTGCGTGCCGCTCGAGGTACAGGTCGTGGAATTGGGCGAAATCGCAGCCGATCTGGGCGCGACGCTCGACCGTCGCACTGCATCGCCCCAAATCGCATCGCGGCTACAGGCAATCGAAACGGCGGACGCGCTGCTTGTGGCGTGCCCCGTCTTCCGTGGATCGTATCCGGGGCTGTTCAAACATCTCTTCGATCTCGTGCACCAAGACGCACTCGTCGATATGCCCGTCGTGTTGGCGGCCACGGGTGGCAGCGAGCGTCATGCGCTGGTATTGGAGCATCAATTGCGGCCGCTGTTCGGTTTCTTTCAGGCGCTCGCATTACCGATCGGCGTATATGCGTCGACACGCGACTTTACCGGCTATGAAGTGACCGACGATGCGCTGCGCGAGCGTATCGCACTAGCGGCACAGCGCGCCGCACCGTGGCTGCGCGTTCAGCGTGCATCGATTGCGTCGCAGCCTGCGTTGGCAGCCTGAAACGAACGCACCATCGCTCGTCTCCGGTCGATTAGGAGCCCTAATCGATCCGTCCGCTCGCTGCCCGCCCGGACGCACCGGCAGCGACGGGCGAGGCGCCCTTGCGTAGCGGGGCGAGCAAGGGCCGCAGGCCGTTATGATCGAGTTCTTGCATGAGCGCGAGCAGACGGCCGATTTCTCCGGGCGGAAAGCCCGCGCGTGCGAACCAATTGAGGTAATGCCCGGGCAGATCGGCTATGAGTCGGCCTTTGTATTTGCCGAACGGCATGGCCAGTGTGACAAGGCGTTCGAGATCCTGGGAATCCATGAGTGAGCAAGGCGATCAAAAAACGACGAAAACGAACGACAGATAATAACCCTCGCAATACGCCCTCGCAATCTCACCATACGAAAACGGGGGGACGTACTGCGTTTCATGATGCGAACGCAGGCAGCTAAGGAGAAAAAATACGCACGTGCGCCGAACTCTTTCGGCGCGCTCATGGTCAGAGTGGCCGGCCTCGCAAGGGTCATACCTACTCATTTGCTACTCGATCATGGAGGCATTACGTGATGATGAAGAGACGTCGATTCCTAGGCCACGTGGCCGCCCTCGCGGGCGGACAGGTTTTAGTTGCATTCGGTGGCATGGGAGCCGACGAAGCTATCGCCGCGGGCAACGTCGCAGGCTCGACCTCGGTAAAGGCTGCCGTAGCCACTGTATCGGCGGACGGTGCGGTCATTCCTTCCGTCGCCTCGATCGTCGACCACCTCGCCAACGTGTGGACCGTCAACGGCGGATTCATTTACAAGAACGGCGTAAAAGATAAAGACTCCTACAACGTCAGTCTGTTGCTCTGGTACGGCGGCATGATTTATCAGTGCGGCACGGGCGGCCAGTTCTACGTCATGACGTGGGCCGGTCGTTGGTTGCCTTGCGCCGATCCTCGCATTGCACTCACGGCGCCCGCCGGCGGCTTTTACGGCATCAACGGTCATTACGACTACCCATTCACACCGCAGCAAATTATCGCGACGCTGCAGTCGCTCGGTTGCACGAGCTATCGCGTCGGCTGCGATGCCTCGGCCAAACAGTTGAATGCCATGGTCGGGCTGGCCGATGCGTTCCATTCGGCCGGATTGACGCTGTTGCCGATGCTCAATTTCGGCTTGCGCGATACGAGCGGCAATCTATATCCGAGCGAGAGTGCCGCTTATTTCGCGAATCGCGCGGGCGCGGCCGCCGTCGCAAAAGCACTGGCGCCGCATGGCATCGCGATGTACGAATGCGGCAACGAACTCACTCGCGATCGCGCGATCATCCTGAATTCGACTCAGGCAGGTACAGGTCCGCGCGACTTCAACAACGCGAATTGGCCGATTCTGCGGGGGGCGATTCAAGGGATGATCGACGGCGTCAAGTCGGTACAGCCGAGCGCGAAGTGCGGCGTGAACTTCACGGTGGCCGACATCGGCGCATCGGATCTGCTGTGGGACGGTGAGCAACCGGACGGATCGGGCGGCTACCGCAAGATGCGCTGGGACATTACCACCTGGCACAACTACCAGCCGTACGGCGACATCTTCAATATCGGCATCGACGGCGCGGGCCCGGGCTTTAATCTGCCGATATATTGCAAGGCGCGCTACGGCGTGCCGTTCATGATCACGGAGTGGAACGCAGCGCCCGAGGAAAACGAGCAGTTCCGCGCCAACTACGTGAAACAAAACTTGCAGCGCTTCTACGCAGCGCGCAAGGACGAAGGGATTCAGGCGGTGATGTATTACGACTTGCTCAGCGGCAACCAAACGTTCGGGATCGTCATGAACGATCTCGCGCCGATCGAACCGACCCATACTGCGTTTAGTGCGTTCACGGCATCGAACGCCGATCTATAGGCGAGCGCGCCAGCCTAAACGGAGGGCTCGGAATCCTCGTATTCGCTTTCGTTTTGCAGCAAATCGGCGATGCGCTCGAACGGCATTGGCCGGCCTGTCAGATAGCCTTGGACGATGTCGCAGCCCGCGTCGGTGAGCCAAGCCAACTGGGCCGCTTCTTCGACGCCTTCGGCGACGACGGCGATCCCGAAGCTGTGTGCCATCGAAATGATGGCGGTCACGATAGGCTGTCCGGCTTCCGGCAGCGGCTTGACGAATGCGCGATCGATCTTCAGGTTGTTGACCGGGAACGATTGCAAATACGACAGCGAGGAGTAGCCCGTACCGAAATCGTCGAGCGACAAGCGGACGCCGGCCGCGCGCAATTGGCGCATCGCCTCGACCCCGGCGGTCATGTTTGCCATCAGTTGGCTCTCCGTGAGCTCGAGCTCGAGCAAATGCGGAGCAAGGCCGCTATCGGCAAGGACCGCTTTCACGTCTTCGCTGTATTCGGCTTGGCGCAACTGTCGCGCCGAGACATTCACCGCCACATGCACGGCGGCGCCCGGCCGGGCGTTCCAGCGCGCCGCGTCGCGGCACGCTCGCCGCAGGACCCATTTGCCGAGCGCGACGATGAGTTCGCTGTCTTCCGCCACGGGCACGAACTCGATCGGCGAGATTTCTCCATCGACGGGGTGAATCCAGCGGGCCAGCGCTTCCGCCCCGATCAGGCGCCCGGTGCGGCAGGAAAACTGCGGTTGATAGGCGAGGCTGAGCGAGTCTTCGTCGATCGCTTTGCGCAATTCCCGCTCGAGCCGGTTGCGGCGGCGCGCCTCGATCGTCATGCTCGAATGAAACTCGACCGCGGCGTTCTTGCCGATGCTTTTGGCGGCATAGAGCGCAATATCCGCGCTGCTCACGAGCGCGGCGACATCGGCGGCGTCGTCCGGATAGACGCTCACCCCAACGCTCGCACTTGCCACGATGCTCGCTCGCGGCAGATCGAAAGGACGTGCGAGGGCGCGGGCGATACGCTCCGCCGTGCGAATGCCTTCGGCTTTTTCTTTCGCGATGGCGACGAGGACCGCGAATTCATCGCCGCCGATGCGGCTGACGAGATCCGCAACGCGCACGCTTTGTCGCAACTCGACGGCCACATGCTTGAGCAATTCGTCGCCGGCGCCGTGGCCGAGCGTATCGTTCACGTTCTTGAAATCGTCGAGGTCGACGAGAATCAACGCGGCGCGTGGACATCCCGGGGCGCCGCGCTGCAATCGTTCCGTCAACGCTTCGTAGAACGCCCGCCGGTTCGGCAGCCCCGTGAGCGGATCGGTGGACGCTAGATACTCGAGCTTTTTTTCGGCCTGTGCAATGCGTGCGCTCATCCGCGAGGTGATGACGAACGCGATCCATAGTGCGCACAGCGATGCGGCGAGGATGAACAAGCCGAAGTGCAGCAACTCGGCCGCCATTTGCCGGGTCGTGGCGACGACCACGACGGAGCCGAGCGTTTTCCCGTTTTGCGTGATGCTCGACGTCACGAAGACGTCGTCGAACAAGAAGCGCCGGTTGCCGCTCACCACGTTGGCCGGCTTCGCTTCGAGGCGCTCATATTGGGAGAGTCCCGGTCTCTCGTAGGCTGCGAAACGCTTGCCGCCGTTCGTATAGATCCCGGCGCTCTCGATATAGGGCACGTTTCGCAGCGAATGCAGCGTTTCTTGCGCGGAGCCCACGTCGTCGAACAACACGGAGGCCGATACGTTGTCGGCCACCATGTCGGCCTGCACCGTTGCATCGGCGGTCAACGCCGAGCGCAACGAAAACGCTTGATACGCGAGCAACACGAAGCCCGAAATCAATAGCGCCACACCGAAACCCGCGAGCTTGACGCGCGCCATTTCCTTCATCGGACTGGGCGCAGGGGCGGCTTTGCGCTTCATGTCACGTTCCTTGCCAAGCGGAGCAGTTTGGAGCTGAGCCCGAGGTGGCGACGCGCCGCCTCCGTGTTGTCGATATCGAATCGGAGCCGGTCGCCCTCGCGAAGCAGCGTGACAATGTAGCGACCGTCGCCGCCGTCGGCATCGGCATCGGCATCGGCTGTACGTACTACGAGCAGCGATAAGTTGCGGGCGGCGGCGTCTTTCGAAACGGCATTGGAGGACGCGTCGTCGACAATAAGGACGTTGCACGCGCTCACGGCTGAACCGTCTGGAAGCGGCTTGACGTTCCACGTTCTGCCCGATACGGCGCGTCCGTTGAGCTTGGCCAGTGCGGCGCCGAGGGGCGAACGGCCGCCGACGCAGACCGTGAGGGCGGCACTGCCGGCTGGCGCGGCCGGCCATTCGGTGAATTGCGTGAAGTTGTAGATGTAGGCGGCCTCGAGCGAATAGAGATCGACCTGCGCCTGCGCGCCGAGCTGCGCGCAGGCGCCCGCGGCCAGCAAGCAGGCGGTGATGCGACGAAACACGGGTCTTGCGGCTCGCATGTCAAAAACCATAAACGAGCTTGAGCAGGAAGGTCCGGCTTTGCTGTGGGATCACGTCCTGCGTGAAGTTGGGGCCGGCCGGGTCGGCGTAAATCTTGTTCGTGACGTTATAGATCGAGAACGACACATCCGCGTGCGGTATGAGGCGCGAGCTGCCGATTGTCACATTGCCGAGACAGTATCCGGCGGCGGAGCCCAACTCCGACAGGCGCGCGGATTCGCAGCGCAGCTCTGCGCCAACGCGTGCCGTGTTTCGAAAGAGCGGCACGGTAAGGTTGAGTTTGCCGAGGTGGCGGGGCGAGTTTTGCAGCACGTCGCCCGTCGCGCTATCGCGCGCGAGTTGCCACGAGTAACTCGCGCGAATCTTCGCGACCGAACCGAGGTTCTGTTCATAGGCGAGTTCGACGCCGTGCGCTTTTGCGTGATCGGTGTTCTCGAAGACAAACGCGCCCGACGGCTCCAGCGTTTCGGTGATGAGATCTCGCACGTCGTATTCAAACAGCGAAACGGTGGCGTGCGCATTCTCGCCGAACGCGCGATCGTAGACGAATTCCGTCGTCGTGATGTGTTCGGCTTTCAGCGACGGATTGCCGTCCTGACCGCCCGGGCCCGGATCCGAGTAATAGAGTTCGTAAGCGTTCGGTGCGCGATAGGCGCGTCCGTAGATGAGCTTGAAGGTATCGGTGCTCGTCGGCTTGAAGTTCAGCGCCAAGCGCGGGCTGAGGTTCGTGCCCGAGATCGATTCCCGATCCAGGCGCAATCCCGCAGTCAGCGTGAAGCGCCAGGGCAGCTTGATCTCGTCCTCGGCGTAGACGCCCGCGGAATTGCTGCTGCGCCGATCGTTCAGCACCAACTGATAGGGATCGGTGTTGTAGTTGAACTGGCTGCGGCTCGCGTCGCGCATCAGGCTGACGCCCACGACGAGCTTGTTGCGCGGGACCGAAGTGATCGTGGCGTGCACGTCGGCGCCATACCAAATCGCTTTGTCGCCGTCGACATTCGCGATCGCAGAAGTGCCGTACAGCGCGTCTTGATGGTAGTCGTAACGCTCCCAATAAACCTGCGACGCAAGCTCGAGGCCGTCCGTTACAGCATGGCTGTACTTAATATTGATGAAGCTGTGCGTATCGGTCGTGCTCTGCGGCGTATCGAAGACGGACTGATAGGGCGCTGCCGGATCGCCCTTGGTGCGATTGCCGTAGCCGGCACTGATATTGAAATCGCCGTAGCCGAACTTAGCGAACAAGTTTTGCGCGCGGTCGTAGTCGAGGTTTTGCGCGATGCCGTTGTTTTGATCGGGCGTGTCGAATTCGGGGTAGTAAAGATCTTGCCCGTTGCGAACGAAGCTCGAGGCCGACAGCACCAGGTCGGCCCCGCCTGCGCCGTGCCAGCCGTAGGTTGCCCGCGCGCGCTTTTCGCCGAAACTGCCCGCCGCGACGGCCGCTTGGGCGCCGTCGATATCGCTGCCCTTCTTGGTGACGACGTTGATCACGCCGAACAACGCATTCGAGCCGTAGACGGCAGACCCGGGACCGGGCACGTATTCGATGCGCTCGACCAGATCCATGTCGAGCGGAAAGTCATCGCCCATCGGCGCCTGATCGTACACCGCGTCGTTCACGCGCATGCCGTCGATCAGCAGCAAGAAGCGGCTGTTGTAATCGCCGGGTCGCTGAAAGCCGCCGCCGCCCAGATAGGAATAGGTCCGGTCGTACGAGGTGTACAGACCGGGCAGCGAGGCCAGCGCATCGCCCAACGTGCGCCAGCCGAAGGCTTGAATATCCTTTGCGGTGAGGACGACGACAGCCGCCGGTGCATCGGCCACCGACTGGCTGAACAACGTGGCGGTGTTGACCTTGACCTGCATCAGCGCTTCGAGCGGCATCGAAGCGAGTTCGCTCGGCGAGCTGGTTCCCGCCGCGTCGGCTGGCGCGGCATCGACACGGCTCGCCGCGACGATCAGCGAAAGCAGGAGCGCAAGCCGGCGCAGCGGGTGTGGGTTTCGCCCGAAAGGGAAGCGTTCCGAAAGCATGGAGCAAAGGAAATACGACAGCGTTGTTTATCTAATGGGTGTCTGCTTCTATATCGGCCTTGGCATGTAAAGCTTGAGGGGCGCTCGCCCCAGCTTGACGAAGGTGGAGCGATGAACTACGGGCGGCGGCGGGAGGGGCGAAAGCTGTTGCGCTCACGGTCCGAACGTTGGACAGTGCTGCGGCTAGGCCGGGCGCTGTAGCAACATTGAACAAGAAAGCAACTTATGACCGGAATTGGCTCAACACGGAAACAGTTTCAAGACGAGATCCGCATCGCCCTTGATGTCGCGGTGCGATATCTTCGCGCCAAGTTCGATGATCCGGGAATCGCGCTGGCGATTGTCGACCATCGGACAGTGTCCAAGGTAGCCGCACTATGTGGCCCCGTTTTTATTTGGATGTTGTGCCCGGCGCAAGGCCGCCGCGATCCGGCGCTCGAACATCCGCTTGCACGCTGGTTCCCGCCGCTGATCGCTGATCGCCGAACGGCTCGCCGGCGAGGGCTTGCGTGTGGACAGCCGCTCGATTTGCGTGGAATTAGCAAGCCATGTCTAGCATCGAGGTCATACGGCAAGCATCAAGTTTCAATACGTACTCCAAAGCCCGAGGTTCCCCAGGCCAGCGGCCAGCTTAAGCCGCGAGGTGTGCCATCGCGAGACGGCCGACACTCGCTCTCTTTGCGCATCTGCGAGCGCGGTTTCCGCGTTCAATAACTCGGTGAACGTCCCAACCCCCGCCCTATATCGGCCGCGAGCGATGTCGAGCGAATGCTGGGCGTCGGCGAGCAGGTCCTGCGAATTGGTCAGGTTGGCGGTGTCGGTTTGCAGGTCTTGGTAACTTTTCCATACATCGAGCGCAACTTGCAACTCCGTGCTCTGCGCTTCGGCTTCCAGCGCCTCGGCTTGTGCCTGAGCCCGCTCAACTCGGTAGTTGGACGCGAAGCCTTCGAACAACGGGATCCTCACCTGGATGCCGATTGTGCTAGCGTGACTCCCGCTAATCGCCGGGGTTCCCAGTCCTTGCTGCTGTTGCTGCTCCGAAGGATTGTTCCGCGTCAGGCTGCCAACAAGCGAAATGGTCGGTCGCCCCTCGGCTCGCGCCGCATCGACCTCAGCGCGGGTTGATCGCTCAACGTACCTGCGCCAGCCTCGTGTTTCGCAGTTGCTTCAGCGACGCTTTCCTGTGCAATGGATTCCGTCTCGCTGGCGGCGGGCACGGCGGCTTGAGCCTCGCGCAGATCGTAATATGCCTGCGCTGTGTTGAAGAAGACCGTCTGCAGCGCATCGTCCTGCTCGGCATTGGCGGCCGCTAGCAGCTCGGGCGCCTGCCGTAGTGCGGAACTGCGCTTGCCGAAGTCGAATAGCACCCAACTCAGGTTAATGAGCGCATATTTGCTTTCCGAATTTTGGGCGGTATCCAACGGGCCGTATCCGGGTCGACACTGTGTACAAAACTTGCCCGCGTGTGACCGGCTGGCCCTCGTTCACGCGCTTTCCGAGAACGATATCGGATTGCTGTGCATAGATCTTGATGAGGCCACGGTCAGGCGTTATCACGCCGTCGACCGTCGTACGCCCGCGTATAGGCGCCAAACACAAAAAACGAGATTACGGCGAGTACCGTGCAAACGCCGATAGCGGTTAGGAACGTGAATGACAGTGGAGACGTGAGAACGACTTCCCCGAACAATTGAGCGCCCTGCGCAGTCTTGGCTTCTTTTCTAAAAATGATCTTCGTCGCCTGTTTGTTTTTACTTGCTAAGGCTTCACTTTTCGGTGTCGAGGTTGCTTCCCCAAAAAACTGTTCCAGCGAATAAATGATGGGTCGGATCAACCGAAAAACGGCATTTCGAATCCAGGTGTGGTGGCCTGGGATCTTTCTGATTCGTCATTTTATGAAATATTTTTTCATTCTAATTACCGCCATTGCGGCCAAGAATAAAGCTATCGCCGAAAAATGCGCGGCTCTGCCTATTAGATCGAATGTGGAGCTTGAAAATACGAGTACCACATAGAGAAATATAAGTGACTTCCCTGCAATATTTGCAATCGACGAACGTTGATCTTGGACCATATTTCTATAGCCCCAGATGCACAAAAAAAGATGCGTAACTGCGAGCGCCAAAAATAGGTCCGAACCCACAAGCTCGGTTTCGACTTGCTTGATGTAATAGAATACATCGCTAACAAGCAATATCGCAGACAAGATGCTCCAGGCGAACCATCGAAGTGGCGCCCAACGATTACTATTGTTATTCACGTCGACAAATCGAAAAAGAATCGCACAACGTCGGCAGTTCTGCCGGGTGCTCATCAGACACTCAACCGAGGAGAGCACCCAACAGGCATCAATAGGCGGTCCGGGTGAGTCTAAGACATCCTAAAAGCTGCGATCAATAGTCCACAAAGAAAAATCTCGGCATTCCACCTGTGGTGATCATTTTTTATTTATCACGGGAACCGGGCATAGTCTGCCGTAAGCAACAGGGCGGAACCGGCCGCAAAGAGGATCGGGTCAGCGGTTAAGGCCCCCCAGCCCACAGCGACTTCGCCAATGCCGCCCATAGTGGCGTAGAATTCAGCGCCGCCAACAGTCTCAACTTCTTGAGCCGTAAGTTCTTGCATATACTTGAACTCCATTTTTACAATATGCTTGCTGTGTCGTAATACTTCCATCGAGATACAGCGGCCGAACTGTATCATCGGGAATATCGGAAGTGCAAGTATCTAATGCGATGTATTGGGCGCGGCGACCATTCGATCTATCCACATGATAGCGTACGCAGATCATTTTACACAAAAATCGACCGACCAAACGTTTGCCGTGTATCGTCCTGTGCGATTGTTGATCGCGCGGGGAATTGCCCTGTATGGCGATGAAAACGTTATCGCAGCTAATATTTTGGTTGCACGTCCTTTCCGTGTGCGGGCCCTTTGTGTTGATTCAATACTATTATTCAGGAAATCCCTGCGAGTCAATGATCGGTTTCTTGTGAGAATCGCTCGATTCGGGTTTCGAGGCTATCCGCCAATGCTCGACAGTTGTCAAGGTGCACAAATTCTGATAGCCGTGGTCGCCAAACGCGCTGGCGGTACGTGCGAAATGCGCTAGCGTCCGCTATGGCGCGGATGCTCGCGCGAGAACGGCCGGAGAGCTTCCCAATCGAACAGGGTTGTCCGGTGCTGGCTGAGATACGAAAGCAGCTTGTCCATATTGCGAGCCTTCGCGAGCGCGGCGGGCGTAGGTGGCCACGCCGCCGGCATCGGGGTAGCGGGCGCCGAGTGCGGCGAACGTCGCGGCAAGCGGCGCGGACAGTATCACGAGCGCGAGCCAGGCCAGCAGCGAAGCGGGCCCGGCGACATCCGCAGCCAGTGCCGGCAAAGCGATGACGCCGGTGCCTAGTACGGCTCCGACGTAAAGGGCTGCGCCTTGAAGCACGGTCAGCCTTCCGCACGATCCGCCTGGGTGATGGGTGGGAGCGGAAGCGGTATTCGTCGATCGACTAATCGTATGCAAATCCTCGGGTCTCGCGCGGTCTCGCGCACCGCGATTTTGTCGTGTTGGGAGGGCATCGGACAGGTGCAGCGTGCGGCCCGGATGTGATCGTTATAGTCCTCAATAGATGACAAGGAATGTCATCTATTCGGGGCGGCGCACGATCGCAGGCTGACGCCGCCCTGAACGAGGCGGCACGGGCGGCACGTGTCGGGACGGGGGCCAATCGTTCGGCGCGGGCCCGAACGAGCGCGAGTTGCCCGCCGGAATTCGTCATGGTAATCCCGGATGTCTCGCCCTATGCTGTGAAAGGCTCGGGAAGGATTGCTGCACCTAGAATCGCATCCATCGATGCAAACCCGGCGCAACACCGCGCCGATATAAATGAGGAGACACTCCATGCACCCGACATCGCGGAAAATCCGCAATCTCGCTCTCGCTTCCGCCTTGCTGTTCGGTATCGCATCGCAGGGCGCCATGGCCGCGGACAACGGCAAAATCACGATCATGGTCGGGGGCATCACCAAGCTCATTTACTTGCCGGCGAAGCTGACCGAGCAATTGGGCTACTTCAAGGATGAAGGGCTCGATGTCGAGCTGCTCTCGCAGCCGGCCGGCGTCGACGCCGAAAACGAATTGCTCGCGGGCGCCGTGCAAGCCGTGGTGGGCTTTTACGATCACACGATCGATCTGCAGACGAAAGGCAAGGACGTGAAGGCGATCGTCATCTTCGGGCAAGTGCCGGGCGAGGTCGAGATGGTGTCGACCAAAGCGGCCGATACGCTCAAGTCGATGGCCGACGTCAAGGGCAAGACGCTGGGCGTGACGGGCTTGGGCTCGTCCACGAGCTTCCTCACGCAATATCTGGCCGGCCAGCACGGCATCACGTCGTCGCAATACACGATGCTGCCGGTCGGTGCCGACGCGAGCTTTATCGCCGCGATCAAGCAATCGCGCATCGACGCGGGCATGACGACGGAACCGACGGTGTCGAAGCTGCTTTCGACGGGTGACGCGAAGGTGCTCGTCGACATGCGCTCGGTCGAGGGCACCAAGGCCGCGCTGGGCGGCACGTATCCGGCATCGAGCCTGTATGTGCAATCGGCTTGGGCCGACGCGCACAAGGATCAAGCCGCGAAGCTCGCGCATGCTTTCGTGCGGACGATGCAGTTCATCCACACGCATAGCGCCGACGAAATCGCCGCCAAGATGCCTGCCGATTACCAGAAGGACAAGGCGCTTTACGTGTCGGCATTGAAGGCGTCGCTGCCGATGTACACGACGGACGGCAAGATGCCGGCCGACGGCCCGGACACGGTACTCAAGGTGCTCTCGGGTTTCAACCCGGCCATCAAGGGCAAGCACGTCGAGCTGTCGAAGACGTACACGAATGAATTCGTTTCCGCGAAGTAAGCATTGAACAGTCTCCCCCTGTCGTACCCCGGGCGCCGCCGTTTGGGCGCCCACCTCCCATCGCTTGGATTGCTCTGATGAATCACGCTGCCTCCCAGGACACACCCGTCATCGAGTTCGACTCGGTGTCATGCCGCTTTATTTCACCCGACGGTAAAGCGACGGTCGCGCTGCGCGACTTCAGCATGTCGGTTGCCAAAGGCGAGTTCATCGCTATCGTCGGCCCGACCGGCTGCGGCAAGTCGACGACGCTCAGCATGATCACGGGCCTGCTCCAGCCGACGACCGGCAGCGTGCGCGTCATGGGCAACCCGATTACTGGCATCGACCCGCGCATCGGCTTCGTGTTTCAGGCCGATGCCGTGTTCCCGTGGCGCACGGTGCTCGACAACGTCGCCGCCGGCCCGCTGTTTCGCGGCCGCTCGAAGGCCGCCGCCTACGAAGACGCGAAGGATTGGCTGCGCCGCGTCGGCCTTGAAAAGTTCGGCAATCATTATCCGCACCAGCTCTCGGGCGGTATGCGCAAACGCGTGGCGTTGGCGCAGACCTTCATCAACAAGCCTGAGATCTTGTTGATGGACGAACCGTTCTCGGCGCTCGATATGCAAACGCGGACGCTGATGCAGGACGAATTGCTGCAGTTGTGGTCGGCAAACAAGGGCTCGGTCGTCTTCGTGACGCACGATCTCGAAGAAGCCATTGCGCTCGCCGATCGCGTGTTCGTGCTGACGGCACGTCCCGCCACCTTGAAAAAGGTTTATGAAATCGACCTGCCGCGTCCGCGCATCACGTCGGAGATTCGTTACGAACCCCGCTTCATCGAACTCGCGCGCGATATTTGGCACGACCTGCGCGAAGAAGTGCAGATTGCTTGACTTTGAATACCGGAAAGACTGAGATGTCTACTATGGCTACTACCTTCGAACAACCCAAAGCGAGTCCGGCCGATGCGTCGCTCGCAGCGGTGGAAAAAGCGGCGCAGCGTCGCCTGCGTCAGCGTCGCGCATTGATTATCGGCCTGCGCGTGCTCGTGCTGGTCCTGTGGCTCGGCGGCTGGGAACTCGCCGGACGGATGAAGTGGATCGATCCGTTCTTCTTTTCGATGCCCTCGCTGATCTTCGTTCAGATCGTCGACTGGTTCGTCAACGGTACGTCCCAAGGGCCGCTGCTCACGCAAGTTTGGGTGACGCTCGAAGAGACGGCGATCGGTTTTGCGATCGGTGCGGTGGGCGGCGTGATCTGCGGCGTCGTACTCGGGCGCAATAAGTTGCTGTCGGACGTATTCAGCATTTATATTCAAGTCGCCAATTCGATCCCGCGGGTCGTGCTCGGCTCGGTGTTCGTGATCGCGCTCGGATTGGGCATGGCATCGAAAGTGGCGCTCGCCGTCGTGATGGTGTTCTTCGTCGTCTTCGGCAATGCGTTCCAAGGTGTGCGCGAGGCCGACCGCTATATGATCGCCAACGCACAGATCCTCGGCGCGTCCAAGCGGCAACTGACGACGGCCGTCGTCATCCCGTCGGCGCTGTCGTGGATCTTGGCGAGCCTGCACGTGAGTTTCGGTTTTGCGCTCGTCGGTGCGGTGGTGGGTGAATTCCTAGGGTCGAAGCAGGGTATCGGCCTGTTGATCTCCACGGCGCAAGGCGCGTTCAACGCGAGCGGCGTGTTTGCGGCGATGATTGTGTTGGCCGTCGTAGCGTTGGCCTGCGATTACTTGCTGACTCGTCTGGAAAAGCGTTTGCTGAAATGGAGACCCGCCGCGTTCTGACGTATCGTGCAGCGAAGGCCCGTTTGACCCGGCAGGCTCGTGCCGTGTCGACGCCGCGTGCGTCGGCACGCCACGAGCCAAACTCTTTTATAGGGCGTCACTCGATGATGCATAGTTTGCGCGCCCGCTTGCTGTGGTGGGTGTTGTTGCCGTTGGCGGCGTTCATGTTCGTTGCAGGCTTGATGTCCTATGACGCCGCGCGCGAGACGGCCGCTTTGCTGCAGGACAACGCGCTGCTTGCGTCGGCGCGCACGATCGGCGAGGACATCGAGTGGAGCAACAGCGAACTCAGGGTGGACGTTCCGCCCGCCGCACTGGAAATATTCGAGTCGCCTTACCAGGATCATGTGTTCTACAGGATCGTCACGGGCAGCGATCGGCTGTTGGGCGGTACGCCCGCGCTCGCGCTGCCAAGCAGCGATGCCGCGTACCCGGTGTTTTACGACACGACGCTCGACGGCCAATCGATTCGCGCCGTGGCTTACCAGCGGCAACTCTATAACTCGGGGTCCACCTTGTCCGTGGTGGTCGTGGTGGGCAAGACCCAGGCGTCGCGCGAAGGAATGTTGGCCCAACTGTGGCATCCGCAACTGATCCGGCAAGGCTTGATGCTTATCCTGGCAGTCGTACTGGTGCTGATCGGGCTGACCAGCGAGTTGCGCCCGCTGATGAAGTTGAAGGACGATGTGGCCGATCGCGATCCGATGCAGCTCGAGCCGGTGCGCCTGGATCAGTTGCCGATCGAACTTGGACCGATCGTCGATGCGATCAATCAGTGCATTGCGCGGCTCAAGCTCCACACAGCGACGCAGCGACAGTTCGTTGCCGATGCCGCGCATCAACTGCGTACGCCGCTGACGCTGCTCGACACGCAGGTCCAGTGCGCGCGCCAGTGCGTGAACGACGAACCGGCGCTGACGGACGCACTCGCGGGGATTCACCGGACGAGCCGCAAGATGACCGAGATGACGAATCAACTGCTGCTGCTCGCACGGGCGGAATCGGCGCCGGCGCCTGCGCCGAACGTAGCGGTCGATATGACGCAGGTCGTCTCGTCGGTGCTCGAAGAACTGATTTTGGCGGCCCAGCGCCGCGAGATCGACCTCGGCGCGGAACTCAAAGGCGACCTGCGCGTGGCGGGCAGTGCACAGCTCTTGACCGCCATGGTGTTCAATCTCGTCGACAACGCGATTCGCTATACGCAGCTGCATGGCGCGGTGACGGCGCGATGCCGGCGTGCGGGCGATGAAGTCGTCCTGGATATCATCGATAACGGTCCCGGCATTCCCGCCGAAATGCGCGCTCACGTATTCGAACGCTTCTACCGCGGGATGACCGACGTAGAGGGAACGGGCCTTGGCCTCGCCATCGTTCGGCGCATCGCGCAGACGCATGGCGGCGCGGTCGGGGTCGCGCCGGGCGAGGGGCGGGTGGGCCTCGTGGCCACCGTGCGTTTGCCGGCTTGGAAGGATTAAAACAATGAAGCTGCTGCTCGTGGAAGACAATTCGGACCTATCGCATTGGATCGTGAACTTGCTGCAAGGCGAGAACTTCGCTGTCGATTGCGTGCCGGACGGGGAATCGGCCGACGCGGTCTTGCTGACCGAGCGCTACGACGTCATCTTGCTCGACATGCGGCTGCCGCGCATGAGCGGCAAGGACGTGCTCGCGCGGCTGCGGCGCCGTGGCGACAATGCCCCGGTGCTGATGCTGACGGCGCACGGCTCGATCGACGACAAAGTGGATTGCTTCAGCGCGGGGGCCGACGATTACGTCGTCAAGCCTTTCGATGCAAGAGAGCTGATCGCGCGTATCAAGGCGCTGATACGCCGTCAGGCGGGCGGCAAATCGACTTCGCTCGTTTGCGGCGATCTGCACTACAACGCGAACACGCGCGAGTTCAGTCATCAAGATGCGCCGCTTGCGCTGCGGCGGCGCGAGCATGCGATCCTCGAGGCGCTCATGCTCAAGCAAGGCAAGACGGTGTCGAAGACGGCGCTCATGGACAGTGTCTACAGTCTTGAAGACGAACCGAGCGCCGATGCCATCGACATTTACATCCATCGCTTGCGCAAGCATTTGACGCATTCCACGGCACAAATCATGACGCTGCGCGGGCTCGGCTATGTATTGCGAGCGAAGGACGGCTCTTAATGATTTACTTAGTCCGTTCTATCGATTCAAATGCCTGACTGCGTCAGTAATTTTAAGTGTAAGTACTTAGTTGTACTAAAGATACACGAAAGGAGCGTGAAGGATAGCGGCGAATACGATGGTCTCCGTTGCGGCGATGCGATGCAAAGCGATGCGGCAGATGCAGCTGATGCTGAGCATGTAGGCGCAAGAACAAAATTTCAACGCAGTAAAGAGGAGACGATCTTGAACAAGACGTATCGCACATTGGCGCTGACGGCAGGCGCTTTGGTAGCAACGGGCGCACATGCGCAATCGAGCGTACAGCTCTATGGTTTGATGGACCTCAGCGTCCCGACCTACATCACGCATGCCAATGCACAGGGCGATCACGTGCTCGGCATGGGCAACGGCGGCGAGCCGTGGTTCAGCGGCAGCCGCTGGGGCTTGCGCGGCGCCGAAGACCTCGGTGGCGGCAACAAGCTGATTTTCACGTTGGAGAGCGAGTTCGTCGTCGCCAACGGTCAGATGGAAGATCCGGGCCAGATTTTCGACCGCGATGCGTGGGTGGGGCTCGAGAACGATACGATCGGTAAGTTCACGGCCGGTTTCCAAAACACGATTGCGCGCGACGCCTCGGCGATCTACGGCGATCCGTACGGCAGCGCCAAGTTGCGTTACGAAGAGGGCGGCTGGACGAACTCGAACAACTTCAAGCAGATGATTTTCTACGCGGGCGCCGCAACGGGCACGCGTTACAACAACGGTCTGGCTTGGAAGAAGTTGTTCAATAACGGCTTGTTCTTGAGCGCCGGTTACGCCTTCAGCAACTCGACGGCGTTCGCCACGGGCAGCACGTACCAAGCGGCGGTCGGCTACAACGGCGGCCCGTTCAACGTGTCGAGCTTCTACAACCACGTCAACAACGGCGGCAACACGGATCAAACGTGGTCGGTGGGCGGTAACTACACGTTCGGCATTGCACGCGTCAACGCGGGTTACTTCCGTTATCTCGGCAATCAAGGCGCACTGGGTCAGCGCCAAGACAACGCCTGGACGGTGTCGTTCAAGCTTGCGCCGAAGGGCGCGCTCGACTATGAGCTCGGCTACCAGCAAATGCGCGTGCATAACGCGGCCTACAACGCGGACGGCGACATCACGAACGCCAACCTGGGTGGCTCGTTCGATCCGTCGCAAGGCTTGCACAACGGCTACAAGGAAACGTTGTACGGTTCCGTGTTCTACCACCTGTCCAAGCGCACGGAAGTTTATGTGGCCGGCGATTACATGAAGTTGCATGGCGGCTACACGGTCGGTTCGACCTTCGGTGCCACCAACCAGCTTGAACTGACGTCGGGTATCCGCACGCGCTTCTAAGTTTTCTACCTCCTCCAAGACGTTGCCGATTGCAGTCGGCAATTCAAAGGCGGCGGCGAGCCACTTCGCTTGCCGCCTTTTTTTTTCGGAAGACAGCATGATAAGGGCTACTAACATACGCGCCGCGTTGACCTTGACGATCCTGGGTTATACCGGGGCGCTAGTCTTCGTCATCGCCGCGTCGATCGCGGTGCTCCAATCGGCCAACGTCGCGTTCGAGAAGATGTATCACGGCGAGACCGCTGCACTGACGGCGCTCGCAGACAGTACCGATAACCTATCGCAGGCGCGGATCGATCTCGGCGCCTACGAGACGCTCGTGGCGCAAGGCAAGCCGACGGCGCCGACGCTCGAGCGCGTCCATGCCGCGCTTGCGGCCAGCGATCGCGCGCTGGCGACGTTCGGCACGCTACCCTTGTCCAACGAAGCCGAAGCTTCGCTCGCGGCGGCGTTGCGCGCGGCGCGCGGCAAGCTGATCAAGGAGGTGATCGCGCCGGAGGTATCGGCACTCGACCAGGACGACTTCGCGTCGTTTCGAATGATCGAGCGGCAGGCGCCGGACGCGATCTTCACCGATTACAAGCAAGCGGCGCGGCAATTGATGGATTTCCAGGTGCAGGCGCAAAGCCGGCACTTCACGGCCGTGCACGATCGCTTTCGCGGCTTGCTGTGGCTGTTTTCGGTCGTCGGGCTCGCATCGGTTGCGTTTGCCGTGCTTGCGCGCAGGTTTTTGCGCGCTGCCATCATTACGCCGATCGGCGCGGCCATCGAACACTTCGAGCGCATCGCCAAGGGCGATCTAACGACGACGATCGACACGTCGGGCAGCGGCGATATGGGCCGGCTGATAGCCGGGCTCGCCCACATGCAGGATAGCCTGGCCGCGGCCGTGACGCGCGTGCGCGAGGGCACGGCCGAGATCCGGCATGGCGTCCACGATATGGCGAGCGGCAATGCGGATCTGTCGGAGCGAACCGAACGGCAGGCCGCGGCGCTGGAGCAAACGGCGGCGAGCCTAGAAGCGCTCACGACATCGGTGGCGGAAAACGCCCGCCATGCGAGCGAGGCGAGGGCACTGGCGGAGACGGCATCCACCACGGCTCAGCGTGGCGGGGAAGCGGTGAGCGAGATCGTCGTCGCGGTGGCCGATATGTCGGCCGATTCCGAGCATATCGTCGACATCATCGGCGCCATCGAAGGCATCGCCTTTCAAACCAACATTTTGGCGCTCAATGCTGCCGTCGAGGCGGCGCGTGCCGGTGAGCAGGGGCGCGGATTCGCCGTGGTCGCCGGGGAAGTGCGCGCGCTCGCTCAGCGTTCCGCCGTCGCGGCCAAAGAGATTCGCGAACTGATGACGGCCTCCGTTGCGAAGGTTCAGAGCGGCACGCAGGTGGCCGAGCGCGCCCGCGCGACGATGGCGAAGGTGGTCGATGCGGCCCGTGAAGTGACGCAGGTGGTCGCCGAGATCAGCGCGGCGTCGACGCGTCAATCGTCGGGCATCGACGAGATCAATGTTGTCGTATCGCATATGGACCGCACGACGCAGCAGAACGCCGCGCTCGTCGAACAAGCGGCCGGTGCGGCCGCGTCGCTCGAGGAACAGGCCCGCATGCTCGACGAAACGGTGGCGGCGTTCCGGTTGCGCGCGGACGAACACCCGGCTTCGATGCGCGCGCCGCTAGCGCATGGCCGGCTGCCGGCGCACTCGCTCAACCCTGTATGACGACGACGACCCAACTTCGGCCGCTTCGAAACGCAACTCATAGCAGTCCCGCTCATCGGATCATCGGCATTACCCACGGCGGCAAGCCGTTTCGCCCGGGCGACTGGGCGGAGCGGTTGGCGGGCGTCATCACCCTGTTTGTCAGGGAGCGGCGGCCGGGCTGCAGTGTGGCATCGGCCTGGCTTGCGGTGCCGCTCGTCGATAACGGCGTCAGGTGCTTGAACGTATCCGGCGATCTCGCCGGCATTTGCCCCGAGGCGTTCGAATTCGTCATGCGCTTCGCCGAGGATAACGAACTCCAAGTCCGCGTCGAGGAATGACTGCTGACCACCGCTCTTAGACCGGTTCGCCGACCGCGTAAGGCCGGGTCCTACCGAACGCAGGCGGCGCGATGCAAGTTCGTTCAGGTGGCCGGTCTGCAATGCACGACCGGCGCCGTGTACGGGGTCGGATAGGCCGAATACGGACCGCTCAGCAGGCGCAGCCTTTGAGTCGCCAACACCTCGGCTTGGCGCGCCTGCGTCACGGTAAGGCCGCTTTCCGGCGCAGCGGTATCGGCGGGCCCCTCGTTGACGTCGCAGATCACGACCTTGCCGTCCGGCAAGCGGACCGTCGTCGAATAGGCGTAGTCGGACGAGGCGGAAGTGCACGCCGCGTGGGCGGCGAGCGCGGCGGCGCAAGCCGCGAGGCGCGATAGCGTGTTCGCCATGATCGATGTCTCCGCGTCGGAACCGGGGTAGTTGCTTTGACCCGCGCTGTCGAGTGAGGTTGCGCACGAAGCCTTCGGTACAGCGGGTATTCCTGTGATTGCCGCGACCGCTCCTATTGCGCCCGCCCGCACCTCCCTTCTTTTTCTGCCAATTCGCGATACGCCGCTTGCCGGCCTGGCGCGTAGGACGGCAAACTGGCGACTGCTAAGCGCGGTACCTGTCCCCGTTACTCGAAAAAGAAGAGGCATCGATGCAATTGATCGGCATGATGGATTCCCCGTTTGTACGTCGCGTGGCTGTTTCGATGGCCGTGCTAGATATTCCGTTCGAGCACCGCTCGGTGTCTGTGTTCCGTCACTTCGACGAATTCCGGCATATCAATCCGACGGTCAAGGCGCCGACGTTTATCGACGACGACGGCGTCCAGCTGATCGACTCGACCTTGATACTCGACTACCTCGATTCCCGCGTCGCCCCGCAAGCACGATTGCTGCCGCAAGATGCCACGGCCCGCCGCCATGCGTTGCATGTGATCGGCTTCGCGCTCGTGGCCTGCGAAAAGACCGTGCAGGCCGCGTACGAGCAGAAGTTGCGGCCGCAGGAAAAGCAGCACGCACCGTGGCTCGAGCGCGTGCAAACCCAGTTGTCGGCCGCCTACGATACGTTGGAAGGGGACTTGGCCAAGCTCGGCTCGGGCCCGTGGCTATGCGGCGATCGGTTGATGCAGCCGGACATCACCCTGGCTGTCGCCTGGCGTTTCACTCAACACATGCTTCCGGGGGCGATCGAGCCTAGCCGCTATCCGGCGTTGGCGGCTTTCTCCCAGCGTGCCGAGGCGTTGCCCGCGTTTATCGGGGCGCCGCTGGAATAAGCGGGCGCGACGCGCGCGCCGACGCACGGCATCGAACCGATTGTTCGCTTCTTACGACTTCTGACTTTCGATTTAGTGCATTTATCGGCCACGCGCGCGTCCCTACAATGACGATCAGGGTTGCAGGACGGGGCATAGGCTGCTCCGCTGGCAAGCCAGGAGAGTCGCCATGAAAAAGCTTATCGAACAACGGCTGTACAGCCCGACCGTCGTCTTGCCGATGGTCGAACTCATGGAATTGATGGTGTCGCTCGATTTCAATCTCGGGCAGGTGGGCGCCGTCATGGCGACGCGCGGTGCGCGCGCGGCACTGCATCGTTCGCGCGGGCTGATCGGCCATCGTCAAGGGACGGCCGCTGCCGCCTGAATGGGAGCGAGCCATGGGGCTCGCCTAATCTAATCGATGCCTGCGCAGACGCCTGCGCAGATGTTTCGGGAAGATGCTTCGTGCAGATGCCTAGCGCAGCACCGCTGGCATCGGCTCGCTGAGCGAGCGCTCAGCCTTCCGTGGGTGGCACGTATCCGACCGCTTGATCGGCGCCTTCGCCGAAGAAGAATTTTTCCGTTTGCTTCATCAGATACTGACGGGCGCGCGGATCGGCCATGTTCAAGCGGTTCTCGTTGATGAGCATCGTTTGCTGCTTGAGCCAAGCCTGCCAGGCTTCCTTGGAAATACCCTCGTAAATCCGTTTGCCGAGATCGCCGGGCAACGGCGGAAAATCGAGTCCTTCGGCTTCCTTGCCGAGCTTGACGCACTGAACCATGCGGGTCATCGTAAATTTCTCCTGTAGTCGATAGGGGCGGGCAGCGGCCGTTTCGCTCAAAGGTGCTTCATCAGCACGAGCGATTTGCGCTGCCAGTTATAGAGGCGGCGGCGGTCTTCGGGCAGATCGTCGACCGTGGCCTTGACGAAGCCGCGCTTCAAGAACCAGTGCTCGGTACGCGTCGTCAGCACGAAGATGCGCGTGAGCCCGCGGGCGCGGGCCCGTTGTTCGATGCGTTTGAGCAGCCGCTCGCCGTCGCCGACGCCTTGCGCATCGGGGGCAACGGTCAGGCAGGCCATTTCGCCGATGCGCTCTTGCGGGTAAGCGTACAGCGCCGCGCAGCCGAACAAGACGCCATCGTGCTCGATGACCGAGAAGTGATCGATGTCGCGCTCGATCTGATGGCGGCCGCGCTTGACGAGCGTGCCGTCCGATTCGAGCGGTTCGATCAGCGTCAGAATACCGCCCACATCATCCGGTGCGGCTTCGCGCAAGCTTTCGAGGTTCTCGTACGAGATCATCGTGCCGACGCCGTCGTGCAGGAACAGCTCGAGCAGCAAGCTGCCGTCGAGCGAGTAAGGAATGATGTGAGCACGCGCCACGCCGCCGCGGCAAGCGCGCACGGCATGCTTCAAGTAGAACGCGGAATCGCCCTTGATCTCGCCGCTGTCGAGCAGCTTGTAGGCATCGTCGAGCGAAAGCTCCTTCGTGAGGTCGCCCGCGTCGTTCATGAGGCCAGGCGTTTCGGTCAGGAAGATGATTTTGTCCGCGCGCAATGCGATGGCCGCGGCCGAAGCGACATCTTCCATCGAGAGGTTGAACGCCTCGCCCGTCGGCGAAAAGCCGAGCGGCGAAAGCAACACGAGCTTGCGGCTCGCGAGCGAGTGGCTTGATCGATTCGGCGTCGACCTTGCGCACGATGCCCGTATGTTGGAAGTCGACGCCGTCGAGAATGCCCACCGGCCGCGCCGTCACGAAGTTGCCCGAGACGACGCTGATGTGCGCATGCGCCATCGGCGTATTCGGCAACCCCTGGCTGATCGCCGCTTCGATATCGAGCCGCACTTCGCCGGCGGCTTCCTTGGCCGATTCGAGCGCGCGCGCATCGGTAATTCGCATCCCGTGCGAGAACTCCGACTGCACGCCATGCAAATTCATCTGCTCTTCGACCTGCGGGCGCGATCCATGCACGAGCACGATCTGAATGCCCATGGCTTGCAGCAGCGCGATGTCGGACACGAGCGCGCTGAGCAGCCCCTCGTGCACCACTTCGCCACCGAACCCGACGACGAACGTCTTATTGCGGAATGCGTGGATATAAGGTGCGACCGATCGCATCCAGTCCACGAACTGGGCGTGCGAGACGGCTTCGGGTTCGGGCGCAGCGGGACGGGCCGGGGCGCTCTCGGGCAGGGGGGCGAGGTCGGTTCGGGAATTCATGCCGGGATTATAATGCGCCCCCATGTCGAACGTATCCAAAAGTCCGGCCGCGAGTGAGGACCGAGCACCGCGTGCGCCGCGCGCCGAAAACGAGCAACCTGGCGCCGCCCCGGCCCGTGGCGAGCGTCGCCGCCGTCCCGCCGTCGCGCCCAATCCCATCCCACCGATCGAATTCCCGGCTGCGCTGCCCGTATCGGGGCGCCGCGAGGAAATCGCGTGTGCGATTCGCGACAATCAGGTCGTGATCGTTTCAGGCGAAACCGGTTCGGGGAAAACCACGCAGCTCCCGAAGATCTGCCTGTCGCTCGGGCGCGGGCTCGGTGCCGGCGGCTCGGGCCTCATCGGCCACACGCAGCCGCGCCGGATCGCCGCGTCGGCAACCGGGCGGCGCATCGCCGAAGAACTCGGCACGCCGTTCGGCGAAGTCGTCGGCTACAAGGTGCGCTTCACGGACAACCTTGCTCCAGGCGCATCGGTCAAGTTGATGACGGACGGCATCTTGCTGGCGGAAACGCAGACCGATCCGCTTTTGCGCGCCTACGACACGATCATCATCGACGAAGCGCACGAGCGCAGCCTGAACATCGACTTTTTGCTCGGCTATCTGAAGCAGGTTTTGCCGAAGCGGCCCGACCTCAAACTCATCGTCACGTCGGCCACGATCGACGCGGAGCGTTTCGCGCGCCATTTCGGCACCGAAACGCGGCCTGCGCCGGTGATCGAAGTGAGCGGGCGGCTCTATCCGGTCGAGATTCGCTATCGGCCGGTCGACGAGCCGAGCGCGGCCATCAAGTCGGCGCAAGGCACGACAGGGCGGGAGCGGGACCGGCCCGGCCAGCCGCGGCCCGATCGAGCCAAAAGCACGCGCGACGCCGATCGCGATCTGATGGAGGCGATCGTCGATGCGGTCGACGAGCTGTGCCGAGAGGGATCCGGCGATGTGCTCGTGTTCCTCCCGGGCGAGCGCGAGATCCGCGAAGCTGCCGAAGCGCTGCGCAAGCACCACCCGCCGCACACGGAGATCTTGCCCCTGTTCGCCAGGCTGTCGGCGGAGGAACAAGCGCGGGTGTTCAAGCCGTCGAACGCGCGACGGCTCGTGCTCGCGACGAACGTCGCCGAAACCTCGCTGACGGTGCCGGGCGTGCGCTACGTGGTGGATACGGGGCTCGCGCGCGTGAAGCGGTACTCGTACCGCAACAAAGTGGAGCAGTTGCAGGTCGAGTCGATTTCGCAAGCGGCGGCCAATCAACGCTCGGGCCGTTGCGGGCGGGTGGCGGACGGCGTCTGCATTCGCCTGTTCGACGAAGCACGATTTCCAAGGCCGGCCGCGCTTTACCGATCCCGAGATCCTGCGCTCGTCGCTGGCCGCGGTCATCTTGCGGATGAAGTCGCTGCATCTGACGGAAATCGAATCGTTCCCGTTCATCGAGCCGCCGCCCGGCCGCGCCATCGCCGACGGCTACCAGCTGTTGGCGGAGCTAGGCGCGGTGGATGACGATAACGCGCTGACGCCGCTTGGCCGAGAGCTCGCGCGCTTGCCGCTGGATCCGCGCGTGGGCCGGATGATCCTAGCCGCGCGCGATCAGCAAGCGCTCGCCGAGGTGCTCGTGATTGCGAGCGCGCTGTCGGTACAGGACCCTCGCGAGCGGCCCGCCGATGCGCAAGAGCAGGCCGACGAGGCCCATCGGCGTTTCGCCGACGAGCGCTCCGAGTTCCTGCAGTGGCTGCGGATCTGGAAATGGTTCGGCGAGGCCGTCGCGCACAAGAAATCGAATCGGCAGCTCATCGATGCGTGCCGTGCCCAGTTTCTGTCGCATCTGCGGCTGCGCGAATGGCGCGACGTGCATTCGCAGTTGCTGACGGTGGTGCGCGAGCACGGCTGGCGCTTGAACGAAAGCGAAGCGACGTTCGAGCAGATCCATCTGGCACTGCTCACCGGGTTACTCGGCAACGTGGGCCTGAAGGCCGACGACGAGCCGCACTACCTGGGCGCGCGCGGCATCAAGTTCTTCCTTTGGCCGGGTTCGACGCTGGTGAAGAAGGCGGGGCGTTGGGTCATGGCCGGCGAGCTGGTGGAGACAAGCCGGCTCTACGCGCGCTGCCTCGCGAAAATCGAACCGGAGTGGATCGAAAAGGTGGCGGGGCACCTGCTGAAGACGCAACTGTCGGAGCCGCACTGGGAAAAGCGCGGGGCGCAAGTGACGGCGTTCGAGCGAGCGACGCTTTACGGGCTGCCGGTGTACCACCGCCGCCGCGTGGCGTTCGGGCGACAGGACCCGGCCCGTGCGCGCGAACTCTTCATCCGCGGCGCGCTCGTGGAAGGGGAGTTCGATACGAAGCTGCCGTTCTTCGCGCACAACCGCAAGCTCCTGCTCGACATCGAGCAATTGGAGCACAAGTCGCGCAGGCAAGACGTGCTCGTCGACGATGAATTGATCTTCGCGTTCTACGACGAGGCGCTGCCCGAGGGGATCCATACGGGCGCGGCCTTCGAGCGGTGGTACCGCGACGAAGTCAAGAAGAGCGGGCAGCCCGAGGACAAGCAGCGGTTGCTCTATTTGTCGCGCGACGACCTGATGCGGCATGAAGCGGCGGGCGTCACGACGGATCTGTTCCCGAAGCGAATGACGATGGCGGGCGTCGAGATGGGGCTCGGGTACCACTTCGAGCCTGGGTCGCCGCGCGACGGGGTGACGTTGACGGTACCGCTTTACGCGCTCAATCAAGTCGATCCGCGCCGCGTGGAATGGCTCGTGCCGGGCATGCTGAAGGAGAAAGTGCACCTGCTGCTGAAGTCGCTGCCGCAGAAACTGCGCCGGCATTGCGTGCCGCTGCCCGAGTACGCGGCCGGATTCGCCGCTCGTCATGAGCCGCGCTTCGGCTCGGGCGGGCTCGTCGACGTGCTGATCGCCGACGTCCGGGAGCAAACTCAAGTCGCGCTCAAATCGACCGACTTCAAGCTCGAGACGCTTCCCGCCCACTTGTTCATGAACTTCAAGATCGTCGACGAGCACGGGCGGCAGCTTGCGATGGGCCGCAACCTTGCGCAGTTGCGTTCGGAAATGGGGGCGGAGGCGCAACGGCATTTCCAAAAGCTCGCTGCCGGGGCCACATTGACCACGGGCGGCGCGGCTCGCGAGGTGCGGCCGGCCGATTCGGGGCTGGGTCGGAATCCGAGCCCGGGCGGTGCGCGTGCACCGGGAGTCCGAGGTGCGGATACGGGTTCGGCCGCGGCGCACGGGCCGGCTGTAACGGGTGGTCCAACGGGTGCCGCGGCACCCGGAGCAGGCACGAGCACGGCGCTCTACGACAATTTAACGACGTGGAACTTCGGCAAGCTGCCTGAACTGCTGGAAATCCGGCGCGGCGGACAGACTTTGTTCGGTTATCCGGCCCTCGTCGATCGAACGACGCATTGCGACGTCGAAGTGTTCGATTCGCCCGAGGAAGCCGCGCGGATCCACCGGGCCGGGCTGCGGCGCTTGTTCGCGTTGCAACTGCGCGAACCGATCAAGTACTTGGAGAAGAACCTGCCGGGCTTGCGCGAGATGGCGATGCAGTTCATGCCGTTGGGTACGCAAGAGGGGCTGCGCGATCAACTAATCGATATGGCGCTCGAGCGCGCGTGTCTGCAAGAGCCGTTGCCCGCGGACGATGCGAGCTTCCACGCGCGCCGCGACGAGGGCAAGGGCCGGCTTTCGCTGCTGGCGCAGGAGATCGCACGGTTGGTCGGACACATCCTCGCCGAATACGCGGCCGTGACGAAGAAGCTCGCGCAGGCCAAGCCGTTCGCGCAAGCCTATGCGGACATGCAGCAGCAACTGCAGGCGCTGATCGGCAAGCGATTTATCGTCGATACGCCCTATGCTCAGCTCGCGCATTTCCCGCGCTACTTGAAAGCGATGGGGCAGCGCATCGATAAGCTCAAGGGCGACCCCGCCCGCGACGCGCGCGCGTTCTCGGACATGCAGCCGTTGCTCACGCAATATCAACGTGCACAATCGGCGCGCGGCGGCGTGGCCGATCCGCGGCTGACGGAATTCAGATGGCTGCTGGAAGAGCTGCGCGTCTCGCTGTTCGCGCAGGAACTTCGCACGCCGATGCCGGTCTCGGTCAAGCGTTTGCACAAAGTGTGGGAGTCGATGCAACGATGATCGGCGGCGGCGCGATGCCGCCCCACATTTCTTTCTTCCACGTGGCTACGCCGTGTCGTGTTTTTTGAATCTTCGTCAACCGCGCCGGCGCGCAAACGTTTTATGATGGCGGCGGTTTTTCTCATCGAGTCCCCATGCTTACCTCTTTCCTCACCCGCGCTGCGCGGGCCAAGCGCCTCGTCGGCGCGCTCGCGGTCGCATGCGTTGCGGCTGCGTCCCCCGCGGTGCACGCGAACGATGTCATCGTGCTCAATTCCGGTGAAGCAACGCTCTCGCTGATCGATCAAGCGACGGAGCAGATCGTCGGCGGCAAGATTTCGACGGGCAAGGAGCCTCACCATTTGATGTTGACGCCCGACGGCCGCTCGCTGATCGTGGCCGATTCCGTGTCGAACGATCTGATGTTCGTCGATCCGAAAACCGGCAAGCTGCAAAAGCGGCTCGAAGGTATCGAGGATCCCTATCAATTGGGTTTCTCGCCGGACGGCAAGTGGTTCGTGACCACGGGGCTGCGGCTCGATCGTCTCGACATTTATTCGTACGATTCCAAGACCGACACGCCGACGCTCGTGAAGCGCCTGCCGCTCGCGACCATGCCGAGCCACATGGCATTCCTGAACGACAACAAGACGGTGTTCGTCACGCTTCAGGTGTCGGGCGAAGTAGCCGCCGTCGATCTGCCGACGCAAACGGTCAAGTGGAAGATGAAGGTCGGCAATACGCCGGCGGGCCTGTGGCTGACGCCGGGCGAGAAATACCTGCTCGTCGGCATGACGGGGGAGGATGACGTTGCGGTGGTCGATTGGCGCACGCAAAAAATCGTCAAACGGATCCATACCGGCCAGGGCGCGCACAACTTCCGCTCTCTCGACGACGGCGTGCACGTCGCGGTGAGCAACCGCGTGGCCAGCACGATCAGCATCATCGACGAGAACACGCTGACGAACGTGGGCGATATCACGGGCCTCATGCCCGGCCCCGACGATATGGAGCTGACCGCCGACAAGCGCTATATGTGGGTGACGTTCCGCTTCGCCAAGCACGTCGGCATCATCGATCTAGCCTCGCGCAAGCTCGTCAAGACCATCGCCGTCGGTCGCTCGCCGCACGGGATTTTCTTCGATAATCGCGCGCCCGTGACTTCACCGAACGGCGCTTGAGCGCGCGACACGGGGCCACCTCGCCATGCTTCATGCAATTGTCGCGTCACTCGATGGGCTAGTCTCGTGGGTGCAAACTTGGCTGTACGTCGATCTCGTTCAACCGTTGCTGTTCAAGTTCGGTTGGATGGATTACGACGAGGACACGTACGACGCGCTGTATCCCGTCATCGTCGGCTTCCTGACGATCGTCACGATGTACGTGCTGCTGCGCCCGCTCGAAGCGCTTATGCCCGTCGAACGCTGGGATAACCGCAAATCGCTGCGCGTCGATGTGCTCTATACGTGGATCACGAAGCTCGGGCTCTTCAACCTGTTTTTTTTCGTCGCGTTTCAGCCGCTCTTCGATAAGACCCAGGTCTGGCTCCGCTATCACGGCATCGCGAATCTGAACCTCGATACGCTTTGGCCCGGAGTCACGTCCAAGCCGATCGTGGCGTTCGCGATCTATCTCGTCGTACTCGATTTCGCCGGCTATGGGTATCACCGCTGCCAGCATCGCTTCGGCGTGTGGTGGGAACTGCACGCCGTGCATCACAGCCAACGGCAGATGTCGCTCTGGTGCGACGATCGCAATCACCTGCTCGACGATGTGCTTCAAGCCGGCTTTTTCGCTGTGATTGCGCTCGCGATCGGCATCGCGCCGACGCAATTCGTCGTCCTGACTGCCGTCACGAACTTCGCCCAAAGCGTGCAGCATGCGAATGCACGGCTGCCGTTCGGGCCGCTGCTCGAACGGCTCGTCGTCAGTCCCTCGTTCCATCGTCGGCACCATGCGGTGGGCTACGGGCACGAGGGCACGGCATACGGCTGCAACTTCGGCGTGCTGTTCCCCTGGTGGGATATGCTGTTCAGGACGGCATCATGGAATCGCACGGTCGAACCGACCGGCATCCGCCAGCAGATCGAGGGTGAATCGTATGGAGACGGATTCTTCGCGCAGCATTGGCTCGCGTTCGTGCGCATTGCGCGCCGGCTCGGCCTGGGTGGAACCGGGCGCACCGGCGGGGGCGGGGGCGCAACCGCGGCTTGACGGAGCCGGCGTATGAGCGATTTTCTGCGGGCGCTCGGCAAGGCGGCGGCCGGCATCTTGCATCCGCGCATGCTGTGGCTCACGTTTATGCCCTTTGCCGTAGCGGCGGCCGGATGGGGCATCTTCTTTTGGTTCATGTGGCAGCCGCTCGTGGGCGCGGCGCGCGCCTGGCTGGCCGCCTCGTGGTTCGGCATGGCGCTGGATCGCGCCTTCGATTGGGTGGGCCTCGCCGCATTGCACACGGCGTTGGCCCCGTTTCTTGTAATCGCGTTGTCGATCCCGCTCATCGTCACGACGGTGCTGCTGCTGATCGCCACCATTTCGATGCCGCTGGTGGTGCGCCACCTGTCGCTGCGGCGCTATGCGGGCCTCGAACAGCGTCGCGGCGGATCGTGGTACGGTTCGCTCGCGCATTCCCTGGTGACGACCGTCGTGTGCGTCGTGTTGTTCTTGGTGACGCTGCCGCTGTGGCTGTTTCCGCCGCTGTTCGCCGTGATTCCGCCGCTGCTCTGGGGCTGGCTGACCTACCGCGTCATGACTTACGACGCCTTGGCGCTGCATGCGAGCCCCGCCGAGCGTCGGGCGCTGATTCGCCGCCACCGCGGGCCGCTGTTCGCGATCGGCATCGCCTCCGGCCTAATTAGCACGGTGCCGACGCTCATCTGGGTCGGCTCGGTGTGGCTCGTCGTGCTATTCCCGGTGATTACCGCCGCCACGATTTGGATCTATGCGTTTATCCTCGTGTTTTCGGCGCTATGGTTCGGCCACTATTGCCTGGACGCATTGCAGCGCCTGCGCGCCGAAGAGGCGCTTCCATCCACTTGAGGGCGGTATATGGCATTTGGCGTGATCATCATCGGAGACGAAATTCTTTCGGGCCGGCGCGTGGACAAGCACCTGCCGAAAATCATCGAATTGCTGAGCGCACGCGGCCTCGCGCTCGGCTGGGCCGAATACGTCGGTGACGACCGCGAGCGCATTACCGCGACGCTAACGCGCTCGTTCGCGTCGGGCGATATCGTCTTCTCGACGGGCGGAATCGGCGCGACGCCCGACGACCACACCCGGCAATGCGCGGCCGAGGCCGCGGGCGTGCCGCTCGAGCTGCATCCCGAAGCCGCGGAACTGATCCGCGCCCGCATCCGCGAGATGCAGGCGGGGTCGGGCACGGCCGGCGCGTCCGAGCCGATCGATTTCGATTCCCCCGAGAATCGCCATCGCATGAACATGGGTGTCTTTCCGCGCGGCGCCGCGATCATCCCGAACGGATACAACAAGATTCCGGGCTTTTCGCTCGGCGATCACCATTTCGTGCCGGGCTTTCCCGTCATGGCGTGGCCGATGATCGAATGGGTGCTCGATACGCGCTATGCCGATCTGCACCACGCCGTCGCGCACGCGGAGCGTTCGCTTTACGTATTCGAGTTGATGGAATCGACGCTCACACCGCTGATGGAGAAGATCGAAACCGATTTCCCCGGCGTGCGCGTGTTCAGCTTGCCTAGCGTCGGCGACGCCGAGCGCGGTGGCGTGTTCGCGCGGCGGCACATCGACTTGGGCGTGAAAGGGGAGCCCGAGGCCGTTGCCGCCGCCTTCGTCAAGCTCAGAGAAGGCGTCCATTTGCTCGGCGGCGATATCGTCGAGCCACAGCCGAATTCAGCCCCCACCCAGGCTCCGGATTAAGCACCCATCCACGGCAGCCCGCGAAAGCACCAACCGGTCACGGTCTTGCGGTGCCCGTGGCTGTCCTTGTCGCCTTCGAACCCTTCGAGCAGATCGTAGGCGCGCTCGAATCCGGCCTGCGCGGCTGCGACGGCAGCGAGTTTGGAGCGCGCCGCACTCCGGCATAGGAACAACACCGGTGTGTCCTTCGACGGCAACGCCTGTTTCAGCTGATCGACGAACTCCGCGTTGGGCACCCCGCCCGGATAGCGCGTCCACTCAATGTGCAGGTATTGGCCGTCGCCGACGAGCGGCCGGCCGACCCAATCGAGTTCGGCGCGCGTACGCACATCGACCAGACGCACACGGGTGTCGAACTGCATCAGCTCGAACGCTTCGTTCGGCGATATGGCGCCGGCATAGGGCAATTGATGTTCGGCGCGGCGCGCGTCCGCCTGCGCGAGGATTTGTTCGAGCGAACTCATGACCCGTTGTCTCCGTGGTTTCGTAAAGGGACATTCTAGCCCCGCTGGTTCTCGCCTGCGCCGGGTCATGGCGCGCAGAACCCGCACCGCGCCCGATCAGCATCGATGCGCCGAAAAAGTGCGCTCGCAGCCGAAATGCACCACAATGGTTATCGCAGCCCAAAAAATGCGCATCGTTGCACTATTAATGTGCGATTGCGTCCGTGGATGCGGCGAGCGCTGTTCGCCGCGGTGCGTGTCCGGTTCCACCGCGGGGCGCGGCCCGACAGGCCGGTTCCGGCTGACACAACACCGGTGTGAATAGCCTGGCATGGAAGCTGCTTTTAATCGCGGCGATCGCTTGTAAGATCGGCTCCGGCCCGGAAGGGGACGAGCCGAAGCCGGAAAAAGCGAAGAACCGCCGAACCTATCAATGGAGAAGAGGATATGAGTAAATCCGTGGCCGACGTCATGCAGCTCGTGAAGGACGAGGACGTCAAGTTTGTCGACTTTCGCTTCACCGATACGCGCGGCAAGGAGCAGCACGTCTCGGTGCCGCTGTCGGCGTTCGACGAAGACAAGTTCGAGAGCGGCCATGCGTTCGACGGTTCCTCGATCGCCGGCTGGAAGGGCATCGAAGCGTCGGACATGCTGCTCATGCCTGATTCCAACACGGCCTTCATCGATCCGTTCTATGAAGAGCCGACGCTCGTCTTGACGTGCGACGTTGTCGAGCCTGCCGACGGCAAGGGCTACGAGCGCGATCCGCGTTCGCTGGCCAAGCGCGCCGAAGCGTACCTGAAGAGCACGGGCTTGGGCGATACGGCCTTCTTCGGTCCGGAACCCGAGTTCTTCATTTTCGACTCGGTCCGGTGGAACACCGATATGTCGGGCTGCTTCGTCAAGATCGGCTCGGAAGAAGCACCGTGGTCGTCGGCCAAGGAATTCGAAGGCGGCAATACGGGCCATCGTCCGGGCACGAAGGGCGGCTACTTCCCGGTCGCGCCGGTGGATACGTTCCAAGACATGCGCTCGGAAATGTGCCTGTTGCTGGAGCAGATCGGCATTCCCGTCGAAGTGCACCACCACGAAGTGGCGGGCCAAGGCCAGAACGAAATCGGCACGAAGTTCTCGACGCTCGTGCAACGCGCCGACTGGACGCAGCAATTGAAGTACATCGTCCATAACGTCGCGCACACGTACGGCAAGACGGCGACGTTCATGCCGAAGCCCGTCGTCGGCGACAACGGCTCGGGCATGCACGTGCACCAGTCGATTTGGAAGGACGGCCAAAACCTGTTCGCGGGCAACGGCTACGCCGGCCTGTCTGAATTCGCGCTGTTTTACATCGGCGGGATCATCAAGCACGCTCGCGCGCTGAACGCGATCACGAACCCGACGACGAACTCGTACAAGCGTCTCGTGCCGCACTTCGAAGCACCGGTCAAGCTGGCTTACTCGGCTCGCAACCGCTCGGCTTCGATCCGCATTCCGCACGTGAGCAACCCGAAGGGCCGTCGTATCGAAACGCGCTTCCCGGATCCGATGGCGAACCCGTATCTGTGCTTCTCGGCGCTGATGATGGCCGGCCTGGACGGGGTGCAAAACAAGATTCATCCGGGCGAAGCCGCGGACAAGAACTTGTACGATCTGCCGCCGGAAGAAGACGCGAAGATCCCGACCGTGTGCGCGGGCTTGGACCGGGCACTCGAGGCACTCGACAAGGATCGCGAGTTCTTGACGCGCGGCGGCGTGTTCACGGATCCGATGCTCGACGCGTACCTGGAGCTGAAGGAAGGTGAACTGCAACGCCTGCGCATGACGACGCACCCGATCGAGTTCGAGATGTACTACTCGCTGTAAGCGACGCAACGCGATGCGCTTCGTCTTTCGTTGTCGGCGAAGCGCACGTGAAAGCTTGCGATCGGTCTCGAAGGGACGGCGGCGCCGTCCCTTTTTCGTTCGTTGCGCGCTGGCGCCCCTGAGTCGACGATGGTGCTGAAGAACTTGATGAAAGCGAAAATTGGCCACGCCGAGCCGCTTTCCGACGATGCGGCGTTGGTGAAATCGGCCCTGCTGCCTGGGCTCGAGGCGCTGCCCACCGTCACGCTCGTGCTCGAGAAACGAACGCTGCGCGTGGCGTTCGCGAATCCGTCCGCCGAGTCGATGCTCGACTTGTCGCGCCGGCAACTCATGCAGATGTCGTGGCCGGAGCTGTTTGCAAACGGCGACGATCTCGTGGCCACCATTGCCGCGATCGCAGAACATCGCTTTCATGCGACACATCTCGATGCCGTTCTCGAGCGGCCCGCGCGCGAGCCGCTTCATGTGCATGTGGTGATCGGCTTTCTCGAAAGCGCGCCCGATTACGTGCTGCTCGAATTGTTCGAGAACGAACGTCATCTACGCACGGATCGTGAGGAGCGCATTCACGATCTGTCGATTGCAAACAAGCAATTGATCCGCAACTTGGCGCACGAGATCAAGAACCCGCTCGGCGGAATTCGCGGGGCGGCGCAATTGCTGGAGTTCGAGCTCGGTGCGCGTGAGCGGCTGGAATTGCGCGAATACACGCAGGTGATCGTCAAGGAATCGGATCGCTTGCAAACGCTCGTCGATCGTTTGCTCGAGCCGCACCGCCACCCGCATGTCGTCGGCGACGTCAACATTCACGAAGTCTGCGAGCGCGTGCGCGCCGTGATTCTCGCGGAGTTTCCGCGCGGGCTCACGATCGAACGCGATTACGACGTGAGTGTGCCCGACTTGCGCGGCGATAAAGAACAGCTCATTCAAGCGTTGCTCAATATCGTGCGCAACGCGGCGCAGGCGCTGCGCGAACGCATCGGGCAAGGCGATGCGCGCATTGCGCTGCGCACGCGCGTTGCGCGCAAGGTGACGATTTCCAAGCGCCTATTCAAATTGGCATTGGACTTGCGAGTCATCGACAACGGTCCCGGGATTCCCGAAGAAATCCGCGACCGCATTTTTTATCCACTGGTGTCGGGCCGCGAAGACGGCAGCGGCCTCGGATTGACCCTCGCGCAAACCTTCGTGCAGCAGCACGACGGCTTGATCGAGGTCGAGAGCCGCCCCGGACACACCGAGTTTCAGATTTTATTGCCGCTCGTCAATTGATAAGACCCACTCCATGAAGCCGATCTGGATAGTAGACGACGACCAATCGATCCGTTGGGTGCTCGAGAAAGCGCTGGCCCGCGAGAACTTCCCGACGCGCAGCTTTGCCAATGTGCGCGAGGCGCTTGCCGCGCTCGAGCACGAAAGCCCGCAAGTGCTCATTTCCGACATCCGAATGCCCGGTGCCTCGGGCCTCGATTTGTTGCAGGCGATACGCGAACGGGTGCCTGAGCTGCCTGTCATCATCATGACCGCCTATTCCGATCTCGATAGCGCCGTGGCCGCGTTTCAGGGCGGGGCGTTCGAATACTTGGCGAAGCCGTTCGATGTCGACAAAGCCGTGGAATTGATCCGCCGTGCCGTCGACGAAAGCCTGCGCGGAGCGCAAGCGGGCGAGGCGGTGCTGACCGATGCGCCCGAGATGCTGGGGCAGGCGCCGGCGATGCAGGACATGTTCCGTGCGATCGGAAGGCTCTCGCATTCGGCGGCGACCGTCTTGATTACGGGCGAATCCGGCACCGGCAAGGAACTCGTCGCGCGGGCGCTGCACCGGCACAGCCCGCGCGCGAACGGGCCGTTCATCGCGCTCAATACGGCTGCGATTCCGAAGGATCTGTTGGAATCGGAATTGTTCGGCCACGAGCGCGGCGCGTTTACCGGTGCGCAGGCGATGCGGCAAGGCCGCTTCGAGCAAGCCGAGAACGGCACGTTGTTTCTCGATGAAATCGGCGACATGCCGTTCGATCTGCAGACGCGCTTATTGCGCGTGCTGTCGGACGGGCAGTTCTACCGCGTCGGCGGCCATAGCCCCTTGCGGGCGAATGTGCGGGTGATCGCCGCGACGCACCAGAACTTGGAATCGCGGGTTCGTCAGGGACTGTTCCGCGAGGACTTGTATCACCGGCTCAACGTGATTCGGTTGCGTCTGCCGCCGTTGCGGGAACGGCGGGAGGACATCCCTTTGCTGGCAAAGCACTTCCTGCAAAAGAGCGCGCGCGATCTTGGGGTAGAGCCCAAGCGCGTATCGGAGGCGGCGCTCGCTTATCTGACGACGCTGCCGTTCCCCGGCAACGTGCGTCAATTGGAGAACTTGGCGAATTGGTTGACGGTAATGGCACCGGCTCAGACGATCGAAATCAAAGACTTGCCCCCCGACCTCGTACCGGGTTCGGCTCCCGAGGGTAGTACGGACATCGTCACGGGGCCGGTAGCGGCTACGCAGGCGTCGGGCGGCGCGGCGACGTTGGCCGACGGCGAGCGCAACGGCAGTGCGATTGCACCGGCCGCGCTCGCGGGCGTGGCGACGGGCTTGCCCGTCAGCGCGTGGGAAAGCGGCTTGCGTGCGGAAGTGGCGCGGATGCTGCGAGAGAACACCGTCGACGTCATGGACGAACTCGCACGCCGCTTCGAAGCAGCCGTGATTCGCGAGGCGCTCGACTTCACGCGCGGGCGCAAGGTCGAAGCCGCCGAGCGGCTCGGTATCGGCCGCAATACCATCACGCGCAAGATTCAGGAGTTGCATTTGGAACCGTGACGCGGGTTTGAATGCGTGACGAAAATAAGGCCGGCGACTCGTTTCGAGTGCCGGCCTTATTCGTTGCGTAAGCGCGTTGACCTATCCCGATTTCTATTCCTATTCCGATTCCGATGCGATCAACCTAGTTGCGCGACGACCGGAGCGTGATCGGAGGGCTGATCCCATTTACGCGGCGTCTTGTCCACTTCGCAGCTCGTGCACGTTTGAGCGAGGGCGGGCGAGAGCAGAATGTGATCGATGCGCAGGCCGGCGTTGCGGCGGAACGCGAGCATGCGGTAGTCCCACCACGTGAACATCTTTTCGGGTTGGTCGAATTGGCGGAACGCGTCGACGAAGCCGAGTTCGACGAGCTTGGAAAATGCCGCGCGCTCTTCGGGGGAGACGAGGTTCTGGCCTTCCCATGCTTTGGGATCGTGAACATCGCGCTCTTCGGGGGCGATGTTGTAATCGCCGAGCAGTGCGAGCCGCGGGTACTTCTGCATCTCGTCTTTCATCCATTGCTGGAGCGCTTCAAGCCAGCGCAGCTTGTAGGCGAACTTATCGGTACCGGGGGCCTGGCCGTTCGGAAAGTAGGCGGACACGATGCGCGCACCGGCTACATCGAGGGCGATCACGCGCTGCTGTTCGTCGTCGAAACTGGGGATGTTGCGCGCGATCTGGGTTTCGTCGACTTCAATGCCGTCGCGCACGAGGATGGCAACGCCGTTGTAGGTTTTCTGTCCCGCGAACCAGCTGCGATAACCCTTTTGGGCCAATTCGGCCCGGGGAAATTTCTCGTCGGGCATCTTCAATTCCTGGAGGCACAGCACGTCGACCTGGCTCAACTCGAGCCAATCGATGACATGCTGCTGGCGAACCTTCAGCGAATTGACGTTCCACGTAGCGATTTTCATGGTTTCAATGCATCCCTGCTAGTCGAATATGTCTTGATGATGAGGGCGCGGCCGGCATCGGGTTGGCCGGCAAGGGGGCGCGGTCGTGATCGAATGCGATCTTAGCGCATGGGCGCGGCCAGCTCGGTCTGTCGATACAATCCCAAGGGAGACAGCCGCCGCCCGTGCTTGCCGTCGCGCGTGCGATAGCCGGCGGCGAGCATGACGCATATCGAGGCACCCGGGTGTCGGCGCGACGGTTGCGGCGCGGAAGATTTCGCGGGCCACGCGTTATTGGAGATAATCGACCCAAGGCAATACTCAAGGAGCGCAACAGATGGGCAAGAAGGGCTTCACCACGAGCATCGTGCATGGCGATAGGACCCCGGGCAGCGAGTACGGGGGCGTGCATCAGCCGATTCATACGTCCGTGCAGTACGGATTCGAGCGTGTCGAGGATTTGATCGGCGTATTCCAAGGCACGAAGAAGGGCGGCTTCAACTACGCGCGCCAGGGTACGCCCACAACTGCGGCGCTCGAGCGCAAGATCACGAACCTGGAAGAAGGTATCGGCACGATCTGCTTCGGCACCGGCATGGCCGCGATCACGGCGACGTTTCTCACGCTTCTGCGTGCGGGGGACCATGTCGTCTCGAGCTGTTACGTGTTCGGCAACACCAACAGCTTGTTCGGCACCTTGCGGGCGTTCGGCGTCGAAGTCACCACGGTCGATGCGTGCGACGCCCAGAACGTGAAGAACGCCATTCGACCGAATACGCGCATGGTATTCGTCGAAACGATCGCCAATCCGGGCACGCAAATTCCCGACTTGCAGCGCATCGGCGAACTATGCCGCGAACACGGTATCGCCTATGTCGTCGATAACACGATTACGTCGCCCGCCTTGTTCAAGCCCAAGGCGGTCGGTGCGAGCCTCGTGATCAGTTCGCTGACAAAGACGATGGCGGGCCACGGCGCCGCGCTCGGCGGAGCGGTGACGGACACGGGGCTGTTCGACTGGAGCGCGTATCCGAACATCGCCGACGAATACCGGCGTTCGGCGGCGAAAGAGCAGGGGCTCTTGCAGATCCGCAAGAAGGGCCTGCGCGATATGGGCGCGGCGCTGTCGTCCGAGCAGGCGCATTCCATCGGGATGGGAATGGAGACGCTGGCGTTGCGCGTGAAGCAAAGCGGCGACAATGCGCTGGCGCTCGCGCGGTTTCTCGAAGGGCACCCGGCCGTTGGCAAGGTGCTATATCCGGGGCTGAAAAGCCACCCGCAATACGAGATCGCGCACGCGCTGTTCAAGGGCGCGTCGTGGCTGCTATCGTTCGAATTGCTCGACGCGCAACGCATGCTCGAGGTCGTGAATGCGTTGGAACTGCCGATCAAGGCAACGGGTCTGGGCGATACGCGCACGCTCATCATTCCGGTCGCGCCGACGATCTTCTTCGAAGCCGGCGCGCAAACGCGCAAGGCGATGGGTATTTCGGACGGCATGCTGCGGTTATCGGCTGGCATCGAGGATATCGACGATCTGATCGCGGATTTCTCGCAAGCGCTGAAGCTGGCGCTTCCGGCTTGAGGTCGGTTGGCATAGTCGACGACGAAATCGTGGGCGGTTGCAGATTTGCGATGTCGGCGCGGAATTTGAATCGGTGCGGGAATCGGCGCTAGCGTCGGCCCCAGAGTCTGTGCATTGGCGTGCTCTTTATCGCCGTGTACGGGCATTGCTCGGAAAGAAGGGTTGATTTCTGCCGTGCGCCGCCTAAACAGTATGCAGTATGGGTTCCGGGTCGCGAGAAGTGCGGCCCGTGGGCCGCGCTTCTCGTCCATGCTTTGAAAACCACGGAGCACACACTATGCATATCGACCTGACCGGAAAGACGGCCCTAGTTACCGCATCGACAGCCGGCATCGGTTTTGCGATCGCTCAGGGCCTCGCGCGTGCGGGCGCGCATACGATCATCAACGGCCGTACCGAAGCCTCCGTCGTCGAATCGCTCGACGTGTTGCGTGAGACGGTACCGAATGCGGATGTGCGCGGGATCGCGGGCGACGTCTCCACCGCCGATGGCATTGCGAAGCTGACGCACGGGGCGGAGTCGGTCGACATTCTCGTGAACAACGCGGGGATCTACGGCCCGGAGCCGTTCTTCGATATCTCGGACGATACGTGGGAGCGCTTTTTCCAAGTCAACGTGATGTCGGGCGTGCGTCTCGCGCGCCATTACTTGCGCGGGATGCTCGCGCGCAATAACGGCCGGGTCGTCTTCATTTCGTCGGAGTCGGCCCTGAACATTCCTGCCGACATGATTCACTATGGGATGACGAAGACGGCGCAGCTCTCGATCGCGCGCGGCTTGGCCAAGCTCGCCGCGGGCACGCAAGTCACGGTGAACGCCGTGTTACCGGGGCCGACCTTGTCCGAAGGCGTCAAATCGATGCTCGAAGAGGCAGCCGGGAAGGAGGGCAAGAGCATCGACGAAGTCGCCGTCGAGTTCGTCCGCACGCATCGCGCGAGTTCCATCTTGCGGCGTCCCGCCACGGTGGAAGAGGTGGCGAACCTTGTCGTCTATGTCTGCTCGCCCCAGGCTTCGGCCACGACCGGCGCGGCGTTGCGCGTCGATGGAGGCGTCGTCGACAGTATTGTTTGACGCGGAGCGAAAAGTCACATATACTTTATTTCTCTGACGCGGGGTGGAGCAGTCTGGCAGCTCGTCGGGCTCATAACCCGAAGGTCGTAGGTTCAAATCCTACCCCCGCAACCAAGCATCATAGAAAGCCTTGATTTCACGACGAAATCAAGGCTTTTTGCTTTCCGGGCGGTGCTACACGTGAAGCTACACTCGTGGCCGCCGAAAACCTGCAACCAAACCCGCCCGCAACCGGCGCGGCGTATGCTCGCACCGGGTTTCCCCGGCTCTACCTGTCCCGCCACGGTGTCTACTACTGGCGCGAACGCAACCGCTGGCGAAGCCTGCGCACCAAGGATCCGCGCGAGGCCGCGATCTTTGCGATGGAACGCAACTTATACCTCGCGCGCCAACGTCAGCACCAGGACCGCATGAGCATCGTTGACCCGAACTACCCCAAGCGTCCCCGGCCCGATCCGGACGACCATCAGCGCTTTGAGATCGACCTGCGCCGGGGCATCTTCAAGACCGACGGCACGCCGGAAGATGCCCGGGCCCTGCGTGAAACGCTCGAACTGGTCCGCGACCTGCCGCCCTTGCCACCGGAGCCGGTAGCCCCGCTGCCGCCGGGCATCGCCGCCGACGAGGAGGCGATCCTACGGGCTGCAATCGACGAGGCCATGAACGAGCGCCAGCAGCATGAGAAGGCCGTCCAGGGCCGCCCGATGCTCTCGGACGTGGTGGACATGTGGCTGACCGAGCGGACCTTGAAAAACGCCCCGCGCACGGTCAACGCCAAGCGTCTGCACTTGGAGGATTTCCGCCGCCGCGTCGCTCCCGGCGATGTGGCGATCAACGCCCTGGTGAAGTCGGTCCTCGTCGCCTACAAGGCTGCGTTGCTGGCCGGCGGCCAGAGCGGGAAAACGGTGGACAACAAGCTGTTGACGCTGCACGACCTGTTCAAATACGCGCTTGCGAACGGGCACTACACCGCGTCGCACGAGAACCCGGTAGCCGGCTTGTTCGTGCTGTCGAAAACCGAGCGGATCAAGCAGGCCGACCCGTATCAACCGTTCACCCCGGACGATCTGCGGGCGCTCTTCAAGCCATCGGCGTTCACGGCCTGGGCGGACGCACTGGACCTGTGGTTTGCGCCCTTGACCACGCTGTTCACCGGGATGCGGATCAGCGAGGCGACGGCGATCAAGGTGCGGGACGTCATCCTGGCGGAAAACGGCGTGCATTACATTCAGATTCCGGCGAGCAAGACGCTGGCCGGCATCCGAAACGTGCCGGTTTGCGATGCGCTGATCCGCCTGGGCTTCCAGCGCTACGTGGACGCGGTGCGGGCGGCGGGCCACGAGCGGATCTACCCGCACCGCAAGCTGATCAACGGCGCGTATGCCAAACGCTTGGGTGAGCGGTTACGGGAACAACTGACGAACTTGGGCATTTTGGACCCTCGGAAGTCGTTCCACTCGTTCCGGGTCAACGTGGCCACGGCGTTAGCGAACCTTGGCGCGAACACGGCGCAGACTTATAAAATCATGGGCCACAAGAACCAGGGCGACGCGGACGTACCGCTGGGCTACGTGCGCGAACTGCCCGATCTGAAAGCAGTGGTGGACGCGCTGCGCTGGCCGATCGACCTGGATGGGCTGACCTACGACGGGCGGTTTGCGGGCTTCCTGGCGACGCGGCGATGGGAACGTGAACGCCGGGGCGGTCGGCGCCAAGCGGCCGGCGGGAAGGCTCCCAAATAGCCACATAGAAAGTCTGCGCCGGCACAGCATCAGAATAGCCCCAATCGGGGCTATTCGTTAACCGGCCGAAATCATCCGGTTGATCTGATTTTGAAGTTTTGTTTATCGATAACCCAGCCGCGCCCCTTTCCGCACGAAATTTCGGTGTGCAGGTATTCTTTCATAACCACCTCGCGCACCGGAGTGCAAGTGTCACCCGCGTTCAACGTGAACAAAACCTTTTGTTCCGTGTCGCTCTCCGACGCATAGACGGGGGTGCTTTTTGTCGCCGTCCACACTTGATCCATTTTGCTCGAACAAGCAGACAAAAGCCCTGCTGCGGCAAATGCCATCGTCGCGCAAAGGGCTTTCATGAGCCGTCCTTCGGATAGAAGCGTTTCTCTTTCAGCCGTTTCGAGTGCGATAGCCCAATAATGATGTCTTCCGGACTGATCATTTCGAAGGCCGACCACCGAGGATCATAGGCGACAATCCCGACCATTCCAAGCACATCGGCAACGTTCGACGAGCAACTGTTATCTATCAGACTATACTCATGATGCTTTGGATCGGCGTTGGTTACCGCCACTCTGCGCTTCAACTCCGTTTCGATTTTATTCTTCTCATCCGGGGAAACGCGCAGCACATAGCCGATAGAGTCACGGAACGTTTCCTGTATCGCAACATACTGCGCATATGTTTTCTTTGAGTCGTAACCCTCGTGCGCTCTGGAATAAGTGATCCCGTTGACGATGATAGCCACATGCCCGAACTGAGATCCGCGACTGATTAGACGCGAGTTGCTAACGATGACCTCGACAGTTTCCGTTTCCGCTCGTATTTCCTTTGCTTCGGCATCAGAAGTCGGCGTGGTCGTTTTGGTCGCAATCAAGCGATACTTCACCCCCTCAGGGGATACGTGAATCGTTTCCGGCATGGCTACCCTGCGAGATATACGTGAATGTTTTCTTGGGTTGCTGTGGACGACAGCAAATGCGTGTGCCCTTGCTCGTCGGTTACCCCGTATTCGAGTTCGCCGTTGCCGCGCTGAACAGCATAATGTGCGCAGTCGATGGGTTTACCGCCCGCATCGCGAAGGACAAAGCGGTCGTCAAACCGTGCCGCAGTGCTTGCTTTCCCAGGGCTGCGTTGGTTGCCGGAGGCAAATGCATCAATACCCGTGACGGGGCTGTCGCATGCACCGTAGGTTTCGATCTCATCGTCACACCAGGATTCGCCCGATAGCTGTGCAACGATTTTGGGCGGCGTTGCGCAGTGGCATAGCACAATGTCGCCGTCAGCAGCCGTCTCGCCCATGAAGTTAAGCCGTTTCGGGCCTCCCGCTTTTGCAATGATTCCAGTGCTTTTGCACGCTTCACAAAAAGCGGTTTTTCCGACCAGTGCGACTTGATGCCCCGCATCCCCAAACGTAAAAACCGGTCCGGAATAGGGAAGGATTTGGCCTCCCCGTTCAAGTTTATCGCCAACACAGGCGATTCGACGCAGCATGTGATTGCCTCCGAGCACGATCAATAAAACACGCGATTTTGCAATACATTCTCGTGCGGGGCAAATCTGCAAGTCATAACTGTCTGTCTTGTTGCGGCGCACGTTTCTAACGGCTCGAATGCAGCGCCGGCCCCGCGCGCCCGCTTTTCCGACTCTGGCTTTGCCGCGCGCTGGCGCGTGTTGACGACGGTCCCAAAGCGACAGAAAACGACGACGTCAAAAACGCTGTTTGGCATGGTTGGAAGCCCGAGGATGCCGGGCTTCCAACCATGCCCGAGTGTGACAAACCCACGCCGCGTCAAGGGTTCGCTGCGCCGGGCTCTGCCCGCCCCTGACTCGTCAATTTCCATGCCTTGTTACAAAGACGCCGTCGTTTGGTGTCGGATTTGGACCGGCGTTCACAGCGCGCGCCAGCAGGCGATGGTGATGGGTTCTACGTGCCTTACCATGGTGGCCGGTAGCCCTTCGGGTCGCCTTCGGCCTGTTTTCCTTCGGTCGAGCCTCCGGCCTGTGCCCTAGGATGGTGGCCGAACGGGAAAAGGTAGGGCTTTGCCTCCCCTGGTCCCGGCAAGTCTCCCTACCGTAGCGCCACGCAGATGCGTGGCCCGGCGGTGAGGGAGACTTGCCCGCTCGGCCCGAACCAGTCCGAGGACTGCGAGCACATCGCCGGGGGTGAGATAGTGGCGCTCCTCACCTATGGACCATTCAGGGCTCGCACGCCCCCGGTGCCGGGCTGGTCCACCGCCACTAGGGCGGCGTCTCTCCGTGACGCTTTGCACCGCGGCCCGGCTGTCGCCGGGCAACTATTCCGATCTAACGTCTTTACCCATTCAACACCGATCCGGACGGGACACACAAGCGGGGCCAGTTTGAGCACTCCCCGCGTCCCGGAGGGACGAAGCGTTGCGGGTCGGATCGCACGGGTAGGCCGTGCGGTTCAAGATCGTCTGCTGCCAGGGTCGCGTGAAACGTTCCCATGTCGGGGCGGAGCCTGAATCGCGCGCTGAGGCCCTCGGGCCTGTCGATCTACTCGTTCCGCCACGCGGTCGCCAGCGAACTGAAACGGGAGGCGATCCGCAAGCCGGAGACGGCGGCCGGGGCGGCGACGTTCATGGGGCACGCGAGCACGCGCAGCCTGATGAGTTACGGGCGCGCTGCGCACGCCCGTGGCGGTCGCCGGTTCGGGGCACGGGCGGAGCGCGCGGTGCGGAGCGCGCCCGTTACGTTCGAGCTGAAGGCCGCCGCCAGACAATCCCGCGCAACGGCCCGGGCGGCCGTCGCGCGGATTCCAAGACCTGGGGAGCTATCGCTCCCGATCCCTCGGCCCGCGCTGACGATCCCGAGCGGGCCCAAGCTGCCCTGGCGGCGTTGATCGACTTGGGCGGAGCTGCGGGTCAAGGAGCCGCGCAGCGGCCCCGTAGGGCCTGTCCTTGACGCGCAGAACGGCCCGCCGACGCTCGGGCATGGGTTTGGCAGAGCCGTGGCGCCGCCAAACCCATGCAGGCCCCGCGGCGGCGGACGGCGGAAACCCGTCAGAGGGGACTACTCGACCGAGAGCGCGTTGCCGACGCCGTGCTGGCTGATCCAGCGCGGAAGCTTGGCGCGCTCGGCTTTGCGGGCGCGTTTGATCTCGCCTTTCAGCGCTCGATACTCACGGTTCAACGCCTCGACGAACAGGCGAAGGTGCTGATGCGGAACGATCACAACATGATCTTCGGTTTGACGCGAGAGCCCCTCCTGGCGGATCAGGAGGTTGCAACGGTCGGTCGAATAGATGGTAATCGGGGCCATCGGCTTGATCGTCACCCGGTCGGTTTCCCGCTCCCAGGCAAAGCCCGGATCCCCTTTCCCCTTGTCAGGCATGGTTCCCCCCGCTGGCCGCCCGCAGCGGCAAGGTGGACAGATTGTTGGCGCGCATACCGTTGATCCCAGAAAATGATGAAGCGTTACGATGCTGGAGCCCTCGGGCTTTAGTCAATTCGAATCCGCCGGCCCAAACTTGCGCCACCCAACGTTACCGGGTAACGTTCACATTAACGTTACAGGGAAGCGGGGCAAACATGGCGAAGACAGCAGCACAACGGCAGGCGGCCTACCGGGCCCGACGCGCAACGGCGGGCGAGAGCCGCAACGGCGACCGGCGGCTGGACATGTGGGTGAAGACAGAAACCGACCTCGCCCTGGTACGGCTCGCGCGCCGCTACGGACTCACGAAGCGCCAAGTGGTCGAGCGCCTGATCGAGCGGGCCGACGACGCGATTGTGCGTCGGCTCGATCCTGACAGCGCCAAGTGGGCAGAATACTTCGTCGTTACCCGGTAACCGTTTGTGGTCAGGACGTTTTGGCCACGATCTTGCGGAACACCGAACAATGCCCCGCACCGTACATCGCCGCCCACGCACCTACATCTCAAGCTACACTTTGGTCCTACATCTCTGAAACCCGCAACCGTCCGGGGACCGCGTGAAATCAAGGCTTTCGGTGGGGTTTGGTGCTACGCTCCTACCCCCGCAACCAAACACGAAAACCCGCTTTTTGAGCGGGTTTTCGCTTTTCAGCGGTCGATTTCCGATGATCGCTCTCGCCAATCGACACCCGCTCCCAGTTGAAATCGATACTGTATTTTTGTACAGTACGTTCCATCTTGAGCGTCCACGATCCGTCCGTCCTCACCCCCGTTCCCGCGCCGTCCGCAGGCGTGACGGTCGCGCTCGCGCGCAAAATCATCCACTGCGATTGCGATTGCTTCTACGCATCGGTGGAGATGCGGGACGATTCCAGCCTGCGCGGCCGGCCGCTTGCGGTGGGCGGCCGGCCCGAGCATCGCGGCGTCATCGCCACCTGCAATTACGAGGCGCGCCGTTTTGGCGTGCATTCCGCGATGTCGTCGGCGCTGGCGCTGCGAAAGTGCCCCGATCTGCTGATCGTGCCGCCCGCGATGGAGAAATACCGCGTCGCGTCGCGGCAAATCATGGCGATTTATCGCGAGTACACGCCGATGGTCGAACCGCTTTCGCTCGACGAAGCGTATCTGGACGTGAGCGCGGCATCGCGCTGTAAAGGCAGCGCCACGTTGATGGCCGCCGAGATTCGCGAGCGTGTGCGTGAGACGGTCGGTGTCACCGTTTCGGCCGGTGTCGCACCAAGCAAGTTCGTCGCCAAAATCGCATCCGATTGGAACAAGCCCGATGGCATGTTCGTCGTTCGCCCGCACGAGGTCGATGCCTTCGTCGCAGCTTTGCCCGTGCGCAAGATCTTCGGCGTGGGCAAGGTCACAGCCGCCAAACTGGAACAGCTCGGCATCGAGTCCTGTCGCGATCTGCGCACGTGGTCGCTCGTCGATCTCCACCAGCGCTTCGGGGCATTCGGCCGCAGGCTCTACGATCTATCGCGTGGGATCGATCGTCGCGCGGTGGAGCCGGATCAGGAGCGCAAATCGATCAGCGTCGAAACGACTTACGTCACCGACCTGCAAACGCTCGATGCCTGCATAGCCGAGATTGCACCACTGGCCGAACAGCTCGAAGTGCGCATCGAGCGTGTCGGCGCGCGCGCGGCCATTCGCAAGCTCTACGTGAAGATCCGTTTCGCGGATTTCCAACGGACGACGGTTGAGTGCGTGGCGGGCGCGACCGATGTGCCCACTTTCATCGCGTTGCTCGAGAAGGGTTTTGCGCGGCGGAATCGGCCCGTGCGTTTGCTGGGTGTCGGCGTGCGGTTGGAAGAGGACGATACCGCCGATCGGAGCCAATACCCGCTCTTCGGCGACGAACAGCCTGAGGCAGGCGGCGAGGATCGGTAGAATCGACGATCACCGTGGCATGCACATGGTCGCCTGCAGCATGCATCATGTGGGAATCGCCCAAGGCTATCCGCTTGATGCCGAGCCGAGCAAAGCTCAGCAAAGCCGGACGCGAGTGCCGGTCACATCCTCCAAGGAGCCCTTCGATGGATCTCATCATTCGCCGCGCCGCATTGGCGACCCACCAGGCGGGGCGCGATGCGCCTGTCGACATCGCGATCGACGCAGGGCGCATCGTTGCCGTCGCATCCAATTTGTCGGCGAAGGCAACGGATGAGATCGACGCCGCTGGCGCACTCGTCTCGCCGCCGTTCGTCGACGCCCACTTCCATCTCGACGCCACGCTGTCGTACGGTCTGCCGCGCGTGAATGCGTCGGGTACGTTGCTCGAAGGGATCGCTTTATGGGGCGAACTGAAGCCGCAATTGACGCAGGACGCACTGATCGAGCGCGCGCTCCAGTACTGCGATTGGGCGGTCGCACGCGGGCTGCTTGCGATTCGCTCGCATGTGGATGTGTGCGATCCGCGCTTGCTCGCCGTCGAAGCGTTGCTCGAAGTGAAGCGCCGGGTGGCGCCGTATCTCGACTTGCAACTCGTCGCCTTTCCACAGGACGGCTTGCTCCGTTCGGCCGGCGCCTTCGATAACCTGAAGCGGGCGGTGGCGATGGGCGTCGATGTCGTCGGCGGCATTCCGCATTTCGAGCGGACCATGGCCGACGGCGCGGAATCGATTCGCCTGCTATGCGAATTCGCCGCAGATAAAGGGTTGCCGGTCGATATGCATTGCGACGAATCGGACGATCCTATGTCGCGTCATATCGAAACGCTGTGCGCGCAGGCATATCGCCTCGGGCTAGGCGGTCGCGTGGCCGGCTCGCATCTCACGTCGATGCATTCGATGGACAACTATTACGTGAGCAAGCTGCTGCCGCTGATGCGCGAATCGGGCGTGGCGGCGATCGCCAATCCGCTCATCAACATTACGCTGCAAGGGCGCGCCGATACGTACCCGAAGCGGCGCGGAATGACGCGCGTGCCGGAGATGCTGGCGGCCGGAATCAACGTGGCGTTCGGCCACGATTGCGCGATGGATCCGTGGTACAGCCTCGGCTCGGCCGACATGCTCGAAGTGGCCCACATGGGGCTGCACGTTGCGCAGATGACGGGCGTCGAGGCGATGCGCGCGGCCTTCGATGCAGTCACGGTCAACGCGGCGCGGATTTTAGGCTTGGAGGGTTACGGGATTGCGCCGGGCTGCCGCGCCGATTGCGTCGTGCTGGACGCAAGGGATCCGATCGAGGCAATTAGGCTGCGCGCCACGCGGCTGGCTGTCGTGCGCGACGGTAACATCGTCGCGCGCACGCCTGCGGCACGCGCGACGATGTCGTTGGAAGGGCGGCCGGACGAAGTCGATTTCAAGCTGCGCCGCTGAGCTTTCCGCGAACGCTCACTGCGAGGGCAACTCACTGCCCAATACCCTTGCGATTCGCTCGAAAGCAACCCGTCTCTCGCTATGGGTTGCGCTCCAGTATCCGTTATAGACGCGAGCGTCTAGCACGCTCGCAGTCGGTGCGTTGAGCCTCGTCGCAAGCGTCAGCTTGGATCCGCCTGTCAGGTCGGCGAGCTTCAGCCCCTTCGAATCTAAAGCGATCGCTAAGCTGTGGAGTACGTTCATGTGCCGATTAGATCGGGTAGAACCGGGAAGCGCAACAGGGTTGCTTGCGGCACGGTCGAACCAATCACGAAATCGACGAGACTCAACGGAGCCGCCGGCCGGCGTCGAAGGGGATGTCGGAGCCGGTTGGAGCACGCCGGTGGTCGAATCATCGATGTTCGGGTGCTCTGACGGCGGATTCACGAAATCGATTTGGTTGGACCGAGTGGGTGTTTGCGCCGCATGATGCGCGGCGATCGAGCCACTAGGCCCCGCAGCGTGAGGCGAATGCGAGTTTTGCGCTGGTGAGCCCGGAGGGGTGTAAAGGACATCGAGGTCAGCTGCGGTGAGTTGCGAATTGTCCGGGTTCCGATTGACTTGTTCCATGTGAGCAGAGAACCTTTCTTCCCCTTTCGTTACCTGCTCAAAAGCCAACGTTTTGTATGCGTCTTCTGTCATCTCTATCCCCGCAAGGCTGAACATATGCCCGGTCGGATCGCAGCAGTTGATCGGGTCCGCCGCGCAATAGGCGTAAGGATGGATGCCACCGCCATCGAATGGGCTCAGGTGGTCGGGCGCATTGAAACGCATGATTGCCGGTAAATACCAACGGTATCCGTCGCCAAGGGGGTAGCCGCAGGTGGCCGCATCGCGGTACGCGCTTGCGAAGCCTAAACTGATCGCCTCCATGTCCATGATCTCCTAGTCAAGGATTTTCAGTTTAGGCGCGGCATCGGCGATGCGTACTGGAAGGACTGATAGGCGTTGCTATAGAACCCTAGCGAGCTCGACCGATTCGTCCGGCGGCGCTCAAGCATGGAAGGTGGGCGCAATCTTGCCTTTGTTGATGCACTCGGCTGTTCGCGATCATCGAACTGCGCGTCCGCGTAGCATTTCTCGGCCGATAATACTTAGACGATCCCGGTAACGTGTACGCCATTGCATCAATGCGATACGTCGAACGGGGGGCGGGTGCCGGCAGCATACCGGGAAAGTATCGTCTAGCTCGGCCCTGCGGACGAATTGCCTACCCGGTGACCTGGCTGGCTCGATCGATCGCGCTGGCCGCGCGTGATAGGTAGCAGGCCGTGGAAGCAATGAAAAAAGGCTCCAACGGCGCAAGCGATGGTCGCTTGACTGCCGCTGGAGCCCGTTGCGGGCCAGCCAGTTACTGACCTGCGGCCAGTGCCATAACTTTCTCGGTTGTTAGTGCGTTGCCGGCGATGCCCCAGTCACCGCTCTTTACTTCTTCAACAATGACCCAGGTAACGGGCCGCATGTTTTCGCCTTCGATCGACACCATGGCGTCGGTAAGGGTAGAAATGATCTTTTCCTTGTCAACTGCGGAGAAAACGCCTTCGACAACTTTTACATTGATGAGCGGCATAAGTGTTCCTTGGGTTCGCTTGAGTTGATGGCGCTGTCTTGCGTCTGCTTGATTCAACGGCATAGGGTCAAAATGGCGTCGCGTATTCTTTGCAGGGACAGCCGAAGCTGCGCCCGAGGACACGCAAGATTGAGTCGCACTCTTCGGTCGCCGTTCTCGACGAACATTTCGCCGCCTTCGAGAATGACCCCCGCCTTTTCAAGAAAGAATCGCGTGAGGTTGACTGAATCGTCGAAATAGGTCCGCAGGTCGATCCACGCCAGATAGGTCGCGTCCGGAACGCGAAATTTAGCTTTTGGCAAGTGATCGCTTAGAAAGCGTTGAGTCAAGGCGAAGTTCTCGTCCAGATACAGCCTCAGCGCATCCAACCACGGAGCGCCATTGCGATACGCGCCGGTGGCGGCGGCCAGGCTAAGCGGATTCACGAACGGATAGTGGCGACGTTTCCACTCCGAGCGCAATTCCGGATCGGGGATGATGACGGTTGCGATCATCATTCCCGCGAGATTGAACGTCTTGCTAACGGCCATGCATGTGATGATGTCCGGGCTGCCCGGGAACAGCTTCGCCAAAGGCGTGTGTGCATTTCCGGTTCTCATCAGGTCGCAATGGATCTCGTCGGAGACAATCTTCACGCCGTTTGCGATGCAAAGCTCACCCATGCGGCGCAGTTCGTTGTTTGTCCAGATCCGGCCGGTCGGATTATGCGGGTGGCACAGGAAAAATAGCTTCACTGCCGGTTCACTCACTTTCGCTTCGAAGTCATCGAAGTCAATCGTGTACTGGCCATCGTCGGATGAGACCATGCGCGACGTCACGAAGTCGTGACCGCGCTGCATCGCTGCGCGTTTGAAGTATCCGTAGACCGGCGTCAGACTAAGCACCTTATCGCCAGGGCGGCACACGTACTCGACGAGCGCGAAAAGGGCTGGTATGACGCCGAGAGAGATCTGCATCTCCTCGCGAGTGAATTGCCAACCGTAGCGTTGCACACACCAGGAGTGGAAAGCCTGATAGAGCTGCTCGTCCAGGTCCGCCGTGTAGCCGAAGACGGGATGTTTGAGGCGCTCGGCGATGGCGTCGATGGCGGCATCGGGGGCTGCGAATTGCATGTCGGCGACCCACATCGAAATCAGCTCTTCTCTCGGCATCTCGAGTGCAAGTGCAGGTGCATCCGGTCCGAACAGATAATTCGCGAAGCCTTCTTCCGCCATTGCATTTGTGTCGCGGCGGGAGATCACGCGATCAAAGTTATAGCCCATACTGGATTCTCCATGTACGAGATCAAGCATTCGACGAGCCTCGCGCGATGCAGCTGCTTATCTATCGCGCCGACGGACGACGGCATATCCGCTTGACCTATCGGCCCCATGACGCGCGGCAGCTTCGATGGTCTGCACCGACGTCGATGGGGAAGTCTAAATGTGGCATGCAACCTTAGGCGACGCGTCGACCGGTCCAGATTATGGGCGGCCGGCCAAGTTTCGCCAGATCTTCTGACGCCCTTGAATGCCGGCGGGAAGCACATCGAACGACTGGGAAAAGTGGTCCGAAGACTTCTCTTGCAAGCAGTCCGAGTCCGCCGGATGTCATCTCGATTTCATGTCGGGGACCGGAATGAGGCGTCGGCATTTCAGTTCGATTACGCGGTTTCCTGCTCGAAAGTCGAATAATCGGTGTAGCCCTTGGCACCAGCGCCCGAGAGGTACGTTCGGTTGTTGAAGACAAACAGCGGAACGCCGTTTGCGATCCGATTTACCTCTGCTTCATCTCGCGCGATTTCGGACACCATCTCGCGATCGTCGAAGGAGAGCGACGCAGCGGAAATACCGATGCTCTTCGCAAGCTCGACGAGCGCGGCTCTGTCGAAGATGTCAACACCGTCGGTCGTCGCAGCCCGGTAGATCGCTTCGATCAATCGTTGTTTGTCTTCGGGCTTTTGGACGCTTTTGACGACCAAGTGCGCGCCGCTCGTATCACCAAAGCGCATGGTCTCGAATCGGTAGTTCAGACCTTCTTGGGCGCCGGCCGAGCACACCGCATCCATCATTCTTTGCGCTGCCGCGGGGTTTCCGAACTTGGCATAAAGCGCGTCTGTAAAGCCAGTCGGAACCATGCCTCGCGCGAGACGGTAGGACTTGTGTGTCACGACAACGTCGACGTGCTGCGCCACGCCTTCTATCGCTTTTTCCAGACGTCGTTTTGCGATCCAGCACCAGGGGCAGACAAAGTCCGACCATACTTCTACATTGACCCGCTTCATGTTTCATCCTCAGCTGGAAATTGCTGCTTTGGTGGCGCTCCGCGCGCAGCGGCAGCGCCGGGCAGGACATTTACTCGCGACCGAGCTGGTCCAGCGCGTCGAGCACATGCGTGCTATAGACCAAAGCGGCACCGGCATTGAGATTGATGGCGACACCGAGTGCTTCCGCGACTTCTTCCTTCGTCACGCCGAGCTTGTTGGCTTCTGCCGCGTGAAAAGCGATGCAGCCGTCGCAGCGTGTGGTGACAGCGACTGCCAGTGCAATCAGCTCTCGCGTCTTTGCGTCGAGATGATTTGTCTTGGCACCGGCGGCGCCGAGCAAACCGACGCCTTTGAGCGTGTCCGGGGTGTACCGTGCAAGTTCATGCACGCGGCGGGTGACGGCGCCGATTGTTTCAGTCCAGTTTTCCATGGTTTCTCTCCAAATAACAACCAACTAGTAGGTAGGGTTTATGTGCAAATAAAAGAGCCATGTCCACGGGGAAAACGGCTCTGGCGCTTGGTGCAACGATGAATCGTTTGGGGAAGCGAGCTCCTTTTTATGCTGCGGAGACGATGAGTCGAATAATGCCGCGGTCCAGCGTTTCGCCGTTCTTCATGGCCCATTCGACAAAGCTGGCCCCCTCAAGAACGCTCAATACCTGATACGCCTTCTGGCAACTCCCCACGCCCGCGGGGATCTCGCCGTCGCTGATGCCCTTGTCGATGACCCTGGTCAGCCAGCGCAGTTGCAGCTCGAAAAACCGGTGCGTAAGCTTCTGCAGTTCGGGCGGCAAAGCAGCCATTTCTGCGGCAAGCGCACCGCAGAGCGGGAGCAGGCTTCCATCACTGCTGGCGCGGAAGGTGTCGAAAAATCCGTTCATGCGGCCCCAGAAGTCCTCATTCTCGCGGTCGATTCGCTCGAACGCTTCAATCACTCTCGCGACATAGGCTTCCACAATCGCCACGCCGAGATCTTCCTTCGTCGGGAAGTGATGGTGAATGCTTGCCTTCCGGATACCAACGGTTTCGGCTAGATCCGCATAACTGAACGCGGCATAACCGATCGAGCGCATCAGGCTTTCTCCAGCTTGAACCAACGCGTCGCGCGTACCTACTGCCATACATCCCCCGCACTGCCAGCTTCAATTAACCGAAATCTACCTACTAGTTGGTTTGTTGTCAAGCAGAGTGGTACATATGGTGTTTGCGGCGACCAGCCTTGCGGAAAGTGGCTGCAGAGATCGGTGTCCCCAATTGCGCTGACCGATCTTATGCGCAGTTGCAGCAAGCCGCAGCGAGCAAAACGCGAGAGCGCTCCCATGAGGACCAGCAGATGACCGGCGCACGTATTTACGATGCCGGCCGCGTCCCGCGTTCTCCGCGGGGCAAGTTATTCATGGACGCGGCAGGATGAGCAATGGTCCACATTGGCGCGGGCCACATGCGGAACTTCAAACGCTTAAATCAAGTAAACCAGAATGAACGATTTTCCGGCAAGAAACTCCTTGTCGTCGGTGGCACTTAGCGGCATCGGGCTTGCAACGGCCAAACACATACTGAGAAGCGGTGGTAGCTCGCCGGCGATCGTACAGACGTCGATTTATGAAGGCTTCATGGCAAAGGAAGACATTCCCGGTGCGATGAAAGCGCTCGAGTCGTTTCATCCGCTCGGACGCGTCGGTACGCCCGAAGACGTTGCAAACACGATTGTCTTCCTGCCTTCGGACAAGACCTCGTGGGTAACCGGTGCTATCTGGAATGTGGACGCGGGGGTGATGGCAGTGCGTAAATGATTGCTGTTTGGAGGGATGCGTGCTAGCGGCCGATGTGCAACGGCACCACCTCGGATTCCAGCGGTTGCCCAACCGCGGACATTGAAGGAATAGTCGACGACCGAGGACGCCGATTATCCGGGCGACCTGGATTCGTTGCTGATGCAGGGGGCCAGTCTTGCCGAAGTAAGCGCGAGTCTCGAGCGTGGAGCGCCGGTCAACCTTGATGCGGTACGCTTACTGCCGTCCGTTCGGGCGGCCCAACAAGATCATCTGTATCGGATTGAACTACCTCGACCACTCGACCGAAACCAGCTTGCGAAGCAGACGTATCCAACCGTGTTCGCGCGATTTGCATCGAGCCTGATCGGTCGGGGCGAACCGGTCGTGCTGCCGGCGCAGTCGTCGCAACTCGACTTCGAGGGCGAGTTGGCGGCTGTGATCGGCAAGGGCGGCCACAGCATCGCGCGCGAGAGAGCACTCGATCATGTCGCCGGTTATTCGATTTTCGACGACGCCACGCTGTGTGATTACCGGTTCCGCACTCCACAAGACTGCAGGCGATCGCGCAGCAGCGCCAGCGGATGCCGGCCGAGCGTGGATCCCATTGCGCAATAGTCGGTCACGATCTCGTTGCCCTCCGATGCTTGAGGCAACGCCGACACCGCGTCGCCGCGTTCGGTGCCGCGCGATCGCGGGCCGTACTTGCGGTAGATGTATTGCATGACACCTTCGCGGCGCAGATGCTCGAAATCGGCGTTGCTATCCGATGGTTCGTCGCGCACCGCGCGCGACGCCATGTTACGGCAGCCGCTCGAGACCGACTCGAGCGGCTGCCTCTCGGCTTTTATACGATCGAATCGGCCTCAATTCGCCGGCGCTTGCGCCATGCCGTTGTGGCGCAGCAGCGCGTCGATCGTCGGCGCGCGGCCGCGGAATGCCTTGAACGATTCCATGGCCGGGCGGCTGCCGCCCACCTCAAGGATTTCCCGACGGTAGCGCGTGCCCGTTTCGGTGTCGAGCACGCTGCCTTGGTTTGCCTTGGCCGCATCTTCGAACGCGGCATACGCATCGGCCGAAAGCACCTCTGCCCACTTGTAGCTGTAGTAGCCCGCCGCATAACCGCCCGCGAAGATATGGCTAAAGGTGTTCGGCCAACGCGAAAAGCTCGCTTGCGGAATCAGGTGATACCGCTCGTTGATTGCGCGTGCGAGTTCGTTCGCGCTTTGCGCGCCTTGCGGGTCGAAGCTCGTATGCAACTGCATGTCGTACATCGAGAAGACGATTTGACGAAGCGTGGCCAGCCCGCTTTGGAAGTTCTTCGCGGCGATCATCTTGTCGAACAGCTCGCGGGGCAGCTTGGCGCCCGTGTCGACGTGCGACGACATATCAGCCAGCACGTCCCACTCCCAACAGAAGTTCTCGAGGAATTGCGACGGCAGTTCGACGGCATCCCATTCGACGCCGTTGATGCCCGACACGCCCAGCTCGCCCACCCGCGTGAGCATGTGATGCAGGCCATGCCCGAACTCGTGGAAGAGGGTGATGACTTCGTCGTGCGTGAAGCAGGCGCTCTTGCCGCCGACCGGCGCAGAAAAATTGCAGGTCAAGTAAGCAATGGGCGTTTGCAGGGTGCCGTCGCTGCGTTGATGGCGCGAACGCGCATCGTCCATCCACGCGCCGCCTCGCTTGCCCTCGCGCGCATAGAGATCGAGGTAGAACTGCGCGCGCAGCGCGCCGGTCTCGTCTTCGACGCGGAAAAAGCGCACGTCGGGATGCCATACATCGGCTTCGTCGCGGCGGATCTTGACGCCGAACAGCGTCTGAGCCACCTTGAACAGCCCGTTCACCGCGGCTTCTTCGGGGAAGTATTGCTTGACCTCGTTTTCCGAGAACGCATAGCGCTTTTCGCGCAGACGCTCGCCCGCGAATGCGACGTCCCACGGTTCGAGTTCGGCGAGGCCGAGTTCGTCGGCGGCGAACTGGCGCAGTTCCTGCCAGTCCTTTTCCGCATACGGCCGGGCGCGTTGGGCGAGATCTTCCAGGAACGCAGCCACTTGATCGGGCGTATCGGCCATCTTCGGCACGAGCGACACTTCCGCGAAGTTGCGGTAGCCCAGCATCTGCGCTTCTTCCTTGCGCAGCTTTAAGAGTTCGGCGACGTTCGCCGTGTTGTCCCACTCGGCTTTGCCGCCACCGTAAGCGGCGCCGAGTTCGGACGCGCGCGTCACATAGGCTCGGTACATCGCCTCGCGCATCGGGCGGTGCGTCGCGTACTGCATGACAGGGAAATACGAGGGGAAGTGCAGCGTGAATTTCCAGCCCTCGACGCCGGCATCTTGCGCCGCTTCGCGCGCAGCCTGCACGACATCGGCGGGTAGCCCAGCGAGTTCAGCCTCCGTTTTCGCCACGTAGGCGTACGCATTCGTCGCATCCAGTACGTGGTCGGAGAACGCCTTCGCCAATGCGGCTTGCTGCTCTTGCAGTTCTGAAAACCGCGGCTTTCGATCCTCGGGCAATTCGGCGCCCGATAGGCGGAAGTCGCGCAGCGAGTTTTGCAGGATCTTCTTGCGTTCGTCGCTCAGCCCGGCATACGCGGGACTCGCGACGATCGCCTTGTATTTGTCGAACAGCGCCAGGTTTTGCCCGACGCTCGACCAGAACTCCGTCACGCGCGGCAGGTTTTCGCCGTAGGCCGCGCGCAGCTCGGGCGTATCGGCCACGGCGTTCAGATGGCCGACGATGCCCCACGCGCGCGAGAGCGCCTCGGTCGCAGCCTCGGTGGCTTCCACCACGTCAGCCCAAGTGGCGGGCGTGGACGCATCGGTTGCGTGGTCGATGGCGTGTTGCGCCTTGGCGAGCAGGACGTCGAGCGCGGGCGTGATGTGTTCGGGGCGGATCTGGCCGAAACGCGGCAGGCCCGAAAAATCGAGCAACGGGTTGCCGTCTTGGGTGCGCTGATCGGGGGAAGAGGAGGAATCGGACGTATTCGAGGCCATAGCGCAGTTCCTGTCTGTCTAGTGTCGAGAGGGCGGGCGCGTAAGGCGCCCCGTATCCCCATTATTGGGGTGCGAGGCGCCGATTCCAATCGGCGGCTCGAACTTTCGTGCTTCGACTTCCCCGCAGCGGCCGTGCCGCGATTAGGCGCGCGTGGCGCTGCGTTCGGCCGCTTCGATCGTATTGACGAGCAGCATCGTGATCGTCATCGGCCCGACACCGCCCGGCACCGGCGTGATATAGCCGGCCACGTTCGACACGCCCGCGAAATCGACATCGCCGCACAGCTTGCCGGCGTCGTCGCGATTCATGCCGACATCGATAACGGTCGCACCAGGCTTGATCATATCCGCGGTGACGAGGTTGCGCCGGCCCGTTGCCGCGACGACGATATCCGCGCTGCGCGTGATCGCCGCGATATCGCGCGTCTTGCTGTGACAGATCGTGACGGTTGCGCCGGCATCGAGCAGCATCATCGCCATCGGCTTGCCGACGATGTTCGAGCGGCCGATGACGACGGCGCTCGCACCTTGCAGCGCAATGCCGTAGGCTTCGAACATCTTCATGACCCCGTAGGGCGTGCAGGGCCGAAAGAGGGGCTTGCCCGTCATCAAGGCGCCCGCATTGGCCACGTGAAAACCATCGACATCCTTCTCGGGCGCGATGGCTTCGATGACCTTATGGCTATCGATGTGCGGCGGCAGCGGCAGTTGTACGAGGATGCCGTGGATGCGCGGATCGCGGTTGAGCGCGTCGATGCGCGCGAGCAGATCGGCTTCCGAAAGCGTAGCCGGATAGCGGTCGTACGACGAGTACAGGCCGTTGTCCTCGCATGCCTTTACTTTATTGCGCACGTACACTTCGCTGGCCGGGTTATCGCCGACGAGCACCACGGCGAGCCCCGGCTGGTGGCCGCGCGCGGCGAGCGCCGCGGCGCGGGCGGCGACGTTGGCGCGAAGTGTCTTGGAAAGGGCGAGGCCGTCGATCTGTTTGGCTGTCATGGTGGTCGGTCGAAAGTGAAGCAATGAAATGCGGCGGTCGCGCGAAGCGGCGGCAGGCGATGGCAACAGGGCGTCCGGCCCGGACGGCGCCAGCGAGGCCCATGGCACGCATTCGCACGCAGTGCCAAGCAATCGCACGCAAGGGCGCGCAGTGGCAAGGTTCGCCGCGTCGAAGCCGTGGGCAAGACAGCGGGCCGCCATGCGGCGGGCTCGCTTTCCGCGTGCGCGACAAAAGCGTAATTATAGCGTCGGAAGCAAGGCCGGCGAGGGACGCACGCAGGCGCGCCGGCAGTGCGGGGCGAAGGAGGAGGCAGCACGGCGGCAAGCGCCGCCAGGCGCTCGCTTGCCGTGAGCTAGCGGTGAGCTAGCGGTGAGCTAAGGCCGAATTCGCATGAGTCAGCACCGAGCTAGCACCGAGCGAGTACGGAACTAACCCGAACTAACAGCGAACTCGCGCCGAACGTTACGCCTGATTCGCTGGCTTATTCGACAACGCGAGGCGCAGCAGATCGGCCACCGTATTGACGCTGAGCTTTTCCATGATATTCGCTCGGTGCGCCTCGACCGTCTTGATGCTGATACCGAGATCGTCGGCGATCTGCTTGTTCAGGCGGCCCGCGATGATGCGCTCGAGCACTTGATGCTCGCGCGCCGTCAGCTTGCCCAGGCGCTCGGCCGCGGCGCGCTGCTGCTGCACGGTGCTGCTTTCGCTGCGGGCTTTGTCGAGCATGCGTTCGACCAGCTTGCGCAGTTCGGCTTCGTCGAACGGCTTCTCGATGAAATCCATCGCGCCTTTCTTCATCGTCGAGACGGCCATCGGCACATCGCCGTGGCCCGTCACGAAGATGATTGGCAGCGCGGCATCTTCGGCGATAAGGCGCTCTTGCAACTCGAGGCCGCTCATGCCCGACATCCGCACGTCGAGGATGAGGCAAGCGATTTGTCCGGCGTGCTGCGCGGGTTGGTACGCTTCGAGGAATTGCTCGGCGCTCGAGAAGCACTGAACGCGATAGCCGTTCGCTTCCAAAAGCCAGCGCAGCGAATCTCGCACGGCTTCGTCATCGTCGACCACGAAGACGGTCTCTTGACTGGTGGCTGGGCTGCTCATAGTTCTCCCGTTACGGTTTGTTGTCTCGGTGCCTCGACCGTGCCGCTGTGGCCCGGATCGCTAGGTTCGCCGATCGGCAGACTACAGTGAAACGTGGCGCCTGTGACTTTGCCGCCCCCATCGACGTTGTTCACAACCCACAGACGGCCCCGATGCGATTCGATAATGGAGCGACAAATATTCAGGCCCATGCCCATGCCGTCCGATTTCGTGCTGTAGAACGGCTCGAACAGGCGTTCGATCGCGGCTTCGTCGACGCCGGGCCCTTGATCGATGACGCTGATGCAGACGAAGCCCGAATCGAGGCGCACGAGCACGCGGATGATCGGATCCACGGCGTTCGGACGCGCGTCGTGCATCGCTTCCGCGGCGTTCTTGAGTAGGTTGACCAGCACCTGTTCGATCAAGACCGGATCGACATAGATCACGGGCAGGCGCGAACGCACTTCCGTCAGGATGCGAATGCGCCGCTTTCTGACCTCGATTTCGGCCAAGCCGACGGCATCGGCCACGATGTCCGATACCCGGGCTGCCTGCCGCTTAGGTTCGCTTCGCTTCACGAATTCGCGAATGCGCTTGATGATCATGCCGGCCCGCACCGCTTGCTGGGCTGTCTTCTCCAGCACCGGCAGCAGGGTATCGGGCGTCGTGCGCCCGGCCTTGACCAACGCGACCGTGCCGGAGCAGTAGTTGTTGATCGCCGCGAGCGGCTGATTGAGTTCGTGCGCCAGCGACGACGCCATCTCGCCCATCGTCATCAAGCGGCTAGTGAAGTGAAGCTTTTCCTCTTGCTGGCGGGCAAGCTCCTGCGCCTGCTTGCGAGTGGTGATGTCCGTTGCGATTTGCATCTGCGCGAGATGGCCGTCCACCCACTGGATGTATTGGCGGCGCACCTCGAACCATTTCTGGATGCTCTGAACGTAGATTTCCTGCGCGTCGGCGGCGCTTTCCGTCAGCGCGGCGGCAGGCAGGCCCGCGTACGTATCGACCATGTCGATCGAATCGGACGAGGCTTGCGCGCTGTCGAACCCACCACCGGATAATTCCAGATGGCCATCCGGGCGGATGCCGAACAAGTGCCGGTAATAGCGGTTCGCGAACAGCAGCTCGGCCTCGTCGGCTGCCAGCACCGATACCGCCGCATCGAGGCTTTCGAGGACGGTCGTAAAGCGCTCGTGCGCCGCGGCGAGTTCTTCGCGCGCGCGCTTCGGCTCGGTGATGTCCGTCATCGACGACATCCAGCCGGTTTGGCGCCCCGAGCTGTCGATGAGCGGCGAAACATAGAGCCGCGCATGAAACAGCGAGCCGTCCTTGCGCCGAACGCGCAACTCGAAACCGGAGGAGGGGGCCTTGCCGCGCAACGTCATATCGAGCTGGCGCTGCATCTCGGGGTACGAATCGCGTGGCCAGTAAGGGAACGGCGCCGTCTTGCCCACGAGGTCGCTCTCGTCCCACCCCGTCATCCTGCAAAACGCCGGGTTCACGTGGGTGATTCGCCCATGCATATCGAGTACGCGCATGCCGATCAGGACGGAGTTCTCCATGGCGCGGCGGAAGAACGCTTCTGCATACAGCGCCTGCTGTGCCTCGAACCGCTGGCGCGTGTGCTTCCACAAGCTCCATAGGCTCCAGAGCACGAAGCACGAGAGACCGGCCACGAGCCACACGAGCGTGTTGTTCGTGAAGTTCGTGACTTGCGGAAACGCATAGACGCGCACCGTGACGCCTTGGCCTGGCGGATCGAGCGGCAAGTCATAGAAGATGTCGCGGGGCAGGCGCGGGCGCGTGGACGTGGTCGCCAATTCGCGGTTGTTCGCGTCCGTGATCGAGATCTTGTACTTCGCGGATAGCTCGAGCGGGATGTCGTGCTTGAGCATGCCCTCGATCGAGAATACGGCCGCGATCGAGCCGAGAAATTCGCGGTCGCGATAAATCGGCGTTTGCAGCGTGAGGTAGCCGTTGCCGACATCGTCGTAGATCAGCGGCGAGTACGCCTGGCGGCGCGTGCTGCGCGCTTCGGCGAACGCGGCCTTGACGGCCTCGTCCATCTGCGCATCGGTCAGCCGGGCGAAGCGTTGGCCCGCGAGCGGCAATGGCGTGTCCGGCCAGCGCGGCGACTTCTGGGACGTATACCAGTTCAGGTACAGAATCTCGGGATGCGCCTGGATGATGTCGGACGTAGACAACTCGAACGCATGCTGATCGGTATGGCCTGCGGCGATATCGCGCGCGAGCGCTTGCAACTGCTCTTGCGCGCCTGTCATCGACAGGCGAATTTGTTGTTGCGCCCAAGCCACGTTCCGGTAGAGCGTGTCTTCTTGCTGTTGCTGCTCGCGCCTGTTCAGACTCCAAAGGATGAGGCTCATCACCACCAGGAAGACCAAGATGGAAAGCAATGGTGTGAGCAAATACGAATTGGACCACCACGGTCCGTGGTGCCAACGTGACGGCGCCGTCTCCGCCCGTTTAAGCGGACGGCCGCGCCGAACGTGCGAAAAGCCGATCGGTCAACATGGCTCGAATTGTAGCTCAGCGCGCCACGGGCAATCGGCGTAAAAGGGGGGTATTCCCGTATCGTTCCATGCAACTGAGGCCATATTGCCGCGCCGTTGCCCTCATTTTTGGGTGCGTTGCAGCAATATTTCGCATTATGAGAAATGATCTCGTCATTCGAAAAATTGATTGCTAAGGCCCCGTAGGGCTCTTTACAATCGCGCTCAGTTGCCGCGGTCCGACCTGGTCTGCGTCGTCCGTTCAAAGAGCATTCCCAATTCAGGAGACGAGAATGTCCGCTGTGCCCGACGAAGTCATGAAATATGTCGCCGCCGATAAAGACGACGACCCCCAGGAAACCGGCGAATGGCTCGAAGCGCTCGAAGGGGTCATTTCTGCCGTCGGTCCCGACCGCGCGCATTACTTGATCGAAAAGCAGATCGAGTTCGCCCGCGTGCACGGCGAACATCTGCCGTTCTCGGCGAAGACGCCGTACATCAACACGATTCCGGTTTCGCGCCAGGCCAAGATTCCGGGCGATCAGGATCTCGAGCACCGCATTCGCTCGTACACGCGCTGGAACGCGATCGCGATGGTGCTGCGCGCCGGCAAGCATACGAACGTCGGTGGCCACATCGCTTCGTTCGCGTCGGCGGCCACGCTCTATGACGTCGGCTTCAATCACTTCTGGCAAGCACCGTCGCCCGAGCATGGCGGGGATTTGGTCTTCGTGCAGGGCCACTCGTCGCCCGGTATCTACTCGCGCGCGTTCTTGCTCGGCCGGCTCACGGAAAACCAGCTCGACAATTTCCGTCAGGAAGTGGGCGGCGAGGGCATCTCGTCGTATCCGCATCCGTGGCTGATGCCCGATTTCTGGCAATTCCCGACCGTCTCGATGGGCCTCGGCCCGATCATGGCGATCTACCAAGCGCGCTTCATGAAGTACATGCAAGCGCGCGGCATCGCGAAGACGGAAGGCCGCAAGGTTTGGGCGTTCCTCGGCGACGGCGAAACGGACGAGCCGGAATCGCTCGGCGCGATCGGCATGGCCGGGCGCGAGCGGCTCAACAATCTCGTGTTCGTCATCAACTGCAACCTGCAGCGTCTCGACGGTCCGGTGCGCGGCAACGGCAAGATCATCCAGGAACTCGAATCGGAGTTCCGCGGCGCCGGCTGGAACGTCATCAAGGTCGTCTGGGGCAGCCGCTGGGATGCGCTGTTCGCACGCGACAAGACGGGCGCGCTGATGCGCCGCATGATGGAAGTGGTCGACGGCGAATACCAAACCTACAAATCGGAATCGGGTGCGTTCGTCCGCGAGCACTTCTTCAATACGCCTGAGTTGAAGGCGCTCGTCGCCGATTGGTCCGATGAAGACATTTGGAACCTGAACCGCGGCGGCCACGATCCGCACAAGATCTACGCGGCGTTTCATGAAGCGCAGCACGCCAAGGATCAGCCCACCGTCATCCTCGCGAAGACGATCAAGGGCTACGGCATGGGCGAGGCCGGCCAAGCCATGAACATCACCCACCAGCAAAAGAAGATGCAGGTGGATCAGCTGAAGGTGTTCCGCGATCAGTTCCGCCTGCCGATTTCCGACGAAGACCTCGTCGACGTGCCGTACCTGAAGTTCGAGGAGGGCTCGAAGGAACTCGAATACATGCGCGCGCGGCGCCAAGAACTGGGCGGTTATCTGCCGGCGCGCCGGGAGAAGGCCGAATCGCTGCCGGTGCCGGAGCTGGCCGCGTTCGAGCCGCTGCTCAAGGGCACGGGCGAAGGCCGCGAGATCTCGACGACGATGGCGTTCGTGCGGATCTTGAACATCCTGCTGAAGGACAAGGCGCTCGGCAAGCGCGTCGTGCCGATCGTGCCCGACGAATCGCGCACGTTCGGCATGGAAGGGCTGTTCCGCCAGATCGGCATTTGGAATCAGGACGGCCAGAAGTACGTGCCTGAGGATTCCGATCAGTTGATGTTCTACAAGGAATCGGAGACGGGCCAGATTCTCCAGGAAGGCATCAACGAAGCCGGCGGCATGTGCGACTGGATCGCGGCCGCGACGTCGTACTCGACGCACGGCGAGATCATGGTGCCGTTTTACATCTTCTACTCGATGTTCGGCCTGCAGCGTATCGGCGATCTCGTGTGGGCGGCAGGCGACATGCGCTCGCGCGGCTTCCTGCTCGGCGGCACGGCGGGGCGGACGACGCTGAACGGCGAAGGCTTGCAGCACGAGGACGGCCATTCGCTGCTGTGGGCGCAATCGGTGCCGAACTGCCTGAGCTACGACCCGACGTTCGGCTACGAACTCGCCGTCATCATGCAAGACGGCCTGCGCCGCATGGTGCAAAACCAGGAAGACGTGTTCTATTACATCACCGTGATGAACGAGAACTACGAGCACCCGGCGATTCCGCAGGGCGAGCACGTGGCGCAGGACATCATCAAGGGGATGTATTCGCTGAAGAAGGCCGAGGCGGCAGCCAAGGGCCCGCGCGTTCAACTGATGGGTGCCGGCACGATCCTGAACGAAGTGATCGCGGCGGCCGATCTGCTCAAGAAGGACTGGAACGTCGACGCCGATCTCTGGAGCGTGCCGAGCTTCACGCAGCTCGCCCGGGAAGGCCAGGACGTCGCGCGTTGGAACCTGCTGCACCCGACCGAGCCGCGCAAGCTCTCGCACGTCGAGACGCTGCTCAAGGATGCGAAGGGGCCTGTCATTGCATCGACCGACTACGTGCGTGCGCTTGCCGATCAGATCCGCGGCCTGGTGCCGAACCGGTTCGTCGTGCTCGGCACCGACGGCTTCGGCCGCTCGGATACGCGGGAGAAGCTGCGTCACTTCTTCGAGGTCGATCGTTACTGGGTCACCGTTGCGGCGCTGAATGCACTGGCCGACGAAGGCACGATCGAGCGTAAGGTCGTGGCTGACGCGCTGGCGAAGTACAGCCTCGATCCCAACAAACCCAACCCGATGACCGTTTAAGGCAACGCCTTCGCGTGAGGCTATGCGCGCCCGCCGCTTGGAAACACGGCGGGCGCGCCTGTGTAAGCCCCTGGAGACACGAATAATGAGTGAAGCGATCGAAGTCAAGGTGCCGGACATCGGCGACTACAAAGACGTACCCGTCATCGAAATTCTCGTGAAGGCCGGCGACACCGTCGAAAAAGAGCAGTCCCTGGTCACGCTGGAATCGGACAAGGCGACGATGGATGTGCCGAGCCCGCAGGCCGGCACGGTCAAGGAAGTGAAGATCAAGCAGGGCGATTCCGTCTCGGAAGGCACGCTGATCGTGCTGCTCGAGCCGGTGGGCGGCGGTGCCGCGCAGGCAGCCAAGCCCGCGCAAGCAAATGGCGCCGCGGCGCCGGCCGCGGCTAACGCGTCGGCCCAAAGCGCACCGGCACCGGCTGCGGCGCCCGCTGCGGGCGCTAGCGTGCAGGAAGTGAAGGTGCCGGATATCGGCGATTACCAAGACGTGCCCGTGATCGAAGTCGCGGTCAAGGTTGGCGATCGCATCGAGAAAGAGCAGTCGCTCGTCACGCTCGAGTCGGATAAGGCGACGATGGACGTGCCGAGCCCGGTAGCTGGCGTCGTCAAGGAAGTGAAGGTGAAGGTGGGCGATTCGGTGTCCGAGGGCACGTTGATCGTGCTCGTCGAAGCGCAAGGCGCGGCAGCCGCACCCGCCGCAGCCCCGGCCGCGCCCGCCAAGAGCGTCGAGGCGCCCGCCGATTCGCCGCGCGAGGACAAGCCGCACAGCGTCCCGGCGCAACCGTCCGCGTTGGCGCAGGCGCCGGTGATTCCCGCCGGCGAAGGCGGTGCGCGCCGTCCTAGCCATGCTTCGCCGTCGGTGCGCAAGTTCGCGCGCGAATTGGGCGTCGACGTGGCGCAAGTGCAGGGCACGGGGCCGAAGGGCCGCATCACGCAGGAAGACATCACCGCGTTCGTCAAGGGTGTCATGACGGGCCAACGCGCGATTGCCGGTGCGGCACCGGCTGCCGCCGCGGGAACGGGCGGCGCACTGAATCTGCTGCCCTGGCCGAAGGTCGATTTCGCGAAGTTCGGGCCTGTCGATCCGAAGCCGCTCTCGCGGATCAAGAAGATCTCCGGCGCGAACCTGCATCGCAACTGGGTCATGATTCCGCACGTCACGAACAATGACGAAGCCGATATCACCGAACTCGAAGCGCTGCGCGTTCAGTTGAACAAGGAAAACGAAAAGGCCGGCGTCAAGGTCACGATGCTTGCGTTCGTGATCAAGGCGGTCGTAGCGGCGCTGAAGAAATTCCCGACGTTTAACGCGAGCCTCGACGGCGATAACCTCGTGTTCAAGCAGTACTACCACGTCGGGTTCGCTGCCGATACGCCGAACGGGCTCGTCGTGCCCGTCATTCGCGATGCCGACAAGAAAGGACTGATCGAGATCGCCAAGGAAATGGCCGAGCTCTCCAAGCTCGCTCGCGACAGCAAGCTCAAGCCCGACCAAATGCAAGGCGGATGCTTTTCGATCTCCTCGCTCGGAGGGATCGGCGGGACGCATTTCACGCCGATCATCAATGCGCCCGAAGTGGCCATTCTCGGGTTGTCGCGCGGTGCGATGAAGCCGGTTTGGGACGGCAAGCAGTTCGTGCCCCGGCTGACGCTGCCGCTCTCGCTCTCGTACGATCACCGCGTGATCGACGGTGCCGAAGCTGCGCGGTTCAATGCGTATCTGGGGGCGTTGTTGGCCGATTTCCGGCGCGTGATTCTTTGATCGATGGGCCTCGCTCAGTCGCTAAACAAGAAGGGGACATACATGAGTCTCATCGAAGTCAAAGTACCTGATATCGGCGATTTCAAAGACGTCGATGTCATCGAAGTCAACGTAAAGCCCGGTGACGTCATCGAGAAAGAACAATCGCTGCTCACCCTCGAATCCGATAAGGCTTCGATGGAAGTGCCCAGCGATGTCGCCGGCACGGTCAAAGAAGTCAAGATCAAAGCTGGCGACAAGGTCTCGCAAGGCACTGTCGTTGCACTCGTCGAATCCTCGGCAAGCAGCGAAGCGCCCGCCAAAAGCGCACCCGCGCCCCAGCCGGCCGCCGCAGCGCCGGCAGCCAGTGCCGCAAGCGCTGCAAGCGCCGTGCAAGCCGGCAGTTTCTCCGGCTCGGCCGACATCGAATGCGACATGCTCGTGCTCGGCGCGGGCCCCGGCGGGTATTCGGCGGCGTTCCGCTCCGCCGATCTCGGCATGAAGACGGTCCTCGTCGAACGCTATTCGTCGCTCGGCGGCGTCTGCCTCAACGTCGGCTGCATTCCGTCCAAGGCCCTGCTGCATACCGCGCTCATCACCGATGAAGTCGCCGCGTTGGCCGATCACGGCATCACGTTCGGCAAGCCTCAGATCGATCTCGACAAGCTGCGCGCGTTCAAATCCGGCGTCGTCAAGAAGCTCACCACGGGTCTCGCCGGCATGGCCAAGGCACGGAAGGTCGAGGTGGTGACGGGTGTCGGTTCGTTCGTCGATCCGCATCACATGGAAGTGCAAGGCGAGGGCGGTAAGAAGGTCGTCAAGTTCAAGCAAGCGATCATCGCCGCCGGCTCCCAAGCCGTGAAGCTGCCGTTCATGCCGGAGGATCCGCGCGTCGTCGATTCGACCGGCGCACTCGAACTGCGCCAAGTCCCCCAGCGGATGCTGGTGATCGGCGGGGGCATCATCGGTCTGGAGATGGCAACGGTGTACGCCACGCTCGGCGCCAAGATCGACGTCGTCGAAATGCTCGACGGGCTCATGATGGGCGCCGATCGCGATCTCGTGAAGGTCTGGCAAAAGTACAGCGCCAAGCACTTCGCGAACGTCATGCTCAAGACGAGGACGGCAGCCGCCGAAGCGAAGCCGGACGGTATCTACGTCAAGTTCGAAGGCGAACAGGCACCCGCCGAGCCGCAGCGCTACGACCTCGTGCTCGTGGCCGTCGGCCGCAGCCCGAACGGTAAGAAGATCGGTGCGGACAAGGCAGGCGTGGCGGTCACGGATCGCGGATTCATCGAAGTCGATAAGCAAATGCGCACGAACGTGCCGCACATCTTTGCGATCGGCGATCTCGTGGGCCAGCCTATGCTCGCCCACAAGGCCGTCCACGAAGGGCATGTCGCCGCCGAAGCGGCACACGGCGAGAAAGCGTACTTCGACGCCATCCAGATCCCTTCGGTCGCGTACACGGATCCGGAAGTCGCCTGGGCCGGCAAGACGGAAGATCAATGCAAGGCCGAAGGCATCAAGTACGGCAAGGCGGTCTTTCCGTGGGCAGCGTCAGGGCGCGCGATCGCGAATGGGCGCGATGAAGGTTTCACCAAGCTCATCTTCGACGAAGAAACCCATCGGGTCATCGGTGGCGGGATCGTCGGCTTGAATGCGGGCGATCTCATCAGCGAAGTGTGCCTGGCCATCGAAATGGGCGCCGACGCAACCGATATCGGGCGCACGATTCACCCGCATCCGACGCTCGGCGAATCGATCGGTATGGCGGCGGAGCTGTATGAGGGCGTCTGTACCGATTTGCCGCCGCAACGGAAGAAGTAGTCCCGCCGTTGCGAGAATTCCGCTGTCCGGCTTGCGGGCGGGGCAGCGGGTTCTTGGTTGACCGCGGTACCGTCGCCGGGGCGATCGACGAGCCCCATAAAAAAACAGCGCGCTTCCCGAAGGAAGCGCGCTGTTTTTATTGACTGCGTTCGGCGCGAAGCGAGAAGCAGGTATTAAATGACTGCCTTCTTCGTGGCAGCGGCGCGCGAAGCTTGCGAAGCAGCTTGTTGCGCAGCCTTCTGCGCAGCCGTAGCAGCCGCGTTGAAGTTGCTTTCCGCGATTTCGACAGCTTGCTTCGTGGCCTTGTGCACCGTTTCGTACGTCGTGTTCGCAGCCGTGATTGCCGACTTCATGACGGCAACAGCCGTTTCCGAACCAGCCGGTGCGTTCTTCGCGACGTTTTCGACGAGGGCTTGCACCTTGCGGTTCTGCTCTTCGTACTGAGCTTCCGCGACGCGTGCGAATTCGGCTTGCGTGGCCGAGGCGATTTCGTACAGATGACGACCGTACGACAACACCTTCTCGGCGACAGGCTGCGTCAGGCTGGCCTGCAGCGCGACGAATTCCTGTGCATCCTTGACCGACAGCGCGCGTTGTGCGTTTTCCTGGCTTTCCGCGAGCGTCGACTTCACGACTTGCAAGTTCAGCTCGACCAACTTTTCGAGCCCTTCGAAAGCCTTGTTCGTCAGACCGAACAGCGCTTCGAAGTTCGCTTTTTGTGCTGCGGCAAATTGCTCAGGGGTCAACAGAGTCATGTTTTCGCTCCTATGTATCGGCCTGTTCGCAGACCGAAGGGGGTGGAATGGCTAAACTTGCGCGGCGATTCTTCGTTTCTATGTCTTTTGTGCGTCGCAACAACGGTTCCCATTTTAGGACGGCCTCAGTAAATGTCAAGCACATTTTGTGCGCCGCACAACTTTTCGAATGTATCGATAAAACAATGCGTTGCGCGTCGTGGGGGACATGACGATGGTATCGTTTTCGGCGGTTTTGTCGCACTGCGCGAAGCGCCGCCCGGCGCCCCGGGGCGACAATTGCCTGGCTCCGTGCGGCGACGCGCGGTGCGATGGCTGAAAACGCTGTAAACCAAAGTAGGGGCTGGCGCGTTATGCCGGCTTGCGCCCACGCGCGCGGCCGTCGTCTCCACGGACCTGCTCCCAGCTTCGTTTGCGCGCGAACCATTTGGCTTAAGTTTGGACAAACATCGCCGTTATGCGGTTATGACCCCCTCCCGGCGAGGCGAGGCGAAGCCCGCGCAAGGATCGTGCGCGCGCGACGCTTCCCCAATTTACAAGTTGGATCAAGGACGGCTCATAAGTGCTTAATATTGCTAATTTTTAGCGGCTTTACTACACTTGCCGACAACCGTCCGCTCCACCTGCTGCAGAACTTCAATGAAAATCGCTCTGTTTTCGTCGCTCAACGTCGTGGTTAGAGGCGTCGCGCTCGGCACGATCGTGTCCGGGCTCGCCGGTGCGCTCGCCGTGGCGGCGATTGCGACCCCGATCGATGCCTTCGCCGCTACGCCGGCGCATCATTCCGTCCACAAAAAGCACCTCCAGAAAGAGGACCACGCCGAGGCTTCGAAGATCGAGGTGGCGCAGGCGCGTAGGAAGGAGGGTGCCGGCCATGAGCGCACGCGCTATACGCTGCGCGCGCATGGGCGCCATGGCGTCCACCGCATCGCGTTCGAGCCGCGTCCGCCCGCTACCGCGCAGCCGTTCGGGCTGCAGGAGACGCCCGAGGGCGTCGGGCTGCGCTCGAACGTCGCGTTCGTCGTGGATCAAAACACGTCCGAAGTCTTGTTCGACAAGAATTCAACGTCTGTCGTGCCCATCGCATCCATCAGCAAGCTGATGACGGCCATGGTGGTGCTCGATTCGAAGATGCCGTTGACCGATCAAATCGAGGTCGCCGACGAAGATCGCGACTACATCAAGCACACGACTTCCCGCTTGCGCGTCGGTTCGGTGCTTTCGCGCGAGGACATGCTGCATATCGCGCTGATGGCGTCGGAGAATCGCGCCGCCGCGGCGCTATCGCGCTACTACCCGGGCGGCCGTCCGGCCTTTATCGCGGCGATGAACGCGAAGGCCAAGGCGCTCGGCATGAACGATACGCACTTCGAAAGCCCGACCGGCTTGACGAGCGAGAACGTGTCGACGGCACGCGATCTGGTGAAAATGGTCGATGCGGCGTATCAATATCCGCTGATCCGCAAGTTCTCGACCGATCGTAGCTACGATGTCTACCCGGGCAGGGGCGTGTTGGCGTACAACAGCACGAATGCGCTCGTGCGTAACCCGACATGGGACATCGGCTTGCAAAAGACGGGCTTTATCAACGAGGCCGGCGAATGCCTGGTCATGCAGGCCACCATTCATGGGCGCCCGATGGTCATCGTGCTGCTGGATTCGGCAGGGAAGTATTCGCGGTTCGCGGACGCGACGCGCCTGCGCAAGTGGCTCGACGATTTCGGCGGTCAGCGCATCACGAGCGCGGATGCCGGTGGCCGCGGTACCTGAAAACCGGAGCCGCGCGGCGTATTCGATTTGGTCGCGCTCGCCCAGTAGGACACCCGCCTTGGCGGTCATGCCGTTCAGTCGATCAGTCGATCGCTGGACGGCATTTTTATTTCCGAGGCGCGCCGAGCGATTCGCTTTTCGGCGCGAGGCGGATCCGTTCGGTCAATGCGAGTGCGAGTTCGGATGCGCGTTCGATTTGCGATGTGCGTCCACGGACGCCGCTGCGTCCGGGTGGTAGCCGAGCGATTCGGATATGACGAGCGCCGTCTGGTTCAACTGGCCGATCCAAGCGTCTTGCAGCCGATCGGCCGGTGCCGACAGCGACAACCCGGCCACGAGCTTGCCGGTATCGTCGTAGATGCCTGCGGCGATACAGCGCACACCCAGCTCCAATTCCTCGTTGTCGCGCGCGCAGGCTTGCTGACGCACCTGAGTGAGTTCCCGCTCCAGCCGCGAAATATCCGTAATGCTGTTTTGCGTGTGACCGGATAGCCCCGTACGCATCGCATAGGCACGCACACGCGACGATTCGTCGGCGGCAAGGAACAACTTGCCGACCGAGGTCAAATGCAGCGGGGCGCGTCCACCGATGGCACGCACGACTTGCATGCCCGAGCGCTCGGAGTAGGCCCGCTCGATATAGACGATTTCGTCGCCTTGCCGCACGGAAAGATTGACCGTCTGACCCGTCATCCGGTGCAATTCGCGCATCGGCGCGAGTGCCGCGTCACGCACGGAAAGCCGCGCCTTGACGAGGTTGCCCAGTTCCAGCAGCCGCATGCCGAGGCGGTAGGTGCCGGGGTCGGAACGATCGACCAGACGGCACGTCACCATGTCGTTGAGAATGCGGTGGGCCGTCGAAGGGTGAAGTTCGGTACGCAGCGCGAGCGCTTTGAGGCTGACCGGATCGCTATGGGCAGCCAAGGCGTCGAGCAGGCGCATCATACGTTCGATCACCTGGATCGACGTTTTGGAGTCCTGGTTCGTCTCGCTCATTGGAAATCAATTGACGCGGCAATTAATAGGTGGCCCATTGTATCTCGTATTGTGAAAAAAGCGAACGCTGTTCGAATGCCGCTTCGGATTCGACCGTTGCGCTTTTTTCTGCTTTTCCGTCGCCCGGCGACGCAAACGACGGATAATCGACCCGTTTCGTTCACTTGTGGCCACCATGCGAGTCGGACTGTTCGTCACGTGCCTTATCGATCTGATGCGCCCGGAGATCGGCTTCTCCGTCCTCAAGCTGCTGCAGCAGGCTGGCTTTGATGTGATCGTTCCGCCTGCGCAAACATGCTGCGGGCAGCCGGCCTACAATTCGGGCGAGCGGCGCATCGCGCGCGACCTCGCCGAAAAAACGCTGCGCGAGTTCGAGCAGTTCGACTACGTAGTGGTTCCCTCGGGTTCGTGCGGCGGGATGATCGTCGCGCACTACGGTGATCTTCTGCGCGATGACCCGGAACTCATGGGTCGTTATGAACGGCTCCGCCCGAAAGTCTACGAATTGACCGATTTTCTGATCAATGTCGTGAAGGTGCGGCTCGCGCCCGGGTCTTTCGAGGGGCCGGTCACGTATCACGATTCGTGTTCGGGGCTGCGTGAGTTGGGCGTGAAAGCGCAACCGCGCGCGTTGCTCGCGCAGTGCGGCGTGAGCGTGACGGAAATGAAGGACTGCGAACATTGTTGCGGCTTCGGCGGCACGTTCGCCGTGAAATACGGCAATATTTCAACGGCCATCGTCGATGAAAAGTGCGCCAATGTCCAAGCGAGCGGGACGGGCTGCGTCGTGCTGGGCGACCTCGGCTGCATGCTCAACATCGAAGGACGGTTGCGCCGCAGTGGGGACACCGCCACGCGCGTTTTACATATCGCGCAAGTGCTGGCCGGCGACGTCGATCGCTGAGCCCTGGCCTTCGTTCACTTTTTCGAACCGACCGAGCCTCTCATGCAAGTTCAATCGATGCACTTCAAGGCGCGTTCGAAAGACGCGCTAGCCAACGCCCGCTTGCAGCGAAACCTGCAAAAGTTGTCGACGAAATTCGTTTCGGCGCGGGCGGTGGCGATGCAGGCGATCGATTTTCCGGAGACGCGTGCGCAATTGAAGGCGCGTCGGAATCGGGCGCTCGAGAATCTCGACGTCTGGTTGGAAACGTTCGAGCGCGAGGCGGCGCGGCGCGGAACGACCGTGCTCTATGCGGAAACGACGCGCGACGCCGCGCGGCTCGTCGCCGAGATCGCACGCAAACACGAAGTCAAAAAGGTCATCAAGACGAAGTCGATGGTGTCGGAGGAAATGCGGCTCAATGCCGTGCTCGGCGAGATGGGGGTGCAGTCGATCGAGACGGATCTCGGCGAATACATTCTTCAGATCAACGATAACGAACCGCCTAGCCACATCATCGCGCCGGTCGTGCACAAGGACAAAGAGGAAATCGCCGATCTCTTCGCCGCCACGCATGGCCGAACCAGGCTGAGCGAGATTCCCGACATGACGCGCGAAGCGCGCGAGGTACTGCGTCCGCATTTTTTGTCCGCCGATATGGGGGTGACGGGCGGCAATTTCTTGATTGCCGAAACGGGCTCGGTGGCGCTCGTGACGAACGAAGGCAACGAGGGCATGTGCACGGTCATGCCGCGCGTGCACGTAGCGGTGACGGGCATCGAAAAAGTCCTGCCGACGCTGGAGGATCTCGCGCTGGCCATGCGGCTCTTGCCGCGCAGCGCGACGGGGCAAAGCACGTCGAACTACTTTTCGTTACTGACGGGGCCGCGCGGGCAGGGCGATCTCGACGGGCCCGAGCACATGTATGTGGTGCTCGTGGATGGCGGCCGCACGGGGCTCATCGGCGGTGCGTTCCAGGAGATGCTGCGCTGTATCCGCTGCGGGGCGTGTATGAACCACTGCCCGGTCTATCAGAAGGTGGGCGGCCATGCCTATGGATGGGTTTATCCCGGGCCGATGGGGGCGGTGCTGACACCGAGTTATACCGGCGTCGATAAAGCGGTCGATCTGCCCCAGGCCTCGACCCTATGCGGCGAATGCAATGCCGTTTGTCCCGTCGGGATCCCCATTTCCGACCTCCTGCGCAAGCTGCGCGAGAAACAAGTCGAGCGCGGCTTGAGGCCCCGCTCCGAGCGCGTCGCGCTAGCCGTCTGGGGTTTCGTCGCCTTGCGGCCGACGCTTTACGCGCTCGTGACGAAGTTGGCGGTGCGCGTGCTGGAACGTGCGGGTGGCGGCCGTCGATCGATCGGCTATCTGCCGTTCGGCCAAGGCTGGACATCGACACGAGAAATGCCCGCGCCCGTGGGGCGTACGTTCCGTGAGCTTTACGCCGCGCAACGTAGCCATCTCGGATGAGCGGCACGCATGACGGTCGTCCGCTTTCCGCCGCTTCGCACCGCATCATTGTTTATCCCAGCGCAACGCTGAATTCGCTATTCGTATCTTTGTCCCGATAGAGATCGTTTATAGAATACGTGTCGGAAATGGGAGCGGGTGCGCGATCGGCGCGTGCCCGCCAACATTGGGGCACGAACATGAAAACGACAAAATCGGGCTATGTCTTCACCTATGGGCCGGTCGCGCTGGCTTTGGCGCTGATCGTCTTGGCGGCGCTGCATGCGTACGGCAGCGGCGGCGCGCCGCGCGAACCGCTGGCGGCAGATCAGGTAACGGCCGAACTCGCGCGGGCGGTCTCGTATGGGCTTATCGATACCGGCGTGACGGCGACCCGATCGGCCGCGCGTCGCGCTGTGGCGCCGAGCGCACCGGCGGCGGCCGCCGAGGCGTCGTGAAGAAGGGGCCGATATAATGCCGGATTCGGTCTTCGGTTCCGCCCTATGTGCTGGGCCATCTGGCCTGGCGGCTGCGTCGGCTCGCATTTCCGTCGGCGGTGAGCCTCTGCGGCCGCCCCTGGCCCTTCATCGCTTGACGGACTTCGACGGCTTCGACGGCTTGAACGCCTTTAGCGACGGTGCTCGCCCATTCGGGCACCAATACCCTGTCGACGAAGGGGGATACTTGACTAAATCTGTCATGTATTTATACTTGACCAAAATCGTCGAGAATTCGGGTTCCCCGTCCCTATGAGACTCACCACGAAAGGCCGTTTCGCCGTTACGGCGATGATCGATCTGGCGCTGCGCCAGGAGCAAGGTCCGGTGACGCTCGCCGGTATCAGCCAGCGCCAGCGGATCTCGTTGTCCTATCTCGAACAACTGTTCGGGAAGCTGCGTCGGCACGAGATCGTCGAATCCGTGCGCGGGCCCGGTGGGGGCTATAACCTCGCTCGCCGGGCGCAAGAGGTGACGGTGGCCGACATCATCATCGCCGTCGACGAACCGCTCGATGCCACGCAATGCGGCGGCAAGGGTTCGTGCGAGGGCACGAAGCAGCACGACGGGCATTGTATGACGCACGAGCTGTGGTCGACGCTGAACCAGAAAATGGTCGAGTACCTCGATTCCGTTTCACTCCAAGATTTGGTCGATCAGCAACGCGCGCGGGAAGGGTCTCCCGCTGTGCTGCGCGACAGGCGCCCCGAGAACGCAGCCGTCGAGGCCGCGCGGGTGGTGCCGAAAGGGCCGAATTCCGTATTCAACATTGCGAGTTCGTGAAGCCGGCGAAAGACGGAACGAGTCAGGCCGTAGAGCCGAACGCACGAACGACGAGCTACAACGATTTCCCCGGAGCCATTGATGAGTAACGAGATGCCCCACCTGCCCATTTATATGGACTACAGCGCGACCACCCCCGTGGATCCGCGCGTGGTGGACAAAATGATCCCGTATCTGCGCGAGCAGTTCGGCAATCCCGCGTCGCGCAGCCACTCGTACGGGTGGGATGCGGAGCGGGCGGTCGAGCAAGCGCGCGAGGATGTCGCTGCGCTCGTGAACGCCGATCCGCGCGAAATCATCTGGACCTCCGGCGCGACGGAATCGGACAACCTCGCGATCAAAGGTGCCGCGCATTTCTATAAGAGCAAAGGCAAGCACGTCATCACCGTGAAGACGGAGCACAAGGCCGTGCTCGATACCTGCCGGGAGCTCGAGCGCGAAGGGTTCGAAGTCACGTATCTCGACGTCAAGGCCGATGGTCTCGTCGATCTCGACGTCTTCAAGGCCGCACTGCGGCCCGACACGATTCTCGTCTCGATCATGTCCGTGAACAACGAGATCGGCGTGATTCAGGACATCGAAGCGATCGGCGAAATTTGCCGTGAGAAAGGCATCATCTTTCACGTCGATGCCGCGCAAGCAACGGGCAAGATCGAAATCGATTTGAGCCGCCTGAAGGTCGACTTGATGTCGTTCTCGGCGCACAAGACATACGGCCCGAAGGGGATCGGCGCGCTGTACGTGCGTCGCAAGCCGCGCGTGCGCATCGAAGCGCAGATGCACGGCGGCGGGCACGAGCGCGGTATGCGCTCCGGTACGCTGGCGACGCATCAAATCGTCGGCATGGGCGAAGCGTTCCGCATCGCGCGCGAAGAAATGGCGACGGAGAACGAGCGCATTCGCATGCTGCGCGACCGTCTGCTGAACGGCCTCACGCAGATGGACGAGGTCTACGTCAACGGCGACATGGAACGCCGTGTGCCGCACAACTTGAACATCAGTTTCAATTTCGTCGAAGGCGAATCGCTGATCATGGCGATCAAGGATGTGGCTGTGTCGTCGGGCTCCGCCTGCACCTCGGCATCGCTCGAGCCGTCGTACGTGCTGCGTGCGCTGGGGCGCAACGACGAGCTCGCGCACAGCTCGATCCGCTTCACGGTCGGCCGCTTTACGACGGAGCAGGATGTCGATTACGTCATCAACCTGCTCAAGAGCAAGATCGCAAAATTGCGCGATCTGTCGCCTTTGTGGGAAATGCATCAGGACGGCATCGACCTGTCGACGATCAAGTGGGCCGCGCATTAAGCGCCGACGAACGCACACGTTAACGAATTCAGGAGTTTGATCATGTCTTACAGCAACAAAGTGCTCGATCATTACGAAAACCCGCGCAACGTCGGCTCCTTTTCGAAGGACGACGAAGCGGTCGGTACCGGCATGGTCGGCGCGCCGGCCTGCGGCGACGTCATGAAGCTGCAGATCCGCGTGGGCGCCGACGGCGTAATCGAAGACGCGAAGTTCAAGACGTACGGCTGCGGTTCGGCCATCGCGTCGAGCTCGCTCGTCACCGAATGGGTGAAGGGCAAGACGCTCGACCAAGCGCTCACGATCAAGAACACGCAAATCGCCGAAGAACTCGCGTTGCCGCCGGTCAAGATCCACTGCTCGATCCTCGCGGAAGACGCGATCAAAGCGGCAGTGGCCGATTACAAGCAGCGTCACGGCACCGCGCAAGCGGCCGACGAGGCCAAGCAGCAAGTCGCGTAAGCGCACGAAGCATCATGGCGATCACATTGACCGAAAAGGCCGCGCAGCATGTGCAGAAGTACCTTGTCCGTCGCGGCAAGGGGCTCGGGCTGCGGGTCGGCGTGCGCACGACGGGCTGCTCCGGCCTCGCTTACAAGCTCGAATATGTGGATGAGGTGGAGCCCGAGGATCAGGTCTTCGAATGCAACGGCGTGAAGGTCGTTGTCGACCCGAAGAGCCTCGCCTATATCGACGGCACCGAACTCGACTTCGCGCGCGAGGGCTTGAACGAAGGGTTCAAGTTCAATAACCCGAACGTGAAGGACGAGTGCGGTTGCGGCGAGTCGTTCCGCGTCTGACACTCCCGTGCCGCCTTGGGCGGGCGAGAAGGCGGCGTGGGCCGCCTTTTTGTTTCTAGGTGCCCGGCGCGGGCGTCAGCAATCAACCGTGGCGGCTTCGCGCAACACGTTCCATCGACGATCGACTCCATGTCCTCGATTCAAGACAGCCATTTCGAACTGTTTCATTTGCCGGCGCGTTTCGCGCTCGACCTGGACGCGCTGGAGCACGCCTATCGGACGGTACAGGCGCAAGTTCATCCCGACCGATTTGCCGCGGCCGGCGAGGCGCAAAAGCGCATCGCGATGCAATGGGCCACGCGCGCGAACGAGGCGTATCAGACATTGCGCGATCCGCTCAAGCGCGCCACGTACTTGCTGTCGTTGCGCGGTGTCGATGTCGGTGCATCCGAAAATACCGCGATGGAGCCGGCATTTTTGATGCAGCAAATGGAGTGGCGCGAGCGGGTGGAGGATGCGGCCGACGCGAAAAACGTCAGCGAACTGCTGGCGCTGCTCGACGAACTGCGCGAGGACGAGCGGGTGCGCTTCGAGCGGCTGTCCGTGCTGCTCGATAGCGGCGCAGATCAGCCGGCGGCCGAGGCCGTGCGGCAACTGATGTTCCTCGAGCGTGTTGCCGGTGAAATCGGTCACCAGATCGAGCGGCTCGAACACTGAGGTCGGGCCGGCGCCGCGCGGAGCTCGATTCGACATGGCGCTCGCGTGATAATCGACATTGTCGCCGCAGTCGCGGCGATGCACGAACACAAATACACCAGAATGGCCCTACTGCAAATCTCGGAACCCGGCATGGCGCCCGCGCCGCATCAGCGGCGGTTGGCTGTCGGCATTGATCTCGGCACGACGAATTCGCTCGTCGCGGCCGTTCGCAACAGTATTCCGGAAGCGTTGCCGGACGAAGCGGGCCGTGTGCTGCTGCCCTCGGTGGTGCGCTACCTCGAACGCGGCGGCCGTCGTATCGGCCACGTGGCGAAAGCGGAAGCGGTGCTCGATCCGCGCAATACGATCGTGTCGGTCAAGCGGTTCATGGGCCGCGGCAAGCATGAAGTGGAAGCCGCCGAGAACGCGCCGTACGAATTTATCGACGCACCGGGCATGGTGCAGATTCGTACGATCGACGGCGTGAAGAGCCCGGTCGAAGTGTCGGCGGAGATTCTCGCGACGCTGCGTCATCGCGCCGAAGATTCCCTCGGCGACGAGCTCGTCGGTGCGGTCATCACGGTACCGGCCTATTTCGACGAAGCGCAGCGGCAGGCGACGAAGGATGCGGCTCGTCTCGCGGGCCTGAACGTCTTGCGCCTGCTCAACGAGCCGACAGCGGCCGCGATCGCCTACGGGCTCGATCACGGTGCCGAAGGGCTGTACGCTGTCTATGACCTCGGCGGCGGCACCTTCGATCTGTCGATTCTGAAGCTCACCAAGGGCGTATTCGAGGTACTCGCGGCCGGCGGCGATTCGGCGCTCGGCGGCGACGATTTCGATCACGTCTTGTTCCGTCACGTGCTCGCGCAAGCCGGCTTGGCGCCGCAAGGGCTGGCGCCCGAGGATGTCCGGCTGTTGCTCGATCGCGTGCGCAGCACGAAAGAAGCGCTGTCCAGCGCGCCCGAAGCGACGGTGGAGGCCACGCTCGCCGATGGGACGCCCATCTCCGTATCCGTCACCGAAGCGCAATTCGCCGATCTCGTCCGTTCGCTCGTCGAGCGCACCCTTGGGCCGACGAAAAAGGCGCTGCGCGATGCGAAGATGACGCCTCAAGACGTGAAAGGTGTCGTCCTCGTGGGCGGCGCCACGCGCATGCCCGTGATCCGCCGCGCCGTCGAAGCGTTTTTCGGGCAGCCGCCGTTGACCGATCTCGATCCGGATCAAGTCGTGGCGCTCGGGGCCGCGATCCAAGCCGATCTACTCGCCGGGAATCGCACCGGCGACGATTGGCTGCTGCTCGATGTCATTCCGCTGTCGCTCGGGGTCGAGACGATGGGCGGGCTCGTCGAAAAGATCATTCCGCGCAATTCCACGATTCCGGTTGCGCGTGCCCAAGAGTTCACGACGTTCAAAGACGGCCAAACGGCCATGGCGATTCACGTCGTGCAAGGCGAGCGCGAACTCGTCTCCGATTGCCGTTCGCTCGCCCGCTTCGAGCTGCGCGGTATTCCGCCGATGACGGCCGGCGCGGCGCGCATTCGTGTGACCTACCAAGTCGATGCCGACGGGTTGTTGTCGGTGTTTGCGCGTGAGCAGCACTCGGGCGTCGAAGCGTCGGTCGTGGTGAAGCCGTCGTACGGCTTGGCCGACGACGAGATCGCGCGGATGCTCGAAGACAGCTTCCGCACGGCTGAAGTCGATATGCGTGCGCGGGCGCTACGCGAGGCGCAGGTGGAAGCGCAGCGTCTGGTCGAAGCGACGCAAGCGGCGCTCGCGGCCGATGGCGAATTGCTCGCCGACGACGAGCGCGCGCAGATCGACGAAGCGTTGGCCTTGCTGCAAGGAACGGCGCAGGCTCAGGATGCCGATGCGATCGAAACCGCGACGAAATCGCTCGCGGCGCGAACCGACGAATTCGCCGCGCGGCGCATGGACAAGAGCATTCGCAACGCCTTGAAGGGCCGCAAGCTCGACGAAATCTAAAGCGTCCGCGGCGCTTTACAATGAGAAGGCGAGCCGCGCCGAGCTTGCCGCTCCGCACAATACCGCATACAGCCAGAACGGAATTTCCTATGCCTCAAATCGTTGTCCTGCCTCACGTCGAACTGTGCCCGGAGGGCGCCGTGATCGAGGCCACGCCGGGTGAAAGCATCTGCGACATGCTGCTCGAACACGGCATCGAAATCGAGCATGCGTGCGAAAAGTCTTGCGCTTGCACCACGTGTCATGTGATCGTGCGTGAAGGCTTCGAAGCGCTCACGCCGTCGGAAGAAGACGAAGACGATCTGCTCGACAAGGCATGGGGGCTCGAGCCCACCTCGCGGCTCTCGTGCCAGGCGCGCGTGCCGCAAGATAAGGATCTCGTGGTCGAAATTCCGCGGTACTCGATCAACCACGCGAAAGAGAATCATTGAGCTTCCAAGGAGGAGCAGCCATGAAGTGGACCGACGTACAAGAAATCGCGATGGCCCTCACCGACAAGCATCCGGAAATCGATCCCCAGTTGATTCGCTTTACCGATCTGCATCGGTGGGTGTTGGAACTCGATGGCTTCAGTGACGACCCGAATCGGTCGAGCGAGAAGATCCTAGAGGCGATCCAGCTGGCCTGGATCGAAGACGCCGCCGAATAAGGCTTTCGGCATGGCTGCGGCCGAGCGAGCGTTTGCGTTTGCTCGAGACCGGCGTAAAAAAAGCGACCGCATCGATGTGGTCGCTTTTTTTTGCTCTGCTCGCATAGCGGCGGGGGGCTGCTGGCGCTGTGTCGGCGCGGGTACTTGTTGTTCTGCTCGTACTTGTATCCGAGCGGTTTCCTCCGCTTCGCTCGCTTAACCGGCAGCTAGTGCGCCGTGTTCGATGTGGACACGCTCGCCTTGCTGGAACGCCGGCGCGGAGCGGTACGTGAAGTAGCGCAGGCGGTGGTTCTCCATCCGCACGCGCACTTGGTATTCGGTTTGGCTGCGCAGATGTTTTTCTACCGCATTGCCGGCGAAACCGCCGCCGACGGCGCCGAGTGCGGTCATGCCTAGACGCCCCGTCCCGCGACCGAACTGATTACCGAGCAGGCCGCCGACCACGGCACCGCCGACCGCACCGACGCCGGTACCGTGGCCCTCATGGCGAATCGGCACCACCGATTCGACGGTGCCGCACGTCGAGCAGGGCACCGATGCGCCGCTCGGCTGCTGCGCCTGTGCATACGGTTGCTGGGCAAGCTGTTGCGGGTCGGGCGCCTGGCCGCGGTACGGCTGTTGCGCGTAGGACGGTGCGCCCGGTTGGCCGGAATAGGGCACTTGGCCTGGCGCCTGAGGTGCGTTCTGGGCCTGCGTGCTTTCTGGAGAGGTGGAGCTAGTAGTCGAGGTAGACGGCTGCGCCGGTTGCCGCTGTCCCGTCATCGCGGCGGCGGGAGCGGGTGCGGCCGAGTCGACGACGCCCGGCGAGACCTGTGCCGCCTGCGACTGATCGTTCTGGATACTGGAACTCGACGCTTTCGGGAAGACACCGGTGATGGCGGCGGTGGCGGCGAGGCTGGCGACGATGACCGTGCCGGCAGCGACCGCAATCAGCGGGTGGAGGCGACGAGGTGAGCTGGTCGAATTGTTCATGGCGTACCTCCGTCGATGCTGGAGTGGTTTAATTCGGTGACGATGATAACGATCATAGTGTCCGTCATCGCCGGACTGCCGTCGTTTCAATTTGTAACGTTGGCAGATGCGGCAGCGCCGACCAGCGTAGGACGTGCTCGGGCCAGTGCGTCAACTCGTGGTTTTGCAAGGGTTCGAACGCGCGAAAAAAAACCGCCCGGAACATCGCTGCGGGCGGCTTTTACCGATCGTTACAAACTCGTGTCGCTGCGGGTCAGTCTTCGCGACGCAGGTGCGGAAAGAGAATGACGTCGCGGATACTGGGGCTGTCGGTCAGCAGCATGACGAGGCGGTCGATGCCGATCCCGCAGCCGCCCGTCGGCGGCATGCCGTATTCGAGCGCGCGAATGTAATCGGCGTCGTAGTACATCGCTTCTTCGTCGCCGGCATCCTTCTGCTCGACTTGCTTCTTGAACCGTGCCGCTTGATCTTCCGGATCGTTCAGCTCCGAGAAGCCGTTGGCGATTTCGCGGCCCGTGATGAACAACTCGAACCGTTCGGTAATGCCGTCCACCGAATCGGATGCGCGCGCGAGCGGCGAAACTTCGATGGGGTAGTCGATGATATACGTCGGCTCCCACAGCTGCGATTCGGCCGTTTCTTCGAACAGCGCCAATTGCAATGCGCCGACGCCCGCGTTCAAGAACGTGGGTTGCGTCGTATCGACGCCGAAACGCTTCAGTTCCGTGCGCAGGAAGGCGGCATCGGCAAGCTGCGCGTCGGTGTAATCGGGCGCGTACTTGCGGATCGCCTGCGCGATCGTCAGGCGATGGAACGGCTTGGACAGGTCGAGCTCGCGGCCCTGATACGTGATGGTGGCCGTGCCGAGCGCGTCGATCGCCGCTTGACGGATCAACTGCTCGACGAAGTCCATCAGCCACGTGTAGTTGGTATACGCGGCGTAGAACTCCATCATCGTGAACTCGGGATTGTGTCTCGGCGACACGCCTTCGTTCCGAAAATTGCGGTTGATCTCGAACACGCGCTCGAAGCCGCCCACGACCAGCCGCTTCAAATACAGCTCGGGCGCGATACGCAGGAACATCTGCATATCGAGCGCGTTATGGTGCGTGGTGAACGGCTTGGCCGTCGCGCCGCCCGGAATCGGGTGGAGCATCGGCGTTTCCACTTCCATGAATTCGGCGTCCGACATGAACTTGCGGATCGACGAAATCGCCTTCGTGCGCGCGACGAACGTATTGCGCGCTTCCGGCGTGACGATCAGATCGACGTAGCGCTGACGGTAGCGCGTTTCCTGATCGGATAGCCCATGGAACTTGTCGGGCAGCGGGCGCAGCGCCTTCGAGAGCAGACGCAGCTCCGTGCAGCGCACCGACAGCTCGCCTTTGTTCGTGCGAAACAGGACGCCCTTCGCTGCAACGATATCGCCGAGGTCCCACTTCTTGAAGGCTTCGTACGTTTGCTCGCCGACATCGGCCGGCGTGACGAAGAATTGAATCAGGCCCGAACCGTCACGGACGGTGGCGAAGCTCGCCTTGCCCATGACACGCTTGAGCATCATGCGGCCTGCGATAGCGACGTTCAGCGCCGTGGCTTCAAGTGCTTCCTTATCGGCCTCGGCGTATTGCGATTGCAGCTCGCCCGCGTGATGCGTCGGGCGGAAATCGTTCGGGTAAGCGATACCCGTTTCGCGTAGCGCGCGCAGCTTCTCGCGTCGCTCGGCGATGATCTTGTTCTCGTCGACGGCTGCGTCGACGGTGGGGAGAGTCGATTCGGTCATGGTGTATCCGCTGCGCTTAAACGCCTTGCTTCAGGCTTGCGCTGATGAATTCGTCGAGGTCGCCGTCGAGCACGGCCTTCGTGTTGCTGATTTCGACGTTGGTGCGCAAATCTTTCACCCGGCTCTGATCGAGCACGTACGAGCGAATTTGATGGCCCCAGCCCACATCGGTCTTGCTCGATTCGAGCTTGTCCTGCGCGGCTTGGCGTTTGCGCATTTCCGCTTCGTACAAGCGCGATTTGAGCATCGCCATCGCTTCCGCGCGGTTGCGGTGCTGGGAGCGATCGTTCTGGCACTGCACGACGATACCGGACGGCAAATGCGTAATCCGCACGGCCGAATCGGTCTTGTTGATGTGCTGGCCGCCCGCGCCCGATGCGCGATAGGTATCGATGCGCAGATCGGCCGGGTTGATGTCGACTTCGATCGAATCGTCGATTTCCGGGTACACGAATACTGACGAGAACGACGTATGCCGGCCACCCGACGAATCGAACGGCGATTTGCGCACGAGGCGGTGAATGCCCGTTTCACTGCGCAAGAAGCCGTAGGCGTACTCGCCCTCGACCTTGATCGTCGCGTTCTTGATGCCCGCGACGTCGCCTTCCGATTCTTCGAGCACTTCCGTTTTGAAGCCCTTGCGCTCGCAATAGCGCAAGTATTGGCGCAGCAGCATCGACGCCCAATCGCAGGCTTCGGTGCCGCCGGCGCCGGCTTGGATGTCGATGAACGCGTTATTCGGATCGGCCGGATTGGCGAACATGCGGCGGAATTCGAGATCGGCGACGCGCGCTTCGATCTTCTGTGCGTCTTCTTCGCAGGCGACGAGCGTGTCCTCGTCGCTTTCCTCGCGGGCCATGTCGAACAGATCCTGCGCATCGCGCAGATCGGCATCGAGCGAGGAGAGGGTCAGAACGACGCCTTCGAGCATCTTCTTTTCCCGGCCGAGGGCCTGGGCATGCTTCGAATCGTTCCAGACGTTCGGGTCTTCCAGTTCTTTGTTGACTTCAGCTAGACGCGCAAATTTGGCGTCGTAGTCAAAGATACCCCCGTAGCTCGCCTGCGCGTCGGCGCAAGTCAGCCAGAGAGCCTTCGATCACGTTCAGACGTTCGGCTTCCATGTCGATCTTTTCTGCTTCGTAAAAAGGAGAAATTATAGCCGATGGCGCTGCCTCGCCGAGCGCTTGGCCTGGTCGGGCGAGCGTTCGGCAGGCCGTCGGAGCGTTTAGGTGGCTCGCCGTTTCGCCGGTCGCGCGCAGCCGGTTCGCGCCGGCCCTCGCCCAGCAAGGCGCGTGCGCCTGTCTCGGGCGGGCGGCGGACGCTTTAGCGCGCGGCGTCGGGGCCCGCGTGCTCGACGATCAGTTGTACGCGCACGACGCCGTTCCAGCTATCGGCCGCTAGCCGATAGGCCACCTGCGCGCGCGCGGGCAGCGTCTCGGTGTGATTGAACCAGATCGCTTGAAAGCGCTGCCGCCCGCGGGCGAGTTGCAGCTTCAGGTGCTTGTCCTTCACGAGTGCTTGCGATACGACGTCGAATTCGCCCGAGAACGTGGGGGCCGGGAAGCCCTGGCCCCACACGGCCGCATCGATCAACTCGACGACCTGTGGCGTGAAATACGCGTCTTCGAGTTCGCCGTCGGTCATCACCACGCGGGCTAACGCATCGTCGTCCAGTGCCTCCCGCGCAACGGATTCGAACGCCGCCGCGAAGCGCGGGACGTCGCGCGTGGCGAGCGTCAGGCCGGCCGCCATCGCATGGCCGCCGAACTTGAGGATCAGGTCGGGCTCGCGCTTGGCGATGAGATCGAGCGCGTCGCGCAGGTGGAAGCCGGGAATCGAGCGGCCCGAGCCTTTGACGAGTTCGCCGCGTTCGTCGGCGAGCGCGAACGTGAACGCAGGCCGGTGATACTTTTCCTTCAGCCGTCCCGCGACGATCCCGATGACGCCCTGGTGCCAGCTTTCGTTGAACAGCGTGATCGTCGCGCGACCGTCCGGATCGAGCGCTGCGATGTCCTCCAGCGCCTGCTGCTGCATGCTGGCTTCGATCTCGCGGCGCTCCCGGTTCATTGCGTCGAGCTGCTGCGCGAGTTCCCAAGCGCGGCCGACGTCGTCCGTGGTCAAGCATTCGATGCCGAGCGACATGTCGGAGAGCCGCCCCGCGGCGTTCAGGCGCGGGCCCAATGCGAAGCCGAGATCGAACCCCGACGCGTTGCGCGCGTCGCGCGCGGCCGCGCGAAACAGCGCGGCGATGCCGGGCTGCATGCGGCCGCGGCGGATCCGTGACAGCCCTTGGGCGACGAGCACACGATTGTTGCCGTCGAGCTTGACGACGTCGGCTACGGTGCCGAGTGCTACCAGGTCGAGCAGACCGTCGAGCCGCGGTTCGGTCAACCCGCCTGCGCCGAAGGCGCCGCGTTCGCGAAGCTGAGCCCGGAGGGCGAGCAGAACGTAGAACATGACGCCGACGCCCGCGATGCATTTGCTCGGAAATTCGCAACCCGGCTGGTTCGGATTGACGATCGCGCGCGCGGCCGGAAGCGTATCGCCGGGCAAGTGGTGATCGGTGACGAGCACGTCGATGCCGCGCGCGTTGGCGGCGGCCACGCCGTCGACACTGGCGATGCCGTTGTCGACGGTGATCAGCAAGTCAGGCTTGCGCTCGGCGGCCAACTCGACGATTTCGGGCGTGAGCCCATAGCCGTATTCGAAACGGTTCGGCACGAGGTAGTCGACTTGCGCGCCGAACATGCGCAGGCCGCGCACGGCGACCGCGCAGGCCGTCGCTCCGTCGCAGTCGTAATCGGCGACGACGAGCAGGCGCTTGCGCTGGGCGATCGCTTCGGCCAACAATCGCGCGGCGTCGTCCACCCCTTTTAACTGCGCTGGGGGAACGAGCCGCGTGAGCGCGGTTTCGATTTCGTCTGGCAAGCGCACGCCGCGGGCGGCGTAGAGGCGGGCCAGGATCGGGTGCACGCCGTGGCGGATCAGCGCCGTTTCATCGGCGGGCGAGCATGCGCGGGTGACGATTCGAGTCATGCGAGCGGGAAAGCAAAGGAAGACGAGCGGCCAAGCGGGCCGCGTGGTGCCCAGCCAGCGACGGAGGCGGGGCGGTCGCAGCCGTGGCCGTGGCCGACGGCGATGGTGGCGGCAAGGCGGAGCATGCGCCCTATGCGCCCTATGCGCCGCATCATTCGAGCAGCGACGGCAGCACGCGCCGGCGCCAGAACTTGCGCAAGTCGCCGCGCGTGGCGGTCAGCGTGACCGACCCGGTATCGCCGGCCAGCGTCAACGCGAGCGTGCCGAGGCGCCCGGTGTCGAGCGCCTCCAACGCCGGGGCGAACCAGTCGTGCTCGAGCGCATCGAGCGCCGCTTGCCAACCGGCCCAATCCTGGGCGATGAACGGTACCGCAAAAGGGTTCAGTTCCACGAGCGTGGTGCCGGTGCCGAGCGGCGGCAGCGCTTTGAACGAGCTTGGGGCGGCAGCCGTTTCGACCGAGGCGGCTAGGGCCAAGCCGCGCGTGGCGGGTGCATCGGAAAGGACGCGCGCGAACGGACTGCGCACCGGTTGCGCCGCGCCTTGCGCGTGCAGCCAGATCGAGTTGACCGCAGGCAACCCTCGCGCTTCGCGCGCCTCGTTGACGGGGTGCTCGAACCAGCCCATCTGGACTTCGTTTTGCAGCTTCATCCAGATACGCGATCGTTGGCCCGAATGGGCATCGTGCGGCAGCCAGATCTCGATGCTGCGCCCGCTCGCGCGTAGCGGCGACGCTCCCGCCAGTTTGCCCAGCACCTCGCCCGTCAGATACCAGCGGCGCGGGCAGGGCGCTTCGACGCGCACGCCGAGTTCTTCGATCAACGGCTTGGCGACGGCAAGGAGCTGCGTTGCGTCGTGGTCGGTTAAATCGAGCGCGGACGGATCGATCAAAACAAGATGATCGTGCGCGATGCGCACGTGGACGGGTTCGATGCAAGCCCATTCGTCGCCGCCGGGTGTGCCGCCGTCGGCGAGCAGCATATAGGGCGCGAGCGGGGCGTCGTCGGTTGCATTCGAGGCGACGGCCCCGAACTGGCGCGCCACCCACCGCTCATGCGGCAGCGTGCGCTGGAAGTCTTCGCCGCTCACGCGCTCGACGAGCGTCGCGCGCGCGAGCAATTTGTCGAGCGCCGGGCTGCGCAGGTCGTGCAGTGCGGTGGAAGCGTCGGCTGCGGAAGGCAGCGCGAACGGTAACAAGAGGTGAAGACGGTTCGAATGCATGATGGTGCGCATTGTATGGCAAACTGCGCGCTTGATCGGTGCCTCGCCCGCTTCCTGAGCGGCTTTCGCTCGCGCGGCACGTGCATTGCGGGCCGATCGGCGCGCCGCTGGGGCCGGCGGTGCGCGAAGTCGCAGCAAAGAATAGAAGGATTCGCTTGAAACTCCCTTACGAATGGCAAATCGGCTGGCGCTATACCCGCGCCGGCAAGCGTACGACAGGCAACGGCTTCATTTCGTTTATCGCGCTGGTATCGATGTCGGGCATCGCCCTCGGTGTCGCGGCGTTGATTGTCGTGCTTTCCGTGATGAACGGCTTTCAGACCCAGGTGCGCGACCGCATGCTGTCGGTGCTCGCGCATGTCGAGATCTTTTCGCCCTCTGGCTCCATGCCCGACTGGCAGCGCACGGCCTACGAGGCGCGCCGCAATCCGGCCGTGATCGGCTCCGCGCCGTACGTGGACGCGCAGGCGCTGCTCACGCGTCAGGACGCCGTCAGCGGTGTGGCGTTGCGCGGCGTCGAACCGTCGCTGGAGCCGCAGGTGTCCGATATCGGCAAGGATATGAAGGCCGGCCGCCTGGGCGACCTGCAACCGGGACAGTTCAACATCGTGCTCGGTGCCGATTTGGCGACGAACCTCGGCGTATCGGTCGGCGACAAAGTCACGCTCGTCGCTCCAGAAGGTTCGTTGACGCCGGCCGGCATGCTGCCTCGCTTGAAGCAGTTCACCGTCTCGGGCGTGTTCGAGTCCGGGCACTATGAATATGACAGCACTCTCGCACTCATCAATATTCACGACGCCGAAGTGTTGTTCCGCGTAGCCGCACCGACGGGCGTGAGGTTGAGGCTCAAGGATATGCAGGAGGCGCCGCGCGTGGCGCGCGAGCTGTCGCATACGCTATCGGGCGACCTTTACATTCGCGACTGGACGCAGCAGAACAAGACCTGGTTCTCGGCCGTCAAGATCGAAAAACGCATGATGTTCGTGATCCTCACGCTGATCATCGCGGTGGCCGCGTTCAATCTCGTGTCGTCGCTCGTCATGACGGTCACCAACAAGCAAGCCGATATTGCCATCTTGCGTACCCTCGGCGCACAGCCGGGCTCGATCATGAAGATTTTCTTCGTGCAAGGCATCACCATCGGCTTCGCGGGGACGGCGTCGGGCGTCGCGCTGGGTTGCCTCATCGCATGGAGCATTCCGTGGCTCGTGCCGATGATCGAGCATGTGCTCGGCGTGCAATTTCTGCCGCCGTCCGTCTACTTCATTACGGAGCTGCCCTCCGAATTGGTCGCGAGCGATGTGATCCGGATCGGCATCATCGCATTTGTCTTGTCGGCGCTCGCGACGCTCTACCCAAGCTGGCGCGGCGCGAAAGTGCGGCCGGCGGAGGCGCTGCGCTATGAATAACGAATCTATGATCGAACGTATCACGCCGGGCCACGCCGGTTCGAACGGGGCGGAATCGGCGCAAGCCGTGCTCGAAGCGCACGGTATCTCGAAGGCGTTCGTTCAAGGCGGGCTCAACGTCCCCGTGTTGAACCAGGCCCAGTTGGTCGTGCGTCGCGGTGAAAAGCTCGCGATCGTCGGGGCATCGGGCTCGGGCAAGAGCACGCTGCTGCACGTGCTCGGCGGTCTGGACGAGCCCAGCGCCGGCAGTGTCTCGCTGCTCGGCCGGCCGTTTACGGCGCTGCGCGAACGCGAGCGCAACGACCTGCGCAACCGCGCGTTGGGATTCGTCTATCAGTTCCATCATCTGCTGGCGGAGTTCAGCGCGCTCGACAACGTCGCCATGCCGCTGCGCATTCGGCGGCTTGCTGTCGAAGACGCGCGGCGCGAAGCGCAGGCCATGCTTGAACGTGTCGGGCTGGCGCACCGTGCAAAGCATCGTCCGGGCGAACTGTCGGGCGGGGAGCGTCAGCGCGTGGCAATCGCGCGCGCGCTGGTCACGAAACCGGCCTGCGTGTTGGCCGACGAGCCGACCGGGAACCTCGACGGCGCGACGGCGGACAACGTCTTCAATCTCATGCTCGAACTTTCTGCCACGCTCGAAACAAGCTTCATCATCGTCACGCACGATGTCGATCTGGCTGGGCGATGCGATCGCATCTTGCGTCTGCGCGACGGCGTGCTGCACGAAGAGCCGTCCGTCCCTGTCTAGCAAGCCGCTCGGGAGCGCCGCCATGTGGATCGATACGCATTGCCATCTGGACGCAGGCGAATTCGACGACGATCGCGAAGGGGTCGCCCAGGCCGCGCAGGCTTGCGGGGTGGGGCGCATCGTGATTCCAGCCGTGGCGGTGCAAAATTTTTCGACCGTACGCGCGCTTGCCCATCGCATCGCGGGCGGCGTTTATGCGCTGGGTATTCATCCGCTCTTCACGGGCCAAGCGAGCGACGCCGATCTCGACACGCTGCGCCGCGAGATCGAAGCGAGCCTCGCCGATCCACGGTTCGTCGGTATCGGCGAGATCGGGCTCGACTACTTCGTGCCGAATCTTGAGGACGCGCGCCAACGCCATTTCTACGATGCCCAGTTGGCGCTTGCCCGCGAATTCGATTTGCCCGTGATTTGCCACGTGCGCAAATCGCAGGATCTCGTCCTCAAGGGGTTGCGCCGTTACGGCGTGAAACACGGCATCGCGCATGCCTTCAACGGCAGCTTTCAGCAGGCGGGCGCGTTCATCGACCAAGGCATGCGGCTCGGCTTCGGCGGCAACGTGACTTTCGAGCGCGCCCGCCAAATCAGACGGCTTGCCGCCGAGCTGCCGCTGGACGCGCTCGTCGTCGAAACCGACGCGCCCGACATCCCTCCCTCCTGGCTTTACAAGCAACGCAACGCACCCGATCAGGTGCCGCGCATCGGTGCCGTCATCGCCGAATTGCGTGGCATCGGCATCGATGAGCTTGCGGTAGGCACAATGGCCAACGCACACGCGGCACTGCCCCGGCTCGCGCTAGCTTGCGCATAATCGACGATCGTTTGCGCCGCTCGATGAATCGGTAGACGGGCCGAGGGTTTCGGCCGGATTCGCACGTCGGCGCGTGATTGCCAGGAGGGCGAATGCGGGCGTGGCTGATCGGCTTCGCGGTGGGCATCGTAGTGCTGCAGCAACGAGCAGCGCTGCCGGGCAGTGGGGAATGGGCTGTGCTCGGCGCGCTGTTCGCGGCGGCATGCGGTTTATGGCTCCGGGTGCGCGTTGGCCCGGCGCCGGCTGCCGGTCTTGGTCTCTCGTCGCGGCTGCGCACGCCGACGTCATGGCGGGTGCCGTCGCGGGCCTTCGCCGCACCCACAACCTTGTTCCTCGCCGCTGCGATAGCGGGCCACACCTATGCGGCCGTGCGTGCGCAAGCCCGTCTGGCGAACGCGCTGCCGGCTGCGTGGGAACTGCGCGACCTTGCCCTTACGGGATACGTTCGCGGCTTGCCGGCGCAAGACGGGGCGAGTGCGCGATTCCTGTTTGCCGTCGATGTCGACGCGCTTCGGCGCGCCACGGGCATCGAGCACTTCCCGCCGATCGTGCAGCTGACGTGGAGCAGTCGCAGTAGCAGTAGCAGCCGCGGAGCGCGCGATGTGCCGCTACTGAAGCCCGGCGAGCATTGGCGTTTCACGGTACGGCTCAAGCGGCCGCACGGCTACGCCAATTTTGGCGGGTACGACGCCGAAGCGGCGTTTCTCGCACGGGGCGTTCGCGCGACGGGGTACATCGTCGCTTCAGCCACGGCCAAACGGCTAGCGGGCGTAAAAGGTGGGATCGGCACGGCGATCGACCGCGCACGCTTTGCGTTGCGTGCGCGCATTGCGCAGGCGCTGGCCGAGGCGGCGCACCAGGGCATCGTCACGGCGCTCGCGGTCGGCACGCAAGAGGGCATTGCCGAAGAGGCCAGGCTCGTCCTGCGCCGAACCGGCACGAGCCATCTCGTCGCAGTCTCCGGGCTTCATATCGGCTTCGTCGCAGGGCTCGGCGCCGCGCTCGCGGCTTGGCTGTGGCGTCGCTCGTGCGCGCTTGGCGCGATCCTCGCGCGCCGCGGTGCGCGCGAATGGCCGCTCGTGGTGCCGACGCCCATCGTTGCGGCCGTCGTCGGCGTCGCGAGCGCGGCCGCCTATGCCGCGCTCGCGGGGTTCAACGTCCCGGCGCAGCGCGCGTTGTGGATGTTGGTCGTCGTCAGCGTGGCATTCGTGCTCGGGCGAAGTGTCGCGTTTTCGCTCGTGCTGTCGTGGGCCGCGGTGCTCGTCCTCATCGTCGACCCTTGGGCGCCGACGGCGGCCGGCTTTTGGCTCTCGTTCGCCGCTGTCGCATTCATCGCGTTCGCGATGCGCGGGCGGTTGCGTCGCCGCGAAGAGCGGGACGAGCCGCACGAGCTCATCGAGACGATGCGAGCGGGCGATCCGACATGGCAGGCATCCCTCGAACTTGGGCGCCGGAGCCGGCGCGACGCGTGGCGGCGGAGGTGGGCGAGCCTGCAAGCAAAAGGCGCCGACGCGATTCGCGCGCAGTGGGCCGTGACCATCGGCTTGGCGCCGCTCACGGTGTTCTGGTTCTCGCAGGTCTCGCTGGTCGGGCCGCTCGCGAACGCGATCGCCGTCCCTTGGGTCAGCCTACTCGTGGTGCCGGTGGTGCTGGTCGCGATCGCTTTGCCCGCACCGCTCGATGCGCACGCCTATGAGCTCGCGCATACGTTATTGGCGCCGTTGATGGACGTCCTGAGTACGCTTGCGCAATCGGCCTGGGCCGATCGGCATCCGCCTGCGCCGTCGATCTGGGCGCTCGGCGCGGCGTTAGCGGGCGTCGCGCTGTGCTTGATGCCGCGCGGCTGGCCGCTGCGCTTCGCCGGGCCGCTCGCATGGCTGCCGCTGATCGCGCCGCCGCCCGTTAGTCTCGAGGAAGGCGCCGTTCGGCTTACCGCGCTCGACGTCGGCCAGGGCGCCTCGATCCTCGTCGAAACGCGCCGTCGCACGCTCTTGTTCGACGCGGGCCCGGGCCCGGAATCGACGAATGCCGGCGAGCGTGTCGTCGCGCCGTATCTGCGGGCAAGCGGCGTCGCGCGGCTCGATAGCGTGGTGGTCAGTCACGGCGATGCCGATCATGCGGGCGGCGTGCCGGCCGTGCTCGATGCCGCCGAAGTCAGGCAAATCCTCGGCGGCTTGCCGCCGGTCCATCGCGTATGGGATGCCGCCCGCGCGCGCCGAGTCGAGCGATTGCGTTGCGCGGCGGGGCAGCGCTGGCGTTGGGATGGCGTCGAGTTCGAGGTGCTATGGCCGGATCCGGGCCCGCTGCCGCTGCGTTCGAACGAGCAATCGTGCGTGCTCAAAGTCAGCGCGCAAGGCATGAGCGCGTTGCTCACGGGCGATATCGGGGCGCCGGCGGAACGCTCGCTCGTCGGCCGCGCGCCGGAGGCGTTGCGCGCCGATGTGCTGCTCGTCGCCCACCACGGCAGCAAAACATCGTCCACCGAGCCGTTCCTCGATTCGGTCGAGCCGCGTGTGGCGATTTTTCAGGTAGGCTATCGAAATCGCTTTGGCCATCCCCATCCGCAAGTATGGGCCCGCTTCGAGGCGCGCGGCATCTTGCTGAGCCGCACCGATCGCGACGGCGCGGTGCGGGTGGCGACGCACGACGGTCGGCTCGAGGTCGAACGCTATCGAGAGACGCACGCCCGCTACTGGACGGATCGATAAAGACACACGAACTTGGAGGCTGCGGCGCTTGAAAGACATCATCCACTTTTCGCATGCGAACGGTTTTCCGTCGTCGATTTACCGTACGCTGTTCGCCGAACTTTCCGATGATTACGAGCTTCGCCACATCGAGCGCATCGGCCACGATCCCCGCTATCCGGTCACGAGCGATTGGCCGCATCTCGTCGACGAATTGTTGGCCGATGTCGGTCGCCGCTACGAACGTCCGGTCTGGCTCGTCGGCCACTCGCTAGGCGGCTACCTCTCGCTGATGGCGGCGCTCAAGCACCCGCATTGGGTGCGCGGGGTCGTCATGCTCGATTCGCCGGTGATCGCGGGCTGGCGCGCCGGTGTGCTGCGCTTCACCCAATGGACGGGGCTCGACGAGCGGCTTTCGCCCGCCGCGGCCACGCGTACGCGGCGCACGCAATGGGCCAGCCGCGAAGAAGCATGGCGCCACTTCTATTCGAAGAGCGCATTCGCGCGTTGGGACGAGCGTGTATTGTCCGATTACATCGATTTCGGCATTCCGCCAAGCGCGCCCGACGGCCGGCGTACGCTCGCATTCAACCGCGAGATCGAGCACCGGATTTATCGCACGTTGCCCCGCACGCTGGGCTCGCGGCTCGCGCGCGGTGCACCGGTGCCGCTCGGCTTTATCGCCGGCACCCGCTCTAAGGAAATCCGCCAGGTAGGGCTCGAAGCGACGCAGCGCGCGGCGCACGGCCGCGTCGAGTGGATCGAGGGCAGCCATTTGTTTCCGATGGAACGGCCGATAGAGACGGCGCGGGCGCTGCAAGGGATGCTGAATAGGTTGCGCGAGGCAGGCTAGCGGGGGAGGGGCTCGGGTTGTCGCGGCAACGCGCGCGGGTTCATCTGAGGGCGGACCCTAAGGTATAATCCGTTTTTCCCGCGAGCATCCAGCGATGACCAAATATGTTTTCGTCACCGGCGGCGTAGTGTCGTCCCTCGGCAAGGGCATTGCCGCCGCTTCTCTCGCCGCGATTCTCGAATCGCGCGGTCTGAAAGTCACCCTCCTCAAGCTCGATCCCTACATCAACGTCGATCCCGGCACCATGAGCCCCTTTCAGCATGGGGAGGTGTTCGTGACGGAAGACGGCGCCGAGACGGATCTCGATCTCGGTCACTACGAACGGTTCATCAGCACGAAGATGCGCCGCGCGAATAACTTCACGACCGGGCAGATCTACGAATCGGTGATCCGCAAGGAGCGTCGAGGCGACTACCTCGGCAAGACGGTGCAGGTGATCCCGCACATCACGAACGAGATTCAGGCATTCATCGAGCGCGGCGCGGCATCGGCCACCTGCGGCGAGCCCGATGTGGCGATCGTCGAAATCGGCGGTACGGTCGGCGACATCGAATCCCTGCCGTTCCTCGAAGCGGCGCGGCAAATGAGCCTGCGTCTCGGCCGCAACAGCGCCTGTTTCGTGCACCTCACGCTCGTGCCGTTCATCGCGACGGCCGGCGAACTCAAGACGAAGCCGACGCAGCATAGCGTGCAAAAGCTGCGCGAGATCGGGATCTTGCCGCATGTGCTGCTGTGCCGTGCCGATCGTCCGATTCCGGACGACGAGCGCAAGAAGATCTCGATGTTCTCGAACGTGCCCGAAGAAGCCGTGATTTCGGTGTGGGACGCCGATAGCATCTACAAGATTCCGCAGATGCTGCACGACCAAGGGCTCGACAGCATCATTTGCGACGAACTCAGGCTCCAGCCGAATCCGGCCAACCTGACGATGTGGTCGGCGATCGTCGATAAACTGGACCACCCCAAACACGAAGTCACCATTGGCATGGTCGGCAAGTATGTCGATCTGACCGAATCGTACAAGTCGCTGATCGAAGCGCTGCGCCATGCATCGGTGCATACGTCGACGAAGGTCAACATCGAGTACATCGATTCGGAACAGATCGAAGCCGAGGGCGTCGAAAGCCTCAAGCATCTCGATGCCGTGCTCGTACCGGGCGGTTTCGGCCGCCGGGGCACGGAAGGCAAGATCGCCGCCATCCGCTATGCGCGGGAAGCGAAGGTGCCGTACCTCGGCATCTGTCTCGGCATGCAACTTGCCGTGATCGAGTTCGCGCGCGATGTCGTCGGCCTGCAAGGCGCGAACAGCACGGAGTTCGATACCGCCACGGCGCATCGCGTGGTCGCGCTCATCACCGAGTGGTACGACCGCGAAGGCCGTGTCGAAAAGCGTTCGGACGAATCGGATCTCGGCGGCACGATGCGCCTGGGTTCGCAGCGTTGCCCGGTCAAGCCCGGCACGCTGGCCGAACAGATTTACGGCAAGGATGTGAACGAGCGTCACCGTCACCGTTATGAAGTCAATAACCGCTACGTGCCGCAGCTCGAGGCCGGTGGCCTTATCATCAGCGCGCGTACGCCGAGCGAGGACCTGCCGGAGATGATGGAATTGCCGCGCAGCGCGCATCCGTGGTTCGTGGGCGTGCAGTTCCACCCTGAGTTCACCTCGACGCCGCGCGACGGCCACCCGCTGTTCAAGTCGTTCGTCGAAGCCGCGCTGGCCTGTCACCAAACGCGCAAGGAGAAGGCATGAAGCTGTGCGACTTCGAAGTCGGTCTCGATCAGCCGTTTTTTCTGATCGCGGGCACCTGCGTCGTCGAATCGGAGCAGATGACGATCGATACGGCGGGCCGGCTCAAGGAGATTTGCGCGAAGCTCGGCATTGCGTTCATCTACAAGTCTTCGTACGACAAGGCCAATCGCAGCTCGGGCAAGTCGTTTCGCGGCCTCGGCATGGATGAAGGCTTGCGCATTCTTTCGGAAGTGAAGCGCCAGCTCGGCGTGCCCGTGCTGACGGACGTTCACGCCATCGACGAGATCGAGCAGGTCGCCTCGGTCGTCGATGTCTTGCAAACGCCCGCGTTCCTGTGCCGCCAAACCGATTTCATTCATGCCTGCGCCCGCTCGGGCAAGCCCGTGAATATCAAGAAGGGCCAGTTCCTCGCGCCGCAGGACATGAAGAACGTTATCGACAAGGCGCGTGACGCGGCGCGCGAAGCCGGCTTGTCGGAAGACCGCTTCCTCGCGTGCGAGCGCGGGGTGTCGTTCGGCTACAACAATCTCGTCTCCGACATGCGCTCGCTCGCCATCATGCGCGACACTGGCGCCCCTGTCGTGTTCGACGCCACGCACTCGGTGCAATTGCCGGGCGGGCAGGGCACCAGCTCGGGCGGCCAGCGCGAGTTCGTGCCCGTGTTGTCGCGCGCGGCCGTAGCCGTGGGCGTGGCGGGCTTGTTCATGGAGACGCATCCCGATCCCGCGTGCGCACTGTCGGACGGCCCCAATGCCGTGCCGCTGCGGCGCATGGGCGACTTGCTGGAGACGCTCGTCGCATTGGATACCGTCGTGAAACGCACTCCTTTCATCGAGCGCGATTTCAACTGACTGCACCCGTCAAAGAAGAAATTCATCATCTTTTCTAGAGGAAATCATGAGTGCAATCGTAGATATCATCGGCCGTGAGATTTTAGACTCCCGAGGCAACCCGACCGTCGAATGCGATGTGCTGCTCGAATCGGGCACGATGGGCCGTGCGGCAGTGCCTTCGGGCGCGTCGACGGGCTCGCGCGAAGCGATCGAGCTGCGTGACGGCGAAGCCGGCCGCTACAGCGGCAAGGGCGTGCTCAAGGCGGTCGAGCATATCAACACCGAGATTTCCGAAGCGATCATGGGTCTCGACGCGTCGGAGCAAGCGTTCCTCGACAAGACGCTGCTCGAGCTCGACGGCACCGACAACAAGTCGCGCCTCGGCGCCAACGCGATGCTGGCCGTTTCGATGGCGGTCGCGAAGGCTGCCGCTGAAGAAGCGGGCCTGCCGCTGTACCGTTACTTCGGCGGCTCGGGTGCGATGCAGCTGCCCGTGCCGATGATGAACATCGTCAACGGCGGCGCGCACGCGAACAACAGCCTGGACATCCAAGAATTCATGATCGTCCCGGTCAGCCAGCCGACGTTCCGCGAAGCGCTGCGTTGCGGCGCCGAAGTGTTCCACGCGCTGAAGAAGATTCTGTCCGATCGCGGCATGAGCACGGCTGTGGGCGACGAAGGCGGCTTCGCGCCGAACTTCGGCAGCAACGCAGAATGCTTGTCGGCCATCCTGCAAGCAATCGAGAAGGCGGGCTATCGCGCCGGTGAAGACGTGCTGCTCGCGCTCGATTGCGCGGCGAGCGAGTTCTACCACGACGGCAAGTACCAACTGGCCGGCGAGGGCCTGCAACTGTCGTCGGCCGAATTCACCGATTACCTGGCTACGCTCGCGGACAAATTCCCGATCGTCTCGATCGAAGACGGCATGCACGAAAGCGACTGGGACGGCTGGAAGCTCCTGACCGACAAGCTCGGCAAGAAGATCCAGCTCGTCGGCGACGATCTGTTCGTCACCAACACGCGCATCCTGAAGGAAGGCATCGACAAGGGTATCGCGAACTCCATCCTGATCAAGATCAACCAGATCGGTACGCTGACGGAAACGTTCGCTGCGATCGAAATGGCGAAGCGCGCCGGTTACACGGCGGTCATTTCGCACCGTTCGGGCGAAACGGAAGATTCGACGATCGCCGACATCGCCGTGGGCTTGAACGCCGGCCAGATCAAGACGGGCTCGCTCTCCCGCAGCGATCGCATCTCGAAGTACAACCAATTGTTGCGCATCGAGGAAGATCTCGGCGATATCGCCAGCTACCCTGGCAAATCGACGTTCTACAACCTGCGCTGACGCGCCTTTCGCCTGCCTGACTCGTTCGTTCAGCATGCACGCCTCGTGCTTCGCCCCAAGGGCATTACTTGGGGGCGCACGGGGCGATTTTGAATCTGCGGCCTTTTGAATGCGCCTTGTCACTGTTGTCCTTGCTCGTCCTGCTCGCGCTGATCCAGTATCCGCTGTGGTGGGGCCATGGCGGGTGGCTGAACGTTCACGAATTGAGTGGCGAATTGGCCGCGCAGCAGCAAAAGAACGCTGACGAAAAGCTGCGTAACGAGCGGATTGAGGGCGAAGTACAAGATTTGCAAAACGGCACGGCTGCGGTCGAGGAGCGCGCCCGCTACGAGATGGGGATGGTCAAGGACGGCGAGGTATTCGTACAGTTCGTCTCGCCGAATGCCACCTCTAGCGTGCCCGCCACGCTCGTGCCGAGCAACACGTCTACGCGGGGAGAAGTCTCGGCGGCGCCCGTGAGTGTCGTGCCGAACCCGGTCTCGCGCGAAAAGCCCAAGCGGGCGGAAAAGAGGCGCGCGGCTGAGAATGCGAAGCACGCTGCCGCGGCCAAGCACCACGGCGCCGGTTGATTCGGAAGGCCCGTTGCTTCGACGCTTTGGCCCGGCACGGGCCAAAGGTGTTGCGGATCCAATGCGCATCGGTTCAACGAGCGCTTCAATATCACGCCGCCCTTTATAGCGCGGCGTTTGCCTTTCCGGTGTTACGCCTCAGCGCGTTACCACCACCCACCCGGATAGTAGCCGGGGCTGTAATACCCCACACCCCATCCGCTGTTCCATCCACCGTAATAGCTGCCGAAGGTAACGGGCGGCGAATAATAGTACGGTGCGTAGGTAGCGCGCCCATGCATCGGCGGCTATCGCTTCGTTTTGTTCGCGGATCACCTGTTTGTCGATGTCGGCATAGCGCTTTTGCTCTTCGGCGCTAAGCGGATGCGCACTCTCCGCGGCTCCCGGTTGGCCGGAGGCCAAGCGGCTCAGGATGGCCCCCGAGGGCGGAGGGGGCGGGGCGACGACACACCCCGAAAGCGCCGAAAAAATGGAAAGCGCGGCGAACGCCGCCGCGCAGGACACTGCGGCCGGCATGCGCCGCGGCGCCGTGTCCGATGCAACCGGCTCCAAGGTGACAGGCTCCGGTACGACCGGCTGGCGCGGGCGAAGCAATGCGTTCATGGGTGGCGAACTCCGAATAGATCGACGAACGACGCGGGCGCATGCGCAGCCGCGTCGCACAGGGGCGGGACACCCGGCGCTCAGTGCCGCTGCGCTTGCACCGGTGCCACGCCGGCCGAGACTTCGCTGGCCGCGAACAGCTGGGCGATATCGACGGGATCGAACTCGTAGCGTTGGTTGCAGTACTCGCAGTGGATCTCCACTCGGCCTTGCTCTACAAGCACGCTGTCCACTTCGTCGCGCCCGAGCATCTTCAGCATCGACCCGACACGCTCGCGCGAGCAACTGCATTCGAAGCGCGTGAGCGCCGGCGCAAAGTGCTGAACGTTCTCTTGCCAAAATAGACGTTTGAAGACGGTCTGCGGTTCCTCTTTCAACAGCTCGTCCTGCGAGAGCGTGCCGCCGAGCACGCAGACGCGCTCCCATGTATCCGCGTCGTGCTCGCCCGCGTGCGGCACGATGCCGCCGTCGCCGGGCAGCTTTTGGAGCAGCATGCCGACGGCGCGCTCGGTGTTGGCGGCGAGCCACAGCCGCGTATCGAGCTGTTCCGAGTGGTGCATGTAGTGCTCGAGCACTTGCGCGATCGACTGCAGCGGGCCGTCGTGTCCGTTGAGCGGCACGATTCCTTGGTATGGCTGCTGGCCGGGCAGCTTATTGTTCGGATCGAGCGTGATGACGCAGCGCCCGTGGCCGCTCGCGTTCAGCAACTCGACGAACGACAGGGTGCCGTTCAACGTCTCGTCGAATTCGCTCGAGATTTTTGCGGTCGCGCGCATCGTCAATTCGGAGCTGCACTGCACGACGAGCATTTTGATCGGACCGTCGCCGAAGATCTGCATGATCATCGTGCCGTCGAACTTCAAGTTCGCCGACAACAACGCGCACGCGGCCATCATTTCGCCGAGGATGTCGCGTACCGCCGTCGGGTACTGTCGGCGCGCGAGCACTTCCTGCCACGTGTTACGCAGCGAAACGATCTCGCCACGCACGGGTGCGGCGGCGAACATGAATTTTTGCAACTGGTCGTCCACAACTCTTCCTTCAGTCTTCGATGCCGCCGGCACATACCGGCGGCGGAGCCGCGCCGCACTTTAGCCGATTCGCACGAGCTGTGCCTTGAACACATCACGGCGCTCGACATAGCTGCGGGCGCTTTGCGCGAGGGCGTTCACTTCCTCGTCCGTCAGTTCCCGGACAACGCGCGCCGGCGCACCCAAAATGAGCGACCGGTCGGGGAACGTCTTGTTTTCGGTCACGACACTGCCGGCACCGACCAGACAGTTGCGGCCGATGACCGCACCATTCAAGATCACCGCTTGAATTCCGATGAGCGAGCCGTCGCCGATGGTGCAGCCGTGCAGCATCGCCTGGTGACCGACCGTCACGTCGCGGCCGACCGAGAGCGGGCGGCCGGGATCGGTATGGAGCACCGCACCTTCTTGAACGTTGCTGCCCACGCCGATCGCGATCGGCTCGTTGTCGCCGCGAATGGCCGCGCCGAACCAGACGCTGGCGTTTTCTTCGAGCGTGACCTTGCCGACGATCGTGGCGGTATCGGCCACGAAGACGCTTTCGTGAATCGTGGGAGCGTGTTCTCCCAGCTTGTAGATCGGCACAATGTCTCCTTGGGCGGGCGGCGCGCGGCCGGTACAATGCCGCGGCATAAATGCGCGGACACGCGCCGCGTCGCAGGGGCGCGCGCGTGTCGAATCGCATATTCTAAACGGTCCGCCCCTGTGCGGTGGCGGGGCGCGTTTGCGTCGCCATGCCGCCGTCGCCCGCCGGGGCCCGCTGTGGCCGGCCGTGGCACCGCTGCTGCGGCCTTTCTGCCGCTACTGCACTATGCCTGTCCCTATCGACGGAACGATGAAACGATGAATCGGCCCACCTCCCGCCCCGTTTCTACCGGCGCTCCCGATGAATGCGCGTCCAGCATGCGCCGCTTGGCGCTGGCGGCGTTGTGCGAACGCGAGCCAGGCACGAAAGTCGCGGCGGTCGGCGCCTTGCGCGATCGCTACGAGGCCGGGGAAGCGGTTTGTCGGCCGGACGAGAACATCGAGGAATCGCCGCTCGTGCCGGGCCGTCCCGACAGGCCGCCCCTTGTCGAGCCGCGGTCGTTGCGCCACCGCGGCATGCAGACCGAAGAAGGGCGCGCCGTTTTACTGCATGCGATCGCGCATATCGAATTCAATGCGATCAATTTGGCGTTGGATGCGGTTTGGCGATTTGCTGGCATGCCCGAGGCGTTCTACGCCGACTGGCTGCGCGTCGCGGTGGAAGAGGCGCATCACTTCGGGCTGCTGCAAGCGCGCCTGGTGCAATTGCGCCACACCTACGGCGATTTCCCGGCCCACGACGGGCTTTGGGATATGTGCGCCCGCACGCGCGACGACGTTCTCGCGCGAATGGCGCTCGTGCCGCGCACGCTCGAGGCGCGCGGGCTCGATGCCTCACCTCCGATTCGCGCGCGTCTGGCTCAAGCGGGCGATGCCGCTTCGGCCGCGATACTCGACGTGATTCTGCGCGACGAGATCGGGCATGTGCGCATCGGCAACGAATGGTTCCGCTACCTGTGCGACGCGCGGGCGTTGGAACCGCATGAAACATACGCGCGGCTAGCCGAGCAATACCGGGCGCCGCGGCTGCGCGGGCCTTTCAATTTCGAGGCACGGCGCGAAGCCGGATTCGACGAGGCGGAGTTGACGGCCCTGGCGGCGCACTCTCCCGATGCGACGCCGTGACGAAACATTCGATAGCCCATATAATCGAACGACCATTCTTTTTTCGATTGCGTTCGCCGATGCCTATGAACAACCCGCAATCCGATTTCGTGACCGTGCGAGGCGTGAAGCTGCACGTGCGGCGCTGGGGCAGCCCCGATGCGCCGACGCTGTTCATGCTGCATGGCTGGATGGACGTTTCGGCGTCGTTTCAATTTGTCGTCGATGCGCTCGGCGGCGATTGGCAGGTCATCGCGCCCGATGCGCGCGGTTTCGGGCTATCCGACTGGCCTGTTGCCGAACGGGGCGGGGGCCATTATTGGTTCCACGAGTATCTGGCCGACCTGGAAGCATTGCTCGATCGCTACGCGCCGACAGGGCAGGTCAATCTCGTGGGACACAGCATGGGGGCGAACGTCGTCTGCCTGTATGCCGGTGCCCGTCCGGAGCGTGTGCGGCGCGTCGTCGATCTCGAAGGATTCGGGTTGGCGCCGGCGCATCCGAGCGAATGGCCGCGTCGCCTGGCTGCATGGCTGGACGACATTCGCGAACCGGCACGGTTGAAGACCTACGCGACGCTCGACGATGTGAGCGTCCGGCTGATCAAGACCAATCCTCGGCTCGCGCCCGAGCGTGCGCGATTCTTGGCTCGCCACTGGGCCGAGCGGGACGACGACGGCCGTTACAGGCTGCTGGCCGATCCTGCCCATAAGCATCATGGGCCGATGCTCTACCGCCTCGACGAGGTGATGGCCGTCTGGTCGAACGTCCGGGCCAAGGTATTGCACGTGGAGGCCGTTGCGTCCCCGACTTTGGCGATGCTGGCCGGCGAGATTCCGCTCGACGAATATAAAGCGCGCTTCCAAGCGTTCCCCGATTGGCGTGAAAAGCTCATCGAAGATGCCGGCCACATGGTGCATCACGATCAGCCCGAGCAGGTCGCGGCACTGATCGAGGGTTTTTGCGCGTAGCCCCCCGATGGCTCGGCCGATGGGGACAGCGCCGAGCGGGCCCCATCCGCCGACACGCCAACGCGCGTGCCTAGGCGTGTCGGCGAGAGCGGCGGGCCGGCCGACTTCGCGCGTTGCGGGTAAAATGAGGCTAACCTCCGATCCCGACAGCATGAACGCCGATCTCCATTGTCATTCGACCGTTTCCGACGGCCATCTTGCGCCTGCCGACGTGGCGCGCCGCGCGCATGCGGGCGGCGTCACGCTATGGGCGCTGACCGACCACGACGAAGTGGCAGGGCAGGCGCCGGCTCGCAGCGAGGCTGAAGCGCTGGGTATGGCCTATGTCACCGGCGTCGAGATCTCGGTCACATGGGCATCGCGTACGGTGCACGTGGTGGGCCTCGGTATCGATACGGCGTGTCCGGCGCTTGTCGAAGGGCTCCATGCGACTAGGAGCGGACGGGCCGCGCGTGCCCACGCGATGAGCGATGCGCTCGCCGCGCTCGGCATCGAAGGTGCCTACGAGGGCGCGCAGCGCTATGTGTCGAATCCCGACCTGATCTCGCGCACCCACTTCGCCCGTTTCCTCGTGGAAAAGGGCTATGCGCAATCCACTTCGGATGTCTTCTCGCGGTATCTAGGCGAAGGCAAACCGGGCTACGTGCCGCATCGGTGGGCGTCGCTCGAGAGCGCGGTGCAATGGATCCGCGCCGCTGGCGGCGTGGCCGTCATCGCGCATCCTGGCCGTTATCAGTACACGCCGCTCGAATTCGATACGCTGTTCGGCCAATTCTTGGATTTGGGCGGGAAAGCGATCGAAGTGGTGACGGGCAGTCACACGCCCGACCAATACCGCGAATACGCTGATGTCGCGCGCCGCTTCGGGTTCGAGGCGTCCCGCGGGTCGGATTTTCATGCGCCCACGGAAGGACGCACCGAACTCGGCCAGCTGCCGCAACTGCCGTCCGATCTCACGCCGGTTTGGGAGCGCTGGCTCTAGGTCCTAGGTTTTAGGTTCTCAGGCTCCAGGCTCTAGGTTCTGCGCTCGAAGCAGTACGCGGCCGGCTCACCCATCGCGCTCACATGTCCCAATTCTTCAGGATCCATCCCGACAATCCGCAGCCTCGCCTCATCGCGCAGGCGGTCCAAATCATCAAGGACGGCGGCGTCATCGCCTTACCGACCGATTCGAGTTACGCACTGGCTTGCCGGCTCGACGACAAAAACGCGGTTACGCGCCTGCGCCGTATCCGAGGGCTCGATGAGCGGCAGCATTTGTCGCTGCTCGTGCGCGATCTATCGGAGCTGGCTAACTTCGCCATGGTCGACAACCAGCAGTTTCGGTTGATCAAATCGGTGACGCCGGGGCCTTACGTTTTCGTCCTGCTGGCGACGAAAGAGGTGCCGCGGCGCCTGTCGCATCCCTCGCGAAAGACGATCGGCTTGCGGGTGCCCGATCATGCCATCACGCTGGCGCTGCTCGAAGCGTTAGGCGAGCCGCTGATCGCCACCACGCTGATACTTCCTCAAGAGGACGAGCCGTTGAACGATCCCGAAGAAATTCGTTCGCGTCTCGAAAAGGAAATCGATCTTGTCATCGATGGGGGGGCGTGTCCGCGCGAACCATCGACGGTCGTCGATCTCACGAACGAGGAGCCCGTGCTGGTGCGCGCCGGGCGCGGGGCGCTGGAGCCGTTTGGGTTGGTCGCGCCCTGAGCGGGCCGGTCCCGGCGGGTCCCTGCCTGGCGCTTGTTACAATGCTTCGATGAATCCCTCTCTGATCCAAACGATAGTCGTCTACGCGCTGCCGGTGATATTCGCGATCACGCTGCACGAGGCGGCGCACGGCTACGTCGCCCGGCTGCTCGGCGACAACACCGCTTACATGATGGGGCGGGTCTCGTTCAATCCGATGCGCCATATCGATCCGATCGGCACGATCGCGATTCCATTGGTGCTGTATCTGGTCACGAGCGGCGCCTTCATGTTCGGCTATGCGAAGCCCGTGCCCGTCACGTTCGGGAATTTGCGCAATCCGCGCTGGGGCACGTTCTGGGTCGCGCGCTGGCGGGCCCGCTGTGCAACTTCGTGCAGGCATTGCTGTGGGGCGTCGTGGCGCGGGTGCTGCCCGCGGCTCGGCGTCGACGAACCGTTCTTCACGCGCATGGCTGCGGCCGGCGTCGTGCGTCAATCTCGTGCTGTGCGTGCTCAATCTTTTTCCGCTGCCGCCGCTCGACGGCGGGCGCGTGCTGATGGCGCTGTTGCCGGTGCGGCAGGCGATTTCGTTCGCCGCGGTTCGAGCCGTATGGCTTTTTCATCGTCATGGCGCTGGTCATGACCGGGCTCTCTGACGCAGTTTCTGGCTGCTCCCGCTCGTTTCGATCGGCTACGATGCCGTGACGACCTCCTGACTCCTCTCGCTTCGCTCCTGAACTGACACCATGTTCCCAGACCGCATCTTCTCCGGCATGCGGCCCACCGGGTCGCTTGCACCTCGGCCATTACCACGGCGTGCTGAAGAACTGGGTTCGGCTGCAGTCCGAGTATCCGTGCTTCTTCTTCGTCGCCGACTGGCATGCGCTGACGACGCACTACGAGACGCCCGAGGTCATCGAAAAGAGCGTCTGGGAAGTGCTGATCGACTGGCTCGCCGCGGGCATCGATCCGGCGCAAGCCACGCTGTTCATCCAGAGCCGCGTGCCGGAGCACGCCGAGCTCGCGCTGCTGCTCGGCATGAGCACGCCGCTCGGCTGGCTCGAGCGCGTGCCGACCTACAAGGAGCAGATCGAAAAGCTCAAGGACAAGGATCTGTCGACCTACGGCTTTCTCGGCTATCCCGTGCTGATGGCGGCCGACATCCTGCTGTATCGCGCCTCGCTCGTGCCGGTCGGCGAGGATCAGGTGCCGCACGTCGAAATGACGCGTGAAATCGCGCGCCGCTTCAACCACCTGTACGGGCGCGAGCCGGGCTTCGAGGAAAAGGCGCTCGAAGCGGCGAAAAAGCTCGGCGGCAAGCGCGCGAAGCTCTATCACGAACTGCGCAGCGCGTACCAGCAGGACGGCGACGACGAAGCGCTCGAGCAAGCGCGCGCGATGCTGCAGGAATCGCAAAGCCTCTCGATGAGCGACCGCGAGCGGCTGTTCGGCTATCTCGAAGGCTCGCGCAAGATCATTCTGGCCGAGCCGCAGGTGCTGCTGACCGAAGCGTCGCGCATGCCGGGCCTCGACGGGCAGAAGATGTCGAAGTCGTACGGCAACACGATCGGCCTGCGCGAAGACGCCGAGACGATCACGAAGAAGGTGCGCACGATGCCGACCGATCCCGCGCGCGTGCGTCGCACCGATCCGGGCGATCCGGAGAAGTGCCCGGTGTGGCAACTGCACCAGGTCTATTCCGACGAGACGACGCACGAGTGGGTCCAGAAGGGCTGCCGCACCGCCGGCATCGGCTGCCTCGAATGCAAGCAGCCGGTGATCGAAGGCATCTTGCGCGAGCAGCAGCCGATGCTCGAGCGCGCGCAAAAATACATGGACGATCCGTCGCTGCTGCGCGCGATCGTCGCGGACGGCTGCGACAAGGCGCGCAAGTTCGCGACGGAAACGATGCGCGACGTGCGCGAAGCGATGGGGCTGTCGTACTCATGACGGCCATGCGCCACCGGAGCGGCGAGGGCGACGCATGACCGCACACGATTGCGCGCCGGGCGCGCTCCCCGCAGGCGGTGCAGCGTGGTCGGATTGGATCGCGCGGTGGTCGCACCTCGTCGCACCGGGCGGTGCGGTGCTCGACATCGCGGCGGGCAGCGGCCGTCATGCGCGTTGGTTCGCAGAGCGCGGGCATGCCGTGGTGGCGATCGACCGCGCCGAGGCGGCGCTCGCTGCGCTCGGCGGTATCGATGGCGTCGAACCCGTATCGGCGGATCTGGAAGACGGAAGTCCTTGGCCGTTGCCCGACACGCAGCGGTTCGCGGCGGTGGTCGTGGCGAACTACCTCTATCGGCCGCTGCTGCCGCGGCTCGCATCGCTGTTGGCGCCCGGCGGAATTTTGCTGTACGAGACGTTCGCCCGCGGCAACGAGACGATCGGCAAGCCGTCGAATCCGGCGTTCCTGCTGGCGCCTGGCGAATTGCTCGAAGCGGTGCGCGGACGGCTGACCGTCGTCGCTTACGAAGACGGTTATGCGGCGCATCCACGGCCCGCTTTCGTGCAACGAATCTGCGCCGTCCTGCCCGCGCAGCCCGGCGCGCACGGCGCTTCCGGGGGCGCGACGCTCGCGCGTTACGATTTGACCGCTTAATCCGCTACAATCGCGTTTTCACGTTTGAATTCATGGCGTTTCATGGCTAACGGCACATCCAGCGGTACCCAAGGCGGGCTGCGCATTGGCGGCAGCATCCCGGCGATCATCACGCCGATGCTTGAAGACGGCGGGCTCGATCTGCCGGCGTTTCGCAAGCTGATCGATTGGCATATCGCCGAGGGGACCGACGCCCTCTGTGTCGTCGGAACGAGCGGAGAATCGGCCACGCTGTCGGTCGACGAGCACGTCCTCATGATCAAAACCGCCGTCGAACACACGGCTGGGCGTATCCCCATCATCGCGGGCGCGGGCGGCAATTCGACCGTCGAAGCGATCGAGTTGACGAAGCAAGCGAAGGCCATCGGAGCCGACGCCACGCTGCAAGTGGTGCCTTACTACAACAAGCCCACACAAGAGGGCATGTATCGCCACTTCTCGAAGATCGCCGAATCCGTCGATCTGCCGGTTATTCTCTACAACGTGCCGGGCCGAACGGTCGCCGATATGGCAACCGAAACCGCACTGCGTCTCGCGCAAGTGCCGGGCATCATCGGCATCAAGGAAGCCACGGGCAACCTGGAGCGGGCGGCGCATTTGATCAAAGACGCACCCGCCGGTTTCTCGATTTTCAGCGGGGACGACCCGACCGCCATCGGGCTGATGCTGCTCGGCGGCCACGGTAACATCTCGGTCACCGCGAACGTCGCGCCACGCGCGATGAGCGATCTGTGCAAGGCGGCAATCGCAGGGGACGCCAAGACCGCGCGCGAGATCCACTTCAAGCTGCTGTCTGTGCACAAGAACTTGTTCATCGAAGCGAACCCGATTCCCGTGAAATGGGCGCTCGAGCAAATGGGGCGGATCGAGAGCGGTATTCGGCTGCCGCTCACGCCGCTCGACGCGCGGTACCACGAGGTGGTTCGCGCGGCGTTGGTCGAAGCGGGTTTGCTCGGCTAAGACGGGCGGCGGGCAGCGCCGCCTCTCCCGATTTTTTGTATTCATCGACGTCGGTACAGAGTCACAGTCGCGCGCTCGGCGCCGTCGCAGGCATGTGTTGCGCATCACGAAGGACCTCATGAAACGTTCCGCTTTCTCTATCCATGCCATTCGCGCGGCGGCCGTCGTGCTCGCCATTTCGACGCTCGCGGGGTGTGACACGCTCAACGACTGGTTCGCCACCGATCGCGTCGACTATAAAGCGACGGGTTCGGCCCCCCCGCTGAAGGTGCCCAGCGATCTGGAGGCGGCCAAGGTCCAGCCGCAGTACACGGCGCCGCCTGTCAGCGCCGCACTGGGCGGCGCGCCGGCGCGTAATGCGACGGTGGCCGGCAATTCGAGCGAGGGTGTGCCGACGGCGCAAGATCCGCTCGGCATGCACGTCGAACGTGACGGTGACCGCCGCTGGCTCGTGGTCGACGGGCGTGCGCCCGATCAGCTCTGGCCGCAACTCGAAGAGTTCTGGAAGGCCAACGGTTTTGCCCTGAAGACCGACGCTCCCGCAACGGGGATCATGACGACCGATTGGGCCGAGAACCGCGCGAACATTCCGGACGACTGGTTCCGTCGCACGATTGGTCATGTCATCGATTTCGCCTACTCCTCGGGTACCCGCGACAGCTTCCGGACACTCGTCGAACGTGGCGCGAACGGCGCTACCGATATTTCGATCACGCATAGCGCGCTCGAAGAAATGCTGACGGGGCAGGACAAGAGCACGTCGCGTTGGGTCGAGCGTCCGCGTAACCCGGTGCTCGAGGCCGTGTTCTTGTCGAAGCTGATGGAGCAGTTCGGCCTGACCGAGGCGCAGTCCAAGCAGCTGCTCGCCGATGCACGGCCGGCGTCGGCGCCCGCCAAGATCGATATGAACGGCCGTGAGACGACGCTCGACCTGTCGGATCGATTCGACGTGGCCTGGTTGCGCGTCGGGCTCGCGCTCGATCGCACTAATTTCACCGTCGACAATCGCGATCGCGAAAAGGGCGTCTACTACGTGCGCTATGCCGATTCGACGCAAGAGCTCAAGGGCGACGGTTTGTTCGGCAAGCTGTTCTATAGCAGCAAGCCCAAGCAGCAGTCCGGCAAGGAGTTCCTCGTCAACGTTCACCCGAACGGCACGGGCACCCAAGTGTCGGTTGTCGATGCGAGCGGTCAAGCGGATACATCGCCCGAGGCCAAAAACCTCATTTCGCTCCTGCACGCCCAGCTGAATTAATCGTTACCCCATGCGCTTTGCTAGCCTCGGCAGCGGTAGCGAGGGCAATGCCCTCGTCGTCGAGGCCACCAGCGGCCAGACCACGACGCGCGTGCTGCTCGATTGCGGATTCTCCGCCAAAGAGCTTGAACGCCGCTTAGCCCGCCTTCAATACGGCATCGACGCGCTCGATGCCGTCCTCATTACCCACGAACACAGCGACCACATCGGCTGCGCGTTGACGCTCGCGCGCAAATGGTCCTTGCCCCTGTATATGAGCTGGGGGACGGCAAAGGCCGTCGGTGCCGATAGCGACGGCATCGATCTACACGTGTTATGGGGCGATGAGACGGCCGCTATCGGCGATCTGCAGGTCTTGCCCTATACGGTGCCGCACGACGCTCGTGAGCCGCTGCAGTTCGTGTTTTCCGATGGCGCGCGCCGCTTAGGCGTCCTAACCGATGTCGGCACTTCGACGCCGCATATCACGGCGATGCTGAGCGGCTGCGATGCGCTCGTGCTCGAATGCAACCATGACACGCGAATGCTCGCGACGAGCCGCTATCCGCAATCGCTGAAAGCGCGGATCGGTGGTAACCACGGGCACTTGAGCAACGACGCGGCAGCACAGATCTTGGCGGCGTTGGATCGGACGCGGCTCTCGCATGTCGTGGCTGCGCATTTGAGTCAGCAAAACAATCAGCCGGAGCTTGCGCAAGCGGCCCTGGCGGGCGTGCTCTGCGCGGCGGCCGAGGACGTCATGGTCGCGTCGCAAGAGCTTGGATTCGACTGGCTAGGCTGTGGCGGGGGCTAGTAACGCCCTTAGCGCCTATAACGCTAGTAACGTTAGCAACCTTGGTAACGAAGCGCGTCGGGCAAGGCCATCGGCATGCTCGGCGATAGAAACAGGCCGAACGGCCCGCTTAAAATGAGACAGGCAACAAAAAACCGGCTCGAGGCCGGTTTTTTGTTGCCTCGTTGCAGGCAGAGGCTTACTGGCTTGCGCCCGAAGCGGGTGCAGCAGCCGACGCGCCAGCGTCAGAAGCAGCAGCAGCGCTCGAAGCGGCGGCACTAGCGTCGCTCGCAGCAGCCGAAGCGTCGCTCGCAGCAGCAGCAGCGCCCGAAGCAGCAGCGCTCGAATCCGAAGCAGCAGCCGGAGCCGACGCAGCAGCCGCGTCGCTAGCCGGAGCGGCAGCGTTTTGGTCGCTGCTCTTGTTGCACGCAGCGAGTGCAACGGCTGCCAACAGGGATGCTACGAGGAGGGATTTCTTCATGATCACGTCCTTTTATGGTTAAAGGTAAGCAACAGCGCGAAATAATACCGGTAATGTGCTCCAACACCAACCTAGGCCGCTGGTGGGACGCACTTCAGAGCGTGAATCTTCCACACGGCTTGGGCGGAAATTATATGCACTTTCGTACCGACCGTCGACAAAGCAGGGTCAATACGTTGCCTTTCTCATACAGAATTTAACCGTAATCGATTGGAAGGGGCGGCCAGCTTCATGGGAATGCGCCGACTCGTACCCAGCCGGCACAATACCACTCGTATAGCAACGCTGTCATCGATTCATCGGTAGAGAGTGTTACAAAGCGTTTCCCCCCAATCCGTCGCGCATCGGCCAGTTCGAAGAGCCACTTGCGGCTGCGCGGAAGGGCCGATTCTTCGCCGTTGATGAAGTAGGTCCGTGGGCCATATAGGAGCGCCGTCTTATTGTCGAGCCGTACGCCCGACGCCTGCGCGCGCCGGAGGAACGCCGGCTCGGCCAGCGGACGCTCGGGCGCATCGAACACCACTTGCGGCTTGGGCTCGCTCAAATAGCTGCCGAGGAACGAGACCAAATCGCGTTCAGTCCATCGCACGCGCGCAAGGATCGCGCCAAGCTCGGCGATCATGGCGTGCGGGAGTTCGGCCGGATGCGCCACGGCGCCTTGGCGAGGGTCGCGATAGCGCCGCTCGCCGGCAGGTGAGTGGGCGGCTTCGCCCCGTTCGGCCAAATAGTACAAAAACTGGCCCGTCAACTCGTTCACGGACGGGGCCCGGAAGCCGATCGAACAGGTCATGCATTCGCCTTCGGCGATGCCGTCGTGGGCAATATGCGGCGGCAGGTACAGCATGTCGCCGGGCTCGAGCAGCCATTCCTGCTCGGGCTCGAAATGCTGTAACACCTTCAAGGGCAGTCCAGGCTTTAACGTCAGATCGCGCTGGGCCGAGATCCGCCAGCGGCGTTTGCCGTGCACCTGCAACAGAAAGACGTCATAAGAATCGAAATGCGGGCCGACGCCGCCGCCATCGGTTGCGTACGAGATCATCAGATCGTCCAGCCGAGCGTCTGGCACGAAGCGAAACCGCTCGAGCAAGGCTCGGGCGCGGTCGTCGTGCAGATCGGCGCCCTGCACGAGCAGCGTCCATGCGCGGCGTTTGACGCTGGGCAGGGCGTCCGCGTCGAACGGCCCGTGCTCGAGGTTCCAGTGCCCACGTGTGTGTGAAATGAGGCGCGATTCCGCATCGTCGCTCGCGGCCAATGCGAACAGCGCATCGCGCGACAGCGGGGCTGTTACGTCAGGGATCGCGCCGCGGATCAGCAGAGGCTTTTTTTGCCAGTACCGTCGCATAAATTGCGATGGCGTCAGGCCGCCGAGCAAAGGCGTGGGCAGGTCGGGCGAGGGGGGCGCAGCGAGCGCCACGGACAAGTCGGACGTGGCGGCCGTGCGGGCCCGATGGTCGAGGGGCCGCTTGGGCATCGTATAATGGAAAAGTATTTTGGAGACTCGAATGAAAATTGCAAAGAACACCGTTGTCGCGGTCGCTTACAAGCTCTCGGATTCCCAGGGCAACCTCATTGAAGAAAGCGACGAGCCGATGGTCTATCTGCACGGCGGCTATGATGGCACGTTCCCTAAAATCGAGGAAGAGCTCGATGGGCACGAACCAGGCTTCCAAACGCAGATCCAACTCGAGCCTCAGGACGCATTCGGCGAATACGATCCAGAGCTCGTGAAGGTCGAGCCGCGCAACCGCTTCCCCGAGCCGTTGGAAGTCGGTATGCAGTTCGAAGGCACGCCCGAGGATGGCGACGACGACATGGATTCGCTGATCTACACGGTCACCGATCTGGCGGAAGACAAAGTCGTGCTCGACGGCAATCATCCGCTGGCCGGCATGGCCTTGAAGTTTGCGTTGACCGTCCAGGAAGTGCGCGAGGCGACGGCCGACGAGATCGAGCACGCGCACGTGCATGGTGCCGAAGGCATCGAAGTCGTCGATGAAGACGAAGACGACGAAGAGGACGGCTCAGGAGCCCCCACCTTGCACTGAGTTCGGCACGGCGGACGGCGGCATGCCGCCCGATGCCGGTGGCGCACTCGCGGCGGATGCCGGCGCGGCGGAAGCACGCTGCGCCGGTTCTCCACCGAAGGCGGGCAACAGGGGTGGTTCGGTAGCCGGAAGGGGCGGTGCCGAGGCCGGTGGCGTCGGGCCGGGTGGGGCGACGGCAGATGGCGGCGCCGGCATCACATACTGGATGCCTGGCAACGGCTCGATGCCGGACCCTGGCGCGTTGGTGCTCGGAGCGGGGGCTTGCGTTGGCGCTGTGGCTGACGCTGTGGCTGACGCTGTGGCTGACGCTGTGGCTGATTGAGCCGCGGGTGACGTGGCCAGCGGTAACCCGTTCGCTACGTTTCGCACGTTACGCATGCTGATTCGGAACGGCACGGGCCGCCGATAATTCACGTCGAACAAGACCCACTGCGTCGCTGGATCGCGTGGCGCGATCGCAATGCGCGTCAAATTGGCGACGCGGGTGCCTTTGTCGTTGTAGAGCGGTTGATCGATAACGAACCCGGCTGCCGGTACGTGCGCATCGTGATGAATCAAGATGACCGGCCCTCGAAACGTTTGCGCCGCGTTCACCAGGCTTCGTTTGAATTCAAGATAACCATCGGGCTTCCGATGGCGGGCAAATCGCAGCCATGGAAAACGAGCGGCGTGTTCTTCGTAGCGTGAAAAGTTGGGATCCGCTTCGATGAACACCACGAGCGCTTTCGCGCGACACCGCTTCGCGTATTCGGCCGCGTGTTCGAGCCAGAACGCCGAAGCGACGGCGCGGTCGTCGAATTCGCCGTTTCGGCCTCCCGCATCGGAATAATGGTTGCTTCCTCCTACGACGTTCAGGCCGACGAAAACCGTATCTTCGGCTTCCCAGCGAACGTTCTCCCGAAACGCGCGAAACCTCGCCACCTCGCTTTCACGCGTCAGTGCCAACGTTGGCCGGCCAAGCGAATTCGTGTCGGAAAATAATGTTCGCCGCAGAAAATCGAGCCGTTCCGCAGGATCGTAGTTGCCCGCGGCGGCGCTGCCGCAATCGGCCCAATCGTGCTGTCCGGGGATCGCGACAAGCGGGATAGCCGAGGTTTGCAGCCATTGCTGACGCTGGTCGTAGAGCGTGTCCGCGCACCGTTCCTGCGCGCCTTTCAGGTCGCCGTCATAGACGACGAACGAAAGGCGTTGATCGAGCCCGATCGCATTGATCAGACGCTGCGCGGCCGGCTCGTCGGCCGGGCTCTTGATCACGCCGGAAATCACGGCAAAGGTGTAATGGGGCTCGGCGGCGCGTGCGGGTGCGATGACGAACGGCGCACAGACGAGCGACAGCGCGAACGCAGCGATCGCTCGACGATGCAAGCGAGCCCGCCGGCATGCTGTCACCGCGCTTGCTCCGGAGCGCCGCGCGCGTCGTCGGCGCTTGCGAGTTCGTGCAATTCATACAGCAGTTCGAGCGCCTCACGCGGGCGAAGCTCGTTCGGGTCGATGCGCTTGAGCCGCTCCAGGGCGGGATGCGGCGCACGCTCGGGCGAATCGCCGTGCGGATCGGGGGATTCGTCGGGTGCGTCTTGTGCATAGACGGGAGCCGCGAACAAATCGAGCTGCGGCGTTGCTTGCGCAACCGATTGCTGCTCGAGATGCGCGAGGTGTTTGCGCGCGGCGCGAATCACGGCCGACGGCACGCCTGCCAGTTGGGCCACCTGTAGGCCGTAGCTCTGGCTCGCCGGCCCTTCGCTGACTGCATGCAGGAAGACGATCCCGTGGCCGTGCTCGACAGCGGACAAGTGCACGTTGGCTGCTTGTGCGAATTCGATCGGCAGTTGCGTGAGCTCGAAATAGTGCGTCGCGAACAGCGTGTAGCAACTGTTGGCCGCGAGCAGATGGCGCGCGATCGCCCACGCGAGTGCGAGGCCGTCGAACGTCGACGTGCCGCGTCCGATCTCGTCCATCAGCACCAGGCTATGCTCTGTGGCATCGTTGAGAATCGCAGCGGCCTCGGTCATTTCCACCATGAACGTCGAGCGGCCGCCGGCGAGATCGTCGGCCGCTCCGATGCGCGTGAAGATGCGATCGATCGGACCGAAGCGAGCCCGCTGCGCGGGGACGTAGCTGCCGACGTAGGCCATGAGTGCGATCAGTGCCGTCTGCCGCATGAAGGTTGATTTACCGCCCATGTTCGGGCCGGTGATCAACAGCAGTTTGCGCTCGGCGCTTAGGCGGCAATCGTTGGCGACAAACTGTTCGACCTGCGCCTCGACGACGGGGTGGCGTCCTTGTTCGATATCGATGCCGCCCTCTTCGGAAAATTCCGGTGCGATCCAACGCAGCGCTTGGGCGCGTTCCGCGAAAGCCGCGAGGAGATCGAGTTCGGCGAGTGCAGCCGCGACACGCTGACAATCTTCGATGAACGGCAGCAGTGTCTGCAGGAGTGCATCGTAAAGCGCACGCTCTCGTGCAAGGGCGCGCTCCTGCGCCGAGAGCGCTTTGTCCTCGAAGGCCTTCAGTTCCGGCGTGATGTAGCGCTCGGCGTTCTTCAGCGTTTGCCGACGGCGATAGTCGTCAGGGACTTTGTCCGTTTGGCCGCGCGTGACTTCGATATAAAAGCCATGCACCTTGTTGTACTCGACGCGCAGATTGTTGATGCTCGTACGGGCGCGTTCGCGGGCTTCGAGTTCGATCAGAAACTGGCCGCAGTTCTCCGAGATATCGCGCAGCTCGTCGAGTTCGCTATCGTAGCCGCGCGCGATGACGCCGCCGTCGCGCACCATCGCGGACGGCTCTTCAGCGACGGCGCGGGTGAGCAGATCGACGCAGCCGGCCGGCGGTTCGAGCGCGGCGCCGATGCGTTCCAGCGCCGGCGTGCCCGCAGCCATGGCGGTAACGAGTTCGCGCAAAGCCGGCAGCGTGGCGAACGTATCGCGCAAGCTCGATAGATCGCGAGGGCGAGCCGAGAGCAAGGCGAGGCGGCCGGTGATGCGCTCGACGTCCGCGATCTTGCGCAGCGCGCCGCGCAGTATGTCGAGGCTCGTTCCGTGCGGCGCATCGAGCAGCGCGCCGATCGCTTGTTGGCGCGACTGAGCCACGACGGCGGCGCGGGGAGGGTGGTGAAGCCAATGGCGCAGCAGGCGGCTGCCCATCGTCGAGCAACACGTATCGAGCAACGAGCAAAGTGTTGGCGATTCGCCGCCGCGCAGCGTTTCCGTGAGTTCCAAATTACGGCGCGTGGCAGGATCGAGGCCGATATATTCCGATTCGGTTTCGACTTTGAGGCTACGCACGTGACGCAACTGCTGGCCTTGTGTCGATGCGGCATACAAGAGCACGGCGCCCGCGGCGCCACATGCGCTCGTGAGCCCTTCCGCGCCGAAGCCGTCGAGGCTGGCGACGTTCAATTGATCGCATAGCCGCTGGATGCCGGAGGCGACGTCGAAGTGCCAGGCCGGCACGCGCGTGAGCGTGCCGGAGGCGGCCGTGCTCGGTATCGCTTCGGCGGTGGCGTCGGCGACGAGGACTTCGGCCGGCCGGATGCGCTCCAGCGCTGCGCCCACTTCGCTTGGAGCGACTTCGGCAAGCCGCAATGCACCGCTTGCAAGGTTCAGCCATGCGAGGCCGATCGCGGTCGTCACGCCGCGCTTGTTGTGCGCGGGGCAGGCGGCGAGCAGATACAGATCGTTTTTATCGGAGAGCAGGGCGGCGTCGGTTAGCGTGCCCGGCGTGACGATGCGTACGACCTTGCGCTCGACGGGGCCTTTGGACGTGGCCGGATCGCCGATCTGCTCGCAGATAGCGGCCGATTCGCCGAACTTGACGAGCTTGGCGAGGTATTGCTCGACGGCGTGATAGGGCACGCCTGCCATCTTGATCGGATTGCCGCCCGACGCGCCGCGTTGCGTGAGCGTCAGATCGAGAAGGCGTGACGCTTTTTCGGCATCGTCGAAGAAGAGTTCGTAGAAATCGCCCATGCGAAAAAACAGCAGCGTGCCGGGGTGATCGGCTTTGATGCGCAGGTATTGCTGCATGTAGGGCGTGTGCTTGGCGAGAGTCTGATCAGGCACCGCTTCGACGCTAGATTCTGTTTTCATTCAATGAGTTGCTGAAAAACGTGTTCGGACATTTCTAGACATTCGCTCTCGTCTTCGCCCACGTTCCCCACTATCAAGGGGGAACATACGGGGACCTTCAGCGACCGTTCGGCGACTATACTTCCGGCGCGGTCCCCCGGCGATAGACCGAACGGCCAAAGCCATGTGCAGCAAGGGCTTGGCGAAGCGAACAACGACCGCGAGCGCAGACCTGGATGTGGCGCTAATAGAGCGTTAGAACTCGGTGAGAACCGGTCGGCGTCAACGCGAAGGTCGCTCTGGCGCTCGAAGCGAACGTCGGAAACAAGCCCTACATTCTATGGGATTCGAACCGTGCCGCGCCGCGCCGTTCTCTAGTTCGCCTCGCCGGGAAGAAGACCCGCATCGTTTGGTGGAAGGTGGGTGCGGTTTCGATCATGCCGACAGTGTGAAACGTGGCCGGTATTCTCTACCTAGGGCCCGCGCGAAGGAAGGGCGCGGCGTTCGCGAGATTCCGGGCGCTGCGATCGATTTGCTCGGTGTTTACCGCATATCGATACGGATGGCATGGGTTCAACGTCGGCTGGCTCGATAGCCGGTTCCTGGCTCCGGATTCAAAGCCTATGGCACGGTGGAAGTGAAGCAAAAAAGGCGGCTTACATTTTGGCCAACGTTCTCGTGGCGCCGATCGTCAAGAGAACCGTCTATCCGACGGTCCCACCGAAGGTCGAATACGAACTCACCGGCGTCGGCCGCTCGCTTATCGAGCCATTGAGCACGCTGGCCGCGTGGGCCGACGCAAATCTTCCGGCGATCGAGGCCGCACACACCACGTGCGAGGAATGAAAGGCGAATAGGGAGCAGATAACAAGGCTGCACGACGTGGCGCTGTTTCGCTTTCGGCGCTGAATATTCGCGCCGCACGGGCCGCTGCTGCGCCCGATTGCATGAGCATCTCTAAGGTGCAGACGTCACCTGCACGCCGCGTTTTTCTCCAGATTGGGACTATCGGGAACTCGTCATGCGTATCGGATCGGACAGTCCGGATAGCACGTCTACGGCTGGTGCGTCGGCACCGGCCGGCAAAGCGTCGCCGGAAGGGGCGCGTGCCACGCCGGCACGCAGCGGCGCGCTCGCGCCGTTGGGCGCGCGGCGAAGCTCATCGACGAGTGCGCCATTGCAGGCTGGTGGGGACCCGAAGGGAAAACGGCTGTTGGAACCGTCGGGCGCGGACGCCGTGGCGCCCGCAGCAAAGCGCTTACGCCCGACCGCCGCGCCGCCGGGAGGCAAGCCGACCACGAGTGGGCCGCTCGGCGAGCCCGCGAGCGTGCCGAAGCAGGCTCCAGGAAAACCCAAGCAGACGCTTGCCGGCGCCCCCAAGGGCTCGCGCCAGAACACGACCGCCGCCGCCGTATATCAGATCCTGCTCGAGCGGTCCAAACGTGGCTCGACGTCGACCATCGCGCGTGCCGTTAAGGTGCCGGAGGGAACCGTCGGCAGATGGATCAACGAGAAGCGATGGCAGTCCGGCGAACTGCTCAGCACGCTAACCAAGATGCAAGACTATGCCGAACATCGCGACGCCATCGATGCACTCGCGAAAGACATGGGCCTGACGAGCGAGGACCTGCCGCCGCCCGCTGCAAAACAGCGAGGTCAGATGAGCTCGGATCTGCTGAAGGCTGCGCTGGAACTGATGCGCGCGAAGCAAGGCGAGAATCTAGTTGGTCGCGGCAGGACGCCTGGCATGCTGTCTGCGGTGGCCGGACCGCTCAACCTCGACCGCAGAACGCTGGGCGCCTGGTTGACGCCAACCGGTGCCCCTGCTAAGCCGCTCGACGCATTGGCTCGTCTGCCCGGTTACGAGCAGGTGCGGGGCGATCTGCAAAGGCTGTTCTCGGCCCTCGGACATCGCGAGGTGGCGGACAGCCTGCCTCTCCCCGGCGACAGCAATGCGACGCATAAGATGACCGCGGCGCTGCTTGTGGAGGCGCTGCAAAAAATCAAGACAGACGGCGGCGGTTCGTCGGCGGTGATTGGAGCTGCACTCGGCGTGCAGCGGACGTTGATCCGTCAATACATCGTGCTCGAGGACGTCAGCCTGCGTTCGCCCCAACTCGTGCGGAACCTGCCTGACTATGCGCAACACCGGGATGCCATCGCCGTGGCGCTCGCCGCGCTGGGGCACGAGCAGCAGGCCCGGGACTTACCGTTGCCGTTCGTCGATGCCGAACGATTTTTGAACGTTCTGCGTAATGACATGCCGCGTGTTGTCGACGCAATCAAGCGCATGCAAAGCAATCCGACGCTGTCGCCGCGCGATGCCGCCCAAGCGGCGAACGTGCTGCCCGAGGCATTTACGGCGGTGGTCGATGCAAATGGCGCGCTGCGCCAGCGGCGCGACGTGTATGACGCGCTGTCGACTTTCGGTAGCCATCTCATGCCCGGCATCGACGAGGAACTCGCGCGGCTGCGCGCGACGGTATCCGGGAAGGCGCCTGTCGCGGCCGCGCCGCGCGAAATGGCCCGCTTCGAGCTTCCCGCGCACGGCTCGATTCCGGGCAAGGTCTTCATCGTCAGGCCAAGCACGGGGGACCCGGGGCCGAAAGCGAAGAACCGCCTCGAGAAGATCTATGCGAACAACGCGGATCTGGTTCGCCTGCCGCGCTCGTACGAGACGGAGCGTCCTCGGCAGATGTTGCGCTGGCTATCGACGGTCATCAAGGACCGCTTCCCCACTGCGCGCGAGATCCAATGCTATTTTCACGCTGGCAGCGGACAGATCGTGGTGGCGTCGAATACCAACGAGGCGAACGCCGAACTGGAGGAATTTTTCGCCACGGGCGGGGCAGAGGAATTAGCAGAGCACGCCGAGGCTTCATCGGGCGCTCGGGAAGCACGGCATGCGGGCAAGCTACGCAAATCGCTCGCGAACGCCGACACCCTCACCGCAGGCAATAGCGGCGCTATGCCGCAAGACAAAGTGCGAGCCGCCATCGCAGCGGGACGGTTCCGCGTGCCGAGGACAAGCTTCAACGAGCGCGGCTCCACCATTAAGTTGCATGCCGAGCGTCGTATCCAGCACTACGTGCGAGAAACGTTCGGCGAGTTGTTGGATCGACGCTTGCTGGCCGGCACGATGCGGCCCTGCGGGACCTGCGCGGACGAACTCGGGCTCGACGATGGCGAGCGCCGCGGCCCGTTCTGGCTGTCTCGGGCGGGCCAGGCGTTCGCCGATACGCCGCGGATCATCGAACGAAATATCGCGAGCGGCGTCGGTACCTTCGTGACGAAAACGCGCGAGGGCAGGGTGACGACCGACCACGACACCGATAGCGATTCCGACCTCGACGACGGCGAGGCGCGGACGGCACGCAGCCGAGGCTGAACACACCGCACATCGCGATTCGATCGTCGCCCGCAGGCCGAGCCGTCGCGTGAAGCAGACGGCGAGCCTCGGGCCGCTCAGTCGGTCAGTCGGTCAGTGGGTCAGTCGGCCTTCGTCATGCGGCTGTACGCGTTCAGGATGGGCACCATCTGCGCGTAGATCTTCGGGTTGCCGGCGACGATTTCGCCCACGTTCAGGAATTCCGAATCGCCCGTGTAGTTGCCGACGAGGCCGCCCGATTCCGTAATCAGCAAGCTGCCCGCTGCCATATCCCAGGGGCTCAGCCCTTGTTCGAAGAACCCGTCGAGCCGGCCCGCTGCCACATTGGCCAGGTCGAGCGCGGCTGCGCCCGGGCGGCGCAAGCCCGCGCACGCCCGCGTCATATCGGCGAACAGACGGCAGTAGGCTTCGACACGGTCGTCTTCGCGGAACGGAAAGCCGGTGCCGATCAGTGCATCTCCGAGACGGTCACGGCGGCCGACGCGGATACGGCGGTCGTTCAGATAAGCGCCGCGGCCGCGCGACGCGGTGAACAGATCGTTGCGCGTCGGGTCGTAGACGACCGCCTGCGTCACGATGCCCCGGTGTTCCAGCGCGATCGACACGCCGTAGTACGGGCAAGCCGTGGATGAAATTGGTGGTGCCGTCGAGCGGATCGATAATCCAGACGTAATCGGATTCGTTCTCGGAACGGCCCGACTCTTCCGCTAGGATCGCGTGGTCGGGATACGCCGTTTTGAGCGTATCGATGATGGCCGCCTCGGCCGCTTTGTCGACTTCCGTGACGAAATCGTTGTGCTGCTTCTTGCTGACCTGGACCAGATCCAGATCGAGCGAAGCGCGGTTGATGATTTGTCCGGCACGGCGGGCAGCCTTGACGGCGATGTTGAGCATCGGATGCATAAAACGGGTTCCTTGTGCCGCGGCGGTTCGAGCGCTGCGGCGAGTGGGCCAAACCGCCCGGAATGGATGGGCATTCCGTCGACGAAAGCGAATTGAAGAAGAGCAATGTGCATGCGCGCGGGCGGCCTGCGCGCAAGACACGAGTCCCGTGATTTTACCCGAGTCCGGGGGCGCTCGGCTCGAACGTTGCCGCGCAGAGGCCAAGCGTAGGCCACGCGGACCGTCGTCGGGCGCCCCGGCGTGCTCGAGCGGTTCGCATCTGGGCGGGGAGCGCGATACCATATCGGCAGGTACGCATCCGCGCGCTTCAGCCGTTTTTCGCTGATCTCCTCATCGTTTTCGTCATCGTCATCTTGAATCGTCCCGCATCGCATTCGCCGTCGGCCACCGTTCATACCTGCGCGTCGGGTCCCCACGGTGGCTTTACCTCGACGTTGTTCGTCCTCGTCGAGCCCAGCCACCCCGGTAACGTGGGCGCTGCCGCCCGCGCGCTCAAAACGATGGGTTTTTCGCGGTTGGTGCTCGTTGCGCCGCGGCTCGCGCAGGTGCAGACGGATCCGGAGGCGATCGCCATGGCCAGCGGCGCGGAGGACGTACTGGCCGCGGCCCGCATCGTACCGACGATTGCCGATGCCCTTGCCGGCGTTACATGGTCGGTCGCGCTCACGGCGCGCATGCGCGAATACGGCCCGCCGCAGCTGGCGCCGCGCGAGGCCGCGAGCGAGGCTCGCTTGCACGCGCCGGGCGGCAATATCGCCTTCGTCTTCGGCAACGAACGAACCGGGCTCTCGAACGAGCACGTCGAGCGCTGCAGCGCGCTGGCGCACATTCCGGCCAATCCGGCCTACAGCTCGCTCAATCTGGCGCAAGCGGTGCAGGTGCTCGCATACGAGCTGCGCATCGCCTATCTCGCGGAGGACGGCGCCGCGGCGCCTCCCGAGGCTGACGAAGCATCGGCCGGGGCGCGGGCGCCGAGCGACGATATCGAACGGATGTATGTCCATCTCGAGAACGCATTGATCGCACTCGAATTTCTCGATCCGGCCAATCCGAAGAAATTGATGTCGCAGCTTGCGCCGGCTCTTCGCTCGTTCCGGTCTGGAACGCGAGGAGGTCAATATCCTTCGCGGCATCGCGAAGCACATCTTGCTCAAAGCCCATACCCGAGACGGCTCGTCCTCGTCGTAGCGCGACACTGTACGAGGTTCCGGCGTAAAAGCGCGGCAACTCGGCGTCTACGGCCGCCAATGTCCCTCGTTTCTACAGGGACGATCCACGCACGCTCTGCGCGTTCTGTACGATGCACCTACAATCGAACGATTCGTGATAAGCAAATCGCGGGGACGTATATCGACGCGTTTGCCGTCACTGCCACGGCTGCCACAACTTCCATGGCCGCCATGGTCGTCATTGCCGCTTTCACGTGCCGATAACCGCTATCACCGAGCGAGACCAACCATGTTCGAGAGACTTCGCGAAGACATTGCCACGATTCGTCAGCGGGATCCGGCCGCGCGCAGTGTCGTGGGAAGTGCTCACCTGTTACCCCGGGCTTGCATGCGCTCGTTTTACATCGCTTCGCGCATGCCTGCTGGGGCGCGCATGGCGCTGGCTAGCGCGTTTCGTTTCTCAGCTCGCGCGGTTTCTCACGGGCATCGAAATTCATCCCGGCGCGACGATCGGCCGGCGTGTGTTCATCGATCACGGCATGGGTGTTGTTGTAGGAGAGACGGCGGAGATTGGCGACGACTGCACGATCTACCAGGGCGTGACGCTCGGCGGCACGCTGCTCACGCGCGGCGCCAAACGTCACCCGACGCTCGAACGGGGCGTCATCGTCGGCGCGGGAGCGAAAGTCCTGGGCGGCTTTACGATCGGCGAAAACGCGAAGATCGGCTCGAACGCGGTTGTCGTGAAACCGGTACCGGCTGGAGGCACGGCTGTCGGCAATCCGGCGCGCGTCGTGGAACCGGCGGAGCGCAAGCGTTCGCCCGAGCATGCCGCGTTTTGCGCGTACGGCATCATGCCGAATGCGGAGGATCCGGTATCGCTCGCGCTGCACGGGCTCGTCGATCACGCGGCGGCCGAGAAGCAGCGCGTCGACGAAATCGTCGCGGCGTTGGAGCGGTTGGGCGCGCGGCTGGAAGCGTTGCAAGGCGGTGACGCGGCGAGCGTGGATTTGCAGCGTCTATCGGCTGCGATCCAAGGCACGACGGTGGTGATGCCTGCCGAGGTGCGCGCGAGCGAGAGCGAAAGCTAAGCACGCACGCGGTAACGGCAACCGCTAGCACACGACGCAGCGGCGGCGGGTTGCCGCGAGACCGAGCGTGTTAGTCCAGCGGCAGTGCGTGAATGCCTTCGGCGTCGATGCGCAGATAGCCGCCACGGTGCGTACCGTGGTCTAGATCCCAATCCGGCAGCACCCAGCGGGTGCCGCTCGTTTCCTGATGGCGTGCCGGCTTGTGCGTGTGCCCGTGGATCATCGTTGTCGTATGGCTCGAACGGAACAGCGCCTCGACACCTTGATGCGTCACGTCGTAAAGCGGCGAGGGCGGCCGAGTGCGGCCTTCTTCGCTCGAGCTGCGCATGCGCTCGGCCAGCGCATGGCGCCACTTGAACGGCCATGCGAGAAAGAGGAGCTGCGCCGCCCGCCACCGCGCGAGACGCCGGAACGTCTGGTATTTGCGATCGGCGGTGCACAGTGCGTCGCCGTGTGCAAGGACGATGCGCGCGCCGAACGCCGTCATCACGAACGGATCGGGCAACCAGATCGCCCCGGCTGCCCGCATGAACCGCTTGCCGAGCAGAAAATCGCGATTGCCGTGCATGACGTACAAGCGCGATGCCGCGCTCGGATAGCGTGTGCAAGATGGCCGCGATGCGGCCGGCGAAAGGATCGGCCCGGAGCATGTCGTCGCCGATCCAATACTCGAACAAATCGCCGAGGATGAAAACCGAATCCGCGCTGTCGGCCGTGACGCGGACGAAATGCTCGAACGCGTCGACCGTGCGCGGAATCGATCTGCTCAGATGCAGATCGGAGATGAGCAAGAGCGGCCGCGGCGCATGCGGGCGCGCGTGGCCATGCTCGTGCGGCACGCTGGCCTCGACGTTGCGAGGCCCCGCGTCTTGCCGCGCCGAGATGCCGGCATCTCGGATGACACCGGTATTCAATCGACCACGACCGCTTTCTCGATGACGACGTCGTCGAGCGGCACGTCCTGATGGAAGCCCTTCGAGCCCGTCCTCACCTTCTTGATCTTCTCGACGATGTCGAGCCCGTCGACCACTTTCCCGAACACGGTATAGCCCCAGCCTTGCGGCGTCGGCGACGTGTGATTGAGGAAGTCGTTGTCGTTGACGTTGATGAAGAACTGCGCAGTGGCCGAGTGCGGATCGTTCGTGCGCGCCATCGCGACCGAGCCCTTCACGTTCTTCAGGCCGTTGTTCGCTTCGTTGTCGATCGGCTCGTCCGTCGGCTTTTGCTTCATGCCGGGCTCGAAGCCGCCGCCTTGAATCATGAAACCATCGATGACGCGGTGAAACACCGTGTTGTCGTAGTGGCCTTTTTTCACGTAGTTGAGGAAGTTCTCAACCGTTTTCGGTGCCTTCTCGGCGTCGAGTTCGAGCTTGATGACGCCGTGATTCGTATGTAGTTCGACCATGATGCTTTCCTTTCTAAAAAGCCTGGCCGGCGCAGGCCGCGCCGGCGGGGGAGTTCGTTACTTCGAAACGACCGTTGCCGATTGGATCACGATCGGCTGTTGCGGCACGTCCGCCATCGGGCCTCGCGTCGTGGTCGGCGTGGCCTCGATTTTCTTTACAACGTCCATGCCTGCAGACGACCTTGCCGAATACCGCGTACCCGTTCCCGTCCGGATTCGGATAGTCGAGCCCGGCGTTGTCGACCGTATTGATGAAGAATTGGTCGGTGGCCGAATTCGGATCGCCCGTGCGCGCCATGGCGATCGTGCCCACCGTGTTCTTCAGCGCCGTTGCGGCTCTCGAGCGGGATCGGGGCGCGGGTCGGCTTCTCTGCGAAGCTTGCCGTGTAGCCGCCGCCTTGAATCATGAAGCCCTTGATCACACGATGAAAAACCGTGCCGCTGTATTGGCCGGATTTCACATAGTCGAGGAAGTTTGCCACTGTCTTCGGCGCTTGTTCCGGATAGAGTTCGACTTTGATGTCGCCGTCGGTCGTTTTCAGCAGTACTTGCGGATGCGTGGCGGAACTCGTCTGAGCGAAGGCGGGCGCGTTCGCAATGAGAGCGGCGCTGCCGAGCGCCAACCAAAAGCTTTTCATGGGGGTCCTCAACGTGGAAGGGATCGGTGCGAACGCCGCGCTAGTGCGACGGCGCGACGTAAGGCTGGACAGGGAACGAGCCGTTCGAGCCGCCGAATTCGACGCCCGGCGAATTCATTTCCGGGGCCGGGATGTTAGCCGGCCCATGGTGCGCGGCGGCGCTGGCGGCTGCCGACGGCGCGGGCGCCACGATCTTTTCGATCGCGGCTACGCGCTGCGCTGCCGTGGCGCTTGCTTGGCCGAGGCTTTGCGCACGCCGATACGATTGCTGGGCCAGATGCAGATATAAATCGCCGAGATTTTCGTAACCGAGCCCGTAGCTAGGATTGGCTTGTACCGCGGTTTCAAGGGCTGCGCGCGCGTCTTCGATAGCGCCCGTGCTTCGCGTAGAGTGCGGCGAGATTGTTGTACGGCTCGGGCAGTTCGGGGTACAGCTGCGTGAGTTCCTGGAATTGGCGGATGGCGTCGTCGTCCCGATTCAGGCGAGCGAGGACCGTGCCGCGCTTGAACTTGGCTTGTGCGTCATGCGGGTGCGAGGCGATGCGCGAATCGAGATCGGCGAGCGCGGCGCTCCAATCGTGCGAGGCGATCGAAGCGTCGATTTGCGGCGTATCGTCGGCCACCGCCGGCGACGTTTGGGCCGATGCCGACGTGCTGGCGAAAGCCGTGAGCGCAAGGCCCAAAACGGAGGCGGCGAGGAGGGCCGCGCCACGGTGCATGCGGCCGCTGGAAGGTTTCATAGGCTAGTGTCTGGGTGTTATACTCCGGCCCATTCTAACAAAACGTTTGCTGGTTTCCTCGAACGGCAAACGGTCCTCCGCCAGTCGTGGTCGCCTTCGCGCCGCTCGCCCCGAAGCACTCGCCGCGCGAAGACATTCGCACCGCGCAAGCCGTTTGCGCTTTATCGCGGCAGTGCCGCGAAACGCGCGTCGCCAAGTGCGGATTGCTCAAGCTCACGCATCGTCTCTATGGAATCACTGCGGATTTACAACACGCTCGCGCGTGACAAGCAATCGTTCGTGCCGCGCCGTCCTGGCGAAGTCGGAATGTATGTCTGCGGGATGACCGTCTACGACTACTGCCACATCGGCCACGCGCGGCTGCTGGTCGTATTCGATCTCGTGCAGCGCTGGCTGCGCACGCTCGGTTACCGTGTGACCTACGTGCGCAATATTACCGATGTCGATGACAAAATCATCCGGCGCGCAGTGCAGAACGGCGAAACGATCAAAGCCGTGACCGATCGCTACATCGCCGCGATGCACGAAGATGCCGATGCACTCGGCGTGGCACGCCCCGATCTCGAGCCGCGCGCGACCGAATACATTCCGCAGATGCTCGGCATGATCGATACGCTCGTGGCGAACGGTTACGCGTACCAAGCGAGCGACGGCGACGTGAACTACGCGGTGCGTAAGTTCGCGCACTACGGCGCGCTCTCGGGCAAGTCGCTCGAAGATCTGCGCGCGGGCGAGCGCGTGGCGGCCAACGACGCGAAGCAAGACCCGCTCGATTTCGTGCTTTGGAAGCATGCGAAGCCGGACGAGCCGGCGGAATGCATTTGGGATTCGAAGTTCGGTCCGGGGCGCCCGGGCTGGCACATCGAATGTTCGGCGATGGGCTGCGAGCTGCTCGGCGAACATTTCGATCTGCACGGGGGCGGGCAGGATCTGCAGTTTCCGCACCACGAGAACGAAATCGCTCAAAGCGAAGGCGCGACCGGGCAGACGTTCGTCAACTATTGGATGCACAACGGCTTCGTGCAGATCGACAACGAGAAGATGTCGAAATCGCTCGGCAATTTCTTCACGATCCGCGAAGTGCGCGCGAAGTACGATCCGGAAGTCGTGCGATTTTTCCTGGCGCGCGCGCACTACCGTTCGCCGATCAACTACAGCGACGTGCACCTCGATGATGCTCGTGCGGGGCTCACGCGTTTATATACGGCGCTCAAGGATGCCGTGCCCGATAGCGTGCCGCTCGATTGGAGCGAATCGCATGCGCAGCGGTTTCGCGAGGCGATGAACGACGACTTCAATACGCCTGTCGCGGTGGCGGTTCTGTTCGAACTCGCGACGGAAGTCAATCGCACGCGCGACGCGGCCTTGGCACGACAACTGCGCGCGCTGGCGGGGATCTTGGGATTGCTCGGCCGCGAGCCGCGCGCCTTTTTGCAGGAAGGCGCGGGTGCGCTCGATGCGCACGGGCTCGATGCCGCGGCGATCGAAGCGAAGATCGCCGCGCGCACCGCCGCCAAGCAAGCAAAACACTACGCCGAGGCAGACCGGATTCGAGCTGAATTGCTCGATGCCGGTGTTGCGCTTGAAGACAAACCGGGCGGGGCGACCGAATGGCGCCGCGTATGACGACCGTGCACCGCACGTCGCGCTGATCGACTCGCCAGGCAGGAGGCAAGATGGCAACGGCCAGAAAGGCGCCCGCACGCGCCAGTCGCAAGAGCGACACGCGCGCGAGCGCAGTGGCGGCATCCGCTGCATCGAACGAGAAGGCGTCGGCCAAGCGCGCCGTCGGCGCCAAGAAGGCGCCCGCGGCCAAGCCGAACGGCGCCGCGGCGCCCGTGCAGGTCGGTGGACTAGAGCCCACGCCCGAGGTCACGCGGCCCGCTTACTGGGATCGCGCGTGCGCGGATCTCGTCAAGCGCGACCGCATTCTGAAACGCCTCATTCCGAAGTTCGGCCCCGTGCATCTCGTGAACGGCAACGATCCGTTCGTGACGCTTGCCCGTTCCGTGGTGGGGCAGCAAGTCTCGGTGCAGGTGGCGCAAGCCGTATGGGAACGCATCGAAACCGCGTGCCCGAAACTGTCGCCGCAGCAATTCAAGAAGCTTGGCCCCGAGAAACTCGTGGCTTGCGGGCTATCGAAACGCAAGTGCGACTATCTGTTCGATCTCGCGCAGCATTTCGTCTCCGGCGCGTTACACGTTGACAAGTGGACGTCGATGGACGACGAAGCTGTCGTCGCCGAGCTCACGCAGATCCGCGGCATCGGCCGCTGGACCGCCGAGATGTTTCTGATTTTCAATCTGTCGCGCCCCGATGTCCTACCGCTCGACGATCCCAATTTGACGCGGGCGATCAGTATCAATTACTTCAGCGGCGAGCCGGTGACGCGTAGCGAAGTGCGTGAAGTGGCCGCCAACTGGGAACCGTGGCGCACGGTGGCGACGTGGTACATGTGGCGCAGCCTCGACGGCTTGAGTGAATAGACTATCGATTTTGTGTATTCGATAGTTTTGCTCGATGCTATGTGGGGCGCGGGCGGTTAGAATACGCGCTGCCGCAGGATTCTAGGAACGAACATATGAAAACGACCTTTCTGGATTTCGAGCAGCCCATCGCGGAGCTCGAAGCGAAAATCGAAGAATTGCGCTTCGTGCAGGACGATTCGGCCGTCGATATTTCGGAAGAGATCGAGCGGTTGTCGAAAAAGAGTCAGCAGCTCACGAAGGACCTCTACGCGAATCTGTCGCCGTGGCAGGTCTCGCAGATCGCACGTCATCCCCAACGCCCGTACACGCTCGATTACGTGAACGAGCTGTTCACGGATTTTCACGAATTGCACGGCGATCGCTCGTTCGCCGACGACCTCTCGATCGTCGGCGGCCTGGCCCGCTTCAACGGTCATCCGTGTATGGTGATCGGCCAGCAAAAGGGCCGCGATACCAAAGAACGCGCGGCGCGTAATTTCGGCATGCCGCGCCCCGAGGGTTACCGCAAGGCCGAACGGCTGATGCGCTTGGCCGAGAAGTTCGGGTTGCCGCTATTCACGTTCATCGATACGCCGGGCGCCTATCCGGGCATCGGGGCCGAGGAGCGCGGGCAATCGGAAGCGATCGGCCGCAATCTGTACGTCATGGCCGAATTGAAGACGCCCATCATCGCGACGGTGATCGGCGAGGGCGGTTCGGGCGGCGCGTTGGCGATCGCGGTGGCGGACAGCGTCCTGATGCTGCAATTCTCGACCTACTCGGTGATTTCTCCCGAAGGTTGTGCGTCGATTCTGTGGAAGAGTGCCGCGAAGGCGCCCGAGGCGGCTGAAGCGCTGGGTTTGACGGCGCACCGGCTGAAGGCGCTTGGCCTCATCGACAAGATCGTGAACGAGCCGCTGGGCGGTGCTCATCGAGATGTGAAGGGCATGGCCGCTCTGCTGCGCCGTGCGTTGGCCGACACGCTGCGCCAGTTCCAAGGTATGAGCGTGCCGGATGTGCGCCAACGTCGTTTCGAGCGCCTGATGGCCTACGGAAAATTCAAGGAGTCGTTCCCCGGTGTATAACCCTCGGGGCGGCGGGTATCCATTACGCGTCGTGCATTCTCTAACCGAGCACTGACGTGACTGTTTATGTCGATCCCGCCGCCGAGCGCATCGTTCTAGATGCCCTCGGCGGCGCGCTTTCCAGTGTCCCGTCCGATGCGGTCATCGCGATCGCCTACAGCGGCGGGCTCGACTCCACGGTGCTGCTCGACGGCGCCGTACGCGTGGCGGGCGCGGGCCGTTGCGTGGCGTTGCACGTTCATCATGGGCTGAGTCCGAACGCCGATCGTTGGCTGACGCATTGCGAGGCTTCGGCGCAGGCGCTCGGCGTGCGCTTCGATGCCGAGCGGGTGCGTGTGCGGCGAGACAGCGGCGAAAGCCTGGAAGCGGCGGCGCGCGAGGTGCGCTACCGCGCGCTCGATGCGATGTGCGCGCGCCAGGGCGCCGCGGTGCTGTGGCTTGCGCACCATGCCGACGATCAAGCCGAGACGGTGTTGCTTCAGCTGTTGCGTGGGGCCGGCGTCGCGGGGTTGGCGGCGATGGCGCCGCAGCGTATCGACGAATCGACCGCGGTGCCGCGCGTCCGTCCTTGCTTGCCATTGTTGCGCGCGCAACTCGAACGCTACGCTCATCTGCGCGGCTTGCGTTGGATCGAGGACGAATCGAACGCCGACACGCGTTATGCGCGCAATGCGCTTCGTCACGACGTGATGCCCTCGTTGGCCACGCGCTTTCCCGGCTTCCGTGATGCACTCGCGCGCACCGCCCGCCATGCGGCCACGGCGCAGCGGCTGCTCGACGACTTGGCGCGGATCGATCTGCGCACGATCGCGCGAGACGATGGCGTTGCGTTGTCGCGCAAGGCGTTGACCGCGCTCGACGATGCCCGCGCGATGAACGTCATGCGGGTTTGGATTCGATCGGCGGCGCTGCCGGCGCCGTCCGCGGCCCGCTTGACGGACATGCTGCGGCAACTGCGCGAGGCGCGCGGTGGGTACGGGCTCAGCGTGATGCACGGCGGCGCTTGCTTGAGGATGTACCGGGACAAGATTTACTGGGAGAAACGCGCGGCGGAGCGCGCCTTGCCGCGTGCGGTGCAGGAGGGGGCGGACGAGGGGAGCGTGCGCTCCGCCGTTGCCGCGGTGCCGAGCAACGAAGGCGGCCAAGGCGGCCCGGGTGCGTCCGGCGCGCTGGATCCCATCGGCGACGCGGCGGGTGAGGTGGGCGGCGCAGGCGAGGTAAGGCGGACTGAGCATCTGACTTGGCACGGCCAAGAAGTCTGGCGCCTGCCGCAATGGCGCGGGTCGATCGTCTTCGTGCCGACGGCCGACGACGATACCGGCCCCGATACCGTGCCGGCCGCGCTGCTTGCGAGTGCGCCCCTTTCGGCGCGCGCGCGCACCGGTGGCGAGCGGATGCAGCGCATACCCGGCGGTGCGGCGCGCACGCTGAAGAACTTGTTTCAGGAGCTTGGCGTGCCGGCGTGGGAGCGCGATGTGCCGCTCATGTATGTCGGCGACGTGCTGCTGTACGTGCCGCGCGTGGGCTTGAACAGTGCCGTCGAGCGGGCGTTGCCGCTGTCGGGCCGGCGCGGCGAGCGCAGACGGCTGGAATGGCGCCCGGACCTGCTGATCGCCTAACGGTGCTTGGGGGGCTTTTTCGCAAACACGGCAGGCAACAAGTGCGGCCTATCGCGTCGCGCCGGATTGACACCCACGGCCTCTTGCGCTTGTTTTTTCGCCGTCGATCAAGTACGCTCGATGGCTCGCCCGATCCGCTTTCGCAGCCGTTTGCGCGCCTTGTGCGCATTCGCTGCCTTTCGCTGCGCTACCCGCGCGGGCGATAGGCATTGAGCAGCGAGCGCTTCGTATCTGGGCAATCCGCGCACGCTGCGCTCACGCTTTCGCAGCCATCCTTCGTCGTCGTAGTGCTCACGAGGCCGCGAGACCGAACGGCAGTTCTGCGGTTCTGCTCTTGGCGCATCGGCGCGGTTTCTCCTCCAGTTCAGAACGACAATGGCACTCATCGTACATAAATACGGCGGCACTTCGATGGGCTCGGTCGAGCGCATCAAGAACGTTGCCAAGCGCATCGCGAAATGGCATCAGGCCGGGCACAAAATGGTTGTCGTGCCTTCGGCGATGTCGGGCGAAACCAATCGCTTGCTCGGTCTCGCGAAAGAGATTTCGAGCCAGCCTAGCCCGCGCGAGCTCGACGTCATTGCGGCGACGGGCGAACAAGTTAGCGTGGGGCTTTTGTCGATCGCGCTGCAAGACATTGGGATCGAGGCCGTGAGCTACGCCGGCTGGCAAGTGCCGATCAAGACCGATAGCGCGTTCACCAAAGCGCGGATCAGCGAGATCGACGGCGACCGTGTGATCCGCGAACTCGACGCCGGCAAGGTTGTCGTCATTACGGGTTTTCAGGGTGTGGATCCCGAAGGGCACATCACCACGTTGGGACGCGGCGGCTCCGATACATCGGCAGTGGCGGTTGCGGCGGCGTTGGAAGCGGACGAATGCTTGATTTTCACCGACGTCGACGGCGTGTACACCACCGATCCGCGTGTGGTGGAAGAAGCGCGCCGGCTCGATCGCGTGACCTTCGAGGAAATGCTGGAAATGGCCAGCCTCGGCTCGAAAGTGTTGCAGATCCGTTCGGTGGAGTTCGCGGGCAAGTATCGGGTGAAGACGCGTGTGCTTTCGAGTTTGACCGATCCGATGATTTCGCTTGAGCAAGAAATGAAATCGGGCACGCTGATCACCTTTGAAGAAGACGAGACCATGGAAAAAGCAGTTATCTCCGGCATCGCGTTCCAACGCGACGAAGCCCGCATCGCGGTGCGCGGCGTGCCCGACAAGCCGGGCATCGCGTATCAGATCCTCGGCCCGGTTGCCGACGCGAACATCGACGTCGACATGATCATTCAGAACCAGAGCGTGCACGGCAAGACCGACTTCACGTTCACGGTGGGCCGCGGCGATTACCAACGCGCGATGGACATCCTCGTCAACCACGTGAAGGGCCATGTGAACGCCGAGGAAGTCGTGGGCGATCCGCGCGTGTCGAAGGTGTCGGTGGTGGGCGTGGGCATGCGCTCGCACGTCGGCATCGCCAGCAAGATGTTCCGCACGCTGTCGGAAGAGGGCATCAACATCCAGATGATCTCGACCTCCGAAATCAAGATCTCGGTGCTGATCGACGAGAAGTACATGGAGCTTGCCGTGCGCGCGTTGCACAAGGCATTCGAGCTGGATCAGGCGTAAGCGGCCGAAGCGGCTACTGACGGCTGTCTTGGAGTGGCGGTGAGTGGTGCGGCCTCGACGATGTTGGCGAGGCCGAGTAGGGCAGATTGGCGATGCGGTAAAAAAATGTGCCGCATGATTTGACCTACGTAATCATTCCCGTTATTATCTTGCTCTCGTTGCGCTGTCTCCCGGCGCAACGTCAAGTTTGGGAGACGTGGCCGAGAGGTCGAAGGCACTCCCCTGCTAAGGGAGCATCTGGGCCAAAACCTGGATCGAGGGTTCGAATCCCTCCGTCTCCGCCAATAGGCGGTGACAAAGCCCCGCGAGTTCTCGGATTCGCGGGGCTTTTTCTTGTGCGCTCGGCATTGGCGCAACGTGGTGGGAGGGCGGCCCCAACCATGGGGCGACCATAGCGAATGAAGCGAAGCCCCGCAAACCGCTTGCGGGCCAGCGCCGCCGCACGCAGGCGGCCCGCTCCCGCGAAGCGAAAGAAAGGCGTGGGGACTTCCGAGGCGTGCTTATTCGCCGAACACCGCCCAAGCACCGTAACTTTGGTAGGGAGAGTGTCTGAGCTTGATGTTGTTCAAGCCGAGCACTTCCTGAACGGCGATCGTTTCGCCGGGAAAGTATTCGCAGTAGAACTCGTCAAAAGCGAGCAGCGGCCCACTGGTTAACGTCGGGATGATTTTTTGAAGCACGTCCCTCGCCCACTTTCGGCCAGGAGCTGTCCTTGTCGTCCACCGAGGAAAAACCGTCGAAAGTATCGAAGCCAAATATCTTTCGCGAAGCATTGAACGGTTCATGTGTGCCCCGCAAGCGTTCTGCTTGGTAACGGCCGTTATTGACTCAGCGGGTTGGCGACACCGGGCGTATCGAATCCCTCGAGGTACTCGCGTCGATACCAATCGACCACCTGATCGTGGTCGAGTTCGAAAAACTCGCGCGACCTTGGTATCAGCACGAATCCCACCGCCATCAGTGAGGCTAAGAGGCAAAAACTGGAATAGACGGCCGGGAGCGGCCAACGAGCCAGCGCAATGCCGGCTAGTGCCGGCCCCAATGCGCTCGCAACCTGCGTGCTCATCGCATTGACGGACGTCATTCGCACCCTGAATTCCTTCGGAATAGCGAGGGTTCGATGCGTCGAGCCAACTAGCACCATGATCGTATTGGCGAAGCCCGCGCAGCCGAACGCCAGAATCAAAAGCCAGGGCTGATGGGCAATCCCGACCACCGATAAGATGATGCCTTCCGATACGGCGGCACACACGCGCACGGGGTAACGGCCGAAGCGGTGCACCAGGTAACTCGATATGCCAAAGCTGCCGAGCAGCATGCCAACCGAAATGCTCGCTTCGCAGGCGCCCATCCACGTGCTCGACAGGCCGAGGGCGCTGATTTTCAGCGGCACGAAAAGATTGAACGCGGGACCGATGAAAATCCAGACCAGGAAGTTCACGAGCGTCCAGCCTCGCTCGATCGGCACGGCCCACTTAGCCTTCATTCCGGCCTGAAATTCGCACCACCACCGCTCTGTTCCTCCGGTTGCGGCGCGGCGCTCTTCGCTGGTCGGCCGCGGCAGCATACGAAGGATGAACGTGGACAGCGCGAGCAGGCCGAAATAGGCCCAAAACGTTGCGGCCGTTCCGACGCTCGCCAGCAAAGCGCCGCTCACAAGCGGGCCCACTAGGCGTCCGGCCGAAGCGGCGCGTTTGCGCAGCGCGAGCGCCTTGGGCAGCTCCGCCGGCGGCACGAGTTCGGGCGTGATGGCGGCCGACGCACCGCTGACAAATGCATTCGCGACGACGGCAGCCAGGCTGACGATGACGACGACGCGAAAGTTGTAGCCGTCGATCGTTGCGACCGCGGCGAACAGCATTCCCGTGATCGCCGTTGCCGCGATACCGAAAATCAATTGTGTTCGCTTGGCATAGCGCTCACTGAACGGAGCGACGAGCGGTTGCGAGATGAATGTGACCGCGGCAATGGCGATGCCATAGCTCACGAGATCGTGTGCGCCGCCTTGTTTGGTTACCCACCACGGGATCGCAATAAGGCTGATCATCTGAGCGAGGGTGGTTAGGACCTCGCCGACGAGCATGGCTCGCAGCGCCGGATGGATGTCTCTGATAGCGCGAAGGTTCAGTGCCATTTGTTCTCCGGATCTCAATGTCGAGTGCCTTGCTCGTCGCCGATGACGGTCGCGATCGTGGCCGTGCCTTGTTTAACGTCGCTTGTGCGCGCGCTCGAGTTCGTGCTGATGCCTGTGCTTCGCGGAGCATGAGAGGTGCCCTCTCGAAGCAGTTGTCTTAGCCTGGCTGCCAGGCTCGTGACATGGGGCTTGTGCAACAAGGTCATGTGGTTTCCCGAACTTCGCCATATCTGTAGCTTGGGGGCATAGCGCTGCCATTGCGCAATTCGCGCCGATTCCTCGCCGGGCTGCTCCGAGTTCTGCTCGCCATAGTCCGCAAGCACGAGATGAACGGTGTCGGTATACGGCTGCCTCGGCACATACGGCGCATTGAGGTTCGCCCGGAATACTCGAACGATGCCTGCGACGCTTTCAAGCCGGGTTTGACGCGGCAGGATCTGAGCGTCGATCAACCGGGTTAGCAAGCGAACGAAAGCCGGGTACTGTCGTGACCCGTTCGGGCATATCGCTCGTCGTTACTGCTCTGCGCTCAGCAAGGGTTCGAACGTGCCCTGCACGAGGCCCGCAATAGCCTTGCCGAGCACGAGATGCTGGTCCGCATCGAGATGAATCCCGTCTCGGTGGCTCGTCGTGGTTACCGTACCTGCGTCGAATACCATGCATCCATGCGCTTTTGCGATGTCGCCATACGCGTCGGCCAAGCCGACGCATCGGTCTTCGCCGCCTAGGAACTTGGGCATGACGGGGCCATCGGGCACCGTGATAGCCGGCGGCACGACAATGAGTATGGGCGGCACAGGCATGCCGGGTTCTACCGGGGCGCGGCGTATCGCGTGAATCAATGCGCCGATGCCTTGTGCCGAATGCCATGCGGTGTGGGCGTGCATCACCTGGAAATCGTTGGTGCCGAGCATCACGATGACTAGGTCGAGCGGCGAGTGCATTTCGATGACTTGCTCGAGACCATCGATGCCGTTGCGCCCCGGTTTGACCGGGTCCTCCCACGCTGTCTTGCGGCCGTTCAAGCAATTCTCGAACACGCGCGTGGCGATTCCCTGCGCGCGGAGGGTGTTTTCCATCACCCCGGGCCAACGCGCATCAAATGGCAAACGCTGACGCGTTCCCGGAATGATGCCCCAGGACAGCGAGTCGGCGTAGACAAGGATTTGCTTCATATCGATTGGGAGCGAACGTCAATATTGGTCGAACATTTTAATGGCGGTTAATTTCAAGCGGCGAGTTTTTGCTGAGCGTGTCGATGTCTTGTGCCGCTTCGCCAGCCTTGAAGGCAATGCCGCCATGCAACAGCTTGCTTGCGCGCATGCCGCCGCCGTACGCGGGTAGTTCGTCGTCTTCACCGTTGTAGTCTCGGGCTTCGCTATGGCCGTTCGCGGTCTCGTAACGCGTCGCCGGTGGCGCGCGTTCAGCCTCCAGCGCTACCCAGCGCGTCGGGTCGGTAACACGGCGCACCGTAGCGAACGGATAGCCGGGGAGACGGCCAAAGCCAGCCCACAAGATTGGCGGTTGCTACTTGGCGATATCTCAAAAACATGGGCGTCCTGCGATCTGCTACGTTTACTGCGCGCTGGGAAAGACTGCTTCATGTTCGATGCGGTCAACACTTTATGGGTGTGCGCCTGAAACGAACGAAAACGAAGCGGACAACAACGAGCAGCTTTCATGCAAAAGTGCGATAACCGAAGGTGTTCGGTTTGTTACCCGAACTGGAAAGCAGAAGAGGGCGCAGCAAAAAAGCTAGGCGAAGACGACAAGCAGGAGTGTATCGACTGCTGGCGTTTTTATCAGAAACAAGCCGAGGCTATCGTGTCCGTTGACGATCCGGTGGCGCGCAACCGGCGTATCAACGCGGCCTACGCGCAATTGTGGCTAGACGATCGGCGGTTCCAGTGGGCTGGACTTGCTGCGTTTGCGTCCAAGCAAGTCGGCTGCGGCCTGCTCAATGCCGCAGAGATGATCCAAAAGTCGAACGGACAGCGGGACGCCTATCAGCAATGGAGCAAGACCAGTTCGCCGCTTGAGCGCCTGTCCCCCTACGCATCGCCTCGCATGCCAATATCGGATCAGGCGTCCGGCGGAGGCGCACGCAAGGTCTACGAGATGCTTGCGAAGGGCAACACGGCCTTGTTCCTCGACGTGTGGCCGCTGCATATGTTTTACAAGAAATTCGGGTTGCAGAGGTTCGAACGTTGCCTGCCCGAACGAGCGCTATTGAGTGGGAGCGTCAACTGGCCGATTGCGGATTCCGTGAGATTTGGCGTTTCCACGCCGGAACTTCAGAGAGGATTTAACGCCATTGATGCGGGAAATATTGCGAGCGGCGTCGAGCAGTTGGCGCGCCACGAACAACTCAACATCCTGCAACCAGCCATGTACAACGACCCTACGTTTTCTATATTGATGAGGGCCAACCAGTTGGCATGGGCGCTGAACATCCCGACGGGCTCGGCGCGGGAAATTCAGTTGGCGCTCGTCAATCAGTGCACGGTCACGGGTGCCAACGCCAAATACGAAATCTTCAGCAAAGAGCCTTTGGCAAATCTGGCGGACCCTAATCAACGAATGGCGTTTGTCCTGCGCGCGGCACACCGGTTCGATAACTTGCTGCGCGATTCTTTAGAAAAACATATAGTCGAAAACTCGATTTTTCTGATTGCGCACCCGAGGTGATAATGTCGCGCGGAAGGATTAAACGATTTCGGCCTCTCATGTGCGCTCTGGTTGGTTGCGCCGTGGGCTTCGGTATCTACGCGATGACACGTCCCGTTGACGAAGTCGTGCTGACGCTAGGGGAGCCGTATGAGCAGGTGCTCGAACAGTCCCGCTCGAGCCTGCCCGCTGCCGGTCCTAGCGGTTTTTGGGGGGGATTCGTAAGCCGTCCGGCCAGATTGCGTTTCACAGACCATCGCTACGCCTTCGTCACGGCTCCGGCAAAATTCCTGTATGTCGGAACGGACAAGTACGGAAACGTCGAATCAATAACCCTGTCGCCACAGGTTGAAACGTTGTCGCTCGACGACGCGATCGCGGTCGTCACCGACTTGCAAAAGCAACTGCGGCGTGGAGGATGGCGATTGATCCGTGCGGCTGACAATCCGGCGATCACAGATACGCCTGCCACGCGCGCTAAAATTCGGTCGCGTGCTGATCCGATAACCTATTGGCTAGCCGACAACAGATATCAAGTCATTCTCGATACTCGCCGTTTCATCGACGAAAGCCGCCCAAACGACGAACGCTACCTGATCACGCTGCGATTAAGCGGTCCGCCCCTGATGGAGGACCGGCCCGGTAGCTGATCCTTTTACAGCCCCAGTTGTGTGCCCACTGGTTGCAGACGTGCCCCGCCAAGACTTCCGACAGGCAGATAGGTTTAAATAACGCATCGACTCGACAATGAATCCCTATCCGTCACACTCGCCATGCTTTCGCGATCCCCTAATCGCCTGACCGTGCTCGAACGCACGTGAGGGCCTCGTTCTCTTTTGGAGCTTGATATGTCACGTACCGTCGCCGAAAAACGCGCTGCCTTCCGTGCCTTGCATGCATCGGGCTGCTTCGTGTTGCCGAACCCATGGGACGCCGGCAGCGCCCGCTATCTCGCTAGCCTCGGTTTCCAGGCGCTCGCCACGACGAGTTCGGGATTGGCTTGGTCGAATGGTCGCGCGGACAACCACGTGAGTCGCGAGGCGGTGCTTGAGCATCTGCGGACGATTGTCTTGGCGACGGATCTGCCGGTTAACGCCGACTTCGAAAACGGCTTCGGCGCAACCCCGGCCGAGGTGGCCGAGAGCGTCAAACTAGCCGTAGCTACCGGTGTCGCCGGTTTGTCGATCGAGGACTCCACCGGCAATGCGGGCGCGCCGCTGTTTCCGATCGAAGAGGCCGTAGAGCGCCTCAAGGCCGCGCGTCGTGCAATCGACGAAAACGGCGGCGACACGCTGCTGATCGGCCGCGCGGAGAACTTCATCGTTGGCGTTCCCGATCTGGACGATACCTTGGCGCGCCTCAAAGCGTACGCGGCGGCGGGCGCCGATTGCCTCTATGCACCAGGCATCCGTACCGCCGAGGAGATCAAAGCCGTGGTGGGGGCCCTGGCTCCGAAACCCGTCAATGTGCTGATTGGTGCCAACTCATCTTTCACGATCGGTGATCTCACCGGCCTCGGTGTGCGCCGAGTCAGTGTGGGCGGCGCACTCGCGCGCACCGCGTGGGGCGGGTTCATGCGCGCCGCCCAGTCGCTCGCACACGGCCGTTTCGATGGATTCGGCGATGCGGCATCCGGCGTCCAACTCAATGACCTATTCTCGGGCGATTCTCAATGAAGCGGCATCCGCCGATTCCCCACGCACCATCCGCGGCGTAGACGACGTTGACCCAACCGCGCTCGGACGCGATCCGGCCATTCGGTACATCCAACATGGTGAAGACGTTCTGCAGCAACAGTTACAAGTTTGAAATACGCCTATCGAAGACGCCGCGCTATAGTTCGTCTCAACCACGCTACGTATTAAAGGTGTCAACATGAAATCGCTTATCCGCATCGCCTCGTTGGCCGTCGGCACGCTTGCCGTTGGGCTCTCCAGTTCGGCGATGGCGAGGGTGGATATCGGTGTCAACATCGGCATCCCCGCGCCCGTGTATGTCGCTCCTGCACCGGTCTATGCGCCGCCCCCGCCGCCCGTGATCTATCAGCCGGCCCCCGTCTATGCTGCACCCACGGCGGTAATCGGCTGGCATGACGATCGTTATTGGGATGGTCGCCGCTGGTGGGGACGCGACGAGTGGCGCCATCGCGGCTGGGATCACGATCGGGGCCGCGACTGGGGCCATGACCATGATCGCGGTCATGACCATGACCATGACCGCGGCTGGGGCCACTGATGTCGCTTCGCGACACGGCGGATAGATACGGTCGATAGGCACGACTAACAATCAGGGAAGACCTTCGGCGCGTAGCCTTCGTGGCATACGGCCGAAAAAAGCAAAACCGCCTGGGCGTACGCCGCAGGCGGTTTTGCTTTTTCCACGACTCGGTGGGGCTCGTGGCCGCTGCGTCCGCGCCGCAGCCACGAGCACAAGCCCGAATGGTAAAGCGCCGTATTACTCTGCCGCTCCGGGCGCCATCCCGCCGACGACGGTGCTGAAACCGCTATCGACATGCATGATCTCGGCGGTCACGCCGCTGGCCAGATCCGACAGCAGGAACGCGGCCGCGTTGCCCACTTGCTCGATCGTCACATTGCGCTTGAGCGGCGCATTGTGTTCGACGAATTCGAGAATCTTGCCGAAGCCCTTGATGCCGCTAGCGGCCAGCGTTTTGATCGGGCCGGCCGAAATCGCGTTCACCCGGGCGCCCTTGGCGCCGAGCGAGCCGGCCATGTAGCGCACGCATGCTTCGAGCGCGGCCTTGGCGACGCCCATCGTGTTGTAGTTCGGGATGACTTTTTCGGCGCCGAGGTACGAGAGCGTAAGCAGCGAGGCGTTCTCCGACAGCAGCGGCAACGCGGCCTTGGCCAGCGCAGGGAAGCTGTACGCCGAGATGTCATGTGCAATGCGGAAGTTCTCGCGCGTCATGCCATCGAGAAAATCGCCTGCGATGGCTTCGCGCGGCGCAAAACCGATCGAATGCACGAGGCCGTCCAACTTCGGCCAGTGCTGGCCCAGCGAGGCAAACAGCGCTTCGATCTGCGCGTCATCGGCGACGTCGCAGGGAAACACGAGTTCGCTGCCGAATTCAGCGGCGAATTCGGTGATGCGGTCTTTGAAGCGATCGCCGACATACGTGAAAGCGAGTTCGGCGCCTTCGCGTTTGCAGGCTTGCGCGATGCCGTAGGCGATCGAGCGATGCGACAGCAGACCAGTCAGCAAAATGCGTTTTCCAGCGAGAAAGCCCATGAATTCTCCTAGCGTTTTCGGTGTCTTGCGCCATGCGCGCGAAGCGCGGCGCGGCGGTGGCGGGTACGGATTCGGTAGAATTCTCTCACATTGCCACTTCGATTCCCCCAATGACGGCGACGACGCCCCCAAGACGACACTCAGATTCGCAGCCCGGTGCGCCCAAGCGCCGCGAATGGCATTGGCTATTGGCATGGTGTTTGGCCTGCTGGGCGTTCGGCACGGCATCCCCCGCCCAGGCCGTCTATGCGATTGCCCAATTCGGCGAGCCCAAATACCCGCAGGGCTTCCAACACTTCGATTATGTGAACCCCGACGCACCCAAAGGCGGCACGCTCGTGCTGGCCAATCCGAACCGGCTCACGAGTTTCGACAAGTTCAATCCGTTCACGCTGCGCGGCAACGCCGCTCCAGGTCTCGGCATGCTGTTCGAGAGCCTGACGACGGGCAGCAGTGACGAAGTCGCATCGGCCTATGGTTTGCTCGCCGACGACATTCGGATCGCGCCCGATCGCCTGTCCGTCACGTTTCACATTAATCCGCGTGCGCGTTTTTCCAACGGCGATCCAGTGACGGCCGACGACGTCAAGTACTCGTTCGATACGCTCAAGAGCCCGCAGGCCGCGCCCCAGTTCGCGGTGTTCTACGGCGAAATCACGCGGGCGGTCGTTGTCGATCCGGCGACGATCCGCTTCGAGTTCCGCCAGGCCAATCGCGAACTGCCTTTGATCGCGGGCGGCATTCCCGTCTTCTCGCGCAAGTGGGGGCTCACGGCCGGCGGCACCCATGTGCCGTTCGACCAATTGGCGTTCCAGCAGCCGATCGGCAGCGGCCCGTATGTCATCGATCACTATGACGGCGGCCATACGATCACCTATCGGCGCGATCCGTCGTACTGGGGCGCATCGCTACCCGTGCGGGTAGGAACGAACAACTTCGAGCGCATCACCTACAAGCTCTATGCCGATAGCACCGCAAAGCTCGAGGCATTCAAGGCGGGCGAATACGATGCGCTCGTGGAGTACGTGTCGCGCAATTGGGTGCGGCGCGATGTGGGCAAGCGTTTCGACAACGGCGAACTCATCAAGCGCGAGTTTCGGCAGCACAACGGCGCGGGGATGCAGGGCTTCGTGATGAACTTGCGGCGGCCGTTGTTCAAGGATGTCCGCGTGCGCGAAGCGCTCGATCTCGCGTTCGATTTCGAGTGGCTCAACCGTCAACTGTTTTTCGGCGCGTATACGCGGCTCGACAGCTACTTCGCCGATAGTCCGCAGCAGGCCACAGGCATGCCGACCGCGGGCGAACTCGCGATTCTCGATCCGCTGCGCGCGCAGTTGGATCCCGCCGTCTTCGGGCCGATGACGGTCCAGCCGAATACCGATCCTCCCGGGTCGTTGCGCGCGAACTTGCTGAAGGCGCGCGCATTGCTCGCCGACGCCGGCTGGCAGTATCGCGACGGGGCTTTGCGCAACGAGAAAGGGCAGCCGTTCAAGTTCGAAATCCTCGACGATTCCGGACAGAGCGTGGCGACGCAACCGATCGCCGGGGCCTATATTCGCAACTTGAGGAAGCTCGGCATCGACGCAGATTACCGGACGGTCGACTTCGCGTTGATTCAAAAGCGCTACGATACGTTCGACTTCGACATGACGATGTTGCGCTATCCCGAAGTGCAGGTGGCGGGGACGGAAGAACTCTCGCGCTTCGGCAGCAAATCGGCCGACGAACAAGGATCGGACAACTTGATGGGCCTGAAATCGCCGGCGGTCGATGCGATCTTGCATACGCTTGGTGCGCGCGCAAACGAAGGACCAATTGCTCGACGCCACGCACGCGCTCGATCGCGTACTGATGCACGGCTACTACGTCGTGCCGCAGTGGTACAACGCCACGCATCGCGTTGCCTACGCGCGTTCGCTGCGTTACCCGCAGACGCTGCCGCTGTACTATTCGGCGGAAGACTGGATCGTATCGACGTGGTGGTTTGCCCCCTCGTCGCCGAGCGCAAGCCAGGCCGCGACGCACTGACGGCGAGGCCCGTTAACGCTCTCCGCGCCTTCCTTACATCGCTCTTCGCTCATCCACCGGTGCTCGATTATGTGGAGCTACATCCTCAAGCGGTTGCTGTTGATGATCCCGACGCTCCTCGGCGTGCTGACGGTGACGTTCGTCGTCATCCAGTTCGTGCCCGGTGGTCCCGTCGAGCAAGCCGTTTACGAATTGCGCAAAGGTGCGACGCAGGAAGGGCAGGCGCCGCCGTTCGGCCTGCGGGCGCACACCGGCGTCGATGCGCAACAGCTCGCTCAGCTCAAAGCGCTCTACGGCTTCGATAAACCGCCGCTCACACGCTATTGGCTCATGTTGTCGCGCTTCGCCCGCTTCGATTTGGGGCAGAGCTATTTTCATCATGAGAGCGTGTGGTCGCTCGTCGTCTCGAAGCTGCCGGTCTCGATCAGCATCGGGTTATGGACGTTCTTTCTGACGTACCTGATCTCGATCCCGCTCGGCATCGCCAAGGCGGTGCGCAACGGTTCGTCGTTCGACGTCGCGACGAGCCTCGTGGTGCTCGTCGGTTACGCGATTCCGGGCTTCGTGCTCGGCGTGTTGCTGCTGGTGCTGTTCGGCGGCGGTTCGTTCCTGCAGATCTTTCCGCTGCGCGGCTTGGTCTCCGACAACTTCTCGCAACTGAGCCCGCTCGGCAAAGTCGTCGATTACCTTTGGCACATCGCGCTGCCCGTGACGGCTTCCGTCGTCGGCAGCTTTGCCGTCGTCACCATGCTCACGAAAAACGCGTTTCTCGACGAGATCAAGAAGCAATACGTCCTAACCGCGCGCGCCAAAGGCTTGAGCGAGAAGAAAGTGCTGTGGAAACACGTGTTTCGTAATGCGATGCTGCCGCTCGTGGTCGGATTTCCGGCGGCTTTCATCGGGGCGTTCTTTACCGGCAGCCTGCTGATAGAAACGCTGTTTTCGCTCGATGGCCTCGGGCTGCTGTCGTACGAGTCGGTCGTGCGGCGCGACTACCCGGTGGTACTCGGCACGCTCTATCTCTTCACGTTGATCGGGCTCGCCACGAAGCTCATTTCCGACCTTTGCTATGTCTGGGTCGATCCGCGCATTCAATTCGAACGACTGGAGCGCTAACGTTGAGTCAAGTTCGCCCCCGTACCGGTACCGACGCCGTGGCGCGCAGCGCCTTGTCCGGCTTGCCCGCTTCCCCCTCGCCGATGCGCCGTGTGTGGCGGCGGTTCAAGGCGCAGCGGCTCGGCTACTGGAGCCTCGTGCTGTTCGCCGTCGCATTTGCGGCGAGCTTGGCCGGGCCGCTCTGGTCGAACGACAAGCCGCTTGTTGTCCGCTACGACGGCCACTATGACTTCCCCATCGTCAAGAACTACCCCGAAACGGCCTTCGGCGGCGACTTTCCGACGCCGGCCGATTACCTCGATCCGTACGTCCGGCATCGCCTCACGTTGCCCGGCAATTTCGCGATCTACCCGCCGAATCATTACTACTACGACACGCTGAACTATTTCTCGCGCGAGCCGAATCCCGCGCCGCCTTCGCACGAAAACTGGCTCGGCACCGATGCGCAAGGGCGCGACGTGTTCGCACGGTTGTTGTACGGCTTTCGGGTATCGGTCGAGTTCGCTCTGGTGCTGACGCTGATCGGCAGCGTGATCGGGATCGTCGCGGGTGCCGTGCAGGGCTTTTTCGGTGGCCGCATCGATATCGTCGGACAACGTCTCATCGAAATCTGGAGCGCGTTGCCGGAGCTTTATTTGCTGATCATCTTCGCGTCGATCTTCGAACCTAGCTTTCCGCTGCTCATCGTCTTGCTGTCGCTGTTCGGGTGGATCGGCTTGTCCGACTACGTCCGCGCCGAATGCCTGCGCAACCGCAACCAGGACTACGTGCGCGCCGCTCGCGCAATCGGTCTGTCGAATTGGCAGATCATCTGGCGCCACGTCCTTCCCAACAGCATGACGCCTGTCATCACGTTTCTGCCGTTTCGAATGAGCGGATCGATTCTCGCGTTGACGAGCCTCGACTTCCTCGGCCTGGGGGTACCCGCGCCGACGCCCAGCCTCGGCGAAATGCTAGCCGAAGGAAAAGCCAATCTCGATGCTTGGTGGATCTCGTTATCGACGTTCGGCGTGCTCGTCGTCACCTTGTTGCTGCTGACGTTCATGGGCGATGCACTGCGCAACGCGCTCGATACGCGCATCGCCGATGCGATGCGTGCCGGAGGCAACCAATGAGCGTACCGCCCATCGAAGCAGCGGCTCCGCACGCCGCGCACGAACCGCTGCTCGAACTCGACCATGTGCGTGTGGCGTTCGGCGACACTGTCGCCGTCGATGATTTGACGTTCGCGATCGGGCAGGGCGAGCGCGTGGCGCTTGTCGGCGAATCGGGTTCGGGCAAGACGGTGACCGCGTTGGCGATCCTGCGCTTGCTGCGCGACGCGCAGGTGAGCGGCGCCATCCGTTTCGCGGGGGAAGATCTGCTCGGCAAGAGCGAGCGCGCGATGCAGGGCCTGCGCGGCTCGCATATCGCCATGATCTTTCAGGAGCCGATGACCGCGCTCAATCCGCTATTCACGGTGGGCGAGCAGATCGCCGAAACGATCGTTGCGCACGAGGGCGTATCGGCGCAACAGGGCCGCGTGCGTGCCGTCGAGCTGCTGGCGCGAACGGGCGTGACCGAGCCCGACAAACGCGTGCTCAGCTACCCGCACCAGCTATCGGGCGGCCAGCGTCAGCGCGCGATGATCGCGATGGCGCTCGCATGCCGTCCGCGCTTGTTGCTGGCCGATGAACCGACCACCGCCCTCGATGTCACGATTCGCGCCCAAATCGTCGATCTGTTGCTCGACATCCAGCGCGACGAGGCGAAAAAGCGCGGCATGGCCGTCTTGCTCATCACGCATGATCTCAACCTCGTGCGGCGATTCGCACAGCGGGTCGCGGTCATGGAGCACGGCGTGCTCGTCGAAAGCGGCCCGGTCGAACGGATTTTCGAGGCACCGCAGCATCCCTACACGCAGCGTTTGATCGCTAGCCGCCCACAGCGCCGCGTGACTCCGGTGCTGCCGATCGCCCCCGTATTGCTCGATGCCCAGGATGTATCCGTATCGTTTCCAACGAAGCTGCCCGGCATGCGCGGCTGGTTTCGCTCCGGCCGCTTCGACGCCGTATCGAGGGCTACTTTGAGCGTGCGCCAAGGCGAAACGCTGGGCATCGTCGGCGAATCGGGTTCGGGCAAGTCCACGCTGGCGATGGCACTGCTCGGGCTGCAGCGTACGGCGCACGGTGCGATCGAATTCCAAGGCCGGCCATTGTCGAGCTATCGAGGCGGGGAACAGACGAGCCTGCGCTCGAACCTGCAGGTCGTGTTCCAAGATCCTTTTAGCTCGCTTTCGCCGCGCCAGACGATCGAGCGCATCGTCGGCGAGGGGCTCGCATTGCATCGGCCCCAGCTGGGTGCGGCCGCGCGGCGCGAAAAGGTCATCGCCGCATTGCGGGAAGTGGGGATCGATCGGACGGCGCTTGCTCGGTATCCGCATGAATTTTCGGGCGGACAACGGCAACGGATCGCGATTGCTCGCGCACTCGTGCTTGAACCGCGCTTATTGGTTCTCGACGAGCCGACCAGCGCACTGGATGTCTCCATTCAGCAGCAGGTTTTGACCCTGCTCACCACGCTTCAACACAAGTACAACTTGGGCTTCGTATTCATCAGCCATGATCTGGCCGTGATCGGGGCGATGGCGCACCGGGTGGCCGTCATGCAAAACGGGGCGATCGTCGAAACGGGGGACGTGGAAAGAATCTTCTCCAATCCGCGGCATTCGTATACGCGAAAACTCTTAGACGCGAGCCTGCAAGAGTGAATCACGGCAATTGTGACGGTACCCCGATTGTTTTTTTTAATTTGTTTTGACAACCGGTTACATCGTGGCTAGTATCGTCCAAACTTTCCGCGATTCGCTCGCAGCTCACTGATTCTTAAGCAAAACCTACCGACCAATGCAGCACCGATATTTTGCCCAGGCTTGTACGCGCGTCGTCGCCGGCATGTTCGTTGGCGTATTGATAACGGCAACAACCGGCGCGTTCGCAGACGAAACGAACAATTCGCTGCAATCTAGTTCTCTGGCATCGGATCATATCGAATCCGATGCGTCGTCCTCTTCTCTCGCTTCCCCCACTGCGGCCCAAAGCGTCACCACCACGAGCGGCCGTGCCAAGGCGTTCTTGTCGGGCGTGGCAGGTAAGGCCGGCGATGTCGTTGTGGGTGCGCTGAACATGATCGGCGTCCGATATCGTTGGGGCGGCAGCTCCCCCGATTCGGGGCTCGATTGCAGCGGTTTCGTGCGCTACGTGTTTCAAGACACGCTGGGTCTGGCCCTGCCGCGCCGTGCCGAAGAGATGAGCCGCGTCGGAGAAAAGGTCCGGATGGCCGATCTCAAACCAGGCGATCTCGTCTTCTTCAATACGATGCGCCGCAGCTTCTCGCACGTCGGCATCTACATCGGCGGCAACAAGTTCGTGCATTCGCCTTCGACGGGCAGCACGATCCGCGTCGACGATCTAGACGACGGTTATTGGGAAAAGCGCTTCACGGGCGCGCGCCGTATCGAAACGGCCTTCCCGATCAAGGCCGACGATTTCCGCAAGCGTGTCAGCGCGACGCTCGGTGGCGATCCGGCCGCGGGCGGCGACGCAGGCAGCGTCGGCGGCAATTAACCGATCCACGGATTTGGATGGGTTTGGCCGGAGACGATAAGCTGCAGTTGGCTGTTCCGGTCCCGAAGATGCAAACTGCGCAAAGCCCGCTCCATAGCGGGCTTTTGCTTATATGCGCCCGTATGGGCGCATTCCTACGTGTGGCCGAGCCGCCGCTTAGGCGCACTCAAGTGGCTTGAGCCGCTCAAGCCGCTACTCAAGCCGTACTCAAGCCGTACTCAAGCCGTACTCAAGCCGTACTCAAGCCGCCGCGGCCGTGCCCGCGCGTCGTTCCGCAAGCTTGCGTTCCAACTCCGGGTAAAGCTTGGCGACGGCAGCTTCGCCCGCGAGAATCGCTTCGTTGCGATGCGTGAAATCGGCGCCGCTCATGGCAGTGAGGGCAGGTCGAATGACGAAGTCGGCATATCGCTCGAGTTCATACGTTTTGATGGTTTGCCCCATGATCGTAAAGGTCTGAAGCAATACGTCGAACGAACTCTGGGTTTGCGCTGTTTCGGGATCGGCCGAAATATCGACGGCGATCACGAAGTCGGCGCCCATCTTCCGCGTGAACGAAGCTGGCACGGGGCTGACGAGCCCGCCGTCGACGTATTCGTGTCCGCCGATCTTCACCGGTTCGAAGATGGACGGAACGCTGCTCGAAGCCCGCACCGCGATGCCCGTGTCTCCACGTTGGAACAGAATCGGCTGACCGTTGCGAAGGTCGGTCGCGACGATGCCGAGCGGCTTGACCATCTTTTCGATCGGCCGGTGGTGCAAGGTCGTATCGACATAGTTCTGCAGCGCGACGCCTTGCAAGAACCCGCGCGTGCGAAACGGCATGGCCCAATCGCTGATCGATGCTTCGTCCATCGTCAACGCCAGCTTGTTGATTTGCAGGCCGCTCATGCCCGAGGCGTAGAGCGCACCGACCACTGAGCCGGCACTCGTACCGCACACAATGTCGATCTGCACGCCACGCGCTTCAAGCGCTTTGATGACGCCGATATGAGCGAAGCCGCGTGCGGCGCCGCCGCCCAGTGCGAGCCCGATGCGAAGGGGCTTGGGGGCGGCCGGCGGCCGGACCGGTGTGGCGTTCGATTCGGCCGTGGTGCGGGTAGCGGGTGAGGCGCAGGCCGCGAGCAGGGCCGATGCACAGGCGATGGAAAAACCGCGGCGGGTCAGTCGAGGGGAAGACGTTTTCAAGTTATCTCCAGCAGCGCGTCGAAAGCGACGGGCATCGATGCGCCGGACGCGGGGACAAGGCGAGCCGGCACGCCGCGCGGGACGCGGCGCGCGCACATCATACGGCAAAGCGATTAGGCGCGGCTGAGCCCTGCCTCGGCTCGGGCGGTTCGGTCCGCAGCGGGCGAGCAGAGCAGGGCGCCGGGTATAATTGCCGTCTATTTCTTTTCGCTCGACGGCATGCGGCTCGTGCCCATGCCGTCGAACTACCGACGCTATCTATGACCACTGTCCGTACCCGTTTCGCTCCGAGCCCCACCGGGTTCATCCACCTCGGAAACATTCGCTCCGCGCTTTATCCGTGGGCGTTCGCGCGCAAGATGCAGGGCACGTTCATCCTGCGGATCGAGGATACGGACGTCGAGCGCTCCACGGCCGAATCGGTCGACGCCATTCTCGAAGGCATGGCGTGGCTGGGGTTGGACTTCGACGAAGGCCCGTTCTATCAAATGCAGCGCATGGACCGGTATCGCGAAGTCGTCGCGCAAATGCTCGAACAGGGGCTGGCATACCGCTGCTATATGTCGATGGAAGAGCTCGAGGCGTTGCGCGAGCGCCAGCGCGAGGCCGGCGAGAAGCCGCGCTATGACGGCACCTGGCGTCCGGAGCCGGGCAAGACGTTGCCGACGCCGCCGGCCGGTGTCGAGCCCGTGATCCGCTTCAAGAATCCGATTGGCGGCGTGGTGGCGTGGGACGATGCCGTAAAAGGGCCCGTGGAAATCTCGAACGACGAACTCGACGATCTGGTGATTGCCCGGCCCGACGGTACGCCGACGTACAACTTCTGCGTGGTGGTCGACGATCTCGATATGCGTATCACGCACGTGATTCGCGGCGACGATCACGTCAACAACACGCCGCGCCAGATCAACATCTTGCGCGCGCTCGGTGGTCAGGCGCCTGTCTACGCCCACCTGCCGACGGTGTTGAACGAGGCGGGGCGAGAAGATGAGCAAGCGGCACGGCGCGATGAGCGTCATCGGTTATCGCGATGCCGGCTATTTGCCCGAGGCCGTGCTCAACTATCTGGCGCGCTTGGGGTGGTCGCACGGCGACGCCGAAGTCTTTTCGCGCGAGCAGTTCATCGAGTGGTTCGATCTGGATCACCTCGGCAAGTCGCCTGCGCAATACGATCACAACAAGCTGAACTGGCTCAACAACCACTACATCAAGGAAGCCGACAATGCGCGCCTTGCCGAGTTGGCCAAGCCGTTCTTCACCGAAATCGGTATCGCCGACGCGGCGCTCGCACAAGGCCCCGATACGGCAGCGGTGATCGGGCTGATGAAGGATCGCGCGAACACGATCAAAGAGATCGTCGAGAACGCGGCGATGTTCTATCGCACGCCGGCGCCGGAGCCCGAGGCCGTGGCGCAGCATCTGACCGATGCGGTGCGTCCCGCGTTGGCGGAGCTGGCTACTGCACTGCGTAGCTGCGAATGGACGAAGGAGGGCGTCGCTGCCGCATTGAAGGCCACGCTTGCGCGCGCACAAGCTCAAGATGCCGCAGCTTGCGATGCCCGTGCGCTTGCTCGTCGCCGGCACAACGCACACGCCGTCGATCGATGCCGTGCTGGTGCTGTTCGGGCGCGAGTGCGTGGTGAGCCGCATCGAAGGCGCGCTCGCTGCGTAACGAGTTCAACCCGAGCCAACCCTTCGACGGTCGTTTCGCAAAGCATGCAAAAAAATCGGCGGCAAGGGTATTTACAAGACGGATAGAGCACCATATACTCTCGTTTCTGTTCTGCAAGGGGGTATAGCTCAGCTGGGAGAGCGCTTGCATGGCATGCAAGAGGTCAGCGGTTCGATCCCGCTTACCTCCACCACCCGATCTTGGGGCGGTCCAGAACAGTCAGAAAAGCCTCGAGAAATCGAGGCTTTGTCTTTTTCAGCGATCGATAAAACGTCGCTGCGCATTTCATACTCCACACTCCATTCGCCGTCGGCTCGACCCGTTAGTCTCCGGTCTCCGGGAGCGCCTCGCCTTCTCGGATCGCTTGTCGATATCAGCTAACCGTCCGCAAGGTCGGCTGTATCTGTATCAAGAGCAGGCGGCGCGCTCCTTCCAGGAGGGGATGCCGCTCTCCGAAAAATCCTTGCGTGGATACGTAACACGTGCGTATAATTCATGGCTCTGCTGTTCCAGTAATCGCGCGTAGTGCAATATTGCGCGATGGGGCTCGCGGGCGGTGTTGAAGTGCTTTCGAAGGGCGGTAGACGAAAGAAAAAACTTCACAAACGCCGATCGACGAGTTAGAATAGCGCTCTTCGCTGTTGACGAAAATTCAACGCGAAAAAGCAGTAGTGAAACGATTTTGTCCCCTTCGTCTAGAGGCCTAGGACATCACCCTTTCACGGTGAGTACAGGGGTTCGAATCCCCTAGGGGACGCCAAACATCGCGATGCTTCACTGAAAGTGGGGCGTCGGGCTTGCGGAACGAGAGCGATCGTTCGTGAGTATGATTGGCAGGTTTTGGAGTGGTAGTTCAGTTGGTTAGAATACCGGCCTGTCACGCCGGGGGTCGCGGGTTCGAGTCCCGTCCACTCCGCCAGACAAAGCCCGTTCAGGTACGACTGAGCGGGCTTTTTCAATAAAAGTGAAAGCAGTAGTTGAGCAGTACCTGTTGTCCCCTTCGTCTAGAGGCCTAGGACATCACCCTTTCACGGTGAGTACAGGGGTTCGAATCCCCTAGGGGACGCCAAAACATCGGTGGCGTTGTCGGATCGACGGCGCTGCGGTTCGCGGAAACGATCGACGTGCGCGAGCCAAGATGCAAGATTGGAGTGGTAGTTCAGTTGGTTAGAATACCGGCCTGTCACGCCGGGGGTCGCGGGTTCGAGTCCCGTCCACTCCGCCAAATTAAAAAGCCCGTCCGAGTCATGCTCGAGCGGGCTTTTTTCTTGCGCGCGTGAAATGACGCCGATGGTGGTATCAAGCGAAATAGTGGCGCTGTCGTGCGGTAGGGGTCAATCCGCCATTGCAACTCGCATGCTGCTGCCTTACTGTGGTCACGATTTCTTTCGTTCCGGCTACGATGTTCGATCCGACCGACGCGCCTTTGCACCACGCGCCCTCGCCGTTTCACCTTCGCAGGGCGTCGATGAGCGATTTCGCTTTTGCCGAAGCACTCACGCACAACAACATGGGCCGCTATTACGAGCGGCATCGATTGGCTTGGCGGGCCGATTTGTTTCTCGCAAGCTGGCAGGAGTCCGAGAACTTCGTGCTCGAAATCGACGATGAGCCGATCGGCATCTTGCGGCTGACGCAGGAGGGCGTTTCCCTGCATATCCGCGACGTCCAGATTGCGGCCGGCCATCGCGGCCAAGGTGCGGGCACCTTCCTGCTCGAGACCTCGCATGACTGGGCGCGCGAGCGCGGGCTTCGCGAGCTGCAACTGCGTGTATTTGTCGATAATCCTGCTGCGCGCTTATATCTGCGCATGGGCTACCGCTTGGCCGGGCCTCGGCTTGCTCAATTGGGCGCGATTCGACACATGGTGCGGCCGGTCTAAACCGAATGCCTTCCTCTCGCCCGTCCTTGCCGAGCGCGGCAGTGCGACGGCGGGTTAGCTGGGCTCCGACGACGCCAGCATGCCGTCGACGTCGTCTTCGCTCCCGGCACGCTCGGGCACCGGCCCGCCGTCGCGCATCATGAATGCGCGGGGGCTCTCGCCGAAGGCACGGCGGAACATCGCGGAAAAGGCACTCTGGCTCTGGTAGCCCAATTCATGCGCGATCTGCGACAGCGCCCGGCCACGGTTCAATAGCGGAATGGCGCGCGCCAGCACCGCTTGCTGGCGCCACTGCGAAAAGCTCATCCCGAGTTCTTGGCGAAACAGCCGGGCGATCGTCCGCGCACTCGCGCCGACGGTCGCTGCCCAATACTCGAGCGGATCGGCGTTACCGGGATTGGCCAGCAGCGCCTCGCACAGCGCGCGCAGCCGCTTCTCTTTGGGCATCGGGATCGACAGCGGCAGCGGTTCCGACCGCATGATTTCGTCGAGGGCCAGCGCGCCGAGCAGCCGTTCGCGTGCCGCATCCAGGCCGTCGGTATCGAGCGCGGCGATCGCCTCGCGCAGCAAGCCGGACACGTCGACGACGCGGCACGCGTCGAGCCCCGGGGGCACGACGGACTCGTCGATGTAGAGCGTGCGCTGATACGCCGCCTCGATCACGACAACTTCATGCGGTACACGCGGCGGTACCCAGATGGCGCGTGACGGCGGAACCATCCACGTGCAGCCTTCGATGGCGAGACGCATCACGCCGCGCGAGGCGTAGGCAAGCTGCGCCCAGGGATGCACGTGCAGTGCAATCCGTTCGCCGGCCGGCATGGGCCGCGCCCGTACGCGAATCGGATGCTCGCGCGTGGGGGCGACCCTAGGCGGAATATCGAGTAGGAGCACGCGCGAGGCCGCGGCGGGTTCGTTCGAGTTCAAGACGATGAAGTGTTGGCGAAATGAAAGACGGCGCGCATCGGAAAACGCGATGACGACTATTGTATGTTGTATGTGCGTCCGTTTTATTCGGCATGCATAATGCCCTAACCGAGCGCAAAGGGTGCGACGTCATTCCCCGCATCGTGCTCGGCGCCGAGCGTCCGCCGGCGAAGTCCAACGTGTTGAACCGAGCCACGCAACCGGCGACGTGCAAATCCACACAACAAAAGGACGAGGGGCAAATGCGATACGTATTTGTGTACGGCACGCTGCGAGCCGGTGAGATCAACGACATCGGCTTGGCGGCCGCGCGCCATGGCATGAGCGCGCCAAGGTTGATCGGCCCGGTAGCGGTCGCGGGGCGGTTGTACGATCTCGGCGATTATCCGGGGCTCGTACGGGACGATGCGGCGGGACCAGTACGGGGCGATGTCTATGAGATCGACGAGGCGTTGGTGCCGGTGCTAGATCGGATCGAGGGCATCGAACCGGGAGGCGACGGTGTGTTCAAATCGCGGGAAATCGTCGTGACCGTTAAAGGCCGGCAACTGCCGTGCTTTTTCTACCCGGTCGACGAGGTATCGGTGGGCGGGCGTACGCGGATCCAAGCGGGCGATTGGGTCAGTTATCGCCTCGCGCGCGACTCGGTCGCCGCCTTGAAGTACGGTAGCTGATCGAGCGCAGCCAAGAAAAACGGGCTGTGCCGCGCGAGGCAATCGCGCTTCACGGCCCGTGTAGCGACGGGGCGCTAGGCCACCGCCGCGCTCGGTACCAACCTTGCCGCCTTAAACTTCTTCGTATAGCGGCAGCGTCAGGAACTCGGTGAACGTTTCCGACGTCGACATCTTCTCGAAGATCTGCGCCGCGCGATCGTACGGTTGCGTGTCGCCATCCGACCGCCTCCTTGATCTTCGGCCAGTTCTTCGCGCGATCAGCGCGCGCACCAGCTCGGCCGTGACCTTGCGGCCGTCGTCGAGCATGCCCTTCGGCGAGCGGATCCACTGCCACACCTGCGAGCGCGAGATCTCGGCCGTCGCCGCGTCTTCCATCAGGTTGTGGATCGGCACGCAGCCGTTGCCGGCGAGCCAGGCGCCGAGGTAGTGGATGCCGACGTTGATGTTGTTGCGCAGGCCGGCCTCGGTGATCGGCGCTTCGGGCCGGAAGTCGAGCAGGTCGGTCGGCCGTCACTTGCACGTCGGGGCGCTGCTTGTCGATCTGGTTCGGCTTGTCGCCGAGCACCGTCGACGAACTCTTCCATCGCGACTCGGCACCAGGCCCGGGTGCGCGACCCAGCCGCCGTCGTAGCCGTCGGTGGCATCGCGCGTCTTGTCGCGAGCGCACGCCGGCCATCGCGCTTTCGTTCGTCGCCGGATCGTTCTTGATCGGGATCAGCGCGCTCATGCCGCCGATCGCCGGCGCATTGCGCTTGTGGCAGGTCTTCAGCAGCAGCAGCGCGTAGGCGCGCATGAACGGCGCGGTCATCGTGACCTTGCGCGCGGTCGGCGAGGCAGAAATCCGTGTCGATCTTGAACTTCTTGATGCAGCCGAAAAGATGTAGTCCCAGCGGCCGGCGTTCAGGCCCGCGCTGTGCTCGCGCAGCTCGTACAGGATCTCGTCCATCTCGAACGCGGCGAGGATCGTCTCGATCAGCACCGTCGCGCTTGATCGTGCCGCGCGGCAGGCCGAGCTCGTTCTTGCGCCGCCACGAAGATGTCGTTCCACAGGCGCGCTTCGAGGTGGCTCTCCATCTTCGGCAGATAGAAGTACGGGCCGGCGCCGCGCGCGAGCAGCTCCTTCGCGTTGTGGAACATGAACAGCGCGAAGTCGAAGATGCCGCCGGACACGCGCTGGCCGTCGACCGTCACGTGCTTCTCGTCGAGGTGCCAGCCGCGCGGACGCACTGACAGCGTCGCGATCTTGTCGTTCAGCTTGTATGTCTTGCCGTTCTGTTCGAGCGAGATCGTGCGGCGCACGGCGTCCTTCAGATTGATCTGGCCCGTGATCTGGTTGTCCCAGTTCGGCGAGTTCGAATCCTCGAAGTCGGTCATGTAGGAGTCGGCGCCGGAGTTGAGCGCGTTGATGACCATCTTGCGCTCGACCGGGCCGGTGATTTCGACGCGGCGGCATTCGCAGCGTCCTCCGGCAGCGGCGCGATCTTCCAGTCGCCTTCGCGGATCGCCTTCGTTTCGGCGAGGAAATCGGGACGCTCGCCGGCATCGAGCCGCTGCGTGCGCTCGGCGCGCGCCGCAGCAGCTCGCGGCGGCGCGGCTCGAACGTGCGGTGCAGCTCGGCGACGAGCGCGAGCGCCTCGGGTGTCAGGATGGTCTCGAAGCCGGGCTTGATGGCGCCGGCGATTTGCATACCTTGGGGTAACGACAGCGTGTTCGCCATGGAAAGTCTCCTTAGGTCGGTCAGATGGCAACAATTCGGCGCCGTGCGCACGTCCGGGCTGGGGGCGCGCGCACGATCGCTTCAATCTTTTTCAGTCAGCGCGAGCGCCTTTACGAAGTCGACGAGGTCGGACATGCCGGTGCCGATGCCGCGCGGTGTCGATTCCAGTTCTTCGACCGGCGCACCGGTTCGGTTGATCCAAAAAGTCGTGTAGCCGAACCAGCCGGCGCCTGCCACGTCCCACCCGTTCGACGAAACGAAGACGATCTCGCGGGCGCTTGCGTCGAACGCACGCGGGCCCAGCGCATAGGCCGACGGCGCGGGCTTGTAGGCGCGGACCGTGTCGACGGACAGCACGTGATCGAACGAGCCGGCCATGCCGGCGCTCTTGACGGCGATGTCGAGCATCGCCGGATTCCCGTTGGACAAGATGCCCAGGCCCAGCGCGCGGCCATTTTGCGCGGCCCCGTATTCCCGCAGCGCGCGCAAGGCGGGTGCGGTATCGGGAAACGCGGATAGGCACGCATATTGGTCCATCAGCCGCTTCTCGCCGGCGGCGTCGAGCGGTAAACGCAGACGCCGCGCCGCATGGCGCAACGCATCGAGCGTCACGTCCCAGAACGGCTTGTAATGCGACCCGCTGGGATCGGCCAGCGTGCGTAGCTGCGAATATTCGATTTGCTTCAGGCGCCACTGCTGCGAGAGCGCGTCGCCGTGTCCGGGGAACAGTTGCTCGGCCGCGGCCACCACCGAATGCACGTCGAACAGCGTGCCGTACGCATCGAACAGCACGGCTTTCGGAAAACGTCGCGACGATGTCATGGCCAACGGCTCCTTTCTTGAGATCCGGTACGTATTCTATTTGTGACTTGATGGTTTCAAAAAGACCGCAAACGTCACTTTATCTTTGACTTTTTGATACATAATGCCGCGATCGATCGTTCTGGGAAGACGGGTACCATGTCGCGCTTCAAGCAAATCGAAACATTCGTGTCCGTTGCGGCCAAGGGCAGCCTGTCGGCCGCGGCGCAAGCCGAAGGCGTCGCGCCTGCCGTCATCGGGCGCCGGCTCGACGCACTGGAGGAGCGGCTGGGCGTGAAGCTGCTCGTGCGCACGACGCGCAAGCTCACGTTGACGTTCGAAGGCTCGGCCTTCTTGGAGGACTGCCAGCGGATCGTGAACGACATGCAAAATGCGGAGGCGAGCGTATCGGAAGGCGGGGTGAAGGCGAGCGGCCATGTCCGCCTGTCCGCGCCGGCAGGCTTCGGGCGCAAACATGTCGCGCCGCTGATCCCGGCGTTTGCGTCCGCTCATCCCGAAGTGTCGATCGCGCTCGATCTGTCGGACCGCATGGTCGATCTCGTCAATGAAGGGTTCGACTGTGCGGTGCGCTTCGGCGAGCTGCCCGATTCCTCGCTGGTGTCGCTGCGGCTCGCGGAAAACCGCCGTGTCTGCGTGGCGGCGCCGGTCTATCTGGCACGGCATGGCACGCCGCAAACGCTCGCCGATCTCGCGCATCACAACTGCCTGGCACTGGCGGCGGGCGTCAATCAGCAACGCGGCTGGATGTTTCAGCACGACGGTAAGGTGGTGTCGATCAAAGTCTCGGGTACGCTCGAATGCTCGGATGGGGCCGTCTTGCACGAGTGGTGTCTGGCCGGACACGGCCTCGCCTGGCGTTCGTCGTGGGAAGCGGGGGAGGACATCGCCGCGCGCCGGCTGGTCACAGTGCTGGATGCGTTCGCCGCACCGCCGATCGGCATCCACGCCGTATTCCCGCAACGTAGGCATTTGCCGTTGCGCGTGCGGCTGTTTCTCGATTACTTGAAGCATACCTATGAGCGTCCCGGCTACTGGCAATAGAGCCGGGTGCTGGCCGGCGATGAGCAGCGACGGTGTCGGCGCGCGGGTTTCCGATATGCGGGCTCACCCGAGGCGGCTTCGCCGCGCGTCGAGCGCGGCACTACAATCGACTTGAGCGTGCCCGCGCCGTGGCGCGTGATGCGGCCGATCCACCGCGCATAGGGTGCGTTCGTGCGCGATTCGCCGACGAGGGAGGCGTTATGTTCAAGCACATACTGGTCCCGACCGACGGTTCCGAGCTGTCGAAAATGGCGATCGAGGGGGCCATCGATCTCGCACGGACGGTCGGTGCCCGCATTACCGCCTACGCCTGCTTGCCGCAGTACCCGTACTCGCCCTTCACGGATGTGATCATCGAGCAGCCGGACGACTTTCAAGCACGCAGCGAGCGCGAAGCCCGCGATCATTTGGACGAGATCGAAGCGGCCGCGCATGGCGCCGGCGTGCCGTGCTCCAGTCAAACCAGCGTGCATCCGTCCCCCTACCTGGGCATCATCGAAGCCGCGGAGCAGGGCGGATGCGACGTCATCTTCATGGCTTCGCATGGGCGCAGGGGGCTCGGTAGCCTGCTGATCGGCAGCGAGACCCAACGTGTCCTCACGCATACGAAGATTCCGGTGATCGTCTATCGCTGACGGCGTGCGCAATGGCCGTCCGTCCGGGCGATGCCGGCTTAGGCCGCGACGCGTGTCCGCACCAAAGGCGCAGCCCCGCATGCTCATCGCATGCGGGGCGCGCGGTCTCCCTGGTCCCCTCGCGAGTCCTGTCGTTTATGCCACCTTTTTCGTGTCGAAGAACTGTTCGTCTTCGGTGGAACCGTGCAGCGCCGTCGTCGAGGCTTCGCGCTCGACCGTTTGTGTGACGGCATCGAAGTAGCCCGTGCCCACTTCGCGCTGATGCTTGACGGCCGTGAAGCCCTTTTCGGCGGCGGCGAACTCGGCCTGCTGCAGTTCGACGAACGCGCTCATCTGCGAGCGGGCATAGCCGTGTGCGAGGTTGAACATCGAGTAGTTGAGCGCATGGAAGCCCGCCAGCGTAATGAACTGGAACTTGTAGCCCATCGCCCCCAATTCCTTCTGGAATTTCGCGATCGTCGCGTCATCGAGGTTCTTCTTCCAGTTGAACGACGGCGAGCAGTTGTACGAGAGCAGCTTGCCGGGAAATTGCGTGTGGATCGCCTCGGCGAACTTCTTCGCATACTCCAGATCGGGCTTGCCCGTTTCGCACCAGATCAGGTCTGCATAAGGCGCATAGGCGAGGCCACGCGAGATGGCTTGCTCGAGGCCCGGCTTCGTGCGGTAGAAGCCTTCCACCGTGCGCTCGCCCGTCAGGAACGGACGGTCGTTTTCGTCGACGTCGGACGTGATCAAATCGGCCGCCTCGGCATCGGTGCGGGCCACCAGGACGGTCGATACGCCGCACACGTCGGCTGCGAGACGCGCCGCCGTGAGCTTCGCCACGTTTTCACGCGTCGGCACGAGCACCTTGCCGCCCATATGGCCGCATTTCTTGACCGACGCCAATTGATCTTCGAAGTGGACGCCCGAAGCGCCGGCTTCGATCATGGCCTTCATCAGTTCGAACGCGTTGAGCACACCGCCGAAGCCGGCTTCGGCATCGGCCACGATCGGGGCGAAGAAATCGACGTAGCCTTCATCGCCGGGGTTTTTGCCTTCTGACCATTGAATCTGATCGGCGCGCGTCAGCGTGTTGTTGATCCGCTTCACGACGAGCGGCACCGAGTTGGCCGGATAGAGCGATTGGTCGGGGTACATTTCGCCGGCCACGTTCGCATCGCCTGCGACTTGCCAACCGGACAGGTAGATCGCCTTGAGGCCGGCCTTCACTTGCTGCATCGCCTGATTGCCCGTCAATGCACCGAGTGCGTTCACGAACGGTTCGTTGTTGACCAGGCTCCACAGCTTTTCGGCGCCACGCTTGGCGAGCGTGTGTTCCGGCTGGATCGAGCCGCGCAGGCGCACGACGTCTTCCGCCGTGTAGCCGCGCTTGATGTTTTTCCAGCGCGGATCGGCTTCCCATTGCTGCTGCAGTTGCTGTGCTTGCTGTTGGCGTGACATGGTGGGCTCCTGGTTGCCTGAAAGAGAGAGAACGGGTATCTCGCTGGTCGCGGCTCGTTTGGCTGCGAACTCTTATATAAGAGTCTAGGCAATTCGAAGTGCGGGGAATAGGCGAATCCGAACGTTTTTATAATGATTTTTGTCGTTAAGGATCAATGAGTTATTGTTATATTTTCGCAATGAGAAATGGCGTTTTCCATGTTGCAACGCCTTCTCTTGTGCCACGCAACACAAATTTTTACGAGGCAAAAGCTCATTTCGCATCGTGGAAATGGGGCCCGAACGCAGGGTGAGCGACTTCCAAGCGGGTTCCATTCTCGGCCGCCACCGTCGATGGCCGCGGTGGTTGTTGGAAAGCGGCAGCGGCGTCGGGGGAAGGTGCTCGCGCTCCGGTGCGCTTCGGTGCGCTCCGTAGAGTCGTCCGTTGAGCGGTCCGATTAGTGGTTAGCGTTTCTCGAGGCGAAAAAAAACCGGTGCATCGAGCACCGGTTTTCGAGTACGACGCAGTTAGGCGCCGAAGGGCTTAGCCACTGCGGCGGGCGCCGCGCTGGCCGTCGCTGCGACGGGCTTGGCCATCGCGAGCGCCATAGCCGCTGCGCGGCGCGCCAGTCGAATTGCCGCGGCCGCCGCCGAAGCTGTTGCCACCGCCAAAGCCATTGCCGCTGCGGCTGTCGCCGTTGCCGTTGCCGTTGCTGCGCGAAGCACCGGTGTTGCTCGAACCGAAACGTCGGCCACCGGCGTTACCGCCGCCCGGACGGCCACGGCCCGTGCCGGTGCGCGCCGGCGCGGACTTGCGCGGCTCGAACCCTTCGATCACGTTGACCGGCAGCGGGGCACGAACGAAACGCTCGATGCGTTTCAGTGCGCCTTGCTCGGCGTGATGCACGAGGCTCACTGCAATGCCCGAACGTCCCGCGCGGCCCGTACGGCCGATGCGGTGCACGTAATCTTCGGCGAACTTCGGCAGATCGTAGTTGAAGACGTGCGTGATGCCGGGGATGTCGATACCGCGCGCGGCGACGTCCGTCGCCACGAGCACGCGCACGCGACGCTCGCGCAACGCGCGAATCGTACGGTTGCGCGCGCCTTGCGGCAGATCGCCGTGCAGCGCGGCCGACGAGAAACCTGCGTCCGCGAGGCGGCCGGCCAGTTGGTCGGCTTCGCTCTTCGTCGCCGTGAAGACGATGGCTTGATCGAGTGCGGAATCGCGCAGCAGGTGGTCCAGCAGGCGTTCCTTGTGTTCGCGGTCGTCGACATAGTGAACCGTCTGCGCGATGTTCGAGCTCGATTCCATCTGACGGGCGATTTCGATGCGCTCCGGGTCCTTCAGCAGACGATTCGTCAGCGAGCCGATCTTGCCGTCCAGCGTTGCCGAGAACAGCATCGTCTGGCGCGTGGCGGGCGTTGCGGCCACGATCGTTTCGATGTCGTCGATGAAGCCCATGTCGAGCATGCGATCGGCTTCGTCGAGGACGAGTATTTGCAGTTGCGACAGATCGATACGGCCACGCTCGAGGTGATCGAGCAGACGGCCAGGCGTCGCCACGAGAATTTCAGGGTTCTTCGCGAGCAGCATCAATTGCTGACCGTACGCGACGCCGCCGAGAATGCTAACCGTGCGCAGCCGGCGCAGATGCTTGCCGTAAGTGGAGGCGGCGGTGGTCACTTGCATGGCCAGTTCGCGCGTGGGCGTCAGCACCAGCAGGCCCGGGCGGGCGACCGGCGGGCCGCGACGGGGGCGGCGATCGCCACCGGCTTCGCGCGGTTCGACCGGTTGCTTCTTTTGCACTTGCGCGAAGCGCTCGATGGCCGGCAGCATGAAAGCCGCCGTCTTGCCCGAGCCCGTCGGGCTCGAAACGAGCAGATCGCGTCCGGCGATGGCGGCGGGAATGGCGCGCTGTTGAACGGGCGTGGGAGCGACATAGCCTGCAGCCGTCAGCGCCGAAATGATTTCGGGCGACAGGCCGAGCGAGGCGAAAGTGGGGCCCGACGGTACATCGGTGGGGGCATCAACGGTAGCCGCGGCTACTACGGGCGCCGTATCGGCGGGCGTAGCGTCGGGCTGGGCAATGGCGCGATCGGCAATGGCGTTCAGCGGGCTGGAATCGAAGCTCGAAGTCATGAGAATCCTAAGAAGACGGCAAACAAAGGCGTCGGCGCCAATCGGCATTACCCAAGTCGTCGGATTCAGCATGCAGGTGCACGCGAGCAAATCGAAAAACGGGGGCAGCTCGCGAATAGATGCGAGCTTTTCGTTAGAAGCTGTATCGGGTACGGGACGCCGCAATGGCATCGCCGCCAGCCTGGTATGAGACGGCCGATGAGGGCCTAGGCGGAAGGGGACAGGTTCTAAACTGGATTGGAGCAAAACGCTACGGCACGCTGCACACACACCAATGTAGGCCGGCGGGCGAAGCGTGATCCGCATTATAAGGGTTTTTGCTACGCTGCGCCACCTTTAGAAGCGCAGCGGCGCGAAGGGGCCCGGCGGACGAGCCGAACCCGGCCGGCGATTATTGTTGGACTAGACGCGCGGACGCGTAGGCGCGCAGACGCGAACCAGCGCCGATGCAATTGCGCGCGGGGAGCACGCGCGAGCGGCGCTCAGCTGGCGGTGCCGTTCTTCAGCGATTCGACGAGCTCGACATATTGGTGTTTCGCCACATCCTGGGCGGTGCCCTTGAGCGAGGCCCATGCATCGTACTTGTACTTGCCGACGATATCGGCGAAGCCGGGCTTGTCGCCGTGCACATCGCCTTCCGTGGCTTGCTTGAAGAGCGCGTACAGACGCAGCAGGGTCATATTCCCCGGTTTCTCGGACAGGCTCTTGACGTCCACCTGCGCTTGCTCGAACTGTGCATCGACGTTGCTCACGATCTTTTCTCCCGTGCGAAAGCGATAAGGCCGCCGATCATAGCAAGCGTTGGCGCTCGAAAGCTCGAGCGATGCTTCCAAACGCGGGCGGACGCGAGACGAGCGGCGGGGCGCCGCACGAGCCGCATTACAATAGCGCCCATGACTTCAACCGTGCTGCTTGCTCTCGATACGTCGACCGAATATTGCTCGGTCGCACTGATTTCCTCGGAGGCGCCCTCGGCGGCCTCCGGGGCCTCCCAGGCCGCGACCCCACGCGTTTGGACGCGGCATGAAGCGACGGGCCCCGTGTCCAGTACACGCGTGCTGCCGGCCGTGCGCGAATTGTTCGACGAAGCGGGGCTAGCGCTCGGACAGTGCAACGCCGTCGCGTTCGGTTCGGGCCCCGGCTCGTTTACGGGCTTGCGCACGGCCACCGGCGTTGCCCAAGGGCTCGCGTTCGGGCTCGGCGTTCCCGTGGTGCCGATCGGCACGCTGCTGATCTGCGCCGAAAGCGCGCGCTTGCGCGATCCGTCGGTCACACGTGTCTTGGCCGTGCTCGACGCGCGGATGGATGAGGTGTACTGGGCGGACTATGCATGGGACGTCGCTGCCGGCGAATGGCGAACGGTGACGCCGTCGTCGCTGGGCACCCCTGAAGCCTTGGTCGTTCCCGACGTGCCGTTTGCGCTTGCCGGGAATGCGGCCGATGCGTTCGGCGCGCGCCTGGCTGTCGCCGAGCACGCGCGCGTCGTCGATCGCGAGGCGCTGCCACATGCGCAACCCTTGGCATTCGCGGCGTTGCGTGCATATCGAGCGGGGCGAGTCGTCGCTGCCGATCACGCCGCGCCCGAGTATGTGCGCGATAAAGTGGCGCAAACGACGGCCGAACGTCTTGCCGCGCGTGCGGCACGCGGCGGGCAGGAGGCGTGATGAGCGGGGTGTTGCTGGCCGACCGCTACCTCTCGCCCATGACGGAAGCCGATTTGGACGAGGTGGCTGCCGTCGAGCAGGACGCATATGAGTTCCCCTGGTCGCGCGGTAATTTCGAAGATTCGCTGCGCAACGGTTATTTCTGCATTTGCATGCGGCACGTCTCGGGGGCGCTCATCGGCTATTGCGTGCTGATGCCTGTCGTCGACGAAATGCATCTGCTCAATCTGTGCGTTGCCCCGCAGGTTCAGGGGACGGGGGCGGGCCTCGCTCTGCTGCGCGAGGCCGTGCGCATCACGCGCGGCAAACAGCTGCTCGGCTTGCTGCTCGAGGTGCGGCCGTCCAACGTGCGCGCGCTGCGGTTGTACGAGCGGTTCGGATTCACGACAATCGGCCGGCGCAAGAACTACTATCCTGCGCGGCGCCACGGCCGCGAAGATGCGCTGGTCATGCGCTATATGTTTTCGAAGGAGGGCGATTGATGGCGCTCGATGAAGCCGCGCTCGAGACCTTGGGTCTCGGGACGCTGTGGGTGCGGCGCACGGCGTCGAATCGCCCGGGTGCGGTCCTGCCGGAGCCGGTAGCTTCGGAATCGGTCGAGGCGGTGCGGGAAACCGCCGCCGTTCATGCAACTGCTGCGCACGAGTTCGAACACGAACGCGCGTCGGTCCGGCCTGCCGTCGCGCAGGCGGTCGCGCTGTCGCAGGCGCAACACGCGTCCGATCGGTCCAATGCGGGCGCGGAATTCGGGGGAGACCGGCCGTTGGCGCCCGAGCCGGAGCCTGCTCGCGCGCGTCCGACGCTTTCGGCACCCGATGAAAGCAGGCCCGTAGCAGCCGAGCCACCCACCGCCGAATCGGCTTGGGACGATCTCGAGCCCGCGCCGCCGGCCATGCCCGGTTTCGCGGATTTCGATTCCGAATCCGGTTCCGATTCCGCTGGCGCGGAGCGCAATGTCGGTGGTGTCGCGATGCTCGGCTGGGACGAGTTGGAAGCGCGCGTATCGGTATGCGAGCGTTGCCGGCTTTGCGAAAAGCGCACGAACACCGTGTTCGGTGTGGGCGATCGCGCGGCCGATTGGATGCTGATCGGTGAGGCGCCCGGCGAAAACGAGGACAAGCAAGGCGAGCCGTTCGTCGGGCAGGCGGGCAAGCTGCTCGACAGTATGCTGCGCGCGCTCTCGCTCGCGCGCGGCGATAACGTTTATATCGCGAATGTCGTCAAATGCCGGCCGCCTGGCAATCGAAATCCCGAGCCCGACGAAGTGGCCCGTTGCGAGCCGTATTTGCAGCGCCAAGTGGGCTTGGTGAAGCCCAAAGTCATCGTCGCGCTGGGACGCGTGGCCGCGCAAAGCCTGCTTAAGACCGATGCCAGCATTTCGTCGCTGCGCGGCCGTGTGCATCGCTACGAGGATGTGCCCGTCATCGTCACCTACCACCCCGCGTACTTGCTGCGCAGCTTGCCGGACAAGGCGAAGGCGTGGGTCGATCTGTGCCTTGCCCATGACACCTATCGGCAAGCGCTGGCCGAGGAACAGGCGCCGCGATGAGCGCGCTGGAGCCGGCCGCCGATCCAGCCGCCGTGCTCGCTGCGCTGCAACGCGCATTGTCGGATCCGCTCGTTCGCGATTTGGCGTGGCTGTTGTTCAGCGTCCCGTTGCTCCGCGCGCAGCCGCCCGCCGGCGAACTCGCCGATGTGTTCGAGACAGCGCAGGAGGAGGCGGCCACCCTGGCCTGGTTGCACGAACTCGATCGCCATCCGGCCGCGTTGCATCAGACGGTGGCGGCGACGCGCACGCTGCGGCTCGGGCGCTACGCCGAATGTCTGCTCGCTTTTTTCTTGCAGCAGGGCCCGGCCTGCCGGCTCGTCGCTGCGAACGTCGCGTTGCGGCTAGCCGGGCGGACGATCGGCGAATGCGACTTTCTGGTCGAGACCGCGAGCGGCCGTCGGCTGCACTGGGAGTTGGCCGTCAAATGCTATTTGCATGCGGGCGGCGAGCGTGCCGAGTTGGCTGATTATGTCGGCCCCAGTCTCCAAGATCGTTTCGACCTGAAGCTTGCGCATTTGCTCGGGCATCAGTTGCCGTTGTCGGCGCGAGAAGAGTTCTCGGCGTTGGGCCATCTGGGCCCGTGGCAGCCGCAGATGTTCGTCAAGGGTTGGCTGTTCTACCGGTGGGGCGCAACCGTGCCGGTCGCGTCATCGATCGACCCGTTGCATCACCGCGGTTTTTGGGTGACTCGCAGCGACTGGCCCGCCTTGCACGCGAGCCGCGATGGCGCGCGCTGGGCGCCGTTGCCGCGCCTCGCATGGCTTGCGCCGCGGCCGGCCATTGCGAACGGGGACGTCGAGGCGGTGGGTTTGACGACAGCGGAGGCAATGAGCGAACGGCTCGCACAGGCGACCGGCCCGGTCATGATCGCCGGGTTCGGGCGCGGGGTGCTGGCGCCCGAGTGCTGGTACGAAACCGAGCGCGGATTCGTCGTACCCGACGAATGGCCCGAGCAGGCGAGCGCCTATGCGCGGGGGACCGCCTAAGCCTGAGTTTGAAAGTCGGGGCAGAGAGCCGTGTCCAGATTTCAGGGCTTCAGGCAGGCGTTCAGGGGCTCAAGCGCGCCCGTTACCACCACCGATACAAATGATGGAGTGGGCCAATGCCTGTGCCGACTTCCAGACGCGTGCTCTCGCGTAATGCACCCAGCAGATACGCTTTGGCGTCGGTCACGGCACTAAGCCAGTCGGGCCGTTGCGTGATGAGCGCGGCGATGGCGGCCGACAAGGTGCAGCCCGTGCCGTGAGTCTGTTTGACGTCGATGCGCGCGGCGCCGAGCCGGTGGCCCCCGGTTTCGTCGATGAGCCAATCGGGGCTCTCGGCGCCGCCCAAATGTCCGCCTTTCATGAGGACGGCACGCGCACCGAGTGCGCGTAGCGCTTCCCCTTGTTGCCGCATGGCGGCTTCGTCGTTAGCCCGTGCGTCGACGCCCAGGAGCGCGGCGGCTTCGTCGAGGTTCGGCGTGACGAGGCCCGCCAAAGGCAGCAGCTCGTCACGCAGCGCGGCGATTGCGTCGGGCGACAGCAGCGCATGGCCGTTCTTGGACACCATGACGGTGTCGAGCACGATGCGCGCCGGCCGATAGCGGCGCAGCGCCGCTGCCACCGCACGCACGATGTCCGCGTTCGTCAGCATGCCGATCTTTACCGCGTCGATTCGGACATCCTCAAATACCGCGTCGAGTTGCGCCGTAACGAACGCGCTGTCGGGCGCATGCACGGCGCGCACTCCGTGCGTGTTTTGCGCTGTCAAGGCGGTAATGACGCTGGCGCCATACACGCCGAGGGCCGAGAACGTCTTCAAATCGGCCTGGATTCCGGCGCCGCCGCTCGAATCGGAGCCGGCGATCGTCAGGACGTTGGGCAAGGGACGGGTCATGGCGAGCGGCCGCGCGGCGGCCGTCGGAATCAGTGCTTGGATTCGCCGATCAACGCGACGGAATCGAACGCGCGCTGATTGGCCTGATGGCGCCGCATGACGAGCCACATCATGAGACAGACGAAGGTGCCGAATAAGACGATCACGACGGATACAGGCACATCGAGCCAGATGAGTACCGCATACAGGCAGAGCATCACGAGCACCGACAGGTTCTCGTTGAAGTTCTGTACGGCGATCGAATGGCCGGCCGAGAGCAGCACGTGGCCGCGATGCTGCAACAGCGCGTTCATCGGCACGACGAAAAAGCCGGACAAGGCGCCGACGATCATCAAGAAGATGTACGCAATGATGAGATAGCCCGGCACGTGTAGCCGGCCGAAGTAAAAGCCCCAGTGAACCGGTATGAGCTGGCGCGAGTAAAACGCCATCAGCATCACGGCGGCGCCCATCATGATGCCGACCGGCAGGACCGACAACGATTTTTTCAGCGGTACCCGAGCCGCCGCGTACATCGCCCCGGCGGCTACTCCGACGGCGACGATCGCCTGCAGGATCGCGGCTTCGGACAGCGACATGCCGAGCGAGACTTCGGCCCATTTGAGGACGATGAACTGCAGCGTGGCGCCCGCGCCCCAAAACAACGTGGTGACGGCAAGCGAGATCTGGCCGAGCTTGTCGCGCCACAACGTCAGAAAGCAATCGGCGAAATCGGTAATGAGCCGGATCGGCCCGTGTTGCTGTTTCGGATAGCGGGCGCCGGTGTCGGGAATGCTCAAGTTGAACAGCGCGGCCGCGACGTAGATCGCCATGATGACGAGCATCGCCGCTTCCGCCGGGGTACTGGCGAACGGCACATGATGCTTGAGGATGTGCGCGGCGATATGAGGGCTGATCAACGCGCCGCCGAGCACGGTGCCGAGAATGATCGAAGCGACGGTGGTGCCTTCGATCCAACCGTTGGCCGCGACGAGCCGCTCCGGCGGGAGCAGCTCCGTCAAGATGCCGTATTTGGCCGGGGAGTAGGCCGCGGCGCCGAAGCCGACGACGCCGTACGCGGCGAGCGGATGCGCCCCGACCATCATGAAGAAGCAGCCGACGATCTTGATCGTATTCGTGGCGAACATGACGCGCCCCTTCGGCCGCGAATCCGCGAACGCACCGACGAATGCGGCCAGCACGACATACGACAGGACAAAGAACAGCTTGAGCAGCGGGATCATCCAGGCGGGGGCATGGAGGTCTTTGAGCAGTGCAATGGCGGCAATCAGAAGGGCGCTATCGGCCAGCGACGAGAAAAACTGCGCGGCCATGATGGAGTAAAAACCTTTTTTCATCTGATGCGGTGCGGTCCTTTGCGGCGCGTCCTCCCCGGGCGCGAGTAACGCGTTAGGACTTAGGCCGTTCGAAATGGGTTGTGCGCACGGCTTTATATCACGAAAATAGGTGCCTTCGGACGGCCGGCGCGCCGGCCGAGCGGCGCACGGCTATCCGCCATGCGTCGGATCAAGCGCCATTCCATCCCGATATGGCCCCGTGCCCCTAAAGAAAACGTCATGCCGCGCCCGCTTCTCGCCACCATTCACACCGCCGCTCTGGCCAACAATCTCGCGGTTGCCCGCCGCCATGCACCGACTGCCAAAGTGTGGGCCGTCGTCAAGGCCAATGCATACGGCCACGGGCTCGCTCGTGCGTTTCCCGGCCTGCGGGCGACGGACGGCTTCGGCCTGCTAGACCTCGAAGAGGCCGTCAAGTTGCGGGAATTGGGCTGGGCCGGCCCCATTTTGTTGCTCGAGGGCTGTTTTCGTCCGACCGATATCGACGTCGTCGATCGCTACAGTCTGACTACTACGGTGCATAGCGACGAGCAACTGCGGATGCTCGAAATGGCGCGGCTGTCCAAGCCCGTCAACATTCAGTTGAAGATGAACAGCGGCATGAACCGGCTGGGGTACACGCCCGAGAAATTCCGGGCGGCGTGGGAACGGGCCCGCGCCTGCCCCGGCATCGGGCAAATCGTGCTCATGACCCATTTTTCGGATGCCGACGGCGAACGCGGAATCGATCACCAGCTCGAGGCGTTCGAACGCGGTGCCGAGGGCATAGCCGGTGCGCGCAGCCTATCCAATTCGGCGGCCACGCTGTGGCATCCGAGCGCTCATTTCGATTGGGTACGTCCCGGAATCATGCTGTATGGCGCGTCGCCTACGGGCGCGACGGCCGACATCGCGGGTATCGGCTTGCAGCCTGCCATGACCCTCGCGTCCGAACTGATCGGCGTGCAAACGCTCGCGAAGGGCCAGACCGTCGGATATGGTTCGGTGTTTACCGCGCCTGCGCCGATGCGCGTTGGCGTAGTGGCGTGCGGCTATGCGGACGGCTATCTGCGCTGCGCCCCCGAGGGCACGCCGATCATTGTCGACGGCGTTCGTACCCGTTTGGTCGGTCGGGTGTCGATGGATATGCTCACGGTGGATCTGACGCCGTGCCCGGGCGCCAATATCGGCTCGCGCGTCGAGTTGTGGGGGGCGCAATTGCCTGTCGACGACGTTGCGCGCGCCTGCGGCACGATCGGCTACGAGTTGACGTGCGCGATTGCTCAGCGGGTGCCGGTGCTGGCGGAATGACCGGTCGTTTTCCTCGCTGTTCCTCCCATTTTCGAGATCGATAAGAAAGAACGGCTAAGGACCGCGCGTGGCAAAACAAAAGACGACGTACACGTGTACGGAATGCGGCGGTCAAACGCCGAAGTGGCAAGGGCAGTGCCCCTCGTGCAACGCCTGGAATACCCTCGTCGAAACGGTGGCGCCGAGTGCCGGCGCGCATCGCTTTCAGTCGCTCGCCAAGAGCGCACCCGTGCAGCGGCTCGCCGATATCGAGGCGGCCGATGTCCCGCGCTTCTCGACGGGCATCGGCGAGTTCGACCGGGTGCTCGGCGGCGGCTTCGTCGCGGGCGGCGTCGTGCTGATCGGCGGCGATCCGGGCATCGGCAAATCCACCTTGCTGCTGCAATCGCTCGCTTCGTTATCCGAGGAGCGAAGCGCGCTGTATATCAGCGGGGAAGAATCGGCGGCACAAATCGGTTTGCGTGCGCAGCGCTTGTCGCTGCTCGAGCCTGGATCGCGGGCGGCCGATCTGAAGTTGCTGGCCGAAATCCAACTCGAAAAAATCCAAGCCGCGATCGAAGCGGAACGGCCCGACGTCGCCGTGGTCGACTCGATCCAGACGATTTACTCCGAGGCGCTGACATCCGCTCCGGGTTCGGTCGCCCAAGTGCGCGAGTGCGCCGCGCAACTGACGCGCATCGCCAAGCAATCCGGTACGACCATCGTGATGGTCGGGCATGTGACGAAAGAGGGCAGCTTGGCGGGCCCGCGCGTGCTGGAACACATCGTCGATACGGTTCTGTATTTCGAGGGCGATACGCATTCGTCGTTCCGGCTCGTGCGTGCGTTCAAGAACCGGTTCGGCGCGGTGAACGAGCTTGGCGTCTTCGCGATGACCGAACGCGGGCTGCGCGGTGTGGCCAATCCCTCGGCGTTGTTCTTGTCGCAACACGAGCAGATCGTGCCCGGCTCTTGCGTCCTCGTCACGCAGGAGGGCTCGCGTCCCTTGCTGGTGGAAATCCAGGCGCTCGTCGATACCGCGCAAGTGCCGAATCCGCGCAGGCTGGCGGTCGGTCTCGAGCAGAATCGGCTCGCCATGCTGTTGGCCGTCTTGCATCGTCACGCGGGCATCGCCTGCTTCGATCAAGACGTGTTCCTGAATGCCGTCGGCGGCGTGAAGATCGCGGAGCCCGCCGCCGATCTGGCAGTGCTGCTTGCGATTCACTCGTCGATGCGCAACAAGCCGCTGCCCAAGGGGTTGATCGTATTTGGCGAAGTGGGCCTCGCGGGCGAGATCCGGCCTTCGCCGCGCGGCCAAGAGCGTTTGAAAGAGGCTGCGAAGCTCGGCTTTACATCGGCGTTGATTCCAAAGGCGAACGCGCCGAAGCAAGCGATCGACGGATTGAAGGTATTGGCCGTCGATCGTATCGAGCAGGCGATCGACCGGGTCAAGGAACTCGAATAAAGCGCGGGGTGCGGGGTCGCGGGGCGCGAGGCTTAGCGGCCGTCGTCGCCCGGCCCGCCCATTTGCGGTTCGGTGCCGGTTTGCGTTTCGGTTTGCATTCGCGGTGCCGTTGCCGGCCGGAACAGCACGTGCTCGCGCGCTTCCTCCACCGTCAGCACCGGCGATACGCAACAATCGCGCGGCTCCAGCAGTTCCACCCACGTTTTCAGCCGATGAGTGGCGATGTGCGCGGCGAGTTCGCGCGTTAGCGCAATCGCGTCGGGCCCCCCGATCGCTTGGCCCAAGCTCCAGTGGCGCGAGGCCCAGTCGGGCCGGCCCAGTGCGCGGCATAACCGCTCCCAGAACTTCAGTTCGAGCGCGCCTACGGCCAGCCAGCGTCCGTCGGCCGTTCGATAGACGTTGTAGCAAGGCACGCCGCCGTTCAGCAACCCGTGGCCCGCGCCCAATGCATCGACGCCGGATGGGTCGCCCCGAGCGGCATTGTCGAGCGTCGCCCGAGCGACGATGTTGTCGGCGTGGATCGAGTGGGTCATCGATACGTCGACGAACGCGCCGTCGCCACCGCGCGAGACCTGCCAAAGCGCCGCGAGGATACGCGTGACGGCCGGCAGCGCGCCGCCGAGCATATCGGCGATTTGAATGTTCGGGACAACGGGGGTGCCGTCGGCCGTGGCGATTTGATCGAGTACGCCCGCGTAGGCGAGATAGTTCAGATCGTGGCCCGGCCGCTGCGAAAACGGGCCCTCGGCACCATAGCCGGTGATCGAACAGTAGACGAGCTTCGGGTTGAGCTTCGCCAAGCTCGGGAAATCGAGACCGAGCTTGCTCATGACGCCGGGGCGGAAACTTTCGACCAGCACGTGCGATTCGCGCACGAGCGCGCGTAGGACCGTCCGGCCGGTATCCGACTTCAAATCGAGCCGCGTCTCCCGTTTGCCTCGATTGACGAGGCGATAAAAGGCACTTGGTAGGCCGCTCGCGCGGTCGGCCGGCGCCAGCATCATGGCGCGCGCCGGATCGCCGGTACCGGCCTCCTCGATCTTGAGGACGTCGGCGCCCAGTTCCGCGAGCCGCAAAGTCGCAAGCGGGCCGGGCAGCAGACGAGTGAGATCCAGCACACGCAAGCCTTGTAGTGGAGCATCGGTCGTCAACGTAGACCTCCTGTCGATTCTTGCTTCTTCCCCAGCCGACCCTCCGATACGAGGGCCGGGCGCGCCGCGGGCCACGGCACGCTTCAGCCGATCTGTTCCAGTTCCTCCTGCGCCTCCAGCCATTGCGCTTCAAGCGCTTCGAGGCGCGCGTGCACTTCGCCTTGGCGCCTGAGCGCTTCCGTCAGCTTGGGTTTCATCGCCGGCTCGTAGCTTTCGGGCGCGGCCACGAATGCATCGAGCGTCGCCTTTTCCGCATTCAGTGCATCCATTTCCTTTTCGAGCTTGGCGATGCGCGTTTGCAGCGGCTTTTTCAGGTGAGCGAGCTTCTGGCGCGCTTCCGCTTCCTGACGACGCTGGTCCTTGCGGTTGCCGGCGGCAGCGTCGCCGATGCGTGCGCCGTCGCTCGATGCGCTCGCTTGGCTCGCCGCTTTGGCCGCCGCGCGCGTGTCGGCCGCGTGTTGGAGCAGCCAGTCGCGGTAATCGTCGAGGTCGCCGTCGAACGGCTGCAAGCGATGCTTGCCGACGAGCATGAATTGATCCGTGCTTGCGCGCAACAAGTGCCGATCGTGCGAGACGAGGATCAGCGTGCCTTCGAATTGCGCGAGTGCCATCGTCAGCGCGTGGCGCGTTTCGAGATCGAGGTGGTTCGTCGGTTCGTCGAGCAAAAGCAAATTCGGCTTTTGCCAAATGATGAGGGCCAGTGCGAGCCGCGCCTTCTCGCCGCCGGAGAACGGCGCGATCGGAGAGGCTGCCATGTCGCCCGAAAAATTGAAGCCGCCGAGAAAGTCGCGCAGCTCCTGCTCGCGCGCCTCGGGGGCGATGCGAGCCAAATGCGCGAGGGGCGAATCGTCGGGACGCAGCGTTTCGAGCTGATGCTGGGCGAAATAGCCGATCGCCAGCCCGCGCCCGGCGCGCATCGTACCGCCGAGCGCTTCAAGCGTGCCGGCGAGCGTCTTGACGAGCGTCGACTTGCCTTGACCGTTGGCACCGAGCAGGCCGATACGCTGACCGTTCTGTACCGACAGGGTGACGCCCTCCAGAATCGGAATCTCGATATCGTCGTCCCGTTCGATAACCGCATCGCACGTCTTCCATGACGAGCATTGGGTTCGGCGCGGCGTTCGGCGTGCGGAATTCGAACGTGAACCCAGATGCCGCATGCGCGGGGGCGATCCGTTCCATCTTTTCGAGCGCCTTCACCCGGCTCTGCGCTTGGCGTGCTTTCGTCGCCTTCGCTTTAAAGCGGTCGATGAAACTTTGCAGGTGAGCGATCGTTTTCTGCTGCTTCTCGTAGGCGTTCTGTTGCAGCGCAAGTTGCTGCGCACGCAAGATCTCGAACTGCGAGTAGTTGCCGCCGTAACGCTTGATCTGGCGGTTTTCCAAATGCAAGGTGACGTTGCAGACCGAATCGAGGAATTCGCGATCATGCGAAATGATCACGAGCGTGCCCGCGTAGCGGCCCAGCCAGTCTTCGAGCCAGACGATGGCATCGAGATCCAAGTGGTTCGTCGGTTCGTCGAGCAGCAAGAGATCGGAGCGGCACATGAGCGCTTGTGCCAGATTCAAGCGCATGCGCCAGCCGCCCGAAAAGCTCGCCACTTGTCCGCGTGTTTGCGCGAGCGTGAAGCCCAGGCCGAGCAACAGCGCCTCGGCTCGGGCCGGGGCGGTGTAGCCGTCGGCGTCGGCGAACGCGGCGTGTGCGTGCCCGAGCGCTTCGCCGTCGTGGTCGGCCTCGGCTTGGGCAATGCGCGCCTCGATCTCGCGCAGCGCCGCATCGCCGTCGAGCGTGTAATCGAGCGCGGTTTTCTCGGCGGCGGGCGTCTCTTGGGCCACGTGCGCGATGCGCCATGAGGGCGGCAGCGAGAAGTCGCCCGCGTCGGGATGCAGCTCACCGCGCAGAACGGAGAAAAGGGTGGATTTTCCCGCGCCGTTGGCGCCGACGAGCCCAGCCTTCTCGCCGGGGTTCAGCGTGAACGTGGTGGCATCGAAAAGCGGCTTTACGCCACGGGCTAGGCTGAATTGATTGAAACGGATCACAAAGGGGGCCGGCAGCTCGAAAAACGCTATTTTAGACGGTCGCGCGCAGGCTCTGGGCCAACCTTCGCCGAGTTGTGCTGACTTGTGCTGACTTCAGCCTGCTTTGTGCCGGGCGCCGTCCGGCGCTTTCGCATAGACTTGCGCTTTTCCCTTCGGAGGCGCCTCGGTGAGCACGCTCTATACGTTTTCCGCCCGCACGCTCGGCGGCGAGCCGGTTGGCCTGGAACACTACCGCGGCAAGGTACTGCTCATCGTCAATACGGCCAGCGAATGCGGGTTCACGCCGCAGTACGCCGGCTTGCAGCAACTGCAGGAACGATTCGGTCCACGCGGATTGGAGGTGCTGGGCTTTCCGTGCAACCAGTTCGGCAAGCAAGAGCCCGGCGATGCTGCGCAGATCGGCAGCTTCTGCGAGAAAAACTTCGGCGTGACGTTTCCGATGTTCGAGAAGGTGGACGTGAAGGGCCCCGATGCGCATCCTTTGTTTCGCTACTTGACCGGCGAAGCGCGCGGGCTGCTCGGTACGCGGTCGATCAAATGGAATTTCACGAAGTTCCTCGTCGACCGTCAAGGCAAGGTGCTGAGGCGCTATGCGCCGAAGACGACGCCTGAGGCGATCGCGGCGGATATCGAAGCGTTGCTCTAGCGGCTGGAACCGCGACCGTGGAAGGGGGCCGCTCTATGCAGAGGGGCTGCCCGCGGTTCATTTATCGAATCATAGGATCGGCGAAAACAACCGCGCCACGTGCATGACGATGCGTCGCAGCGCCGACGCGTTGCGATATTCCTGGCGCGTCACTTCCCACGCTTGCTCGAAATCGAGCGTAAGCATGGCCTCCACCTCCGTGGCGAAGGCATGGTCGATCGTCAGCACCATGATTTCGAAATTCAGCCGGAACGACCGGTTGTCGAGGTTGGCGCTGCCCACCGCCGCCGCCACGTCGTCGATCAGCACGACCTTTTGGTGAAGGAACCCGGGCCCGTAGCGGAAAATCCGCACGCCCGCGCGAATCAAGTCGTGCGCGTATAGCTTCGACGCCTCGAACACCACGTAGTGGTCGCGCCGGCTCGGAATTAAAATGCGCACATCGACATCGCGCATGACGGCCAGCCGCAATGCCGAAAAAACGGCCTCGTCGGGCACGAGGTACGGCGTCGTGATCCAGATCCGCTTTTGCGCGGCGTTGATCGCCTCCACGAAGAACAGCGAGCCCGTTTCCTCCTTGTCGGCAGGCCCGGGCGCGACGACGAGGCAATGCATGTCGTGATCGCTTACGGCGTGCGGCGCGTCGGCCTGCGACGGCTCGAGCCGCGGCAGGCGCTGCGTAGCCCAGTGCCAATCTTCGATGAAGACGAACTGCACGCTGGCGACCACCGGGCCGCGCAACTCGATATGGGTGTCCCGCCAAGGCGAAAGGCGCGGATTGCCGCCGAGATATTCGACGCCGACGTTGTGGCCGCCCACGAAAGCACGCTCGCCGTCGACGACGACGATCTTCCGATGATTGCGGAAATTGAGCTGGAAGCGATTGACGAAGCGTCGATTGGTCGCAAACGGATGCACCTCGACGCCGCCATCGAGCAACGCCGAGATGTATCGCTGCGGCAGATCGAAGCTGCCGATGCTGTCGTAAAGAAAGCAGACGCGCACGCCCTGAGCGGCCTTGGCCAGCAGCAACCGTTTGAGCTTTTCGCCGAGCGCGTCGTCGCGCACGATAAAAAATTGAATCAGCACGTAATGGCGCGCGTGTTCGATCGCGTCGAGGATCGCCGCGAACGTTGCCTCGCCGTTGACGAGTGTGCGCACGTGGTTGCCCGGCAGAAACGGCATGCCCGATAGACGCGTGAGCGCACGCACGACAGCGTGGCCGAGTGCGTCGGCCGGACGGCCCATCGACGAGGCGCGCGTATCCCAGGCGCTCGGGTGAGCGCGCGTGCGCAGCAGTTCGCTCTCGATGCGGCGCTTATCGACATAGCCGGAGAACTTGCTGCGGCCTAAGAACAGGTACGGGATCAGCGTCACATAAGGCACGGCCACGAGCGAAACGGCCCACGCGATGGCGCCTTGCGACGTACGCGTATTGAGAATGGCGTGGCCGGCGGCAATCACGCCGAGCACGTGTGCTGCGAAGATCAAACTGCCTAGGGAGAGCCAGTTGAAATGCATGTGTGGTCGATAGGGGCTTGGCGTGTATTCGACGCGCCGGATGTCCCGGCGTGCGATCCCTGTGCATCTTACCGAAGCGCCGGATTTAGGGCAGGCTTATCTGCTACGGCCGGAAGGCCATTTGCGCCTGAGCGGCCGTCTGGCCGTCAGCGCTGACCAGAACGTAGGACGCCGCCGACGATCGAGACTTGAGCTACCACGTAAGCGAACCAAATCGCATAGCCGCTGCCCGGGAACGCACCGAGGAAGCGCTCGACACCGACCAGGGCGTCGGAGACAACGAAGGCGAGGCCCCCGAGGGGCAGCGCGAGGCGGCGCGGCTGCGCGAGTAGCGCGAGGCTCGCCATGCTGCACAGCGCGAGCATGTAGAGCGCGACGGGAACGGCTAGCGGGCCGAGGTGCGGCAGGAACACGATGTACATCGCCACGGCCGCCGCCCACAGTAAGGCGACGAGCGCGCGGCGCCCGCTTCCGACACCGCGCCAAAGCCCAGCGCTGACGGCACGCGGGGCGAGCAAGGCGCAATAGGCCAAGTGAGCGACGAGAAACGCGCCTAGGCCGCCGACGAACGAGAACGTGAACTGCGGCAATGCGAGCAAGGCGTCGCCCACGGCCGACGCCGCGAGCGCGGCCATCAACCGAATGCGGTCTTTGAACGGTTCGTAACCCGCGCACGCCAAGAACAACAGCGCACACATGATTACCTTGGCCGCGGCCTGATCGGGATAGGGCGCATCGCGCAACGACACACCGTAGGCGAGGCCCGCACCGGCGGCGATCACCCACAACCGCTGCGCTTGCGAAGCAGGGCTCTCCGGCGGGCCGACGCGATCGCTATGATGCTGGCGATCGTCGTCGTTCTCGTCGTTCTCGCTTTGGCTGGCGCGCGCCGGTTCGGGAGCGGACATGGCAGCAGGGCCTCTCGAAAGTCGCTCGCGCGTCAAATGAGAACGAGCGTGGAACGAACTCTAAGCCGACCTTGAGCCGGGCTTAAGCCCGCCTCAAACGGCCGGCAAATCGTTGGCTTGGATCAGAAACACCGTGTCGTCTCCCGCGCTGGTCGATAGCCAAACCAAGTCCAGGCCGCCGAACGCCGCTTCGACGTTGGCGCGCTCGTTGCCGATCTCCACCACGAGGAGTCCATTGTCGGTCAGCCAATTGCGCGCTTCCCTGATGATGCGGCGCACGATATCCATGCCGTCTTCACCGCCGGCCAGCGCCAGTTCCGGCTCGTGCCGATACTCGGCCGGCAACGCGTCCATCGAGGTGCTGTTGACGTACGGCGGGTTGGCGATGATGACGTCGTAACGGCGCTCGGGCAGCGGCGCGAACAGATCGCCCTCGAACAGCGCGACGCGATCGTCCAGCGCGTAACCGTTGACGTTGATATGCGCGACTTCCAGGGCATCATGCGAAATGTCGACGGCGTCGATATCGGCATTCGGGAACGCCTGCGCGGCCAGAACGGCAAGACAGCCCGAACCGGTGCAAAGCTCCAGCACGGCGCCCACCTCGTCGGGATCGGCCACGTACGGTTGTAACCCGTCCTCTAGCAGCTCGCCGATGAACGAGCGCGGCACGATGACGCGCTCGTCCACATAAAAGCGCAGGCCGTGCATCCACGCTTCCTGCGTAATGTAGGCCGCGGGCACATGCTGCGTCGCACGGCGCTCGATGACCTTCAGCACCGCGCCGATTTCCTCGTCGAGCAAGCGCGCGTCGAGGAACGGCTCGAGTGTGTCGAGCGGCAGGTGCAGCGTGTGCAAAATCAGATAGGCGGATTCGTCATAGGCATTGGCGTTGCCGTGCCCGAAGGCGAGTTCCGCCTGATTGAAGCGTGACACCGCGTAGCGCAGCAAGTCGCGCACGGTGCGAAACGGCGTGGTCATTTCGGCATCTCCTGGAACGGGACGGGGCCCGTTATGCGATCAGCGCTTCTAGTACGCGCCGATAAATGTTTTTCAGCGGATCGACGAACGCAAGCTCGATATGCTCGTCGATTTTATGGATGCTGCCGTTCGGCGGGCCGAATTCGACCACTTGCTTGCAGATGCGGGCGATAAAGCGCCCGTCGGAGGTGCCGCCTGTGGTCGACAGCTCCGTTGTCACGCCCGTCTCGTCCTTGATCGCGCGAGCGAGCGCGTCTGAAAGATCGCCGCGCGGCGTGAGAAACGGCAGGCCGCTCACGGTCCAGTCCAGATCGTATTCGAACCCATGCTTGTCCAGAATCGCATGCACGCGCTGCTGCAGCCCTTCGACGGTGCTCGCCGTCGAGAAACGGAAGTTGAACGTGAGTTCCGCTCGGCCCGGGATCACGTTGCTCGCGCCGGTGCCGCTGTGCAGGTTCGACACTTGCCACGTCGTGGGCGGAAAGTATTCGTTGCCTTCGTCCCAGTGCTCGGCGACGAGCTCCGCCAGTGCCGGCGCCACGAGATGAATCGGGTTGCGTGCCAGATGCGGGTAGGCGATATGACCTTGCACGCCTTTGACGACGAGCTTGCCCGACATCGACCCGCGCCGGCCGTTTTTGACGACGTCGCCGAGCGTATCGGTGGACGTGGGTTCCCCGACGATGCAGTAATCGAGCCTTTCGCCGCGCGCCTGCAGCGCCTCGACGACCTTGACGGTGCCGTCGGTGGCCGGGCCTTCCTCGTCGCTCGTGATCAAAAACGCGAGCGAACCGCGATGGTTCGGATGCGCGGCCACGAATTCCTCGCTCGCCACCACGAAGCCGGCGATCGACGTTTTCATGTCGGCCGCGCCGCGGCCGAACAGTTTGCCGTCGCGGTGCGTCGGGACAAACGGCGGCGAGCTCCAGTGCTCGAGCGGGCCGGTCGGCACCACATCGGTGTGGCCCGCGAACGCGAGCAGCTTGCCGCCCGCGCCGTCCGTGCCGCGCTTGACGGCCCACAGATTCGTGACGCCGTGCGATTCGATCGTCTCGCAGGTGAAGCCGGCCGCTTCCAGCCGTTCGATCAGCAACTTTTGGCAGTGTTGATCGTCGGGGGTGACCGACGCGCGGGCGATCAGTTCTTCGGTAAGGGCAAGGGTGCCGGACATGGGTGCAAAGGCCGTTTCGTGCTTGATTCTTGATAAAAAAATGCCGGCGTCGGCGCCGGCAGACGATGCTCGTATTGTCGCGCGATGTCGCGTGGCGCTTGCAGTCGACCGAACGGCTAAGGTCGATCTCGCATGAAACGCCGTGCGGCGCTAAGCGAACAGCGCCGCGTATTCGTCGGCCGAAAAACCGACCGATTTCACGCGGCCGCCCACGACGACAACGGGCCGTTTCACCACGGACGGCTTCTCGATCATCAGCGCAATTGCGCCTTGCTCGGTATCCGCGGCGGCTTTCGCATCGTCCGACAAGCCGCGCCAGGTGGTGCCGCGGCGGTTGAGCAGGATCTCGAGCGGGACGTCGCCGAGCCACGCCTTGACGATCGAAGCGGTCAGCCCGGCTTTCTTGAAGTCGTGGAACTCGAATGCGACGCCGTGCGATTCCAGCCAGGTGCGCGCCTTCTTGACGGTGTCGCAGTTCGGAATGCCGTAGACGACGGTGCCGGGCGCGCCCATCAATCGCCCCGCAGCAGTTCGTTCAGGCCGACCTTGGCGCGCGTCTTGGCATCCACCTTCTTGACGATGACCGCGCAATACAAGCTGTGCGTGCCGTCCTTCGAGGGCAGATTGCCGGCGACGACGACCGAGCCCGGCGGCACGTAACCGTAGCTGATTTCGCCCGTTTCGCGATCGTAGATCTTCGTGCTTTGGCCGAGATAAACGCCCATCGAGATGACGGAGTTCTCGCCGACGATCACGCCTTCGACCACTTCCGAGCGCGCGCCGATGAAGCAGTTGTCTTCGATGATGACGGGGTTCGCTTGCAGCGGCTCGAGCACGCCGCCGATGCCGACGCCCCCCGAGAGGTGCACGTTCTTGCCGATCTGGGCGCACGAGCCGACCGTTGCCCACGTGTCGACCATCGTGCCTTCGTCGACATAGGCGCCGATGTTCGTGTACGACGGCATCAAGACGACGTTCTTGGCGATGAACGACCCGCGGCGCGCGATCGCGGGCGGTACGACGCGAAAGCCGCCGGCCGCGAAATCCTCGGCCGAGTAGTTCGCGAACTTCGACGGTACCTTGTCGTAGAACTGCGAGTAGCCGCCGGCGGGCATCGGTGCATTGTCTTCAAGGCGGAACGACAGCAGCACGGCCTTTTTCAGCCATTGATTGACGACCCACTGGCCGTCCTTCTTTTCGGCGACGCGCAAGAGGCCCTTGTCGAGCTGTTCGATTGCGTGTGCGACGGCATCGCGTACTTCGGCCGGCGCCGCCTTCGGCGACAGCTCGGCACGGTTTTCCCAGGCGTTGTCGATGATGCTCTGAATAGGTTGCGACATGGCGGTAGTTTCGCTAAGTGAAGTCGGAAGATAACGGGTATGGCAAACGGTGCGGCGCAGGGGCTAAGCGGGGCAGGGCTCGGTCCGCGGACCGGCACCTGCCGCTGCTGCCGCCGGTGCGGATCAGCGCACCACGCCGCGGCAGAAATCGACGATGCGTTTGGCGCCATCGACGCATTCGGCGACATCGGCGACGAGCGCCAGGCGAACGAAATTGCGGCCCGGATTCACGCCGTGCGCGGTGCGCGCCAGATAGGAGCCGGGCAGAACCGTCACATTATAGTCGGCGTACAGGCGCCGGGCGAACTCGGTGTCGGTGAGGCCCGTGCGTTCGACGTTCGCCCACAGATAGAAGGCGGCGTCCGGCAGCCGGACGTCGAGCACGTCGGCCAACAGGGGCGTCACCGTCGAGAACTTGGCGACGTATTGGGCGCGGTTCTCGCGCACGTGCGCCTCATCGCCCCAAGCGGCGACGCTGGCCGCTTGATAGACGGGCGACAATGCCGCGCCGTGGTAGGTGCGATAGAGCAGGAAGCGCTTCAGGAGCGCCGCGTCGCCGGCCACGAAGCCCGAACGCATACCCGGAACGTTCGAGCGCTTGGATAGGCTCGAGAGCATGACCAGCCGCTCGAAGCCGCGGCCGAGCGCGTGCGCGGCTTGCAAGCCGCCGAGCGGCGGGTTCGCTTCGTCGAAATAAATCTCGGAATAGCATTCGTCCGATGCAATCACGAACCCGTGTTTATCCGACAAGGCGAAGAGGTCGCGCCAATCGTCGAGCGTCAATACCGCGCCCGTCGGGTTGCCCGGCGAGCAGATGTATAGCAACTGCGTGCGGGCCCAGACGTCGTCGGGGACGGCCGAATAATCGCAAGCGAAGTTGCGCGCCGGATCGCTATTGACGAAATAGGGCTCGGCGCCGGCGAGCAGCGCAGCGCCCTCGTAGATTTGGTAGAACGGATTGGGGCACAGGACGATCGCGCCGGGCCGCGTGCCGTCCACGACCGTTTGCGCGAGCGCGAACAATGCCTCGCGCGAGCCCGAGACGGGTAGCACTTCGGTGTTCGAATCGAGCGCGGGCAGACCGTAACGGCGCATGGCCCAGGCCGCGATCGATTCGCGCAGCGCGTTCGAGCCGATCGTGGCCGGGTAGCTCGAGAGCGTACCGAGCGAGGCGACGACCGCTTCACGGATCAGCGCGGGCGTTGCGTGCTTCGGCTCGCCGATGCCGAAGCTGATGTGCGGCAAATCGGCGGGAGGCGTCGCGTCTTTCAACAGTGCGCGCAGTTTTTCGAACGGGTACGGCTGAAGGCGATCGAGTAGTGGGTTCACGTCGGGCTCGGCGGACACGTTGGCGAGGACGCTGGCTGCGCACAGGTTGGCGCGCGCGGTCCTCTGGCGGAAAAGGGCGCCATTATAGCTTGGCCGGCGCGCTCGGGCGGGGCCTTCGGCGAGCGCGCCGGCCGCATCCGCGGCGGCGCAGCAAGCCCGCGATGGTATGATTGCCACTTGCTCGCGGAGCATGTGCTCGGTATTGGCCGCGCATTGCTTCTCGACCCAAAAAGCATCGCGGCGGCGGCACGCCGCGCATCGCACCGCGGTGGCGCCAGTTCGCGGCCACGGCGCGATGCGCGGGCGAGGCCGGCCGCGTTTTTGTTCGACCTTCCATCACAACAGCGATATCGCCGTGCGTCTGACCTCGATCAAACTCGCTGGCTTCAAGTCCTTCGTCGATCCCACGCATTTCCAGGTCCCGGGCCAGCTCGTCGGCGTGGTCGGCCCGAACGGATGCGGCAAGTCCAACATCATCGATGCCGTGCGCTGGGTGCTCGGCGAATCGCGCGCCTCCGAGCTGCGCGGCGAATCGATGCAGGACGTCATCTTCAACGGCTCGACGGCGCGCAAGCCCGGCAGCCGCGCGAGCGTCGAACTCGTCTTCGACAACTCGGAAGGGCGCGCGGCGGGCCAGTGGGGGCAATACGGCGAGATTGCCGTCAAGCGCGTGCTGACGCGCGACGGCACCTCGAGCTACTACATCAACAACCTGCCCGCGCGCCGGCGCGACATCCAGGACATCTTCCTCGGCACGGGCCTCGGCCCGCGCGCGTACGCGATCATCGGGCAAGGCATGATCGCGCGCATCATCGAAGCGAAGCCGGAAGATCTGCGCGTGTTCCTCGAAGAAGCCGCGGGCGTGTCCAAGTACAAGGAACGCCGGCGCGAAACCGAGAACCGCCTGCACGACACGCGCGAGAACCTGGTCCGCGTCGAAGACATCGTGCGCGAACTCAGCGCCAATCTCGACAAGCTCGAGGCGCAGGCGATCGTCGCCACGAAGTTCAAGGAATTGCAGACGGACGGCGAAGAGAAGCAACGCCTGCTGTGGCTCTTGCGCAAGAACGAGGCGGCCGGCGAACAGAGCCGTCAGCAGCGTGCGATCGCCGAAGCCCAAATCGATCTCGAGGCGCAGACGGCCAAGCTGCGCGAAGTCGAAGCCGACCTCGAAACGCTGCGCGTGGCGCACTACGCGGCCAGCGATGCGATGCAAGGCGCGCAAGGTTCGCTTTACGAGGCCAATGCCGAAGTGAGCCGGCTCGAGGCCGAGATCAAGTTCGTGATCGAATCGCGCAACCGTGTGCAAGCGCAGATCGCGGCGCTCACGGCGCAGCGCGAGCAATGGCAGGGGCAGGCCGAAAAGGCGCGCGACGATCTCGAACAAGCCGAGGAGGAGCTTGCGCTCGCCGAGGAAAAGGCCGCGCTGGCGGAAGACGAAGCGGCGGCCAAGCATGACGAGCTGCCCGCGCTCGAAGCACGTTGGCGCGACGCGCAGGCGCAATTGAACGAGGAACGGGCGGGCATCGCGCAAACGGAGCAAGCGCTCAAGCTCGAGGCCGCGCACCAGCGCAACGCCGATCAGCAGTTGCAGCAGTTGCAACAGCGCCATGAACGGCTCAAATCGGAGGCGGGCGGTCTCGACGCACCGGACGAAGCGCAGCTCGAAGAACAGCGGATGCTGCTCGCCGAGCAGGAAGAAATCCTGAACGATGCGCAGGCGCGTCTCGCGCTGGCGCAGGACACGCTTCCGCGCGTGGAAGCCGAGCGCCGCGAGGCGCAGCATCGCGTGCAAAGCGAGAGCGCTCAGATTCACCAATTCGAGGCGCGGCTCGTCGCGCTCAAGCAGTTGCAGGAAAACGTGCAGACAGAGGGCAAGATCCAGCCCTGGCTCGACAAGCACGAACTCGCGGGGTTGCCGCGCCTGTGGAAGAAGCTGCACGTCGAAGCGGGGTGGGAAGCCGCGCTCGAATCGATTCTGCGCGAGCGCCTGGCCGCGCTCGAGATTTCGAATCTCGACTGGGTGCGGGCTTTTGCGAGCGACGCGCCGCCGGCCAAGCTCGCTTTCTACGCGCCGCCCGCGGCGGGCATGCCGCGCGAGACGCCGGCCGGCTTAACACCGCTGCTCTCGCTCGTGCGCATCGACGATGCGGGCCTGCGGGCCGTGCTCGGCGATTGGTTGGGCCAAGCTTATGTCGCCGACGATCTGACTCAGGCGCTGGCCATGCGCGCGCAATTGCCCGAAGGGGCGATGCTGGTCGTGAAGGCCGGGCACGTCGTGACGCGTGTCGGCGTGCAGTTGTACGCTGCCGATTCCGAGCAAGCCGGCATGCTGGCGCGTCAGCAGGAAATCGAAAATCTCACGCGCCAGTTGCGCGCTCAAACGCTGCTCGCCGACGATGCGAAGACGGCGGCGATCCGCGCGGAAGCGGCGCACACGCAGGCGTCGCAAGCTGTGACCGACGCGCGGGCGCAAGTCGAGCGCGCGACGCAGCGGGTGCATGCGCTGCAATTGGACGTGCTCAAGCTCACGCAAGCGCACGAGCGCTACACGCAACGCAGCACGCAGATCCGCGAAGAACTGGAAGAGATCACCGCGCAGATCGAAGAGCAGCGGGCGCAGCGCGCGGAATCCGAAGCGAACTTCGAGCGTCACGACGGCGAACTCGCGGAACTGCAGGCGCGTTTCGAAGAGAACCAACTGGCGTTCGAATCGCTCGACGAGACCCTCTCGGCGGCGCGCACGCACGCGCGCGATCTCGAACGCGCGGCATCCGACGCCCGTTTCGCCGCGCGCAACATGGCGGCTCGGATCGACGAACTGAAGCGCAGCATCCAGGTCGCGCACGAGCAGAGCGAGCGTATTGCGGGAACGCTGGAGGATTTACGGGCGGAACTCGAAACGATCAACGAGCAGACCACGCATACGGGCCTGCAAGAAGCGTTGGAAGTCCGCTCGCACAAGGAAGCCGCGCTCTCGGCGGCGCGCCATGAACTCGACGATTTGACGGCGAAGTTGCGCCAGGCCGACGAAACGCGCTTGAGCGTGGAGCGATCGTTGCAGCCGTTGCGCGATCGGATTACGGAACTGCAATTGAAGGAACAGGCCGCCCGCATCGCGGGCGAGCAATTCGTCGAGCAGCTTCAGACGGCCGGCGTGGACGAGGCGCAGCTGCAAGCGAAGCTGACGCCCGATATGAAGCCGTCGTATCTGCAAGGCGAAGTCACGCGCATCAATAATGCGATCACGGCGCTCGGGCCGGTGAACATGGCCGCGCTCGACGAACTCGCGGCCGCGAAGGAGCGCAAGACATTCCTCGACGCGCAATCGGAGGACTTGACGCGCGCGATCGACACACTGGAAGACGCGATCCGCAAAATCGACCAGGAAACGCGCACGTTGCTGCAAGGCACATTCGACGAGGTCAACCGGCATTTCGGCGAGCTGTTCCCGCGCTTGTTCGGCGGCGGGCAAGCCAAGCTGATCATGACGGGCGATGAAATCCTCGATGCGGGCGTGCAGGTCATGGCGCAGCCACCGGGCAAGAAGAATTCGACGATTCACCTGCTCTCGGGCGGGGAGAAGGCGCTCACGGCCACTGCGCTCGTGTTCGCCATGTTCCAGCTGAATCCCGCACCGTTTTGCTTGCTCGATGAAGTCGACGCGCCGCTCGACGACGCCAACACCGAACGCTTCGCGAACCTCGTGCGCGCGATGTCGGACAAAACGCAGTTCCTGTTCATTTCGCACAACAAGATTGCGATGGAAATGGCGCAGCAGCTGATCGGCGTGACGATGCAAGAGCAAGGTGTTTCGCGCATCGTGGCCGTGGACATGGAAACGGCTGCCGGTTTCGCCCAGAATACCGTCTAACGAGCGGGACCGCGCCGGCAGGACAACCGCTGCGCGCGGCCGCGACACAGGATTGCTTCATGGAGCGTGCATGGACGAGTTGACACTCGGATTGATCGGCGCAGGCGCCGTCGTGGTGGGAGGCGTGGTTGTCTATAACGCGTGGCAGGGCGCCAAGGTGCGTCGTCGTATGCCGCGGCCGATGCCGGTCGACAGCGAGCCGGGCCCCGCGGGCCACGATCTCGAAGAAGAGCGGCCCTTCATCGAATCGGCGCGAGGCGGCGCGCGGCGCGAGCCGTCGATAGCGGACGGAGCGCACGAAGGCGAAACGGCGCGAATCGAACCGAGCTTCGGCACCGTCTCCGCGCCGCTCGACATTCCGGCCGATATTCAAGCGGAGACGACGACGCCCAACGGCTTCACGCCCGAGCCGTCGTCGGACAGAGCCACGGGCACCGCCGCAGGTGCCGCCGACGCCGAGGCCAACGTTCGGTCGAGCGACGAGCCGGCGGTAACGCCGGCCGCCACGACCATTTCGGCTGCGCCGCCGCATATCGTCGACCGTCGCATCGATTGCGTCGTGCCGATTCGCTTATCCGGGACCATCGCCGGCGAAAAGGCGTCGCCGTCGGCGCAGCGGCTGCGCCGCGCGGGCAGCAAGCCGGTTTTTATCGAAGGCAAGCCGGAAGGCGGCAGCGCATGGGAGCTGCTGCAGAACGCGGCGCGTTATGCGGAATTGCGCGCGGCGGTGCAGCTCGCCAATCGCAGCGGTGCGCTCAACGAGTTGGAGTTTTCGGAGTTCGTGTCGGGCGTGCAGCAGTTCGCCGACGCGATCGACGGTGCGCCCGAGTTTCCGGACATGCTCGAAACGGTATCGATGGCGCGCGAGCTCGACGCATTCGCGGCGCAATGCGACGCCCAGTTGTCTATCAACGTGCTGTCCGACGGTGCGCCGTGGTCGGCCAACTACGTGCAGGCCGTGGCCTCGCAGGACGGTCTGCTGCTGTCGCGGGACGGCACGCGCTTCGTCAAGCTCGACGCCAAGCAGAGCCCTGTCTTCATGCTGCAATTCGGCGATACGAATTTCCTGCGTGACGATCTGACGTACAAGGGCGGACAAATGATCACGCTGATCCTCGATGTGCCCGTCGCGGACGAAGACATCCTGCCGTTCCGGCTCATGTGCGATTACGCGAAGTCGCTGGCGGAGCGGATCGGTGCACGTGTCGTCGACGATCAGCGGCGGCCGTTGCCGGAACAGGCGTTGCTTGCGATCGAAAAGCAGCTGATGACGCTGTACGCGCGGCTCGAGGAGGCGGGTATCCCGGCCGGCTCAGCGGCGACGCGGCGCCTGTTCAGCCAGTAACGGCCCTTAAAGAGCCAGCCAGTAAGGCGCGTTCGTATTCGAACGCATCGACAACAAGATTAACGACATGGTTCGCAAGCACGCTGACTCGCCTCCGCCCGCCGATCGACCGGCCGAACGCGCCGCCTGGCTGCGCGCCGAACTCGAGCGGGCGAACTATGCAGTACTACGTTCTCGATCAGCCGCAGATCCCGGACGCGGAATACGACCGTTTGTTCTCGGAATTGCAGTCGATCGAGTCCGAGCACCCCGATCTGATTACGCCCGAATCGCCGACGCAGCGCGTCGGCGGCGAGGTCGCGAGCGGCTTCGCGTCCGTCGTTCATACGCTGCCGATGCTGTCGTTGAACAACGGCTTTTCCGACGAAGACGTCACGGCGTTCGACAAGCGGGTGAGCGATCGGCTCGACCGTACACCCGTCGAATATTCCTGCGAACTGAAATTCGACGGGCTGGCGATCGCATTGCGCTACGAAGATGGCCGCCTGGTGCAAGCCGCTACGCGCGGCGACGGTTCGACCGGCGAGGACGTGACGCGCAATGTGCGCACGGTGCGTTCGATCCCGCTGCGTCTAAAGGGCGACGGCATTCCGCGCGTGCTGGAAGTGCGTGGCGAAGTGCTGATGTTCAGGCGCGATTTCGATCGCCTCAACGCGCATCAGCGCGAAGCGGGCCAACGCGAATTCGCCAATCCGCGCAATGCGGCGGCGGGCAGCTTGCGCCAACTCGATTCGAGCATCACGGCGCAGCGGCCATTGTCGTTTTTCGCTTACGGCATCGGCGTGCTCGAAGGCATGGACATGCCCGACACGCACGATGCGTTGCTCGATTGGTACATCGAACTCGGTTTGCCCGTGTGCGGCGAGCGCGACACCGTCCAGGGCGCCGAGGGGCTGCTTGGCTTTTATCGGCGCATCGGCGAAAAGCGCAAGTCGCTGCCGTACGACATCGACGGTGTGGTCTACAAGGTCAATCGCAAAGCCGATCAAGATGCGCTCGGCTTTGTCTCGCGCGCGCCGCGTTTCGCGCTTGCCCATAAATTCCCGCCGGAAGAAGCGCTGACGGAACTGCTCGAGATTGGCGTGAATGTCGGCCGCACCGGCGCGATTACGCCGGTGGCGCGCTTGGCGCCCGTTTTCGTCGGTGGTGTGACCGTGACGAACGCCACGCTGCACAACGAAGACGAAGTGCATCGCAAGGATTTGCGCGCGGGCGACACGGTAATCGTCCGCCGCGCCGGCGACGTCATTCCGGAGGTAGTGGGCCCGGTACTGGAACGCCGCATCGAAGGGGCGCAACCGTTTGTGATGCCGACGGCGTGTCCGGCGTGCGGCTCGGCTATCGAGCGCTTGCCTGGCGAGGCGGTGGCGCGTTGCACGGGAGGGCTCGTCTGCCCGGCGCAGCGCAAACGGGCGCTCGAGCATTTCGCGCAACGGCGGGCGCTCGACATCGACGGGCTCGGCGAAAAGATCATCGATCAACTGGTGGAACAGAACCTCGTCCGTACGCCGGCCGATTTGTTCAACTTGGGCTTTTCGACGCTCGTCGCGCTGGAACGTTTCGCCGACAAATCGGCGCAAAACCTGATCGATTCGCTCGAGAAAGCCAAGCATACGAAGCTTGAGCGGTTCATCTTCGCGCTGGGCATTCCGGATGTCGGCGAATCCACCGCGAAAGATATTGCGCGCCATTTCGGTTCGTTGGATCCGGTGCTGAACGCATCGATCGAAGAATTGATGGAAGTGGAGGGCATCGGTCCGGTTGTGGCCGAATCGATTCATCAGTTCTTTGCCGAAGCGCACAATCGCACCGTAATCGACCAATTGCGCGCGCACGTCAGTTGGCCCGAAGGGCCGCCGGCGCCGCGAGCCCCGCAAGGCATCTTGTCGGGTAAGACAATTGTGCTGACCGGTACCCTGCCCACGCTCGCGCGCGAGCAAGCGAAGGAAATGCTGGAAGCGGCCGGCGCCAAGGTCGCGGGCTCGGTGTCGAAGAAGACCGATTTCGTGGTGGCGGGCGCTGAAGCGGGAAGCAAGCTGGCCAAGGCAGAGGAACTTGGCATCAAGATTCTCGACGAAGACGATATGCGCAAGCTCCTGGAGGGTGACAATCCATGATTCGTGACATTTTGAAGATGGGCGATCCGCGCTTGCTGCGCATCGCCCAGAGCGTCGAACACTTCGATACGCCGGAACTGCACGCACTCATCGCCGACATGTTCGAAACGATGCACCATGCGAACGGCGCGGGGCTGGCCGCGCCGCAGATCGGTGTCGATCTGCAGGTAGTCATCTTCGGTTTCGGGCGCAACGAGCGTTACCCCGAAGCGCCGCCGGTGCCTGAAACGGTTCTGATCAATCCGACGATCACGCCCGTGTCGCAAGACATGGAGGAGGGATGGGAAGGATGTTTGTCGGTGCCCGGCATGCGTGGCGCCGTCAGCCGGTTTTCGATGATCCGCTATCACGGCTTCGATCAATACGGGCAACCGATCGATCGCGTCGCCGAAGGCTTTCATGCGCGCGTGGTCCAGCACGAATGCGATCACTTGATCGGCAAGCTCTATCCGATGCGGATCACGGATTTTTCGAAATTCGGTTTTACCGAGGTATTGTTCCCCGATCTGGATCCGAATACCGACGATTGAAGTCAGGCGAACGCTCGGGCTCGATCGGTGGCTGGCCGCGGGCCTGCGCGGAGCGGCCCCGGACATATTTAGACGACGAGGGGAGCGACATCCGATCCCCTCGTCGTTTTACTTAGAACGCCTCGTTCGGCAGCAGGTATCGCCATTTCCCTTGCGGGAGCGGGCCGAGCGCCACGCTACCCATCCGCACACGCTTGAGTCCCACCACCTGCAGGCCGACAAGCTCGCACATGCGCCGGATCTGCCGTTTCTTCCCTTCACGGAGCACGAACCGGAGCTGCTCCCCATTTTGCCAGCTCACCTTTGCCGCTTTGAGCGCGGCGCCGTCCAGCGATAGGCCGAAGCGCAAGAGCGCGAGTTTGTCCGCGGGGAAATGCTCCGCGACATTGGTCTCGACATCGCCGAACGTCACGCGCACGAGATATTCCTTTTCCACGCTCGAGTTCTCGCCGATGAGCTGTTTCGCGATACGACCGTCCTGCGTCAGCACGAGCAAGCCGGTGGAATCGATATCCAGCCGGCCAGCCGGTGCGAGTGCGCGCAGTTGGCTCGGCGTGAAGCGCGTGTCCGAGCGATCGTCTTCCCAGTGGTTGGCGGCCGTAATGAGCGTGATGGCGGGCTCATAACCGTCTTCGGCTTGACCCGAGACGTAGCCGACAGGCTTATGAAGCAAGATCGTGACTTGCCGCGCCTGCGCCGCTTGCGCATCGCGGGTGACCTCGATTTGCTGATCGGGACGAATGCGGGAGCCGAGCGTATCGATACGCTCGCCATCGACGCGCACCCATCCGTTTTCTATCCACTCGTCGGCCTCGCGGCGCGAGCACAAGCCGAGTTCGGACATACGTTTGGAAAGACGGACCAGGCCGTCCTCGGTCTCGGTTGCTCTCGGGCCCGCCGCAGGGGCGCCGGCTGATGCGGCTTTGACCGGTTTGGCCACGCGCAATGCGGTGGTATTCCTTTCCGAAGCGTCGGAGCGCTTGCCGGATGTCGGCCGAGAGCGCGTGTCGGCGGGCGCTCGATCGTCTCGCTTGAAGGCTTTCGCCCCCGCGCTCGGGCCCGAGCGGGAAAAACCCGTCTCGCGTCGTGGCGCGGCGGCGCCCGTCGATGCTAAGCCGGGCTTGGCAGGGCGGCTGAATGTTCGCGATTGCTCGGTTGTCCCCGAGCGCGGTTCGCGAGCCGGGCGTTCCGAAGCGCTGCGTGCGGGGCGCTCGCCGCGGGCCGGGCGGGCATCGCTAAAGGAGCGTTCACCGCGTGCGGGGCGTTCGTCGTGCGGGGGCCGCTCGCCTCGAGGAGCCGGGCGCGCATCGCTAAAGGGACGTGCACCGCGTGCAGGACGTTCGTCGCGAGCGGGCCGTTCGCCGCGAGGAGCCGGGCGGGCATCGCTAGAGGGACGTGCACCGCGTGCAGGACGTTCCTCGCGTGGGGGCCGTTCGCCGCGAGGAGCCGGGCGCGCATCGCTAAAGGGACGTGCACCGCGTGCAGGACGTTCGTCGCGAGCGGGCCGTTCGCCGCGAGGAGCCGGGCGGGCATCGCCGAAGGAGCGCTCACCGCGTGCAGGGCGTTCGTCGCGCGGGGGCCGCTCGCCTCGAGGAGCCGGGCGGGCATCGCTAAAGGGACGTGCACCGCGTGCAGGACGTTCGTCGCGAGGGGGCCGTTCACCGCGAGGAGCCGGGCGGGCATCGCCGAAGGAGCGCTCACCGCGTGCAGGACGTTCGTCGCGTGGGGGCCGTTCGCCGCGAGGAGCTGGGCGCGCATCGCTAAACGGACGTGCACCCCGTGCAGGGCGTTCGTCGCGCGGGGGCCGTTCACCGCGAGGAGCCGGGCGGGCATCGCTAAAAGAGCGCTCGCCGCCAACGGGACGCCGGTCGCCAAACGCCCGTTCACCGCGCGGGGATCGCTCGTCCGCGCCGCCTCGCTTGTAGCCGTCGGGGCGTGGCCCGCGCCCACCTTCCTCTCGTGGCGTCCGCGCTTTGGCGGCAGGGGCCGGGTTCGGGGCGGTCGCCGCTCGCGGCGGCTTGCGGGCCGACGCGCTCCCGGCACGAACGGGGGCGCGGCTCGGCAATGCCGGGCGCGGATGTTTGGCTGTCAGTTTGGCGCGCATAAAGTCTCACACTGCGATCGCGCGCAGCAGCTCGGTTTCCAGCTGAATCTGCAAGCGGTTATCGGAAAGGCCACGTCCGTCGAGCAGAAACACGTCTTCGACGCGTTCGCCGAGCGTGTTGATCCGCGCCGCGTGGACGCCGATCCGATGCACCGCCAGCACGCGCGCGATCGAATAAAGAAGCCCTGGCCGGTCGTTAGCGGACACGGACAGGATGTAGTACTGCCCACGCTCGTCGGCTCGCAAGTCGACGCGCGGGGTAATAGGAAACGTACGCGAAAGCCGCGAGAGGCGCCCCTTGGACGGCTCAGGCAGCGGCGCATCCGACGAGAGTCGGGCAGCAAGCTGCAGCTCGACCAGGTTCGCGATATCACGATACTGCACCTCGTCGTCCTCCGTACGGGCGACGATGAAATTATCGAGTGCGTACCCGTGGCGCGTCGTGTTGATGCGCGCATCGAGCACCGAGAGGCTGTTGCGGTCGAAATAGGCGCAGATGCCGGCGAACAAGTCCGAACGATCCTGCACGTAGACGAGCACTTGCAGCGCTTCTCCGATCGGGGACGGCCGTGCGCGTACGATCGGGGCGTCGGTACGGACGTGCCGGTAGAGTACGCGCGTTTGCCAGGCGATGTCGGCAGCATCGTGCCGCAAGAAATAGCCGACGTCGAGTTCGTCCCATAACGCGCGATGCGCATTGTCGGGCACCGTTTCGAGCCGCAGCAGGGCAAGCGCCTCTTCCTGCCGGGTCTTCAGCTCGGAGTGCTCGTCGGGACGGGCGCCCCCGAGCACCGCCAGCGTCATCCGATACAAATCCTCGAGCAACTTGCCTTTCCACGTATTCCAGACTTTCGGGCTCGTGCCGCGAATGTCCGCGACCGTCAGCAAATAAAGTGCCGTGAGCCGGCGTTCGTTGCCGACGAGTTCGGCGAATTGTTTGATGACTTGCGGATCGCTCGTATCTTGCTTTTGTGCGACTTGGCTCATCGTCAGATGATGCTGCACGAGCCACACCGCAAGAGACGTATCGTCGCTCGTCATGCCGTGATCGCGGCAGAAGCGGCGCGCGTCGGCCATGCCGAGCGTCGAGTGATCGCCGCCACGGCCCTTGGCGATGTCGTGAAACAGCGCGGCCACGTAAAGCACCCATTGCCGCTCGAAATTCGCCATCAATTGGCTGCAGAACGGGTACTCGTGGGCGTGCTCGGCCAACGCGAACCGGCGCAGGTTGCGCAGCACCATCAAGATGTGCTGATCGACCGTATAGACATGGTAGAGGTCGTGCTGCATCTGCCCGACGATGCGTCGAAAATTCAGCAGGTAGCGGCCCAGCACGCTTGTCTGATTCATCAGCCGCAGGGCATGCGTAATCCCGCGAGGCTGCTTCAAGATGTCGATGAACAGCCGGCGGTTCTCGGGATCGCGCCGCCAGCGCGAATCCATGATTTCGCGTGCGTTATAGAGCGCCCGCAGCGTGCGGGCCGAGAGCCCTTTTGTGCCGTGCGTCGTTTCGTAAAGCAAGAACGCCTCGAGGATCGCCGTGGGCGTGCGCTCGAACACGTCGTCGCTGACGATTTCGATCATCCCTTGCTTTTCGACGAAACGCTCAGACAGCACGCGCGTGATGCCGCTCGTGCGCGGGAACAACTGCGCCTCGATGTTCTGGATGAGGATCGTCGCGAGTTGCGTGACAGCCTTGGCGGCCCAATAGTAGCGCCGCATCAGCTGCTCGCTTGCGCGGCGTGCCTGAGTGGCGCTATAGCCGAAGCTTTCCGCCGCGGCCGTTTGCAGATCGAACACAAGCACGTCTTGGCGGCGGCCGGCGATCACGTGCAGCCGGGCCCGCAGCGTCTTCAGGAACGCCTCGTTGCGGCGCAGCTCGCGTGCTTCGCGCGCAGTGATGAGGCCGCGCTCGTCCAGCTCTTGCCAACTGCGCCCGAAGCCGGCCGCGCGCGCGATCCACAGGATCAATTGCAGATCGCGCAAGCCGCCGGGGCTTTCCTTGACGTTCGGCTCGAGGCTGTACGGCGTGTCTTGGAACTTCGCATGACGCTGGCGCATTTCAAGCACTTTCGCCTGGAAGAATGCCCGTGGGTCGAGCGCTTCGTTCAAGCGCAGCACTACGCGCTGAAACAGCGCGGTGCTGCCGGTGATGCGCCGCGCCTCCAGCAGCGACGTGCGAACCGTGATGTCGTTGCCGGCTTCCTCGATGCATTGGCCCACGGTGCGCACACTGCTACCGATCTCGAGGCCGAGGTCCCATGCCATGCCGATGAAGCGCTCGATGCGCTCGTCCAGTTCGGGCGGCGCGCTGTCGGGCAGCAAAACCAGAATGTCGATGTCGGAGTAGGGCGCCAACTCGCCGCGGCCGTAGCCGCCCACGGCCACGAGCGCGCAGGATGCCGGCAAGGCGCAGACGTGCCAGGCGCGCCGCAAGGCGTCGTCGGTCGTGCGCGACAGCGTTTGCATGAGTGCATCGACGCGGCTAGCCGTCTTGAAGCGCGCGAGCAAGTCTGCTTTCGCGGCGCGGTAGTCGGCTTTGACCGAGGCGGGATCGGTGATGGCGGCGGGGGCGCTCATAGGCTGGGGCGTACGGCGAAAAGCCGATTGATACGATTGATACGTGGATGGGCGAGGCGCGCGCCGCTGTTGCCGGCGACGCTGCGCGACTTGCGGCTGCGCCGGGCCGCCGGTTTATTTAGGCCATTCGCAGGCTACTCGATCGGACCGTTAGGGCCGATCAGGCCGTTCCGACAGATCAGGCCGCGACGGCGATCGACGGCTTGGCCGGCGTACCTGCCGAGACGGTCAGCACGTCGTAACCCGAATCGGTCACCAGGACCGTATGCTCCCATTGCGCGGACAGGCTCCGATCCTTCGTCTTGACTGTCCATTGATCGGGCATCGTGCGAATTTCGCGGCGGCCGGCGTTGATCATCGGTTCGATCGTGAAAATCATGCCCTTTTGCAGTTCGAGCCCCGTACCCGGGCGCCCGTAATGCAGGATCTGCGGATCCTCGTGAAAGACCGTGCCGATGCCGTGGCCGCAGTATTCGCGCACGACGCTGTAGCCGTTCGCTTCGGCGTGGCGCTGGATCGCGTAGCCGATGTCGCCGAGCCGCGCGCCCGGACGCACCTGCTCGATGCCGAGCCACATGCATTCGTAGGTGGTCTGCGCGAGGCGCTTAGCGAGGATCGAGCCCTCGCCGGCAATGAACATGCGGCTGGTATCGCCGAAGTAGCCGTCTTTGATGACGGTGACGTCGATATTCAGCGCGTCGCCGTTCTTGACGACTTTGTCGCCCGGGATGCCGTGGCAGATGACGTCGTTGACCGAAATGCACGTGGCTTTCGGGTAGGGCGGATAGCCGGGCGGCTGATAATTGAGCGGTGCGGGGACCGTGCCTTGCACGTCCAGCATGTAGTTATGGCAGAGCCGGTCCAACTCGGCCGTCGTCACCCCGGGCTTCACGAACGGGGTGATGTAATCGAGCACTTCGCTCGCCAGACGGCAGGCGACGCGCATTTTCGCAATGTCGTCTTCGTTTTTGATCGTGGTAGCCATGGATGCGGGCCTGAGAACGGGTGTACTTAGATTTCCCGATTATCGCACCATATGGGCCCCGCGGCAGACCGGCGCGCCGCGCCGCGCGCTGGCCGACGCATTTCGCGGGGGCGCTCCGGGGCCTGATGCGGTAAGGCGATAGAAATCGGGGTGCTTGACGGGACCCTTCCGAGCTTCCGCATCGGCGGTCGTTGCTGTCGTTGCTGTAGTCGCCCAGCACTCGCAGTTCGTGTGGCAACTCGACCTTCTTCCGGGCGGCACCGGTTTGCCACTCCGTTTTCAAATTGATGCGCGCCCTCGGTGCGTTGTGGAAGCGTTCAACTCATTTCCAGATTGCCTTTTTCCATTTGTCGTTTTTGGCGATTAGTTTGTATTAAGGATTAATGATTTCGGTTTCAATGTGGCTGCCGGTATTTAGGCCTGGGGCGGCGAGGGATAGCACATGCTGGAAGGTATTGGAATAGGCGGGCGTCTGATTTTTTTGTCAAAGGTTGTCAGCTTGCGTAATTTCGTCTGATTTAAGACATCGTGGCTTCACGGAAGCGGGAAGAGCGTTTACCTTCGCTGCCCAGTTACTCGCTCTGGACGGAGTGAATTGCCGCATTACGATCGGGCTATGCCTTGCGTTGTCGTAAAGAGCGGTAAATGCCAGGGTTCGCTAGCCCCGCATTGCAGGAATACGACAATCGAGCCCCGGAACACCAATATGGAAGGACGAAAAGCTTGTGCAGGAATCCCGTCGTTGCTGGCTTTGCGCTGCTGCGAAGGGCTGGCAGGCTCCCTGGTCAGACGGCCATGCCAACAATCGGAGTAGCGTTCAGATGAGCCGATACTTCTCACTTGCTGTGTCGACGCTGAGCCTTGCGATGCTCACCGCCTGTACCTCATTGATTCCGCCTGGCATTCCGTCGGGTATGGCGAATCCCGCTGTGCGCGGCACTCCGATTTCCTCGTACCCGGAGCGCTTTGTCTACCGAATCGATGATCACCGCTACATCACGATCCAAGGTACCCGCAACTGTGAAGGGAGGATCTGGTACTACGACACGCGTCTAGGGGTCCGTACGGCCGTCGCGGCAACGGGGTTGACCTTGGGCGATGGCGCATTCGGCGGCTACCACGCGGTCAACTCGGAGTATGTCGCGATTCCAGCTATCGGATTTTCACAGATAAGCGGACCGCTTCTCTATATCTATTACTCACATGATGGTGGACGTACTTTCAAGTCATTTCTGTGGGGCGCGTACATTTCTGGGGCAAACAGTGACACCGACAACGTTGTCATTTTGGACGGCAAATCACTCTACATCACCCGGAAGGATCACTATTCGCCGAGCGAGGACTACTCCGCGCGACTCTATGACGTAAGCCAAGATATTGCCGTAGATCAGTTTCGATATGCTCTGCCACCTAATGGACAGTATGTCGCGTATCGGCAGGTTCCGTTCACGCTCAAATCTCCGTCTGGCTTGACCACGTGGACTTGTCCCATAGCTACGGACGGAAAGTAGATTTAGATTCGCGTAGTAAAAATACGGTTGACTGAATTCAAGAGAGCAAAAAATGGGTGACATCAAGCCAACGTTTCTTGCAGAATCGATGTGTGTGCCAGGCGACAACAATATCACTCTGGTTCCTGTTCCACGACCGATGCCCTGTGTCGTCATTTTCGTGCATGGCGTCAATTCGGAAGGCGAGTGGTACCAGCGCGCTGAAGATGGTCTAATGAAGGGGCTGAACGATCGTCTTGGCAGGGCGGACTTTCTGGCCAATAGATATAGCGAGGACGGGCGCACGCTCCTTTCCCTAAACAATAGTCCCGTAATCCACTTCTACTGGGGATACCGCGCTCCCGAGGACGAAACGAACGCCGGTACATTTCCATACAGAATTCCGCTGAAGACCCGCGACGGAGCGCCAGCGCCGGGCGGCTGCACGTCTTATACTTATTTTCCATATTCGTTCAAGCATCCCGAAACGAACCGTAAGGGAACGTACTACTGGGGCGGCGGACCATTTCAGAACGGCACAACGGCGTTGAACATGTCGTGGTACGACGGGTTCGATCCGATGGTTCTGGGTGGGATGGTTAATATCGGAAGTCCCTGGATTAATCCCGAGCGAGACCGGCCGCTCAACAAGGCCCCGAAACGCACGTACTACGTGAACGCTTCGATGCGGCTCGCAAAGCTGATCGACTCGATCTACGAAAAGTATCCGAACGATACCGTCGCCGTCGTAAGCCACAGCCAGGGCACGATGGTGGCGGCACTTGCAATGTTGTACGTGAAGCAGGTTCCGGATACCTTGTTTCTTTGTAACTCGCCTTATTGCTTCCAAGACAAAGGCGTCGATGGCGTGGCGATGGGCGGCAAGGCACCGACCGAGCGTTCGCGCGTCAGAACGTTTTTCAATATTCTCGAGCGCTTCAAGCAGTCGCAAAGCGATTCCGAGCGGAAGACCACCGAACAGCAACTGGAAGGGGTCGGCGGCTGGCTGGATATCAAGACGCAGGAGCGCACCGATGGTCCGACCGTGTCGAAGGCCGGCGAAGAGGATGGGCTGAAGAACGATCCTGTTCCTTCCTCCGGATGCCAACTGGGAGCGCGCATGAAATGGAGCCCGTGCGTGCCGACGGAGCGACCGGTGCCCGATCACGAAGACCACCATAACCACGGCCGGCTATTTGTCTATTGCTCGCCGCATGATCGCGTCATGGGTTCGACGCCTCTGGCAAGTATCGGCTGGAAGGGTGTGGACTACTGGTTACCTGACCCGAACACCCCACAGGGGACGGTCGAACCGTTCAAGGAATATAAAGGCGTTCTGTTTCAGCGCCAATTTATGCGCGCGCACTCCGTCGGCAGCATGCCAGATCAGGGGAACCGCCCGGAAACCCCGCGTTATCCGAACGATGGCAGACCGTTGTGGATTCCTCCGTCGCCGAAGGTCGCGGGGCTCGTTGACGAGATGACATCGATTGGCAAGGACGAGAAAATCTATGTGAACGGCCCGCGGGTGCCGAATCCGATGCCTGCCGATCAAATGTACGACTTCAACGAAGATCTCAAACGTGATCCAGGCGACCGGACACAACTCTCGGAGACACGGGACTTCCCGTTCTACAAAGAATTGCTGTACGAGAAGCGCAAGTGGATCGAGGACGAACGGAGCCCATACGACAATCGGCGACGCGGCCACTATCAGACCGACGCCGAAATCGCGCATGAGATGGACGCGACGGATGAAATCCCAACCAATCACAGCACGATTTTTACCTATAACAACGGCGAGCTGGCCAAGCGGATTCTCGCTTACGACCTGCCGATCGGCCGAGCCGACAGCTTCGCCGATCGTGCATTCTGGAAAAGGTTGATCAAGCAGGCGGACTGGCTGGAGCCTGGCAGCGACGCCCAATACGAAAAAGGCGGCGACTTCAATGCTGATCCTCCGCCGCCGGGCGTCGATCCTGAAACGCGACAAATCGTTCAGGACGATATCGAACGCACGCGCAGGCTGTACGGAGTAAGCCGACCGGGTTTCGATCGCGCGGCTTGACGGCGGTGGCGGGGAGCAAGCGCTTGGCCGCTATCCCGAGACTGCCCCATTGCACCGCCGCAGCCGCCCGTGCTTCAACGTATCAGGCGCGCCGGTGTTCGGTGCCATAGGCGCACCTTGAGGGAGCGACTGTCCGCGTGGTATACTTTCGGGCTAGTCGCCTTCGGGAATCGAACTTGCGTCCGATGCAATGCATCGCCAACGCATTGAATTCGACGCTCGGGGAGGCTGGAACAACCATTCGCAAGCCGGCGCACCCAGGGTGCCGAGCCGCGGCCCGTCAGTGTTTGTAGAGGCTCACTCAGCTTTCGTGAGCTTGAACGAGCGTTTTCGGGGTGCGGCCGGTACGGCAGCCGGCTTAAGACCCAACCCTTGCGGAGAATTACATGGCAGTCACCATGCGTCAGATGCTGGAAGCCGGCGTCCATTTCGGTCACCAAACGCGCTTCTGGAACCCGAAGATGGCCCCGTTCATCTTCGGCCATCGCAACAAGATTCACATCATCAACCTCGAAAAGACGCTGCCGATGTACAACGACGCGCTGAAGTACGTGCGTCAACTGGCGGCCAATCGCGGCACGATCCTTTTCGTCGGCACGAAGCGCCAGTCGCGCGACACGATCGCGCAAGAAGCGCTGCGCGCCGGCATGCCGTTCGTCAACGCCCGCTGGCTCGGCGGCATGCTGACGAACTTCAAGACGCTGAAAGTGTCGATCAAGCGCCTGAAGGACATGGAAGCCGCGGTCGAGGCCGGTGATCTCGAAAAGATGAGCAAGAAGGAAGCGCTGCTGTTCGAGCGCGAAATCGCCAAGCTGCAAAAGTCGATCGGCGGCATGAAGGACATGGGCGGCATTCCCGACGCGATCTTCGTCGTCGACGTCGGCTACCACAAGATCGCCGTGACCGAAGCGAAGAAGCTCGGCATGCCGGTCATCGCCGTGGTCGACACGAACCACTCGCCGGAAGGCATCGATTACGTCATCCCGGGTAACGACGACGCCAGCAAGGCCGTTGCGCTGTACACGCGAAGGCGTGGCCGACGCGATCCTCGAAGGCCGTGCGAACGCGGTCAACGAAGTCGTGCAAGCTGCGCGCGGCACCGATGGCGACGAGTTCGTCGAGGTGGGCGGGGAGCAGTAAAGCAACCCCGTCGCCGGCAAAAAAGGGGGCTTCGATAGGCCCCCTTTTTTTAAGTGTCGGCGAAATAGGCGGCGCGATCGATGCGCCGCGAACGAATGTGTCCCGTTCGCATCGAATGCGAGCGGCGTATGAAAGACAGACTGAAGGAGCGAATGATGGCGGCAATTACCGCAAGCATGGTGGCTGAACTGCGCGCGAAGACCGACGCGCCGATGATGGAATGCAAGAAGGCGCTGACGGAAGCCGACGGCGATATGGATCGCGCCGAAGAGCTGCTGCGCGTCAAGCTCGGCAACAAGGCCAGCAAGGCGGCGTCGCGCGTCACGGCTGAAGGCGTGATCGCCTCGCACATCGCCGGCAACGCAGGTGCGCTCGTCGAACTGAACTGCGAAACCGACTTCGTCGCGAAGAACGACGATTTCATCGCGTTCACCAAGCAAGTCGTCGAGCTCGTCGTTTCGCAAAACCCGGCCGACGTCGCTGCGCTGTCGGCTCTGCCGCTGAACGGCCAGACCGTCGACGCCGTGCGTCTCGCGCTCGTCGGCAAGATCGGCGAAAACCTGTCGATCCGCCGCTTCGCGCGTTTCGAAACGGCGAACAAGCTGGCCGCGTACCTGCACGGCACGCGCATCGGCGTGCTCGTCGAGTACACGGGCGCCGACGAGCAAGTCGGTAAGGATGTCGCCATGCACATCGCGGCCATGAAGCCGGTTTCGCTGTCGTCGGACGACGTTCCCGCCGATCTGATCGCCAAGGAACGCAGCATCGCCGAGCAAAAGGCCGCCGAATCGGGCAAGCCGGCCGAAATCGTGGCGAAGATGGTTGAAGGCAGCGTGCAGAAGTATCTGAAGGAAGTCTCGCTGCTGAACCAGCCGTTCGTGAAGAACGACAAGCAAACGATCGAACAAATGCTGAAGGCGGCTAGCTCGTCGGTGCAGAAGTTCGCGTTGTTCGTCGTCGGCGAAGGCATCGAAAAGCGTCAAGACGACTTCGCCGCCGAAGTGGCAGCGCAAGTCGCCGCGGCAAAGCAGCAGTAAGGCTATTCGCCGTTTGTCGTACCCGCGGCGAGTGCCAGGCTCGCTGCGGAGGGTTCGCTCAGCGAACCGCTTGGGGTTAACCCGGCCCGCCGCGCGATTTTCGTCGGGCGGCGGCCGAGCTTGCCCCGCGCAATGTTTCACCCCTACAGTTCCATATTGTCGTGATCTCTTCGGCGCGATCGGATACCGCTATGCCCACAGCCTACAAACGCGTTCTTCTCAAACTCTCCGGTGAAGCTCTGATGGGCGATGATGCCTTCGGCATCAATCGCGCGACGATTGAACGAATGGTGGCCGACGTGGCCGAAGTCGTTCGACTCGGCACTCAGCTCGCCGTCGTGATCGGCGGTGGCAACATCTTCCGTGGTGTAGCGGGCGGAGCGGCCGGTATGGACCGCGCCACGGCCGACTACATGGGGATGCTCGCGACGATGATGAATGCCCTCGCGCTGCAAGACGCCATGCGTCACGCCGGCATCGAAGCGCGCGTCCAATCGGCGTTGCGGATGGATCAGGTCGTGGAGCCGTACATCCGGCCCCGCGCGATTCGTCAGCTTGAAGAAGGTAAGGTGGTGATTTTTGCCGCCGGCACGGGCAACCCGTTTTTCACGACCGATACGGCGGCTGCGCTGCGCGGTTCGGAAGTCGGCGCGGAGGTCGTGCTCAAGGCGACGAAGGTCGACGGCGTATACTCCGCGGATCCCAAGAAGGATCCGACCGCGACGCGCTATTCGACGATCAGCTTCGACGAAGCGATCGGCCGCAACTTGCAAGTGATGGACGCAACGGCATTCGCCCTGTGCCGCGACCAAAAGCTGCCGATTCGCGTGTTTTCGATCGTCAAGCCCGGCGCGCTCAAGCGGATCGTACTAGGTGAGGACGAGGGCACGCTCGTCCATGTGTAAACTCCCGTGACAGAAGCGGGGCGCGTTTCGCTACTTGGCGCAGACGGCGTCGGGCGAGCGAAGCCGCACAATGATGATGTTTTGGAGGTCTAAATGAGCCTAGCAGAGGTCAAAAAGGGCGCCGATCAGAAGATGCAGCGTTCGATCGATGCGTTCAAGAACGATTTGGCGAAGATTCGCACGGGCCGCGCACATACGGGGCTGCTGGATCATATTCAAGTCGATTACTACGGCTCGGCCGTGCCCATCTCGCAAGTGGCCAATCTGACGCTGATCGACGCCCGTACCATCGGCGTTCAGCCGTGGGAAAAGAAGATGGTTCCCGTGGTGGAGAAGGCGATTCGCGAGTCGGATCTGGGCCTCAACCCCGCCACGCAAGGCGATGTGATCCGTGTTCCGATGCCTGCGCTGACGGAAGAGCGTCGTCGCGAGCTCACTAAGGTTGTTAAGAGCGAAGGCGAAACGGCGAAGGTGGCCGTGCGCAATTTGCGTCGCGACGCGAACGAACAGCTGAAAAAGCTCGTCAAAGACAAAGAGATTTCCGAAGACGACGAGCGTCGCGCCGGCGATGAGGTGCAAAAGCTCACCGATAAATACGTCACCGAGATCGACAAGCTCGTTCATTCGAAAGAAGCCGAGATCATGACCGTTTGAGGCGGCTTCGTCTCAACGCGTCCTTTATTTTTTGCAGTTTGAGTCTCGGCGGCCATGACCTATACAAGCTCTACCGTTCGCGTACCTGATGTCGCGGCTGTGCCGCGGCATATCGCGATCATCATGGATGGCAACGGCCGTTGGGCCACGCAGCGGCGTCTGCCGCGCGTGGCCGGTCATACGCGCGGCGTCGAGGCGGTGCGTACGGCCGTCGAAGCATGCGCGCGCGTCGGCGTCGAATATTTGACGTTGTTTGCGTTCAGCTCCGAGAACTGGCGCCGTCCTATCGACGAAGTGTCGTTCTTGATGAGGTTGTTCGTCACCGCGCTCGAACGCGAAGTGGGCAAGCTCCACGCGAACGGCATCCGGTTGCGCGTCGTCGGCGATCTGTCCCTATTCGATACGCGCGTGCAGGATCTGATTCGCCGTGCCGAGACGAAAACGGCTCGCAACACGCGGCTCACTTTGACGATCGCAGCGAACTACGGCGGGCGATGGGACATCATGCAAGCGGCGCGCAAGCTGGCGGAGCAATCGGTGAGCGAAGGGCGGGTCGTGCCCATCGACGAAGCCGCGCTCGCGCAGCATCTCGCGCTCGCCTATGCGCCCGAACCCGATCTCTTCATCCGGACAGGCGGCGAAACGCGTATCAGTAATTTCTTGCTGTGGCAGCTCGCCTATACCGAACTCTATTTCACCGATGCGTACTGGCCCGATTTCGACGCCAACACGCTTTCCGATGCGATTGCCTCGTATGCTCGCCGGGAGCGCCGTTTCGGCCGCACCAGCGCGCAGCTCGAGCCGCAGTCGCAAGACGCCGATTCCCTTCCATGCTGAAAAACCGCGTCATCACCGCCGTGGTGCTGCTGGCGGTGCTGCTGCCGGTCACGCTGTTTGCACCGGTAGCGGCTTTCGGCGCGCTACTCGCAGTCGCGCTTGTCTTGGGCGCCTGGGAATGGGCGCGCCTGCTTAAACTGCCCGGCCTCGCGCCGGTGGGCTATGCGATCGTCGCCGCACTCGCGCTGGCCGCCAGCACGCGCCTCGGCCTGGGCGCCCGCGCGGCGCGGCCGCTGTTTGAAGCGGCTGCCGTGTTCTGGGTGCTTGCGGGCCCGTACGTGCTCGTGCGCAAGCCGACGCTCGCGCATGGCGCCTGGCGGCTCTTTTTAGCGGTGGCCGGCCTCGTGATCTTGGTGGCCTGCTGGCATGCGCTCGTCGCCGCTCGTATTCTAGGCGTATCGTTCGTGTTGTCCGTGCTACTGGTCGTGTGGCTGGCCGATATCGGCGCATACTTCGCCGGCAAGGCGTTCGGCAAACACAAGCTCGCACCGGCGATCAGTCCGGGCAAGACTTGGGAGGGGGCGGTCGGCGGATGGCTCGCCGTCATGCTCGTCGCTGTCGTCGCCATGGCGTCGCACGCGTTCGAGCCGACGCTCGCGTCGGCGCTCGGCGCGCGCATCGGTGTACTGCGCGCGCTGCTCGTGCTGACGGTGCTGGTCGCATTCAGCATCGTGGGCGACCTCTTCGAATCGATGCTCAAGCGTCAAGCCGGCGTGAAGGACTCGAGCGGGCTCCTGCCGGGCCACGGCGGCGTTCTGGATCGCATCGACGCACTGCTGCCGGTCCTGCCGCTGGCGATGCTGCTCATCGGCTAGGGCACCAGGGATTAGAGATATGAAAAAACGTCTGACATTGCTCGGCTCTACTGGCTCGATCGGCGACAGCACGCTCGACGTCGTCGCCCGTCATCCGGAGCGTTTCTCCGTTTACGCGCTAACAGCGCACCGTAACGGCGACAAGCTGGTCGCCCAATGCCTGCGCTTCCAGCCCGAGGTGGCCGTCGTCGGCGATGCGCAGACGGCCGCGCGCGTCGAAGCGCAACTCAAGGCCGCGGGCTGCAAGACGCAGGTGGCATACGGCCAAGATGCGCTCGTGCAAGCAGCGCAAAGCGACGCTTGCGATACGGTCGTCGCCGCGATCGTCGGCGCGGCCGGCTTGGCGCCGACGCTTGCCGCCGCGCGTGCCGGCAAGCGTATCTTGCTGGCGAACAAAGAAGCGCTCGTCATGTCGGGCTCGATCTTCATGGACGCCGTGCGCGATCACGGCGCTACCTTGCTGCCGGTCGACAGCGAACACAACGCGATCTTCCAATGCCTGCCGCGCGATGTGCGCCGAACATGGCGGCGTCACGAAGATCATCTTGACCGCATCGGGCGGCCCGTTTCGCACGCGCGAGCCCGCCACGCTCGCCGACGTGACGCCGGACGAAGCCTGCAAGCATCCGAACTGGGTCATGGGCCGCAAGATTTCGGTCGATTCCGCGACGATGATGAACAAGGGCCTCGAGGTGATCGAAGCGCACTGGCTGTTCGGCCTGCGCGGCGATCGGATCGACGTCCTGATTCATCCGCAAAGCGTGATTCATTCGCTGGTCTCGTATGCCGACGGCTCGGTGCTCGCGCAGCTCGGCAATCCCGACATGCGCACGCCGATCGCGCATGCGCTGGCTTATCCCGAGCGCGTCGATTCCGGCGTGGCGCAACTCGATCTCGCGCAGATCGCCTCGCTGCAGTTCGAAAAGCCCGATTACGACCGCTTCCCGTGCCTTGCGCTGGCGATGCAGGCACTCGCCGCAGGCGGTGTCGCGAGCGCGGCGCTCAATGCCGCGAACGAAGTGGCCGTCGATGCGTTCCTGGAACGGCGGATCGGTTTCATGGACATTGCGCGAACGGTCGATTCGGTATTGACGCGCTTGTCCAATCGCGCGCCGAACGGTTTGGCCGACGTCCTCGACGCCGATGCCGAGGCGCGCGGCGCAGCGCGCGAACTCATCGCCGGGCGCACGCTCGTTGCGCACGCGGCCAACCGCAAGGGCCCCGTCGATCGCGCGGTGCAGTGAGACGCAAATGAACGTGCTCATCGAAGTCGCCGCATTCGCCGTAGCGATCGGCGTACTCGTGGTAGTACACGAGTACGGCCACTACAGCGTCGCGCGGCTGTGCGGCGTCAAGGTGCTGCGCTTTTCGATCGGCTTCGGCGGCCGCTGGTGAGCTGGGTCGGCCGCAAGACGGGCACCGAGTGGACCATTTCGGCGCTGCCGCTCGGCGGTTACGTCAAGATGCTGGACGAGCGCGATACCGACGCCCACATCGCACCGTCCGATCTGCCGTACGCATTCAACCGGCAATCCATCGCCAAACGTATCGCCATCGTATTGGCGGGGCCGCTGGCCAATTTCGTGCTGGCGATCGCGCTTTTTTCCGTCGTATTCGCGACCGGCGTGACCGAGCCCGTCGCCACCTTGGCGACGCCGCCGGCCGATACGGTCGCCGCGCGCTCGGGCTTCGAGGGCGGTGAGACGGTCGTGACGATCGGCGACGAAAAGGGCGCCGACGTCGAGTCCGTGCGCTCGTGGTCGGACCTGCGTTGGAAGTTGCTCGACGCCGCTTTCGATCATCGGCGTGTCGTACTTCGAGCGCACGATGGACACGGCACCTACGATTTTCAAGTCGATCTGCGCAACGTGCCGGAGCGCGACCTCGACGACGATTTTCTTGCCAAGCTCGGTTTCGACCAAGGCGGCACCTTGACGGTGGCGTCGGTGGAGCCCGGTAGCGCGGCTGCGCGCGCCGGCCTCCAGGCGGGCGACACGCTGCGCACGGCGGGCGGCGCGCCCATCGACGGTGCGCAGGCGTTTATCGCCTATGTGCAAGGGCACGCGGGGCGCCCGGTGGCGCTCGGAATCGAACGTGGCGCGGCGGGCGAGCAACGGACGCTGACCGTCGTGCCCGAGGCCCACAAGGACGACCGGACGGGTGCGACCTCCGGCCACATCGGCGCTGCGCTCGAAACGCATGTGCAAACGGTGCGGGTGCGTTACGGCCTGGCGGACAGCGTCGCGCGCAGTGCGCGGCGCACCTGGGACATCGCCGTGTACTCGCTGCGGATGTTCGGACGCATGCTGACCGGGCAAGCATCGCTCAAGAATTTGTCGGGTCCGGTGACGATCGCGGATTACGCGGGCAAGAGCGCGCAGCTCGGCTGGGCGCCGTTTCTTTCCTTCCTTTCGCTCGTCAGCATCAGCCTCGGCGTCCTGAACTTATTGCCGATTCCGGTATTGGACGGGGGGCATCTGTTATATTATTTGGTTGAAGCCGCAACCGGCAAAGCCGTGTCGGACCGCTGGCAGCTCGTTTTGCAAAGGGCTGGTCTCGTGTGCATCGTCGTTTTGTCGGCGATCGCGCTCTTCAACGATCTGGCTCGTTTAATCCATTTCTAAAGTGTTCGACGGTCCGCGCCCTGCGCGGCCGCGACGGACAGATGCAGCTAAAAACTCTGGGGATGCACGTTGTTCAAACCTCATCGCTTTGTTCCTAAGACGGTTGCGGTCGCGGCACTTGCCGCTCACGGGCTCGTCGCTCACGCGGCGACGGCGCCTTTCGTGGTGCAAGACATCCGGATCGAAGGCTTGCAACGGGTCGAGCCCGGCACGGTCTTCTCCTACCTGCCGATCAAACGGGGCGATACGTTCACGGACGACAAGGCGTCGGAAGCGATCCGCGCGCTCTACGCCACGGGCTTTTTCAGCGATGTGCGCATCGCGACGGAAGGCAACGTCGTGATCGTCGCCGTGGCCGAACGTCCGGCCATCGGCGAGATCGATTTTTCGGGCTTGCACGAATTCGACAAGGACGCGCTGACGAAGGCGCTCAAGGGCGTCGGCCTGTCGCCGGGGCCGCTATTACGACAAGTCGCTCGTCGATCGCTCGGAGCAAGAGCTCAAACGCCAATATCTGACGCGCGGCTTTTATGCCGCCGAGGTCACGACAACGGTCACCCCGCTCGACAGCAGCCGGGTGTCGATCCTGTTCTCGGTCAACGAGGGGCCGAGCGCGAAGATTCGTCAGGTCAATTTCATCGGCAACAAGGCGTTCAGCACGAGCACGCTGCGCGACGAGATGCAGCTGTCCACGCCGAACTGGTTCTCGTGGTACACGAAGAACGATCTGTATGCGAAGGACAAGCTGACGACCGACCTCGAAAACGTCCGGTCGTACTATTTGAATCGCGGCTACCTCGAATTCAGTATCGAGTCGACGCAGGTTTCGATCTCGCCTGACAAGAAGGACATGTACCTGACGCTGACGGTGCATGAAGGCGAGCCGTACACGGTCTCGAGCATCAAGCTCGCGGGTAATCTGCTCGATCGCGGTCCCGAGCTGCAAAAGCTCATTACGCTGAAGGCCGGCCGAACGTTTCTCGGCCGAGAAGCTGCAAGCGACGACGAAGGCGATCGTCGACAAGCTCGGCGAGTACGGCTACGCGTTCGCGACGGTCAATGCGCAGCCCGAGATCGACCAAGTGCATCACAAGGTTGCGCTCACGCTGCAAGTCGATCCGAGCCGCCGCGTCTATGTTCGCCACATCAACATCACGGGCAACACGCGCACGCGCGATGAAGTTGTCCGTCGCGAAATGCGCCAGCTCGAAAGCTCGTGGTTCGACTCGAGCCGCCTTGCGCTGTCGAAGGATCGCGTCAACCGCCTCGGCTACTTCACGGATGTCGATGTCACGACGGTGCCCGTGCCCGGCACGTCCGATCAGGTCGATGTGGACGTGAAGGTCAAGGAAAAGCCGACCGGCGCGATCACGCTCGGCGCGGGCTTCTCGTCGACGGACAAGGTGGTGCTCTCGGCGGGCGTGTCGCAAGACAACGTGTTCGGCTCGGGTACGAGCCTTTCCGTGAACGTGAACACGGCGCAGCTCGTACCGAACGCTGACGGTCACGCAGGTGGATCCGTACTTCACGGTCGATGGCATCAAGCGCATCACCGATGTGTACTACCGGACGACCAGCCGCTGTACTACTCGACGAATTCGAGCTTCCGCATCATCACGGCCGGTGGCGACTTGAAGTTCGGCATCCCGTTCTCCGAAGTCGATACGGTGTATTTCGGCGCCGGCCTCGAGCAGAACCGCCTCGATATCGATAGTGCGACGCCGCAGGTCTACCAGCAGTACGTGAAGGATTTCGGCCGCGTCGTCAACAATGTCCCGTTGACGGTCGGCTGGTCGCGCGATGCGCGCGACAGCGCACTGGTACCGAGCCGCGGTTACTTTACGCAGGCGAATGCCGAATACGGCACGCCGATCGGTGCGACGCAGTACTACAAGGCCGACTTGCAAGCCCAGTACTACTACTCGTTCGCGCGCGGTTTCGTGCTCGGGCTGAACTTCCAGGGCGGCTACGGCAACGGGCTGAGCGGCAAACCGTTCCCGATTTTCAAGAACTACTTTGCCGGCGGTATCGGATCGGTGCGGGGCTACGAGCCGAGTTCGCTCGGTCCGCGCGACAGCTCGACGGGCGACCCGATCGGCGGTTCGAAAATGGTGGTGGGCAACATCGAAGTCGACGTTCCCGCTGCCGGGCACGGGCTACGACCGCACGCTGCGCGTATTCACGTTCTTCGATGGCGGTAACGTCTGGGGCACGGGTACGGACGGTGCGACGACGACGGGCGCCAACGGCCTGCGCTACGGCTATGGCGTGGGTCTCGCGTGGATTTCGCCGATCGGTCCGCTTAAGCTGAGCTTGGGTTTCCCGCTCCAGAAGCACACGGGCGATCAATACCAGAAATTCCAATTCCAGATCGGGACGGCGTTCTAACGGCACGTCGCACCCTGTCCAGCATCGAGAGGAAGATTTTGCAAACCGGTACGTTTTTCAGACGTGTAATGGGTGTGGTGGCGCTGACGGGGGCGCTCGTGGCCGGCGTCGCGCAAGCCCAAGAGGCCCGCATTGCGGCGGTCAACTCCGATCGCATCCTGCGCGAATCGGCGGCGGCCAAAGCGGCTCAGACTCAAGCTCGAGGCGGAATTCGCGAAGCGCGACAAAGATCTGCAGGATATGGCGAGCCGTCTGAAGACGCTGTCCGATCAGCTCGACAAGAACGGCACGTCGATGTCGCAGTCCGATCGTGCGGCCAAGCAGAGCCAATTGTCCAATCTCGACACCGAATTCCAGCGCAAGCAGCGGGAGTTCCGCGAAGATTTGAACCAGCGCCGCAACGAAGAATTGGCGGCTGTGCTCGATCGCGCGAACAAGGTGATCAAGCAGATCGCCGAGCAGCAGCACTACGATTTGATCGTGCAGGAAGCCGTCTATGTGAGCCCGCGCATCGATATCACCGATCAGGTACTGAAGGCACTGGCGGCCTCGAGCCCGAGCGCCACCAATTGAACGACGGAGTAGCACGCGAATGGCATTGACGCTCGAGCAAATCGCGCAGCGCTTCGGCGGTGAAATCGTCGGCGACGCGGCCTTGAAGGTCGCCGGTTTGGCGCCGCTCGATCAAGCCCAGCCGCATCAATTGGCGTTTTTGGCCAATCCGAAGTACCTGTCTCAGGTCGAGACGACGCGCGCCGGTGCGGTCCTCGTCGCGCCGAGCGATCTCGCGAAACTCGCGTCGCGCGAAGGGCGCAGTTTCATCGTGACGCCGAACCCATACGCGTATTTCGCGCGTGTGGCGCAGTTGTTCATCGATTTGGCGACGCCGGCCGTGTCCGCGGGCGTGCATCCGAGCGCCGTGATCGATCCGTCCGCGCAAGTCGCGCCGGATGCCGTCGTCGGGCCGCATGTCGTCATCGAGGCGGGCGCCGTCATTGGTGCGCGCGCACGGATCGATGCGAAAGTCACGATCGGTCGCGGTACGCGCATCGGCGAAGATTCGCATTTGTACCCGAACGTCACCGTCTATCACGGCTGCAAGATCGGGCCGCGCGCCATCGTGCACGCCGGGGCGGTCATCGGATCCGACGGGTTCGGGTTTGCGCCCGATTTCGTGGGCGAGGGCGAAGCGCGCACGGGCAGTTGGGTCAAGATTCCGCAAGTGGGCGGCGTGACGATCGGCGCCGATGTGGAAATCGGGGCGAACACGACGATCGATCGCGGCGCGATGGCCGATACGATCATCGAGGATTGCGTGAAGATCGACAACCTCGTGCAGATCGGCCACAACTGCAAGATCGGCGCCTATACGGTCATTGCCGGTTGCGCCGGAATCGCAGGCAGCACGACGATCGGTCGCCATTGCATGATCGGCGGGGCGGTCGGCGTAGCCGGCCATGTGACGCTCGCCGATTTCGTGATCGTTACGGCGAAGTCGGGCGTATCGAAGTCGCTGCTCAAACCGGGCATGTATACGAGCGCGTTCCCGGCCGTCGGTCACGCCGAATGGAACAAGAGCGCGGCGCTCGTTCGCAATCTGGACAAGATGCGCGAGCGCATCAAGACGCTTGAAGCAACGCTTGCCGAACGAGGGAGCAACGCTTGAGCAGAAGGCGGGGGCCGCATAACGAGGCGGCGCCCCGACCGGCGGCTTCCGTCGCCGTCATCGGCATCCGCAGTCATTTACCCGCGCGAGACGATCGCGTGGAGCAGGCACACCATGAGCACTGAAAAAATCAATCTCGACATCCATAAGATCCTCACGCTGCTGCCGCATCGCTATCCGATCCTGCTCGTGGACAGGGTGCTCGAGATCGAACCGCACAAAAGCATCAAGGCATTGAAGAACGTGTCGATCAACGAACCGTACTTCATGGGGCATTTTCCGCAGCGTCCGGTCATGCCGGGCGTGCTGATCCTCGAAGCGCTCGCGCAGACGGCCGCGTTGCTGACGTTTACCGAGCAGCCGCAGGATAGCCAAACGGCGTTGTACTACTTCGTGGGTATCGACGGGGCGCGCTTCAAGCGTGTCGTCGAACCGGGCGATCAACTGATTCTCAACGTGACGTTCGAGCGCCAGATGCGCGGCATCTGGAAGTTCAAGGCGCGCGCGGAAGTCGACGGAGCCGTCGCCGCCGAGGCCGAGCTGATGTGCACGGTCAAGCACACGAACGAGTAATCGGGCAGCGCCGACGTAATCCATCGCGTATGGCGTGCCGCATCCAACACGGCATGCACGGCGACACAGGGTAAGCCGAGGCGGCCGATACGTTGCAACGAGCATAGAGAAGGGCCACAAGCGCATGAGCAGGATTCATCCTACCGCGATCATCGAGCCGGGCGCGCAGCTCGGCGAAGACGTCGAGATCGGGCCGTACGCGATCGTCGGCGCGAATGTCCAGATCGGCGACCGCACGAGCGTCGGTTCGCACAGTGTCGTCGAAGGCCATACCAAGATCGGCGTCGATAACCGGATCGGTCACTACGCGAACGTCGGCGGCCGGCCGCAGGACATGAAGTACCAGGGCGAGCCGACGCGGCTCGAGATCGGCGATCGCAATACGATCCGCGAATTCACGACGATCCACACCGGTACCGTGCAAGACAGTAGCGTGACGACGCTCGGCGACGACAACTGGATCATGGCGTATGTCCACGTCGGGCACGATTGCCACGTTGGCAGCCATGTCATTTTGTCGAGCAACGCGCAGATGGCGGGGCACGTCATCGTCGGCGACTGGGCGATCGTCGGCGGCATGTCGGGCGTGCACCAGTTCGTGAAGATCGGCGAGCACTCGATGCTCGGCGGCGCCTCGGCGCTGGTCCAGGACATCCCGCCGTTCGTCATTGCAGCGGGCAACAAAGCCGAGCCGCACGGTATCAACGTCGAAGGGCTGCGCCGGCGCGGCTTCTCGGCCGACGCGATCTCCGCGTTGCGCAGCGCCTACCGGCTGCTGTACAAGAACGGTTTGTCGCTCGAAGAGGCGAAGGTTCAACTCGCGGATCTCGCGTCCGCAGGCGGTGACGGCGACGAGCCCGTGCGCAAGCTCATTGCCTTCGTCGAAACGTCGCACCGCGGCATCATCCGCTAAGCGATGACGCTGCAATCGAATGCGTTGCGCGTCGCGATGGTCGCCGGCGAGCCCTCGGGCGATCTGCTGGCGGCGTCGATGCTGGGTGGCCTCACCCGCACGTTGCCTGCGGGCACCCACTATTACGGCATCGGCGGTCCCCGGATGGCGGCGCAGGGCTTCGAAGCCCATTGGCCGATGGACAAGCTCTCTGTGCGCGGCTACGTGGAGGCGCTGCGCCATATTCCCGAAATTCTCGGCATTCGCAACGAGTTGAAACGCCAGTTGCTGGCTGAGCCGCCGCACGCGTTCATCGGCGTGGATGCGCCCGATTTCAACTTCGGCCTCGAGCAGGCGTTGCGCGGGGCTCGCATTCCCACCGTCCATTTCGTTTGCCCGTCGATTTGGGCATGGCGCGGCGGCCGCATCAAGACGATCGCCAAAGCCGTCGATCATATGCTGTGCGTGTTTCCGTTCGAAACAGCGCTGCTCGAAAAGGCTCGCGTTCCCGCCACCTATGTCGGCCATCCGCTCGCGGACGAAATCCCGCTCGAGCCCGATGTCGCCGGTGCGCGCGCGGCATTGGGCTTGCCGGCGACGGGCCCGATCATCGCTGTGTTGCCGGGCAGCCGGCGCTCCGAGATCGGCTTGATCGGTCCGACTTTCTTCGCAGCGATGGCGATCATGCAGCGGCGCGAGCCGAGCCTGCGATTCGTGATGCCGGCTGCAACCCCAGCCTTGCGCGAACTGCTGCGGCCGCTCGCCGCGGCCCATCCCGAACTCGCGCTGACGCTGACCGACGGCGACGCGCAGCGCGCGATGACGGCGGCCGACGCGGTGCTCGTGAAGAGCGGCACGGTCACGCTCGAGGCGGCGCTGCTCAAGAAGCCGATGGTGATTTCGTATAAGGTGCCTTGGCTGACGGGGCAGATCATGCGCCGGCAGGGCTACCTGCCGTATGTGGGCCTGCCCAATATTCTGGCGGGGCGCTTCGTCGTGCCGGAGCTGTTGCAGCATTTCGCGACACCCGAAGCGCTGGCGGATGCAACCCTCGTCCAGTTGCACGACGAGGCGAATCGGCGCACGCTGACCGACGTCTTTACGCAGATGCATTTGACGCTGCGCAAGAATACGGCCGAGCGTGCCGCCGAGGCGGTCGCTCGGGTTATCGAAGCGAGGAAGCCGCGCACATGACCGGTCCGCGATCGCCGCGTGCAAAGCCCGAGCCCGCCGCCCCCGAGCAGGCCCGCCCCGCGTCGGGCCGCGCTCGAAGCGGCGGTGTCGCGTCGCAAGCGTCGCGATCTTCCCAAGGCGCACTCGATTTCAATTCTCCGGTGGACATCGTCTGCGGTGTCGACGAGGCCGGGCGAGGGCCGCTGGCAGGGCCCGTCGTCGCGGCTGCCGTCATCTTGGATCCGAAGCGTCGTATTCGCGGGCTCGACGATTCGAAAGTGTTGAGCGCCAAGACGCGCGAAGCCTTGTACGAGAAAATCGTCGAGCGCTCGCTCGCGTATTGCGTGGCGTCTGCGAGCGTCGAGGAGATCGACCGGCTCAATATCTTGCATGCGACGATGCTGGCCATGAAACGGGCGGTCGAAGGGTTGTCGCTGACACCGACGCTGGCCCGCATCGACGGCAACCGTTGCCCGCAGCTATCGGTGCGCAGCGAGGCGGTGATTGGCGGCGATGCGCTCATTCCGGCCATTTCCGCGGCGTCGATCTTGGCGAAGGTGACGCGCGACCGCATGCTGGTCGAACTGCACGAGCGCTTTCCGGTATATGGGTTCGACGCGCACGCCGGTTATGGCACGCCTCGGCATTTGGCTGCGCTGGCCGAGCATGGCCCGTGCGAGCATCATCGCCGCTCGTTCGCGCCCGTGCGGGCAGCGTTCGAACGGCTGGGGATCGTCGTCACGCTGGCCTCTACCGTGAGCGCGGCCGACACGCCGGTCGTCGACGATACCGACAACGGGGACGCGTTCGGCGAGGGTAGGTTGCCCGACGACGCGTACGACGCATACGCGGCAGGCACCGCCGGTGCGGGCACCGATCAATGATTCGGCACCTGCCCCTCACCTGCATCCGCAGCCGATTCGATAGAACGCGTTTCATCTAGTCGGGCTTCGGCTACCACTTTTTCGGCCTATTCTCGTGAAAGCGATTACCTCGCGCGACAACCCGCTATACAAGCGCCTGAAAGCCCTAGCTGCGTCCACTCACCAGCAGAAGAAGGGTGGCCAAGCGCTGCTCGAGGGCTTCCATCTTGCCAGCGCCTACCTGGACGTGGCGGGCCAACCCGAAACCTGCGTCGTCACGGAAGGGGCGTTGCAGCATGGCGAGGCGCAGGCCATCGTCGCGCGCATCGAGGCCGAGCGTGTGGTGGTATTGCCCGATGCGCTGTTCGGACAGTTGTCGAGCGTGGTGCACGGCGTCGGCATGCTTTTGGTCGTGCGCAAACTCGGCGCAGCGCTGCCCGAGCGCGTGGAGACGAGCTGCGTCGTGCTCGACGGCGTTCAAGACGCGGGCAACGTGGGGTCGATCTTGCGCAGTGCCGCGGCAGCGGGCGTGACGCAGGTGTTCTGCGCGCCGGGCACGGCTTACGCGTGGTCGTCGAAGGTGTTGCGCTCGGCGATGGGCGCGCACTTCCTGCTCGACGTGTTCGAGGATGTCCAGCCGGCGACGCTGATCGAGCGCTTGGCGATACCGGCCGCGATGACCGATTCGCATGCGGCGCAAGCGATCTACGACTGCGATTTGTCAGGGCCGGTTGCGTGGGTCTTCGGCAACGAAGGGGCGGGCGTATCGGCGCTATGGCACACCGCAGTCGCGCATCGTCTGACGATTCCGCAGCCTGGCGGGATGGAGTCGCTCAACGTGGCGGCCGCCGCTGCGATCTGTTTGTTCGAGCAGTGCCGACAACAGCGCGGGCCGCGCTGAACGCGGCTTCTTCAACGGAGCACTCGGTGCGGCAGTGCAGTGTGCAGTGTGCAGTAGTGCAACGTCACGGCCTCGCAGGCGTTCGACGCCAGCTTCAACCGAACCGCATCTGCCTTCCGATTCCTCAATAAGTCGGCCGATCGAGCTTGATTTCCTGCAGGATCGTCGTGGCGATTTCCTCGATCGACTTGTGCGTCGACGACAGCCACTTGATCCCTTCGCGCCGCATCAGCCCTTCGGCTTCGTTGATCTCGTAGCGACAGTTTTCCGGCGCCGCGTATTTGCTGCCGGGACGCCGTTCGTTGCGGATTTCCGAGAGCCGCTGCGGATCGATCGATAACCCAAACAGCTTGTCTCGATGCGCGATGAGCGGCGTGGGCAGCTTGCCGCGCTCGAAGTCTTCGGGAATCAGCGGGTAGTTGGCCGCTTTCACGCCGTATTGCATGGCGAGATACAAGCTGGTCGGCGTTTTGCCGCTGCGCGACACCCCGACCAGAATGACGTCGGCATCCGCCAGATTTCGGTTCGACTGACCGTCGTCGTGCGCGAGCGAGAAGTTGATCGCTTCGATCCGCGTTTTGTACTCGTCGGTGTCGGCGTTCTGGTGCCCACGCCCGATTGCGTGGGTCGACTTCATTTCGAGTTCTTGCTCGAGCGGCTCGACGAACTGCTGGAAGATGTCGAGCACGAGCGCATTGGAATTCTTGACGATCGCGTTCGACGCGCTATCGACGAGGGTGGTGAAGACGATCGGGCGGCGGCCGTCGAGTTCGGCCGATTCGGCGATTTTTTCGATCGTCGCGTAGGCTTTGTCGATCGAATCGACGAACGGCACCCGGACGAGGCGAAATTTCTGGTCGAACTGGGAGAGGATCGAGTGCGCGAACGTTTCGGCAGTAATCCCAGTCCCGTCGGAGACGATAAATACGGTAGGCGGCATCGGCAAACGCTTCGAAAGCAGCGGGAGGCGCGCGGTTTTCGCGCGTTTTCGCGGGCACGGGGGCCGGCGACGTCATTTTGTCATCCCGCCGTCGTAGGAGAGCAAGCGGCAGGATAGAAGCAGGTTAGAATAGCGGCAACCTGTTGGATAAGCAATTGCAATCGATCGCCTCCGGCGATTGCTTCTCCAACAGGTTGCGCGTGCTGCGCACCGGGCCCCAATGGCCCGTGCGCACCGAGCCCACACGTGCAGCTGAGCATTTTTTTCACACTTAGGGGCTTGTATGACTAACGCAGTAAATGCCACGAAGGATCAGGCGTATGTAATTCCGTTCGAACAGCTGCGGATGACCGATGTCGAAGTCGGTCGGCGGCAAGAACGCGTCGCTCGGCGAAATGATCAGCCAGCTGGCCGAGGCGGGCGTGCGCGTGCCCGGCGGGCTTCGCCACCACCGCGCATGCGTTCCGCGATTTCCTCAAGCACAACAATCTGGCCGAACGGATCGCCGCTCGGCTCGAAACGCTCGACATCGACGACGTCAGGGCGCTCGCAGACGCCGGCAAGGAAATCCGCGCATGGATCGTCGACGCGCCGTTCCAGCCGCGCCTCGAGGCCGAAATTCGTGCGCACTTCGAGACGCTGCAAGCCAGCTCGCCCGAAGAGCTCTCGTTCGCCGTGCGCTCGTCGGCCACCGCCGAAGACCTGCCCGACGCATCGTTCGCGGGCCAGCAGGAAACCTTCCTGAACGTGGTCGGCATCGACGACGTGCTCGATGCGCATGAAGCAGTGTTCGCGTCGCTCTACAACGACCGCGCGATCAGCTACCGCGTCCACAAGGGCTTCACGCACGCCGAAGTCGCGTTGTCGGCCGGCGTGCAGCGCATGGTGCGCTCCGACCTCGGCGCGGCCGGCGTGATGTTCACCATCGACACCGAATCGGGCTTCAAGGACGTCGTGTTCATCACCTCGAGCTACGGCCTGGGCGAGACGGTGGTGCAGGGCGCCGTGAACCCGGACGAGTTCTACGTCCACAAGCCGACGCTCGAACAGGGCAAGTATCCGATCATCCGCCGCAATCTCGGCTCGAAGCTGATCCAGATGGAATTCACGAAGCCGAGGCGAAGGCCGGCCGCTCGCGTGAAGACCGATCGACGTGCCGCACGAGCAGCGCAACCGCTACTCGCTCACCGACGCAGACGTGATCGAGCTCGCCAAGTACGCGGTCATCATCGAGAAGCACTACGGCCGCCCGATGGACATCGAGTGGGGCAAGGACGGCCGCGACGGCAAGCTCTACATCCTGCAGGCGCGCCCCGAGACGGTGAAGAGCCAGCAGCAGCCGGCAAGGCCGAGCAGCGCTTCAAGCTGCAAGGGCAGCGGCACCGTGCTGGCCGACGGGCCGCGCGATCGGCCAGAAGATCGGCGCCGGGCCGGTGCGCGTGATTCACGATCCGTCGCGAAATGGACCGGGTGCAGCCGGGCGACGTGCTGGTCACCGACATGACCGACCCGAACTGGGAGCCGGTGATGAAGCGCGCCTCCGCGATCGTCACCAACCGCGGCGGCCGCACCTGCCACGCGGCGATCATCGCGCGCGAGCTCGGCATCCCGGCGGTGGTCGGCTGCGGCGACGCGACCGAGATGCTGAAGGACGGCGCGCTCGTCACCGTCTCCTGCGCCGAGGGCGACGCAGGCAACATCTACGACGGCCTGCTCGAGACCGAAGTGACCGAAGTCGCGCGCGGCGAGCTGCCGCCGATCCCGATCAAGATCATGATGAACGTCGGCAATCCGCAGCTCGCGTTCGACTTCTGCGCAGCTGCCGAACGCGCGGCGTCGGCCTGGCGCGGCTCGAGTTCATCATCAACAACAACATCGGCGTGCACCCGAAGGCGATCCTCGACTACCCGAACATCGATCAGCGATCTGAAGAAGGCGGTCGAGAGCGGTGGCGCGCGGCCATGCGTCGCCGCGCGCGTTCTATGTCGACAAGCTGGCCGAAGGCATCGCGACGATCGCCGCGGCGTTCTGGCCGCAAGCCGGTGATCGTGCGCCTGTCCGACTTCAAGTCGAACGAGTACAAGAAGCTGATCGGCGGTTCGCGCTACGAGCCGGACGAAGAAAACCCGATGCTCGGCTTCCGCGGCGCGTCGCGCTACATCGCGCAGGAGTTCGCGCGAGGCGTTCGCGATGGAATGCGAGGCGCTGAAGCGCGTGCGCGAGGACATGGGCCTGACCAACGTCGAGATCATGGTGCCGTTCGTGCGCACGCTGGAGCAGGCCGAGCGCGTGGTCGGGCTGCTCGGCGAAGCTCGGCCTGAAGCGCGGCGAGAACGGGCCTGCGGCTCATCATGATGTGCGAGGTGCCGAGCAACGCGATCCTGGCCGAGCAGTTCCTGCGAGTACTTCGACGGCTTCTCGATCGGTTCGAACGACCTGACCCAGCTCACGCTGGGCCTCGATCGCGATTCCGGCATGGAACTGCTGGCGATCGACTTCGACGAGCGCGACCCGGCCGTGAAGGCGATGCTCTCGCGCGCGATCGAGGCTTGCCGCCGCATGGCAAGTACGTCGGCATCTGCGGCCAGGGGCCGTCGGACCATCCCGATTTCGCGCAATGGCTGGCCGACGAAGGCATCGCATCGATTTCGCTGAATCCCGACACGGTCATCGATACCTGGCAGGCGCTGGCCAAAGCTGCGAAGCAACGCGTCTGAGCGATCGGTCCGCCGCTCAGGCGGGCCTCGCTTCGTGCTATAACGCCCCGGTAGATCCGGGGCGTTTTGTTTAGGAGACCACAAATGGCATTGAACGGCTTTCTTTGGTGGATCGGGGCGGGGGTGCTAATTGTTGCTGAGCTGCTGACAGGCACATTCTATTTGCTGATGATCGCGCTGGGATTCATTGCGGGCGCCATCGCGAAGCTGGTAGGTGCAAGTCTCGCCGCGCAATGCATCTGGGCAGCGCTCGTGGCGCTTGCGGCCGTGGTCGCACTGCGGCGTTCGCCGGTGGGCCGTCGTCGACAGCGGCGCGATGCCTCGGCCAATCCCGATGTCGTTCTGGATGTCGGCGCGTCGGTGGAAGTGCAAGCGTGGCGCGATGGCAAGGCGCGAGTGCCGTACCGAGGCGCGCAATGGGATGTCGAACTCGCGCCCGGCGAGCGCGAGGATGCAGGCGTATACGAGATTGCGGCCGTGCGGGCCAACCGCCTCATTTTGGTAGAGAAGGGGCGCGGATCGGCGCGCTCGCATCACACGATGTCAACAACAAAGGAGTGAATATGGACATGACGATCATTGGGGTTGTGCTGCTCATCGTCGTGATTGTGATCGCCGCTCAGACGATCAAGATCGTGCCGCAACAGCATGCGTGGGTGGTCGAGCGGTTCGGCCGGTTTCACGCGACGCTCGTGCCGGGGCTGAACCTCGTGCTGCCGTTCGTCGATCGCGTGGCCTACCGCCACGTGCTGAAGGAAATTCCGCTCGATGTACCGGGCCAAATCTGCATCACGCGGGACAACACGCAGCTGCAAGTCGACGGCGTGCTCTATTTTCAAGTTACCGATGCGATGAAAGCGTCGTACGGCTCGAGCAATTATGTGCAGGCGATCACGCAGTTGTCGCAAACGACGCTGCGCTCCGTCATCGGCAAGCTCGAACTCGACAAGACCTTCGAGGAGCGCGATCTGATCAACCATAGCGTGGTGTCGTCGTTGGACGAGGCCGCTTCGAGTTGGGGCGTGAAGGTGCTGCGCTACGAAATCAAGGATTTGACGCCGCCGAAGGAAATTTTGCACGCCATGCAGGCTCAGATTACGGCGGAGCGGGAAAAGCGTGCGTTGATCGCGGCATCGGAAGGGCGCAAACAAGAGCAGATCAACATCGCCTCGGGTGGGCGCGAGGCCGCGATCCAAAAGTCCGAGGGCGAAAAGCAAGCGGCAATCAACCAAGCGCAAGGGCAGGCCGCCGCCATCCTAGCCGTGGCCGAGGCGAATTCGCAGGCGATTCAAAAGATCGCGCAGGCGATCCAATCGACGGGCGGTATGGACGCCGTCAATCTGAAGGTGGCCGAGCAGTATGTGAACGCTTTCGGCCAGCTCGCGAAAGCCGGCAACACGTTGATCGTGCCCGGCAATCTCTCGGATCTGGGCTCGATGGTGGCTTCGGCGCTCGCGATCGTCAATCGAGGCAAAAACACGGCGGTACCGGACGGGCGCTGACCGTCCCCTTCGATGCGCGTCGGCGTTCGCTGAAAGGCGCCGACCTGCGCTCGGGGGCGCTGGAAAGCTGGGTGCTGAGGTGGACGTGGACGCCGTCAAGGGCGCGGCGAATCGACGCAGCTCCGGGGGAGGCTTGGAGAATGCCCGTTAGGCCGGGTAACCGCCTGCGAGCCCGCCCGCTATCCCAAAACGACAAGGCCCGCGATGCGGGCCTTGTCGAGCGAGAGCGGTGTGCTCCGGGTGCGCTTTGTCAGGTTCCCGAGCGCATGATGCGCGCCTTCTCGCGCTCCCAATCGCGCTTCTTTTCGCTTTCGCGCTTGTCGTGCAGCTTCTTGCCTTTGGCCAAGCCGACTTCGCATTTGACTCGGCCGCCCTTGTAGTGAAAGTTCAGCGGCACGAGCGTGTAGCCGCGCTGCTCGACCTTGCCGATCAGCTTTTTGATTTCTTCGGCGTGCAAGAGCAGCTTGCGCGTGCGCACCGGGTCGGGGTGGATGTGCGTCGATGCTTCGGGCAGCGGGCTGATGTGCGCGCCGATCAGAAAAAGCTCGCCCGCGCGGATCACGACGTAGCCTTCTTTGATCTGGCCGCGCCCGGCGCGCAGTGCTTTGACTTCCCATCCTTCGAGCACGAGCCCTGCTTCGTAGCGTTCCTCGATGGAGTAATCGAAGAATGCCTTTCTGTTGTCGATGATGCTCATGGATATGGGCGGCGCCCAACTCGTTTAAAATTGGCATTTTAGCAAAGCGGCGCCCACCGAGCCCGCCACGCTCGCCCCATTTCCGCCGCGCGCAGTGCTTCTTATGGCAGATGTTCAAAAAACCGTGTTGATCCGCCACTCGGCGGAGAGAATGTTCGATCTGGTCACCGACGTGGCCGACTACCCCAACTTCCTGCCTTGGTGCGGAGGTGTCGACATACGCCGGCAGGACGAGCACGAGATGGAGGCGCGGATCGACATCAACTTCAAGGGCATCAAGCAGCACTTCGCCACGCACAACACCCAGGAGCGGCCCACGCGGATCGACATGGACTTCGCCGACGGCCCATTTCGCAAGTTCACGGGCTACTGGCGCTTCATCCCGTTGCGTACGGACGCCTGCAAGATCGAGTTCGCGCTGCACTACGAATTCTCCAGCCTGATCCTCGAAAAAATCATCGGCCCGGTGTTCAATCACATTGCGAATACGTTCGTCGAATCGTTTGTGAAGCGCGCCGACGAGCGCTACGGCCGGCCATGAACGCATCGCTTTCCATCGAGGTCTGCTACGCGCAGGCCGACGTGCAGACGCTCATTGCGCTGACACTGCCGTGCGGCGCCACGCTGCGGGATGCGATTGCCGCGAGCGAGATCGCCCGCAAGCATCCCGAGATCGATCCGGCTACCGCAAAGTTTGGGATTTTCGGGAAGCTGGCGACGCTCGATGCGCCGTTGGCCGACCACGACCGCGTAGAAATTTACCGGCCGCTGATCGTCGATCCCAAGCTGGCGCGCCAGCGCCGCGTAGAAAAGACGCGCCGCTCCGGGTCGATCGAGGGCCGCAAGTGGCTGGCTAAGGATTCGCGCTGAGCTGAGCGCCATCGATGGGGGCCGGCCGCCCGGCGCTGCCGTCGTGGCGCCACACAGACCACGTGACGCCGGCAAGCATGAGCCCGATGGCCGCGGCTTCCAGCGGGCGCGGGAGCCGCGCATCGTAGACGAATCCATACAACAAGGCGAAAAGCGTCTCGAAGACGATCAATTGTCCCGATAGCGTGAGCGGCACGCGTTTGGACGCTGCGTTCCACAACGTTGTGCCGATCCACGAGGCGCCCACGGCCAGCCCCAGATTCAGCAGCCAAAAGGTATGCCAGCGCGCCTGAGCGACCGGAGCGGCTTGCGCGGCCTCGGGGCCGAACGAGCACGCGCCCCACAAGAGAGCGCCGAACAGGCCGGTCGCGAGACCCAGCAGCACGGACCACTCGTTCCCGTCGAAATGAGGGTTGCGCCGCAAATAGCGGGTGTTTTCCACGGCGAACCACGTCCAACCGACGAGGGCACCCGTGGCGCATAGCACGCCGACGAGCTTGTCCCAGATCCCGTTCGAGCCGGACGGCGAGGCCGCGCCCGCGAATACATCGATGTTGATGCAGACGATCCCGGCCGCCACGAGCAGCAGCGGCCAGCGCAGGCGCGCCAAAGGGACGGCGCCCGCGTCGCGACGTCCCGCCAGCGTGACGGTGACCGGCAGGACGCCGATGATCAGCGAAGTCGGGCCGATCCCGACCCGATGCACGCCCGCGGTCAGAAAGACGTAATACACAAGGTTGCCGACCAACGCGAGCTTGCCGACGGCCCATAGATCGGCTCGAGTGAGTTTGTTTGCGAGCCGGCGCGCCATGGGGGCGGCGGCGATGAGAGAGACGAGCCCATACATCATGCAGCGCGCGGCACCGAGGAGCAGCGGCGCGAAATCGGGCAGCAAGCGGGGCACGAGAAACACCGTGCCCCAAATCGCGCCTGCCGTCACCCCATATATCACCCCGCGCCGCATGCCGTTCTCCTTCGAAATAGGTTAGTGGGGCGAAGCTTAAGTGCCGATCGCGTCCGCTGTCTTGTTCGAATCTGCAATCGTCGGCATGTCGCTTGCGCGGTTCGCTTGAGCTCTTCTTTGGCGCCTTGGATGGCCTGCGCTTTTGGGGTGCGCTTTCTTGGGCGGTTCGCGCATCGCGTGCGCGAACGTGCGTCGGGGCGCAAACGAAACTCGCGCGAACACGGCTCGAACGGGAAAGCGAAACCGGACGTGCGCGCGGAATACAAAAAACGCTAACTTGCTGTTCGCACAGTGAAAAAGCAGGGAGGTATCGCGTATAATTCGCTTTTGCGCCTATAGGATTTGCCATGCGTCTGATCCAAAAAGCACTCACGTTCGATGACGTGCTCCTCGTCCCGGCGTTCTCCGACGTCTTGCCGCGCGACACCAGCCTCAAAACCCGGCTGACCCGCAACATCTCCCTGAATATGCCGCTCGTCTCGGCCGCGATGGATACGGTCACCGAAGCACGGCTTGCGATTGCGATGGCGCAGCAAGGCGGCGTCGGCATCATCCACAAGAACCTGACGGCGGCCGAGCAGGCACGCGAGGTGGCGAAGGTCAAGCGGTTCGAATCGGGCGTCGTGCGCGATCCGATCACGGTTCCGCCGCAAATGAAAGTGCGCGATGTCATCGCGCTGTCGCAGCAGCATGGCATTTCGGGCTTCCCCGTTGTCGAAGGCGCGCAGTTGATGGGCATCGTTACGAACCGCGATCTGCGTTTCGAAACGCGCCTGGATGAACCGGTGCGCACGATCATGACGCCGCGCGAGCGTCTCGTGACGGTGAAGGAAGGCACGGCACTCGCCGAAGCGAAGGCACTGATGCACAGCCACCGTCTGGAACGCGTGCTCGTCGTGAACGACGCGTTCGACCTGCGCGGCCTGATGACGGTCAAGGACATCACGAAGCAAACCGAACACCCGGACGCCTGTAAGGACGAGCACGGCAAGCTGCGCGTGGGCGCCGCGGTGGGCGTGGGTGCCGACAACGAAGAGCGCGTGACGGCGCTGGCGGCGGCGGGTGTGGACGTCATCGTCGTCGATACGGCACATGGCCATAGCAAGGGCGTGCTCGAGCGCGTGCGCTGGGTGAAGAAGAGCTTCCCGCATGTGGAAGTGATCGGCGGCAACATCGCCACGGCGGATGCGGCGCGTGCGCTGGTCGAATACGGCGCCGACGGCGTCAAGGTCGGCATCGGCCCCGGTTCGATTTGCACGACGCGGATCGTCGCCGGTGTGGGCGTGCCGCAAATCACCGCCATTACGAACGTTGCCGAAGCGCTGAAGGGGACGGGCGTGCCCGTGATCGCCGACGGTGGCGTGCGTTTCTCTGGCGATGTGAGCAAGGCGCTCGCGGCCGGTGCGAATGCGGTCATGATGGGCAGCATGTTCGCGGGAACCGAAGAAGCGCCGGGCGATGTATTCCTGTTCCAAGGCCGCCAGTACAAGGCGTATCGCGGCATGGGTTCGGTGGGCGCGATGAAGGACGGTGCGGCCGATCGCTACTTCCAAGACAATTCGGCGAACATCGACAAGCTCGTGCCCGAGGGCATTGAAGGGCGCGTGGCCTATAAGGGCTCGGTGGGCGCCATTCTGTTCCAATTGATCGGCGGCGTGCGCGCGAGCATGGGCTACTGCGGTTGCCGCACGATCGACGAGCTGCACGAGAAGGCGCAGTTCGTCCAGATCACGGCGGCCGGCATGCGCGAATCGCACGTGCACGACGTCCAGATCACGAAGGAAGCGCCGAACTATCACATCGACTAACCCCTTCGATCGCCGATGAAACCGCTGCTGCGTGCCGTCCTGATCGTCGATGCCGGGCTTTACTTGAGCGCCGGGGCCGCGTTGTTGTTGTCGCCGCTTGCCGGGGTGCAACGGACGCTGCTGTTGACGCCGATCGAGCCGGCCATGGTCGGACAAATGCTGGGCCTTGCGCTGCTCGCGTTAGCGTGGCTGTCGGTGCGGGGGGCGCTCGATGGCGCGATGACGGTTGGCGTCGCCAAAATCGTCGGCCATGTGACGTGGCTCGCCGGCGCACTCGTGCTGGCGTGGACGATCGGCCCGCACGCGTTATGGCTGCCGCCGCTGGGAATCGTGCCGAACTTGTTGATCGGCGCAGTGCTGGTCGTCGTGGGGCTCGGTGGTGCGCGGTTCGCTGGAGCGGTGCGTCGGCGGGAAGTCGACAAGGCCGCGCAGGCCGTCGGCAAAGGCACGAAGGGAAAGGGCCGTGGCGCCGAGGTGCTGCCGGCTTCCTCGCCTGCTTCCGGCTCCTACGTCCGCTCGGTCGCCTGCGGCCGACATGGCGGTGCCGTCTGAGCCCGTGTTGCGTCCGTCTGAGCGAACCACTGCGGCGGGTGACGCGGCAGCGTCCCGCATCGAGCGTCCCTTTGTCGTGTCGCCGGAGCCGAGCGTTCGGGCGGACGATCGCGCAGCCCCGCCGTCGGCGCGCGCTAGCGCCGCGGATGGCAATGGCGACGTCGGCGCGGCTCACCCCGGCTCCGTACCGCGGCCGCCGTTTCATGGTTGACCGCACGCGTGCGTGCCTGCAGCTCAGCCTTATTTTTGCGCGCGCTGCGGCTGCGCGGCGCTTGGTGTTTGACCGTTTGACCTTTTATGCGCAGCGCGGTTTGCGCTGCGTTCGTATTCGTCCACTATCGATCCGTGCCCACCATGCATGACAAGATTCTGATCCTCGACATGGGTTCGCAAGTTACCCAGTTGATTGCGCGCCGTATTCGCGAAGCGCACGTCTATTCGGAAATCCATCCGTACGATGTCGACGACGCGTTCATCCGCGAATTCGCCCCGAAGGGCATCATCCTGTCCGGCGGGCCGAGTTCGGTCACGGAAGACGATGCGCCGCGCGCACCGCAAGCGGTGTTCGAACTGGGCGTGCCTGTGCTCGGCATTTGCTATGGCATGCAGACGATGGCCGAGCAACTGGGCGGCAAAGTCGAGTTGGGTCACGTGCGCGAATTCGGCTATGCCGAGGTGCGCGCGCGCAACCATACGAGCCTGCTCGAAGGCATCGAGGATTTCCGCACGGCGGAAGGCCACGGCATGCTGAAGGTGTGGATGAGCCACGGCGACAAAGTCACGCAGATGCCGGAAGGTTTTGCGCTGATGGCGTCGACCGAGTCGTGCCCGGTGGCCGCGATGGCTGACGAGGCGCGCCATTTCTACGGCCTGCAATGGCATCCGGAAGTGACGCATACGGTTAAGGGCCGAGCGATGCTCGAACGCTTCGTGCTTGCAGATTTGCGGCGCGAAGGCGGATTGGGAGATGGGGCATTACATCGACGAAGCGGTCGAGAAAATTCGTCGGCAAGTTGGCAGCGAACACGTCATTCTCGGTTTGTCGGGCGGGGTCGATTCGTCGGTGGCTGCGGCGCTCTTGCATCGCGCGATCGGCGATCAATTGACGTGCGTGTTCGTCGACCATGGCCTGCTGCGATTGAACGAAGCCGAGCAGGTGATGGCGACGTTCGCCGATCACCTCGGTGTCCGGGTCATTCACGTCGATGCGAGCCAAGCGTTCCTCTCCAAGCTTGCCGGCGTCACGGATCCGGAGCAAAAGCGCAAGATTATCGGCGCCGAGTTCGTCGAGGTGTTCCAGGCCGAGGCGGGCAAGTTGAGCGATGCCAAGTGGCTGGCGCAGGGCACGATCTATCCCGACGTGATCGAATCGGCCGGTAAGGGCAAGAAAGCGACGCATACGATCAAGAGCCACCACAACGTCGGCGGGCTACCCGAGACATTGAATTTGAAGCTGCTCGAGCCGTTGCGCGAGCTGTTCAAGGACGAAGTGCGCGAGCTTGGTGTGAAGCTCGGTTTGCCGCACGCGATGGTTTATCGCCACCCGTTCCCGGGCCCGGGCTTGGGCGTGCGGATTCTCGGTGAAGTACGTCGCGATTTCGCGGACTTGCTGCGTCGTGCCGATGCGATTTTCATTGAAACGCTGCGCAATACGATCGACAAGGAAACGGGTAAGTCCTGGTACGACCTCACGAGCCAGGCGTTCGCCGTATTTCTGCCGGTGAAGAGCGTGGGCGTGATGGGCGATGGGCGCACGTACGAGTATGTGGTTGCGCTGCGTGCAGTGCAGACGCTCGATTTTATGACGGCGCATTGGGCGCATCTGCCGCATGAATTGCTCGGGCAGGTGTCGAACCGAATCATCAACGAAGTGCGGGGGATTAACCGCGTCGTTTATGACATCTCGGGGAAGCCGCCGGCGACGATTGAGTGGGAGTGAGGGGAATGGATTTCCCCTTATAAATCAACGGCTTGGAAAATCGTCCAAAGATAGTTAACTAGAATGCGACTCTTCTAGGCTTTTGATTTTAAAGAGATTTTTTATTGATTTTTGCCTTTTAGGTGTCTCCAGGCGGCGAAGCTGACGGTAGATTTGACGGTTCGCGCGAGCTCTTTCTGCTAGGCCTGGGTCGTGCCTTCATAAAACTACCGTCTGTGACGGTAGTTTTTCTCCAAGAAACCAGGATTCATGCGGGTTCGCAAGGGTATGCAGGTCTCGTGATAGGTGACGGCAATTGGCCGTTTCGATCAGGAAATTAATCCAGTGCTTACAGACCTTGCCCCGCGGAACTTGAAACCTCGCGCGACCCTTTACAAGGTCGCCGATCGCGATGGTATGTACGCCGTCGTCTCGCCGAAAGGCACTATTTCCTTCCGATACGACTACCGGATTAATGGCCGACGAGAGACGTTGACCATAGGTCGTTATGGTTTCGGAGGCATCTCGATAGCTGAAGCCCGGGAAAAACTGCGAAATGCTAAGCGGTTGCTGGGCGAGGGCACTTCGCCTGCGCTACAGAAGCAGCGGGAGAAGGGGCGCGGACCGGAAACCCAGACTTTCAGCGATCATGCCACTCAGTGGCTTTACGGGGCCACTCATGGCTGAGTCGACGCGTTCAATGCGAAAGAGCGTACTGGATCGCGACATCCTTCCCGATTTCAAAAAACGTCTTCTGAGCGAGATCCATGGGGAGGATCTGCGCGCGCTTTGCATGCGTGTGAAAGCGCGAGGTGCTCCAGCGACCGCCGTTCAAATTCGGGACATCGTGAAGCAGATATATGGTTACGCGAATCTGCACGGAGAGAAGGTGGCAAACCCGGCTGACAGCGTAGATGCAGCTTCCATTGCGACTTTCGTGCCGAAGGACCGCGCCTTGTCTCCGCTGGAAATCCACCTGATGTCCAAGCAATTGGAATCCGTGGCCACCTGTCCGACCATCCGGTTAGCGTTGCGCGTGATCTTGCTCACGTTGGTGCGCAAGAGCGAACTGATCGAGGCGACTTGGGACGAGATTGATTTCGAGAACGTCACCTGGACGATCTCAAAGCAGCGGATGAAGGGGAGAAGGCCGCACGTGGTTTATCTCTCGCGCCAGGCGCTCGATATCTTCGTGGCGCTGCATGCCTGTGCGGCCGGTTCCAGGTTTGTCCTGCCGTTGCGCTACAACGCGGACCGTTGCATGTCCAAGGCAACCCTGAACCGAGTCACGCAGCTCGTGGTCGAGAGGGCCAAGGCCGCCGGCTTGCCGCTGGAGCCGTTTACCGTCCACGACCTGCGCCGTACCGGCTCGACGCTGCTGAATGAGCTGGGTTTCAACCGTGACTGGATCGAGAAGTGTCTGGCACACGAGGACGGACGGTCCTCGCGCTCGGTCTACAACAAGGCCGAGTACGCTGAGCAGCGGCGTCACATGCTGCAAGAGTGGGCGGACATGGTGGATGCCTGGATCGACGGGCAGGTCCATGTGCCGAAGCTGCTCCCGGAAAACGTGGTGATTCCAGTCCTCGATTCGGTCTTGTGAAGGGCGCGCGCGCCCTCTGGGCAGGTCACTGATCTGGAGTGCCCAGTTTATCGGTGCAGAAAAAAGATCACTCTCCATGATCTTTTTTGCTCTTGGTCAAACCATCAGGTCTTGGCGAGAGTTTACCGGCAGCGCCATGTCTGCCTGGGAGATGTTGGCGCTTCGCGTGCTTGCGGGTTTCACAGCGATTTTCGAGATGCACTTCAAGCGCATGTCAGTTGGGTCTATCGAAATCGAAGCCTTACTGGATATTCACGAGCGCGTGCTGGCGATTATCGGCGCCAGATGAGGCGCGATGCTCAGACGATTTACGAATTATCATAATGTGCTGCTGAGCAGCCATGGCCGGCATGGTGCCGTTTACGGCA
>CAWIRZ010000021.1:0-30364 GCA_963838695.1 uncultured beta proteobacterium | reverse complement strand
GCCCCATCGTGCTGTGGTTCGCCGCATAAATGACATTGCCGCCAGGCGTCTTGCCGTTAATGCCGTTGGCGTCGATCACGAGTTCGCTGTTACCCGCGTTCAGCCGAATACCCTGCTTCGCGGTGATGTTGATCCAGTCGGTTGTACTGATGATCGTCAACAACCTTCTTCGCGAGCAGTTCGAGATCGTCGTTTTGTGCTTGGACCTGAATCTTGCCGCTGGCTGCAATGAGTTTCATGCCCATGCGGTGCACGAACAGCGAGAGTTTCTCCGACGCGCTCGCAAAGAGCGACTTCCCCGCCGCGATCGAGACGTTCTGGCCAGGCGTGACGGCAACGTGCTGGCCGCCTGTCAGGTGTACGCTCGCAGGGGTCGTCATCTCCAAACCGGCCGAACCCGCGAGCAGCAAGTGAGGCTCTTCTAGCTCCGGGAAAGATCCCTTCCCGCCGCCAGAGCCCTTGATGCCATCGGCCTGCGATTTGAGCACGTCGGCCACCTGGCTCTGATCGGCTCCGCTGTCCTGCGCGTCGTGCTTCTGGGCCAGCTTGCCGAGCTGATCGTGCAGCGTTTGCGCTTGGGTAAGCCGCGATACAGGCTCGCTCACGTCGGCAATGTGCGATTTCGCCTCCGGCCGCACCTCGGTACTCACCAACATACCCTTGCCCGAGCGAATGGCGCCCACCGCATCGGTCCGCAACTCAAAACCTTCGCCGCGCGCTTCTTGCCGCCCCTGCCAATCCTCGATGCGCGTGATACTGCCCAGCGATAGCTGACTCGCGACATGGTCGGATCTCAACTGCGCCTGGATAGCATTGGCCGTATCGTCGAACACCAGGTGGTTACTGCGTCCGCCCGCCCGATTACCGGCATCGCCCACAAGCTCGCGGCTGCGAATGCCGGTCAGTGCGCGTTGATGCGGCAACTGCCACGCCGAGAGATTCGCCGAGTTACTCACTCTCCCGATTACCAGGGGATGGTCAGGGTTACCATCCAACCACATTACGAGGACCTCGGATCCAATCCGAGGCAGTGCGCTCATGCCTTGACTGCCCCCCGCCCACCCGCTCGACACGCGCACCCAGGCCGTGTACTTGCCTTCTCGGTCCCAATGGAATTGAAGCAGAACACGGCCGTACTCGTCCGTGTAAATGCTCTCGCCGCTGAGCCCGACCACCGTCGCCGTCTGCGGCGCCAGGATGCGCGTTTGCACGCTGTTGTTTTCCGGCATCGGCCGACGCCGGGCGTCGCTGACGCACGTGAAGCGATTGCTATATGTCGCCGGTGTGCCCGCACCTTGCAGATAATTATTCGTCGCAGTGTGATGCGCAGATACGATCAGGTATTCGTCGTCGTGTCGGTTACCGCTGACCGATCGACCGAAGTGGTCCGTCAACCGAAACCAGCGGCCCGGCATCACGAAACGGCTATTCCCGCTCGCCTCCCATTGCCGCGCGGTCGCCTCGATTGCGTCGATACGTCGCGCGGTTTGCTGCTGGCCGTGCTCCGTGTTGCGGTGCCCATAGGCCCCAACGTACTCGTACCACTCAAGCTTTTGCGTGCCGGGGGTTTTCGATGCATCGGTTCGCGCGTCGGCCAAGCCGCCCGTACGCGCGTTCAGCGTCGAGTCTTTAAAGTTGGACCGCGCCTGTGCAATGTGCGTAGGCGTGACGTGCTCAATCAGCGACCACTGCGCGATACCGTCCGCTTCCTGCGAGCCTGCTTTGTCCTGAAACGGAATTTCGGGGCTGCTGCCGTCGATCGCCGGCTCGGTGCGCACCGGATCGGACACGATCAGCTTGTGTTCCCTGTCCGTATGCTCGTACCAGTAGCACAGGCCCTGGTGCTCCAAGCGCCGATGAACGTAGTTGTGATCGTGCTCATCGAACTGGCACGCCATCGTCATCGGCATGATCTTTCTCGTAGACCCGCCACTCCCACACCGGCAGCGTGCCGTAGTCTTCGAAGATGGTGGCGCTCTGGCCGCGAGTCGCCAGATCGAGAAACAAGCGATTGTTTTTGCGCAGCCTCAGGTACCGCATCCACTGTGGTTCGCCGCATAAATAACATTGCCGCCAGGCGTCTTGCCGTTAATGCCGTTGGCGTCGATCATGAGCTCGCTGTTACCGGCGTTCAGCCGAATACCCTGCTTCGCGGTGATGTTGATCCAGTCGGTTGTACTGATGATGTCAACAACCTTCTTCGCGAGCAGTTCGAGATCGTCGTTTTGTGCTTGGACCTGAATCTTGCCGCTGGCTGCAATGAGTTTCATGCCCATGCGGTGCACGAACAGCGAGAATTTCTCCGACGCGCTCGCAAAGAGCGACTTCCCCGCCGCGATCGAGACGTTCTGCCCAGGCGTGACGGCAACGTGCTGGCCGCCTGTCAGGTGTACGCTCGCAGGGGTCGTCATTTCCAAACCGGCCGAACCCGCAAGCAGCAAGTGAGGCTCTTCTAGCTCCGAAAAAGATCCCTTCCCGCCGCCAGAGCCCTTGATGCCATCGGCCTGCGATTTGAGCACGTCGGCCACCTGGCTCTGATCGGCTCCGCTGTCCTGCGCGTCGTGCTTCTGAGCCAGCTTGCCGAGCTGATCGTGCAGCGTTTGCGCTTGGGTAAGCCGCGATACAGGCTCGCTCACGTCGGCAATGTGCGATTTCGCCTCCGGCCGCACCTCGGTACTCACCAACATACCTTTGCCCGAGCGAATGGCGCCCACCGCATCGGTCCGCAACTCAAAACCTTCGCCGCGCGCTTCTTGCCGCCCCTGCCAATCCTCGATGCGCGTGATACTGCCCAGCGATAGCTGACTCGCGACATGGTCGGATCTCAACTGCGCCTGGATAGCATTGGCCGTATCGTCGAACACCAGGTGGTTACTGCGTCCGCCCGCCCGATTACCGGCATCGCCCACAAGCTCGCGGCTGCGAATGCCGGTCAGTGCGCGTTGATGCGGCAACTGCCACGCCGAGAGATTCGCCGAGTTACTCACTCTCCCGATTACCAGGGGATGGTCAGGGTTACCATCCAACCACATTACGAGGACCTCGGATCCAATCCGAGGCAGTGCGCTCATGCCTTGACTGCCCCCCGCCCACCCGCTCGACACACGCACCCAGGCCGTGTACTTGCCTTCTCGGTCCCAATGGAATTGAAGCAGAACACGGCCGTACTCGTCCGTATAAATGCTCTCGCCGCTGGGCCCGACCACCGTCGCCGTCTGCGGCGCCAGGATGCGCGTTTGCACGCTGTTGTATCCCGGCATCGGCCGCCACGGCGTGCGCTTGCTGACGCACGTGAAGCGATTGCTATATGTCGCCGGTGTGCCCGCACCTTGCAGATAATTATTCGTCGCAGTGTGATGCGCAGATACGATCAGGTATTCGTCGTCGTGTCGGTTACCGCTGACCGATCGACCGAAGTGGTCCGTCAACCGAAACCAGCGGCCCGGCATCACGAAACGGTTATTCCCGCTCGCCTCCCATTGCCGCGCGGTCGCCTCGATTGCGTCGATACGTCGCGCGGTTTGCTGCTGGCCGTGCTCCGTGTTGCGGTGCCCATAGGCCCCAACGTACTCGTACCACTCAAGCTTTTGCGTGCCGGGGGTTTTCGATGCATCGGTTCGCGCGTCGGCCAAGCCGCCCGTACGCGCGTTCAGCGTCGAGTCTTTAAAGTTGGACCGTGCCTGTGCAATGTGCGTAGGCGTGACGTGCTCAATCAGCGACCACTGCGCAATACCGTCCGCTTCCTGCGAGCCTGCTTTGTCCTGAAACGGAATTTCGGGGCTGCTGCCGTCGATCGCCGGCTCGGTGCGCACCGGATCGGATACGATCAGCTTGTGTTCCCTGTCCGTATGCTCGTACCAGTAGCACAGGCCCTGGTGCTCCAAGCGCCGATGAACGTAGTTGTGATCGTGCTCATCGAACTGGCACGCCATCGTCATCGGCTGATCTTTCTCGTAGACCCGCCACTCCCACACCGGCAGCGTGCCGTAGTCTTCGAAGATGGTGGCGCTCTGGCCGCGAGTCGCCAGATCGAGAAACAAGCGATTGTTTTTGCGCAGCCTCAGGTACCGCATCCACGGGCCCATATCGGCCTCGTAAAACGCAATCCCGCCGTCGGTCTTAACTAGACGGAACGTAAAGATATAGCCATTGAAATACCGAAAGCTGCCATCGTCGCGCAGCAATTTCACGCAGATCTGCTTGCCGACGAAATCCTTTGGATCGAGCGTCGCTTTATCCGACAGTATCTCGACAACGAACTGGAAATCGCGCGATAGCGACTCCTCGCCTTCCAGACGGTTGGCCAATAGGATGTCGTACGGGGCATCGCCCTGCGGGAACGACAGCGTCAATAGCCGCCTGTTCTGCATGCCGGTGGCGATTTTGCGGAGATCTTGGACAGACAGGTTTGTATTCATTGGCAAGCCCGACAGAAACGCCAATATTTAAAGTCCGGCGATTCTACACAGGTTTTACCTGAAGCCTTGCAGAAGTGACTGCGATTAAGATCGCAAACAACGGATTACCGGCTGCGAGGCGTTCGAGAGAATTGATTTCCGCGAGATTTTCAATGCAACGACCGAGCCCGCGCACACCGTCACGAATGCGCGCACATGCATGCAAGCCTCGCAGAGGCGAGGCCGTGCAACGTGACGTCCCTAGGGCGGGATCTGGGGCGACAACCGCCCCGATCAGTACTTCCAGTTCAATGCCTCAGTCGAGCACCCCAACCCGATACTTCGTCACTTGCCGATACGGTTTATCGGCACGCGAGATCACATCCTCGCGATCGGCCATGTTGATTTGATTCGGGAATCCGCCCGCTTCGAGACACAGCCCCGCATGGGGCGCGTAAATCGATGCGTCGCGGCCGCGCACGCCGTCGAGATAGTTGCCCGTGTACAACTGCAAGCCGCGCTGGTCGGTCGAAACGGTCATCGCGCGCCCGCTCGCCGGATCGTATAGCCGTGCCACCTCATGCACCGGCCGCTCGCCCTCGCCGCTCTGGCCGGCACCGTTAGCCTCGCGCAGCACGTAGCAATGATCGAAGCCGCGCGCGAGCGAAAGCTGTTCATGCGGCCATTCGAGCCGCGCGCCGATCGGCGCCGCCTCGCGAAAATCGAATGCGTTGCCCGCCACGGCCGCTTGCCGAATCGGAATCAGTGTCGGGTCGACTTCGAAAAACGCGTCGGCATCGATCGACAACACATGCCCCAAGATGTCCGCGCCGGCCTGCGCCGTCAAGTTGAAGTAGCCGTGGCTCGTGAGGTTCAGCGGTGTCGCCGCATCCGTGTTCGCCCGATAGTCGATCGTCAGTTCGCCATCGTCGCTCAGTGAATAGCGCACTTCCACATGCACATTGCCCGGGAAGCCCCCCTCGCCCTCTTCCGAATCGAGCGTCAACACCAGAGCACCGTCGTCCTCGCGCGTCTCCCAGATCGCACGATGAAAACCCATCGATCCGCCGTGCAGCGAGTTCTCGCCCTCGTTGCGATCGACACTATAGGCAACGCCGTCGAGCGTGAAGCGTCCACCGGCGATACGGTTCGCCCAGCGTCCGACAAGCGCTCCCATGTAGCTTTTGGCTTCCCAGTAATCCGCCGGTGTATCGTGCCCGAGCAAGATGTCGCCGAGCCGCCCCGCTCGATCGGGCGCGTGCCAGGACACCAGCGTCGCGCCAAGTTCGCTGACTGAAACACGCATGCCGTGCGCATTGCGCAGCGTGAAGCGATGAACGGTACGTCCGTCGGGCAGCATGCCCCAAGGTTCGTGCGACAACTTAGCGGTGCTGATCATAGGGATAGGAAGTGATGTAATCGGATGAGATCGTAATTCGATAAAAATGCCGGAGGCTCGTCGGGTCAAACCGTTTCGCCCATGCTCGCGCGATCTTGATACTCGCGCGGCGTGCAGCCGAGTTCGCGGCGAAACACCGCGTGCAGATACTGTACCGATTTGAAACCGCAGCGCACCGCTACATCGGCGCTCGAGACATCGCGCTTGACCAGCAACGCTTTGGCCGCATCGAGTTTTTGCCGAAGAATCTCCTGGTGCACGGTGCAGCTTAGCTCGCGCCGAAAATGCTCTTCAAGCGACGAACGCGACACGCCCACATAGTCGGCAACCTGCTCGGTGCGAATCCCCTGGCAAGCATATTGCCGGATAAAGTGCCGCGCGCGCGCGACATAGGGGCTCGCCAGCGGTTGATGCTTCGTCGAATCGAGCACGTTGATGCCCACGGGCGGAACAAGGATCCGCCGTCCGGGAAAACGCGCGCCATGCAGCATTTGATGCAGCATGTGCGCCGCCGTCCGCCCCATTTCCTCGGTGCCTTGAATGACCGACGACAGCGGAATACGCGTCAACGTCCGCGTGAGCGGATCGTTGTCGATGCCGATGATCGCCACGTCCTCGGGCACAGGGATCCCGGCGATCAAACAAGCCTGCAGTAGCTGCCGCGCCCGGGCGTCCGTCACCGCGATGATGCCGACGGGCTTGGGCAGCGCATGGAGCCACTGGGTCAATTGTTCGATCGCCTGATTCCAAGTGGGCGCGCTCGTCGACAGCCCGCGATAAATCTCCGCATCGATTTGTTCGCGCGCGAGCCCATCGGTCTCGCGCAGGCGCGCAAACGCTAATTCCCGCTGCTGCGCCCACCGATGCTCGTTCGAGAGCGGCAGGCTGTACAGCGCGAAGTGTCGCAGCCCCGCGCCGATCAAATGCGTATACGCGAGCGAGACGAGTTTGACGTTATCGGTCGCGATATACGGCACATTACCCGGATAGTGGGACGGATCTTCGAACGAGGAACCGACGGCCACCACGGGCAGCGGACAATGCGCGAGCGCCTCGCACACGAGCGGATCGTCGAAGTCGGCGATGATGCCGTCGCCGTCGAAGCGTTCGATGCCGCCCAGGCGGCAGCGGAAATCCTCCTCGAGAAACAGATTCCAGCTGACGCGCGTCGAGAGCAAATACTGGCCGACGCCCGCAATGATTTCGCGGTCGTATACCTTGTTCGCGTTGAACAGTAGTGCGATCCGATGCGCCTTTTGCGGCGCGGGGGCGCCCGCCCTCGTCATCGTCATCGTCGCGCCCCGGCGCCCGCTTTTTGCACCATTCGCACCATTCGCAGGATTCGCGCCGCGAGTAGTCCTTCTCCCATGTGTCGTCTCCTATCGATCTTGACTCGTCGCGCCGCGTTCGCATGCTCGCCGGCAAGATTGCACCGCGGCTGCCTCCGCGCGGCTGCTTCCGTCTTGTTCTGCGCACTCGCTTTCGTGATTCTAGGCGCGAACGGGACGCCCGCCGCAACCTTCGCCTCGCGCCGGCAAGAAACGTTAGTGCCGCTGCGCAATTTCGCAATTGTGGACGGCGCGCCGCCGCTGCACCATGGCCGCACTCCGATGACCGGCCGCCCGCCCAACGTCCATCACGACAACGATGGACAACAGCAGGCGACGGCAGGCAATGGCAATGACAACAGCGACCGCAATGCCGTCCGCAATAGCGGCCGCGATCGCATTGACATCGGCATTGGCGATGCGCGAGTCGCCGCGCGCACGCGCCGCATCGTCGGCACGTAAACCAGGCGACGCTCGATATCCCAACATATAAGACAGGAGTGGAGACATGGCATTCGCAAAGCGGCGTTCCATTTTAGGCTCGATCATCGCAAGCGCGGTTCTCGCCGGCTTGACGCTCGCAGCCCCGCTCGCGCACGCGAGCAAGGATCACCCCGTCATCGGCTTTTGCATCGACGATCTGCGCGTCGAACGCTGGTCGCGCGACCGGGACTACTTCGTCGACGCTGCGAAAAAGCTCGGCGCGACCGTCTCGGTGCAATCGGCCGACGCCAGCGAAGAGCGTCAAATTTCGCAAATCGAAAACCTGATCTCGCGCGGTGTGGATGTCATCGTCATCGTGCCGTTCAACTCCAAGACGCTCGGCAACGTCGTAGCGGAAGCCAAGAAAGCCGGGATCAAGGTCGTGTCGTACGACCGCCTGATCCTCGACGCCGACGTCGATGCCTATATCTCGTTCGACAACGAGAAGGTGGGCGAGCTACAAGCCAAGGGCGTCTACGCTGCGCAGCCCAAGGGCAACTATTTCCTGCTCGGCGGCGCGCCCACCGACAACAACGCCAAGATGCTGCGCGAGGGCCAGCTCAAGGTGCTGCAGCCCGCGATCGACCGCGGCGATATCAAGGTGGTCGGCCAGCAGTGGGTGCCCGAGTGGAGCGCCGCCACGGCGCTGCGCATTGTTGAAGATGCGCTGACGGCCAACAGCAACAAGATCGATGCGATCGTCGCGTCGAACGACGGCACGGCCGGCGGCGCCATCCAGGCATTGGCCGCGCAAAAGCTGGCAGGCAAAGTGCCCGTCTCGGGCCAGGACGCCGATCTCGCCGCGGTCAAGCGCGTGATCGCCGGCACGCAGACGATGACCGTCTACAAGCCGATCAAACTCATCGCGACGCAAGCGGCACAGCTCTCCGTCGATCTCGCTCAAGGGCGCAAGCCGGCATTCAACGCGCAATACGACAACGGCAAGAAGAAGGTCGATACCGTCCTGCTGCAGCCGATCGTGCTGACGAAGAAGAACGTGGACGTCGTCGTCAAGGACGGCTTCTACACGCAAGCGCAGCTCTCGGGCCAATAACGCTCAGGCCGGCGCGCGGCGCTCGCCAAGACGGCGAGACCGCGCGCTTGCCCGTGCATCGAAAAGGAACGAGACGCATGGTGCAGAAAGAACCGTTGCTGTCGCTGCGGGGCATCGTCAAGACGTTCTCGGGCGTCAAGGCGCTCGACGGCATCGATTTGTCCGTTCGGCCCGGCGAATGCGTCGGCCTGTGCGGAGAAAACGGCGCAGGTAAATCCACGTTGATGAAGATCGTCTCGGGCGTGTATCCGCACGGGACCTGGGACGGCGAGATCCTCTGGGACGGCGCGCCGCTGCGCGCCTTCAGCGTGCGCGAGACCGAACGCGCCGGCATCGTCATCATCCATCAAGAGTTGATGCTGGTGCCCGAGTTGTCCGTCGCCGAAAACATCTTCCTCGGCAATGAGATCACGCTGCCGGGCGGCCGCATGAACTTTGCGGCGATGCATCAACGCGCCGATGCGCTGCTGCGCGAACTCGGTATCGAAGGGATCAACGTCGCGCAGCCCGTCATGAATTTCGGCGGCGGGCATCGGCAGTTGATCGAAATCGCCAAGGCGCTGAATAAGCAAGCCCGGCTGCTGATCTTGGACGAACCCTCCTCCTCGCTCACGGCGGCCGAAACGCGGGTGCTGCTCGACATCGTGCGCGATCTCAAACGGCGCGGCGTAGCGTGCATCTACATCTCGCACAAACTGGAAGAAGTGGAAGCCGTCTGCGATACCGTCACCGTCATTCGCGACGGTCGGCATGTGCAAACGGCGCCGCTCGCTTCGATGCCGGCCTCGCGCATCGTCGCGTTGATGGTCGGCAGGGAGATCACCAATCTCTTTCCGCGCGAGCCGCACGAGATCGGCGACATCGTGCTGGAGGCGCGCAACGTCACCTGCTTCGACGTGACGAACCCGCGCCGAAAACGTGTCGACGATGTCTCGTTCAGCGTTCGACGCGGTGAAATCCTCGGCGTCGCCGGGCTCGTCGGCTCGGGCCGCACCGAACTGATGCAGGCTGTCTTCGGGGCATACCCGGGCACCTATCACGCGTCGATCGTCATGCAAGGTCGTGCCATCGCCGTCCGTTCTCCAGGCGATGCGATCCGGGCGGGCATCGGCATGGTGCCGGAAGACCGCAAAGCGCATGGGATCGTGCCCGATCTCGGCGTCGGCCACAACATCACGCTGGCGGTGCTGCAGCGGTTCGTGAAGCGCGGCGCCATCGATACCGCCTTGGAACTCGACACCATCCACCAATCGATGAAGCGGCTATCGGTGCGGGCCGCGCATCCGTTCCTGCCGATCGCACACCTTTCGGGCGGCAATCAGCAAAAGGCCGTGCTCACGCGCGTGCTGCTGACCGAACCGAACGTGCTGATCTTGGACGAGCCCACGCGCGGCGTCGATGTCGGGGCCAAGTACGAGATCTACAAACTCATCTTTGCGCTGGCCAAGCAAGGCATTGCGATCATCGTCGTGTCGTCGGAACTGCCCGAGGTGCTGGGCCTGTCCGATCGCGTTCTCGTCATGGGCGAGGGCGAGCTGCGCGGCGACTTCGCGGGCGACGGGCTCACGCAAGAAGCCATTCTTTCGGCCGCGCTCGAACCCGCACAGCGGGCCCCGGCCGTTCACTCCAACGAGACCTTCGAAGCATGACACCGGACCTTTCCCCCGCCCGCCCAGCCGCCAGCGCGGCGCCGGCCGGCGCCGACCGCATTCGCCAATGGTTCGCGCGCTACAAGATTCTGGCGTTGCTGTTGGCCGTTGCGCTGATTTGGGTGTTTTTCACCTTCCTGACGCACGGCGCGTTCGCCACGCCGCGCAATTTGTCGAATTTGCTGCGGCAGATGGCCATCAGCGGCATGCTGGCCTGCGGCATGGTGTTCGTCATCATCGCCGGCGAAATCGATTTGTCGGTGGGCTCGCTGCTGGGGCTGCTCGGCGGCATCGCCGCGATCCTCGATGCGAATCGCAACTGGCCGATCGAAGCGACGATTCCCGCGGTGCTCGTGCTCGGCATGGCGGCCGGCTTGTTCAACGGCTGGCTCTCGACCTACCGGCGCGTGCCGTCGTTCATCGTCGGCCTCGGCGGCATGCTCGCCTATCGCGGTGTCTTGCTCGGCATCACGGGCGGCTCCACGATCGCCCCCGTCTCCGACCGCTTCGTGTTCCTCGGCCAAGGCTATCTGCCGCGTCTCGCGGGCAACGCGCTCGCGTTGCTGCTGTTCGCCGTCCTGGCCTATGTCACGGCGCGCCAACGCAGTAACCGACGCCGTTACGCCCTGCCCGTACCGCCGTTGTGGCAAGACACGGTGAAGATCGTCGGCGCAGGGGCCGTGATCCTCGCCTTCGTGGCGACGCTGGACGACTACGGCGGCATTCCGGTACCCGTGCTGCTCGTGCTGCTCATGCTCGGGATCTTTACGTGGGTGGCCACGCAGACCGTGTTCGGCCGCCGCGTCTACTCGGTCGGCTCGAACCTCGAAGCCACGCGCCTGTCGGGCGTCGACACGAACCGCGTCAAGCTCGCGATCTTCGCGCTGATGGGACTCATGTGCGCATTCGCCGGCATCGTCAATACGGCGCGGCTCGCGGCCGGCTCGCCGTCGGCCGGCAACATGGGCGAACTCGACGCCATCGCGGCCTGCTTCATCGGCGGCACGTCGATGCGCGGGGGCTCCGGCACCGTCTATGGCGCACTCATAGGCGCGCTCGTCATGGCCAGCCTCGATAACGGCATGTCGATGCTCGATGTCGATGCCTACTGGCAGATGATCGCGAAAGGCGCGATCCTAGTGCTGGCCGTGTGGATCGATGTCGTCTCGCGCTCGAATCGGCGCTGAGATCGAGAAAGAGACACCAACGAACGGCCCATCGCCGACACCCGGCCTGCTGCAGCGCAATAACCATCGCGCATCCGCACGGCCGGCATTTTTTTCAACCGTGGAATTTCGCATGTCGTACGCCATTTTTCCAAGCTTGGTAGACAAGACCGTCGTCGTCACGGGGGGCGGGACCGGCATTGGTGCCGCGATCGTCGAGGCGTTCGCGGCACAAGGCGCGCGCGTCTACTTCCTCGATATCGCCGATGAGGACTCGCAAGCGCTCGTCGCGCGGCTGCGCGATAGCCGGCATCCGGCCGCCTATCATCGCTGCGACTTGCGCGATATCGCTGCAATCGAACAGGTATTCGCCGCCATCTGTGCCGAAGCGGGCGTGATCGACGTCCTCGTCAACAACGCGGCCAACGACGACCGACATCCGTTCGGATCGATCACGCCGGCGTACTGGGACGAGCGCATCGCCGTGAACTTACGGCACCAATTTTTCTGCGCGCAATACGCGGCGGCCGGCATGAAGACTGCGGGCCAGGGGGTGATTCTGAACCTCGGTTCGATCTCGTGGCACGTCGCGCTAGCCAACCTATCGATCTACATGACGGCCAAAGCCGGCATCGAAGGGCTCACGCGCGGGCTCGCCCGCGAGCTCGGCGCCCATGGCATTCGCGTCAACGCGATCATCCCGGGCGCCGTACGTACGCCGAGGCAGATGAAGCTGTGGCAATCGCCGGATAGCGAGGCGAAACTCGTGGCCGACCAATGCCTACCCGAGCGGATCGAGCCCGAGCATGTCGCACGCATGGCCTTGTTTCTCGCATCGGACGACGGCTCGCGATGCTCGGGACGCGAGTACTTCGTCGATGCGGGATGGTACGGAGCATCCTCATGATTTCCCCCGAATGCATATGGCCCCTGGGCGCCGAACTCGGCGAAGGGCCCATCTGGAGTAAAACGGATAAGGCGGTTTATTTCGTCGACATCAAGCGCAAGCAGGTGCACCGCTATACGGTCGACACGCGCGAGACGATGACCTGGCCGGCGCCGAGCGAAGCGTGCTTCATCTTGCCGGCGTCCGACGGCGCGTTCGTCTGCGGGTTGCGCAAAGGGCTCTACCGGTTCGACGCCGGCACGGGCACCTTCGACAAGCTGGCGGACGTCGAACGCGATCGAGCCGGCAACCGCTTGAACGACGGCTTCGCCGACCCGCGCGGTTACCTGTGGTTCGGCTCGATGGACGACGCAGAGCAAGCGCCGACCGGCGCGCTCTATCGCGTCGGCGACGACGGCCGAATCGAACTGCGCGACGACGGCTACGATATCGCGAACGGCCCGGCGATGAGCCCCGATGGCCGGACGCTGTATCACACCGACACGCACAGCCAAACGATCTACGCTTCGGATGTCGACGAGCACGGCGGCTTGTCGAACAAACGCGTCTTCATCAAAGTGCAAGGCTCGGCTCACCCCGACGGTATGGCGGTCGACGCCGAAGGCTGCCTATGGGTTGCACTTTTCGGCGGCGGGTGTATCGAACGCTATGGGCGCGACGGCAAGCAGATCGATACCGTGGCATTCCCCTGCTCGAACATTACGAAGCTCGTGTTCGGCGGCGACGATCTACGTACCGCGTACGTGACGACGGCGATGAAAGGATTGAGCGAAGCGAAGCGCGAGCGGGAAACGCTGGCGGGCGGTTTGTTCACGTTTCGCGCCCCGGTGCCGGGCCTGCCGCAAAACGTGGTGACGCGCGGCCTCGTCAAAGCACGCTGATTAGGAGCCCCCCAACACATGTCATCGATTCCCCCGCGCAGGCTGCGCAGCCAGAACTGGTTCGACGATCCGACGCATGCCGATATGACGGCGCTCTATGTCGAACGCTTCATGAATTACGGTCTCACGCGCGAGGAGCTGCAATCGGGCCGGCCGATCATCGGCATTGCGCAGACAGGCAGCGACCTGGCACCGTGCAATCGCCATCACATCGAGCTGGCCGCGCGTACGAAAGCCGGTATCCGCGACGCGGGCGGCATTCCGATGGAGTTCCCCGTCCATCCGCTCGCCGAGCAAAGCCGGCGGCCGACAGCCGCACTCGATCGTAATCTCGCCTATCTCGGGCTCGTCGAGATTCTGCATGGCTATCCACTCGACGGCGTCGTGCTCACCACCGGCTGCGACAAGACAACCCCGGCTTGCTTGATGGCTGCGGCCACGGTCGATCTGCCCGCCATCGTGCTATCGGGCGGCCCGATGCTGGACGGCTGGTTCGAGGGCAAGCGCGTGGGCTCGGGCACGGTCATCTGGCATGCTCGCAACCTGCTCGCGACGGGGGAAATCGACTACGAAGGCTTTATGCGGCTGACCGCGGCGGCATCGCCGTCGATCGGGCATTGCAACACGATGGGCACCGCCTTGTCGATGAACAGCTTGGCCGAAGCGCTCGGCATGTCGCTGCCTGGCTGCGCGTCGATTCCGGCCGCCTATCGAGAACGCGGACAGATGGCTTACGCCACGGGCAAGCGCATCGTCGACCTCGTGCACGAGGATGTCCGGCCGTCGCACATCCTTACGAGAGAAGCGTTCGAAAATGCGATCGTCGTCGCCTCCGCGCTGGGCGCATCGACCAATTGCCCACCGCATCTGATCGCGATCGCACGCCATATCGGTGTCGAGTTGACGCTCGACGATTGGCAGCGCCTCGGCGCCGATGTCCCCTTGCTCGCCAACTGCATGCCGGCCGGCGAATACCTCGGCGAGAGCTTCCATCGTTCGGGCGGCGTGCCGGCCGTGTTGCGGCAGCTTGCCGAAGCGGGTTTGGTGCACGGCGCATGTCGCACCGTCTCGGGACGTACGATTGCCGACATCGTCGAACACGCTCCGCAGGCCGACGGCGACGTCATTCGTTCATTCGCCGATCCGCTGAAACACGGCGCCGGTTTCATCGTGCTGTCGGGCAATTTCTTCGACAGCGCGATCATGAAGATGTCGGTGGTGGGTGAAGCCTTCCGCCAGGCGTATTTGAGCGAGCCCGGTGCCGAGAACGCGTTCGAAGCGCGCGCCGTCGTGTTCGACGGCCCGGAAGACTATCGCGCCCGCATCGACGATCCCGCGCTCGCCATCGACGAACGCTGCATCCTCGTGATGCGCGGGTGCGGCACGCTCGGCTATCCGGGCAGTGCGGAGGTGGTCAACATGGCGCCGCCGGCTGCGCTCGTCAAACGCGGGGTGACCTCGCTGCCATGCATGGGCGACGGGCGTCAAAGCGGGACCTCCGCGAGCCCGTCGATCCTGAATATGTCGCCGGAATCGGCCGCGGGAGGCGGCTTGGCGCTGATGCGCACGGGCGACCGCGTCCGCGTCGATCTGAACGCACGACGGGTGGAATTGCTCGTCGACGAAGCCGAACTCGCACGGCGACGCGACGAAGCGGCGCCGAGCGTGCCGCCCTCGCAAACGCCGTGGCAGGAGCTATACCGGCAGTTCGTCGGACAGCTTTCGACGGGCGGCTGTTTAGAGCCCGCCACGCTTTATCTGAAAGTCATCGAAACGCACGGCGACCCGCGCCATTCGCACTGACACCGAGTTCACCTTTTACTTATCGCGAGACCTGATCGCCATGCCTATCGATCCCGCCGCTTGTTTGCCCTTGGACCTCGATCGCGCGCTGCTCGTCGGACGCGTTTGGCGCGGTGCGCCCCACAACGGGCCCTCGGTCGTCGTCGTCCGTAATGGGCAAGTGTTCGACATCACGGCCAGCGCGCCGACCACGAGCGACCTATTCGATCGAGACGACGCCGCGGCGGTCGCCCGTTCGGTGCCGGGCGAACTGCTGGGGCCCGTCGATACGCTGTTGCGCGCCAGCGTCGAGACGAGCGCGCCGCCGCAGGAACACGCCGCCGCGCGCTTGCTGGCTCCGTGCGACGTGCAAGCGATCAAGGCGTGCGGCGTGACGTTCGCCGTGAGCTTGCTCGAACGCGTGATCGAAGAGCAAGCCGGCGGCGACCCGGGCCGCGCCACGGATATCCGTGCCTCGCTGCACGCATTGATCGGCACGGACCTCGCCAAGATACGGCCGGGTTCTGCTGCCGCGATGCGGCTCAAGGAAGAACTCAAGCGCCGTGGCGCTTGGTCGCAATATATGGAAGTCGGTATCGGCGAGGATGCGGAAGTGTTTACGAAGTCCCAGCCGATGTCGGCGGTGGGCTTTGGTGCCGAGGTGGGTTTATATCCGACCTCGGCATGGAACAACCCCGAGCCCGAGATCGTGCTGGCCGTGAATGCGGCGGGGCAAGCAGTGGGCGCGGCGCTCGGCAACGATGTCAATTTGCGCGACATCGAAGGGCGTTCCGCGCTGCTGCTCGGCAAGGCGAAGGACAACAACGGGTCCTGCGCGATCGGCCCGTTTATCCGCTTGTTCGACGACGATTTCACGATCGACACGATTCGCGAGGCGAGCGTGTCGTTGTTGATCGTGGGCGAGGACGGCTTCGTGCTCGAAGGCGTGAGCCATATGCGCGAGATCAGCCGCGATCCACTGGATTTGGTGGCGCAAACGTGCGGCGCGCATCATCAGTATCCGGATGGCTTCGTGCTGTTTCTCGGCACGATGTTTTCGCCGATCAAAGACCGCGACGCGGCGGGCGGCGGCTTCACGCACCATCTAGGCGATGTCGTGACGATCTCGACGCCGGCGTTGGGCGCGCTCGTCAATACGGTGCGGCTGTCGACCGATATCGCACCGTGGCAATTCGGCGTGCGGGCGTTGTATAGGAATTTGGCGCGCCGGGGGGTGCTGGCTTGATGAGATGAAGGCGAGGGGGTTGGCTTGTTCGGCACAGGCGACTCTAATGCCTCTCGCCGACCTTGGCAAAAGTAGCTGAATCGTCCAATCGGCAGACCTGCTGCTAGCGCTGCACAGCATTCGCCGCCTGCTCAGGCTCGACAACCCCAACTTCGCGCTACAGCACCTGACCGGAGATCTCTACTCGCTCACACCGCTGCCCGGCAAACTCTTGCTCACACCGGGACAAAGCGTGACGCTGCCGTTCGTCGCCGAATACTGGTATCTGCGCTATAGCGATCTCCTGCCGCGTCCGTTCGTCGCCGTGGACGGCGCACCGCCCGCGATCCTTCAATTCGACGATACCGACGACGAAACACGCTACGTCGTGTCGCTGCCTGCCGACGCGCAGAACAACTCGACGGGCAACGCACCGCCTGTCGCCGCCCAGCCGATCGCCTATCGCCTATCGCGCGCTGCCGAGCGTGAAGCGCGAAAACGCGCTCGCCGGCTCGCTCGATCTGCACGGCGTGCGATTGCAGCTGGCGGGCCTCTCGCCCGGACAGACCGATGCCCTGCGGGATCGCGCGCAGACGCTCGGGCTCGACGATTCCCGCACCCCCGTCGTCGGCGTGGTGGCGCCAAAGCGCCTGCCGGCCGACATCGCCATCCCGGGCGGCTACCGCTTGACGATTACCGCAAGCGGCGCCTTCATCGAAGGCGACGATCCTGCCGGTGTGTACTACGGCGTCCAGACACTGTTCTCGCTGGCGCCGGTGGGCGGCGGACGTATCCCGGCGATGCGCATCGAAGACGCGCCGCGCTTCCCGTACCGAGGCATGCACGTGGACCTCGCTCGCAACTTCAAGCACCCACCCACGCTGCATCGGCTGATCGACCAGATGAGCGCATACAAACTCAACCGGCTACATATCCACCTCTCCGACGACGAAGGCTGGCGTATCGAGATTCCCGGCTTGCCCGAGCTGACGGAAGTGGGCGGGCGCCGCTGTTTCGACCGAGCCAAACGCATTGCTTGTTGCCGCAGCTCGCTTCCGGTCCCGAGAGTCAATCGGGCGGGGGCTATCTCACACGCGACCAATTCGTCGAATTGCTGCGCGATGCGGCCAATCATTTCATTGAAGTGATCCCGGAAATCGACATGCCCGGACACGCACGTGCGGCCGTGATGTCGATGGAGGCGCGGTATCGGCGCTTGCACGCCGAGGGCCGCGAACAAGAGGCAACGCAATACCGCCTGCTCGATCCGCAAGACGCGACCAACGTCACGACGGTCCAGTTCTACGACCGCCACAGCCATATCAACCCCTGCGTCCCGGGCACGCTGAACTTCACGGGCAAAGTGATCCACGAGATCGCATCGATGTATGCGGACGCGCAGGTTCCGCTGCACACCTGGCAATTCGGCGGCGACGAAGCGAAGAACATCTTCCTCGGCGCCGGCTTCCAGCCGCTTAACGGCACCGATCCGAACAAGGGACGCGTCAATCTAGCGATCCAAGACAAACCGTGGGCGCGCTCGCCGGCCTGTATGGCGCTGTTGCAACGTGGCGAAATCAAATCGATCGCTGAGCTGCCCACCCGTTTGGCCAAGCAAGTCAGCGCGCAACTGGCCGCCACCGGCGTCGATACGATGGGGGCCTGGGAAGACGGCCTGAGCGGTGCCAACGGCGCATCCGACTTCGCCACGCGTCACGTCATTTCCGCGATTTGGGATACGGTGTTCTGGGGTGCGGCCGACAGTACGCGCAGTTACGGCGAGAAAGGATTCGAACCGGTGCTCGCCCTGCCGGACTACCTTTACTTCGACTTCCCGTACACGTTGGATCCGCACGAACGCGGCTACTACTGGGCCTCGCACGCGACCGACGAATATAAGATCTTCTCGTTCGCGCCGGAGAACCTGCCGCAAAACGCCGAAGTATTCGGCGACCGCGACGGCAATCCGTTCTCGGTCACCAGCACCGGTGCCGCGCCGCATGTTCATGGCATGCAAGGGCAAGCGTGGGGCGAAGTGATGCGCAACGATCGCTTCCTCGAATACATGGTGTATCCGCGCTTGCTGGCACTCGCAGAGCGCGCATGGCACGAGGCGGACTGGGAGTTGCCGTACACGGGGGGCGTAACGTACGAACTGGGCGTCACGCACCATGTCGATATCGGCGCGCTCAATCGCGATTGGGCTGGATTCGCAACCGTATTGAAAGAACGCGAACTGCCGAAGCTCGCGCGCGCCGGCATCGGCTACCGGCAGCCGACGTTCACATTGACGGGAGAGTAAGCACGGACAAGGCCGGCGGCGTGCGCGCGTTCGCGGGCTTTTTTGCGTGTCGGATGGAGCGCATGAATCGGATGGGGCGGATAGGGCGCGCTCGGCCTCAGTTCGCCCCCTCCTTCATTTGCTTTAAATGCTTGTAGACGGTCGCCCGCCCCATGCCCAGCACGTTGGCGACATAGTTGGCGGCACTCTTCCCGCGAAAGGCGCCTTCGGCATAAAGCGCTTCGACAATCTCCCGTCGATGATCGCGTGTGAGCCCGTTCAAGCCCAACTGCCGCTCCTTCAACCAAGCGTGCAGGAACGTGTTGATGCGCTCCTGCCAATCGTCGCGAAACAATTCCTCCGGTTGCGCCACCACGCCCGCGCCCTTGATGAACAGGTCGAGCGTCGAGCGCACGTCTTCGAACACGGCGATGTTGAAGTTGATGCACATCATGCCGGCAGGCTTGCCTTCGTCGTCGAATAACACATTGCTGACGCAGCGCATCCGACGCCCATCCCAATTGAGCTTTTCGTACGGCCCGATCACGCGCTCGCGCGCGGCATGATCGATTTCCTCGAGCGCCGAATCGTCCCCGATCTCGCGCTTGGACAAATTATTCGCGAGATAGAGCACCGTCTGATCGTGTAGATCGTGAATGACGACTTCCGCGTAGGGAAAGAACAGCGCGGCAATGCCGTCCGCGATCGGGGCATAGCGAGACAGCAGCAAGTCTTTGACTGGGGACGTTTTCTTCTTGCGCATCGACATGGAATCGCGTTCGAGAACAGGGCCGCCGTCCCACGGTGAGACCGTGCGGCGCTGCGTCATTGTAGCGATTGCGTACCGCTCAGATGCAGATAAAGGGCGTATGCGATGGCGACGTCTTCCAGACCGAGACCGATCGATCGGAAGAACGCGTGCCGGTCATAGGCCGGCTTGCGGCACGTGCCGCTCACGAGCGCAGGCAAATCGCCCACGATCCGCTCCGGCGACCAGCCATCGAGCTCGGCCAGCTTCATCTCGCCCGCGCTTGCCGGCGTCGTCTTCCGGTAATCGCAGTAAACATCCATGTCGAGCAGCCACGCCGGCTCGATCTCATGGGCGTTCGCCACGTTCGTACTGATCGACGTCACGAGCGCCGGCTTGGTCAACGATGCCCGCTGCAATATAGGGCTGCCCGATGAAGTGCAAAGCAAGACCACATCGGCGTCTTCGACACAATCCTCGATGGTCGCGCACGCCTGAGCGCGCTCATCCACGGCAAGCACGGCGGCACACTTGGCTTCGTTGCTCATCAGGTCCGGGGAAAACACGCGAATCGAACGCCAAGCCCGCAGCGGTATCGCATGTCGGAGGTGCGCCAGCCCGACCGATCCGGTACCGATGACGGCAAGCCGGACAGCATCCGCGCGCGCCAACTGATCGACGGCGACGGCGGTGGTAGCGGCGGTGCGCTCTGTCGTCAGTAAGCCCGCGTCGCACAACATCAACGGATGGCCCGTTTCCATCGACATCAGCGTCGTCCAAGCCGTGACGACAGGCTTTGCGCCGGTGACCAAATACGGCGAGAGCTTGGCACCGAAAACCTTCTCCCCGGCCAGCGCACCCAGGTAGGTAATGAAATCGCCCGCGCCCTGCGGGAATAGCGTGAGCGTTTGCGGCGGTTGCACGGCTTGTTCGAGGGCCAGCGCGCGGAACATCGCGCTCAGCGCGCCTTTGATGTCGAGCGCGGGAAGCGTCTCGCGAATCGTCTGCTCATCGACGACGAGCGGCAAAGCAGGCTTCATGACTTCGATCTCCTGAATTTCGGCGACTAGACCAACCGATCCAAAATAGTCTATATTGGACTCGCAGTCTACACGATACGACAAAGTCTCGTCTTCGTGCGCTGCCGCCGTATCGCTCATCCACGACAGGAATTCTCGCCATGAAGCTGAAGCACACCATGCTTGCCGCCGTCATCGCCGTAACGGCCGGCACCGCGTTCGCGCAATCGTCCGAGACCCTGCGCTTCGGCATCGAGGCGGCTTATCCCCCGTTCGAGAGCAAGACGCCGTCGGGCGCGCTCGTCGGCTTCGACGTGGAGGTCGGCAACGCGATGTGCGCGAAGATGAAGGTAAAGTGCGCGTGGGTGGAAAACGCGTTCGACGGGCTGATCCCGGCGCTGCAGGCACGCAAGTTCGACGTCATCAATTCGGCGATGAACATCACCGAGAAGCGCAAAGAGAGCATCGCTTTCACGCGGCCGATCTACGTCGTTCCGATCGTCATGATCGCCAAGCGCGGCTCGGGCTTGCTGCCCGATACGAAGCGACTGCGAGGCAAGCACGTGGGCGTCTTGCAAGGCTCGTCGCAAGAAGATTTCCTGAAAAAGCATTGGGCCAACGCCGGTATCGACGTGGTGTCGTACCAGGACCAAGATCAGGTCTACTCGGATCTGGCGTCCGGGCGGCTCGACGCCGCCGTTCAAGAAGCGCAGACGGCACAAGACGGCTTCCTCGATAGGCCGAGCGGCGCCACCTTCGAAATCGTCGGCGAGCCGCTGCGCGATCCGGCGACGCTCGGCGAAGGCACGGGCTTCGGCCTGCGTAAGAGCGACACGGCATTGCTCGCGAAGGTCAATGCGGCGCTCGATGCGCTCAAGCGGGACGGCACGCTCACGCAGCTCTCGCAAAAGTACTTCAAGCGCGACATCATCGCGAAGTAAGGTCGTGCCGGATCGTCCGGCACACCGCATCGAAGGGCTTTGACGCCATGGATTTTGACGTCGTTGTGTTGGGCGCGGGTATCGTCGGCGTGTCCGCGGCCTTGCATCTGCAAGCGCGCGGACGCCGCGTCGCACTGATCGATCGCCGCTTGCCCGGAGAGGAAACGAGCTTCGGCAATGCGGGGCTGATCGAACGTTCGTCGGTCGTGCCGTACGGCTTTCCGCGCGACCTCGGAACGCTGTTTCGCTACGCATGCAATCGTTCGACCGATCTGTACTGGGACTATCGAGCGCTACCGAGCTACGCCGCTTGGCTCGCGCGATTCTGGCGCGAATCGTCGCCGCGCCGGCTCGATGCGGCGGCGCGCGACCTGCTGCCGCTGATCCGCCGATGCGTGACGGAGCACGACGCGCTGATCGCGCGCGCGGGGCTGGCGGATCTGGTGCATGCGCGCGGATGGATGGAAGCGTTCCGCACGCCGGCCGCGTTCGCGCGTGCCGCGAAGGACGCCCAGGCCGCCGCGAGCGAACACGGCTTGCGAGCGGATGTACTGGACGGCGCCATGCTTCGCACGCGGGAACCGGGCGTCGGCACCGATATCTGCGGTGCGGTTCATTGGTTGGATCCGAAGAGCGTGCTCGATCCCGGCGCCTTGGTCAAAGGCTACGCCTCGCTGTTCGAACGCGACGGCGGTAGCCGCTTGATTGGCGACGCTACGACCTTACGTGCATCGGATCTGACCTGGACCGTGCGCACGGAGCACGGCGTGCTTAGCGCGAAAGAGGTGGTCGTGGCGCTCGGGCCGTGGTCCGATGTCGTCTTCGGCCCGCTGGGCTATCGCATCCCGCTGCGCGCCAAGCGCGGCTATCACATGCACTACCGTCCCACGCGGCCCATGCTGTCGATGCCTATCGTCGACACCGAACGCGGCTACGTCATGGCGCCGATGCGAGGCGATCGGCTGCGCCTAACGACGGGCGTCGAGATCGCCAAGCGAAACGCCCCGCCCACGCCGGTCCAACTCGAACGCATCGAGCCGCTGGCACGCGAGACCTTCGGGATCGGCGAGCGAGTCGATCGGGAACCGTGGCTCGGGATGCGTCCGTGCACGCCCGATATGCGCCCGGTGATCGGCCCGGCGATGCGGCATCGCGGCTTGTGGTTCGCGTTCGGCCACAATCACCACGGGTTGACGCTCGGCCCCGTCACCGGCCGCTTGCTCGCGGAGATGATGACGGGCGAAGCACCCTTCACCGATCCGGCGCCTTATCGGCCTGACCGCTTTCGGTGATACGGCGCCGGTGCGCGGACACGCGCTACTCGCTCATCGGCTCACCGGCTCACCGGCGAAACCGCTAGTGCTAGTGCCTGCTTAGGCCGCAGCGTGACGTTCCAAACTGGGCGCGGCGCCCCCGCTCCTTCGGGAACCGACAGCTCGACGCGCTGCAACAGCATCGCCGCGATCACCGTCATCTCGGCCATCGCCAAATGTTGCCCTAAGCACACGCGCGGCCCTGTCCCGAACGGCATATACGCACCGCGCGGCAGCTCGGGCGCATCGGGCGCAAACCGCTCCGGGCGAAACGAGTGCGGCTCGGGAAACCATCGCGGATCGTGATGCATCAATTGAACCGGCAGCATGAACAGCGTGCGAGCCGGCAATTGCCATCCCCCCACGCTCAGGGGCCTGGTGCTTCGCCGGCTGATGAGCACCGGCGCGACGGGATAAAGCCGCAGCGTCTCCTTGATGGTCTGAGTCAGATAGCCCAATGAAGCCAGCGCCTGGGCCGTAGGCGCGCGGCCCTGCAACGCGAGCTGCACCTCGGCGCGCGCGGCGCGCTGCGCGGCCGGATTCGAAGCCATGCACCAGGCCCACCACGTGAGCGTTGCCGCGGTAGTCTCGTGCCCGGCCAAGAACGTGGTCATGCATTCATCGCGCACGGCTTGCAGCGGCCATGCCGAAGGCTCTTCATCGTGCAGCCGAAGCAGCCGAGTCAGCAAATCGTCGGGCCAACGCTCGCGCGGCGTGCGTAGCCGCGCTTGCAGATGACGCTCGATCATGCCGTTCAGATCGGCCAGCGCCCGACGCTTGGCACGCTTCCACGGCACCCAGGTAGGCCAGCTGGCCGGCCAATAGAACTCGGCGTTCGCTGCCGCGCTGACTACGCGGATCGCGCGCTCCGCAATCTGCGCGTCAGCGTCGGCGCCCACGCCGCTCGAAAACGTCATCTGCAAGATGACTTCCATCGTCAACGAAGTGAGCGCGCTCTCGATCGGAAAACGCGTGTCACACGCAGGCCAGCACGCCAGCGCTTGCTCGACCGCCACCCCGATCGTCGGCGAAAAACTCTGCACCGCCTTCGGCGAGAAACTGGGCTGCAACGTGTGTCGCTTGGCTCGCCATGCCTCGCTTTCCGCAATGAGCACGCTGTGGCCGTGAAGTTGGGCGAACACGCCGATGGCGCGCTCCCAGCGCACTAGCGCGTCGTGGTGCGTGACGAGCAATTCGCGCACAAGCTCGGGATCGGCAACGATGACTTCGTGCTCGGGCCACAGACGCAGGTGCACGACATCGCCGAACTGCCGTTGCCATTGCGCCAGCGTGCCGAGCATGTCGCGCGACATGCGGCTCAAGTGGCCCCAGCCGGTGATGCTGAACGGCCCGGGTGGCCATGCGCCAGCCGGCGGCTGCGCCGCAGTTGGCGCCGGCGCGCTGTGGTCAACGGGACAACGGGTGGAGGATGGCGAATTCATGAGCGTCTACCTTGGCCTCGAAGGTCGTAATGGCGCGTCGCGGCGCGTCGTCGGCTGCCTCGCATCATTCTCGATCGGCGCCCCCGTGTCTTGAACGCAAACGACAACAGCCGCTCGATATCGACAGACATACCGCCCCTTGCCTATACTCGGCGCTCATGCTTCCAGCCCTCTCGCGAACCGTGCCCCAGTGCCCCGATCCGTTGCTGCGCGCGCCGCTTGCATCGAACGACGGGCAGCATCCGCACTCGCGGCTCTATCCCGCGCCGCCCGCGTTGCAAGACGCCATCGTCGCGGTGCTGTGCCGCGATACGAGCGGCTTCGCGCTGACCGACGCCCAGCGCCTCTCGCACTTTCCCGCGTCTCCGCTCGTGTGCCTTTCATGGTTCGACGGGGTCGATGCGGGAATCGTCGAAACCGAAGCGGGAAACGTCATCTGGCGCCCCTACGACACGCCATTCACCCTATCGGGCAGCCAGGCCCGACCGATGGTGAGCTGGGCGCGCAAGGACGGCCGCGGCGGCATGGTCTGTTTCGAAGCAGAGGCCGCGCGCGCATTGTTCGACATCGACCTCCGCACGATCCAAGATCGGATCGTGCCGGCCGAACCGCTGCTCGGACAACGCTGGCGGCCCTTTCTCGACGCGCTCCTCGCTGCCGACAGCGATGCCATGTCGCTTTCCGTGCTCGAGCGGCATCTCGCCGCGCCGTGGCGGACCCTGAACGGCCGCGGCTCGGCCTTATCGCTGCGAGAGGCGGGACGCTATTGGGTGGGACGTCTCGCATGGCAGGCCCACGAATGGCGCCGCACCTATGGCTCGCGCCAGGTCGAGCGCCGCATCAAAGCGTATAGCGGACGCTCGTTGCGCGAATGGCAATCGCTCGTCAAAACCGAAAGCCTGTTCTTCAGCGCGCGCGATCGCTTCGAAACGGGAGAAACGTTGGACTGGGCGGCACTGGCGCACGATGAAGGCTTTGCCGATCAGGCGCACTTGAGCCGCGCCGTCAAACGCACCACGGGCTTTTCGCCAAGCGAGTTCACCCAACGCTTTATCGAAGACGAATCGTTCTGGGCGTATCGATTGTGGGTGTGACCGCCACGGATTGACCGCGGCGCTCAACCGCGTTGCCTTACCGATCAGGCCGACGCGCGGGCCGTGCGCGTCCATTGTTTCGCTAAGCCGATTTCACCGCAAGGTAGCGCTCGTCTTGGTCCTTTTACTTGTTCTTGTCGTTGTCCTTTTCCTCTTCCTTGTCATCCGCCAGCAACGTGGGCAACTGCGTCTGCAGCCACGCCACGACAGCACCGGTCTTGGCCGGCACGCGACGCGAAGCCGGATAGATCGCATGCACGGGCAAGTCCGGCAGCGAATGATCGGGCAACACCGGCACGAGCCGCCCCGTCGCCAACTCGTTTTGGCAAACCGGCCGATGCAGGACGCCGATGCCATTGCCCGCGACTAGTGCGGCGAGCAGCGGCCGCCAATGATTGCAGCGCCAAGCCGAACGTACCGGCGCCGTCACCGGTGCACCGTCGGGCCCGTCGAGATGCAGCTTGCCGTCCCGCGCGAGACCGTCGATATGAACGAAAGGATGAGCCGCCAATGCCGCGGGCGAGACAGGCCTACCGGCTCGAGCCAGATAATCGGGCGATGCGAGCAACAGCCTGCGTACGCGGCCGAGCGGACGTGCGACGAACGCGCCCTCGCCCAGCCGGCCCACCCGGATCGAAACATCGACACCTTCGATCACGGGATCGACGAAGCGATCGTTCAAGATCAGATCGATCGACAACTCCGGATGCCGTTGCTGCAGCGCCGCCAACAGCGGCGACACCAACATCTCTCCGAGCGCGTGCGGTGCGGCGACACGCAGCGTGCCTCGCAACTGACGGCTGAACGCCGCCACACTTGCCGCCGCCTCGTCGGCTGCGTCGAGCGCCGTTTTCGCGCGCGCGTAGAACACCGCGCCGACATCGGTCACATTGACAGAGCGCGTGTTCCGATCGAGCAGCCGCGCGCCGAGATGGCGCTCGAGCTGGCGCAGCCGCTCGCTGACCGCGGGTTGCCCCAGGCCGAGATCGCGACCGGCGGCGGAGAGCCCGCCGCATTCGACGACGCGGACAAAAACGCGCATAGCGAGAAGAAGATCCATACGCGCGAATTTATCAAATAATTCGATGACGATGATCGAACTCGCGCCCGTTCTCACCGAGTGAGTTCCCCGTGAACATGGCGACTCCACTTTCTATTGATCGGAGAATACGATGAGTGAAGCCATTGCCGGCCATACGGCCGCGACCCTAGCGCCCACTTCCCCTGCCACGGCTGTAACGGCTGGCACCGCTGGCCTAAAGCACGCGCCTCTTGCAGGACACCACGTCGCGGTGGTGGGCGGTACCTCCGGCATTGGTCTGGCGGTGGCTCGCCGCACCGCGCTTGAAGGCGCCGAGGTGACCCTGATCGGACGCGATTCGGGGCGCTTGCGCCGAGCGGCGGACGAGATCGGCGGCGCCCGGCAATGCATTGGCGACTTGCATGATTCCGCATCGTTCGCGGCGCTATTCGATGCGCTGCCGCAGATCGATCACTTGGTGATTACGGCCGGGACGGCATCACTTAAAACGCTGCGCGAGAGTACCGCTGACGATTTGCGTTGGGCTGTCGAAGAGCGACTGGTCGGACCGCTATCGATGGTGCGCGCAGCCCTGGGCCGGCTCAGCCCGACGGCGTCGATCATCCTGACTTCCGGGTTGCTGGCCGAGCGGCCGATTCCTACCGGCGCGATCCTCGCGGGTACCGTGGCCGCAATCGAAGCGATCGTGCGTTCGCTTGCGCTCGAACTCGCACCGATCCGCGTGAATGCGGTGTCGCCTGGGCTCGTCGATACGCCACTGCTCGATAGCTTCTTCGGCGAAACGAAAGCCGAGGCGGTGGCAGCGGCCGCGGCGGCACTGCCGACGGGCCGGATCGGCCGTCCCGACGATGTCGCACAAGCGGTTTGCTTGCTGCTGACAGGCGGGTTCATTACAGGCGAGGTCCTGCATGTGGACGGCGGTGGGCGGCTGGTGTAGTGAGGGCTGGGCGCCTTAATGATTGGGGACCTGCGTGGCGTATCTCATGTTTTTCGCGGACGTCTATCGCCCGATGACGCCGCGCAGCCAGCGCCCGCCGTTACTCCGGATCGTGACAGCAAATCGCGATCTTGTTGCCCTCCGGATCGCGAAAGTACGCGCCGTAGTAGTTCGGGTGATATTGAGGTCTGAGGCCAGGCGCGCCCTCACACTTGCCTCCGTTCGCCAGTGCGCTGTCGTAGGCGGTATCCACCGCCTTCCGGCTCGATGCGAGTAGGCCAATCATTTGGCCGTTGCCGGCTCGCGCGGCGTCGCCGTCGTAGGGCCGGGTGACGATGAAAAGCGGCCGGGGCTGATTCTTTGCGTTCCACCCGGCCCAATGTTCGGTCGGCTCGCAGAATTTCAGCTCGTGGCCCAACGCGGCCATGACGGCCGAGTAAAAGGCAAACGCGCGATCGAAATCGTTCACGCCCACGCAAACATGTGAAAGCATCGTCGTCTTCCTCGCAGTGGATGTGGATATTCGTTTGGTGAAGCCGATCATGGCATCGGTGGGGTTAGGGGGCAATTGTTCGACGGAGCGGCGGACGGCGGTAGGTTTCGGAAGACTCGCCTATTTGGTCGGCGCGCGGAGCGGCTACTTCCCGATCGGGAAGAATTAGCTTGTGTCGCCGTCTCTGCGGGACTAATCTTCCCGAACGGGAATATTACGGAGAGCTGGCGATGGATTCGGCCAAAATCACACCGATCGGGAAGATTTCATCGCCGGGCGACTTGGGGCGGCTTGTGCGCGAACTGCGCGAGAAGCAGGGTGCAACGCAAATCGATCTCGCGAACTTTGCCCAGACCGGTCAGCGATTTATCGTCGAACTCGAGGCGGGCAAGCCAACGGTGAGGTTGGATAAGGTACTGCAGGTACTCAGTATCCTGGGCTTGGAGCTTGTGGCAACGAGGCGCAAATGAAGCCGCTGGATGTTTTCCGGGATGGAAGAATCGTTGGCTCGCTCATCGACACCGGCGGCGCGCTGAGCTTCCTCTACGCCCCGACGTGGATCGCTGCAGGCGGCGGAGCGCTTTCGCCGGATTTGCCGCTGCCTGCCAGCGTAGAAGAGAACGACGCCTTCGGCGACCAGGCGGTGCGAGCGTTCTTCGAGAATCTTCTTCCTGAGGGCACGATTCGCGAATTCATCTCGCGGGCGTTGAAGATTTCGCCCGACAATGTGTTTGCCCTGCTGGAGCGGTTCGGTGGCGATACAGCAGGAGCCTATTCGCTCCTGCCCGAGGGCGAGCGGCCGGCCGACGAGCCGCGTTATCTACCCATCGGCAGCGAGCAGCTTACGCAATGGTTCGCCGATTCTCGCGGTGTACCGCTGATGCTCGAGGAGGGGCCTGCTCGGATGTCGCTCAGTGGTGCACAGGACAAGATCACGGTGTATGTCGGCCACGATGGCGCGATGGCGCTTCCGCTTGCGGACGCCCCGTCCTCGCATATCATCAAGCCCGCTATCAGTTACCGAACCGATCTTCCGGCGTCGGCGGCCAATGAAGCGTACGTCATGCGACTCGCTACCGCGGCGGGGCTAACGGTTCCCTTGGTGCGATTCGACAGAAACCTGAATGCCGCGATCATCGAGCGCTACGACCGAGCGCGATCGTCGGATGGTCGTCTGGTGCGCTTGCACCAAATCGATCTTTGCCAGGCGATGGGCCTGCCGTCGTCGCGCAAGTACGAAGCCGAGGGTGGTCCGACGTTCGCGCAATGCCTAAGTTATGTGACACGAAACAGCAGCAACGCTCTAGCCGACGGTCGCCGGATGATCGGCTGGGTCGCATTCAATCTGATCGTCGGCAACATGGATAGCCACGCTAAGAATCTGTCCATGCTCTACGATCCGGCTGACGACAACCGACCGAAACTCGCACCGTTTTACGACCTCGTTGCGACCTCGATCTACCCTCATCTCAGCTCGCGATTCGCGTTCAAGATCGGCGGCGAGAACCGTCCGCGGTGGATCATGGCTCGCCACTGGGAAAGATTTGCGAAGGAGACGGGCCTGTCGATGCGATACGTGCGTGACGTCGTTTCGTCCGTCGCGAAGGCCGCTCAAGACGCATTGCCTAGGATTCACGAGCAGATGCTTCACGAGATCCCTGGCGAGGCCAACGCGAAGATCCTGGGCATGATTCACGACAACGTCGAGGAGCAGTGCCGCACGCTGCTCACGCGCATTGCGTCGTCGGGTTCATCGGGCGACATTAGTGGGTAACGAACGTGTGCTGGCTGTTTCATTCGTTTGCGGCCCCGCTGAGCCCGCTGGTGTTCATCCGGAGCAACGGAGGCACGGCGGCTTGGAGCGGTCGTTGCCGGCCACGAAGAGTCATCCGAAAATCTAACCTAGATCGTTGACATTTCATGGAGTCGGCGTAGCGGCAGCCGGTCTCGAACGTTTATTCCGACACTGCTGCGCCCTTCGGGCAGCGACCGTCCACGTGCTGGCGGGAAAAAATTCGGATCAAATTTTCTCTGTTGCCAACCCCAATCCTAGTCCGACAAACAGAGCACCCATCGCCTTGGTCAACCACGACGAGATAGCTTGGTTGCGGCGAAGTGCGCTTGTCATCCGAGCGGCAAGAAACACGTAGATGATGCTTGTCGTAATTCCGACCATGTTGCCCGTTACGCCCAACGCGACGAGATGCTTCACCGGGCTTGGGTCATGTGCGTTCATGAACTGGGGAAGCAATGCGATGTAAAACAGCGCGACTTTCGGATTCAAAACATCACTGAGGAAGCCTTGCCAAAAAATTAACCGCAAAGCTTTCGTCCGATCGTCGCCGACGGGAAACGCAATGCTACCCTTCGAGCGCAATGCTCCCAACCCGAGATAGAGCAGGTACGCAGCGCCCACCCATTTCACGGCAGTGAACGCCGTCGCTGATGTTAATACGAGCGCAGAAAGACCAGTGACTGCGGCAAGCAAGTGCACGTAAGCCCCGAGATTGATCCCGAGCGCGGCGCATAAACCCGCCGTACGTCCCTGTGCAACCGTCCGCCCGAGCAAAAACAGCATATCGGGACCCGGCACAAGGCACAAAACAAAGCTCGCGCCGACAAAGAGCATGTATGTGTGAAGGCCCATAGTTTCTTTGTCCGATTGAATGAGATTCAGCGAATATAGCTCGTCCAAAAAACAAGCCCGGAGTTCTGCCATGAATGTCTGTTGCAGAGAATTCTGGATGACCGGTAGAGGTCGGGCTGCGACCGCCCGACGCGGC
>CAWIRZ010000020.1:0-333647 GCA_963838695.1 uncultured beta proteobacterium | reverse complement strand
GCGTGCAAACTCGGGGACAAACGCCGACTGAAAAGCCTCTTCGATGTCTGAAATCTCAGGTTTCGGCCCTTCGACATCTTCGAATGGGCGAAGCTTGGACGACAAGAGCGCGCTGAAGTCATAGGCAAATTCGAGGCAGAAGGTGCGAACGTCCGTTTCCGGCGCGCGTATTTCGATGAGACTACCTTTGTCGTTAAACCGACGAATGTCGTTTGGGATGTGAGAAGCGACCATCCGTCCACCCCGAAATGATTGGATGGCCGTCGTGAGTCGCGGCGTTCCTGCTCTCGTGCATAAACTGTCCGTGCCTCAACTGATCAATGTCATTCCACACGATCTTTGGTTGCAAAAACGTTGAACCGGCGTCTTTCAGAGTCTGGACAGTGTTGCTGAAGGAAGAAAAAGCGAACAGAACCTCATCATGGGACCTGCCCGGCTGGCCGTGCCCAGCATGCAAAGCCGCCATAGATTGGTCGCAGCATTTCACGATCCATTCGAGGTGAAAGCCAAATTCTTTGACTTTCCCCTTGAAAAAGTTCGCAACCCAATGGCGATGTCGCTGCGGCGTGAATTCCATGTCGGTCAACCTTTTGAGAAGTGACGGATTCTACGTCATGCCCAACCCGTCAGGCTCCACTCGACGTAACCTGCGAGGAGGATGACTGACAGGCACTGCCAACCTCTTCAAAAGGCATCCTGTCAGTAGCATTTCTTCTCCGACAAAGCTTCGCAATCCCATTTGCGACGGAGGATTGCCTTATAGAGCATTCCGACCGTCATCGTTTCTCTCTTCAGTGAATGGGGCCTTCGCAGGATGAATTTTTGAAAGAAGTGTGAGATGAGACCTTCACCCTCCATGAAGAAGTACCGACGAAAGTCGTAGTCGCCTCGGTCCACTTTGAACGTGTCGAAGTACTTCTCCATGAACTCATCGGCGTCGTCACCATGCTGCCCGAGGGAGTACACCACATCCATGTCATCGGTAATGGGTTTCTTGGAAGACATGCATGCTTCTTCACGGATAAACGCCACGAGGTCGTCGCGAGTGTATTGCATCAGAACACCCTGTCTTCAGGACGAGCAATCCGGTTGTACTTTAGCGCCGTCTGGTAGCCAATCGTAGCAACATCCCTTGCCATCAGAACCCAGCCGACACCCGGCAACGTTCTGCCAATGAATACACTCAGCTTATGCGTCAGGACCCACCGGAAGGCCTTCATGCTTTCGATGGTGAAGGTCGGCAACACTCGCTGTCTGAACTTGTACTTGAACAGCGAGCGGGACATGACGGATGCGACCGACGTGCCCGGAGTCGCGCCTGCCGGCTTCGCGCGCGTCGGCAGAAAATTGAATCCACAAAATATGAGGATTAGATATTCTACGTCGTCAATCCCGAGTTGCTCGCTCGTTTCTTGCATTGCGATAAACAAGAATAACTCGGGTGGCGTCAGGTCGCTGTGCCCATTGTATTGATATATGTTGCTCATTTCGGCCCTCTCTATTGATTATTAGTTCTCACTGCGTGAAGCCCGGCTATGCTATCACGGCGGCATGGCTTGTCGGTTTAGTCCCCGGTCGCCGGTGTCGCTCGGAGAGTATAAGGACACGTGTTTTGAGGCGTCGCCCGGTGCCTTCAGACACGTTCGTGGCATAGCCCCTTTCGGCAAATTCGGCTTGGAGTTAGTGAGGCTGCCAGGTCGAAGAACTGCAACTGGATACGATCGAACGGCTCGAGCGTGCATTGGCGCTGTTTCTGGTGGTGGCCTGGCGCGTGGCGCACTTGATGCGGATGGGCCGCACCTGTCCGGATCTGGATGCGCATCTGTTCTTCGATCCCGATGAAATTCGCGCGGCCTACTTGCTCACGAAGACCCCTCGCCCAGCTCAACCCACGCTCAACGAGGTGCTGCGCTTGATCGCTCGACGAGGCGGCTTCCTTGCTCCCAAAGGCGACGGCGAACCCGGCGTGGAAACTATCTGGAAGGGACTTACACACGTTCACATTGCCGCCGAAACGCTGCGCTTGCTACGCACCGAAGGCGGCGATGCGACTTATGTATAACGAGGTGGCGTAAACGCCGTGCCGACAAATCATGATCGGTTTTGCGGCGAGACGTTCAGGCATGTAGTGACGCGGTGCCCGCTGCTCGGACTAGCTATTTAGCGCCATAAATGCGGTGTTACCCGTAGACGAACGACGCATCATAGGCCGTGCACCCATTCCGTCATCGCTTCGTGATCGTACCTATGTGCGGGCCTTCCCGTCGCCCATTGACTGCGCACGTGGTCTCTCCACGCGCCCCTCTGCCGGCGATACTGCCCGTTCTGCGAGAACAAGCGCTGTTCCAACTCGTCGCCAGTGTTCCCTTCTTGCATAGCAAGGAAATCGATGACGCGGCAGAAGCTGTCGTAGTTCGCACCGGTGTTCAACGATGTCGGTGCGTCCCCGTACATTCGAACTACGTGGTGCCCTGTAATCAAGTCGATGGATTTACCTGTCCATTGATCCATGATGTAGCCGATGGTCTCATCAGGCCGGAAAAAGTACACCAACTTGGTAAAGTAGGACGGCCCGAGACCAGGAATGGGGCTGGTGGAGAAAAGGTCGTACGCCTGCTGCCTCGTATAGCCGCCGCCCCTCAGAAGCATTAGACGATGCGCGATGTCGGCTCGGTTCGCCCAGGCGGCGTCGACATGCGCTCGTCGACCCGCGGCGCCTTGGAGACCCCAGGCCATAGCACAGACGTAGCCGTGCAACACGGACTTGCCAGGGTCTTGACACTCGGCTCGAACCTGCTGCCGCGTGAGTATGTGCGCCGGAAGAGGACAACCTTGAGACGATATTGCATATCCCGCGGCCCAGTTCGCCGGCGCTCGCCCAAACGGCCCCTGCGCAACGTAGGAAATGTTTTTGAATACGCTCCAGTGATGCTGCTGAAGGCGATTTGGCATGGTGACTTCCCGAAAAACATGCTTGGTGCAAATGAGAGCTCGCCGACGGACTGTTCGGAGGCACGATCAGTGCCGCGCCCCTGCCGGCTGATCTAAGCATCGCGCCGGGGCGGCGTCCTAGTCTGGATTAACCTTCGGTGTGTCGAGCACCGCCGCCTTCGCTTCCAGCAACCCCGCCTCCGATACGTCGAAACGGCGAAGCCAAGCATCACTGCTCGGCTTCGAGTTGTACACCGGCGCATCACCGTTGACAGTCCCGCGCTGAAGGATGGAGACGGTATCCGCCTGGATGTCGCGCAGCGCCGCGTTGAGCACCACATACGCCGGAGGCGGTGCGATCGGCTCACCGTCCCCTTGCGGGGTCCCAGCCTGCGGAAGAATACCCGCGCGAATCAACAAGCCTTGCGCGCACGGCGTCAGGTTGAGCCAATCCTTCGGTAACTCGGATTGCAACGCTAAAAGTTCGCCTACGCGCTTTAACATCCCGTCGTCGATCAGCGTCAGCCAATCCACCGTCTTAATGCGGTCGACGAGATCCCGGACCTTCGTTGCGAGCGGGTCGCCAACATCAATGCCTGGCCCAAGTTGGTGGGACATGAAGTATTCGCTGCTCTCGTTCTCGTCCCGTCCCGTGGGCGGCAAATTCACAGCGTACCCGGCGTGGCCATGAACGGCGTTCAACAAGTTGGCGAACGTGCCGAAGAGCCGCGGCATCAGGTCGGGATCTGCCTTAACCGCAGGAACCGGCAACGAAAACACCAGGACATCAAGCCCTCTGGTGCCCATCGCCGCCTGCCATTTCTCAAGGCAGAACACCGTGAACTCGTATAGCGCAGCTTCACGAATGGCGTCCGCGCTCGAATAGACGAACGTAAACGATTCGTCCTCGCTGACACTGTTCGCGAGCGACGCTACGGTAGGAGCCTTCGCCATCTTTATCGGCCGCTTGCCGTCCTGGCAGAACCAGCGGAGCGCATCGGCCGCAACGGCGCTGTACTGCTCGAAGCACGTTGTCAGCGCGCGACGAACATCGCGGCTGTATCCACCCTTGAAGTACAAGACCCCGCGCACCACGAGAGCAGCGCCCACGCCGTCGTGCGGATACCGCGGCTCGAACACCGCGTAGGGAAGCGTGCCGGCACGCGACGGATCGCTTACCCAGGCTTGAAGTTCCTGATTGTTCATAGGCTCACGGTGCAAAAACAGGAGGCAGCGATGGTGGAGGGCTACGCAAGAACGATTGCAGTCCCTTCAAAAACAAATCACCCGCTTGCTCGGAAATCGACGATTGCGCTTCGGATTGCTGCGCGTCATCGTCGCAGCCGCAGTCCTGAGGATTCATCGCAACCACCTTAGCAGGATCGCCCGCTATGCGCTCGTAGGCATCACGCTGCGTCTTGGTAAAGCTGTCGTCCCCGAACTTAATTTCGACCACGGATTTCAGGTTGTCTTGCGTGGGCGGCAACGACGGGTCGTTCACAAATCTCGCTCTGCGGTGCCTCGGCCTGCACAAGCTCGTTGCCCCAGGTCGCACCATGCTGTCGCCGCATATTCGATGCCTTGTTGCGTCCGTCTTTGCGACATTCCGATGTAAGCTGTTTTCGAGTGTCACCTCGTTTTGATACGATTCGCACAACAGGAATGGGATCGCAAATGCCGAAAAAGCGAGCAGTCAGTCCTTGCAATAGCGAGACCCCCTCGTCCGAAGGGTCCTCGCCGGGCAGCACCACCGCAGTGGATCAGGGTACCGAGCTGAATGCACAAGCTGCTGACGCGTCGACGGTAGTAGGCTTTAAAGTGACCAAACGCAGGAATCGCCAGGCGATAGTCCGGACCATCGTTCATGTTCACAAAGCCGTGCGACTCACACGTACGACACAGTTCAAGATGCCCGGCCGGGATACGCTGCATACCCGGCAAACGACCATCAACATGGCCTTTGCCAAATCCTTGACGCCCGTGCTCATGCCGACCCAGGTCGAGCTCGACGTCGCACTTGCGCTTCTCGGTATGGAACACGGAATAAAGTGCTCCTATTGCGGAGGAGCGTACCAGACGTGGGATCACTTTCAGGCCGCGACGCAGCAGTCAAGACCCAGTGGGTTCATTGACGAGATCGATAATCTCGTGCCCTGCTGCTCGCGATGCAACTCTTCACGCGGGAACCGAGAATGGACGACCTTCATGAAATATCTTGAGGATGAGAAGGTCCAGCAATTGAATGCAGCTATCGCGGGACTGCGAAAAGACAAGCATTCCGGAGATGCGAATGTGGAAACCGAGCGCCTCAAGAACGAGTATGCCGAGTGGCTGGTGCAGCATAAGGTACGGCAGAAGCGCTTGTGCGACTTCTCTGAGGCGGTCGATCCCATCCGTCTAGACCTTAATCAATTGTTTTCCGTGGGACCGCTGAAGGAACATTACGATAACTACTCAACGCTGTATGCCCAGATCAGCGATCTGCTCAGCAAAGCTAAAACCCACTGGGAGGCGCTCGTACCGCTAATCGATGACGCCGCCCGGACCGCCGACGAGATTCGCACCGATGGCAAGGCACGCAAGCCAGGTCTCTTCCTGAAAGATGCGCCGCCAAAGAAGTCTTTGCGGAGCGCGTTTCTCGCATCACTGAAGGATCTGAGAACGCTGAAGAGTGGCGAGCTTATCGAAAACGCGGTGAACGTGCCAGAGGGCGAGCATCGCCCACATCACGCCGAGTAACGCCGCTGCTCAACCGTTCATTGATTCGCCGGCGGCAAATACCGTGAAAAGTGGGCCCGCCGGTGACGTGGCACGACGAGCTTGACGCCCATCGGATCCGCCGCCGGCGCGAGTTCGTCGAAGATGCGGTCGAACTCCGCCTGCTCGAGAATCCGACGTTCGACCTCCGGAACCTCTCGCCTAGCAACCTCCACCGGTTCAGGTAGACCGTCGACCACCAAGCGCCGTCCTTTTTGCCTCGCCGCAACCGCGCGGCAGCACGCGGAACTTACGGATCAGCGAGCGGTTGACGACCCGGTCGCGCCGCACGCGCAGCAGCTCGAATAGGAAGATCCGGACGAACTCGCTCAGCGTCCCGTCGCACAAGTGTTCCTGGCCATCAAGCGTCTCGATGCACCGAGAGCTTGTCGCATGCGCGGATGGCTCGGATATGCGACGGCGCGATCTCGTAGATGATCTCTCGCTTGCCGATGCGGCGGTAAATCTTTCCCCCGCGCAGGTTGACGAACGGACGCTTGCCAATGTCGTCCGCGTACATCGGGTCGTCAGCGACCGAAGCGGCCGGCGGCTCGCTGGCGATCGCCTCGCGCGCGGCACGGACGCGTTCAGCGATGTAGCGATCGATGTTGGCGGCGAACAGATCCATGACCGACTCCGAGAAAGCGGGCGAAGCCTTCGGTCAGTGACCGAAGGTGGCGAAGAACGCATCGACCGCGACGACGAACGTGAAGCCGACAACGAGGCTCAGCGCTGCTTTCGTACCAACACGCTTCACCGCGCGGTCGTGATCCCAGATCGCATCGAAGCCGGCGCCGGCTGCGCCAGCGTGTTCGAGGCGCCAGGCGTCCTTCAGCGCGATGCGGCCAACTCCGCCGAAGACAAGGCTAGCGACATCAGTTGACGATACCGTTAGTAACGGTTTATCCTGCGCTTCATTAGCTCTGGGTCTTGTTGGCGAAAGCCTCCCCCTAGAGACACGCGACAAAAGACGGCCCACTTCGGTGGGCCGTCTTCATTCCGGGACCAGATCCGCTGTGCTGTGCCGCCACACACTGCTGTAGTGTGTGGCTACACTAAGCAGCTTCATCTATCGCCGCAAGTCGCAACGCCTATGTGATGCAGCCACGTCTTCTCTGCGCGCGTCACCGCTCTCGAAGCGCCGCGATACCGCCCGTCGACGATGCGTCACAGAACGCTAGGACGTCCCGCGCCGCCGTCCCGCATCAGCGCCTCGAAAAACGTAGTCGTGACCTCATGGCGGACCTTTGACGGCGTTGTGATGGTCGCTGAGATACATGTATCCGGCCAACAGTTCGCGTGTGAATTCATTCACATCGCCTAGCAGTTGCGCAGTGTTCTTGGCCAGACCCTTGTAGCGGACCTTGCGATGACGAAACAGGTTCTTCACGACATGAAACGGATGCTCGACCCGCGCGCGGATCTGTGCCTTAGTTCGCTCGAGCTGCGATCACCAGATCCTTCAGCGGACCTTCTTGCATCGCCTTGATCTTTCCGCGCTTGGCCGCCACGTGCCACTTCACCGTCTTGCCCTTCATCTCGTCGCGCTTGTCTACGCCCAGTGTAGCCCGCGTCGCCGAATGCGTCCTGCTTCATGACCGTGCAGCAGAGCATGCGCCTGCGATACATCCGACACGTTGGCCGCTGTGCCCACCACGCTATGCACCAGTCCCGAATCGGCGTCGACTCCCACGTGGGCCTTCATGCCGAAGTGCCATTCGTTTCCCTTCTTCGTCTGATGCATCTCCGGGTCGCGGCTCTTCTCAGCATTCTTGGTCGACGGCGGCGCTTCGATGATCGTCGCGTCGACCAGCGTGCCTTCCTTCATCATTGCGTATGCGCCCATTGAACCGCCCTCCATTCCCGCAGAAGGCGAAATAGGCGAAACCAAAAAAGTAGAAGACCATCCAATACCCCGAAAATCCGCGGATCACCTGAGCCCGAAGTGAGGTGTACTCGGCCAAACTCAAAGGCCGAACGATTCTTCCATGGTTCTCAAGCACGTACTGCCCCGCGTTGATCGCCGGCGTCCCGTCCATGCTTGTGAAGGACACATAGAAATTGATGGCCGCATAGACGATAAATACAGCCGCAAGAACTTGGACCCAGCCGGGAAACGCCCGGCGCAGGTCAGCCGGCGCAGGCCTAGCTCCGAATCGCTTGCGCGCCGACATGATGGCAGGGGCAAACACAATGAATACGCCAATATGCAAGGCCCACACGTACGGGGCAAGACTCATGACGTCGACGCCGAACAGCGATGCGCTATGGACGACCAGCGAAAGCGTAAGCCCGATTGCGGCGATGAAAACCATCAAGCGATTCATTCGACATACCTTCCGCTGTGGGGCGCATTGCCACCCGCCCAGTGGGTCACAGACAGTTCGCCAGGTGAACGGCGCTCTACGGCCTGCTGCCGCTCTGCGTCGCCGTTTGCAGACCCTCCAGTTGTCGCGGACCGTCGAACTCGGTCTATCCAGACCTTCAGACGCGGCGCGTATACGCCGCCCAGATAATCGACATCGAGCACGACGAAATCACCCTTCGGGAATGGCGGCCATTGGTTTTGAACGGCAAACCTAAGCATGCTCGCAGCCGATTTGACCTCACGCCGGTTCAGTTTTCCGCCGTTCGCATAGTCGGCCGTCGACCTTCGCACGAACAGCAGGACATAAGCGCGATGCGCGCCTCGGCCCATGGAAACCTCGAGGTCCCGGGTGTCAACGACGTCTTCCCATGGCACGCTAACGATGTCGAAGTACGTCAGGCAATCGTCGCCCAGGCGCAGTGCAGGCCGAGCCCATGGCAGGCCACTGCCGAATTGCGCAATGCGATGCAGATTGCGTCCCGCCACTGCAGCGCCCAACGCAGCACCGGAAGCGAACGGGACCAATGCCGCCGTTTCAAGAGCATGACGTCCGGCCCCGTGGACCGCAAGCATATAGACCATGGCACCCGCAGCAACGAAGAGGGCAATCGCAACGCATGCGAGAAGAGCCAGTGCCGCCTTTTTTGCATAGACCTCGCGAACAGGTTCCTCTGATGCCCATGTGCTTCGGGTTGCCTCGAGTTTCGCTCGCCGGCGCTTTCGAGCCTCGAGCCCCGCCCAGTTGACAGCAACGACTATCAGCACGAATGCGATGAACTCCATGGGAATATTAACGACACCTTCGACCAAAGCTTTAGACTATCGGGCGAGTGATAAGCGCAGCGCTGCGGCTAAGCGCCAGCCGAGTCATCGGCCATAATCGAACAACCAAGAACCGGGGACCAAATTCTCAATGAGCTACGACCTCTTCTTTACGTTGCCAACCGATGTGACTCCGGATGACATCGAAGCGTACTTTCGGAGGCGCAGGCACTACAGGGTCGACGGCGGCGCCACATACGAAAATCCTGACACGGGCGTCTACTTCTCCTTCGTGGTCGACGAAGGCGAGGCACCGGTTGGCCAAAGTACCGCTCCACAGCAGCGTATCGCGTTCAACCTGAACTATTTCCGGCCGCATATCTTCGGCCTCGAAGCCGAGCCCGAGGTTTCGGCGTTTGTCGAGCGATTCAATCCGGTGATTGAAGACCCGCAAGTGCAAGGGATGGCGAACGGCCCTTACTCGCCGGAAGCATTTCTTCGCGGCTGGAACTACGGGAACGAGGTCGCCTATGGGAGCATCATCGAGTCGCATGGCAAGTCCAACACTTTCCTTACGATGCCGGAAGCGGCAATCGAAGGCGCATGGCGCTGGAACCGCGCAGTCCCCAAAATGCAGGCAGCACACGGGGAATCGATCTTTGTACCCAAAATCATGATGCTGAACGTTGGCGGACAAGCAAAGTCGTCTGTGGTGTGGGGCGACGGCATACCGACCTTGCTTCCAGAGGTCGACGTCGTGTTCGTCTATCGCCAGGAACTCGCTCCGAAACCGTTGTTCGGTCAGCGGACGAAAGACCATTGCCTTGTCACGCACAGCCAGCTCGATGGCGTCTTGGAGCCGCTTTCGGAGAAGCGATATCCACTGCCGGTGCGAACTCCGACGTATGTGGAAACGCCGGCGGTCGTGAGCAAGTTTGTTCGCAAGCTCCCGAGATACACCGGTCCGCTTGAGAGGGTGACGATGGACCGCGTGCTCAGCCGCGAACTGTTCGAGATGAGTCGGTGATACACCGCCTGGATGACGGGCCCAAGGTGCCGAATCTTACAGCGTCTCGGAGCGCTGCAATAGGGAGACTGAGGTCGAGATTTTCCGCCTGGACCATCTTCGCATTCTTCGTCGGGAATCTAGTGTCGTCGGCACAGGCGCAATCGCCAACAAGCGACATGCACGGTATCGCGCTTCCGCTAGACCTATGCAATGAGCGTCCGTTTGACGTGCGTTTGCGGAGCGACGGAGACTTTCAAGCGATGCGGGCTGCCATGGCGAAGAACGAGTCGTTTCCGGATTGGGCGCGCGAAACGCTGTCATGGTCCTGCAGTCCAAGCGATATCGTGTGGGCGAACCTCGAGTGGTGGATAACGAGTAGCAGGTTGAACATCCCACCCTTTGAGAGTGCGGGACACCGCCAGCACTTGGTCGTCATGTACAGCCCTGATTTTCGGCGCTGGACAGGCATGGTCGAGTACATCGACTACGTCGCGGGCAAAGGATGGAGGCTTACGAGAAGGACTTGGCTTAACGACACTCCTCCGGCGTGGAGGCAAGTGCTTATGACCAACACTTTGGACCCGGACGTGTATGAGCTGCCGTTTGCGTCACCGGGAGGCCAATGATGACTAGGACTGTGGATTTGGATGGGGGCCTCCATCGGCACTGCAGCGACCTTCTGGGCCTACTTCGGCTTGCTGGCGTTTTCGACGATGATTTTTCGCACGCTGCCTCCGCCCGCCAACCATGAGCGCCGCTCTTCAGTTTAAGGCGTTGCTCGCTGGCGGATGGAATTTCAGGCCGGGATGAAGGCCAAGTGGGCCGTGCCACTGGAGCACGGCTGGACGCTGGTCAACTTCCTCGTGTGGATTTTTATCGGCCCCGCGTTCAACCTCTTCGTGCCATTGAAGGTGAATTCGCTTGGTCTTTCGAGTACATGGCTGGGCGCATGCGAAGCGAGTATCTCAGTCGGGATGTTGCTGGGTAGCTTCGGCATCTCCGGCTATCTGGTGCGACGCTTCGGTCACTAAACCATACGGGTGTGCGGAGCAGTTTCGGAGGGCCTGGTTTTATCGATCGTCGGCACCGCACATACCAGCAGCGATCGCACGCCGCCACAGCGCCCTCTTCTACAAACGACACGCCGAAAAATCGCCCGCTCGATATATGATCCAACCGTTCGATTTCGGAGCCAGCGCCCCGCGCTCGAAATCGATCCTCTCGACACCTTTTTTGACATTTTTCTCATGCAAAAACCCGCTGTATACCGGTCCGTCTATGGCACTCTGGCGATCGCCAACGTCGTCATTTTTCTCACCCTTTGGGTGCAATCCGGATACAGCAGCCCCGACAATGCGCGTCTATTGGAGTGGGGCGCCAACTACGCCCCGCTCACGCTCACCGGGGAATCATGGCGGCTGCTGACCAACGCGTTCCTGCACGCCAACTGGCTGCATCTGCTCGCCAACCTATACATGCTCGTCTTGCTCGGCGATGTACTCGAGCGCCGAGTGGGGCCATGGCGGTTTGCTTCGATCTACGTGCTGTCCGCGTTGGGCGGCAGCCTGCTCAGCGCCCTGTGGAACAGCATGCACAAGGTCGCCCATGTCTTCATGGATAGCGTCACCTACGGAATCGACCCAGCGGTCAGCGTAGGTGCATCCGGCGCCCTAATGGGTTTAGCCGGCGCAGCCCTGGTTCTTGCCCTGCAGCCACGCGACGAACGCCAGCAAAACATCAGTTTCGCTTCGATTGCCCAAGTCATCGTCATCAATTTGGCCTTCGGTTTCACGAGCCACGGCGTGGATAACGCCGCGCACGTGGGCGGGCTGATCACGGGCATCGTGGCGGCGTTGGCGCTATGCACCGGCAGGCCGCCGCAAACGCTCCTGCAGCGCGTCGGATTGCCCGTGCTCGTCACCGTCGTCGGCAGCGCTCTGTTCGTTGGGCTAGCCCGTACGGGGAATAACGAGGAATTGGCGGACATCAAGAGCGACGTGCAAAGCGAACGCGCCTCCGTTGCCAGCAACCGACAAGCGGCGCAACGCGAGAAGGAAGACCGCGCGGCGGCCGCAAAGGAACAAGCGGACATCGAGCGCGTGGCCCAAGAGGACGCACGCACGCAACCCGCGCCAACAGCCGGCCCGCAAGCGCAGGGGAAGGCCATCGAACTGGGCCCGTTTCCCACCCATTTCGTGATTGGGGCATCCGGGCGCTTTGCCTACGTCACCGATCTCGGCGACAACTCACTGCGTGTTGTCGACCTGACCAAGCAAACGGTCACGAAAGTCATTCGTGGTCGCCCGACCAATCATTCCGCGGGCGATTGCTTCGCCAACGATCATTATTTCTACTGCCCAGGGCAAGGCGCCAACGGCGTAGCGGTCAGCCAAGACGAACATACGGCGTATGTCGCGTCCATGACTCAGAACAGCGTCACACGCATTGATTTGGAGAAAGGCCAGGCAATCGATACGCTCAAGGTCGGCAGCTATCCGCGTAAGCTGATGCTCTCTCCGGCCGGCGATAGGCTCTATGTCTTCAACGACTGGGACGACACGATCTCAGTCGTCAGCGTGCCGGAATGGCCCAAGGTATTGGCCACGCTCAAATTCCACGGCGACGATGCGGATATGCTCGCCGACTACAAGCGAAGCGATCATCTGCGTGCGCTCGATATGTGGCTATCCGCGGACGGCAAGCGCCTATTCGCCCTCTCCGCCATGAAAACCGCCGTCGCCGAATTCGACACCCGCGATTTTCATTGGGTTGCCGATCACGCCGCGACCGACGACTTCGGTCTTTACGAAGCCATCCCCACGGCTTCGATGAACGGTGTGTGGCTGCGAACGGCGTATGGGATGGTCTGGAGCGATCCGCAAACACTTGCCAGTAAGAAGGTCTATAAGATCTGCAACCTCGATTTGCCCTTGCACAGTGTCAGCCATGACGGATCGCTGCTGGCGATCTCCAATGGGACCGATCCGCTGCGGATCGTCAAGGTTGCCACGCGGCGTTCCATCCGTGCCTACCCGACTCGATTCGGCGTGAGTCAAATGGCCTTCAGTCAGGACGATAAAACACTCTATGCCTTGACCAACGGTGCGCCCGTGCCGAACGGCACGCTAACGATCTACAGCGTCGATCGATTCCGCGCGCCCGATGCGACATCGGCAACCGACGACTTCCTCTGCCCGGCTCTGATGCCGGAGAAAAAGGATCCGTCGGATGGCAATGCAGCGGACGACACGCAATAAGCGCCCGCTCGGTGCCGGCGCTTCTCACGCACGGATGAGCCGAATGCGCCGGGACCAGAACCGTTTCTCGGCCACGCCGAAGCTCGGGTTCTGGCGCTGATCCAGCGGTTCGTCAACGCGAACCTCATTCATGAAGGCGCCCGCCGCCAAAGAGGAACCACGGGCAGCGCGGGCGGTTTCAAAGAAACCGGATCGCCCGCCTTTCTTCAGGTTTGAGGGCCAGCACTTTGCGCGCTGCGTTCATCTCGCGTTTCCCGCCCGGCTGCACGAGCTTTCTGATATCCGGCCACACGCTGCGCCCGAACAACACGCGAGCGATCGCACTAACGACGCCGAGGCCCACAGCAACCGATGCGCCCAAAGCAAACACATCGACGAAAAGGTCGGCGCTCCGTTTGATCAAGGCCGCAGCACCGGAAGCAATCGCAAAAACGATCAGCGTAAAAATCGTTATATACCCCTCTCGTCGTGCGCTAACGACGTCCGCCGTTCGAACCAGGTACACGGAGCCGTCCTTCACGTTCCGGATACCCAAGACCGCAAGACGATCCGGAAGCTCGACATAGGCCACATCCAACCGATCGCCGGCGCCGATGAACAGCTCTCGCGTCTTGCTTGTCTTGAGTATCAGCGGGCGGTCGATAGAATCCAGCTGCACAGTGATTTGTTCGTCTTGATCGGTGGTCGGCCCGAGATTCGGACTCCACACTTCAATGACGATCGGCTTTTGGCTTGCCGATACCACGTGGCCGGAAACCGTTTTTACCGTGCCGAGCGTCATCGATCGCTCCCTTCCGCGACGAATCGATAAGGCTCGCGCTGCCAGCGCTCCTGGGCCTCCGTCCGCACCGGGTTCAGCGAACTGCATAGTCCGCCGATCGCGATCGCGCAGCCCAAGAAGCTGAAAATCGCACCGAGCAGAGCCAGTACCTCAATCAGCGATGCGGGAATCGACAGCGCAGCGACACTCCCCACTAACAAACCCAATGAAATGGGAAGCAGCGTGAGGTTCCGCCGCCTTTGAGCGAGCAAGTCATAAGGAGGCAGGCTTCGTTCTTGGCTCCTGATCCACGCGATGTGCCGCCGGCCACGCTGCTCGAAAACGCAGACGCGCATAGCCGTGCCCGGCTGCAATTGTCCGATATGCTCGAACGCTTCTCGATCGAGGTCGCCGCGAGCGGCGAAATAGCAACCGTCGCCCATCGTCACGCGATAAAGCTCGATGGTTTTCTCATCGGCGCGGCTAAGGATTAGGTTCGCCTCGATGCGCTCTAGCGTCGCGTCGATCAACGTAGTTTTCTGCTTACTCAACTCACTCAACCCACTCAACTCAGTCATAAGCGGAAGTTTGCATGGCGCTTTACCGACATCCCCCATCCGGCGAAAACGCAATCGCCGCAGTAAGTTTGACGCTTAGGGGCAATGGCTAAGCAGCGGACTATACACCAGCAAGTCGATGCAATCGATATCATCCATGCTTCGCCGATGCTTGTCCAACGCTTGTCCACTCACCGGTCCGCCTTGTCGCAAGCGCACGCTAGCGCAAATTGGAATTCACGTGTAATGTTCCGCCCCACCGGTTATTCACCCGTTTAACTTCGTCCGCTCAAAACGTCTATTGCGTCGCGATCGGGCGGGCCGCGCCTGCGGCGGTGTTTCCGCCAAATCGATTGTGGAGAATTCGATGTCGATCTCGATAAATTCGCTGCGCCATAAGCGCGAGAAGCGATACCAATTCATGATGATCGCCCTGGGCCTGATTCTCTGGGCGCTGGTCGCATACTGGGTATGGAATGACTGGAACGAGCCGAAGGTAGGACGTTTCTTGAAGCTCTATGTGGGATACGGCGTGGCCGTGGTCGCGTTCGTCTGGCTGGCTAGCGCGGCATACCGGGCGTCGGCATTCGGGAACATGATTCTGCTCGGGCCGAAGCAATTTCCCGAACTGCATCAGATGGTCGTCGATAGCGCGAACCAGGTCGGTTTGTCCAAACCGCCCACGACGTTCATCTACAACTCGAACGGTGTTTTCAATGCTTTCGCCCGGCGCTTGTTGGGCGGCCGCTACGTGTTTCTCACCTCGGCGCTCGTCGAGGCGAACAACGATGCCCAGGTGCGCTTCGTGATCGGGCATGAGATCGGGCATCACGCCGCCGGCCATCTGAATCCTTGGATCAACGCGCTGAAGCTACCCGCTTTATTCGTGCCGTTCCTCGGGAAAGCCTATTCGCGCTCGCGCGAGTACACCTGCGATAGCATCGGCGCTTATCTTTCGAAGGATCTGCACGCGTCGCGCACGGCGCTTCAGATGCTTGGATGCGGCTGTCGCCGCCTGAATGCGCAGATGAACTGCGATGCTTTCATGGAACAAGAAGGCATGGTGCCGCCGATCTTCGGCTTTCTCACGGAGATCTCGCGCACTCATCCGCGCTTGACGCGTCGCGTTGCCGCGATTCGAGACGGCGTCGAGCACGCCGCGAACATGCCGAACCGCATGCTCGACGCCGAACCGCGCTTTTAAAGCCTTCGCTTAAGTCACACGCTCAAGTCACAGCCTAACCGCAGGCGGCCACCGTGGCCGCCTGACGGCGGTGGCGTCTTACCGCACGCCGCCCGCTTCACACCTCACGCTCACGCTTCACGCCTCGAACGCCGCCATTGTGCGAACGTCGTCAGCCCCGCGTCGATCTCCGATGCGTCCAGCCGCGTCAGGGAATAAAACGTTCCGTCCCAACCCGGAACGGGCATCGGCTTCGCTGTGGGGATAAACGTCAAAGCGGGATGAAACGCCTGATGTGGCCAGAACAACGGCATGATCGAGCGATCTTCAAGCCCCCGTCGCAACCACTCGGGGCCACCCGCGTCCGCCACCGTATCGATCTGAAACGCCCATTCCTCCGAATCCCAAGCGATAAAGACGCTCGGATTGGATGCGGTATCGAACATGAGGACCGCGTTTTGATCGGGACGCCAATAATACTCGACGAGATTTTCACGGGCGGCCAACTCGCCGAGCAACGCCATGACGCGGGGATCGGCATACGCTGCCCCGATATCGTGTACACCGATGTGGCCTCTCGAGGTGCAATGCTTTTTGTTCGCTTCGGCAAGCGCGGCCGCCAGCTTGCTCGGCATATCGGCATCGGTTTTTCTTAAATACACATCGATCAGCCCGGCATTGAAGGCATCCACGGCTTCGCGATAACCTGCCGCGCCGGTCAGCAAGATTTTGGTGCACTCAACGTCGCCGATCGACGACAGAAAACGAATGCCATCCATCTCCGGCATTTCGTAATCCACCACCACCGCGGCGATCTCTTCGAACCGCGATTCGTCATTCAGCGCGTCCCTACCCAATGCATTGGATGCCCGTTCGATCTCGGAAACGTTGGTTCCCGCGATGCGGACAGGCGGTGTACCCCGATGGCGGGACGCGAGGAAATCCAGCGCTGCCTGCGGTTTCGAAAAAAACCAGTTCAACTCGCGATCGCGAAAAATCCCCTGCAATCCGTGCAGGAAATCCTCGCTGTCGTCCAGAAAAACGACCGATGCGGGGTGAAGCATGGGCTGCCTGACAAACGGACTCATTCCAACCTCGACGAAAGGAGCGTGTATCGACCGGATGGCTTAAACGATTGCCGACCGATACGCACCCAAAAGGGGCAACGGGCCGATTATCCCGTACGGGCGGCACAGCAAGCAATCCTATCACCGCATGCAAGTATTCGCTGCTCGCGAACGGCCAACAGGTGCTAAACGTTGGCTAAATGCCCTCTAAAGCCTACCTTCGCACGGATTTACGCGGGCTAGCAGGGTCTAACGTTGCATGAACTGCAAGAATCGTGCATTCCCCGCCCTCGGGGAATGCGCCGCTGCCGCTTGTAGCGATTTCTTTGCAGGACTATTTCATGTCGACACGAGATGCGATTCCCCAGGTTCTCTCCACTGGCGCCGCATTGCTGACGCCGTTCGCGGCGGACGTTGCAGCCAACAACACGTTTCACCATGTCATCGACATCTATCTGAAGGATTCGAACGCGTTTATGAATACGTATTTTTCTCGCTACTTCGAATGGCAGGGGGTATGCCGCGAGCGTTGGTTCCACCAATGCGTCAACAACGACATGCTCAGCATCAAAGGCGCATTCGTGACCAAGCGCGCGCATCAAGAGTACGTCCAGGAGACTTTCCCGTTCCAGAGAGTCGATTGCTATCTCAACACGCTCGAGGTCAAGCAGTGCTCCGCCTATTTGCTGTTCCGCTTCTACGTGGACGGCCGCCCCGTTTCGATGGGATATCAGCAGGTGGTTTTCGCTGGCCCGGACAAACGCATTCGCCGGATGCCCGGTAGCATCGGCGAGCGGTTCATGGAGTATCAACTGATCGCATCGCCGGCTGCGAAGTGATCGATCGGATCGAACTGACTTACCCGACGCGATAGCGTCGTGACGAAGGCGATGGATCGTGCCGTCCGCGATCCATCGCCGAGCCGGGCTCCGGCAGCCGCAAGATGAACGTCGTGTGCTCGCCCAATTGCGATTCGCAAGCGATGCTGCCTCCGAATGCTTCGCACACGCGCCGACAAAACGTCAAGCCCACACCCGCGCCGCGCCCGTGCGCCTTGGTGGAGTAAAAAGGCTCGAAGATTTGCGGCAGCACGTCGGGCGCGATGCCCGACCCCGTGTCGCTGAAGCGGAGGACGCAAAAGCCGTCGCTACTCTGCGCCTCGATATGAATGGTGCCTTTTCCGCTTGCCTGAATCGCCTGGATCGCATTCTTCAATAAGTTGAAGAGCACGAAGATGAGCAGGGAATCGGATCCGGAAAACTGAACCGCGGGATCGATTCGAACCGTCGAAACGAGTGCTCTCTCGCCGGCGCGGAACGGGAAGCGGTCAAGCGCCGCTTCAACGCACGCCTTGGTGCCATGCGCGGCGAAGCTGCGTTTGTCCAGCCGACGCAAGGTAAGCGAGGCCAGCGACATCTCCATCACGACGCTCGTGCTATTGACCTGCCGACGAATCGCCGACGCCAGGCTCGGCAATCGGTCCGGCTCATCCAACGAATACAGCGTGTCCTCGCAAAGATGGTGCTGCACCGCTAAACGGTACCCTCGCATGAGTTCGGGCAGTGCGCTGTGCAACTCGTCGGCGTGCATGCCGATCGTGGCAAGGGGCGTGGCAACCTCGTGCGCCATTGTCGCCAGCAATAGGTACGGCCCCATCAAACCATAGCGAACGATCGCGACGGCGAGAATGCCCAAGCTGAGCGTGATAAAGACGAACCCCGGCGGATAGAAGTCATACCCATAGTTGACGGCGTAGTCGACGGCCGCAAACGAATAAATGACGACGCCGAGCAGGCAGAGGTTCAGCAGTTTGCGAACCCCCGCAGCGCGGGCATCGCGCCGGGCAGTGAAGATCAGCCACGCGCTGCGGCTGACCAACACGATCGTCTGCACCACATGGATCGGGTGAAGACGCCCAGCCCTGGGATAGTCGCCAAAGAAGTGGGAATTGACGCCGTCGACAACGCTATTGCCGGTGATAAGCAGGATCGCGAGCACGATGCATAGACCGTACGATGCGAGCAGCGCGAGCCGTTCGCCCCGGCGTGAAACGACTTCGAGCGAAAAATGATAGAGCGTGGTCGGCAGAAACAGGATGAAGAAATACCCAACCTTGACTAACTCGCCCGCCGTCTGCGCGTCGGTTGTCTGAAACAGGAACGCCCAAGCCCCTTGCCACATGAACGTCGTTGCGCACATCGCGGCGAAAGGAACCGAGACGCGCGTCACGCCCTCCGTGATTAACACGTACAGGCCGAATCCAAGAAACAACGCCGACACGAATGCGGGCAATAACGAGTACATAGCGATCGTTCACATTGACATTATTCTCGCGCGCACCGATTCACGCGTAGCCAGCCCTATCGGCGGCGTACGCGCCTTGCCGTGCGCGGGCGAGATAACGGCGGAGTTTTTTCTTCTCTTCTCTTGCTAATCGATATTTACTGCAAGCTGGCCGGTCGTCACACTAAAACGTAATCATAGCGTACCGCGGACGCAGGGCGATGCCTTACCTGATATTCACATCGATTTGGGGTTATACAGACAGCCCTGTCGATTTCCAAAGCCGCAGGCGATCAAACCGGTGCAGACGCCATTCGCATTCGGCAACGTCCGGAAAATGGGCCGGCCGAAACGTCGTTAGCCCGCGCGGCTCCCATCGCGCCGCGCCAGCCTCCGGCGCCTTGCCGCCAGCGCCGCCAGCGCGACGCCAACCAACGGCAGCACGCGTTCGAAAAAGCCTTTCCAATCGAAACCGAGCGCATTTGCGATTCGCGCGTCGTCAGCCTTTTCGCGATCGGTTTGCGGGCCTGTGATGTAGTCGGTCAGCGCGAGCGAGGCGGTCGCGTCGCCATCCCGATAGTCTGCGTAGGCCTGTCCGGCGCTCAAATGCAACCGGCCGACGAGCTGATCGAACGTCTTCGTCAAGCCGATCGCCCGCTTCTTGCCGTCGCCGCCGTCGAGTTCGAGTTGCATACTGACCGCGTCGCGTCGTCCCAGCTTCACCGCATTGAGAAACGTGCTGTCCGAGACGGCACCTGAGCCGATCACTCTTTCCTCGTCGATCCAATCGAGTTGGTGCTGGCCGGCATCCCATCGCGGCGCGCGCAACCATGTCACCGTTTTCATGCTGGAGACCGGCGAGCCGGAAGACGCCTCGAACGGAGAGGCGGATCCGCGAACCTCCATTGTCGTAGCTAGAACGGCCGGATCGAGGTGAACCGAACTCGTATCGACGTATCCCACCCGGTTGATTTGCACGCCCATGGTCCAACTGCCGTCGTCGGGCGCGACGAGCGCCGTGATCGGCTCGTTCTCGTCGCTCACCGAATCCGCGGAAGGATCGGGAACGCCGGGGCGTGCTTGCGGCGTCGGCGGCAAAATACGAAAGTGGGCAGGCACGGCGAACGATGCGACCTGGCCAAGCTGCACGGCGGCCGGCCCTTCCACCCAGTGGGGATCGTGCCAGAGCGCGATCGGCATGTCGGCATCGAGCGGTGCCGACGCCGGCCCGGCCGCAGCCGCACTGCTTGCCGCGATGTCGCGATGAATCGTGCGATGGGGCGGCTGCGGCGATGCATGGCTGGCGAGCGCGATCAGCGAAAGCGCAACCGGTGCGGCGGATTTCCTCGGAATAACGAATCTGGCCATAATAATGTGAATGTTGTTTTGGCACGCGGCTAAACCTATCCACTCCATCGATTGAAAGGAAGTGGAATACCGACTGACGCCGGGAGATGGCGAAGCATTATCGTTCAATTTCGGCTTGATCGTCGCCTTGTCCCTATTCATTATCGAAAGAACAACCGCCCGACGGCCGCTGGGCTCGAATCCGCGCTATAGCCGCCGGCCAAAAACAGACAGACCTGTTTGAGCGATAATGGGTCCGTCAGCTGTCTTGATGTTGTAATATTCACTGCCACAGGAGAACCCGTAATGCAGAAAGGCTACTGGATGGTTCGCGTCGATGTCACCGATCCCGAGCAATACAAGGCGTACGTCGCGGCAAACGCCGATCCGCTCAAACAATACGGCGGGCGATTTTTAGCCCGCGGCGGTCGATTGGAAGTCGTGGAAGGAACCACACGTGCTCGCAACGTGATCGTCGAATTCCCGTCATTTCAGGCCGCACTCGATTGCTGGCGTTCGCCGGAATATCAGGCGGCAATCAAACTTAGGCTGCCCGCCTCGACGCTCGATCTCGTGATCGTCGAGGGATACGACGGCCCGCAACCTACTTGAAGCGGTAGCCGCCTGACGTCTGACGAGCGACGCGAGCGTCTTGGGCCGCCCGCCGCTCCGGTACGAGAAATGCTCCGCTTTGAGTCTTCCTCCTCCGGGAGACTGCCATGCACCCCAAGCACGGTCTTCATTCGAAGTCGCGCACCGTTAAATTCGGCGCGCTTCTCTGCATCGTTACAGCGATGTCCGTATCTTGCGGAAGCTGCTCGGGGGGCTCCGGAGGCTCAAGCAGCGCGGACGGAGCGGGCAGCGGCGCCGGAAGCGCGACGGGAAGCGGTGCAGGCGGCACCGGGAGTTCGGGGGGCACGGCATCGGCGGCCGATGTCCTCACCTATCACAACGACGCGGCGCGCACCGGTCAATACTTGACCGAGACAACGCTTACGCCCGCCAACGTCAATTCGACCCAATTCGGCAAAGTCGCCTTCCTCTCCGCGGACGGTAAAGTCGACGCGCAACCGCTGTACGCCAGCCATGTCTTGGTGAACGGCGTCGCCCATAACGTCGTCTACGTCGCGACCGAGCACGACAGCGTTTTCGCCTTCGACGCCGACACCGACGCGCTCCTCTGGCAACGTTCGCTGCTCGCAAGCGGCGAAACGACGAGCGACGCACGAAACTGTTCGCAGATCACCCCGGAGATCGGGGTGACATCGACGCCCGTCATCGACCGCTCGCGCGGCGCAAACGGGGCGCTATATGCCGTGGCGATGAGCAAAGATACGAACGGCGCCTATCATCAACGGCTGCATGCGCTCGATCTGTCCACGGGAGCGGAGATGTTCAATGGCCCGAACGAAATCGCGGCCACCTATCCGGGCAACGGCGCAAACAGCACGAACGGCGTCACCGCGTTCGCTCCCGGCCAGTATGCCGAGCGGCAAGCGCTTACGCTCGTCGACGGCAATCTCTATCTCGCGTGGACGTCTCACTGCGATCATGGGCCCTACGGCGGCTGGGTCATGGCCTACAGTGCCGCAACGCTCGCACAGACGAGCGCCTTGAACCTCACGCCGAACGGCAGCGAAGGCTCCGTGTGGATGAGCGGTGCGGGAATGGCCTCCGACGGCAACGCACTGTATTTGCTCGATGCCAACGGGACGTTCGACGGCACGCTCGACAGCAGCGGATTGCCCGCCAGCGGGGATTTCGGCAATACATTCTTGAAGCTGGCGATTTCACCGAAGCTGTCCGTCGCCGATTACTTCGCCCCGTTCGACACCGTCACGCAATCGAATCAGGATATCGATCTCGGATCGGGCGGCGCGCTGGTTTTGCCCGATCTCGTCGATGCGGGCGGCGCGACCCGGCACTTGGCTGTCGGCGCGGGCAAGGATTCGAAGATCTATGTCGTCGATCGCGACGCCATGGGCAAATTTAACGGCACCCACAACGCGATTTGGCAGGAAATCGACGGCCAACTGAGCGGTGGCGTCTTCGGCATGCCGGCGTATTTTGGCAATGTCGTCTATTACGGCGCCGTCGGCGATAACCTCAAAGCCTTCCCGATCACATCCGCTAGATTGGCGACGACGCCCAGTTCGAAGAGCCCCGGCACCTTTCCCTACCCCGGAACCACACCGAGCATCTCGGCCAACGGCACGCAGAACGCGATTGTTTGGGCCGCTCAGAACGGTACCGTCGGCGCGCTACATGCATTCGACGCGAGCAATCTAGGGCGAGAGCTATACAACAGCAACCAGGCCGGATCGCGCGATACGTTCGGCGCCGGCAACAAATTCATTACGCCGATGATCGCGCATGGCCGCGTGTATGTCGGCGCGACGAACGGCGTGGCGGTGTTCGGGCTGCTGCCATGACGGCCTAACACACCGACGCTCGGTCAATCACGCGTTCACGCCCGTACCGGCCGGCCCGCTGCGGGCGCATGCGCAATGTCGCAGATTGCGGGCGGCGTCGGCACCGCCCGCCCCTCGCATCGAAAGCTAATCGGAAGGAAGCGGTAAAATCGCAGCTTCGTCCGGCCTCTTCGCTCGGGCGCGGCCATCGCTGCCCGATACAACAACAGGAACAACGCCCCATGCATCGACGCAACTCTCTCGAACGAGTACTCGAGTATTCTCTATTCAAATCGCGCTGGCTGCTGGCGCCGTTCTACGTCGGGCTCGTGTTCTCGCTCGTGATGTTGTTGATTGCGTTCGTCGGCGAACTCATTCACGCGTTGACGGGGGCATTGCATGCGCGCCCGGAGCAGATTATTCTCGCGACGCTGTCGCTGATCGACCTGTCGCTCGCGGCCAATCTCGTCGTCATCGTGATTTTTTCGGGCTACGAGAACTTCATCTCGAAGATCGACACGGGCGACAGCGAAGATCGCCCGAGCTGGATGGGCACCCTCGATTTCTCGGGGCTCAAGATGAAGCTGATCGGCTCGATCGTGGCGATTTCCGCCATTTCGCTGCTGCGCGCCTTTATGAGTCTCACGGAACTCGATCAGCCGCTCGACGAAGCGCGCATCCGCTGGCTTGTCATCCTGCATTTGACGTTTATCGTCTCGGGCGTGCTGTTCGCGGCGATGGACTGGATCGCCGCCCGCTCCGAAGCGCATTGAAGGCGCATGCCTCAAAACAGGAAGTAGGAAATAGGAAAGCCGTGCGCGGCATCGCCGCGGCGGCATGTCGGTCAAGCGTGGTGAACCGCGATACACACCTGGTTGCGGCCGGCATGCTTGGCTTCGTAGAGCGCCTGATCGGCATCCGCCACGAGCGTGGTGACGCAGGTCAAGCCGTCCGTCGCCAAACAGCCGCCAACACTCACTGTCACCTTCAGCGTGCCGGCACTCACCTCGAGCCCATCGCTCTCGATGGCGGAGCGAATCTTTTCGGCCACGACGGCCGCGCCCGCCTCATCGCAGTGCGGCAGGATCACCATGAATTCCTCGCCGCCGTAGCGCGCTAGGATGTCGCTGTTGCGCAGTTGCGGCGACACGGTCGCGGCGATCTTGCGCAGCACCGCATCGCCGGTCGGATGGCCGTACGTATCGTTGATCCGCTTGAAATGATCGATGTCGAACAGCAGGACCGCGAACGGATCGTGATGACGCGTCCAATTGTTGTACTCCGCCAGCAAGCGACGGTCGACATGGCGACGGTTGTAAAGCCCCGTCAATGCGTCGCGCTCCGACGAATCGCGCAACGCCTCGAGCGCGGCCTCGCGTTCCTTCCACGCCACGGCAAGCTCGGTCACATCGGCAATCGTCACGCACACGGCCACGACTTCGCCGTGCTCGATCAACGGCATGAACGAGCAATCTTGCTGCATCAGATCGAGCGAACCCGTGATCGGGCAATCGTGCTCGAACGGCAGCAACCAAGGGCGGTGCTGCCATGACGAGAACGAGCCGCTGTGCAGCAGGAACACGGTATCGAACTTGCGCTTGAGCCAAGCGCGGGGCGAGTCGGGGAAGCAATCGAAGAAGCTGCGCCCGATCGCTTGTGCGGCGGCCACGCCGCTGTGCTCGTCCATGAAGCGATTCCAGAGCACGATGCGGTACTCGCGATCCACGGCGAAAATGCCGAGCCCTACGCGCTCCAGCGCGAGTTCGCTCAAGCGAGCGGTGCCAGGGATGTCCATCTGCGACTTCGACCCGTTCAGAGGTTGGCAAGAAATCCGTCGAGCGCCGAGACGAGCGACTGCAGGGCTTTCGCCGTCATCAGCGTCAACAGATGCGAGCCGAAAACGCCGTCCTCGGTTTGCAAATTGACCTCGAGCAACAGCGCGCGGTCCCACGGCAGCTTCGACGGATGCAAGACTTCTTCGACATCGAGTTGCACCCCGATCAAACGCGGCGGCGTAAAGGTCGGCAATTGTCCGAGCTGTTCGAACAGACCCGTCAGGCACGCCCCCGCAATCAGGTTCGCCACGTCGGACAGCACCTCGGCATCCGACATATCCTCGAAGCGCTCTTCCGCACTCATGTCGTCCGAGCGAAACACGAACTTCATGTGATCGGCACTGCGACTGTCGAACAGCGAAATCGCCTCGCCCGCGATGTCGCAGCGAAAGCTCTGTCGCAGCGCGGTCACGGGCTCGGTGAAGTCGAGCATATCGCGCACGGCCGACGGCAGCGTATCGGTGTCGACCATGCGGATCCGCGGCACCGACAGATGCACGAAGCGCCCGAGCAACGCGGCAAGACGCGCGCCCGCTTGGCCCATGCCGATGTTCGCGATCTCTTGCAGCGCATCGCGCCGATCTTCCGTGAGGAAATGCTCACTCATACAATCCGTACTCTTTCAGGACAGGCAACAGCTTCGCGCTGGAAACCGGCTTGTCGATGAATGCAACGGCGCCTAGCGCTTTCACACGCGCTTTCGCTTCCGGTTGAATATCGGCGGACACTACGATAACGAAACTGTCGAGCCCTTCCGCACGCACGGTTTCGAGCACGTCGAAACCCGTCATGCCCGGCATCGTCAGATCGAGGAACATCACAGAGGCGCGTCCCTCGCGGTAGGCGACAAGTGCGTCCGTTCCATTGGTGGCCTGAGAAATATCGACGTCCCACGCCTCAGGCAGCGCGTTGATCAGCAGCCGGCGGGCGAGCGTCGAATCGTCCACGACCAAGACAGGTAATCCCATTTTCGGTTTTTCCTTCGTAACCACGCTCGGTATAACGGCCCTCGCCGCCGAATCTGAAGTACTCAGAAACCCGAACGCAGAAAACGTTTACAACGTTCGCAAACGTTGGCGTAAACGTTTGGCGTGCTCGGATTATGTTTCCGTCCACAAGCAAAACGTGAAATTTTATTTGGGGACACAATAACCGGCTCGCTTCAAAGAGAAACACCGAGAGGCGACTACCGGGCTACGCGGCCACCGATTAGAGGGGCGTTATCCTGCTGGCGGTTACTCGTCGGGTGCGAGTTTGTTATAATCCGATCATCCTCCGCTAAGAACATAACGCCCCTCGATACGCGGCTCCTGTCCACCCGTAGCAAGCGCACTCGTTCATCGACTCGATGCTCAAAACCGATCGTCTACGCGCCCTCGCCGATGCGCTCGCCAAGCACGGCGTCCTGCGGCTGCGCGATGCCGCCGCCCTGCTCGCCGTGTCGGAAATGACCGTGCGGCGCGACGTCTCGGCCAATCCGGATCGCTTCACGTATCTCGGCGGCTATATCGTCAGCGCGGCCAATGTGCCGAACGCGGCCGGCTACTCGCTCGAACAGGAGCAGGACCATTTCGCTCAAGCGAAGGCGCAAGCCTCGGCCTACGCCGCGCAATTGATCGTCGACAACGAAACCATCTTCATCGATTGCGGCACGACGCTCACCGCCCTCGCGCGGCTGATTCCCGCCGATATCGCAATCACCGTCGTCTGCTACTCGCTGAATATCGCCGAAATCTTGCGGCGGATGCCCAACGTTCGAATGCTCTTGCTCGGTGGGGTGTATGTCCCGTCGTCGGATTCCTTTACCGGAGATGAAAGCCTCGAGATGCTACGACGCATGGGCATCAATAAAGCCTTCATTTCCGCAGGCGGCATCGATACCGCGCGCGGCGTCACCTGCTGGAATTTTCACGAGGTGGCGATCAAGCAAGCCGCCATGGCCAGCGCCGTCGAAAGTCATCTAGTAGCCGATACGAGCAAATTCGGCGTCGTGAAGGCGGTCCGCTTCTCGCAAGTCGACGCGTTCGATTCCGTCATTACCGAAAAGGGACAGGAGCGGCGCAAGCGCAGCGCGTGAATTAGCCGCGCCGGCGCAAGGCGAACAAGATGCCGGCCACGAGGATGAACGCGCCGACGATGATTTTCTGCCACGTACTTGGCACGCCGACGAGGATCAGCGTGTTGTCGACGAGCGTGACGAGCGCGACGCCTAGCAGCGTACCCAGCACGGTCCCGCTGCCCCCCGTAATGCGCGCGCCCCCGAGAATCACGGCCGCGATCACATCGAGCTCGGACCCGACCAAATCGAACGGATTCGCCAGCCGATTGTTCGAAACGTGCAAGATGCCGGCGACACCCGCAAGCAGCCCCGTATAGCCGAAGACGAACAAATGCACGGCGCGCACGTTGTAGCCGAGCCGCTGCGCGATCGCAAGACTGCCGCCCATCGCGTATACGGCGCGCCCCATCATCGTCCGATTCAAGAGCCACCACGTGGTCACGGCCGCCACCACGAGCGCGAGCACCGAAACCGGCAGCACGGCATGCAGGCCGTCCACCGTACGGTAAGCCATCAGCGGAATGCGGCCGAAACGATCCATGCTGTGCGGGATGTTCATGAAAAACGTCGTGCCCACGAACGTCAGCAAGATCCCCCGATACAAGTATTGCGTGCCGATCGTGACGATCAGCGACGGAGCCTTCAGCCGATGCACAAGCCAACCGTTCACTAGCCCGAGCAGCACGCCGCCCACCGCGCCCGCTAGCAAGATCAAACCGAACGGCGCATCGGGCCACCAGGCGAACACGGCCTTCGTCATGGAATACATCGTCAACGCGCCAATCGCGGTGAACGATACGTCGATGCCGCCCGAGGCGAGCACCACGAGCGTTCCGAGCGCGAACAGCGACGTTGTCGTCGCGGAGTGAAGCAGATCGAATAGCGTCGCCCATTGCAGAAAGCGCGGATTGATCGCCGCCACCACGATGCACGACGCCACAATCAGCGCACCGGGCAGCCATTCCGGGCGGCGCGCCAACTTCGCGCGCCAATCGGCGGCGCGGCGGCGGCTGGGCATATCGACGGTATCGGTTGAACTCATCGTCTGATTCATCGTGATTCGCTGTTGATTTCGCTTCGATTCAAAAAAGCAACCGGGTGCACGTCGGGGATCACGCCGCCTCGGCGAGCAACGCGCGATACAACTCGGCTTCGGTCAGACCCTGCGCGGCATACTCGCCCGTTACACGCCCCTTGCTCATCATCAAAATCCGATCGCAGTTTTGCAGCAGCTCGGGCAGATCGTCGCTGATCAGCACGATGCCGATGCCCCGCTCGGAGAGCGACTGCATGATGCGATAGATGATGTCCTTCGAACCCACGTCGACGCCCACCGTCGGCCCGTGCAGGATCAGCACGCGTGGATCGATCGCGAGCCACCGGCCGATCAGCACGCGCTGCTGGTTGCCGCCCGACAACGATTGAACCGGTTTGTCGATGTCGGGCGTCGCGATCTGCAGATCCGCCACCGTGCGTTGCGCCAACGCCCGTGCGCGTTTCGTATCGAGCCCGCCGAAGCGGTTGCGCAGGCTCGAGATCATCGCCGTCACCACGTTGTCGCGAATCGATTTGTCGAGAAAAAGGCCCTCGCTCAAGCGATCCTCGGGGACATAGCCGATTCGATGCCGCTTGGCGTCGCCCGGGTTCGACAGCGCGATCGGCGCACCGTCGAGCGCAATCGTCCCCCTATCGGCGGGCGCGACGCCCGCGAGCGCGCGCGCGAGTTCGTTGCGGCCCGAATCGAGCAGCCCCGTCACGCCGAGAATTTCGCCGCGCCGCAACGCAAACGACACCTCGCGAAACTGGCGGCCGCGCCCCAACCCGCGCACAGCGAGGACAATTTCGGACGTTTCCGGCGCGTGCGTTCTATAGCGGGCGTGCGCGAGTTCGCGTCCCGTCATCAATTCGCTCAACTGCGCCTTGGTGTAATCGGCGATCGGCCCTTGCGCGACTTTGCGGCCGTCGCGCAGCACGATCACCTCGCCGCCGATCGCATAGCATTCGTCGAGTTTGTGGCTGACGAACAGCACGGTCACGCCTTGCGCGCGCAGCGTCGTCAATACCGCGATGAGATTGGCCACTTCCTTTTGCGTAAGCGAAGTGGTGGGTTCGTCCATGATGACGAACTTGGCCTCGCTGGCAATGACGCGCGCGATCGCCACCAGTTGGCGGGTCGCCAACGGCAGCGTTTCGACGATCGTCGCTTGGAACGAGGCGTCGGACGGCAAGCCGACCGCGTCCAGCGCACGCGCGGCGCGGCTGGCCAGTGCGCGCCGGTCGAACGTGCGAGCGAGACGCCCGCCATGTTCGGCCAACTCGGAGGTCAGCGCGACGTTCTCCGCCACGCTCATGTTCGGCAGCAGCGAGAGGTCCTGGTAGACGGTTTCGATCCCGGCTGCCAGCGCTTCGAGCGGCGTGAGCCGCGCATGGCGCTTGCCTTCGATCGCGAGTTCGCCCTCGTCCGGCGGTTGCGCCCCCGCGATGATCTTGATCAGCGTGCTCTTGCCGCAGCCGTTTTCGCCGAGCAAGTGATAGATCTGTCCGCGCGCGAACGTCAACGACACGCCGCGCAAGGCATGCACGCCGGTGAAGCGCTTGTGCACGCCGATTACTTCAAGCCAAGGATCCGAAACAGGGGTGTCGTTCATCGCCGTTCATCGTGCATGGATGCGCTCGCATCGAAATCTTGACGGCGCGGACGATTCCTATCGCCGCGCCGGTACGCCCCTTCGTCAGAAGTTGTATTGCTTGTAGTTCGACTTGTCCACGCTCACCCAACCTTGCCCGCGCACGATGATGCCCTTGCCGGGCCCCTTCGTGACCGTCACCTTCTCGTAGCCGGTCAGTCCGAGGTTATCGCCGTTGTGCACCGTCTTGCCCTCGAGCAGCCGCTTCGCGATCTCATTCATCGCGAGACCGGCGAGCTTCGGATCCCAAAATGCAATCCCGTTGATCGCCCCGGATTCGAGATATTTGCCGGCTTCGGTCGGCAAGCCCGTGCCGAACACGCAGACCTTGCCCACGAGCCCCGCTTCCTCAACCGCGCGGCCGATCCCGAGAACATCGAGCGAAGACGAACCTTGGAAGCCCTTGATGTCAGGATGCTTGCGCAGCACTTCCTTCGCCTGCTCGTAGGCGTGCTCGCCGTCGTTGTTCGTTTCGATGTTGGTTTCGACGAGCTGCATCTTCGGGTACTTCTTCTTCGCGTTGTCGATGCCGCCGTCGGCCCATTGCACCTGCGAGCGGCTGCCGAGCGAGCCGACGAAGGTCGCCCACTTGCCTTCGTCGTGCATGCAGCTCGCGAGCCGATCGTTGAGCGCCGCGCCGTATGCGCTGTTATCGAACGCTTCGACATCGACCATCGTGTTCTTTTCGTTGTCGGCCTCGTGCGTGACCACCTTGATGCCGCGGTCCATCGCTTTCTTCAGGGCCGGCTCCAGCGTTGGCGGATCATACGGGACCACCGCGATGGCGCTGACCCGCTTCGCGATCAAATCCTCGATGATGCGCAATTGCTGGGCGGCGTCGGCTTGGCCGGGCCCCGTCTGGTAGGTCGTAATGCCGGGGTTGTCTTTCGCGAACGCTTTGACGCCCTCGTCCATTCGATTGAACCAACTGATGCCCGTCACCTTGACCACCGTGACGATCGTTTCATGAGTCGCCGCCTGCGCTGCGAAAATGACGCCCGCGCCGAGCGCGCAAGCCGCGAGCGCGAGGCTCGTTCGTTTCAGCTTCATTGCCTTGTCTCCTTCCTTGTTTCCGCCACGCCCCTCGTTTGCTGACGCACGCCCGAGGCCAGACGTCCGCCGACTGCCGAACTCACTTGCGAGCGATGCCGGCTAACCGGTCATCCGCCCGCCTCGCTTGCCGCCGGACCCGCCGGGCCCGTCGGGCTCACCGGGACCACCGTGTGCCGTGCTCGCACGGCCGAAGCGGAAGATCGCCCGCAACTGCTCGCCGTCGGCGAACGCCAGCGAGACGAGCAGCAAGAAGCCCCAAGTGCAATCGCCGAAGAACTGCGAGACACCCAGCAAATTGAACAGACTGGAGAGCAGTTGAAGCACCGTGGCGGCAAAGAACACGCAGACCACACGGCCGTACCCGCCGGCCGGATTCACGCCGCCCATGACCGCGATCAGAATCGCGATCAAGAGGTAGGAGTTGCCGTAGTCCCACTTTGCGCTGAGCGTATGCGAAACACTGACGAGGCCGGCGAGCGACGCAAGCAGTCCGCACATCGTGTAGGTGGCGATCAGCATTCGTTCGCAGCCGATGCCGGCATAAAACGCCGCACGCGGATTCGTGCCCATCAAGTAGAGCCGCAGCCCGAACGGCGTCCGCTTCAAGAGCCAGCCGAGAAGCAGCACTGCCGCGATGAAGATGCAAAACGAAATCGGCACTTGAAACACCGTGCCGTTGCCGATATCGGCCAGCGGCTCGACATAATCGACGTGTACCGAGGCCCCGTTGCTCAAAGCGACGGCGATCCCCGTAAACATGAGCTGTGTGCCGAGCGTGCACAAGATCGGCGTCAGCCGCAGCCGTGCGATGACCAAACCGTTGATGAAACCGCCGACCAACCCCATCGCCGTGACGATCGCGCAAAAGAGCGTCGTATAGAGCACCGGCGAATCGTCGCCGCTGACCCACTTCGGCACGACGAGCGCGGCCACCATCCCCGATAGGTTCGCCAGCCCCACACCCGATAGATCGATGCCGCCATTGCCCGAGAGCATCGACAACATGATGCCGAGCGCGAGCAAACCGACTTCGGGCAACTGCGATCCCATCGACTGTACGTTGTCGATGCCGACGAACTGCCCGTGCGAAAGCCAGACAGCAACGACCACCACGAGCGCGTTGACGCCGAGCAGAAAATTCAACTGCCTATCGCCGAACCACTTGCCGATAACGAACGAGCCTTTCATCGATGCCGCCCCTTTCGTAATGCATGATGCGTGATGCGAAACGCGCGATACGTGATACGTGATACGCCATGCGTGCGACGGCTGCGTAATGCAAGGCGAGGCGAGCCGAGGCGAGGCAACGCGCCGGGTCGCGCCCTGCTATGCGGACAGCGCCGAGCCCGCGCCGAGCAGCGCGTTGATTTCGTTCAATGTCGGCATCGACGGTGCCGTGCCCGCCCGCGTGACGGATATACCCGCCAGCGCGCATCCGAAGCGAACCGCGGCAGCCGGCGATTCGCCGCGCGCGAGCGCCGCGGCGAAGCCGCCCGTGAAGCCGTCGCCGGCTCCGGCCGTTTCGATAACCGCCCCGCAGCGAAATGCCGGCACAAGCATCGATTGCGTCCGCGAGTGCAGCAACGCACCCGCTTCGCCGAGCGTCACGATCACCGCACCCACGCCCTTGTCCAGAAGCGCATCGGCCGCGCGGCGCGCGTCGTCGGGCGTCGCGATCTCGATGCCCGTCAACGCCGCGGCTTCGGTTTCGTTCGGCGTGATGTAATCGCAAAGCGGAAAGAGTTCGTCGGGCAGCGGCAACGCGGGAGCCGGGTTCAGCACCGTCGTCACGCCATGCTTGCGCGCGAGTTCGAGCCCCCGATGCGCCGCGAGCACGGGCTGCTCCAGTTGCGTGACGAAGACCTGCGCCGCGGCGATCTCGCCTTCGATCGCCTCGACGTCGGCAGGCCCCAGCGTACCCGCCGCACCGGCCGCGACGATGATCGCGTTCGAGCCGGTCGCCGCATCGACGAAAATGTGAGCCGCGCCCGTCGCGAGGCCGTCGACGACCGTTGCGCGCGCGGTGATGCCTTCCGCGCGCCAGGTTTCACGCGCGATCGCACCGAAGGCGTCGTTGCCCAGACGCGTGCAGAAGAGCACGTCGGCGCCCGCGCGCGCGGCCGCGACGGCTTGGTTCGAGCCCTTCCCGCCCGGCCCCATCGCGAACGCGGAGCCGGCGATCGTTTCGCCGATCACGGGCATGCGCTCGGCGCGAAACGCCAGATCGGTCACATAGATGCCGAGGATGACGACGCGCCCGCTCATTTGCCTCGCTCCGCGGGCCGGCCGTCGCTCGCCGCAAGCGGCGCATCGGGGGCGAGGATGACGCCCTTCTTGAACACGAAACACCCGTAGCCGCGCGCTTCGCCCGTCACGATCACACAGTAGGCGCCGCGTGCCCGCTCATAGAACGCGTGACGTTCGATTGGGGCGAACGGCACCTCACGGCCTTCCGCCGCATTGACTTCGGCCTGCGCCTCGCGCTGAACCATCGGGACCGTATGCGGATCGCCGACGACTTCCATGCGCATCGCCGGCGCTTCGACGTAGGTATCGAGCGGTAGCACCGAGAGCACGGCGCGCACGGCCCGCGCCGCATCGACGCCGTCCATGCGCAGCAGCTTGCCCGTCACGGTGGCACGCGCCACCGAATCGGCCGGGAAGTTCGCGTCGCACAGCACGACTTCGTCGCCGTGGCCCATCGCACGCAACGCGTGGAGCACGTCGGCATTCAGAAGCGGATCGAGGTGTTTCAGCACGGTGTCTCCTTTCTTTCGTTGTCTCGTCGTTGGGTCCCGTTGCGGGCCGGCCTAGGTGGTGGCCGCTAGCCGTCTAGCTCTTGCTCTCACCCTAGCTCTCACCCTAGCCCTAACCCTTAGCCCGCGCTAAAGACGCAGGTCATTCGCCATACGGAATCCAAATATTCTTGATTTGTGCCGCTTGACGCAAGAAGGGAAGGCCCTCGGTTGCGCGATCGAACCAATCGAGCCGGCGGCCGTGGTCGACGAAGGTGCGCTTCAGATTGCCGATCGATTCGCGCTCGACGAGCGTCGATTCCGCCGCACGGCCGAAGCACCACAACGCATCGACGTCGTCGTGCTTGGCCAGCGTGGACAGCAAGCCAGCGCGCGCGCCGGTGACGATGTTCAGCGCGCCGGCGGTAACGTCCGATGTTTCGACGACTTGGTAGAAATCGGTTGCCATCAACGGACACGCCTCGCTCGGCAACACCACCACTCGGTTTCCGAGCGCGAGCGCCGGCCCGATCAGCGAGATCAGCGCGAGCAACGGCGCCTCGTCCGGGCACGCGATGCCGATGACGCCAAGCGCCTCATGCATCGCGAGCGCAACGCCGCGCATCGGCGGGGTGTGCACCGCGCCGTCGAACTTATCGGCCCACGCGGCATAGGTGAACAACCGCGCGATCGACGCATCGACTTCGCGTTGGGCGGCGCCCTCGTCGCAGGACGTGCGCCGAACGAGCTGCCCGGCAAACTCTTCCGCACGGGCCGATAGATTCTCGGCAAGGTAGTAGAGCACCTGCGCGCGTGCGTGCCCGCTCATCTGCGTCCACTTCGCCGCGCCCCTCGCCGCCGCGACGGCATCGCGAACGTCCTTGCGATTGCCGTCCGCCACTTCGCCAACGAACGCACCGTTCGGCGCATGGACGGCGCGCGAGTTGCCGCCGTCGGCGCGCGTTTGCTTACCGCCGATGAATAGCTTCGCGGTGCGATCGACGAAGCCGATGCCCGTTGCTTGCGGCGGCTCGCCGAGCCCCGCTGCAGGCAATGCCTGAGGCGCCGACGCTTCGCGCAGCGCACCCTTGCCCCATCCGCCGGGCTTCAAATACTCGTACGCCCCCTCGCGCCCGCCCTCGCGGCCGTAGCCGGACTCACGGTAGCCGCCGAACCCGACACCGGCGTCGAACAAGTTGGTTGCGTTGATCCACACCACGCCGCACGCGAGCCGCGGGGCGATGTCGAGTGCACGCCCGATCGTCTCGCTCCAAACGCTCGCGGCCAATCCGTAGCGCGTGTCGTTGGCGAGTGCAACGGCCTCGTCGGGCGTGCGAAAGCTCATTGCCGTCAGCACGGGACCGAAGATTTCCGCTTGCGCAAGCGTGGACGCCGGTGCGACGTTCGTCACGAGCGTCGGCGGGTAGTACGAACCGCCCGCATCGGGCATGACGACTTGCTCGGGCTGCCACACGTCGCCGCCTTCGCGCCGGCCCGTATCGACCAGCGCTTCGATCCGCGCGAGTTGCACGGGATCGACGATCGCGCCCATGTCGATCGTCTTGTCGAGCGAGGGCCCTACGCGCAGCGTCGCCATGCGGCGCTTGAGCTTGGCGATGAAGCGCTGTTCGACGCCCTCCTGCACGAGCAAACGCGAGCCGGCGCAGCACACCTGCCCTTGATTGAACCAGATCGCATCGACGACTCCTTCCACGGCACCGTCGAGATCGGCATCGTCGAATACGATGAACGGCGACTTGCCGCCCAGCTCGAGCGTCAGCGATTTGCCCGACCCGGCCGTTGCCGTGCGAATGAGCCGACCGACTTCCGTCGAGCCCGTGAACGCAATTTTGTCGACTCCGGGATGGTCGACGAGCGCCGCGCCCGTGCGGCCGTCGCCCGTCACGACGTTGAGCACGCCGTCGGGCAGCCCCGCTTGGCTCGCCAACTCGGCGAACAGCAGGGCCGTGAGCGGGGTGTATTCAGCGGGCTTGAGCACGACGCAGTTGCCGAGCGCAATGGCTGGCGCCACCTTCCACGCGAGCATCAGCAACGGAAAATTCCAAGGCACGATCTGGCCGATGACGCCGAGCGGCGCCCATCCGGCGAATTCCGTCTCTTGCAGTTGGGCCCAACCGGCGTGATGCAGAAAATGGCGCGCGACGAGCGGGACATCGAGGTCGCGCGTCTCGCGGATCGGCTTGCCGTTATCGAGCGCTTCGAGCACGGCGAACAGGCGGCTGTGCCGCTGCACCATGCGGGCGAGCGCGTACAGGTGACGCGCTCGCCGCGCTCCGCCTGCGGCCAGCCAAGCCGGCTGCGCCGCACGGGCAGCCGCCACCGCGGCGTCGATATCGGGTGCCCCGCCTTGCGCCACTTGCGCCAGCGCCTCGCCGGTGGCCGGCGCGCGTACGGTGAAGCGCTCGCCCGATACGCTCGCGCACCAGCAGCCGTCGATGAAGTGGCTCAAGGAAGCATCGTGCCGAGCGAGCCAGGCGCGCGCGGCCTGATCGTCCTCGGGAGCGGGGGCGTAATCCATCGTCTCAAAGTAATGCGCAACGCTCATCGGGAATCGCTCACGCTACGGGGTGACGGTTGAAAGCCGAATAGCGGCCGGTGACGTAGTGCTCGAGTTGACGCTCGATATCGGCGAGCAGACTCGACGCGCCGATACGAAACAGCGAGGGCTCTAGCCAATCGCGGCCGAGTTCTTCTTTCATCAACACTTGATAGGCGAGCACCGCCTTCGCGCTCGACACGCCGCCGGCCGGTTTGAAGCCGATCAGCGCGCCCGTGCGTTCGTAAAACTCCCGGATCATCCGCACCATGACGAGCGAGACGTCGAGCGTCGCGTTGACGCCTTCCTTGCCCGTGGACGTCTTGATGAAATCGGCGCCGGCCATCATGCAGACCATCGACGCCTTGGCGACGTTGGTCAACGTGCGGATATCGCCGGTCGCGAGAATCGCCTTCATATGCGCCGCGCCGCAGGCGGCCCGGAACTCGCGCACTTCGTCGTAGAGCGCACGCCAGTTGCCCGTGAGCACGTGTTCGCGCGTGATGACGATGTCGATTTCGGCCGCGCCGTCGGCCACGGAAGCCTCGATCTCCTGGAGCTTGAGCCGATGCGGGTTCAGCCCAGCCGGAAAGCCGGTGGAGACAGCCGCGACCGGAATGCCGGTGCCGGCCAGCGCATCGACGGCGGCCGCGACGAAGCGGTGATAGACACAGACGGCGCCGGTCGTGATGGACGCCGGTTCGAGCCCCAATGCCTCGATCAGATCGGCGCGCACGGGCTGGCGCGCTTTGGCGCAGAGCCGGCGCACGCGGCCTTCGGTGTCGTCGCCGCTCAAGGTGGTGAGATCGATGCACGTGACGGCTTTGAGGAGCCAAGCGGCCTGCGCGTCCTTCTTCACCGAGCGGCGGGCGGCGAGCGTCGTCGTGCGCCGCTCTACCGCCGAGAGGTTCACGCGTAGGCCGTCGATCCAGCCGGCGTCGAACGCGACGCCGCGATTGCGCTGATCGTGCGCGAACGCGAAACCGTGCGGCACGACGATCGTTTGAGTTGTGGCGTCGGACATAGGAACCCGCGTTGTGCAATGCACAACACATGATGATGTTTTGTTCGCATCGATCCTAGTCGCGTGAAACGATCATGACAAGCACTCGTTACAATTTTATCGTCGCGTCGCTTGCGCTTGTCAGACGGTGTGTCGGCGCGCGCCCTGTGCCTTTTGCGCTTGGAGCTTAGGACGAATAGGCGTGCGATGCGAGAGCCGAACGCCGCGGCTACTGCGGCCGCCGCGCGGTTCGGCTCGCATCGGGCGCGCCGGGCGAGGGTGCTCGGCCCGGCGCGAGGTCGCGGTCGAAGTCGCGTGAAACCGCGTTATTTCTCGTGCTTCTTCGGAATCTTCGCCCCGGATTTGCGGGCTTGATTCAAGGCAATGGCAACCGATTGCTTTTGCGACTTGCCATGCTTCATCTCGGTCTTGACGTTCTTCGAGATGTCTTCGCGGGACGTTCCTCGTTTCAGCGGCATGATGACCTCCTTGGTGCGCACTCGGCGCATAGCTGACAGTACCGCTCTTTGTTCAGCAACGCGCGTTCCAAGGACGATGGTTTACGCAAGCGCCTCACCGGTCGCTGCCGAGTCGCTGCCGATTCGCCGCCCAGTGGCCGGCCCTTCGCCCCACTCGCTCGGCTACGCCTCGATGCGCTTGCGGGTCACGCCGAGCAGTTCGGCCATCGCCGAACGAGCAGCCTCGGGCTGGCGGGTGCGGATCGCGTCGTACACCGCCGTATGCTGATGCAGCGCGGCATTGAAGACGTCGGCCCGCTTCGCGTTGAGCCGCAGTTGCGCCTCGAGCGTGCGCTCGATCAGCGCGCCGAGGGGCATCAAGAGTTCGTTGCTGCAGGCGCCCAAGATGCCGAGATGGAAATGAAGATCGGCGCGCACCCATTCGTCGACATTGCGCGCCGCCACCATCGAAGCATGCGCACGCTCGAGCCCCTCGATCGTTTCAGGCGTATGCGCGCGTGCCGCCAATGCCGCCGCATACGGTTCGACCATCTCACGCATCTCCTGCAGCTTCAATGCGAAAGCGACGGGCGGCGCGACTTGCGAATACCACTCCAGCAAATCGGCGTCGAGCAGATTCCAGGCGCTGCGACGCCGCACCTTCGTGCCGACCTTTGGCCGCGATTCGACGAGCCCCTTCGAAGTCAACGTTCGGAGCGCCTCGCGCAACACCGTACGGCTCACGCCGAACGACTCCATCAGCTCTGCCTCGCGCGGCAACAACGCGCCGGGCAGGTAATCGCCGCGCAAAATAGCGGTCGCCAGCATGTAGGCGACACGCCCATGCAAATCGCGTTGAATCATCGTTCTCCCTAGTCGTATCGGCCGCCCGCCGTCCGCGGCAAGCAAGCGGCTGCTTGCGGTAGCTCACGGCGGCGCGATCGGACGCGCGCGCGGCGCATGGCGGCGCGGCGCCGGCCACGTAGCGGATTATCGCGAGCACCGGGCAAAGCGCAAGCGTTCCCGGTCCCCGTCGGCAAAAACCCACTATCGGGGTCGATAAAATACTATTAATACTACTTCATGGCGTTTTGATGTAGCATTATTGTTTTGGGCGCCCCGATGCGTCCTTGGCTTGCGTGGCTGCGCAGCCGTTATCACCGACCAGGAGGAGGTTCCCCATGAAAATCACGAAGCTCGAGACGTTCGTCGTCCCGCCCCGCTGGCTGTTTCTCAAAATCGAGACGGACGAAGGCATCGTCGGCTGGGGCGAACCGGTGGTCGAAGGCCGCGCTCATACGGTCGAAGCCGCCGTGCAAGAGCTGGCCGATTATCTGATCGGCAAGGATCCGCGTCACATCGAGGATCACTGGCAAGTCATGTACCGCGCGGGCTTCTATCGCGGCGGCCCGGTGCTGATGAGCGCAATCGCCGGCATCGACCAAGCGCTGTGGGACATTCTCGGCAAGCATCACGGCGTGCCCGTGCACGCGCTGCTCGGCGGTGCCGTGCGCGATCGAATCAAGGTCTACTCGTGGATCGGCGGCGATCGCCCGCACGATGTCGCGAACAATGCACGCGCCGTGGTCGACCGTGGCTTCAAGGCGCTCAAGATGAACGGCTCCGAGGAAGTGCAGATCGTCGACACCTACGATAAGGTCGAGCAGGTCATCGCCAACGTCGCCGCGGTGCGCGAAGCCGTCGGCCCGCACGTGGGTATCGGGGTGGACTTCCACGGCCGGATTCACAAGCCGATGGCGAAGGTGCTTGCGAAAGAACTCGATCCGTACAAGCTGTTGTTCATCGAAGAGCCGGTGCTGTCGGAGAACGTCGAAGCGCTGCGCGACATCGTCAACCAGACGAATGCACCGATCGCGCTGGGCGAGCGGCTGTACTCGCGCTGGGATTTCAAGTCGATCCTGGCCGGCGGCTACGTCGACATCATCCAGCCCGATGCCTCCCACGCGGGCGGTATCACGGAGTGCCGCAAGATCGCCGCGATGGCGGAAGCCTATGATGTCGGCCTCGCCCTGCACTGCCCGCTCGGGCCGATCGCCCTGGCCGCTTGCCTGCAGCTCGATGCGGTGAGCTACAACGCGTTCATTCAGGAACAGAGCCTCGGGATTCACTACAACCAAGGCAACGATCTGCTCGACTATCTGCGCAACCCCGAGGTGTTCAAGTACGAAGACGGCTTCGTCGGGATCCCGCAAGGCCCGGGTCTCGGCATCGATGTCGACGAAGCGAAGGTTCGCGAGATGGCGAAGGTCGGCCATCGTTGGCGCAATCCGGTCTGGCGCCACGCCGACGGCAGCGTCGCCGAATGGTGATCGCGAGGCGGCGCTGACGGTCAGCGTCGTTTGCGGTCGGCGCTGAAGCAGACGTGCCGTAACACGTCACGTTCAGATCCGTAACGTTTTGGGCGGCGCAGCGCTCGCCGCCCCCGTTTCGCCTAGCGGGGCGCGCGCGCCGAATACCGCGACAGCCCCGCCGCGCCGCCCTCCCGCCTCACACCCCCTGGTCGACCGGCTTCTTTGGCCCACTCTTTGCATTGTCGCTGCCACACAACGACAACTGAGGGAGAGCGGCCATGGGTGAATTCCTACCGGATTACTTGATCCGCGAGCAGGCGGCGGTCGGCGCGCTCGTCGCGTTCGCCGTGGTGCGCGTGCTGGCCGCTATCGCCGCGTTCAGTCGCGGCTGGCCGATCGGCCTCGTCGAGAAATGCGCCATCGGCTTGGCAGGCTTGTACTGCGCGCCGCAACTCTTCGACGTGCTCGCGCACAGCTATGTCGTGCATGCGGCGACGGCCGAGCTGGAAGGCAAGGTGATCGGCGCATCGATCGCGCTGTTTTTCTCACCCATTCTCAGTCACAGGCTAGGCTATGAATAACCCCACCCGGTTCGCTGTGTGCGTGCTCGCGCGCCGCCCGACGGCGCCAAGCGCCCGTACACCGGCTCGCAATGGGCGCCGCGCCCAGCCGAAACCGCTGTCCCGTCGCGCCGCACGTCTTGCGTCGGCGCTCGGTGTCCGCCGCCTGAACACACGTGCGAGCTTGCGGCCGTCGTCGTCTCGCTAATGAAACATACCGGACAGCGCCGCTCGGCAGCGGAACGGATATAAACGCGGGGCGAGTTCGGGACAGGCACGATCGCGTCGACACCCCTTAGCCCTTAGCACCCGAACCCCGAGCACCGAACCGAGCACACCGTCAGCACCCGCCAGCAGCGCGGCCACATCGCTCGGTGCCGCAGCCTTGCTCGCCCACTTCAATGCGCAGGCACCGAGCCTGGCGCCATCTGCGCCAGCACGGCGGCCGCGACAAAGACGGCGATCATGACGAGCGCCTCCAAATGCAAAACGTTGTTGAATGTGTGCGCGTCTGCGGTCGCCGCGGTGCGGCGCAATCTCGGTAGGGCGGAGGTGCGGTTCAGCGCGCCGAGCAGCACGGCCAGCAATACCAACGCCCCCTTGAGCGTGAGCACGTGACCCCAGCCGCTTTCCGAGAGCGGCGCAAGCGATCCACCCAGGCCAAGTACGGCATTGTAGAGCCCGGTTGCGAGCACTACGGCCAAGGCCATTCCCGCCACCGAGGAGAGCCGGCCGGCGACGCGAATCAGCACGCCGCGCGTCGTCGAGCTATCGAGCGCCGGCAGCACGAAGAGCCCGCCCGCCAGCGCGATGCCGCCCCATAGCCCCGTCGCGAGTATGTGCAGCGCCTGTATCGCGACAGCGACGGACCATGGGCCGGCGTCGGCCGCATGGCCCATCGAAGCCTTGCCCAACGCAACGACGATGGCAGCGACCCCGAGCGCGGCCTGGCCGCTCCGGCCTCCACTGCTCGCGAGCGCCGCGGCCCATGCGAGCAGCGCGCCGCCGAAAGCGATGCACCACCCCAGGCCGACCTGAGTCTGGCCGAGCACCGTCGGTATTGCCCCGATCGCTTGCGCGAGCGCAAGCCCGCTCATCGAGGCCGACTCGTAGACCAGCCACAGCAGATCGGCGAGCACGAGCGCAAAACATGCCGCGACGAGCGATGCGCGCGCACGCTGCCAAGCGGCACGCGCCAGTTGTCCTTCGAGGGCAAGCCAGCGTTCGAGCAGCGCCGAGCCCAGCGCCAAGGCGAAGGCGATATCCATCAGGGCGGCAAGCGCGACCTGTCCGATCGTCAGTCCGGTTACGTTCATCGGCGCGCAGATCCTGGCGGTTGAATGGGAACGAGCGAGCGACTGAGCGGCACGCCGCGCGCGCGGCGGTGAAGCGCGAAAAGAAACATCATTGGATGCGAATCGAAAGGACGTTGAAATGCGCGGCCGTCAGTTGGCCATTTGCGCGCCACTAGCCGCCTTTAGCCCATCGTTAGGTGTCGATAGCCCGATAGGCCCTGGGCCCACGGGCCGCTCGACAAGCGATGAGGCTTCGGAAGCGCGCGCCGCAGGCGTGAGTGTACGTGTAGCGGGCGCCGGGCGCGATCCAATCGCCGTTGGATCGCAAAGCGAGCATGGGGTACGCGGCGTGCGCACGTCGATGGAGGCGGCGCTGACGCAGCATCGCGCGGCGATGCAAACGGTATAGGGCGCTATGGAGCGGCATGGAGGGGTATCAAGCGGTACCCAACACGGTACCCGCCACGGCAACGAGACGGGACGAGAAGCGGGATGAAAAGCGGGACGAAAACGCTAGCGAAAGACCGAACCGCGCCTTCGTCGGCGTTCGATGTGCGAAAAGGAGACAACGATGTGCGAGACGGTCCCGATAGCGAAATGCGCGCCGCGACTCCGTTAGGCGCGACATATTGCCGCGGCGTCGCATTCGAACGGATCGGCGGCGCCTGCGGCAAATAGCCTGAGCCCCCCATCGATGATAGAATGCTGCGTCGCAGCGCCTGGCTTGGCCCGAGCGCCAAGCCGATAGCGCACCGGCCGCTGCCGCTGCAACATCGCGCATCGATCAGTCAATACCAAGCCACAGAGCCATACCGAGCCGATCGCAGCCCGGTAGGTCCCCGAATAACGATGGAGTTACGCGTGTCTTACAGACGCATTTTCCGCCCGCTACTCGCCCTTCTGTTGATTGGCGGTGCCGGTGCCTACAGCGCAGCACAAGCGCAGAGTCAGCCCCAGGCCCCCGATACGATGGAGCAGCGCGTGCAGGGTTGCACGGCCTGTCACGGCTCGCATGGCCAAGGTACGGATAACGACTACTTCCCGCGCCTCGCGGGCAAGCCGGCCCAGTACTTGTACAACCAGCTCGAGAATTTCCGCGCGGGCCGGCGCAAGTACCCGCCGATGAACTACCTCGTCACGTATCTCTCGGACGACTACCTGCGCCAGATCGCCACGTATTTCTCGCAGCAGCGTCCGCCGTATCCGACGCCGGCCAAGCCCACGGTCGGAAACGACGTTCTCGCGCGCGGCAAGCAAATCGTGCTGAACGGCGACCAGTCCAAGAAGATTCCCGCGTGCGCGGCCTGCCACGGCAAAGCGCTCACAGGGATGGAGCCTGCCATTCCGGGTCTGGTCGGCTTGCATAGCGATTACATCAGCGCGCAGCTTGGCGCCTGGCGTTCGGGCACGCGCCACGCCATCGCGCCCGATTGCATGCACGACATCGCATCGCGCCTGACGGACGCCGATGTGACGGCTGTCGCCGCATGGCTGTCGACTCAACCCGCCCCGGCCAATCCTGTCCCGGCCCCGGCCCGCTCGATGAAAACTCCGCTTGCCTGCGGTAGCGAACCACAGTAAGCGCGAGGAGAGACACACTTATGAAACGCAAGTCCCTGTTCGCTCTGTCGGCGCTCGTCGTTGCCGCCGCTGCCCTCGTGCCGGTTCTTTGGTCGGGCAGCGACAACCTGCACAACGGTTCGGCCGAAGCGGCCACCCCCGCCGATCAAGCCGCCTTGATCAAGCGCGGCGAATATCTCGCGCGCGCCGGCGACTGTATCGCCTGCCATACGGTACGCGGCGGCCAGCAGTTTGCCGGCGGCCTGCCGATGGCCACGCCGTTCGGTACGCTGTACACCCCGAACATCACGCCCGACGACCAATACGGTATCGGCAAGTGGTCGTCGGACGATTTCTACCGCGCCGTCCACACCGGCCGCTCGAAGGACGGCAGCCTGCTGTACCCGGCATTCCCGTTCGCAAGCTATACGAAGGTCACGCGCGCCGATTCCGACGCGATCTACGCCTACCTACGCTCGGTGCCGCCCGTGGCCGTGCCCAGCCGTCCGCACGAACTGCGTTTCCCGTTCAACAACCGCAACTTGCTGATCGGCTGGCGCACGCTGTTCTTCCGTGAAGGCACGTACAAGGACGATCCGACCAAGTCGGTCGAATGGAACCGCGGCGCGTACCTCGTCGAAGGTCTCGGCCACTGCTCGATGTGCCACACGTCGATCAACATGATGGGCGGCCCGGTGAATTCGTCGGCGTTCGCCGGCGGCCTGATCCCGCTGCAGAACTGGTATGCGCCGTCGCTCACGTCGAACAAAGAGGCCGGTCTCGGCGATTGGGACGTCAAAGACATCAGCGATCTGTTGAAGAACGGCGTATCCGCTCGCGGTGCCGTGTTCGGTCCGATGGCCGAAGTCGTGCACAACAGCTTGCAGTACATGTCGGACGAAGACGTTCGCGCGATGGCGACGTACCTGAAGACGATTCCGCAGAAGAAGGAAGCGCCGGAAACCATGCAGTACGAAACGTCGGAGAAGTTCGGCGACGAGCTGCTGCAAACGGGTAAGAAGGTGTACACCGACAACTGCGCCAAGTGTCACGCCGAGAATGGTCTAGGCAAGCCGCCGGCGTACCCGCCGCTCGCGACGAACCAGTCGATCCAAATGCCCTCGGCCGTGAATCCGATCCGCATGGTACTGAATGGCGGCTATCCGCCGAGCACCGGCGGCAACCCGCATCCGTACGGCATGCCGCCGTTCGCGCAGTCGCTGTCGAACGAGGAAGTCGCCGCGGTCGTCACGTACATTCGGATGTCGTGGGGCAACCACGGTACCCCGGTGTCGCCGCAGCAAGTGAGCGACTTGCGCTCGGCGCCGCTCGATTAATCATCTTAGCCAAAGTGCCGCGAGTCGGAAGATTCGGGGCACTAGGGCGCGGCCATGCGGGCAACCGCGGCCGCGCCCTTTCTCATTTCCGGCGCCGATCGACCAGCGGCGCCAGGACCCAAGCGGCCCGCCCGCGCCACGAACGCGGGGTGCGTACGAACGTCTTCTCGTAGTCTCATGAAGACGTGCGCCGGCCGCCTCACCGCATTGCACAGATACCTTATGTCATTCGATTCCCTAGGCTTGTCCGAACCGCTAGTACGAGCCGTCCACGAGCTCGGCTACACCTCGCCGACGCCGATTCAACAACAAGCCATCCCGGCCGTGCTCTGCGGCGGCGACTTGCTCGCCGGCGCCCAGACCGGCACCGGCAAGACGGCCGGATTCACGCTGCCGATCCTACAGCGCCTGAGCGTGGCGCCGACGCCCACGAACTCGGCCGGCAAACGCATGGTGCGCGCGCTCGTGCTCACGCCCACGCGCGAACTCGCCGCGCAAGTCGAGGAAAGCGTGCGTGGGTACGGCAAGTACCTGAAACTCAAATCGACGGTGCTGTTCGGCGGCGTGGGCATCAACCCTCAGATCGAGGCGCTCAAGCGCGGCGTCGATATCGTCGTCGCCACACCGGGGCGATTGCTCGATCACATGCAGCAAAAGACGATCGACGTCTCGGCCCTCGAAATCTTGGTGCTCGATGAAGCCGATCGCATGCTCGACATGGGGTTCATCCATGACATCAAGCGCGTGCTCGCGCGCTTGCCCGCGCAGCGGCAGAACTTGTTGTTCTCGGCGACGTTCTCCGACGAAATCAAGGCTCTCGCCGATAGCCTGCTCGACGCACCGGCGCTGATTGAAGTGGCCCGCCGCAACACGACGGCCGAACTCGTCGCGCAAAAGATCCACCCGGTCGATCGCGATCGCAAGCGCGAACTGCTGACGCATCTGATCCGCCAGCACGCATGGTTTCAGGTGCTCGTTTTCACGCGCACCAAGCACGGGGCCAACCGGCTCGCCGAGCAACTGACGAAGGACGGCATCAGTGCGCTCGCGATCCACGGCAACAAGAGCCAATCGGCTCGCACGCGCGCATTGGCCGAGTTCAAGGACGGCACGCTCCAGGTACTTGTTGCGACCGATATCGCGGCACGCGGTATCGACATCGATCAGTTGCCCCATGTCGTCAATTTCGATCTGCCGAACGTGCCGGAAGACTACGTGCATCGGATCGGGCGGACGGGGCGTGCGGGGGCGACGGGTGAAGCGGTGTCGCTCGTGTGCGTCGATGAGCGCGAATTGCTCAGAGACATCGAAAAACTGATCAAGCGCACGATCGAGCAGGAAGTGATTCCAGGCTTCGAGCCGGATCCGAACGCAAAGCCCGAACCGATTCAGCTGCGCCGCGGTCAAGGCAATGCGCCGGCCCGCCAGCCGCGCGCTGGCGGACAGCCGCGCGCCGGCGGACAGCCAAAGCCCAATGCGCGCTCGCAGGGTGCGCAAACGGCGGCACGACGCGACGGGCAAGCCGGCGCGGAGAACGGCCCGGCAACGCGGGCAGCCAAGCCGCAAGGACAACAGCCGAAGGCCCAACAATCGAAGGCCCCGAAGGCGTCGCAACCTCGAGGCGCAGCCCAAACGGAAGCCAAACCGCAGGGTTCGGGCAAGCCGCAAGGGCAAGCTAAATCGGATGGGCAACGCAAAGCGCAGGGCCAGCAGGGGCAACAGGGCCGGCCGCAATCGCCTAGCAAGCCGCAAGGTCAACAGCCGGGCCGCGGTGCAAGCCAGGGCCGCGCCGAAGGACAGCGCCGCGGCGCGGATAACGCGCAGGCCGCGCCGGCTGACCGCGGCCGTCGCCAAAACGATCCGGGCGCGTTGCTCGGCGGCAAGCCACGTTCGGGTCCCTCCACGCGCGACGGTCAGCGCAGATGACAGGCGCTTCGGGCTTAGATAGGTCGGCTTAGATAGGTCGGCTTAGATAGGTCGGCTTAGATAGGTCGGCTTAGATAGGTCGGCTTAGATAGGTCGGCTTAGATGGGTCGGCTTAGATGGGTCGGCTTAGATGGGTCGGCTTAGATGGGTCGCTTCGGGGCTACCGGTGATCCGACGTTCAGCTGTCGGCCGCCCGTCCGCGGGCCGTTGGCCGCCCGCCGTAGCGCATCGATCTGACTTTCCCAACGAGCGAGCACGGCATCTTGCTCGCCGCTCTGCCCTGACAGTTCGAAAGTGACGCCGCTCGTGAGGCGCGCATAGCCGACTTGCTGCGCCTCGCCCGCATCGATCGAAGCGAGGAACAACGCGAGCCCGCAACCGTGCTCGCCCTCGCTGCCCGGCAGCGGTTCCACGGCCAACTGCACTTGATGGAACGTTCCTTCGTACACGAAGGTGAGCGCAGCGGATGCGCGCCCGGGTGCGTGCTCCGATGCGAGCCTCCCCCGCTCGCCTGCCGAGCCGAGCGTCCGCGCCGCACGCGAAGTCGGCCATAAAGCAAACGCCAGCGATCGTGCGTCGGGCGCATACAGCTCGCCGATCCCAAGCAGCGAGGTGCGCAGATGCCCGCCGGCATCGCGCGTAATCAACGAAGCCGTAAAACCGATCTTCGATGCGAGAGCCGTGCCGTCGAACAGCGCGCGCAGCGCGGGCGGCCACTCGTCGAATGCGCCCCGCTCGAGCGCGCGAGGCGTCGGTTCAGCGGAAGAAGACATGCTGTGCGACCTTTGCGAGCGGATAGTGCACGCCGGGTTGGAACCGCGCGGGAATATCGAGCGGCTTGAGCAGCATTTTCACGCACATGTCCGCGGACAGATTACGCCGCACAAGCGAACTGATGCGAGCAGCCCGCTCACGGTTGTACGCCGTATCGTGCACCCGCTCCGGGTAGCGAATCGCGAACACATGACGCAACGCGATCTCCGAATCCTCGCTCTTGATCTCCATCACCCGCCGCATCAACGCGCCGAGCACCGCGAGCCGGCCGTTGCCTTCGATCCTGTTGTACTTCTTGAAGTACTTGAAAAAGTGTTTGTAATGACGCACTTCGTCGCTGCGGATGTGATCGGTGATTTCCTTCAGCACGGGCTCGTCCGAGCACTCGTTAATGGCACGGTACAGCGTGGCGGTACCCGTTTCGACGACACACCGCGCGACCATTTCGAGCGCGCGCGTCTTTTCGAACTCTTCCACCGAGCACGTCTTCGAGTACTCGTCGAAGAAGTGGCGAAACGCCGTGTCCCAATCGAATTCGGGCCATACGTGCGCGATATAGGCTTTGAGCGCGCGCCCGTGCTGCATCTCCTCGGGCTCCCACTCGCGGTTCAGCCAGGCGGACACTTCCGGGTCGCCCTGGAAGTAAGCCGTCAGGTTGCTCGTATACAGATCGGTGCCGCTTTCGATGAACGAGGCTGCGCACAACAACAGCAACAAATCCTCATTCGCCGCGGCTTTCTGACGGTCGATGCGTGTCAGATCAATATCTTCGATGCGCCAAGGCATCACGTGTTCGGAATCGATAGTCATGACATTGCGCTCCAACACCGCACCCGTCGATCCGCAATGAGCGCCACGCGCGCGCACAAACAACCGTTGCGGATATCGAAATGCGGTACTTGTCGGTTTCGTTGAACTTATATCCCCGGATCTTAGCCGGAGTCCCGCGAAATTGCTTTCACCCGTGCACTGACCGTCACCGAGCAAGGACGGTTCCGAAAACGATGCGGCCTGGGAAAAAGCCGTATTACGATCTGTTTAGACGATAGATTCGAATTACCGAAAATTACGGCAGGCTCATCCGGGCTTACGATCGCGCGCCCACTCAGTCCGAAACGAGATACGAACGAGACGGCGGTGGGCCCCGAACGTCATCTCATCCGATGCGGTATTGTCCTCTCGTCGAGCCATCGCCGCACCGCTTGCCCGCACCGTTCCCAATTTGGATACAACGCTTCTCAGAATCCTGCGGCCAGCCCGTCGCGCCGCGAATCGCTCGCTGCCACATAGCCGCGCTCGGGCACTTCATCCGACAGCTTCCATATGTATTGGCCGGAGCCGAAATCCATATAAGGATCGTCGATCGCCTTGATTCGATGCCCGCGCGCCTCCAGCGCATGCGCCACGCCGCGGTCGAAAGTCGATTCGATATCGAGCGTGAAATCGCGATTGACCTTCCATCGCGGTGCATCGCAGGCCGCCTGCGGCTGCTGGCCGTAATCGAGCATGCGCACGATCGACTGCAGATGCCCTTGCGGCTGCATATCGCCGCCCATCACCCCAAAGCTCATCACAGGCCGTTGCCGGCCCTCGATACGCTCGGTCACGAAGGCGGGAATGATCGTGTGAAACGGCCGCTTGCCGCCGGCCACGACGTTCGGCGAACGCGGATCCATCGAGAACCCGCAGCCGCGGTTCTGCAACGCGATGCCGGTGCCCGGCACGACCACGCCGGATCCGAACCCCATGTAGTTCGATTGAATAAAGCTCACCATCATCCCGCGCTCGTCGGCGACGGTGAGGTAGATCGTGCCGCCCGCCCGCGGCATACCGAAATCGAACTGCGTGGCGCGCCTCATGTCGATCAACGCGGCGCGCGAAGTGAGGTAGGCGTCGCTCAGCATCTCGTCGGGGGTGACCTCCATCGCTTGGGGATCCGCGACGTAGCGATAGACGTCGGCGAATGCGAGCTTCATCGCCTCGATCTGTAGATGTTGCGAGTCGATGCCGTCGCGCGGCAGCGCCCCCATCTCGAACCGCTCGAGAATGCCGAGCGCGATCAGCGCGGCGATCCCCTGGCCGTTCGGCGGGATTTCATGGACCGTGTAGCCGCGATAGTCTTTGCCGATCGGCTCCACCCACGTCGCCCGGTAATCGGCCAAATCGAGCACCGTCATCGCGCCGCCGCCTTCGCGCGCAAAGGCCGCGATGCGCTCGGCCGGTTCTCCTTCGTAGAACGCGCGCGGCCCCTGCATGGCCAAGAGCCGCAGGGTACGGGCGTGGTCGGGCAGGCGCACCAGTTCGCTCACGAGCGGGGCACGCCCGTTGGGCATGAAGGTGCCGGCAAAGCCAGGCTGGTCCTTCAATTCGGGCACGGCGGCACCCCATTTTTGCGCGACGATGCTCGCCACCGCATGGCCGCGTTCGGCGATATCGATCGCACTGACCATCAAATCGCCGAACGGCAGCAAGCCGAACTTAGCGTGCAGCGCCTCCCAGCCGGCGATCACCCCGGGCACCGTGGCCGTGTCCCACCCGCGCTTGGGCTGCAATGCCACACCGCCCGCTTCGCCGTAGCGCTGCTTGAAATATTCCGGGCTCCAGGCAGCCGGGGCCACGCCGGAGGCGTTGAGCCCGTGCAGTTTGTCGCCGTCCCAAACGAGCGCGAACGCATCCCCGCCCAGGCCGCACGACACGGGCTCCACCACGGTCAGCGCGGCGGCCGCGGCAATCGCCGCGTCGACGGCATTGCCGCCTTGCCACAGCACCCGCAAGCCGGCTTGCGCGGCGAGCGGATGGGAGGTGGACACGACGTTGCGGGCGAACACCGGCAAACGCGGCGTGGGGTACGGGTTGTGCCAATCGAAGCGGGTCATAGGTCGCTATCTCGCGCTGAAAAGATTTCTACAGCCAAAAGTCGAATGCTCGAAGGTTTTACAATAGGCGCTCTTTGACCGCCCTGCCGCCGCACTATGAGCCGAGATCCACGCTTGAGCCTGAATGCCCGCCAACAAGAATTGCTCGACTGGGTACAGCGCGACGGCTTTGTGACGGTGGACGACTTGGCCTCGCACTTCGCCGTCACCCCGCAGACGATCCGGCGCGACGTGAACTGGCTCTCCGATATGAACCTGCTGCGCCGCTACCACGGCGGCGCCAGCCTGCCGACGAGTTCGGAAAACGTCTCGTATACGGCACGCCAGCGCATGTTTCATGACGAAAAGCGGCGCATCGCCACGCTCGTCGCCACGCATATTCCCGACCAGGCATCGCTGTTCATCAACCTCGGCACGACAACCGAGGAAGTCGCGCGCGCCTTGAACCGGCATCGCGGCCTGCGCGTCATCACAAACAACCTCAACGTCGCGAACATGATGAGCGGCTACCCCGAGTGCGAAGTTCTGGTCACAGGCGGCATTGTGCGCCCCTGGGACAAAGGGATCGTGGGCGAGTTGGCCATCGAATTCATCAGGCAATTCAAAGTCGATTTCGCCATCATCGGCACGTCCAGCATCGAGTTCGACGGCACGCTGCGCGACTTCGACACCCGCGAGGTGCGCGTAGCCGAAGCCATTATCGAGCATGCCCGCACGGTGTTTCTGGCTGCCGATCATTCGAAGTTCGGCCGCCCCGCGCTCGTCCGCCAAGGGCATCTGGGCCAGATCGACGCGCTGTTCACCGATCGCCTGCCCCCTCCCGAAATGACGGACACTCTTTCTTCGGCCGGCACCCAAGTGTATGTCGCCGACCCGGACTGAGTCCGGCAACGCCTTCTTTCATGCTGCGCCGCACGCGAAAGTTCAAGTAAATTCGCGAAGTTGCCCCCTCGGGCGAACCGCCTCCCCAAGGGCTCCCTGTCAAACGGAATATTTTCAGGGGACGATTTGGATATGGACGGGCGCTTGACTAGACTCCAGTTCCCCGACGCACGTACGCACTGCATGTGCCGCGGGCATCGCTTCCCTAACTCCCGATAGGTTGAGCGCACGGTAGCTGAGCCGCCGTTGCCGAGGCAATACGATTGCCCATGGAGAGAACAATGCTGAGTCCGCATGAATTTGCCACGTTGCTACTCGTTAAGGACGCTCCCAATCAAGTCGATATGGACCGTGAAGAACTCGACGCCCTCCTTGAGCAACAGCTGGTGCAGCTCGAAAGCCTCGGCTCGGGCCATCAGCAATGGCGACTGACCGAGTCGGGCAACTCGGCAATTCGCGCGATCAAGCGCTTTTCCTAGTTCCGCTTCGCTGTTTCACGCCGCCGGGGGGCTCGGTCCGCAGGGCTTCGCGCGCCTTCCTCGCGGCGACCTGTCGCAACGACGCAACGCCGCAACGCCGCGGCCTCATGCGGCGGTCACCGGCCACGCCCCGTGCTGCACGGCTATCCGCCGCGCAACGTCGGATCGGCTTGCGCGCGCCAATCGATCGCCTTCACCCTCTGAGCATTGAAGTAGGCGGCCCATGCGCGCTGCGCATCGGGCCCGCCCGCGCTTCGCATGCGGTAGTGGCTCGCAATGTCGTTCTCGAACGAGCAGTACTCGGCCGGCGATAAGCGCCGGTGGCGATAGGCCACGTACGCATCGAACAGCGTCGCTTCGACCGATTGCGCATCGGCGCCGTAATCCACCTGCGCCCCGCAACTCGCCTGCAACGTCGCGAAGCTCTGCCCGCCGCCGAAAACCCCGACGCACCCGCTCACGAGCACCGTGCCGGCACACGCGGCCGCTCTCATCCATCCACGCATCGCTGACCTCTTCGTTGGTTTTCGAAATAGTAGCGGCTCCGTCGCCGCGCATCAGCAGAGCACGCATGCATAGTTCGAATACGAACCCTAAACCGCCCCTTTACTTTTTCGAATATGTTCGTTAGATTTCGCAAACGAACATTGATAGGTTCGCTTTATTCCGTTGATAGCCGCAGCGCATAAGAGGGGACAGCTAAGTGACGCAAGGCAGCCGATACGATCTGCTCGTGGTGGGCGGCGGGATCAATGGCGCGGGCATCGCGCGTGACGCCGCGGGGCGCGGCTTGTCCGTGCTGCTGGTCGAACAACACGACCTGGCCTCGCACACGTCGTCGTCGAGCACCAAACTCATCCACGGCGGGCTTCGGTATCTCGAGTACAAGGAATTCGGCCTTGTGCGCAAGGCGCTTCAAGAGCGCGAAACGCTGCTGCGGGCCGCACCGCACATCATGTGGCCGCTGCGCTTCGTGATGCCGCACATGCCCGATCTGCGCCCGGCCTGGCTCATCCGCGCCGGTTTGTTCCTGTACGACCACCTTGCTCGGCGCGAGCTGTTGCCCGGCTCGCGCGGCATCGATATGCGCCGCCATCCGGCCGGCGCACCGCTCGTCGATTCGATCAGGCGCGGCTTCGTTTATTCCGACGGCTGGGTCGACGATGCGCGCCTCGTGGTGCTCAACACGCTGGACGCCAGCGAGCGCGGCGCCGCCGTGCTCACGCGCACGAAGCTCGTCGGCGCGGTCCGCGCGGGCGGCGAATGGCATGCGCAGTTGCAATGCGCCGGCGGCGCCCGCATCGACGTGCGCGCCGGCGCGATCGCGAACGCGGCGGGCCCGTGGGTCGGCCAACTGCTGCACGACGCGCTCGGTCGCGGCGCGCAGCACAGCGTGCGGCTCGTCAAGGGCAGTCATATCGTCACCCGGCGCCTGTTCGATCACGATCACGCCTATATCTTTCAGAATCCGGACAAGCGGATCATCTTCGCGATCCCGTACGAGCGGGAGTTCACGCTGATCGGCACCACCGATGTCGAATATCACGACGATCCGGCGCAAAGTCGCCATCACCGAAGACGAAACGCGCTATCTGTGCGAATCGATCAACCGCTACTTCACGCGCAAGATCACGCCGGCCGACGTCTGCTGGACCTACGCGGGCGTGCGTCCGCTGCTGGAAGAGGAAGGCGCCGACAATCCGTCGGCCGTCACGCGCGATTACCAGCTCGAACTCGATGCACCCGCCGGTGAAGCGCCGCTGCTGTCCGTGTTCGGCGGCAAGATCACGACCTTCCGCAAGCTCGCGGAAGAAGCGGTCGATCGCCTGGCGGCGGTCATGCCGATCGCCAAAGGGGCATGGACGGCGGACGCGCCGCTGCCGGGCGGCGATATCCCCGGCGCCAAATTCGAACCGTTCGCCGCGAAGTTCGCAAACGAACATCCGTGGCTGCCCGCCGATGTCGCTCGGCGCTATGCGCGCGCCTACGGCACGCGAGCGAACCGGCTCGTCGGCGCGGCCAAGAAACTAGCGGATCTCGGGCATGAATTCGCCCCTGGGCTGTTCGAACAAGAGTTGCGCTATCTGCGCGACGTCGAATGGGCGCGCGGCGCGCAGGACGTTTTGTGGCGCCGCTCGAAAATCGGCCTGCACCTGCCGCCGGGCACGGCCGAGAAAGTGACGTGCGAGATCGACACTTGGTTCATGCGCTCGCCGGCACCGAGCGCCTCGCGCGCGTCGTCTGCGTTGACGGGGTAAGCCTCAGCGCTCGATTGACGGCCGAATTCCGTTTCCCGAATCCCATTTTCCGATTGGCAGTACCCGCACGACCCGTAGTCCCTCGGCGCCGCGCCTTCGAAGCTCGCGGCACATCACGACAAACACATGGAGAAGAGACAATGCAGGATCAATACATCCTAGCGCTGGACCAAGGCACCACGAGTTCGCGTGCCATGCTGTTCGACCGCAAAGGCAACATCGTCTCGGTCGCGCAGAAGGAATTTCGCCAGATCTATCCCCAGCCGGGCTGGGTCGAACACGATCCGCAGGAAATCTGGTCCACGCAAGCCGGCGTCGCGGCGGAAGCGGTGACACGCGCGGGCGTGAACGGCACCGCGATCGCCGCGATCGGCATTACGAATCAACGCGAAACGACGATCGTCTGGGATCGCGATACAGGCCAGCCGATCTACAACGCCATCGTCTGGCAGGATCGGCGCACCGCCGGCCTGTGCGATCAGCTCAAAGCGCAAGGTCTCGAAGAAAAGGTGCGGGCTAAGACGGGCCTGCCGATCGATGCGTACTTCTCCGCCACCAAGATCCGCTGGATTCTCGACAACGTCGACGGTGCGCGCGAAAAAGCCAAGCAAGGCAAACTCGCCTTCGGCACGGTCGACAGCTGGCTCGTCTGGAACTTCACGAAGCAGGCGCAGCACATCACCGATGTCACGAACGCGTCGCGCACGATGCTGTTCAACATCCATACGATGCAGTGGGACAACGATCTGCTCGAAGCGCTCGACATCCCGCGCAGCATGCTGCCGGAAGTGCACGCTTCGTCGGAAATCTACGGCAACACGGTCACGACCGTGTTCGCTTCGAAAATCCCCCTCGCGGGCATCGCGGGCGACCAGCAAGCGGCCTTGTTCGGCCAGATGTGCACGCAGTCGGGCATGGTCAAGAACACCTACGGCACGGGCTGTTTCTTGATGATGAACACGGGCGAAAAGCCCATCGAATCGAAGAACAATCTCGTCACGACGCTCGCGTGGAAGATCGGCGATGAAGTGAACTACGCGCTCGAAGGCAGCATTTTCATCGCGGGTGCGGTCGTGCAATGGCTGCGCGACGGCCTGGGCATCATCAAGAGCGCGTCCGAGATCGAAGCGCTGGCGGGCAGCGTCGAACACTGCGACGGCGTCTATCTCGTGCCCGCGTTCGCCGGCCTAGGCGCCCCGCATTGGAATCCGCGCGCGCGCGGGACGCTGTTCGGCGTCACCCGCGGCACGACGAACGCCCATATCGCACGTGCGGCGCTCGATTCGATCGCCTATCAATCGCTCGATGTGCTCAAAGCCATGGAAGCCGATTCGGGCATCAAGATCGGCGAGCTGCGCGTGGACGGCGGCGCCTGCGCCAACAACTTGCTCATGCAGTTCCAATCCGACTTGCTCGGCGTCGCGGCGGTGCGTCCGCGCATCAGCGAAACGACGGCGCTCGGCGCCGCCTATTTGGCGGGCCTGGCTGTCGGCTACTGGAACAACGTGGGCGAGCTTCAAAGCCAATGGCAGCTCGATCGGCGCTTCTCGCCGGCGATGCAGCCGGCCGGCGTGGCGCAATGCATCGCAGGGTGGCAGCGCGCCATCACCGCCGCCAAGGCGTGGGCCGACGCGAAGTAAGCGCGGCGCGGCCGGTAGGGGCGCGCCGTGAGCCAAGGCTCGCGGGAGTCCGCCGCCGGCCGCTGCGGCCGAAATCCGCTTCATCGCTTAACCGATTCACCGCTTAACCGATTCGCCCGTTGACGCGCAGTGTGGTGCTCAAGGTCTGCCGGGGAGGGCCCGACCAGCCCCGCCTGCGCCCACTCAACCGAAAATCAACCAACCAACAATAGTCATTCCGGAGACACACCATCATGTCGCCACTCATCGCGGAATTTCTCGGCACGGCGCTACTCGTGCTACTCGGCAACGGCTCCGTCGCCAACGTGCTGCTCGCACGCACCAAGGGCAAGGGCGCGGATCTGATCGTAATCGTTTGGGGCTGGGCGATGGCCGTATTCGTCGCCGTCTACGTGACGGCCTCGTTCAGCGGCGCCCATCTGAATCCGATCGTGACGATCAGCCTCGCGCTCGCCGGCAAGTTCGCCTGGTCCAAGGTAACCGGCTACATCGTCGCGCAGATGCTCGGCGGCATGGCCGGCGCGTTCCTCGTCTGGCTGGCCTACCGCCAGCACTTTTCGTCGACGGACGATGCCGACATCAAGCTCGCCTGCTTCTGCACGGCGCCCGCCATCCGCAGCGTCCCGCACAACGTGCTGACGGAGACGATCTGCACGTTCGTGTTGATCCTCGGCGTGCTCTATCTGGCGTCGCCGCAAGTGGGCCTCGGCGCGCTCGACGCGCTGCCCGTCGGCCTGCTGGTGCTCGGCATCGGCATCTCGCTCGGCGGCCCGACCGGCTACGCGATGAGCCCCGCTCGCGACCTGGCACCGCGCATCATGCACGCACTGCTGCCGATCCCCGGCAAGCGCGGCAGCGACTGGCGCTATGCATGGGTACCCGTGTTCGGCCCGCTGATGGGCGGCGCGATGGCATCGTGGGTGTACGTGCACGCGCATTGAACGCCGGCCGATGCGGGCTACAGGCCGCATCGCGTCGAACGTATCTGCCCTAAGACCGGCGCCGCTTCTCGCGCTCGATCGTCGATTGCCCTGCGCGAAACGACGAACGCCCCGGCGGCGACGGTCGGATCAAGAGAAGAAACAAAGCACCGAGACGCCAATATCCGTATCATTGACGTCTCACTACACAACAAAGTGTGCTACGGGGTTAGGCCGGCCACCGAGCGCGCGCTTTTTTCTTCATGTTCGACCATCTCATTTGCGACTGCGACGGCGTGCTCGTCGATAGTGAAGTGATTGCCGACCGCGTGCTGCTGCGCGCCTTGTCGGATACGTTCCCGACCATCGATTTCCGCGGCGTCGCCCACCTGGCTTTCGGCCAGCGTACGTCGATCTTTCTCGCCGATATCGAACAACGATTTGGCATTACGGTTCCCGAGGGCTTTCTCGCGCGCGTCGAACGCGACGTGGATGCAGAACTGACGCGTTCGCTCGCGCCAATAACAGGGGTGCGCGATGCGCTGGTGCAGGTGCCGTTGCCGGCGGCCGTGGTCTCGAACAGCCGGCTTACGCGCATCGCCGCGTCGTTGTCGCGCGTCGGGCTGGCGGAGGTGTTCGGCCCGCGCGTGTTCAGTGCCGAACAGGTCGCGCGGCCGAAACCGCATCCGGATGTCTACCTGCACGCCGCGCATGAACTCGGCGTCGCGCCCGAGCGCTGCCTCGTAATCGAAGACAGCGTGACGGGCCTATCCGCCGCGCGCGCCGCGGGTATGACGACGATCGCATTCGTCGGGGCTAGCCACGTACCGAGGGGCTATGCGCAGGTGCTGCGCAGTTTGGGCGTCACGCGGATCGTCGAGCGCATGGAGCAGTTGCCCGCGATGATCGCCGCCGGGCTGCGGGGCGAGTTCGGGCAACTGCAGTCTTGAGTCGAAACCTCGGGCGGGTGGGCCCCGCTTAGGGCATCTCGATGCCTATCCCCTAGGCGGCTGCCCCACCCTAGAAGGTCCCAACCTTACGCTTCGCTCGCACAGCATTCGCGCTCGCGCGCCGCCGCGAGCGTCTCGCGAAACGACACGAGTTCCTCGATGGTCAGCATCGGCAGGCCGTGCTTGGCGGCGAAGCGCTCGACGTCGGCGCCGCGCGTCATGGTGCCGTCCTCGTTCATCAGTTCGCACAACACGCCCGCCGCAGGCAATCCCGCGAGCACCGCGAGATCGACCGTGCCTTCGGTGTGGCCTCGGCGCGCAAGCACGCCCCCCGGCTGCGCGCGCAGCGGAAAGACGTGCCCCGGGCGCACGATGTCCTCAGGCTTCGCGTCGCTCGCGATGGCGGCGCGGATCGTCGTCACGCGGTCGGCGGCCGATACGCCCGTGCTTACACCGTGGCGCGCCTCGATCGACACCGTGAACGCCGTACCGTGTCGGCTTTCATTGTGCGCGACCATCGGCGGCAGCTCCAGCGCACGGATTTTCTCGTCGGGCAGGCACAGGCAGACGATGCCGCTGCATTCGCGGATCAACAGCGCCATGGTCTCGACCGTCAAGCGCTCGGCGGCCACGATCAGATCGGCCTCGTTTTCGCGGTCGTGATCGTCCTGCAAGACGACGGCCCGGCCCTCGCGCAAGGCAGCTAGCGCTTGGGCGATGCGCGGGGGAATCGAAGTCGAGCCGAGAAAGGGAAGTTCGGCGAATGCCGTGGAAACGGGTAAAGACATATGAAACGCTCCTCGCGAGAGAAAAATGGCGAAAAACGTTTCAGGGCATCGCAAACGGCGCGAACGCCACTGCCGTCGGCTCGGCAAAGCATGCCGAACCGAGCCGAGAGAGGCGGCGAACGCACTGTCTGCGCATCTTCTTTCATCCGGACTCTGACCGTCGGCTCTGGCTTCGCACCAGATCTGCTGACCCCGCGCGCCGAACCGCCCCGATCGGGCAGCTTGGCGCACGGGCGCTCGCGGGCTCGCCGGCACATGGCCGGCATACCGCCGGTGGGGAATTTCGCCCCGCCCTGAAGACGCACTAGTGTTAAAAACGGTGTTGAAAACGAGGCCGGTATCGTTACCGGCCCGATCGAGCATACACGAGGCTTGCCTGGCCTGCAGGCAAAGCCCTCGGGGCGTCGCGGGCTATCGGGGTTCCCGCTCTCAGGCGCTGGCCGGTCGCCCGGCTGCTTTCGGCCGGGCGGGGACGGCCTTCGCTTTCGGTTAGGCGGCACGCGGCCGATACTGGCCGTTCGCTACCCGCGCGGTCGACGGTCCGGAATCGGCAAGCCGGAACACCGAGACCGCTTCTCTCAAGCTGCCCGACTGTTCTTCGAGCGAGTGTGCCGCCGCAGCGGCCTGCTCGACCAGCGCCGCGTTCTGCTGTGTGACCTCGTCCATCTGAGTGACGGCCTGGTGAACTTGCTCGATCCCCCGGCTCTGCTCCTCCGATGCCGCGGCGATTTCGCCGACGATGTCCGATACTTGCTTGATGGCCTGCTTGACCTCGCCCATCGTCGCGCCGACATCCGTGGCCTGCTGCACGCTGCCTTGGATTTTTGTCACCGACGAAGCGATCAATTCCTTGATTTCCTTCGCCGCCGCGGCGGAGCGTTGCGCGAGCGAGCGCACCTCGCTCGCGACCACGGCAAAGCCGCGCCCCTGCTCGCCGGCTCTAGCGGCTTCCACCGCCGCGTTCAACGCCAAGATATTCGTCTGGAACGCGATACCTTCGATCGTCCCCGTGATTTGCGAGATCTTGTCCGAGCTTTCGCTGACTTCTCCGATCGAGCGCACCATATCCTGCACCGCCTCGTTGCCTGCCTCGGCCTTGTCGGTGGCCCGCGTCGCCAATGCGTTCGCCTGGCGCGCGTTATCGGCGTTCTGCTTCACGGTCTCGGTCAGTTCCGTCATGCTCGCGGCCGTCTCCTCCAACGACGCCGCCTGCTGTTCCGTGCGGGAGGACAAATCGGTGTTGCCGCTCGCGATTTCCTGCGCCGCCACCGTGACCGATTCTGCACCGGCCTTGATGCTTCGCACCGTGCCGCTCAGTTGCCGATCCATCGTCTTCAGCGCCTCGAGCAACTGGCCGAACTCGTCGTTCGAAGCCACGGCGAACTGATTGTCCAAGCTGCCGCCCGCAATCTCGTTGGCGACGCTCACCGCCTGTGCGAGCGGCTTCGTGATCGCACGAAGCAGGTAAATCGAAACGCCGATCGCAACGATAACGCTCAAGGCCACCAGCGCGATGGCGATCCAGAGCATTGAGCTGAAGGTCGATTCGCTTTGATCCGCGAATAGCTTCGCCTGAACCAGATTGATTTCGACGTCATCGGTGAGGCGCTTGTTGAGTAACGTGGCGATCTCCACGTGCTTGTCGATCAGCGCGCCTGCGGCATCGAAATTGCCGCCGTCCAGTGCCGCGGTCGTTTCGTCGGTTGCAGCATTGAACTGCAGCAGGCCGGCCTTGATATCCTCTGCGATTGCGCGCTCCTTGTCGTTGCTGATCCCATCGGGATAGTAGTGGCTCCAGCGCTTGCTCATCGTGCTCTGCGCCGCTCGGATCGATTCAACGGCAGCCTTTGTCGCGGCCGGGTCGTGAGCCACCTGCGTGCGGCGCAGTTCAAGGCGGATCTGCAACTGCGCGGCACGCACCTCGGTGAGATCGGCAATCGGTACCGTGTTGCCCGAATACGAGTCGTTCATGTTCGAATTCATCTTCGACATGCCATACAAACCGAAACCGCCAACGGCTACGACAAACGCCACGCACAGGGCGAACGCAAGGACAATCTTGAATTTGATGCTTTGTGTGACACGTTGCATGCTGCTTTTCCTAGTAAACGTCGAATGGTCGAAGTCGTCGAGCCGGACAATGTTCTCCCCTCCGCCCTGATCAGCCCCTTTGTCATCTCTCTGTAAACGGCGCGTCACCCCCGTTACTGAAACGCTGACCGCGTAAGACTTTCCTGATTTTGACTAGGGTTTTCCTTTGCATCGGTAACAAATACGCAAACCCATGCAAGGACGAGCCTGCCTGGCGGACACCTCGCCCCATTTTCAGGAAATCCCGACAGCGAAAGCGCTTCAGTAATTTTCGCGGCGTGCCGTTTACGTTCTTGTACGGTAGCGGGCCACGACCCGCGAAACGGCCCGGCTTCGGTGTAATCGGGCCCGAGCGGCGGGTGGCGCTACGCGGTCCGGTTCATGCCGAGTTCGATCGCTTTGACAGGAAGACGTGAAGGAATGAGCCGACTGCTATCGACGATCAAGCGCAAGGTCATCTTCGCGTTCGGACTATGCGCCGCCACGATGGTCGCCATTGCGGTGTTCAACGCCTTCAGCGTTTCGCGAATGAGCGCCGACGTAGATAGCATCTACGCCCAAAACACCTTGCAACTCGCGAAGCTCTCGAACGTAACGATTGCGCTTCTGAATAGCCGGGCGACGCTCAGGCGCCTGCAGGCTACGCGTCTGACCGCGGATGTCGACGTCTTCGCACCGGGCATCCGTGCCGACCTCAAAATGGCCGATCAGGAATGGGCATCGTATTACCCCGCATTCGTGCGCGGCGTTCGCGAGCGCGAACTCGCCGCTCAGCTCGATGCGCTCATCGGAGACAACCGACGCTACGCGATCTTGGCCATCGACGCTTTCGAGGTAGGCGATTTCGACGCGGGCGCGGACGCCGTCAATCGCGGCGCGCAGACCGCGGCGGCGCTGACGCGCGTGTTGCGCGAGGATGTCGCGCTGACCCTTGAACATGCGAAGAAGGCTTTGGAAGCAAGCAAGTCGACCGCAAGCCGCATCAACAGGCTGTCGATTGCGCTGGTCGTCGCCAGCCTGCTGGTCGCCACGATTTTGTCGGTGGCGATATTGCGTTCGCTCCTGGGCCCCCTCGGCAAGGCGGTCGACATAGCCAACGAGATCGCCTCGGGCAAACTGCAAAATCGGATCACCGTCGATTCGGAAGACGAAATCGGCCAGTTGCTCAAAGCGATGAAGGAAATGGAGCGGCAGCTGCGCCAAAGGATCTATTTCGACCCGCTCACGTCCCTGCCGAACCGCGTCCTATTCAACCAGCGTCTCAAGCAAGCAACCTCCGGATCGGGACAGGACGCCCTCGTCGGCGTGATGATGATCGACATGGACCGCTTCAAAGGCATCAACGATACGCTGGGCCATGCGGTGGGCGACGAACTGCTGCGCGAAGCAGCCGGCCGTCTCGCGGGCAGCGTGCGGCCACAGGACACGATGGCGCGATTCGGCGGCGATGAATTCGTCGTTCTTCTTCCCGGCATGGCGGATCGCTCGGCCTTGGAAGGCGTCGCCGGTGCGATCCTCGCGAAGCTCGACCAGCCATTCGTGCTGGAGGGCAAAGAGGTGTTCGTCACTTGCAGCATCGGCATTGCCTTGCATCCGCTCGACAGCGCCGCAGCGGGCGATCTGCTGCGGTACGCGGATTCGGCGATGTACCAAGCCAAGCGCGCCGGCGGCCGCACCTATCGCTTCTACTCGAAAGCGCTGACGCGCGACGCCACGACCCGGCTCGCGCTGGAATCGGCGTTGCGCTACGCGATCGAGCGCGAAGAGCTGGAACTCCATTACCAGCCGAAGGTGTCGTTCGGCACCAATGAAGTCATCGGCTCGGAGGCATTGCTCCGGTGGCATAAGCCAGGCATCGGCTCGATCCCGCCTAGCAAGTTCGTTCCGATCGCGGAAGAAACGGGCCTCATCTCCGAACTGGGCAAGTGGGTACTGCGCGAGGCGTGCCGCGCCGCAGCCGAATGGAACGCGGGGAACGCCGGGAGCGCCGGACGGGCAGCCGCGCATGTCGTGTCGGTCAATTTGTCGGCCAGGCAGTTCCAGTCGGACGACCTCGTTTCGGTCATCGAACAGACGCTCAAAGAGACCGGTTGCCGCCCCGAGTACTTGGAGCTGGAAATCACGGAGAGCCTGCTGCTCGTGGAGAGCGACGCCGTTCTCGCCGCACTGTCCGCGTTCCGAGCGCTGGGCCTATCGATCGCGATCGACGATTTCGGTACCGGTTACTCTTCGCTCAGCTATCTCGGCCGGTTTCCGATCGACACGCTGAAGATCGATAAGTCGTTCGTCCAGGAGATCGCGGCCCATGGACGCCATACGGAGCTGGTCAAAGCGATTATTTCGATCGGCCACTGCCTGGGCTTGCAAATCGTCGCCGAAGGGGTAGAGACGATCCAGCAGGCGCAGTTCCTTGCGGCGAACCACTGCGAGTTCGCGCAAGGCTTCTTGTATAGCAAGCCGTTGTCGAAGTCGGACATGGCTTCGTTTCCAAGAAGGCTGGAAGCAGGCGTGCAGTGTTAGCGATCGGCCCGCGGCGGCTCGAGCACGCGTAGCTCGCAGCCCGCCCGACGGGGCCCGCGAGCCAAAACGCTCGACGGGCTATAATACCGGGCTATGCGGCGGGCATTTCCCGCGGCAATTGCACCCTGCTTCCGCCCTCGTGCGCAAGCGATGCACGGCCCCGACATCGGTCCCGCCCGACGCGGTGCGCTGTGCCGGTTTTCCCAAGACTTACCTACGCGACTACCTACGCCCCCAGGTCAACCACTGCGAACGGCGAGCTTCATGACCAAGAAAGTTTATGTAAAGACGTTCGGCTGCCAGATGAACGAGTACGACTCCGACAAGATGGTCGACGTACTCGGTGCCGCCGAAGGACTCGTCAAGACGGATTCCCCCGAAGACGCCGACGTCATCCTCTTCAACACCTGCTCCGTGCGCGAAAAGGCGCAGGAGAAAGTCTTCTCCGATCTGGGCCGCGTGCGCGAGCTCAAAGAGGCGAAACCCGATCTGCTGATCGGCGTCGGCGGCTGCGTGGCAAGCCAGGAAGGCGCCGCGATCGTCGCACGCGCGCCGTACGTCGATCTCGTGTTCGGCCCGCAGACGCTGCACCGGCTGCCGCAAATGATCGACGCGCGCCGCGCGAGCGGACGTCCGCAAGTCGACATCTCGTTTCCCGAAATCGAAAAGTTCGACCATCTGCCGCCCGCGCGCGTCGACGGCCCGAGCGCATTCGTTTCGATCATGGAAGGCTGCAGCAAGTACTGCAGCTACTGCGTGGTGCCCTACACACGCGGCGACGAAGTCTCGCGCCCGCTCGACGACGTCCTGACGGAAATCGCCGGGCTCGCCGATCAAGGCGTACGCGAAGTCACGCTGCTCGGACAAAACGTGAATGCGTATCGCGGCGCATTGACGGCCGGCGCCACCGAAATCGCCGATTTCGCGACGCTGATCGAATACGTCGCCGATATCCCGGGCATCGAGCGCATCCGCTATACCACGTCGCATCCGAAGGAATTCACGCAGCGTCTCATCGACGTCTACGCCAAGGTCGACAAGCTCGTTTCCCACCTGCATCTGCCCGTGCAGCACGGGGCGGACCGAATTCTGATGGCGATGAAGCGCGGCTACACCGTGCTCGAGTACAAATCGGTCATTCGCCGCCTGCGCGCGATCCGGCCCGACCTCTCGCTGTCGACGGACATCATCGTCGGCTTTCCGGGCGAGACGCAGGAGGATTTCGACAAGACGATGGCGCTCGTGCACGAGATGAGCTACGACACGAGCTTTTCGTTCATCTATAGCCCGCGTCCCGGCACGCCGGCCGCGAACTTGCACGACGATACCCCGCGCGAGGTCAAGCTCGAACGCCTGCAACATCTGCAAGCGACGATCGAAGCCAACGTCGCGCGCATCAGCGAATCGATGGTCGGCAACGTCGAACGCATCCTCGTCGAGCGCCCCGCGCGCAAGGATCCGACCGAACTCGCGGGCCGCACGGCGAACAACCGGGTCGTCAACTTCCCGGCACCGGTCGCCTCGCATGCGCGGTTGATCGGCCAAATGATCGACGTGCGCATCACGCGCGCGTATCCGCATTCGCTGCGCGGCGAACTCGTGCTTGCCGAGCATCCGACCTCCATCGCTTAACGCCTAAGGAACGCACTCTCGCCTTGAAGACCGCCCCGTCCCTGGAATTCACCGCGCCGCGCGAAGACAACACGCGTCTCGCCAATCTGTGTGGGCCGCTCGACGAAAACTTGCGGCAGATCGAACAAGCGCTGGACGTCACGCTGCAGCGCCGCGGCCATCGCATCTCGATCCGCGGACGCGGCGCGAAAATCGCGCTCGGCGCGCTCGAAACGTTCTACAACCGCGCACGCGAGCCGCTTTCGGTCGACGATATTCAGCTCGCGCTCGTGGAAGCGCGCCATCCGGCCAACCGCGGCGCGATGCAAGACGGTGCGTCGGACCGCTACGATCCCGATCATCCGTTCGACGAACCGGCCGGGCTCGACGACGAAAACATCGAAGAACTCGGCCCGAAGCTCTATACGCGCCGCGCCGATCTGCGCGGACGCACGCCGGCGCAGCGCGATTATCTGAAGCAGATCGTCTCGCACGACGTCACGTTCGGCGTCGGCCCCGCAGGCACGGGCAAGACCTATCTCGCGGTGGCCTGCGCCGTCGATGCGCTCGAACGCGATCAGGTCAAGCGTATCGTGCTCGACGCGTCCGGCCGTCGAGGCCGGGGAGCGGCTGGGCTTCTTGCCGGGCGATCTCGCGCAGAAGGTCGATCCGTATCTGCGCCCGCTCTACGATGCGCTGTACGACCTGCTCGGCTTCGACAAGACAGCGAAAATGTTCGAGCGGCAAATGATCGAAATCGCGCCGCTCGCCTATATGCGCGGGCGCACGCTCAATCACGCGTTCATCATTCTCGACGAAGCGCAGAACACGACGCCCGAGCAGATGAAGATGTTCCTCACGCGCATCGGCTTCGGCTCGAAGGCGGTCGTCACGGGCGATACGACGCAGGTCGATTTGCCGCGCGGGGCGAAAAGCGGCCTCATCGAAGCGCAACAAGTGCTCACGGACGTGCGCGGCATCGCGCTCACGCGCTTCACGAGCGCGGATGTCGTGCGTCACCCGCTCGTTGCGCGCATCGTCGACGCTTACGACAAGCACACGAAGAAGGACGACGCGATGCCGGTCGACGGGCGGTAGCGGTGTGCGCCAAGCGAACGCACGCGCGAACAAGCGAATGAACGAAAAGACACGCACGCCGCAACTGAAGCTCACGTTGCAGGTTCCCGCCGCCAAGGCGTTTCCCGAACACAAGGCGGCGGTATCGCGCGCGAACGTCGCGCGTTGGGTCAAGGCGGCGCTGTTCGCGGACGGCGAACTGACGGTGCGCTTGGTCGATGCCGACGAAGGCCGTTTGCTGAACCGCACCTATCGCGGCAAGGACTACGCAACCAACGTGCTGACGTTCGCCTATGCGGAGAGCGAGGACGATCCCGTTTCGGGCGATCTCGTCCTGTGCTGCCCCGTCGTCGAACGCGAGGCCGCCGAACAAGGCAAACCGCTGCTCGCGCACTACGCGCATATGATCGTGCACGGCACGCTTCATGCGCAGGGCTATGACCACGAAAACGACGAGGAAGCGCAAGAGATGGAAGCGCTCGAAACGCAGATCCTCGGCGGGCTCGGCTTCGCCGACCCGTACGGAGACGGCTCCCGCTAGTCCACGACGCGATGTCCGACACCTGCCCACTCCCTGCCCCACTCGACACCGCGTGCCCCGGCTATCCGCCCATGCTCGGCGAACCGAGGCTGCTCGACGACGGCGAACTTGCCGCCTCGCTAGCGCAAACGATCAGTCACTGGGACGGAACCAGCGATCTATGGCTGTTCGGCTATGGCTCGCTGATTTGGAACCCCGGCATGCCGGCGGCGGAAACGGTTCGAGCACGTGTGCGCGGCTACCACCGGGGGCTCTATTTATGGTCTCGTGTGAACCGCGGCACGCCGGAGCAACCCGGCCTCGTCTTGGCGCTCGATCGCGGCGGCTCGTGCACGGGGATGGCATTTCGGCTGGAGGGCGAAGGCGCGCGGCCGCATTTGGAGGCGCTATGGCGGCGCGAGATGCCGATGGGCTCGTACCGGCCCGCTTGGCTGCCGTGCTGGCTGGCCGACGGGCGGCGCGTCGATGCGCTGGCGTTCGTCATGCGGCGTGACGTGCCGACCTACACGGGCAAGTTGCCGGACGACACGGTGAAGGCGGTACTGGGCTGCGCGCGCGGCCGCTACGGCACGACGCTCGATTACGTTCGCCGCACGGTGGAGGCGCTGCGCGAATGCGACATGCCTGACCGAGCACTGGAAGCGCTGCTCAGGCGCTGCCTTTGAGCGTTCGATCGAACGTCGCCGCCGCGAGCGGGCGACGCGTAGAAGCCCGCATCGCACGCAGCCGATCAAAATCCGACGAACGCCGCCGCCCCGACGACCGCTGCGATCCCGGCCACGCCGAGCGCGGCGCCCAGCAGCCAACGGCGGCGCGTGAGCAGCGTGATCGCGGCAAGGGAGATCGCGATTTGCGTGAGCGTCGTCGCCTCCGCCCAACGGTGGTGCAGATGCAATTGCCGCTCGCTGTCCGCATCGGCTTGCGTGACGGTTTTTTCGAGCGCTTCCGCCTGCGCGCGAATGGCCGTCTTCTGCTGCGCGTACTTGGCGACATCGGCCTCGAATTTGGCGCTCGCTTTGGGATCGGCCGCCGTCAGCGCGGCGCCGAGTTCGGCGAGATTCTCCTTGGCGCCCTTGGCTTGGAAGTAGCTCCACTGATTGGCCGCTTCGGTCTTGCGGATGGCCGCCTCGTTCTTGTAGAAGAGCGCCAGCCCTTCGGTCGAGCCGCCCTGATACGAGAAAACAGCGCCGACCGTCGCCAGTATGGCGGTCATGACCGCGACGCGGCCGGCGAACGGATCGGGCGGGGCACCGCCCGGCTCGTGGCCGTGGGCATGACCGTGCTCGTGGCCCGCGGATTCGAGCGCTTCTTCGTGTGGACCGCGCACTTCAAACTCTTCCGACATATTTCTTTCGTGCAAACAAGGTAGAAAACGGTGGCAGAACCACTCGACAAACGCGCGACGGCGCGTGTCACGCACTGTAGCAGGCCGATCGGCAATGTTGGTCCTACTTTTGCGTGGTGTATCCTTTACTCTCCGTTTACCACGCGTCCAGCCGCGCCGGACGCATCGCCATGAACGACGCCTATCCCAGTCGACGCCATACCGACAAGCCTATCGAGAAGCGCACGCTGCTCGAGCGCCTGACCGATTTCATTTCGCCCGAGCCCGAATCGCGGGGCGAACTGCTGGAAATTCTCCAAGACGCGCACGAGCGCAACTTGATCGACGCCGATTCGCTCTCGATGATCGAGGGCGTGTTCCAGGTGTCCGATCTCTGCGCGCGCGACATCATGGTGCCGCGGGCCCAGATGGATGCGATCGACATCGAGCGCAGCCCGGAGGAATTCATTCCGTTCGTTCTCGAAAAAGCGCACTCGCGCTATCCGGTGTACGAGGGCAACCGCGACAACATCATCGGCGTGCTGCTCGCAAAGGACTTGCTGCGCTACTACGCAGAAGAATCGTTCGACGTGCGCGGCATGCTGCGCCCCGCCGTCTTCATTCCCGAAGCGAAGCGGCTGAATATTTTGCTCCACGATTTCCGCATGAATCGCAACCATATTGCGATCGTCGTCGACGAATACGGCGGCGTGGCGGGATTGATCACGATCGAAGACGTGCTGGAGCAGATTGTCGGCGACATCGAAGACGAATTCGACTTCGACGAGGAAAGCGGCAACATCATCGCGTCGCCCGACGGCCGCTATCGCGTGCGCGCGTGGACCGAGATCGAACAGTTCAACGAAGTATTCGGTGCGCACTTTTCCGATGAGGAAGTCGATACGATCGGCGGCCTCGTGACGCATCACTTCGGCCGGGTGCCGCACCGCGGCGAGCGGGTACGCATCGACGATCTAATCTTCGAGATCCTGCGCGGCGATGCGCGGCAAGTGCATGTGCTGCTGGTGCGGCGCGATCCGCTTGCAGGCCAGCGCGAACGGGAAGCCCAGCACGTGCAGACTTGACGGGTGCCGTAGGCGCCCGTGGCGCGAGCCGGTGTTTAACTGCCTGCCGGGCTGCGTTTGATCGTTATGTGACCGTCGTTCGGCTGCCGTTCGGCTGCCGTTTGGTTGCCGTGCGGCTGCCGTTCGACTAGGTCTTGCCCGTATCGAACGATCGAACCGGCGTCGCGTCCCTATCTTGCCTGTCCAGTGCGTCGCAACGCGCACCGGCTCGCGCCGGCGCCTCGTTTTCGTCGAGCTAGACCTTCAACGCTTTTTTACGCCAGCTATCTATGGCCGAATCGATCACCTCCCGTCAGCGCGGCAACGGCGCGTCGGGCACCGCCACGGCACCCCGTACGCTCTCGCGCTGGCACTACGTCGCGGCGCTGGCGCTCGGCGCGCTCAACACCCTGTCGTTCGCCCCGACGCCCCACGGGGGCTGGCTCGAAATCGGCATCTTCGCCGTGCTGTACGCCTGGCTCACGCGCACGACCGGTTGGAAGAGCGCCGCCTTGACGGGCGGAGCGTTCGGCTTCGGCAATCTCGTTACGGGCGTGTGGTGGCTCTACGTCAGCATGCACCGGTACGGCGGAATGCCGGCGCCGCTCGCAGGGGCGGCGCTCGTGCTGTTCGCGCTTTACCTCGCGCTCTATCCGGCGATTTCGGCGGGGCTATGGTCGTTTTGTTCGGGCCACACGGCCAGCGGCGCGCACGCCGAACGCCGCCACTCGTTTGCTCCGACGTGGCACGGCGCGTTTGCTTTCGCCAGCGCTTGGGCGCTGGGAGAATGGCTGCGCGGCACGGTCTTCACCGGTTTTCCTTGGCTCGCGAGCGGCTACGCTCAGGTCGATGGGCCGCTGCAGGGCTTCTCGGCAATTGCGGGGGTCTACGGCGTGGGCTGGCTCCTCGCACTGACGGCCGCACTGATCGTTCAGAGCATCTGGGTAGCGTTCGCGTCGCCGCGGCGGCGCATGGCCGCGCTCCTGCCGGCCGTGGCAGCGCTTGCCGTCATCGGCACCGGCCTGCTACTGACGCGGGTGGCTTGGACCTCGCCCGCCAATGCGCCGCTAACCGTTCGTCTGCTGCAAGGCAACGTCAAGCAAGAGATGAAGTTCGACGAAGCCGGCGTGCGTGCCGCGCTCGACCTTTACCAACGGATGATTACCGCGCACGCGGCAGATCTGATCGTGACGCCGGAGACGGCGATTCCGATGCTGCCGCAACAATTTCCGGAAACGTTCGGGAGTGCGCTTCGCACCTTCGCGGATAGCACCGGCTCGTCGTTGCTGATCGGAGCATTCGGTGCCTCCATCGGCCCCGACGGCCGATACACCGACGAAACCAACAGCTTCTTCGGCGTCACGCCCGGCTCCCGCCAACTGTACCGCTACGACAAATACCACCTCGTGCCGTTCGGCGAGTTCGTGCCGTGGGGCTTTCATTGGTTCGTGGAGTTGATGAATATCCCGCTCGGCGATCTTGCGCGCGGCAAGCCCGTGCAGCGCGCCTTCATGGTTCGCAACCAGCCGATCGACGTCGACATCTGCTATGAAGACATCTTCGGCGAAGAGATCGCGCGCACGCTGCGCGAAGCCGCCGTACCGGCCGGCGTGCTCGTGAACGCGTCGAACCTCGCCTGGTTCGGCGATACGATCGCGTTCGATCAGCACCTGCAGATGGCGCGGATGCGCACGCTGGAGACGGGGCGGCCTTTGATTGCCGCGACGAACACCGGCGCGACAGCCGTGATCGATGCGCGGGGGCATGTCACGGCCCGGCTGCCCGCTTTCACGATGGGGCAAATCGAAGCCACGGTGCAAGGCATGACGGGACGCACGCCGTACATCAGTGTCGGCAATTTCCTCGTGCTGGCGGTTTCGCTGGCACTGATCGGGTTCGGGTTGGTCTTCGGGTCGCGCCGCGTTAGGTCGGGCCGTTAGGTCGGGCCGTTAGCCGGGCCGCGTTGGCCAATTCCATCGCCCCCGGCCCGCAACGGCCGCAAGGCAGCCCCAATCCGGTAAAATCTAGCGTTTTCACCGCGCAGACTGCGGCAATCGCCCGTAGCCCGCGCAGCGGCCGCCCCGACGGGAGCCCCGAATCCGCCGGTTTTCCGGCATCGCAGCGGTCTATACGCGCCGCCTGCCTCGAAAGGCACGACATGCTCACGTTTCAGCAAATCATCCTGACGCTGCAATCCTATTGGGACAAACAGGGTTGCGCACTGCTTCAGCCGATCGACATGGAAGTCGGCGCCGGCACGTCGCACGTCCACACGTTCCTGCGCGCCGTCGGGCCCGAGCCCTGGCGCGCGGCGTACGTGCAACCGTCGCGGCGCCCGAAGGACGGCCGCTACGGCGAGAACCCGAACCGCCTGCAGCACTACTACCAGTACCAGGTCGTGCTCAAGCCCGCGCCCGAAAACATCCTCGATCTGTACCTCGGCTCGCTCGAAGCGCTCGGCTTCGATCTGAAGCAGAACGACGTGCGCTTCGTCGAAGACGACTGGGAAAACCCCACGCTCGGCGCCTGGGGGCTGGGCTGGGAAGTCTGGCTCAACGGCATGGAAGTGACGCAGTTCACCTACTTCCAGCAGGTGGGCGGGCTCGATTGCAAGCCGGTGCTCGGCGAAATCACCTACGGGCTCGAACGGCTCGCGATGTACCTGCAAAAGGTCGAAAACGTCTACGACCTCGTCTGGACCGAGTGGGAAGAAATGGGCCCGAACGGCCCCGAACTGCGGCGCTTGTCCTACGGCGACGTCTATCATCAGAACGAAGTCGAACAATCGACCTACAACTTCGAGCACGCCAACGTCGAGCTCCTGTTCACGCAGTTCAACAGCTACGAGGCGGAAGCGAAGCGCATGATCGAGACGCAGCTTGCGCTGCCCGGCTACGAGCTGGTGCTGAAGGCCGCCCACACGTTCAACCTGCTCGACGCGCGCGGCGCGATCTCGGTCACCGAACGCGCGGCCTATATCGGCCGGATCCGCGCATTGTCGCGGCTCGTCGCGCAAGCCTATTACGAGTCGCGCGAAAAGCTGGGCTTCCCGATGCTCGGCAATCCCGTGCACGGGGTGCGCGGGCTGACCACCGATGCGCAGGACGCCGCGATGCCGGCATGGGCGCCGCCGCTGAAGGTCGAGCGCGCCATCGACAAGGAATGACGAGACTCAATGAATATGACTCAAGCCCACCAAGCCACGCTGCTCGTCGAACTGCTCACCGAAGAACTGCCGCCGAAAGCGCTCGCACGCCTGGCCGGCGCGTTCGCCGATAGCCTTGTCGAACGCCTGGCCGCGCGCGATCTGATCGCGGGCGAACCGTCGTTCGAACGATTCGCCACGCCGCGGCGCCTCGCGGTGCTCGTCAAGAACGTGCGTGCCGTCGCCCCCGAGAAGCAAGTGCGCGAAAAAGTGCTGCCCGTCTCGGTGGCCCTCGACGCGAACGGCCAACCCACGGCACCGCTCGCCAAAAAACTCGCGGCACTCGGTTTCCCCGATGTCCCGCTATCCGATCTCGAACGCGCCACCGACGGCAAAGCCGAAGCGTTCTTTCTGCGCTACGCGGCACCGGGTGCCACGCTGGCCGAGGGCCTGCAAGCCGCGCTCGACGAAGTCCTTGCCCCGGGCAAACTGCCGATCCCGAAGGTCATGACCTATCAGCGTCCCGACGGCACGAGCGTGCAGTTCGTGCGTCCGGTGCAGCGCCTGACGGTCTTGCACGGCGATCGGGTCGTGCCGGTCACGGCCTTCGGCGTCGATGCCGGCGATACCACGCTCGGCCATCGTTTCTTGTCGGATGGCCTCGTCGGGCTTCTGCATGCCGACGATTACGCACAGACGCTGCGGCTCAAGGGCCGGGTGGTCGGCGAGTATCGAGGCGCGGCGCGCGAGCATCGTCGAGCAATTGAACGCGCAGGCAAACGGCGACCGCGTCGTGATGCCGGACGCGCTGCTCGACGAAGTCACCGCGCTCGTGGAATGGCCGGTCGTCTACGAATGCCGCTTCGACGATCAATTCCTGCAAGTGCCGCAGGAATGCCTGATCCTGACGATGCAGACGAACCAGAAGTATTTCGCGCTCACCGATGCAGGCCGGTAAGCTGCGCTCGCGCTTTCTGATCGTCTCGAACATCGAGACGGACACGCCCGGCGACATCATCGAAGGCAACGAACGCGTCGTGCGCCCGCGCCTGGCCGATGCGAAATTCTTCTTCGAGCAGGACAAGAAGAAGCCGCTGGCCGATCGCGTCCCGTTGCTCGCGAACGTCGTCTATCACAACAAGCTCGGCTCGCAGCTCGCAGCGCGTGGAACGCCTCGAAGCGCTCGCGCGCGTCATTGCCCCGCTCGTCGGTGCCGATCCCGCGCTGGCCGCACGCGCCGCGCGGCTCGCGAAGGCCGATTTGCTGACCGACATGGTCGGCGAATTCCCCGAGCTGCAAGGCACGATGGGCACCTACTACGCGCGCCACGACGGCGAAGCGGAGGAAGTCGCCCTTGCCTGCACGGAACACTACCAGCCGCGCTTCTCCGGCGACGCGCTGCCCGCCACCGGTGTCGGCACGACCGTCGCACTCGCCGACAAGCTCGAAACGCTCGTCGGCATCTGGGGCATCGGGCTCGCGCCGACGGGCGAAAAAGATCCGTTCGCGCTGCGCCGCCATGCGCTCGGCGTCCTGCGCATCCTGGTCGAAAAGCAATTGCCGGTCGATCTCGTTGCGTTGCTGCGTGAAGTCGCGCGCTGCTTCGGCACAACGGTGCAAATCGCCGATTGCACGGACGCGCTCTACGGATTCTTCATGGATCGCCTGCGTGGCTTGCTGCGCGAACGCGGCCATGCCGCGAGCGAAATCGAGGCCGTGCTGGCCTGCAACCGCGCAAGCTCGACGACATCGTCGCGCGGCTCGATGCCGTGCGCGAGTTTTCCGCGCTGCCCGAAGCCGGTGCGCTGGCCGCCGCCAATAAGCGCATCACGAACATCCTGAAGAAGTCGGAAACCGAGGCGAGCGTCGCCGGGGCCGGCGTATCGGTGCAACCGGCGCTGCTGGTCGAGCCGGCGGAGCGGTCGCTTTCCGAGCAACTGCAAAAAGTCGCGCCGGCCGTTCAAGCGCAACTGGAGCAACGCGATTACACGCGCGCCCTGTCCGCGTTGGCGGCACTGCGCGATCCCGTCGATACGTTCTTCAACGACGTGATGGTCAACGCCGACGACCCGGCTTTGCGCAAGAACCGGCTTGCACTGTTGGCCGAGTTGCACGCGCAGATGAATTGCGTGGCCGACATCTCGAAGCTCGCGGCGTAGCAGCTCACCACGTAGCAAGAAGCGACGTAACAAGGTAACAAGGTAACAAGGCAAAGGTCGAAGCAACCTCTATGACATCCGCCAAGAAGCTCGTCATCCTCGATCGCGACGGCGTGATCAACGTCGATTCCGACGCGTTCGTCAAATCGCCGGACGAGTGGATCCCGATCCCGGGCAGCCTCGAGGCGATCGCACGCCTGAACCAGGCAGGCTATCGCGTCGCGATCGCGTCGAACCAGTCCGGCATCGGCCGCGGCTTGTTCGACATGGCGGCGCTCAACGCCATGCATTTGAAGATGCATCGCGCGGCGGCGGTCGTCGGCGGCCGCATCGATGCCGTCTTCTTCTGCCCGCACACGGCCGAGGATCACTGCGAATGCCGCAAGCCGAAGCCGGGCATGTTGCAGATGATCCTCGACCGCTTTGAAATCGACGCAGCCACGACGCCCGTTGTCGGCGATGCGCTGCGCGATTTGCAGGCCGGCGCCGCGCTCGGCTTCCCGACGCACCTGGTGCTGACGGGCAAAGGCAAGAAGACGCTGGCGGCCGGTGGGCTACCCGAGGGCACGAAGGTGCACGACGACTTGAAAAGCTTCGCCCTGTCGTTCCTCGCGGATCAGCCCGACTGATTGCCCGCCTGCCCACCGCCTGCCTGACTGCCCGCGAGCACGCCCGACGCCAACCGATCGACGACACCGATGCCATTCATTCGCTTCCTCCGCTCGCTATTGCTGTTGCTGTATTTCATTGTCTTCACGGTCCCGTACGCGACGGCTTGCTTCATCGCCTTTCCGTTCCTGAATGCGGATCGGCGCTATTGGATGGCGGTCGGCTGGTGTCGCAGCACGCTTAGCGTCGTTCGGTATCTGAACGGCATTCGCTATCGCATCGAAGGCGCGGAGAATTTGCCCGACGGGCCCGCCGTGCTGCTCTCGAAACATCAATCCGCCTGGGAAACACTGGCGTTCCCGGCGCTCATGCCGCGCCCGTTGTGCTATGTGTTCAAGCGCGAACTGCTTTATGTTCCGTTCTTCGGTTGGGCGCTAGGGATGCTGAAGATGGTTCAGATCGACCGGAAGGAGGGCAAATACGCCTTTGCCTCCGTGGTGAAGCAAGGGCGGCTGCGCATGAGCGAAGGCGCGTGGGTCATCATGTTCCCCGAAGGCACGCGCACCACCGTCGGCAAGCAAGGCAAGTACAAGACCGGCGGCGCGCGCTTCGCGATCGATGCCGGGGCGCCTGTGGTGCCGATCGCGCACAATGCGGGGCATGTCTGGCCGCGCAACTCTTTCATCAAATACGCGGGCACGGTAACGGTATCGATCGGCAAGCCCATCGATAGTACCGGCCTTACGCCCGACGAATTGAATCGACGCGTCGAAACATGGATCGAAACGGAAATGCGGCGAATCGATCCGGGCGCTTATGATGATGCCAATGGTTTCGCCGGTGTCGGCGTGCGCTCGCGGCGCGGAAACGGAAACGGAAACGCGTCGGACGGCGGAGATACCGCGCGGAGCTGATGCGCCCGCGGCCTACCGGCACTGGACCGCCCATCCGCTCGACGTGACGTTGGCGCGTCCATCGCAACAAGCACCGGCATGCCAGCAGCAAACCGACTGTCCTGCCAACACGAAGCGAAAGCATCCCTCTAGCCCATCTGCCACCGATGCCCAAGTCCGCCAAGCCGCCTACGGCGACCGCGCTCGACAACCGACAGCTCGATCTGCCGCTCTTCGCGGACGCGGCCGATGCGGGCGCGTCCGCGCCGCCGGCTACTTCGGCCCCGCCTAGGCAGGATCCCACGCCGAACGGCGTGAAACTGCGGCGCCTGACGCTGAACGGACGCACCGTCGAATATGCGCTGAAGCGATCGGCGCGACGCACGATCGGGTTTTCGATCGATAGCAGCGGCTTGGCCATTACGGCGCCGCGCTGGGTCACGCTTGCCGACATCGAAACGGCGATCGCGGGCAAGGAGCGGTGGATTTTCGCGAAGCTGGCGGAATGGCAGACGCGCACCGAGCAGCGCGCGTTGCCGCGCATCGAATGGCGCGACGGAGCGCAGATCCCCTACCTCGGCAAGCCTGTGCAGATCGCGCTCGGCTCGACGAACGCCGCGCTCATGTTCGATGCGCAGGCGGCCACGCTGTCGTTGGCGTTACCCGCGCATGCCGACGCACAACAGATCAAAGACCGCGTGCAAGGATGGCTGCAAACCGAAGCCAAACGCATATTCGGCGAACGGCTCGACTACTACGCCGACAAGCTCGGTGTCGCATATAAGGGCCATGCGTTGTCGTCGGCGGCCACCCGCTGGGGCAGCTGTTCGAGCGATGGCCGCATTCGCCTGAACTGGCGGCTCGTTCACTTTCCGCTGTCGATCGTCGATTACGTCGTCGCCCATGAACTGGCGCATTTGCGCGAAATGAATCACAGCCCGCGCTTTTGGCAAACGGTGGAATCGATCTTCCCCGAATTTCGCGAGGCGCGGCACACGCTCAAGCATCATCCGCCGGAGTTGCTGCCGGCGCTTTGAGGGAATGTCGCGCAGCGCGCAGCGTTGCGGCGGCCAGCGCGCCTGCGCGGCCGCTTCAGGGCCACGCTCGACGCTTTGTAGTGCTCGCTCCTTACTGCGTTTTCTTCTGGATGAACTCGATCTTGTAGCCGTCCGGATCGGCGACGAATGCGATGACGGTCGTGCCATGTTTCATCGGCCCCGCTTCGCGCGTCACGTTCCCGCCTTGCGCCTTGATTTTCTCGCAGGCGGCATAGGCATCGTCGACCTCGATCGCGATATGGCCGTAGCCGGCGCCGAGATCGTACGTTTTCGTATCCCAGTTGTGCGTAAGCTCGAGCACCGCGCCCTCGCTTTCGTCGGTGTAGCCAACGAAGGCAAGCGTAAAGCGCCCTTCGGGATAGTCTTGGCGGCGCAGCAATTTCATGCCGAGCAGTTCGGTGTAGAACTTGAGCGAGCGGTCGAGATCGCCCACTCGCAGCATCGTATGCAGCAATCGCATCGTGAACTCCGGTTTCGTCGAAAAGAAGCGAATCTATCAAGAAACCGCGCAAGCCGCTCGCCCGGCCGCCGATGGGAAGAGCCGCCCGTTCGAGGCGAACGGGCCTGCGTTACGGCATGGTGGGCACGGCGGCGCCATTGCCTGCTACGCCGCCTAGCAGCTAGCCCTAGCGAATTACGATTGCGCTGGAGGTTCGCCTAGCACCTGCGCCACGCGCACGTACTCGGCGACGGACACATCCTCGGCGCGCCGCGCAAGATCGAAGCCGAGCCCGTCGAAATCCACCCGGTCCCGGTACGCCGCCAGCGTATTGCGCAGCATTTTGCGCCGCTGCGAGAACGCCGCGGTCACGAGTTCGCCGAACGTGGTCATGTCCACGGGCGCCAGCTCGTGCGGCGCATACGGAATCATCCGCACAATGGCCGAATCGACTTTCGGCGGCGGCTGGAACGACTCGGGCGGCACATCGAGCTGCTTGTCGATGACATAACGGTACTGCAGCATCACCGACAACCGCCCGAACGCCTTCGTGCCAGGCTCGGCCACCATCCGCTCCACCACCTCGTTTTGCAGCATGAAGTGTTGATCGACGACGATCGGCGCGAACGTCATGAGGTGGAACAACAACGGGCTGGAGATGTTGTACGGCAAATTACCGACAATACGCAGCGTCGGCTGCTCGCGCGTATCCACGAGCGAGGAGAAATCGAAGGCCAGCGCATCGCCTGCGTGAAGCGCTAAGCGCTCGCCGAACTTGTTTTGCAATCGCGCGATCAGATCTCGATCGAGTTCGACCGCATGCAGCGGTGCCTCCGGCGTCGCCAGGCGCTCGACCAGCGGCTCGGTGAGCGCGCCGAGGCCGGGGCCGATCTCGACCATGCGCTGCCCGCGCTCGGGCGCGATCAGCGAGACGATCGAATCGATGATTCCGAGATCGACGAGGAAGTTTTGCCCGAACCGCTTACGCGCGAAATGGCCTTGATGCTGTCTGCTGGTGGACATCGAAAGGAAACCGAAATGAACGAAAAGCGCCACCTGGCCACGCGGCCGGCGGCGATCGTCAACTAACGCGCCGATTGCGCGCCATCGTGACGGCCGTATCCAGGGCGGCAATCATACTACCCGCGTCGGCACGTCCCGTACCGGCAAGGTCGAGCGCGGTGCCGTGATCGACCGACGTGCGAATGATCGGCAGCCCCAGCGTGATGTTGACCCCTTCACCGAAGGTGGCGTACTTGAGCACCGGCAACCCTTGATCGTGGAACATCGCGAGAACGCAATCGGCGTTCTCGAGATAGCGCGGCTGAAACAGCGTATCGGCCGGATAGGGGCCGCGTGCGTCGATGCCGCGCTGAGCCGCCTGCGCCAATGCCGGCGAAATGACATCGATCTCTTCTCGGCCGAGATAGCCGTTCTCGCCCGCATGCGGATTGAGCCCCGTCACGAGGATACGCGGCACAGGCAAGCCGAAGTCGCGGCGCAAATCGCGATCGATGATTGCGATCGTTTCGACGAGCCCATCGATAGTGAGCGCGGCCGGGACATCCTTGAGCGGCAAATGCGTCGTGGCCAGCGCCACGCGCAACGGGCGCACGCCCGTACCGGCCAGCATCATGACGACGCGCGCCGTACCCGTGCGCTCGGCGAGATATTCCGTATGCCCGGTGAAAGGGACGCCGGCATCGTTGATCGTGCTCTTTTGCAGCGGCGCCGTGACGATCGCATCGAAATGCGCCACCCAATGCGCCGTCGATCGCGTCGTCCAGCAAGCCGAGCACGTAGCGGCCGTTCGCGGCATCGAGCCGCCCGGCCCGAGAAAGCGCGGCGAGCGGCCGGTGAGCGACCTCGACATGCCCCGCCGCCCGCAGCGCCGCCCAATCGACGTTCACCGCGCGAGCACGCTCCTCGAGCAGCGAGGCATCGCCCAACACCGTGAATTTCACGCCACGGCCAATGCGCCGCGGCGCCCGCGAGCGCGGCGGCCGTCAACTCGGGCCCGACGCCGGCCGGCTCACCCGTGGTGATCGCGATATTCAGCGGGGCTACGCTCGGGGGGACGCTGGTCATCGTCTATCGGCTCACTGCTGCGCGAGCGGGCCACCGGTCTTGTATTGAACGTACGCGGAATCGCGCAGCTGACGCAGCCAGTCCGCGTAGGCTTGCTCCGCCTTGCGCTGGCCGATGGCTTGGCGCGCCAAGTCCATTTGCTGCTGCACCGAGCCCTCGGCCTCGCGCCGGCCGAGCACTTGAATCAAGTGGTAGCCGTATTCGCTGCGGACCGGTTCGCTGATCTCACCGTCCTTCAAATCGTTCATCGCCCGCTCGAACTCGGGCACCGTTTCGCCGGGGCTGATCCAGCCGAGATCGCCGCCTTGCGACGCGGAGCCGTCTTGCGAATAGGTGCGCGCGAATTGAGCGAAATCACCGCCCGCCTCGATCTGCTGCCGCAGTTCGAGCAGCTTCTGCCGTGCCGCCGGCTTCAGGCTGGCCGTCGCCGACGCGAATCAGAATATGGCGCACGTGCGTTTGCACGAGCTTCGGCGCGTCGGCCGCCGAGCCGCCCACGCCGATGCGCCGATCGACGAGCCGTACCACCTCGAAGCCGTCGTCGGTGCGAATCAGATCGGGCGCGACCTCGCCGGGACGCAATTGCGATGCTGCCTTGACGAACGCGTCGGGGAGATTTCCCGGTGCCTTGAACCCGAGATCGCCGCCTTGCTTCGCATCGGCCGCCTGCGATTCGTCCTTCGCGAGCGATTCGAATTTGGCGCCGCCCTTCGCTTGCTGCAAGATCGCCGCGGCCTTCTTCTGCGCGGCATCGACGACATCTTGAGCCGCACCGGCCGGCACCTTCACGAGAATATGTTCGATGCGCAGATCTTGCTGCGCCCGGACGCCCGGCCCACGCTGGCTCGCGATGTAGTTCGCCACTTCGGCGTCGGACACCGTCACCTTGCTGTCGACCTCTTTCTCGCGCAGCTTCGAGAGCGTCAACTCGTTGCGAGCGTCGCGCGTGAACACCGGCCACGATACGCCCTCGGCTTCGATTCGCGCGCGGTATTGATCGAGCGGCATGTTGTTGGCCGCCGCGAGCCGCTGCAGCGTCTTCTCGACATCCGCGTCGCTCACGACGATGCCGTCGTCCTTCGCCTTTTCAAGCTGAACGCGCTCGAGCACCATTTGATTGAGCACTTGCGCGCGCAGTTGGTCTTCCGGCGGCACCGGCGCGTGCTGCTGCTGAAGGCGCCGCGCGATCAGGCTGGTGCGCTCGTCGAGTTCGCGTACGGTGATGACGTCGTCGTTGACGATAGCGGCGACGGAGTCGACCGGCTGGCCGGCCGGCGCCCGGCTCAATGCCTGAGCCGCAACCGGCGCGACCGGCAGGAAAACGGCGGCGGCCAACGAGGCCGCGAGCGTTGCCAAGCGAAGCTTATTCACGATTGCCACACATGCTCCAAAATATCTCGGGCCGCTTTTCGCACCCCGTTTTTGCGCGCACGAGCCGAAACGGTCATGCGCATTGCTCGTACGATCACTCGTAATTCGTGAAGCGCGCCAACGGCGGCGGCGCCGGCGGCGGCGGCTGGTAGCCTGCCACACCGGCGCGGAACGCCGTCACGAGGCCATTATCGACGTTCGACAATCCCTTGAGCGTCAACTGCGCCAGCATGCGCGTGTCCCTCGTACACTGCCCCGTCGAGTTCTGGCCGTTCGCATAACGCTGGGCCCCGATACCGAAGACCCAGCAATCGGCATCGTACTGGAAGCCGACTAGGCCGTCGATGAGTCGATGCCCGGACAGATCGTAGTTCATGCGTGCCACCGCGTAAAGCCGGTGCGTAAGCGGCCACTCGGCCGAGATCAGGAGCTGATTGATCGGCTTGTTGGCAAGCGTCGTGGTTCGCGCGCGTGTATCGATAGGCCACGTTGATGACCTTGCGCTCGGCCGGACTGAACCCGAACCCGACGCTAGCGCGCACGAGCTGGTCGTCGTCGGCATTATATTGGAACGCCGTTTCCGACGAGAAACCGGCCCCGAGCTTCAGCGAGGCCCCGGCCAGCAAGTCGGAATGGCCGGTAGCCGGGGTCGGGCGTATCCGTCCCGAGCGTCACGCGCTGGTCGGTGAAGTAGTACTGCTGCGCAATGACGAAGCGCGCGCGTTCGTCGCCCGTCGCCGGGTTGATGAAGCGGGTGGTCAGCGCCGGCCGTGAGGCGATTCGCGTCGGCGATCCGGTCGTTGCCGACGAACGTATTCGGCGTAAAGATTTCGGCGAGGCCGAAGTCCGCTTCGGCGGTATCGAACATCGGCGCGAAGCTTCTGATCGCGATACGGCGTGTAGACGTAGTACAGCCGCGGCTCGAGCGTCTGGATGTAGTCGTCGCCGAACAAGCGAACCGAACGATCGAAAACGAGCCCGCTGTCGAAGCTGAGCGTCGGAATCGACTCGGTGAACGCCTTCGGTTGCCCCGCGGGCGCCGTGCTGGAAATATGACTGAGGTCGTACGACGCGAAGTGCCATTGCACCTTCGGCACGACGAAATAACCCGGCCCGATGACCCCGTACGAAACGTACGGGTTGAACATCAGCCGATCGCCCTCGGTCGAATCGGCCGATGTGATCGCGAAAACGCGTGTAGTCGGCTTCCGCGCCGAAATCGAAGCCGCCGACGTTGTACTTCGTGTACTTCACGTTCAACTGCGGGCTCGCGGCCGTACGGCGGCGCCGAGTTTTGCAGCGTCTGCCAGTGCTCGCTCGCGCGCGAGGACCGACCAGGGCCCGTTGTTATACGTCAACCCCGCTTCCTGCTGGAACAACAGCTGGGTGCCGATGACGAACTGATTGCCGGCCGACGCCAAATCCTGCGTGTAGGTGTTGTCCGAAACCTTGTTATACGAGACGTAGGCGCCGAAGCCGTGACCTAGATCCTGCGCGTGCTGCCAGTAAATCGCATAGCGGTTCTCGTGCTTGATCGCGTCGTTCGGCAAGAATTCGGCCGTGAGCGCGCCCGAGTAGGACGGCGACAGATAGCGGAAAGCCGCCTGCGTCTGCACGCCGCGCTTGCTGATAATGCGCGGCGTCAACGTCAAATCGCGATTCGGTGCGATGTTGAAGTAGTACGGCAGCGTCAGCTCGAAACCGTTCGTCGAACCTATCGAGAACTGCGGCGGCAACAAGCCGCTGCGACGATCGCTCGTGAGCGGGAACGACATCCACGGGCTCGCGAAAATCGGCACGCCTTGGAAAAACAGGACGCTGTTGTGCGCGACGCCTTCGTCCGCGCCGGTATCGAAATCGAAGCGCGTGCCGCGGATGTACCACGATGGATTCGCACACTGGCAAGCGGTATAAGTGCCGCTCGTGAACTCGGAACGCTCGCTGTCCAGCAGATCGACGCGCTGCGCGCTGCCCGAGCCGCCGTTCGAATTGAAGTGGTACTTCGGCAGGGGCATGTAGCCTTGGCTCGCCTCGACCTTCAAGTGCGCTTCCGGCCCCGCGAACAGCACGCCGTTCTCGATCACGCGTACGTTGCCGTAGGCGTCGGCCATATCCGTGTCTTGATCGTAATGAAAGGCATCGGCTTTGATGACGGCCACGTTGCGCCGAAGCTCGGCCGAGCCCTTGACGGCCACGTCCTGATCGGACGTGCCGCCGGCGCCGTCGCCGATCACGAAGGTGGCCGGTTGGCTGCCGGCAGCCAGCGGGTGCTCTTCGAGTTGCGGCGCAAGGCGCAGCCCCCATGGCGCGTCGATCGGCTGCGGCTGCGCGGCCGCTCCTGTCAACTGAGCATGCGCGAGGGAAGGCATGATGCCCGGTACGGCGATCAACGCCGCAGCGAGCCGCCTCAAGCGCGGCAGCTTGTCGCCGGGAATATTGGTGAAAATGGGCTGTCTGGGCGGCATCTATCGTTTGGCGAATCGGCTCGGCGGCGGGATCAAGCGCCCGTCGCACGTTACCCGTACCGCACGCGAGCGAAGGGCGGGTCGCGGCGGCGACGAACGCACGCATGCGGGCGACGAGCAGTCGAACGGAACCGTGCGAAAGCCGACACGGGAACAAGGCGCAACATAAAAAGTCGTCGGGTATTATATGGCAAGACGTTTTGCCCTCCCCCGATACGATGACCGATTCCCTCGCCGACACCCGGCAAGCTGCCCTCGCCGCCTGGCTCGATACGTTCGCCCACCGCTATGGTCTGGACCTGCCAAGCCTCGTCCCCGCTTCCGCCGACGCCAGCTTCCGCCGCTACTTTCGGCTTGGGAGCGCATCCGAACACGGGCTGTCGCTGATTGCCGTCGATGCTCCTCCGCCCGAGAAATGCCGCGAGTTCGCGGCTGTCGCGAAGATGCTGGCCGACGCCGGCGTGCACGTGCCGCAGGTACTCGAGTGCGACTTCGACGCCGGCTTCATGCTCCTGACGGATCTCGGCACGCGCCCCTACATCGCCGAACTGGACTCGAACGACACCGTGCGCGCCAAGCCGCTCATGCGCGATGCGATCGATAGCTTGATCCGTTGGCAATCCACGTCGCGCGAGGGCGTGCTGCCGCCGTTCGACGAAGCGTTCCTGCGCCGCGAGATGGAGCTGATGCCCGAGTGGTACGTCGCCCGTCACCTCGGCCGAGAGGTGGACGAAAAAATGCGCGGCGTGCTCGATCGTACCTACGCGCTGTTGATCGCCAGTGCCCGCGCGCAGCCGCAGGTGTACATGCTGCGCGATTTCATGCCGCGCAACCTGATGATCTGCGAGCCCAACCCCGGGGTGCTCGATTTTCAGGATGCGGTGTATGGGCCCATCGCCTACGACATGGCATCGCTGCTGCGCGACGCGTTCATTAGCTGGGAAGAGGAGTTCGAACTCGACTGCTTCGTCTACTACTGGGAGCGCGCGAAAAAGTCCGGCCTGCCTGTGGATCCCGATTTCGGCGAGTTCTATCGGCAAGTCGAATGGATTGGGCTGCAACGACACATCAAGATTTTGGGCTTGTTCGCGCGCTTGCACTACCGCGACGGCAAGGCCCGCTATCTCGACGATTTGCCGCGCTTTGTCGGCTACGCGCGCAAAGTAGCCGAGCGCTATCGGCCGCTCGCGCCGTTCGCGCGCGTGCTCGACGATCTCGAAACCCGCTCGACGCAAGTCGGCTATACGTTTTGAGCGGGCGGCACGATCGATGACGGATGCGCTGACAACGGCCATGATTTTCGCCGCGGGCCGCGGCGAGCGGATGCGTCCGCTGACCGACACCTGTCCCAAGCCGCTGCTCGAAGCCGGCGGTAAGCCGCTGATCGTTTGGCAAATCGAACGCCTGGCGCAAGCGGGCATCGCGAAGATTGTCGTCAACCACGCTTGGCTCGGCGAGCAAATCGAGGCCTGCCTCGGCGATGGCGCGCGCTACGGCGTACAACTGCTTTATTCGGCCGAAAGCGAAGCGCTCGAAACGGCCGGCGGCATTGCGAAAGCGTTGCCGCTGCTGGAATCGGCGCGGCCTGCCGAGCGTGTTCGCGGCTGTTAGCGGGGACGTCTTCTGCGAATTCGATTACGCACGGCTGCGCGAGCCGGCCGCGCGAATGGCGGCATCCGCCGAACCGCGCATGCATCTCGTCATGGTGCCGAATCCGGTGTTTCATCCGCGCGGCGATTTTGCGCTCGACGATGCCGGGCGCTTGTCGCTCGACGGGGCGGCCCGTTACACGTTCGGCAATATCGGCGTCTACGATACGCGGATGTTCCGCGCGCTCGCGCCGGGGGAACGCCGCGCGCTGACGCCCTATTACCGAGAGACAATCGCCGCGGGGCGCGCGAGCGGCGAGCGATACGATGGGCGCTGGGAGAACGTCGGCACGCCCGATCAATTGTGTGCGCTCGATGCCGCATTGCGTGCCGCCGGTAGTAGGAGCATGGCCGGTTAGCGGTTAGCGGCCGCCTCTAGGCGCATCGATCCGTGGCTGCGCAAGGCGAACCGGACGATCGACCGGACACGCTCCATCGAAGGCACGAACCGAGAACGCTCGACCGCAGACGCTCAAGCGCCTTCGCTTTGTGCGTGCGCACGCGACGCGGCACGCTGCTGCAGCGCCCACATCTGCGCGAACGCGCCGCCCGCTTCCAGCAACTGCGCATGCGTGCCCCGCTCGACGATGCGCCCGTGATCCATCACGATGATCTGCTCGGCGTGCACGACGGTCGAGAGCCGGTGCGCGATGACGAGCGTCGTGCGCCCCCGCGCGATCTGATCGAGTTCGTGCTGAATCGCCCGTTCCGAGTGCGAATCGAGCGCGGATGTCGCTTCGTCGAAAATAAGAATCGGCGGGTTCTTGAGCAAGGTCCGGGCGATCGCCACGCGCTGCTTCTCCCCGCCCGACAGCTTCAGCCCGCGCTCGCCCACGGGCGTGTCGTAACCCTTCGGCAAGCCTTCGATGAAATCGTGGATATGCGCCGCACGCGCGGCCGCGATAACCTCGTCGCGTGTCGCTTCTGGGCGTCCGTAGGCGATGTTGTAGTACACCGTATCGTTGAATAGAACCGTGTCTTGCGGCACGATGCCGATCGCCGCGCGCAGCGAGTCTTGCGTCACGTCGCGCATGTCCTGTCCGTCGATCGTAATCGCCCCGCCGGCCGCGCGATCGAGATCGTAAAAGCGGAACAACAGCCGCGCCAAGGTGGATTTGCCCGAACCGCTCGGCCCCACCACAGCCGTCGTCGTGCCGGCCGCGATCGAAAACGTCACCCCGTCCAGAATCACGCGCGCGCTCTCATAGCCGAAGCGCACATGCTCGAAGCGCACTTCGCCGCCGCGCACGGCAAGCGCCGGTGCCCCAGGCGCGTCCGGCACCTCGCGCGCGGCGCCGAGCAGCGTAAACATCCGGTCCATATCGGTAAGGCTTTGCTTCAGCTCGCGATAAACCACCCCGAGGAAGTTCAGCGGGATGTACAACTGCAGCATGAACGTATTGATGAGCACGAGATCGCCGAGCGTAAGCCGTCCCGCCATGACGCCTTGCGTCGCGCGCCACAAGATTAAGACGAGCCCCGTGCCGATGATCGCTTGCTGGCCGAAGTTCAGCACCGACAGCGAATTTTGCGATTTGATCGCCGCAGCCCGATAGCGCTTCAGGTTTTCGTCGTAGCGCCGCGTTTCCCAGTCTTCGTTGCCGAAGTACTTGACCGTCTCGTAGTTGAGCAGCGAATCGATCGCACGTGAGTTGGCCCGGCGAATCGAGTTCGTTCATCGTGCGGCGAAAGTGCGTACGCCACTCCGTCACCTTGACCGTGAAGACGATGTACGTCACCAAGGCGGCGAACGCGACCAGCGCGTAATAAGCCTCGTATTTGACGATAAAAAAGCCCAGCACGAGACCGACTTCGACGAGCGTCGGCAAGATGCTGTAAAGCGAGTACGAGATCAATTGCGAAATGCCGCGCGTACCGCGCTCGATATCGCGCGACATACCGCCCGTTTGCCGGTCCAGATGAAAGCGCAGCGAGAGCGAATGCAGATGGCGGAACACCTTCAAGGCGACTTGGCGCACGGCGCTTTCCGTCACCTTCGAAAACAAGATCTCGCGCAGTTCGGTAAACAGCGAGGTAGAGAGCCGCACCAGCGCATAGGCGAGAACGAGCAGGCCCATGCCGCCGGCCAGCACGATCGCCGGCTCGTGCTGGGCGCGCCCGAGCGCCGTCAGCGCACGCATGGGCGACAGGCCGTCCACGATATGCTTCATGACGATCGGCACCCCGAGATTGGCGAGCTTCGCGCCGATGAGGCACGACAGCGCAAGCGCCACGCGCCCTTTGTACTCGGCGATGTAAGGCAGCAGCGAACGAATCGTCTGCCAGTCGCGGCGCGCGGCGCCGGGGGTAGCCGCGGGTGCGGCTTCTGTCGATGAGCTATAGCGGCGCATGAGTCCGGACGAAAACGAAGCCGCAGCGGCGGCGGATCGAAAGGCGGCCTGCGGTGCGGGCGTTTTCGTTTCGCCTGCCCGGCGCGCGCGCAGCGGAACGGCGACGCCCGCGCCCCCGGCACGAGGCGTGCGCCGAGTCGGCGTTTGCCCGTACAATTTCGCTGGCCGGCCTTTCGCTGCCGACCATTGTCGCAGGCTCGGCCCATTGTCGCAGAACAGGTAACCCGATGACTATTTCCCCCCCGCTGCTTCCGCAGAAGAATTGCGCCCTGCGCGTCGTGCCGCAGCCCTCGGACGCCAACGTGCACGGCGACGTGTTCGGCGGCTGGATCATGGCGCAGGTCGACATCGCCGGCTCGATCCCGGCGAGCCGACGCGCCAATGGCCGCGTCGCAACCGTCGCCGTCAATTCGTTCGTCTTCAAGCAGCCGGTATTCGTCGGCGATCTGCTCAGCTTTTACGCCGATATCGTGAAAACGGGCACCACCTCGATCACCGTCTCGGTCGAGGTGTTCGCGCAACGCATGAGCCTGACCGAAGAACTCGTCAAAGTGACCGAAGCCACGCTCACCTACGTGGCGACCGACGCCGACCGCCGTCCGCGCAAGCTGCCGAACTGGCCTGACGTTCCGCCGCTCGCCCGCGGGCGGCGTGCCCGTCAAGCCGGAACGTCGCCGGTCACGCCGTAGTATGGGGCACGCGTCTGCTGCAGCAGCGCGGGGATGGCGTCGTGCGGCATCGGCCGTGCGAAGAAGTAGCCCTGCATTTCGTCGCACGCGCGCTCCTTCAGGAAATCGAGCTGCGCCGCCGTTTCCACGCCTTCCGCGATCACCTGAAGCTGCAACGAGTGCGCCAGCGCGATGATGGCCGAGGTGATCGTCTCGTCGTCGTTCGACGCGCCGATGTCCGACACGAACGAGCGGTCGATCTTGAGTCGATCGCACGGGAAAACGCTTCAGATAGCTCAAGCTCGAATAACCGGTGCCGAAGTCGTCGATCGCGAGGCCGATGCCGAGCGCGTGCAGCTCGGCGAGCATCGTCACCGCCTCCTCGGCGTTGCGCATGATCGTGCTCTCGGTCAGCTCGAGTTCGAGATACTGCGGCTCGAGGCCGGTTTCTTCGAGAATCGCCATCACGAGCTTCGCGATGTCGCGCTGCTGAAACTGCCGCGCCGACAAATTCACCGACACGCGCGCCGGCGGCAAACCTTCGTCCTGCCACGCCTTGTTCTGCCGGCACGCTTCGCGCAGCACCCACTCCGACAACGGACCGATCGAGCCCGCTCTCCTCCGCCACGGGAATAAACGCCGAAGGCGGCACCAGCCCCACCTCCGGGATCGAGCCAGCGCACCAGCGCTTCCATGCCGACGATCTGGCCCGTGTCGATGTCCACCTGCGGCTGGTAATGCAGCAAGAACTCGCCGTCGCGCAACGCACGGCGCAAGCGCCGCTCGAGATTGAGCCGCGCGCCGACGCTCGTATTCATCTCCGGTTGATAGAACTGGAACGTGTTGCGGCCCATGTCCTTTGCGCGGTACATCGCCAGATCGGCCTTCTTCAGCAGGGTTTCCACGTCCTCGCCGTCTTGCGGGAACAAGCTCGCGCCCATGCTGCAGCCGACATAAAGCTCCGTGCCGTCGAGCCAGACGGGTTCCGAGATCGTCGCGCGCACACGCTCCATCCAACCGATTAGGGTCTTCTCGTCCACGGCGTCGGTTAGCACGATCACGAACTCGTCACCGCCGTGCCGCGCCACGGTATCGCTCGGCCGCGCACTCCGCGCGAGCCGTTCGCCCACTACGCCCGAGCAGCCGATCGCCTACGCTGTGACCGAGGCTGTCGTTGACGTTCTTGAAGCCGTCCAAATCGATGAAGACGACGGCGAGCGGCTTGCCGCGCGCGATCGCTTGATCCAAGCGTTCACGCAAGAGGTTCCGATTGGGTAAGCGGGTGAGACCGTCGTAGTTCGCTTGATACTCGAGCTGCTCCTGGTAACGAATCAGATCGGTTACGTCGTTGATGACGCCGATATGGTGGGTGGTATTGCCGTCCGCATCGGGCACCGGCGCCACAAACAGCTGATTCCAAAACAGCGCCCCGTCCTTGCGATAGTTACGCAACACGGCACTCACTTCCCGGTTCGCCGCGAGCCCTTCGCGAATCGCGACCAGCCCTTCCTGATCGCAGTCGTCCCGCTGCAAGAAGCGGCAATCCTGACCGACGACTTCCGCCGGATCGTAGCCCGTGATGCGCTTGAACGCCGGGTTTGCATACTCGATCACGTGGCCGCCGTCGGACGCGGCGGTGATCAGACACGGCGTTGACGCTCGCATCGAGCGCGCGGCTTTGCAGACGCAATGCGAGATCGGAGCGCTTGCGGTCGGTCACGTCCGTGTAGGAGCCGAGCACGCCGATGACGGTGCCGTCGCCGTTCGTCAGCGGAATCTTGCTCGTAATGCCCGCGCGGTGCACGCCGTCGATCAGCACATCGAATTCGTGGTTCATCTTCGGCACGCCCGACTCGATCACTTCCTTGTCGGCCCTGCGCAGCGAGGCGGCAAGCGCGCCCCAGGGCATATCCTCGTCGGTCTTGCCGATCACCTGCTCCGTGTAGGCCAGGCCGGCGTCGCGCGCGAAAGCCATGTTGCAGCCGAGATAGCGCGAATCGCGGTCTTTCCAGAAAATGCGCTGGGGGATGTTGTCGATCACCGTCTCGAGCATCTGATTCGAGCGCTGCGCCTCGGCTTCGGCCTTGATTTGCTCCGTCACATCGTCGGCCAGCACGAACGTCGCCGGGCGGCCCATGAACGTCAGCGCGTGATTCGTGATGTCGGCGCTGAGCTGCGTGCCGTCGCGGCGGCGTTGCCGCCATACGCCCGCCGATATCCGGCCGCGGCGCGGAGCAGCGTACTCGCGCTGGAGGTGCGACTCGAGCCGGGCGATTTCGTCGGGCCAGCATAAGTCACGAATCGTCATGGCGCCGAACTCGCTTTCGGTGTACCCGTACTGCTCGACGGCCGCCGCGTTGACGGCGAGAAAGCCCAGCGTCTCCCGGTCGTAGATCCACATCGGCACGGGATGCGCATCGAACAGTTCGCGAAAGCGCCCGTCGCTGCGCCGCATCGCGCGGGCCACGCGGATCTTCGCCCGCGCCGCACTCTCGCGCACGCCGAACGTGTAGATCAGCATGCCGCAGCCCGCCATCATCGTTACGATGAGCAGCAGCGTGGCGAGCCGCGTGGAGTGCGCGGAGGCCGCCAGCGACGATTCCAACGCCTCATCCTCGCGTTCGCGCAGCTTGGCGACGGAGGCGTCCACCACATCGAGCGCCGAACCCACTTGCATATAGGCGGGGGCAACCCAGGCGCGCGTCGCGGCCGCATCGGCGGCAGCGACGCTAGGCGCTGTCGTTTCCTGCGCCGCCCGAGCAAGCGCCGCCTGAGTTTGGCGTTCCACCCCGTCGGCCAGTGCCAAGAGCGCGTCGAGATCCCCGCGCAACGACGGGTCATCGGCGAGCGCCGCGCGCAGGCGTGCCTTGTCGCCGGCGAGGGCCGCCTCCCGGGCATGAATGAACCCCGTGCCGATCGGCTCGCCGGAACGCTCGAAACGGCCGAGTGCCGCGAGCCCGGAGCCGAGCGTCGCGCGGTAGGCATCGAGATCGCGCTTGACGCGCATAGAGCGCGTCGTGCGCAAATCGGTCGCGCGCTCGCTACGGATCTGCCCGTAGGCGACGAACGCGTTTGCGCCGAGCGCAGCCACGGCGACGGCGACGTTGATCAATAGCCGCTTGGATAAATAGGAACGCATTGGGTGTCGAAAGCCGGTCGTTCTAGTGCCCAGGGAGGAGTTCCTGGGTTTAGGGGCACTCAGGATGGGGCGGCCTACGAACTGCTGTGCACCCGCTCGATCCTTCTTGCCGGGATCGATCCGGGGCTTTCCGCGCCAACTTATGGTTATCGGCACGGATACCCGAGACTTGAGGGCATTGCCCAATAATTTTGCGCTGCGGCCAGGCAACGCCGGGCGCCCCGCGGCCCGCGCCGGTGCGCCGTCAATCGATGAGGCCGAACTCCCGCATGGCGGGGAGGAAATCGTGGCTCGCCTCGGGTTTCCGCGTCAGTTTCGTCAGGACATAGCGTTGGAAGGGATCGAGTCGCCCCCAGCGCTCGACGCTCGGCGGCTGTGCGCCGGCCTCGCGGCTGTGCCTGAGGATGCCTTCAGGGACGGCGGCCGCGTTGCGCCAAACGGGTTCCGCTTCGGGCGTGAACCATTCCGGCTCGACGTTTGCGTGCGTACGCATCATTTCGAAGATCGCATGATCGAAGTTCGGCTCGATCTGGGCGTCTTCGTCGACGGGGAAGCGCGCCAGCAGCGTGCGATCGGCGTGGGGCAACAATTGCCACTGCGCGAGCGAAATGCGCAGGCCGAAACGATCGAGATTGAAGCGGACCGACATCGGCATATAGGTCAGATCCTCCGACGAGACCCGCTCGAAATCGAACATCAACGGCGTTTCATGCAATCCCATGACGGTGTCCTTTGGCGCGCATGCGCCGGCGCGAAGCGGGCAAGCGGCGCCCGCTTGGGGTATTTTAGAACCTTATGCGCGAAACGCCGGGCGGTACCCGCAACCGTGGCGACGAGCTACCGCGCGCGCCATGGACAAGGAGCCAGATTGAACGAACCGTTGGACGGTGCCGAAGAACCCGGCATCACCGAGCAAAAGGTACGCCGGCACCGCGATGGCGCGGTTGAAGCGACGCTCGATCACGTGGGCCAGGAATGGCCCGTGGCGCTGGTATTCAACGGGATCTCGCATGCCGTCATGATGTGCACGCCGCGCGAGCTCGAAGCATTCGCCGTTGGGTTTGCGATTTCAGAAGGGATCGTCGAGCGCGGCAGCGACATCCGGGACATCGAAGTTGCCTTTCATCGCGACGGGGCGGCGCTGCCTTATGCGCAAGTCGAATTGACGGTCGTGCAACAGGCGTTCGTCGCGCTCAAGGAGCGCCGGCGCGCGCTCGCCGGCCGCACCGGATGCGGTGTCTGCGGTATCGAAAGCATCGATTTGCTCGATTTGTCGCCGGAGCGGGTACCGGAAACGGGATTCCTGGCGCGGCTCGCCCCCGATGCGCTGGCGCGAGCGGCCCGCGAGCTACCGTCTCACCAAGCGCTGACGCGCATGACGGGTGGCCTGCACGCGGCCGCTTGGTGCGATGCCGAGGGAGCGATTTCGATCGCGTTCGAAGATGTCGGCCGCCACAACGCCCTCGACAAGCTCATCGGCCGTCTCGTGCTCGATCGCATCGATACGACGAACGGCTTCGTGTTTCTGTCAAGCCGCGCCAGCTACGAGCTGGTGCGCAAAGCGGCGCGCGTGGGCATTCCGATGGTGGCGACGATCTCGGCGCCGTCTTCGCTCGCTATCGCCATAGCACGCCAGGCCGGGATTCGGCTCGTCAGCTTTTGCAGGGAAACGAGTTATGTCGAGTACGGCGGCGCGTAGGGCGTTGCTAGTACCGCTGCCGCTCCCGCTATAGAGTCGCCGCCGATACGGCTATCGCGGCCCACCGCGCCGCCGCCTCAACCGAACTGCCGAAAATCCGGCTTGCGCTTCTGGAAGAACGCCATCATCGCTTCGCGCGCTTCGGGCGCGAGCAGCATCTTGCCGAAATACACCACTTCTTCCTTCATCCGATCGGCGATCTCCTGCCCGTTCGCACGCTTCATGAGCCTCTTCGTCACACGCAGCGACGAAGCCGGCAACGCACTGAGCTTGACCGCTTGCGCGTAGGCGAAGGCATCGACTTCACCCGCCGGCAGCAACCGATTCACGATGCCCATCCGATGCGCCTCCTGTGCGTCGAACGCTTCCCCGAGCAGCAGCTTCTCGGCCGCAAGCGGGTAGCCCGCGAGGCGCGGCAGCAGCAGGCTCGACGCGGCCTCCGGGCACAGCCCCAATTGCGAGAACGGCAACGAGAACGTGGCCGAATCAGCCGCGTAGACCAAATCGCAATGCAGCAGCAACGTCGTGCCGATCCCAACCGCCACGCCCGCCACCGACGCGACGATCGGCTTTTCCGCACCGCTGATACGCCGCAAGAACTGCAGCACCGGTGCGTCCTCGCCGCTCGGCGGCGACTTCATGAAATCTTCGAGATCGTTGCCGGCGCTGAAGACGGTCGCGCTGCCGCGAATCAAGATCGCGCGTACAGCCGGGTCCTCTTGTGCGTCGGCCAGCGCATCGGCCATCGTTTGATACATCGCCGACGTAATCGCATTTTTCTTTTCGGGCCGATTCAAGGCGATCGTCACCACGCCTTCGGCACTGCGCTCAATCACTACGTCCATTGTCTCTCTCCAAAGGAAAACGGTTCGCGGCCCCGGAGGATCGCTCCGGAGCGCACGAACCGTCATGACCGGATCACCGCCGGGTTACAGCCGCTCGATGATGCCCGCCGCGCCCATGCCGGTGCCGACGCACATCGTCACCATACCGTATTTCAGATTGCGGCGACGCAGGCCATGCACCACCGTTGCCGCGCGGATCGCACCCGTCGCGCCGAGCGGGTGACCGAGCGCGATCGCGCCGCCGAGCGGATTCACCTTGGACGGGTCCAGACCGAGTTCGCGCATCACCGCCAGCGATTGCGCCGCGAACGCTTCGTTCAGTTCGATCCAATCGAGATCGTCCTGCGTCAAGCCCGCCGCCTTGAGCGCCGCCGGAATCGCTTCCTTCGGGCCGATGCCCATCACTTCGGGCGGTACGCCCCGCACGGCGAAACTCACGAAGCGCGCGAGCGGCGTCAGGTTGAACTGCTTCAGGATCTTCTCGGACACGACGATCAGCGCACCGGCGCCGTCCGACGTTTGCGAGCTGTTGCCGGCCGTGACCGAACCCTTGTTCGCGAAGACCGCGCGCAGCTTGCCGAGCCCTTCGAGCGTCGTATCGGGGCGCGGGCCTTCGTCGAGCGCGATTTCCCGCGTTTTCGTCTTCACCTCGCCCGAGGCGAGATCGGGCGTGCGTTCGACGATCGTGTACGGCGAAATCTCGTCGTTGAACTCACCTGCTTGTTGCCCGGCGATCGCCTTTTGGTGCGATTCGAGCGAGAAGCGGTCTTGATCTTCGCGGCTCACCTTCCAGCGCTCGGCCACGCGCTCGGCCGTGAGGCCCATGCCGTAGGCGATGCCGAAGTTCTCGTTGTTGTCGAAGATGTGCGGGGACATCGACGGCGTGTTGCCCATCATGGGCACCATGCTCATCGATTCGCAACCGCCCGCGATCATCGCATCGGCTTCGCCGACGCGAATGCGGTCGGCCGCCATGGCGAGCGCCGTCACGCCCGAAGCACAGAAGCGGTTGACGGTCACGCCGCCCACCGATTGCGGCAGGCCAGCGAGCAGCGCGCCGATCCGCGCGACGTTCAGGCCCTGCTCGGCCTCCGGAATCGCGCAGCCGACGATGGCGTCTTCGATGACCTTCGTATCGAGCCCGGGCACTTGCGCCACGGCCGATCTGATCGCGTGAACCAGCAGCTCGTCCGGCCGCGTGTTCCTGAAAACACCGCGCGGCGCCTTGCCGATCGGCGTGCGACTCGCGGCGACGATGTATGCGTCTTGCAATTGTTTGCTCATTTGCAACTCCTGGAATGCGTTCGCCGTGTTAGTTGCGCACCGGCTTGCCGGTCTGCAGCATGCCCATGATTCGCTCTTGCGTCTTTTGCGTGCCGAGCAAATCGACGAAGGCGCGGCGCTCGAGCGCGAGCAGCCATTCTTCGTCGACGAGGCTACCGGCTTCGACATCGCCGCCGCAAACGGCCTCGGCAATGCGCGAGGCGATCAGGAAATCGTGCGCGCTGATGAAACTGCCGTCGCGCATGTTGACGAGCTGCGCCTTGATCGTCGAGATCGCCGAGCGGCCGGCGACCGGCACCTGCTTGACCGGCAGCGGCGGACGGTAGCCCGCCGCCGCGAGCGCGCGCGCTTCCTTCTTCGCGGTGTCGAGCAGCTCGAACACATTGAAGACGATCGTGTCCGACGGCTTCAGATAACCCATGGCGCGGGCTTCGATGCGCAGAGGCCGAGACCTTGGCCATCGCCGCGTTCTCGAACGACTTCGAGACGAACTTGAGCAACTCGCCGTTCGATGCGCCGACCGCGGCGGCCGCATCGGCCGCACGCAACGCGGCTTCCTTCAGGCCGCCGCCCGCGGGCACCAGACCGACGCCGACTTCGACGAGGCCGATGTAACTCTCGATGTGCGCCACGCGCTTCGCGCTATGGAGCATCAGCTCGCAGCCGCCGCCGAGCGCAATACCCGAGACCGCCGCCACGACGGGCACGTTCGCGTATTTCACGCGCAGCATGCCTTGCTGGAACTTCTTGACGAACGGCTCGATGCCCTTGGCGCCGCCCATCATGAAGGCGGGCATCGCTTCTTCAAGGTTGGCGCCGGCCGAGAACGGGCCGCCCGGCGTACCGAGCTTCAGCGACGTCGGCTGCCACACGACAACCCCCTTGTACGATTGCTCGGCCAATTCGATCGCTTGCGCGAGACCGTCGAGCACGCCCGGGCCGATCGTATTCATCTTGCGTCTTGAACGAGACGATCACGACATCGTCTTCGCCCGCGCGGTCGTCCACCCATGCGCGCACCGAATCCGTTTCGAACAGCGTCTTGCCGTAAGCCTTCGGATCGACGCCGGCTTCGCCGAGCAGCGGCGCGCGGAACACTTGCTTGCCGTAGACAGGCAGCGTCGAGCGCGGCTCGAACTTCGCTGCCGCGGGCGACCACGAACCTTCGTCGGTATGCACGCCGCCCTTTTCCGCTACGGCGCCTTCGAACACCCACGACGGCAACGGCGCATTCGACAACGCCTTGCCTGCGGCGATATCGCTCTTGCACCCACTCCGCGACCTGCTTCCAGCCGGCCGCTTGCCAGCCTTCGAACGGGCCTTCGTTCCAACCGAAGCCCCAGCGAATCGCGAGATCGACGTCGCGCGCGTTATCGGCGATCGATTCCAAGTGCACGGCGATGTAGTGGAAGACGTCGCGGAAAATCGACCACAGGAATTGCGCCTGCGGATGCTCCGATTCGCGCAGCAGCTTCAGGCGCTCGGCGGGAGGACGCTTCAGGATGCGGCCGATGAGTTCGTCCGCTTTCGCCCCGCCTTCGACATACTCGCCCGTCTTCGGGTCGAGCACCTTGATTGCCTTGCCGTCTTTCTTGTAGAAGCCGGCGCCCGTCTTCTGCCCAAGCGCGCCCTTCGCGACGAGCGCGGCAAGCACGGCCGGCGTTTCGTACACGGGGAAGAACGGATCGTCGGCCAGGTTGTCCTGCATCGTCTTGATGACGTGCGCCATCGTATCGAGACCGACCACGTCCGCCGTGCGGAAGGTGGCCGACTTCGCGCGGCCCAGGCGCGAGCCGGTCAGATCGTCCACTTCGTCGAAGCGCAGCCCGAACTTCCCCGCTTCGGCGATCACCGCGAGGATCGAAAAGATGCCGACGCGGTTCGCGATGAAGTTCGGCGTGTCCTTCGCGCGCACGACGCCCTTGCCGACGGCGCTCGTCAGGAACGTTTCGAGCTTGTCGAGGATTTGCGGCTGCGTATGCGTCGTCGGGATCAGCTCGACGAGATGCATGTAGCGCGGCGGATTGAAGAAGTGCACGCCGCAAAAGCGCGACTTCAGTTCGTCGGAAAATCCTTCGGACAACTGAGTGATCGACAGGCCCGACGTGTTGGTTGCGAAGATCGCATGCGGCGCGAGATGCGGCGCGACCTTCTTGTACAGGTCGTGCTTCCAGTCCATCCGCTCGGCGATCGCCTCGATGACGAGATCGCATTGCTGCGAGCTTAGCGATATCGTCCTCGTAATTGGCCGGCTCGATGTAGCGGGCATCGTCCTTCGCGCCGAACGGCGCGGGCGACAGCTTCTTCAGGTTCTCGATCGCCTTCAGAGCGATCGCGTTCTTCGGGCCTTCCTTGGCCGGAAGGTCGAACAGCAGCACCGGCACCTTGGCGTTGATCAGGTGCGCGGCGATCTGCGCGCCCATCACGCCGGCGCCGAGCACGGCCACCTTGCGAATGATCAGATTGCTCACGTCTTTCCTCCGTGGGAGTCATGCGTTTGCGCGGGCTCGATTGCTACGCGTCGCAGGCAGCGGCGCGGGTCGAGCCGCGGTGAATCGGATAGGCGCGACGCTTCGCGGCAGCGGCTTAGAACAGCGCCTCGTCCACTTCCATCAACGTCTTCGAACCCGCGCGTGCTTCGCGGATCGTCTTGGCCGTTTCGGGCAAGAGCTTCGCGAAGTAGAAACGGGCGGTCGCAAGCTTGGACTTGTAGAACGGATCGCCCGACGCTTGCTTGTCGAGTGCGATGCGCGCCATGCGCGCCCAGAAGTACGAGAACACCAGGTGCCCGACCGTACGCAGATACGGCACCGCCGCCGCGCCCACCTCGTCCGGGTTCTGGCCATCGCCTTCATGCCGATTTCCATCGTGAGCTTCTGCACCTTGTCGCCGATGTCGGCGAGCGGATTGACGAACTCCTGCATCTCGGGCTTCACGCCTTCGGCTTCGACGAAATCCGTCACGAGCTTGCCGAACTTGCGCAGCTTCGCGCCCTTGTCGCCGAGCACCTTGCGGCCCAGCAGATCGAGCGACTGGATGGCGTTCGTGCCTTCGTAGATCATGTTGATGCGGGCGTCGCGCACGTACTGCTCCATGCCCCATTCCTTGATGAAGCCGTGGCCGCCGAAAACCTGCATCGCGTGGTTGGTGCACTCGAACGCGTTGTCGGTGAGGAACGCCTTCAGATCGGCGTGAGCAGCGCGACGAGATCGGCCGCTTCCGTGCGGACGGCTTCCTCTTCGTGCGACAGTTCTTTGTCGATCTGCACGGCGGACCAGTACGAGAATGCGCGCGCGCCTTCGGCGTACGCCTTTTGCGTCAGCAGCATGCGGCGCACGTCCGGATGCACGATGATCGGATCGGCCGGCTTTCTCGGGCGCCTTCGGGCCCGTCAGCGAACGCATCTGCAGGCGTTCCTTCGCATAGACGAGCGAGTTCTGATAGGCGACTTCGGTCAGGCCGAGGCTTTGCATGCCGACGCCGAGGCGCGCCGCGTTCATCATGACGAACATCGCTTGCAGGCCGCGATTCGGCTCGCCGACGAGCCAGCCCTTGGCGTTGTCGAGATTCATCACGCAGGTGGCGTTGCGCGTGGATGCCCATCTTGTGCTCGATCGAGCCGCACTTGATGCCGTTGCGCTCGCCAGGCTCGCCGGCCGCGTCCGGGACGAACTTCGGCACGATGAACAGGGAAATGCCTTTCGTTCCCGGGGGGGCGTCGGGCAAACGCGCGAGCACGAGGTGAACGATGTTTTCGGCGAGATCGTGCTCGCCGCTCGAGATGAAGATCTTGGTGCCGGTGATGAGGTACGAGCCGTCGCCGTTCGATTCGGCCTTCGTGCGCAAGATGCCGAGATCGGTGCCGCAATGCGGCTCGGTCAGGCACATCGTGCCGGTCCACTTGCCTGCCACGAGCTTGGGCAGATAGACCTGCTGCTGTTCGGGCGTGCCGTGCGCCCGCAGACATTCGTAGGCACCGTGCGAAAGACCCGGATACATCGTCCACGCTTGATTGGACGAGTTCAGCATTTCATACAGCGCGTTGTTCATGAATACCGGCAAGCCTTGGCCGCCGTATTCGGGATCGCAGCCGAGCGCGGGCCAGCCGGCCTCGACGTATTGGCTGTACGCTTCCTTGAAACCCTTCGGGGTCGTCACCACGCCATCGCCCGCATAAGTGCAGCCTTCTTCGTCGCCGCTTTGGTTCAGCGGGAACAGCACTTCGGCGCAGAACTTGCCGGCTTCTTCGAGCACTTGGTTGATCGTGTCGGCATCGAGGTCGGCGTGCTTGGGCATGCCCTTCACTTCGTTTTCGACGTTCAGCAGTTCGTGCAGCACGAATTGCATATCGCGCAGCGGCGCGGCGTACTGACCCATGACTTCCTCCAAAGGTTTGCAGCGGTAGAGACAAAGCCGTCGGTGACAGTCAGTGCGCCGGGTGGGCGCTCCGCTAACTAACGGCTTTCGCTCTGAAATAACGCCCCACGTTCACTTCGTTCCCTGCCCCCCGAGGGGGCGTCAGAGCGCTTGGGGGCGGCCCGGCGCGCTCTGGGATAAATGGCCCCCACGCTCACTTCGTTCCCTGCCCCCCAGGGGGGCGTCAGAGCGCTTGGGGGCGGCCCGGCGCGCTCTGGTATGAAACAATCGTCTTTTCCAGCGCGGCCCACGTGAGGCGCGCCGCATCGGGTAGATGCAAGAAGCGCGCGTCGTGGTGCAGACCGAGCGTGAAGCTATACAGTTCGAACAGCATCAGATTCGGATCGGTATCCGAGCGCAGATGCCCTTCTTCAACGGCTTGCGAAATGGCTCGCAGCAACGCCGCCCGCCAGGTCGACACGCTCAGCACCAGTTGCTCTCGCACGGGGTTATCGCCGCGGTCGTCGTATTCCACGGCGCCGCTGATGTAGATGCACCCCGTCTTCACTTCCTGAATGCGCCGCTCCATCCAGCGGCCCAACATCGCGCGCAATCTCGGCAAGCCGCGCGGCTCGCGCAAACTCGGGAAAAACACCTCCTCCTCGAAACGGCGGTGATATTCGCGGACGACTTCCACCTGCAAGTCCTCACGCGACCCGAAATGCGCAAAAACCCCGCTTTTGCTCATTTGCATGCGCTCGGCAAGCAAGCCGATCGTCAAACCCTCGAGCCCATCACGGCTCGCCAGATCGAGCGCTGCATCGAGAATCGCTGCGCGCGTTTGTTCACCTTTTCGCATGGCCTCTTTGTACCGTTCCTCTGCCTGTGCAATTAAAAATAGAACGGCCGTACTATTATTGTGCGCGACCGCCCCTGAAACAAGGACTTTATTAGAAACCCGAATCTAACTGAGAGCCTAACCCCGGATCCGAAGCGTGGGGATGCAGGCTGGGAGTGCGGCCAGCGCGCCCTAATGCGCGCCCTAAGCGTGCCCTAATCGTATCCGCCGACTGTGAGGAGCTTCATGGCGGCGCGGTAAGCCGCATAAGCGAGCCAGTTGATGAGCCGTTTGGGCCAGGGCCGCGCCGCGTAGCAGGCGGGATCGATGGGGCGGGCCTCATCGAAAGCGGCCAGGATCGCGTCGCGCAATTGGCCGATCTCGGGGTGCTCGATCAGCACGACGTTCGCCTCGTTGTTGAGCACAAGGCTTAGGGCGTCGAGATTCGACGAGCCTACCGTCGCCCAGTTGGAATCGACGACGGCTACTTTACCGTGCAGCAGCGTTTTTTCATATTCGGCGATACGAGCGCCCGCGCCGAGCAACGCGCGGTAAAGGTACGGCACGGCATGATCGAGTGCGGCGAATTCGTTCCGGCCGATCAACAAGCGCACATCCACGCCGCGCCGGGCGGCCGCCACTAACGCCCGCCTGAGCTTGCGCCCCGGCACGAAATACGGATTGGCCAGCAAGATTTCATGCCGGGCGCGGCCGATGGCGACGAGATACGCCTTCTCGATCGCTCGCCGGTTCACGAAGTTGTCGCGCGCGACGAAAGCCACGCTGGGCGCCTTGAGCGCATGGTCCGACGCGTCGGTAGACGATCGAGACGGCGCGGAGACACCAGCGGCCGAGGCGTCGGCGCGAAGCGCGAGCGCGCGCGACACCGAAGCCTCGTAGGGCCGATGGCCCAGCGCGAGGCGTCGCCACTGCGTATCCAGGGCGGCGCCGATACGCAGGGCGACGGGCCCCGTCAATTCGACGGCAAAATCCCAACGCGGATGCTCGAGACGGCCCGTTGTGGCCGCGTAATCGTCGACGATATTGATGCCGCCGCAGAACGCGACACGCTCATCGACGAGCGCGAGCTTGCGATGCGTGCGCGACAAACCGAACCGACCGAACACACCGAAGCCGAGCCATCCGGCGTTGTAGATGCGGTGCTCGATCCCCGCCGCGACCCATTCGTCGAACAAGGCCAGCCGGCCCGTGCCCAAGGCATCGGTGATCACGCGCACACGCACGCCACGGCCTGCAGCGCGCAGGAGCGCGTCGGACACGGCGCGGCCGGCCTCGTCGTCGCAAAAGATATAAGTCTCGAGGGCGACGCTCTCCTTCGCCGCGTCGATATGGGCGATCAATGCGCCGAAGTACTTGGCGCCGCTATCGAAGAGCCGGATCTGATTGTCCGCCGTGAAAGCCAGCCGCCAGGCGCGGCGTCGCGATACGAGCGCGGCGCCGATGCGCGCGAGCCGACGCGCGCTACGACCGCTCATGCTCGGCTTGGCGGCTGCGGCGAAACGGGATCGGCTGCGGTTCTCGCGCGAAGCCGGCGTGGCAACTGCAGAATCGCGTCGCGATTCGACGAGGAAAAGCAGCGCGCCGCCGCTTGCTCATAGGGCAACCACTGATAAGCGGTGTGCTCGCGTGGCGCCAGTTGGACGGCCACGGGGTAAGGTACCTCGAGCCCGAACCAATGCTCGACGTTACGCGTCACGCCTTGCGCGTAGCGATGTCGCCACACGGGATAGATTTCATATTCGATGCGCTCGCCCCAATCGGTTAGAGCATCGAACGGCACGATCGGCCCGCCGACGACGATTCCCGTCTCCTCGGCCACCTCGCGCACCGCCGTCTCCTGAAGCGGTTCGTCGATGCGGTCTTTCGATCCCGTGACTGATTGCCAGAACTCCGGGCGATCGGCACGCTCGATGATGAGGACGTCGAGCGCGGGCGTGTAAATGACGACGAGGACCGATTCGGGAATCTTCGGCGGTTTTTGCATGGTGTTCGATTCGATTGCGGATTGCCCGTCAGCATAGCGCAGCCGGTCCCTGCCGGTGGGGTCGAGGGAGCAACCTACGGATTTTCTCGGTTGAGGCGCGGGGATAAATCTAGCAGCCGTAAGAAGCGGCCCGCACCGAGTAGCGAATCTTGGGAAAGTGCGGTCTAAGCTCGGCCCCAAGCCGCTATCATAGCGAGCTAACGGCGCGGATTCGTTCGATTCTCGGCACTGATATACGACCAGTCATCGCAAAGCCGAGTCACGCTTCAATACCCCACTTGCACAATGGATCCACTCCTCCCCCATTACGAAGAAGAACTTACCCGGCTCCGCCGTTCGATTGCGAGCTTCGCAGCACGCCATCCCGAAACGGCAGCGCGGCTTGGGATCTCGGGTGATAACTGCGACGATCCGCAGATTGAGCGAATGCTGCAATCGTTCGCGCTATTGGCTGCACGCATCGACAGCCGGCTAAACGATAGTTATCCGGAGTTTTCCGAAGCGTTTGTCCGTACGCGCTATGCGCAATATCTCAGGCCGATACCGGCATGCGCCATTGCTCGGTTCGATATCGCCGACGTGTTCGATCAGCTTACCGAGCCCTCCACACTCGCGCGCGGCATGATGCTCACGAGCAAGACGGACGACTATCGGTTCCGGACGGTATATGACGTAACGCTAGCTCCGGTAAAGATCTTGAATGCGTCCTATCGTCCCATCACGGCCGTTCCCGTCAGCGCGCTATTGCCGCCGGACGCCAGCACGCTGATTTCCATCACCTTTGCGGTCACGCAACCTGAATTTCACATGCAGGCTTTGCGCGACCGGTTGCGTGTGCACGTCGATGGCGGCGCGCAGATTGTCAGCGCCACGATGGATACGATCTTGTTGCACACAGCGGCGGCATTCGTAGAAGACCGCGGACATCGCTGGACGGCGCTGCAAGAACTGCCTGTTGCGCCAGTTGGTTTGCAGAGCGACGAGAAATTGATCGAAGAGGACGCTGACCTACCCGCGTTGCGGCTACTGAGCGAATACCTTTCGTTTTCGAAGAAGTTCGATTTCCTCGACATCGACCTGGCGGCGCTCGCGCGAACCGCCGGCTCCGGCGATCAGGTAACGCTACATCTCGCGATTCGCGACGTTCACCCAGACTCTCACACCGGCCAGCACCTGAAACAGTTGTCCGCTGAGAATCTGCAGCTCTTTTGCACGCCGATCGTCAATCTGCTGCAGTTATCGTCATTGCCGCTGAAGAGAGATCTGCAAACCGGCGACTATCCGATACTGTCACTCAACACGGATGTCGCTGTGGGCGAAGTCTGGTCGGTCGAGGCAGTTCGAGTGCAGACAATGCCGGGAAAATCGAGCGTCGTGCAACCGTTCGTGTCGCTCATGCACGGCAGCGCGGACGCCTTGGCCGGCCCGTATTGGACGCTCGAGCTGCATAACCCGGATGTGCCATCCGAAGCGAACAAACCCACGCTGGCTCTGGTCGGACTCGACGGCAAAAAGACAGATGCCGAAATCGATCAGTTGGTGGTGGACATCACATACACCAACGGCGACCGGCCTCGCACGATGGCAGTCGGCGCTGCGGCGGGCGATTTGTTCTCAGAAGAGAACGCGACGGGGGCGAGGATCGTTCTGCTGGGCACGCCGACAGAGCAACAGCATCCATCGCGCGAGGGCGATGCACTCTGGCGGCTCATCGCGCAGACGACACCGCATTCGATTGCATTGAGCTCAGCGGGGCTCGTTGAATTGAAGCAGCTGCTGCGCCAGTTCCCCAGCCCGGCGTCAAGACTACGCGCGCCGATCGACGCATTGAAAAGCCTTCGACATCGGGCCAAGAAGTTTTGGTGGCAAGGTGAGCCGATGCCTTGTCTCGTGCTTGGGCTCGAAGTGACATTGACGGTCAACGAATACGCATTTAGCACGGCCAGCCTCAGTGCCTTGATTAGTGCGTTGGAACCCTTCTTCGCCCAATACGTGCAGGACACGACTTTTATCGAACTCGTCGTGATTTCATCGAATACGGGCGTGGAGATCCGCCGTTGCGGCCAGAGGCAGGGGACGATTCCGGCGCTGTGAACTGGGACGCCAAGGCGCGCGCTCTTTGGACTAGACCAAGCTCGAAATTAAGTGGCAGCCGCAGGTCGCCCGATGGCCGTGTCGAGCGATCGGCACACCGTTGTCGGTCATCGATTCGTCTCCCTCTTCGATTAGATTGGGTTTCACGTCGGGGTGCTGGGGGCACGACACCTCGTCGCCTTTGCGGGCGACAAGACGACCGTCAAAGTGCATCGTCGAAGAGCCGGTGATTACCTTGCCGCCGTGGTCAGTGTCGTCGCCGACTCGAATCAGATTGATCATGCTTTGGTGGCCTCAGGGCTATAGTGAAAGTAATGGATACCGAATTCGTGCGGGTCAGCGTTCTCGGGTATTTTGCCTTTTGAGGCGCGCGCCAGATCGATATTACGGACATCGCTCCAGCCGTAGCATGAAAACACCATTTCGGCGACTTTCGCGAAGCGTGACATCTTGAGGTACGCACGATGAAACAAAATCCAAAACACAAAAAAAGAAGAGAGCCAAGCCCCGCCCATTACCATGAAATTCGTCTTCCAATCAATGCCGTCGTTGCCCCCGGACATCATAGCGGTCACCACGCAATTGCAAAGCACCGCTGCGATAATCATGTACTTCATGATGCGACGATACAACGCGGATCTGCCGCTGGTCACATGGGGATACACGGCGACTATTCCATCGTCGGCGCGGCGAACGGAATATGCAAAGTAGCGGCCATCGAACTTCGGTTCAGCCACCGCCTCCACAACGTCTCCGTCGGACATCGGCATCTTCCAGAGCCATCCTTCGACACGCTTACCATCGATCTCGAACTCGACCCAGTCCGCCTCCTCTTGGGAATTGGCAGACATCTGAAGCAGCCCGATTGCGGATGCCCCCATGCCAAGGACGGCCGCGCCCGTCGCGTGGGCTTCCATGTAGGCATGCTGCGCTTCGCTCAACACGAAGTCTTGCTTGCGCCGCCGGCACTGCAAGTTGGAAATCTTGCCGCGAAGTAGGTCTGCTGTAGGCTCCGCTTCTATCATCCCATTCAAATCACGTCACCTTTGTTTCAATACGCTCGTGCTGTACGGTACCCGACAGCCCGAGTTCGAGGTCAGGCGGCAATCACCTATGCTAGAAGCAGCGATTACCTGCGATGTGTGTACGTTTTCAGAAATCGACTTCCTGGCCAGTGCTCAGGTCAGTGTTAATGTCTCACTGTAGATCGACAAAATGACATTGCACCTACGAATGATGAAACGGCCATCGAAGGGCATCGTTGACCAGCTACATGCAGATATCGCTGTGATCCGCGTCGTCGCATACCGAAATGAGGTGATCATTCATTCGAAGCCTCAATCTCATAGCGGAAGTAATGGATTCCGAACTCGTCCGCGTCCGCATTCGCATTCGCGGGCATTCTTCCTTTTGAGGCACGCACCAAGTCGATCTGGCGCACATCCTTCCATCCGTAGATGGAAAAGACAACTTCAGCCAGGCGCGCAAAGGGTGCCATCTTTCGATAGGCGCGATGAAACAAAAACCAGAACAACGCCAAGCCTGGCGCCCCGATATACAGGGGAAACAACAGATCATCTTTCGGCTGAGCACCACCAGCGCCACTGTAATACAGCACGCACAAGATCCCGAAGCAAAAAGAGAACATGATCAGCATATACTTCATGAGACGGCGATATAACGCAGTTCTACCGCTGATTGCATGCGGGTAGATGGCGACCAGATCATCGCTATCTCGACGGATCGAATAAGCAAAATATCCAACGGCAGGCATCGGTTCAGCCACTACCTCCACGGCATCGCCTTCGCGCATCGGCATCTTCCACATCCATCCTACGACAGGCTTATCGTCGAGATCGAACTCAACCCAATCGGCTTCTTCTGATGAATTCGCGGACATCTGCAGTATGCCCATCGTGGCGCCACCCATGCCGGCGGCCACTGCGCCGACCGCGGTAGCCTCCGCATATGCGTGCTGAGCTTCGCTCAAAATAAAGTCTTGCTTGCACCGCCGAACTCGCAGGCCAGAAATCGTCCCCCGCAGCAGCTTCGGCGAAAGTTCACTTTCCGGCCTCATTGTATTTTTGCCATCGCTATATGGAAACAGTTTTGCTTAACCCCGACATTCCGGAAATTTCGCCGCCGGACATTCGATATTCACGATATTTCCCTAGGTCATCCGACATCTAAATGACCTCCGGCAAATTGCAGTCCCCGCCACCCTCGCGGTCTCATATCTTCATTCTCCCGACCGGACAATCGTACGCGCCGAAGCGTCGTTCTATAAGCAGCGATACCGCAGTGCATCAATATCAAGGTTAAATTGAACTAAAATCGTTATTTTTCAATTAAATCAGGATTGTAGCAAAAATAATAAACTCCATATTCGCCCCGTTTGGCGTTCGCTGGCGTCGCGCTTTTCGAAGCGCGAGCCAAGTCGATCCGGCTCACGTCATGCCATCCGTAGCAAGAGAAAATAGCTTCGGCCAACCGGCCCAAATGCGCCAACTTGAGATACGCACGATGGAACAACAGCCAGACAAACGGAAGGGTGAAAAGCCCCCCGAATAGAGGAAACCAAAGAACGCCGGCAGATTCTCCGCCCTTTACATTGCTGTAGTAGGCGACGCAAAAAAAAGCAAACGCCAACACAAACATAACAACCATGTATTTCATTATTCGCCGATATAGAGCCGATCCACCACTTGTCGCGTGCGGATAGATAGCTATCACCCCATCATTGACTCGGCGAATAGAATAGGCGAAATAATTTCCATCGAACTGCTGCTCCGCCACCACCTCCACGACATCCCCTTCCGACATCGGCATCTTCCAGAGCCACCCCTCGATGTGCTTACCATCAAGTTCGAATTCGACCCAGTCGGCTTCTTCTTGCGAGTTGGCAGACATTTGAAGCAAACCAATAGCCGATGCGCCCATGCCGACGATAGCAGCACCGGCTGCAGTCGCCTCAATGTACGTATGCTGAGCTTCGCTCAAAACAAAATCTTGCTTGCGCCGCCGACAGCGCAAGTTCGATATATTTCCCTTAAGTACAACTGTCGCAGACTGATGTTCGAAATTCATTGAAACCCGCCATTGCATTACCGAAATTTTTTAGCGCTCTATCCTATCAGCCTGCCAGGCGTCCACTTCGCCTCGTGAGTTACTAAGTTTTCAGTTAGTAGCTTCACTTGCAACAAGCGCCAAGGCATTGATTGATCAAGGGTTTCGGCTCCGCCAAATTGACACTACAAACCGAAATCTTAGTAACGACAAAATTCCTATCGTCATCCCCTGGTCGTTTCCGGCTGATAGCGGAAGTAATGTACTCCGTACTCGGCGGGATCGGCATGAGCGGGCGTCGCAACTTTTGAGGCACGCGCCAGATCTATGTGACGCACATCACTCCAGCCGTAGCTCGAAAAAATCATTTCAGCCAGCCTGGAAAAGTGAGCCATTTTCAGATATGCACGATGAAAGAAAATCCAAAAGAACGGCAGCGTTACACCCACCCCTGCAATCGGGAACCATTTTAATCCAGTCGTATCGATGCCACCGGCTCCACTGTAGAACAAAACACAAAAAATCCCGTAACAAAACACGTACATTATTGCCATATACTTCATAATGCGCCGATAGAACGCCGATCTTCCGCTAGTCGCATGTGGATAAACAGCAACCACGCCGTCATCGTCTCGCCGCATTGAATATGCAAAATAGCCCCCAGCCGGTCGCGGTTCAGCCACAACTTCGACGACATCGCCCTCAGACATCGGCATCTTCCAGAACCATCCCTGAACATGGCGACCGTCCAATTCGAATTCAACCCAGTCGGCCTCGTCGGTGGAGTTCGCGGACATCTGAAGTAATCCCATTGCTGACGCGCCCATGCCGATAGCTGCCGCACCGGCGGCGGTAGCTTCCATATAGGTATGCTGCGCTTCGCTCAATATAAAATCCTGCTTTCGCCGTGAGCACCGCAGATTTATGATTTCTCCACCGATCACTTCCATCAAAACTTAGGCTCCAAGTTCCACACCGATCGCCTGCGCGCCCAGCCCCACAAAGGTGGCGCCCACCGCCGCCGTCGCCATTTGATCGTGCTGCGTCTGACTCAACACGAAGTCCGCACATCGTCTTTCGATCTTGAGGTTGGAAATCACGCCTCTTAACAGTTCCATGCTTCCCCCTCAACGCGCAGCCGCCTCCAATCCGAGCACAACCACTTTACTACCAGAGCAAAATGCTATTATTTTTAGAACCGGTGCAGTTATCTGCCTTCTCCCGACCGGACAATCGTCCGCGCCGAAGCGTCGTTCTATAAGCAGCGATACCGCAGTGCATCAATATCAAGGTTAAATTGGCCTAAAATCGTTATTTTTCAATGAAATCAGGATTGTAGAAAAAATAATAAACTCCATATTCGCCCCGTTTGGCGTTCGCTGGCGTCGCGCTCTTCGAAGCGCGAGCCAAGTCGATCCGGCTCACGTCATGCCATCCGTAGCAAGAGAAAATAGCTTCGGCCAACCGGCCCAAATGCGCCAACTTGAGATACGCACGATAGAACAACAGCCAGACGAACGGAAGAGTGAAAAGCCCTCCGAATACAGGGAACCAAAGAACGCCGGCAGATTCTCCGCTCTTTACATTGCTGTAGTAGGCGGCACAAGAAAAGCCGAACGCCAAAATAAACATAATGATCATGTATTTCATTATGCGTCGATATAGCGCCGACCTACCACTTGTCGCATGCGGATAGATAGCTATCACACCGTCATTGGCTCGGCGGATAGAATATGCGAAATAATTACCATCGAACTGCTGCTCTGCCACCACCTCCACGACATCTCGGTCCGACATAGGCATCTTCCAAAGCCATCCTTCGAAGTTCTTACCGTCGACTTGGAATTCCACCCAGTCTGCTTCTTCTTTGGAATTAGCGGACATCTGAAGCAGACCGATTGCCGATGCCCCCATGCCCAGGATCGCAGCCCCCGTAGCCGTTGCTTCCATATATGCGTGCTGAGCTTCGCTCAATATGAAATCCCGTTTGCGTCGCCGAATCCGCAAACCAGATATTTCGCCTCGAATCACTTCTGCACGAAGTTTATATTCAGATTTCATTTTATTCTCGTCATTGCCTTTTCGAAGTCCACTTCCTGCTCTTTGACGGCCACATACTTCTTAACCGTGTGATCCATAAGACGCAGAACGGCTTCCCGGCCCATACCAAAGATGCAGCGCGTGCACCATGATTCAAGTTCGTCCGGGGTCAAACGATCCGCAACAAATTGGAAGATGGACATATAAAAAACGGCCTCCCAGGCGGTCAGCACTGCGACAGCTCTTAGAATCGTTTGCGTGGCGACCTGCTCAGTGACGGCTTCGACTACACCGATGATGACGCTGTTTCCAGCGCGAGCTGCTAGTCGTTTAAGCAAGGGCGCCGAAACGCTGATTGCGTCGACGCAAAAGGCCGCACCGGTAAGAACGCCAATTATCGATTTTGCGAAAAGGATTGCCGCGACATCGTACTGCCCGGCCCCCCGCTTCTTGGAGGCCGCACGCCCATCGATCCAAGCCGAGGCAAATGCTGACCCCCGATAGGATTCCGCCGGCAAATTTCCAGCCGAACGTCCGATTCGAGTTCTTCAGGACGGATTGGCTTTCTGTCGAGCGCAGATTATAAGGGGGCTGCTAACGATGAAACAACGCAATGAATGTCAATTTCTTGCCTATCAGAAAACGAAGCGGCATTTTTTGCTCGATACATCAATCTTGCGCTGCATATGAGGAAAAACTACCGATCAGATGGCTCGCGGCCCAGCTTACTGATGCTGCGCTCTGCAATGGATATGGAATCAGGTAGTCCAACCCAGGCCATCACGCGAAACAAAATCGACCCACAACCACTAGGCGCTCGTGCGCCCACGCAAGCGGGGAATAAAGAAAAAGGCGCATTCGCGCCTTTTTCTAAACAAGTTGGTGGTCGTTGCTACAGCGTGCCACGTCCCACGTGCTGCCTTAAACCTTCGGCTGCTCCGGCTGCCGCAGGCGAATATGCAACTCGCGCAACTGCCGTTCGTCCACAGCGCTCGGCGCTTGCGTCAGCAGACACTGCGCACGTTGCGTCTTCGGGAATGCGATCACGTCGCGAATCGAGTCCGCACCGGCCATCATCGTCACGATCCGATCAAGCCCGAACGCAATCCCACCGTGCGGCGGCGCGCCGTACTGTAGCGCGTCCAGCAGGAAGCCGAACTTCGCCCGCGCTTCTTCATCGTCGATCTTCAACGCGCGGAACACCTTGCTCTGCACGTCTTCGCGATAGATCCGCACCGAACCGCCGCCGATTTCCCAGCCGTTCAGCACCATGTCATACGCCTTGGCGAGGCAACGGCCCGGATCCGTTTCCAGGAACTCCAGATGCTCGTCCTTCGGGCTCGTGAACGGATGATGCGCGGCCACGTAGCGCGCTTCTTCCTCGTCGTACTCGAACATCGGGAAATCGATCACCCACAGCGGCTTCCAACCGGCTTCCACCAGGCCGCTCGTCTTGCCGAAATCCGAATGACCGATCTTCAACCGCAGCGCACCCAGGCTGTCGTTGACGACCTTCGCACGGTCCGCCGCGAAGAAAATGATGTCGCCGTCTTGTGCACCCGTGCGTTCGAGAATCGCCGCGATTGCCGCATCGTGCAGGTTCTTCACGATCGGGCTTTGCAGACCGTCACGCCCCTTCGCCACTTCGTTAACCTTGATCCAAGCCAGGCCCTTCGCGCCGTAGATACGCACGAATTCGGTATAGCCGTCGATGTCGCCACGCGTGAGTTCGCCGCCCTTCGGCACGCGCAACGCCGCCACCCGGCCGTCCTTCGCGTTGGCCGGGGTGCTGAACACCTTGAACTCGACATCCTTCATCGCATCGGTGAGTTCGGTGAACTCGAGCTTCACGCGCAGGTCGGGCTTGTCCGAACCGAAACGAGCCATCGCGTCGGAGTACTGCATGACCGGGAACGAGGCGTCGAGCGTCACGCCGATTGTCTCTTTGAAGACGTGGCGGATCATCTGCTCGAACAGATCGCGGATTTCCTGCTCGGTCAGGAACGACGTTTCGCAATCGATCTGCGTGAATTCGGGTTGGCGGTCCGCACGCAAATCCTCGTCGCGGAAGCATTTGACGATCTGGTAGTAGCGATCGAAATTCGCCACCATCAAGAGCTGCTTGAACAGCTGCGGCGATTGCGGCAGCGCGAAGAATTGCCCTGCGTTCACGCGCGATGGCACGAGATAGTCGCGCGCGCCTTCCGGCGTGCTCTTCGTGAGCATCGGCGTTTCGATATCGATGAATCCCTGCGCGTCGAGATACTTGCGCACTTCCATCGCAACGCGATAACGGAGGCGCAAATTGTTCTGCATCTGCGGGCGACGCAGATCGAGCACGCGATGGGTCAGGCGCGTCGTTTCGGAGAGGTTGTCGTCGTCGAGCTGGAACGGCGGCGTAACCGACGCGTTCAATACGGTCAGCTCATGACACAGCACTTCCACCTTGCCGCTTTTCAGGCCGGCGTTGACAGTGCCTTCGGGACGATTGCGCACGATCCCCTCGACGCGGACGCAAAATTCGTTGCGCACGCCTTCGGCGATCTTGAACATCTCCGCACGGTCCGGATCGCACACCACCTGCACGAGCCCTTCGCGATCGCGCAAGTCGATGAAAATGACCCCGCCGTGGTCGCGCCGACGATGCACCCAGCCACACAGCGACACGACTCGGCCCATCAGGTGTTCGGTCACCAGACCGCAGTATTCAGATCTCATCGACATGGTATTCGTCTTTCGTTTGGCATAAGAGCGCTACGCGGCTAGAAGCTCGCCGCGCGGCGGCATTAAAGGGGCGGCTCGACAGGGCGTCGCACCGGCGCAGTCGCCGGCGCTTGCGGGGCGACTACACCCATCGAGACGATGTACTTGAGCGCGGCATCGACCGTCATATCGAGTTCGACAACCTCCGCCTTGGGGACCATCAGGAAGAAGCCCGACGTCGGGTTCGGCGTCGTCGGCACATACACGCTGACGTGCTCTTCCCGCAAGTGATTCAGGACGTCGCCGCCGGGCGTGCCGGTCAAGAAGGCGATCGTGTAGGAGCCGCGCCGCGGATACTCGATCAGCAGCGCCTTGCGAAACGCATTGCCGCTGCTGGACAGCAGCGTGTCCGACACCTGCTTCACGCTCGTGTACAGCGGGCCGACGATCGGAATATGGCGCACGATCACGTCCCACCACGTCACGAGCTTTTGCCCGACGAAGTTCTGCGTGAACAAGCCGACGATGAAGATGAACGCAAGCGTCAGCACCGCGCCAACGCCAGGCAAATGAAAGCCCAGCAGCTTCTCGGGTTGCCATGACTGCGGCAGGAGCAGCAGCGTCTGATCCATCGTGCCGATGATGAGCCCGAGCACCCACAGCGTAATCGCCAAGGGTACGAGGACCAGCAAGCCGGTCAGGAACACGGATTTGAGCGTCGTCTTTTTCATGTATACCGCCAGGGAACCGCTTGGGAATGAATCGGCGCGTTTTGTCCTGCCGCCCCGCGCTCAAGGCTCGACGCGTACGACGGCAGCCGGTATCGCGCGACCGATGCCCGGCGCGCACCGGCTCGCACGCCGCCCAGTGCGTTCCGGCAGCGGCCGCTCAGGCGTCCGACGCGGCCGACGGACTCGTGCCGGCCGGCTGCGCGCTGCTGCTCGCAGCGTCAGATTTCGTCTCGGCTTTCGCTTCGGGCTTCGCGTCCGACTTCGCGTCCGACTGCGCGGCGGCCGCGCCCTTCGCACCGCTCGAGCCACCACGGAAATCGGTGACGTACCAGCCCGAGCCTTTCAGTTGGAAGCCGGCGGCGGTCACCTGCTTACGAAACGTGTCCTTTTCGCAGTGCGGACACTGCGTCAGCGGCGCGTCGCTCATTTTCTGGAGGACGTCTTTCTCGAAGCCGCAGGATTCGCAACGGTAGGCGTAGATCGGCATGATTCTGTTCCCGACTATTTCCGACAAAAAAACGGTTAAGCGCTTGCAAAGCGTTGAATTATAGCCGCAATTGGCTACTGCCCGGCTCGCGAGGCACCTCGCTTGCAGCGATACCCCGCCGATGCCGATGTGCGGCTCGACGCGCCGAGGCACCACGCGCACGGCGCGCAGCCTCGCGCACACCGCAAAATGAGGGCGGCGAGGCCGAAAATCAACCCCGGCGCGCCAACCGACACCCTCTCGAGCGCCTGGGCCGCAGGATCAGCGCCTGCGCCAAGTCATCCAGCGCTCGCGTCCGGCGAACACGGGAATCGAATCGGCAACCGGTTCATCTTCGACCAGCTCGAACGACGAGCCCAACAACGCATCCAGCTCGGCATGCGCTATCCCGAACGGCGGCCCTTTGGGACCCTCGTCGAAAAAGAAGAAGCCGGCGAGCAACCCGCCCGGCTCGAGCAGTTCGGCCATGCGCGCCGCGTAATCGGCGCGGCGAGCAGGCGGCAAAGCACAGAGAAACGCGCGCTCGTACACCCACCCCGGCACGAACGGCGGCCGGTAGGTGAAGAAATCGGCTTGTTCGACGAGCGCCGCTTCGGTCCCCAACCGGGCACGCGCCGACGCCACGGCGTCGGCCGAAAAATCGATGGCGAGCACGCGCCATCCGGCGCGAGCGAGCCAACCAGCTTCATGCGCACTGCCGCAGCCCGGAATCAGCACGGGCCGCGCGGCCGTGCGAGCGGCGAAAGCGGCAAACGCCGACGGCACGCCCGCTTGATCCCACGGCGTGAAGCCTTGCCGAAAGCGCTCGTCCCAAAAAGCGGCCGTGTTCGGGTCGCGCGTGGAAAACGTGGGCGCGGCGCCCGCGGCAGACGATGCGCCGGACGGCTGATCGGACGACGGCGGTTTATTCATTGCATCAAGCCCCATACGCCAAAGCGAGCCAGGCGCGCGCGACGACCGCGCCCACGCCGACTGCCACGCCGAACATCAACAGCGCTTGCAGGAGCCGGTTCGTACGCTTTTGCTCGAGCAGCAAGAGCTTGATGGCTGCGTCCTGCGTACCGTGTTTCGCATCATGCCGCTCGGCGAGCACGTGATGTACGAGACGCGGCAACTGCGGGAGCGTCTTGCTCCACTGCGGCATCTCCACCTTGAGCCGCTCGTACCATCCGCGCCAGCCGATCTGCTCGTTCATCCACCGCTCGAGATATGGCTTGGCCGTCTTCCAAAGGTCGAGTTCGGGATCGAGCGAGCGGCCGAGCCCTTCGACATTGAGCATCGTCTTTTGCAGCAACACGAGTTGCGGCTGGATCTCCACGTTGAACCGCCGCGACGTGGAGAACAGGCGCAGCAGCACCTGCCCCAGCGAGATGTCTTTCAGCGCGCGATCGAAATACGGCTCGCACACCGCGCGGATCGCGCTTTCGAGCTCTTCCACACGCGTGGCGGACGGTACCCAGCCCGATTCCAAATGCAGCGTGGCTACGCGATGGTAATCACGCTTGAAGAACGCGAGAAAGTTTTGCGCGAGATAGTTTTTATCGAAGTCGGACAGGGCCCCGATGATCCCGAAATCGAGCGCGATATAGCGTCCGAAATGCGCCGGATCGAGACTGACCTGGATGTTGCCCGGGTGCATGTCGGCGTGAAAGAAGCCGTCGCGGAATACTTGCGTGAAGAAAATTTCGACGCCTTCGCGCGCGAGCTTCGGGATATCGACGCCGGCCGCCCGCAACGTCTCCACCTGGCTGATCGGCACGCCGACCATCCGTTCCATGACCAGTACGTTCGACGTGCAGAACTCCCAGTACATCTCGGGCACGAGCAGCAAATCGAGCCCCGCGAAGTTGCGGCGAAGCTGGCTGCCGTTCGCTGCCTCACGCATGAGGTCGAGTTCGTCGTGCAGGTACTTGTCGAATTCGCCGACGACTTCCCGTGGCTTGAGCCGCTTACCGTCGGCCCAAAGCCGCTCGGCCCAGACCGCAATATCGCGCAGCAGCGCCAAATCGGAATCGATCACGGGCAGCATGTTCGGCCGCAATACCTTGATTGCGACATCCTTACCCGCGTGCTGGCCCGACTTCACTTTCGCGAAGTGCACTTGCGCGATCGAGGCGCTGGCCACGGGCACGCGTTCGAATTCGTCGAACAGGACATCGACGCGTGCGCCGAGCGACTTTTCGATGATATCGATAGCAACGGCCGAATCGAACGGCGGCACTTGATCTTGCAGCTTGGCGAGCTCGATGGCGACATCGAGCGAAAGCAGATCGCGGCGCGTGGACAGCACCTGGCCGAACTTGACGAAAATCGGGCCAAGGCTTTCGAGCGCCAACCGCAACCGCACCGCGGGCGGCGACGTGTACCGGCGGCCGATCGTGCCGATGCGAACGAGCAGCCGAACACGACGATCCGTGATCCGGCTCAGCATCATTTCGTCGAGCCCAAAGCGCCAGACGGTGTAGACGATTTTGATGAAACGCAATAGTCGCATGATGGCCCTGCTCGCTATCGCACGCGACGCAAGGCGCCTGCCTGGCGCACGAGCGTTTGCTGGTCGATCCGCTCGATGCGTTTTTCGACTCGCGCGAGCGCATCGCGCGCACGCGCAAGCTCGCTGTTGAACGCATCAAGCGCGTTGCGGCGCACAAGCTGCGGGTTTTCGTCGAGCAAGTATTCGGCGATGGAATCGCGCAAGCCCCGGCCGGCCCGCAGCGCATGCCCGCCCGCCGTGCGGACGAGCTCAGCCGCGCGATGGGCCGCGGCGTCGCCGATCAGCTTCGCCAAATCTTCCTCGGGCTCCCAGCGCAGGTGCTCGGCCAGTTTTGCGAGTTGGGTGGCAAATTCGGCGTCGCCCTCGATCTTCACGTGCTTCATGATCGCGGCTTGGCCGCCTTGCATGAAAGCCGGCAACGCATCGGACGCGACAGCAAGGGAGACATCCAGGGAGCGCGCATCGATTTCGTCGACCGCGCTGAGGTAGCCGTCAGGCTCGACGGCGAGCGTCAAGACAATCGAGGAGAACGCGACACGCGCCGTCTTGCCCGCGTACGGTGCGAGGCGTTCGCGCGCCCACGTTTCGCGAGCGAGCAAGTGATTGACGGCGGCGGCAAAGGGCTTGGCGGCAAGAGTCATCGGGGAGCAATAAAAAGCCCGCGGGCGACAGCCGACGCGGGCCTCTATTGTAGCGCCCGATCGCCGGGCGCCTAACGCTGGGCAAATGCCTTATGACGAACGGACGAGTATGTTCAGCGACATCAGTGCACCGACTGCTGGATTCCGGCGAGCAGCCAGCCATCCGCGCCGCCCATGGGTTTCGTCAGCTGCCACGTTTCGGCGAACGGCTCCGCGGCCGCGCCCGGCGCTTCGCGGATCAAGCCGCTGTAGCGCACGCTCGCGACGTACTCCGAGCCGCCTTCCGCCAAATCGATCAACTCGGCCTGAAGCTGGACGACGTCCGTCTGGTTACGCTCGCCTACCCGCGCATCGAGATCGAGCTTCAGCTCGGCGAACATCTCCGGCGTGGAAAACGCGCGAATGTCGGCCAGGTCGCCCGCATCCCATGCGGCTTGCAGCCGCACGAAATTGACTTTCGCGTGGTGAAGGAACGCCGGTTCGTCGAAATCGGCCGGCCGCGCGAACCCCGCGTGCGCCACACCCGCGGCGCCAGCGACCGATGCCGCCGACGCTGACGACGCTGAGAAACCCGGCGTTCGAGGCCGGCGTGCCGTAGCCGCCGCCGAAGCCCTGGTGGGCCATCGGCCCCGCGCCGCCCGCCGTTGCCAGCGCGGGCGCCGCCGGCTTACGCCGCAGCGACAGCAGCTTGCGCACGAGCCAGATACCGACCATCGCCATCAACGCCACGACGATAACGTTCGCCATCGCCGCCGCGAAGGCGCCGCCAAGACCGAAGTGGGACAACAGCGCCGCAATACCGAGCCCCGCCGCGAGACCCGCGATCGGGCCGAGCCAGCGCGAGCGCGCCGGTGTGGCGGCTGCCGCCGGAGCCGTTTGCGCACGCTGTGCCTGAGCGCCCGCGCCTGGCTGCGTGGCGCCCTGGGCCGAACGCGACGGCTGCTGCGCCGGCGGCGCGCTATCGCGCTGCATCGTTTGAGACTGGCGCCCCATGCTGCGCCCACCGCCCATCCGTTTCGCCTCGGCGTCGAGCGTGGCGAGGGTGCCGGCCGCGATCATCGTTACCACAGCAAACAGCCGGACTCGCTTCGAAAAACGCCATGAAAGCTGTTTGGAAGAATCGAATAACGAACCGGCCATGTTGATATCCCTTATAAAAACAATACGTTAGGGGATCTAATACTTCACCCCCACGTGCAAGGCTACCACGCCAGCTGACAAATTGTAATATTTGACGGCATCCAGCCCCGCCTGCCCCATCATCGTTTTCAGCGTGTCCTGATCGGGGTGCATGCGGATCGACTCGGCAAGGTACCGATAACTGTCGGCATCTTGAGCGAACTTGGAGCCAAGCCACGGCAAGACCTTGAACGAATAGACGTCGTAGGCTTTCTTGAGCGGCTGCCAAACTTTCGAGAACTCCAGCACGAGCAAACGGCCACCCGGCTTCAGCACGCGGCGCATCTCGGAAATGGCCACTTCCTTGCGCGTCATGTTTCGCAACCCGAACGCGACGGTCACGACATCGAAATAGTTGTCCGGAAACGGGATCTTCTCGGCGTCGCACAGCAGCGACGGCGTGACGATGCCGCGGTCGAGTAAGCGGTCGCGCCCGACGCGCAGCATCGATTCGTTGATGTCGGTATGCCAAACCTCGCCTTCCGGCCCCGCCTGCTTCGCGAATACCTTCGACAGATCGCCCGTGCCGCCAGCGATATCGAGCACCTTGTAGCCGGGCCGCACGTTCGCCTGGGCAATCGTGAATTGCTTCCAGACGCGGTGCAGGCCGGCCGACATCAGGTCGTTCATCAGATCGTAGTTCGTGGCCACCGAGTGGAACACGCCCGCGACCTTCTTCGCTTTATCGTGCTCGTCGACGGTCTCGAAGCCGAAGTGGGTCTTGCTCATCGCGTTTATCCTCCGCGTTTCGTTTCAGTGACAGTGGCCGCGCGGCGCACCGGCCGCCGCCATCGGCGCATCGCGGTCGAGCCCGGCACGAGCGAGCTGGTCGAAATAAGCTCGCCAAAGCTCGTCCTGCCGGGTGGCCAGTTCGTACAGTAGATCCCAGGAATAAATACCGGTGGCATGGCCGTCCGAAAACGTCGGCTGCAGGGCGTAGTTGCCCACGCCGTCGATCGAGACGATCGTCACCTCGCGCTTGCCCGTTTGCGGCGTTTCTTGTCCGGGCCCGTGTCCTCGCACCTCGGCCGAGGGCGAATAGACACGCATCAATTCGAAAGGAATCCGATAGCTGAGGCCGTCCGGATAGCGCAGCTCCAATGCGCGCGATTTTGCATGAACGACGATGCTCGTGGGCACCGGCGTCTCGGGAGTCAGTCCGCTCATCGTTTGCCTCTCATTTCATATCCGTCGCCCGCTGCCGTGCGCGGGGCGGGCGCGACGCATCGTACAGCGCCGTCCGTCACTCGGGCGCCTGCGCCATTTCCTGCCGCAGCGCCTCGGCGATAAGTGTGGCTTGCGCACGCCGGTGCGACAGCAGCGCCTCGGAGACCGAGCGTTGTCTGGGTGCCCAGATCGGCAACGGGAAGTGCGCGTCGTTCGTAAAACGCGGAATCACGTGCCAATGCACGTGCGGCACTTGATTGCCGAGGCTCGCCAGATTCACTTTATCGGGGGCCAGCACGCGCCGTACCGCACGCTCGGCGGCATACACCGCGCCCATCACGCGGTGGCGTTCGGCTGGCTGCAAATCGGAAAATTCCGCCACGTGCGCGTTCCAAATCACGCGACAAAAGCCCGGGTAGTCGTGCTCGTCGGCCAGCACGACGCGTAATGCATCGTCCTGCCAAAGCACGACCCCGCCTTCTTCACGGCAAAATATGCATTCCATCATCGTCCCTTGGCGTCGGCCAACGTCGGTAAGCGCTGTGGGGCGCGGGCGCGGTGGCACCCGGGCGCCCCGCGCATGGGCGCTATCCCGCTATCCCGCTATTACACCAGTACGCGCTCGATCCCGCCATTGTTCGCGTGCTCGACGTACTCGGCCATCCAGTTCTCTCCCAGAACGTGACGCGCCATTTCGACGACGATGTAATCGGCTTCGATGCCCGCATCCTCGTTGTAACGCGAGAGACCTTGCAAGCACGACGGGCAGCTCGTCAGCACCTTGACGTCGGCCGCCCCGTTGCCTGCCGCCGCCGTTTCGGCACCGTTCGCACCCGCCGACGTCACCGGGATCTCACGCAGCTTGGCCGCTCCCTTGCGGATTTCTTCCTCCTTGCGGAAGCGCACCTGAGTCGAAATGTCGGGCCGGGCCACGGCGAACGTACCGGATTCGCCGCAGCAGCGATCGTTCTTTTCGATCTTGTAGCCATCGTGCTCCGCACCCATCAGCTCGTTGACGAGCTTGATGGGATCCATCGTCTTGATCGGCGTATGGCACGGGTCGTGATACATGTAGCGCGTCCCGCTCACGCCCTCGAGTTTCATTCCCTTTTCGAGCAGGAACTCGTGGATGTCGATGATGCGGCAGCCCGGGAAGATCTTGTCGAATTCGTAGCCGGCGAGTTGGTCGTAGCAGGTTCCGCACGAGACCACCACCGTCTTGATATCGAGGTAGTTCAGCGTGTTGGCCACCCGGTGGAACAGCACGCGGTTGTCCGTCACAATCTGCTCGGCCTTGTCGTACTGTCCCGCGCCGCGCTGCGGGTAGCCGCAGCACAGATACCCCGGCGGCAGCACGGTTTGCACGCCGGCCTGCCAGAGCATCGCCTGCGTCGCGAGGCCCACCTGCGAGAACAACCGCTCCGATCCGCACCCTGGGAAATAGAACACCGCTTCCGAATCGACGGTGGTCGTCTTCGGATTGCGGATGATCGGCACGATCTTGTTGTCCTCGATATCGAGCAGCGCGCGCGCCGTCTTCTTCGGCAAGTTGCCGGGCATCTTCTTGTTGATGAAGTGGATCACCTGCTCGACCACGGGCGGCTTGCCCGTCGTTGCGGGCGGGTGCGCCGTTTGCTTCTTCGCGAAGTTCTTCAGCAGATCGTTGCCCAGGCGCTGCGCCTTGTAGCCGATACCCATCATCGCCGTGCGGGCGATGTTGATCGTCTGCGGATTCGTCGCATTGAGGAAGAACATGCCCGCGGCCGCGCCCGGGTTGAACTTCTTCTTGCCCATTTTGCGCAGCAAGTTGCGCATGTTCATCGACACGTCGCCGAAGTCGATCTTGACGGGGCACGGCGTCACGCATTTGTGGCAGACGGTGCAGTGGTCCGCTACGTCGTTGAATTCGTCCCAGTGCTTGATCGACACGCCCCGGCGCGTCTGCTCTTCATAGAGGAACGCTTCGATCAGCAGCGACGTGGCCAGGATCTTGTTGCGCGGGCTGTAGAGCAGATTCGCGCGCGGCACGTGGGTGGCGCACACCGGCTTGCACTTGCCGCAACGCAGACAGTCCTTCACGGAATCGGCAATCGCGCCGATATCCGACTGCTGCATGATCAGCGATTCGTAGCCCATCAGGCCGAAGCTGGGCGTGTACGCATTGCGGAGATCGGCGCCCGGCAGGAGCTTGCCTTTGTTGAAGCGCCCTTGCGGGTCGATCCGTTCCTTGTACGCGCGGAAATCGGCGATCTCGGCTTCCGTCAGGAACTCGAGCTTCGTGATGCCGATGCCGTGTTCGCCCGAAATCACGCCGTCAAGCATGCGCGCGAGCTTCATGATGCGCTCGACGGCCTTGTGCGCGTCTTGCAGCATCTCGTAGTTGTCGGAGTTGACGGGGATGTTCGTATGAACGTTGCCGTCGCCCGCGTGCATGTGCAGCGCGACGAACACGCGCGCGCGCAGCACCTTCTTGTGGATCGCCTGCGCCTCGTCGAGGATCGGCTTGAACTCGCCGCCGTTGAAGATCTGGCGCAGTTCGGCGCGGATCTCCTGCTTCCACGACGCCCGGATCGTGCGGTCTTGCATCACATGGAAGACCGTCGCGCCCGGTTGATCGTCGGCGCGGTCGGCGAATTTCTCGGCCAGCCCTTCGTAGCCGAGTTGAACGAGGTAATGCTGCGCCTCGCGCAGCGACAAATCGAGCTTGTCGCGCACGAACGTCCAGCGCGCCCGCACGCGTGCCAGCAGCGCCAACGCTTGTTGCACGCGATCTTCCAACAACTCCGCACTCGGGATTTCGTTCGCGTCGTCGGTCTTGCCGAGCGGCAGATTGCCGCCCTTGAAGAACGCCTCGAGCGCATCGACGAGCTGCAGCTTGTTCTTCAGCGACAGTTCGATGTTGATCCGTTCGATGCCGTCCGTGTATTCGCCCATGCGGTTCAGCGGGATCACGACGTCTTCGTTGATCTTGAACGCGTTCGTATGCTTGGCAATGGCGGCCGTGCGGCTGCGGTCGAGCCAGAACCGCTTGCGCGCCTCGGCGCTGACGGCGACGAAGCCCTCGCCGCTCTTGCCGTTGGCCATGCGGACGACTTCGGAGGTTGCCGTGGCCACCGCATCGGCATTGTCGCCGACGATATCGCCGATCAGCACCATCTTCGGGAATGCATTGCGCTTCGACTTCGTCGCATAGCCGACGGCGCGCAGATAGCGCTCGTCGAGGTGCTCCAAGCCGGCGAGGATCGCCCCGCCCTGCTTGGACGTTTCGAACAGGTAGTCCTTGATCTCGACGATGCTCGGAATCGCATCGCGCGCCTGGCCGAAGAATTCGAGGCACACGGTGCGCGTGTGCGCCGGCATCTTGTGCAGCACCCAACGCGCCGACGTGATGAGCCCGTCGCAGCCTTCCTTTTGCACACCCGGCAGGCCCGCGAGGAATTTATCCGTCACGTCCTTGCCGAGCCCTTCCTTGCGGAAGCGCCGGCCTTCGATCGAGAGCGTCTCGGTACGCAACAGCCGCTCGCCGGGCGCGGCTTCGCCATCGAACCACTTGAGTTCGAACCGCGCCACGTCGACGTCATGGATCTTGCCGCGGTTGTGTTCGAGCCGCGTGACTTCGAGCCAGTTGCCTTCCGGATCCACCATGCGCCACCAGGCGAGGTTATCCAACGCAGTGCCCCAGAGCACCGCCTTCTTGCCGCCCGCGTTCATCGCGACGTTGCCGCCGATACACGACGCGTCGAGCGAGGTGGGATCCACGGCGAACACATAGCCCGCAGCCTCGGCCGCCTCGGTGACGCGGCGCGTGACGACGCCGGCGCCCGAGAAGATCGTCGGCACTTTCGCGGCCACGCCCGGCAACTCGGTCAATTCCACGGCGCCGAGCTGTTCGAGCTTTTCCGTGTTGATGACGGCGGCGAACGGCGTGAGCGGAATCGCGCCGCCCGTATAGCCTGTGCCGCCCCCGCGCGGAATCACGGTCAGCCCCAGTTCGAAACACGCCTTGATGATGCTGGCGATTTCGGCCTCGGTATCCGGCGTCAGGACGACGAACGGATATTCGACGCGCCAATCGGTCGCATCGGTGACGTGCGAGACGCGCGAGAGGCCGTCGAACCGAATGTTGTCCTTTTGCGTGCAGCGGCCGAGCACTTTCGTCGCGCGGCGGCGCAGTTCGGCTATCGCGCCGAACTCGGCCGCGAATGCATCGACGGCACGGCGGGCGGCGGCGACAAGCATTTCCACGCGCGCGGCGCGCTCGCGCCCCGCTTCGTCGCCGTGTTCGGTCATATCGGCGCGGCGACGCTTCTCGATCTCGCTCAGGCGGTGATTCAGCGCCTCGATCAGCAGCGCGCGGCGCTTCGGATTGTCGAGCAAGTCGTCTTGCAAATAGGGATTGCGGCGCACGACCCAGATATCGCCGAGCACTTCATAGAGCATCCGGGCCGATCGGCCTGTGCGGCGTTCGGCACGTAGCCCGTCTAGCGCCTTCCAGGCTTCGTCGCCAAGTAGACGGATGACGATTTCCCGATCGGAAAACGACGTGTAGTTGTACGGAATCTCGCGCAAGCGCGGTTCGGTATCGGCGGCGGCGACAGCCGCGGCGCCGTGCGGATCGAAGACTTGAGGTGCGTTCATGGTCGGACGGATCGAGTGGCCGGCCAAAGCATCCAACGACGTTGGTGGACGTTTGTGCCGGCAATGCGCGTCACGCGCAATGAGTTCTGGAACTGGGCGTCGGCTGCGAGGGCTTGCCGCGCGGGTAAGCGCCGACAGCCAGCTCGCATCAGAAGGTCGCTAGCCGCACGATCGTGCGTGACGGGCATGCCGCTGCGCCGCGGGACGCGCTTCCCGCGGGGCTGGGGTGAGAGGGGCGGTCCGTGGCTGCCAGCGCATTATCCGGTCCTGGTCTTAAAACGGAATTCTACCGCAGGATCTCGATACGCGTTGCCCTGCAATACGACACCGCGCCATCATCGCAATCCTATCGCCAAGCGCGTGCGCATCGGCCCGGAACCCATTAGCCGACCGGCCGTCCGGTTAAGCTCCGACGATGCGCCGCCGGGATGCAATTACCCGTTCGAGGCCGGAATGGCGTAGGCCGTTGGCGCTATCATTGATCTTTTCGCATTCCGCACTCGCCTCGCGAATCGTCACGCGCCTACGCCATGCCCTCGTCTTCCCACGATTACCTCAAGAAAATCCTGACCGCCCGCGTCTATGACGTCGCTCACGAAACGGAACTCGAACCGGCGCACAATCTATCGGCGCGTCTGTCCAACCGCGTTTACTTGAAGCGCGAGGACAACCAACCGGTCTTTTCCTTCAAGCTGCGCGGTGCGTACAACAAGATGGTGCACCTCGACGCCGATGCGCGCTCGCGCGGCGTCATCACCGCCTCGGCCGGCAATCACGCGCAGGGCGTGGCTTTTTCGGCCGCGCGGCTGGCCGTCAAAGCGGTAATCGTCGTACCCGTTACGACGCCGCAGGTCAAAGTCGATGCCGTGCGGGCGCATGGCGGGCCCACCGTGGAAGTCGTGCAGGCCGGCGAATCGTACAGCGACGCCTATGCGCATGCGCTGGAGCTGCAAAAGGCGCGGGGCCTCACGTTCGTGCATCCGTTCGACGATCCGTACGTGATCGCGGGCCAAGGCACGGTGGCCATGGAAATCTTGAGTCAGCATCAGGCCCCGATACACGCGATCTTCGTGCCGATCGGCGGCGGCGGGCTTGCCGCCGGCGTGGCCGCTTACGTGAAAGCCGTGCGGCCCGACATCAAGGTCATTGGCGTGCAAACCGAAGATTCGTGCGCGATGGCGCGCTCGATCGAAGCGGGCGAACGCGTCGTGCTGCCCGAAGTCGGCTTGTTTTCCGACGGCACGGCGGTCAAGCTCGTCGGCGAGGAAACCTTCCGCCTGTGCCGCGAGTTTCTCGACGACGTCATCACCGTCAATACCGATGCGCTGTGCGCCGCGATCAAGGATGTCTTCCAAGACACCCGTAGCCTGCTCGAGCCCGCGGGCGCCCTATCCGTCGCCGGCGCGAAACACTATGCCGAGCGCACCGGTGTGACGGGGCAAACGCTGGTGGCGATCACGTCCGGCGCGAACATGAACTTCGATCGCATGCGCTTCGTCGCCGAGCGCGCCGAAGTGGGGGAAGCGCGCGAAGCGGTCTTCGCCGTAACGATTCCCGAGGAGCGCGGCAGCTTCAAGCGGTTCTGCGAACTCGTGGGCGAGCGCAACGTCACCGAATTCAACTACCGGATCGCCGATGCGAGCGCGGCGCATATTTTCGTCGGTGTGCAGATCAAGAGCCGCAGCGAATCGGCGGCGATCGCTGGCGCGTTCGAGCAGCACGGCTTTCCGGCGGTGGATTTGACCGACGACGAACTGTCGAAGCAGCATATTCGTTATATGGTCGGCGGCCGCTCGCCGCTCGCGCACCACGAACGCCTGTTCCGCTTCGAGTTTCCGGAGCGGCCCGGCGCACTGATGAAGTTCCTCTCGTCGATGGCGCCCGATTGGAACATCAGCCTCTTCCACTATCGCAATCAAGGCGCGGACTACAGCTCGATCCTCGTCGGCATCCAAGTGCCGCAGGACGACAACGAAGCCTTCGCGCGTTTCTTGTCGACGCTCGGCTATCCGCATTGGGACGAAAGCGGCAACCCCGTTTATCGGCTCTTTCTTGCGTAACGGCCCGCGCCCCTCGCCCCTCGCCCCTTGCCCTCAATCGATCGAACGCCATGACGCCCGAACATTCGCCGCTCGGCAAGAGCACCGCCTACACCGAGCAGTACGATCCCACGCTGCTGTTTCCGATCGCGCGCAGCCAAGCGCGCGAAGCGATCGGTATCACGCAAGCGCTGCCGTTCTTCGGCACCGATATCTGGAACGCTTACGAGCTGTCCTGGCTCAACGCGCGCGGTAAGCCGCAGATCGCCATCGCGACGTTCTTCGTGCCGGCAGAATCGCCGAACATCGTCGAATCCAAATCCTTCAAGCTCTATTTGGGCTCGTTTGCGCAGACGCGGCTCGAATCGGTCGATGTACTGCGCGATCGGCTCAAGCGCGATGTATCGGCCGCGTGCGGCGCGACGGTTTCGGTTCGGCTGGCCACGCCCGTGGAATTTCAAACGCTGCAGTTCGAGGAGTTCGACGGCCTCTCGCTCGATCGGCTCGATCTCGACGCCGATGTATACGAGCCGGACCCCGCGCTGCTGAAGGCGACGTTCGACGAAGCCCCCGTCGAAGAAACGGTGTACTCGAACCTGTTGAAATCGAACTGCCCCGTCACGGGGCAACCCGACTGGGGCAGCGTGCAGATTCATTACGTCGGCCCGCAGATCGATCATGCGGGGTTGCTGCGCTACATCATCTCGTATCGCGCGCATACAGGCTTTCATGAGCAATGCGTCGAGCGCATCTTCATCGATATCCTGCGCGAATGCCGCCCGGTGAAGCTCGCTGTCTATGCCCGCTATACGCGCCGCGGCGGGCTCGACATTAACCCATTCCGCACCAACTACAATCTGCCGATGCCCGACAACGCGCGCACGGCACGGCAGTAAGGTGTGACGCTTGCGGCTAGCCGCTAGCGCCAGCGGCATCCGTTAGAACGGTACGACCGACGCCCCAACCGTGTCGGCCCGCTCGCGCGCATCGCCCGGCGCTTTCGCGCCGCGCGGGACGAAGCGGCCGGCGCGCTCGCCCGAGGGCGTGCGATCGCGATAAGACAGCAAGCCGTTCACCCACACTGCATCGATGCCGTCCGCCACTTGCCGCGGGTTTTCGAACGTCGCCACGTCCCGCACGCGCGCGGGGTCGAACAGCACGAGATCGGCGTGGTAGCCCACATGGATCTCGCCACGCTTGTCGAGCCCGAAGCGTCGCGCCGATAGCCCCGTCATTTTGTGCACCGCCTGTTCGAGCGGCATCAATTGCGCATCGCGCGCGTAGTGCCCAAGCACGCGCGGGAACGTACCCCATAGCCGCGGATGCGGCAGCGGATCGTTCGGCAAGCCGTCGGAGCCCACCATCACGGCCGGATGAGACAAAATGCGCCGCACGTCGTCTTCCGCCATGTTGTGGTACACCGCCCCGGCCGGCTGCAAACGGGCCGCGGCCTCTTGCTGAGTGACGCCCCACTCGCTTGCAATCGCCGACAGCCGCTTGCCCGAGGCTTCGGGATGCGGCGTCGACCACGTCACGGTAATCTCGATATCGCCGGTGACCTGCTTGAGATCGAGCGTGGTCGAGCTGCGGTCGTACGGGTAGCAATCGCATCCCACCTGCTGCGTCGAACGTGCGCGCTCGAGCGCGGCCAGCACCTCGATACTGCGGCCCCAGTTGCGCGGCCCCGCGCATTTCAGATGCGAGACGACGACGGGCACCCGCGCATGGCGGCCGATACGGCACGCTTCGTCGAAGGCGTCGAGGATCGCATCGAATTCGCTGCGCAAATGCGTCGCGTAGAGCGCGCCCACTTGCGCGAGCGGTTCGGCAAGCGCCATCACTTCCTCGGTCGGCGCGCTGAACGCCGAGGCATAGGCCAGCCCCGAACTGAGCCCGAGCGCGCCATGCGCCAGCGCATCGGCCAGTTGCTCGCGCATCGCATCGATCTCCTCAGGCGTGGCCGCGCGATCGAGCCGGTCCATGTGGTTGCTGCGCAAGGCCGTATGGCCGACCAGCGCCGCGACGTTCACCGCCGGGCGCGCTGCATTCACGGCATCGACATAGGCGCCGAAGGACGGAAAGCGAAACGATTCGCGCTCGCCGAGCAGATTCATCGGGTCGGGCGGATCCCCGCGCAACGTGACGGGCGACGCACTGATGCCGCAGTTGCCGACGATCACCGTCGTTACCCCCTGTGAGAGCTTGGGCAGCATCTGCGGTTCGCGGATTGCGTGGATGTCGTCGTGCGTGTGGACATCGATGAAACCCGGCGCGAGCGCGAGGCCGTCGGCTTCGACGACCTCTTCGGCGATCCAATTCGAGAGATTGCCGATCGCTGCGATCTTTTCGCCGCGAATGGCGATGTCGCGTACGGCGGGCGGATGGCCCGTGCCGTCGTAGAGTGTGGCGCCGTAGATCAGCGTATCGGCGGCTTCGGGATGGGAATGCATGGTTCGTCTCCGAGTGCGGGCACGGGGGCGGCGCCGGCTTGCCGAGAATCCTACTCGCACTTTCTGTACCATGGGAGCCCGACCGCCCACTTTCATGCCGGCGCAGACCGAACCAGGGACAACCGCGATGACATTGACGATGACGAGCTACTCCGCAGCCTCCATCGATCCGCTCGGCAAGGGCCTGGGCACTGTGCCGAGCGCGAGCGTGCCTCTGCAATCGGCCGCCAACCTCGAATGGAACCTGCTCGCCGAGGACGTCAGCCTGCCGGCCGCCGTGCTCTATGCCGACCGGATCGAGCACAACCTTAAGTGGATGCAGGATTTCGTCACCGAGTATGGCGTCAAGCTCGCGCCGCACGGGAAGACGACGATGGCGCCGCAGCTGTTTCGGCGGCAGATCGAAACGGGCGCGTGGGGTATCACGCTCGCCACGGCCCACCAAACGCGCGCCGCCTACCATGGCGGGATCGAGCGCGTGCTCATGGCCAATCAGTTGGTGGGCAAGCGCAACATGGGCGTGATTGCCGAGCTATTGAGCGATCCGGACTTCGAGTTCTTCTGCCTGGTCGATTCGCCGGACGGCGTCGAGCAGCTCGGCACGTTCTTCAAGGCGGCCGGCCGCCGGCTGCAAGTGCTGATCGAACTCGGCGTGGCGGGCGGGCGCACGGGCGTACGCGACGACGCTCAACTCGATGCGGTGCTGGCGGCGATCAAGCGCTACGCGGGCACCTTGGTGTTGGCCGGCATCGAACTGTACGAAGGCGTGCTCGGCGATGAGCCAGCCGTGCGCGCCTTCCTGCGCCGCGCCGTTCAAACCACGCACGCCCTCGCGCAAGCGGGACGCTTCGAACGTGCGCCGGCCATTCTATCGGGTGCGGGTTCGGCCTGGTATGACATCGTGGCAGAGGAGTTCGCGGCGCAATCGAAGGCCGGTGTCATCGAGGTCGTGCTGCGTCCGGGCTGCTATCTCACACACGATGTGGGCGTCTATAAGAAAGCACAGAGCGAGATTTTGGCGCGCAATCCGATCGCCAAGAAGATGGGAGAAGCCCTGTTGCCCGCGCTTCAGCTATGGGCTTACGTGCAATCGATTCCGGAGGCCGATCGCGCGATCGTCGGATTCGGCAAGCGCGATGCAGCCTTCGACGCGGGGATGCCCGTCCCGGCCCGACACTATCGGCCCGGCAGCACTGCACCGCGCGAGATTGCGCCGAGCGAAGGCTGGGAGATCACGGGGATGATGGATCAGCACGCGTATTTGCGCATCATGCCGGGTGCCGATCTCAAAGTGGGCGACATGCTCGCGTTCGACATTTCGCACCCTTGCCTAACGTTCGATAAGTGGCGACAGCTGTTGATCGTCGATAAGCAGTACCGTGTGACGGAAGTGGTCGAAACGTTCTTTTAAGGGACGTCGTTCGAACGATAACCATCGTAACGACAACGCGGAGCGCCGAGTCGAAGCGGCCCGGGGACCTGCCCGGCCCCCGGCGTATCGGCGTTCAGCGCGTGTGGGCGGTCGGCGCGAGTTCGGCGGGTTCGCCGCTCTGGGTCATATCTTCGCAGACGGGCAGCGGCGCACCGGCCACATCCCCGATCCGCGTCTCGAGCTTGGCGAGCGCAGCGGAGAGTGCCGTCAGCGCATCGTCAGGCAACGCGCCCATCGTTTCGCGCAAAAACGCATCGCGCTGCGGTAGGCTCGAATCGACGACATAACGCCCCTCGTCCGTCAATCTCACGTTCGTGACGCGGTTGTCGCGCGCATCGATACTGCGCGCGATCCAGCCCAGCGCCTCGAGCGATTTCAATTGGCGCGTCAATGCGCCTGGGTCGATGCGCAATCGTTCGACGAGCCGCTTTTGCGACCATTCGCCGCCGCCCTCCGTCAGCGTGCGCAAGATACGCCAGCGCGGCATGGCATGGCCAACCTGCCCTTCGAACGCGGACATGAACGCGCGATAGGTGCGGCCGAACTGCTGAACGATGCCAACGTAGTCTTCCATCATGCAACCTTGCTATTGAATCGGCTCTATTCTGCCGCAGGCACGGGCTCGCCCCTACGGGTGATGCTGACGTGCGGTACGCTCGCGCACCGCCACAGCGCAACGACGGCAATCACGGCCGCCACGGCGAGCCCCGCGTGAATCGCGGTGACGAGCGCCACGCGCGCCTGTTCGAGCAGCGCGGCGCCGTCGTGGCCCGCATGGGCGAGCGAATCGAGCAGCGTGCGCTGCGCGTCTTGATTGACGAGGATTTGCGGGTCGCGCATCGTGTGCCACCACGCTGTGGCGTTCGCGTTCGTCAGGGCGTCGCGCACGCCGCGGGCGTACAGGTGCGAGATGAGCGTGCCGGTCACGGCGGCGCCGAACATGCCGCCGATCATTCGTAGCGATTGCAGCAAAGCCGTGGCGATGCCCAAGTGCTCACGGCCCGCGGTTTCCTGTGCGAAAACAGTCAGATTCGGCAGCACAAAACCGAGCCCGACGCCCGCGAGCATCATGAACCCCATCAGCACCGCATGCGGCATCGAACGCGTGGCCAGCGCCGTCCCCACACAGGCGCACGCCAGCATCGCGCTGCCGATATAGAGCATGGCATTGGGGCGGCGAATGCGCGTCACGATGCGGCCGTTGACAATACTGCCCACCGTGATGAATACGACGAGCGGCGTGATAAGCACGCCCGCATCCTTGGGCGAAAGCCCGAAGCCGCCTTGCAGCAGCAGCGGCGCATAGAAGATCAGCGAAAACATGGAGTAGCCGCCGAGCACCGAAAGCGTAAAGAGGGCGGACAGGCTGCGATTGGCGAACATATCGAGCGGCAAAATCGGCTGCGCCGCACGCTGCTCCCACTTCCACAATGCGACGGCCGAGCCGGCCGCGGCCACGGCCAGCGCTGCGACGCCGCGCGACAGGCCATGTTGCGCGAGCGATTCCACAAGCAATTGCAGCGATCCAAGCGCAACGGCGATCAGCAACGAACCGGGCCAGTCGAGACGGATCTTGCCGCGCGACTCGATATGTCGCACATGCGGCAGGTAGCGCCAGACGAACACGAGCGACAGCAGGCCGACGGGCAGATTCACATAGAACGCCGAGCGCCAGCCGTAGTACTGCGTCAAAAATCCGCCGAGCGACGGCCCGATCGCATTGGCAATGCCGAACGCCGAACTCATGAGCACCTGCCAACGCAGGCGCACGACCGAATCGGGAAACAAATCGGGAATGCAGGCGAACGCCGTCCCGACGAGAATCCCGCCGCCGATGCCCTGCAATGCGCGCGCAAGCACGAGAAAGAGCATGCTGTTCGCGGCCCCGCACAGGACCGAAGCACCGGTGAACACGACGATCGACGCGAGCACGAACGGTTTGCGGCCGAAGTAATCGCCAAGACGCCCAAAAATCGGGACGGTAATGACCGAAGTCAGTAAGTAGGACGTGGCAACCCAGGCATACAGCTCGAAACCGCGCAACTCGGCGACAATCGTCGGCAACGCGGTGCCGACTACCGTTTGGTCGAATGCGACGAGCATGGTAACGAACGAAATGCCGAGCATCGCGAGCAGCGATTCCCGGAACGGCAGGAGCTGCCCACGCGAGTGGTGAGCGGCGGTATGGACGGCCATTTTTTGTGGAAGCAATCGTTGATACGTCAAAGAATTCCGAATGATAGCATGGGGGCACCCCGTTTGCAGGCGAGCCCCGCGTCCGGCTCACGTCCCATCGTGGCGCTTCTTCTTTCTTCGTCTGTCTACACGAGCAATGGAACCGATCCCCTTTATTGAGTCGAGCCTAGCCCCCGACGACTTGTCCACCCTTGCGCGCGCCAAGCAAGCGCTCGAGACGCGGCCGCTCGCGATGAAATTGGCGGGCGCGGTCGGCATGCCGATCGAGCGATTATTGGCGAGGCTCCCGGCCAGCGCGCACGACACGATTGCCGATGCCACTCGTCGCGCGCTCGATTCCAGCCTGCGGGCGGCGGTCGCCACGCTCGGCGAATCGAAGCCGGCCCTCGCCGACGGCGACGCAGGCCCGAACCATTCGGTGCCGGCCAAGCCGCGCGATTGGCTCCACAAGGTGGCGGTCGCGACGACCGGCGCAGCGGGCGGCGCATTCGGCCTGTTCGCGCTGCCGGTGGAATTGCCTCTCACGACGACGCTCATGTTCCGCTCGATCTGCGACATCGCGCGCAGCGAGGGCGAGGACCTGCGCGAAGCCGAGGCGCGGTTGCAGTGTCTTGCGATCTTCGGCATGGGAAGCCACAGCGAGGATGAGGAAGCCGACTTTGGCTACTTCATCGCCCGGGGGGCATTGGCGCAGGCCATCTCGAAAGCGTCGTCGGAACTGGCGAGTAAAGGCGTCGCGGCGCATGGCGCACCGGCCCTCGTTCGCCTGATGAACGTGATCGCGGCGCGTTTTTCAGCGCAGGTGAGCGAGCAAGTGGCGGCGAAGTCGATTCCGGCGATCGGCGCCGTGCTCGGCGCGGCCGTCAATACTGCCTTCATCGACCACTTCCAGCAGACGGCGCATGGGCATTTCGCCGTGCGCCGGCTCGAACGCCGCTACGGTAGCCCGGCCGTGCAAGCGGCCTATCGCGCCATCGAATCGACTTCCACGGAACAGGGGACACGCGCGCGCGCGTGAGCGCGCACGAACTGCGCGGCGCGATCGAGCGCCTGCCTGGCCTCCGGCACGAAAGGGGTCCAGAGCTGCCAAACGTGCGGCATCTTCGCCCACACCTCGTACTCCACCGATACGCCAGCCGCGCACGCCCGGTCGGCTATGCGCCGCGCGTCGTCGAGCAGCACTTCGGTGCTGCTCGCCTGGATCAGCAGGGCGGGCAAGCCGGAAAGGTCGGCATACAGCGGCGATAGATAGGGATGCGTCGGATCGGTATCGCCGACGTACAACTTGGCCGCGCGCCCGATCGCTGCCCCGCAGAACATGGGATCGAGGCCGTCGTTCGATTCGATCGTGCCGCCCGTCACCGCCAAATCCGTCCACGGTGAAAACAAGATACCCGCGGACGGCAACGGATCGCCCGCATCGCGCAGAGCCACAAGCGTCGCCAGGGCGAGACCGCCGCCGGCCGAATCGCCGGCAATCACGATCGAATCGGCCGGTGTGCCGTCGGCCAGCAAGCGCCGATAAGCCGCCAACGCATCGTCGAGCGCAGCCGGGAACGGGTGCTCGGGCGCGAGCCGATAGTCGAGCGAAAACGTCCGCGCGCCCGAGCGAGCGGCCAGCGCGAAGACGAGCGACCGGTGCGACGCCGGCGAGCAGAAATAGTAGCCGCCGCCATGGCAATAAAGGATCGTGCGCACGGGCGCCGCGGGCACGAGATCGTCCCGGCGCTCGAGCCATTCGCCGCGTAGCGGCGCGTCCGAAGCTAGGGGGCGCTCGGTGAGCCGCCAGCCGGCAGGCACCCTCTGCCGCCGGATACGCGAGGCGGAATGCGCGCGAGCGCGCTCGACACTCACATGAGGCTTGAGGGTTTCGGGACGAAATTGCTTTTTGAGCAGCCAACAGGCGACGGCACTTTGCCAGCTCATCGCATTGCACTCCGCACAGAACTACGCATGACTGTCATAGTACGTGCCCGCCTAAACATGCGGCGGCAGCGAGCGGATGCTATGCGGGAGAACGCACGCCCACGCCCGACGTCTAAGTGCGCCGGGCGGGCGATGAGCTGGTTCGATACCGACGCGCGCGGCGCGCCAGCCTGATAGCGGGCGCGATGCGTTGATCGGCGGAGATGGCTTCGGCCGATCAGTTGGCAGGAACGACTTGCCCGCGAATCTCGCCACTGGGATTGGCGGCCGTGTGCACGTTGAAGTACCACTTGCCGTTCATCAAATCCGTAGCCTGAGCGGTGGTGAGCGTCTGCTCGCCTTCGATGGGGCTCGCAAGCTTGTCCTTCGGAATGCCGATCTGGATACCGGCGTTTTGCCCGACCGGCGCGGGGCCGTGGAAATGCGCCATCGTAGCGGGGCCGGTAAGCCCTGCGTAGGTGATCGTCCACTTCAGATCCTTGGACGATGTATCGAATGTCGCCTGCAGCGCGCCGTGGCCCTCGGATGTCTTCGGCGGCACTTCGCTCGAAGGCTCCAAATCCGCCTTCAGCGTGACCGAATCCGCGAACGCCGCGCTCGCGGCAACTGCCCACAACAGAACGGCGACATTCAGCTTTCGCATGACGTGCATCGTGCTCTCCAGTTTGTTAAATCCACCCGTGCGGAAAGGTTCCTACCCTTGCCGCAAGTGGTTCCACATACTAGAACAACTTGCCCATACGCGTACGCCAAAGAGGCGCCCCGCCGATTGCGGCGTGCCGAGTGCCGATCCAAGGCGCCGACGTCAGCAGACCTTATCGAACATCGTGTCGATGACCGTGCCCGGACTGATCGCCACCCAGGCAGAATCGGTCGATCGCACCATGCCGGCCGGCGAACCGTCTTTCGCCAGATAACGCGTATCGAGCGTGCGCCATTGCTTGCCGGCGCAATCGATTTGGTAACGGGTCACCGAAACGGATACCGGAACGCGCGCACCTGGCATCAGCGAGGGTGCCTTCCAAGTGGTTTTCGCGGTGTATTCGATGTAGCCGTCGGAATCGGTCGCGATGCTATCGATATCGACCGCATACGCGAGATCGCTGGCAGTTTTCAGGGGGGCCCATTGCGTGGCATCGGCATAAGCCATGGAGCCGAGCGCAACGGTGAAGGTGATCATAGGACGGAGCCAATTCATGTTGTGTTTCCTAACGTTCGAAATGGCCCAGCTTTGCGGTATCGCTAATTATTATGGTGTCCTGCTTAATTTCACTGCATGACGGCGAGATTCTAGCAGAGCATGCGAGCGTCGCGAATCTGAAATTATAATGAATCACGGCGGCATGGCGCAAATTGCGGGGCTGTGCTACGAGTGTTCCCGAAGCGCGCGGGCGCCGCCGCGCCCATGGCGACTTCCGTACCCGTTATTGCGCCGGTGACGACGCAGCCGCAGCCGTATCGCTCGCAGCATCCGCCGCTTCGAAATCTTTCGTACGCAGGCTCACTTTACGCGCATACGCGGTCGATCCACCGTAACTCTTGAGTGCGGCGGTCAAATCCCCGCGTGCCGATTCGAGATAACCGTGCAGAATGGCCGAACCCGCCTCGATGTTGGCGGCCGGTTCCGTCAAGTCGAGGTTCTTAACCAGCCGCTTATGTGCCGCCGGCACGACTTGCATGAGGCCCGTCGCGCCATGTTGGCCGCGTGCGTGGTCTTGAAAGCGCGATTCGATCGAAATGATGGCGAGCACCAAGGCGGGCGACAGTGAATACTTCGATGCGGAATTCATGACCGCCGACGATATTCGTTCCGCCTTCGCGCGGGCGATGCCGAATTTTTGCGTGAGCATGTCGCGGATGCGGTGCACCTGCCCAGGCGCCGGCTCGCTCGCCGAAACCGCTGCCGATGCGTCCACGGCAGCGCGTGCCGTCTGCAGCCCATCCGCCTGCGCGTTCGACGCCGGCGAGCCCGCGCCTTCCTGCGACGCGCCCACGAGGGCGCGCGATGCTTCCGACTCCTGCGCAACGGCTGTCGCGGCAAAACACGACGAGAACCAGAACGAAATCAGCAGCGCGCAGAAGAATCGACTCATCGGGCTCGAGGGAAGAAAAGGTGCGGCGAATTATAGCGGCTCATCTCCGACCTTTCAGGGGATCGATTCGATTAGTCAGTCGATTAAAAAGGGGGCACGTCGCCGAAAGCGCCCAGCATCATGGCTCCGGACCCACGCAGCTCGGTGCGTGGTCTCGGCGCCGAACGGGAAGCCTTTAAGCCATTGTTAAGTAACGGCAGTAGACAATCGCCGCCTGGAAATCGGAATCACGATCATGGCACTAGACGAACTCGAAACACTGAACCGCGCCCTGTTTCTCGCTATCGACGCCACGCCCGCCACGCCGGGCTGGCTGATCGGGGTCGCGTCGGCAATCGCGAACGGCTTGATTTGGTCGATCCCTCTGATCCTCGTTTCCCTGTGGCTGACCGGAGACGCGTACCGACGGGAGACGGCGCTCAAGGCGTGCGCAGTCACGTTAGCCGCCCTCGGCGCGAACCAACTCATCGGTCTAGCCTGGCCGCATCCGCGACCGTTCGTGATCGGCCTCGGCCACACGTTCTTGGCGCACGCTCCGGATTCGTCGTTTCCGAGCGATCACGGGACGATATTCGCCGCTGTCTCCATCGCGTTCCTGCTGCGCGGCATGAAGCGCTTAGGGTCGGTCACGCTCGCCGCAGGCGTTGCCGTAGCCTGGGCGCGGATCTTCCTCGGCGTGCACTTCCCGCTCGATATGGTCGGCGCCGCTTGCGTGGCGGTGGTGATGCATGCGGTGCTCGCGCCGCTTTGGGGCCGCGTCGGCGGCCCCCTCACCCAGGTAGCCGTCATGATGCACCGCCGCCTGCTCGCCGCACCGATCCGATACGGCTGGCTGCGCCCGTAGCCTCCCCGGAGGACCGCCGACACCCTGTGCGACGACGTAGGGCCGGTACGTTTTATGCGGCGATTCCGTCATCGTGCCCATCGCGTCCGGCGGCCGCGGCACACTGGGCATCACGTATGGCGCGTGGAGGACGGCATGCAGATGGCGGATCACTATTCGCCGCAATGGGTTTTGAAGGAAATCACCTACTTCGATCACGAAACGCATCGATTCCTCGTAGGCGACCTTGAAATCGACGGCGAGCGAATCCACGCGATTCGATCGCCGGGTACCTCAACCTTCGAACGCGCGCTGCAAGCTCGCGAATGGGTTTGTACGCCCGGCCTTGTCAATGTACAGGCCGGCTTTGGTCCGATCGAAGTGGAACCCGAGCGTTTGCTTCATGAGGGAATGACTACCGTCGGCACCCTTTGCGCGACGGCGCGCGAATGTATCGTCGCCGCAACGCGAAGCCGGCTACGCCTCGTCACGCGGTTAATCCTGAACCCGTTCGCACGTGCACGCAGTCAGCAGCGTCGACCGGACGCGCACGCGCGAGCGCCCGAGCTGCGGGCGTTAGAACGCGTGCAAGCGCTGGTCGGCCGTCATGGAGGACGTTTATCGATTGCGATGCATTGCCCGTCGATCGTTTCGGCGTACGAACTCGTGTACGCCCAAAACGTTGCGGCGGCGCTGCGGGTCACGCTTAGCTTGGTGCTCTCCGCAAATGCATCATCCGCTCGAGCGTTTCGCGAACGCTTTTATTGCAGCGAAACGCACCTGCTCGACTATATGCAGTTGCTTCGACCTAACACGACGGTCTTGGGGCTCTCGCAATTAACGCGCGTCGACATCGATACGTTGGCGCGCTCAGGCGCCAACGTGCCGGAACTCAAAGCAAGCTCGGGCCATGCGCGAACATCGATCGACACCGCGACGTCCGCACCTCGCGTCGGCCTCCTGCGCGATATCGGCGCGACCTATCGCGACGCAGACGCGCGCGTCGACGCAGTCACGGTTTCAGCGGCCGCAGCGCTCGGCGAACAGCGTTGTGGACGGATCGCACCCGGCATGCGCGCCGATTTGTGTTTGTTCGCGCCGGCGGGACGCCATCCGCTCGGCGGCGGCAGCGAAGCGTTCGTTCAACTATTCGATTCTCGTAGGCCGGATGCGGTAATCGTCGGCGGCCAGGTGGCGCACGGTGAAATGAACGCGTCGATCCAAAATATCGTCGGTACGAATGCCGAGCGTACGGGTCCTCGCGCGCAGACACGGCCGCTTTCGCTGTCGACATGAAGTCCGACGACTAAGTCGGTATTTTGGAAAGGGAAAAAGCGCGCGGCCAGCACCGTTTGCTCAACCTTGCTCGGCAAGAAAGCTTGGCCGGTCCACTTTCCTCCCAATGATAGTCAACTCACTTCCCACCGCATTAATTTACGCTTATCAGTAACAAGCCTAAACAAATACGCTAATCCTGTAAGCGAAGATTGCCAAGCAACACTCTAAGAATAACCACGGCATAAAGCGCCAAACGTTCCCGACTTCCGGCTCCGATTATTGCCGGAGGCTGGGGGGAATGGTTCCATCTCGATACCCGCCCACCGGCCGAAAGACGCGAATCGAAGACGCAGGGATGGACCATGTCGAAACAAGCCGAACCCGACCAGCAGAGGACTCACCCGATCGCGCCGAATGGCTGCGACGCGGCGGCCCTCATGCTGCCGTGTCGCACGCCGTCCGGGCCCGGCGCGCGCACGGAGCCGTCGGCTACCGCCACATTGAGCAAGCAACCCGATACGCAGCCGGCAGGCCGCGCTCGGCTGTCGGGCGTAATACGCGGCGCATGGCGCTCAGCCAAGCGGGTGATGCCGGACGAACTTTTCCTATGGCTATCGCATCGTCGTCACGTGGGACGCTTTCCGAATCTGACCGAGCCGCAGACCTTCAACGAGTGCATTCTTCATCGCTGCCTGTACCCCGAGCCGCAATGGAGCATCCTGGCCGATAAGCTGGCCGTGCGAGAGTTTGTCGCCGAGCGTATCGGCGACGAACACTTGATCCCGCTCATCGCCGTGCCGGAGGTATTCACCGAAGCGGTTTTCGCCTCGCTGCCGGACGCCTTCGTCATGAAGGCCAACCATGGCTGCGGCTACGTGCGCATCGTCGAAAACAAACGGCAAACATCGTTCGACGAATTGAACCGGCTTGCGCAAGCATGGCTCGCGGAAGATTTTTCTCGCGTGAATCGCGAACGCCATTACCGCCCGATCAAACCCAAGCTGTACTTCGAGCAACTGCTGCTCGACCGGTCCGGCCGCGTCCCCTCGGATCTGAAAATGAATATTTTCGGCCGCGACGCCGCGGGGCCGATTATCTATGCCGGCGTCGTCTCCGACCGCTTCGGCACGCCGCATGGAGATGTATTCGACGTGCGCTGGAATCGCTTGGATCTGGCCGTCGGCCACTATCCGCGAAGCGAAGTGCCGCCGGCACCGCCGCCGCATTGGGATGACATCGTGCGCCTCGCGATGCGGCTCGTGGAGGGGCTGGGGTACGTCCGCCTCGATCTGTATGTACCCGACGGCAAGGTGTATTTCGGGGAATTGACCTTTACGCCCGGCGCGGGCGTTTTTCCGTTTCATCCCGATCGCTACGACTACGAGTGGGGACGGCTCTTCAAAACGAAGAGCGAAGCCGATCGGGCCACGCACACCGAATTCCAACAAAGCTCTCACGTATGAGGACGAGCACGACCATGACGCCGACCGTTGATCCCGTTTCACAAGCGCTTGCCGACATCGAGCGAACGCTGACGCTTTCGACCGAGCTCGCGACGGAGCCCGACCCGCGATTGCGCGACACGTTCGAGGCCGGCCTCCGATGGATCCAGCGCTTCATCATGCAGCCGCACCCCGACCTCGGACGCAAAGGCGCAGTGTGTCCTTTCGCGAAACCATCGCATGACAACCAGGCGCTGCTGTTCAGCGCGTTCGATGCCCGGAGCATGCCTTTCGACTCGTATATCGCCGCGCTGATGCGTCTGCCGTATTTGTTCCATCGCGTGTCGAAGGAACGCCCCGAGCAGTCCGAATTGCTATCGCTGGCGGTATTTCCGATCGGCTTGCCACACGACGCCTATTACAAGTTCATCGATTGCGCGCATGTGATCTTGAAGCCGTTTTATATGGAGTGCGGCTTGATGATCGGCGAGTTTCATCCCACTAGCACGGTACGCGGCGCGCACTCGGCGACGTTTCGGCCGATGCACGCCGACATGCCGCTCTTCGTGATTCGCGCGATGGCGCTGCACGACGCGCTGTTTATCGATGGCGAATCGACGCCCGTCGGCATGCGCGTGCACGAACTCGAGTGCTACTTGCGTTGGAACGCACAGCGCATGTCCACGAATGAAACCGAGCACGTCGCCGCTCGCCTCGCCCAGCGCAAGGCGCAACTGGCCGATGACGAACGCATCGCCCGCGAGGCGGTGCAAGCGCTCGGCGTATAACGCAAGATGAAATGCATGGAGACGCGCGCCGATCGCCTATAACCGGCTATAACCGGCTGCGCAAGCGGCCACATCATGTTTGAAGTCACTCGAATACAAAAGGGGGGAATTGCCGTGAATGACGAACTATCGTGGGAAGAATGGCAAGCACTGTGTGAAATGATGAACGGCTACATCAAGACGCAGGTGCTCTCGACCGCGTGCGATCTCGGCGTATTCGACGTCATCGAGCGCGGTGCGACGCTGGCGTCGCTGGCCCAGCGGCTCGAGATCGACGAGCACGGCTGCCGGGTGCTGCTGCTGGGCCTGAAGCAACTGAAGCTTGTGAGCGTGAGCGAAACCGGTGCCATTACGAATACGCCGCTTACGCGTCGCTGCCTTCTGCGCAATGCGGAACAGTCGATGGTGCCGTTCGTGCGTCTGAACGACCAGATTCAGCACCGGGCTTGCCTGCATTTCACGCGGGCTTTGCGCGAAGGCCGCAATGCCGGTCTCGACGAATTCCCTGGCGATACGCCGACCTTGTACGGCCGCATGGCGACCGATCCCGCGCTGGAGCGCCTGTTCCATGAAGGCATGGGCGCCTACACGCGGCTCTCGCCGCGCATGATGGCGGTCGAAGAGTTCGGCGATGTGTCGAGGTTGCTCGATGTCGGCGGCGGCGATGGCACCAATGCGATTCGACTGTGCGAGCGTTATCCGACGTTGAAGGTGACGTTGATCGATCTACCGTCCGTGGTCGAGAAAGCACGCGCCAATATCGAAGCACATGGGTTGTCCGATCGCGTGACCTGCGAAGCGGTCGATATGTTTAACGAACCATGGCCCAGCGGCTGCGACGGCGTCATCTTCTCGCATGTGCTGGAGATCTTTTCTCCGCGCACGATCCAATCGCTCTATCGGAAAACACGCGCTTATCTCGACAACGACGGCCAGCTCTTCGTATGGTCGCTGATGTGCAATGACGACGAAGACGGAGGCTTGCAATCGGTCAAGTCGTCGCTGTACTTCGTCACGGTCGCTAGCGGCGAAGGCATGGCTTATCCCGTGGCCGATCACGTGCGATGGTTGAGCGAAGCGGGTTTCGTCGACGTGACGAAATACGACGCGCGGGCCATCGATCATTGCGCACTCGTGGCGCGCTGAAGTTGGCGATGTCGTCCGCGTTGCGTTGATCGCCTTGCATCGATCGCATTGCGTTGCGTTGTTGCGTTGCCTTGCCTTACTCGGCACGACATTCATTCGGTTCGGGAGATCGCCAAGTTGATGGCTTATTGATTGACCGCGAGTTGGACGGGCTCCGCGGGCGCGAGGTAGTCGTATGCCACTTCGCCGATGTCGAGTGTCAGATTCGCGATCACGTGGCGCGCGCCGATGATCTTGCGCACCGGCAAGTCAGCGACGGGGGCGAGGGCGTGCGGGTGCAGCTCTAGCGCCCCGGGCCCTTCCCATGCGCCGAGCACCTCCACATCGCGTAAAAAGAACCGCACCAGCTCGCATACGCGTGTCGAGCCATCGACGTGCGGAATCACCTTGAGTAGATAGTTCGGCGTCTTGGCGAGCTTGCGCTGGGTTCGAGATGGCGTGTCAGATGCCACGCAGAGTTGGCTATAATTTCCGCTCAAGAAATGAGAGGGCCCAACTTATGAGCTTTGGATTCGCCCGTGTCGGTGACGAGACCGACCACGGTGGAAGGATTATTTCCGGTAACGATAAGGTCGACTTCTACGGCAAGAAGCTTGCGCAAGTGGGTGACCTCACCGTATGCCCGAAGTGCAAAGGCGTATTCCCGATTACAACGGGTACCAGCAACTACGTCGCACATGGCCGCCAGGCCGCAATCCACGGCAGCAAGACTGCTTGCGGCGCGACGATAGTCGCGAGTCTGGGCAATGCAACATGGTCGCCGCCGAGTGGCAGCTCGGGCACTACCGCTGTCGCCGGCGCTGCGTCTCAAGTAGCTGCGACCGCTCCCTCCATTTGCCTTGAATGCCTCATACACGCGGCTGAATCCGGCGCATCGACGGTGGTGCGTACATGATGCCATCAAACATCGCAGCGCGATTCGAGCAACACAAGAAGCAGGCGCCGCAGCTATCCGCGTATGCGCTCGTCGACGGGGTCCAATTCTCCCGCTTCACCGGTACCCACATCGAGTCGCGATACGGCGTGAACCGAGCGTTGTTCGCCGGCACAGAGGACGAAGCCTTGGCGCACGCCGGACCGTGGCTCATCGACCTTGAGAAGGAGAGCCCTTCAACAACCGGCACCGTCAGTCAGTTGGAGCCGGCCTACCCGAGCGTCATGTGGCTATTCTCTCGGCTGGACCTTGAGTCGCTAGCGATGGTGCTTCAACTGAAGCTCAACGCGAAGCTGCCTGACGGCCGGATCGCGCTTGTCCGATTCTGGGACCCGAGGGCGTTCGTCGGGCTGTTCAATGCCCTCGACCTGCCTTCGCGCCAGGAGTACTTCAGCCATGTCGACGAGTGGCACGGGCAAATCGAAGGCAAACGCTTCCACGTCTCTATCCATGCTTGAACTAAGTCAACAGCAGTGGGCCGCCCTATGCGCGGTCGACGAACGCAATTTCGTGGCAACTGTCCGTGATGATATCGTGCAAGTCAACCCTAAGCTGCGCGACGACCCGTCATTGCTCGACCGGTTGGTGAACGCGTACAAAGCGGCCAAGACGCTCGGACTCCGACAAGACAAGTCGCTCGGCGACTTCCTGTATATCGAAGCCGAGGCGCCCAGCTTTTACATCAAGCCACCCATCAAGAACTGGCTGTCCAAGCCCGTCGGGACAGCGGACGAGCGCTTTCAAGACTTGCTCGCTGTCTTACGCAAGAAGCTGGAAGAACAAAAGGAGGGCCGATAATGGTCGTCATTTTCTTGCCCATTCTGGAAGCAGCCGGCGCAGCCCTCGCCGAAGCACTACCCGCAGCAACCGGAACCGCTGTCGGGGGCATCCTTAGCAGCAACGGTGATACCTCCAAAGACAAGTCTGATGCGAAACCCATCGCGCGTGCGGCGCCAAAGTCGGGAGAGCGCTGCAAGAAGTGCCCGCCAGACGAAGGGCAGTTTGTGCAACGGAACTGGAACATGTCTGAAACGTCGCGCCAATATCAAACCTATGTGACAGGGTTCGCGCCGGGAACAGAGTGGAGCTTTGGTGGGCTCGATTTTGACGGGTTTCGCTCTGCAATGTGTCAACTGGAAGAGGCGAAGGCGAAGTACGACCAGTTTTTCAATCGGGAGACCGGACGGCCAAAACGCTTCTTCACGCTGTTTGGCGCGGAGAAAATTCGAACGCAAGCGACCGCACAGTCAACCGTGGCGGCAACGAGCCCATCAACCCGACTTCGCTGGTACTTTATGGAACCTGTGAGCTATCGCTTTTTCTCCCGAGACTTCAGGACGACCGCTCCCGTTATTCAGACGGAATACAAACCATTGCAGCCGTCGTCTGTTGAGGAATAGAGCCTTATGTCGAACAACACGACTCTCGATATCACGTTCCGACTGGAGCGCCCGGAACTGCCTTCTATTGAGGAGCAGTACGCGTCGCTCTGGCGATTCGCCAAGTGCCTGGAGCGGGCCGGCCTGCCTATCGACGGTTGGTATCCACCCGCCGAAACACCCGAAGCCTCCATGTTGAACAAGTCATTCGACACGGCGGGACCGACGACTGCCGCTATCGCAATGGCAACAGCAAAGGGCGAGACCTATCCTGGAGTCCGGAGCCTCGGCGCATGGAACGGTGTCGAAGACGATGGCGGTATCGTGTTCACGGACATGCTGACCGTTGGCGGCCTATGTACATGCAAGTTGGACTCGGACGGTATCCCAGGATTGGAAGACCCGAATACAGTTGCGCAAATTGTCGCGGACGTTACTTCCATCTGGGCCGCGTCAAGCATCCAGGTGGGGCCGTACAAGTATTTCTCGCAGCAGCAGGTCTTTGAGCATCGCCTTGGGGTTGCATGGATGCTCTATTTACCTCAGACGTTGACGGTCGACCAAGTGCCAGAAGCTGGCGCGCTCGTACCCGTAATGGATGGCAAGAAGAGGAAGGGCACTGTCGTCATTAGCGTTGCAGACGAAGCTTTTTCGGCCGACAACCCCGAGCACGTCAAGCTTGCGAACGCTATTGAAGTACGACTCGCGGACCAAGGACTTTTGCCTCAGTTCACCGAGCTTTAAGCGTAAACACATTCTCGAATCGAAACCAGCAAGGTCGCCTCCTGGAAAAAGGTTGGCCTTCAAAGAGACCAACGAAGATACTGTAATCGACGAGGGAGCATCGAATGGCGACCAACCTGCCGTGCTTTACCCATCAGCAACTCGAGACTAAGCCTTGAAGAGCGGGTCACATTTCGGATTTCCGTCGACCTTTTTGGCGCGACACGGCTTCTCAGAGGCGCACTCCGCTCGACGGCGGCACGGCCGCGCCAATCATCGAGCAGCTAGCCATCCGCCTTTTGACCTCGTGCTTGGTGCCTCGAACAGATTGACGAAAGATGCCTACTGTCTAGAAAACCCCAGATTTCGCGGCCGCCCGCAATTGGACTCATATCGTCCAAATACATCGCATGCGTGTAGCTGCCGCTTTCGCCCTGCTCGTCGATGACCGCAATCACTTGGCCGCTTTCCGTGTAATCGCCGAAGCCCGACGAATCGGGCATGCGAATAAACTCGTAATGGACGATGGGTTGATCGGCCCGTAATGGCGCGGGAACGACAGTCTTTAACGCCTTCATATCCGTCTCGTACGAGACGATGAAGTACTCCCTATTGACGAAGCGAAACGGCGGACGCGGATACGCCGGATTGACTACGGGCATGGCGAACGCATGGCGGCGGATTTCTTCTTCGGTCACGGATCGTCCCTCGGTGGGTGAGCACGTGACGATCGCATCGACAACGAACTCAACGAGTTGCTTGCACGACGACAATCGGCATAACAAAGATAGGTGATGGAACGCCGATTGTCGGCATTCGTCTGGACATTGCGTCAGGTCCGTTTCACTAATTGGTCGAATGGCTCGAATAGGCCGAGCAAGCCGAAATTTGGCCGCGTCTTCCGTCCTCGGCGACGTCATTCTTTGTGTTGAGCAGCAGCGGCTTTTCGGCCGCATGGGATCGAGGCCGGCCCTCGGAGCCGCGTCCGCTGATCCGTGCGGGTGGCAACCGCCCGGTCTCGTTCGAATACGCGTCGACACGTCCCTCGCGGCTAGGGCGCGAGGCGCAGGCACAGGCGCCAAAATAGCCGCCAAGACAGACGCCACGATCGCCAGCCTCTCTAGCTCAAATAGCTGATTTTAAAAGCAAAATGTGCCGTACAATTGTAATCATTGCCAACCAACATAGTCGCCACGTGATACGCCAAGCTGCGCATCGCCACTCTCGATCATGCTCGAAACCACTGCTTCGTACCCCTATAACAGCCCACATCAAATGCTTCCGATGTTGCCGGGGGAGCATAAGCTCGACGGCCTGCGGTTGGTCGCGGCCGAGGTCATTGCCGGCGCTGGCCAGTTGGCTGCGCATGGCATGCCGCGGCTGCGTTCGCTGTTGCGTGAAGCCCTTCGTCCGATGAACTCGTATTACACGAACAAAATCGAGGGCCAACAAACGGAACCGCTGCTGATCGAGCGAGCCATGCAGCAGGACTTTTCGCGTAGCCCGGACGAAGCACGCCGTCAGCGAATCGCCATCGCGCACATCGATTCTGAACGCTGGAGCGAGACGGCGTGGAGTGAATTCGATTCAACCACTTTCTTTTCGCCGGAAGCCGTGCGCGAAATCCACCGGCACATCCATGCGCAGCTTTTGCCGGAAGATCTCGCACAGGAAGGCGACCACGGCGAAGCGGCTACTATCACTCCAGGAGCGTGGCGCACGCGCGGCGTCCGCGTCGGGCACCATGTGCCGCCGGATCCGGCAAGCATTCCCGCCTTCATGGATTCGTGGCATCACAGCTACCGCCATGCTCGCGCGGGGGAAACCGCCGTTATCGCGCTGGCTGCAGCGCATCACCGCTTGGCTTGGATTCACCCGTTTCTAGACGGTAACGGCCGGACGGCTCGGCTCCATACGCATATCGGGCTTACGGCGCTCCGTCTGACGCATGGGCTATGGTCGCCGATGCGAGGGCTCGCGCGTTCACAACCGCAATACTACGAACGGCTGATCGCGGCCGACCAGTCGCGCCGAGGCGATCTGGATGGCCGCGGCAATCTTACGGAGCGCGGGCTGATCGAATTCATCGAATACTTTCTGCAAACGTGTCTCGACCAGATTCAGTTCATGGGTAGCATGCTCGACCTGCAAGCATTCGAAACGCGTCTGGCGCAGATGCTCGCAGCGCTCAGCCAGGATAAATCCACTCGGTATCTGCGCGTGGAGGCAGCGGTACCGCTTACGTTTCTAGCGACGGTCGATTCGATGGATCGCACGCAATTCAAGGCAATGACCGGGCTCGCTGCGCGTACGGCCGATAGAGTACTCGCCGATCTTTTCAAGGTCGGAATTTTGAATTCGCCGAGCCCACGCGGGCCAGTGGAACTAGCAATACCGTTATCGCTCTTTCGGTGGCTCTTTCCGCGGCTGTGGCCCGAGGCGGAAGCGAATCTGGGATAGGTACTGGCGCGGCCAGCGTCGATTACATGCGATGTAATTGGCGCAATGAACGAGTGCTTCTACTCTTCGGCAGTCGCGCCTCCATTCCGGTAGCGCGCATGTCCAAGGAGCTACCATGTCCAGCTATCCCGCTCACACGATCGAATCTGCTCCCGCGCAATCAAGATCCGTGCTTCAGCACCTGCAGCATGTGTTCGGCCAGATCCCGAACATTGCCGCGAAGATGGCCGTATCGCCCGTGCTGATCAACGGTTTCGCCGGCCTGTTCGAGCGCGTGCATGCGAGCAGTCTGACGGAGCCGCAAATTCAGACGCTGCTGCTGACCAATGCGGTCGCGAACGCAAGCGAATGGCCTGTCGCGTTTCACACGGCGCTCGCATTGAAAGAGGGCGTCCAGTCGGCCGACGTCGACGCGATTCGACACGGCGTTTTGCCTAACGACGTCGGATTGGCCGCGCTATCGGCGTTGGCCCGCACGCTGATAGAAAAGCGCGGGCGCCTGACCGAATCCGAGCAGAAACGCTTTGTGGAAGCAGGGTTCAGCGCAGAGCAGCTACTCGAGGTGATTGCGGTGGTGGCTGCATCGACAATCACCAACTACACGAGCAGCGTGACGCACCCGCAGTTGGAAGCGCAGTTCGAGTCGTTCGCCTGGCATGCTCCTATACCTTGAATCTTTACCGGTCGTCCACGCCAATTTTGGGGAATCCGATGAACGCGACCCATCCCGATGCGAAAGCGGTGTCGAGCGAACTCGGTGAGCTGCTGCGCTATTGGCGCGACGTGCGCGGTGTGAGTCAACTCGATCTGTCGCTCGAGGCAGGCGTCTCGCAGCGTCAGATCAGTTTCATCGAAAGCGCGCGCAGCGTGCCGGGCCGGAACACACTGCTGACACTGGCACAGACGCTCGACGTACCGCTGCGCGAGCGCAATGCAATGTTGCTCGCGGCTGGCTATGCCCCCGTGTATTCAGAGGCGCCATGGAACGGACAGGAGATGCATAGCGTCATGCGTGCGCTTGAAAGGGTCGTTCGTCAGCACGAGCCCTTTCCCGCGATCGTGATGGATCGTCACTGGAACGTCTTGATGACCAACGACGCGGCGCCGCGCTTTTTCGACTGTTTCATCGACATGGCAGCGCGCAACGGCCCGCGCAACATGCTGCATCTGATCTTCGATCCGCAGGGGATGCGTCCGTTCGTCGCCGATTGGGACACGGTCTCGCGCAGCCTGCTGCAACGCGTGCATCGAGAATCGGTCGGCCACAGCGTCGACGTCGGCACTAGGCGTCTGCTCGACGAACTCCTGGCCTATTCAGACGTGCCGCGCGACTGGAAGAGGCATCATGGGCCGTGCGCCGCACCCACGATGCCCGTCATTCCGATCGGTTTCATGAGCGAGGGCGTCGTCCTTCGATACTTCTCGATGGTCACGACTGTCGGTGCACCGCAGAGCGTTGCGGCACAGGAGCTACGCCTGGAATGCATGTTCCCCGCCGATGACGAAACCGAAGGCCGCCACCGGCAGTTGCTCGCCGGCCATTCCACGCCTCAGCGGGCCGCAGGCTGACGAACTACAGCGATCCGCCCGCTACCCCTTCAGCACGAGCGACGCGTCCGGGAATTGGTCGCACATGAACTCGACAAAAGCGCGAACCTTCGGCGAAGGCAGACGCCGCGAGGTGTGCAAGACCCAGAGCGCCGGTTCGGCGCCCGAGACCGTGCCCCACTGGACCAACTCCCCCCGTGCGAGCTGATTCCATGCGATGGATTGTGGAAGCAGCGCAGCGCCCGCGCCCGCGACAGCTGCATCGCGGATCATGAGGAACGAGGAAAGCCGGAGCCTTGGGACGGGTTGTAGGACCAGACGTCCGTCGTCGAGGGTCCAGTTCGTGGGTTCAAAGTTCAAAGACACGACGCCAGGAACCGTTCTAACCATGCCCGAATCCGGCATGGGTATCGAAGGCGCGGCCACGACAACCAGCCGGTCCCGGGCAAAGCACCGGCCCACCAAGCTGCTATCGGGGCTCGGATTGATCCGGATAGCGACATCGAACTGCTCCTCGACCAGGTCGACGATGCGATCGTCCGCCACCAGTTCGATCGTGACCTCCGGGTAGGCCGCGCAGAAGCCGGCGCACAAGCGCCCCATCGCCAGTTGCGAGAACAGCACAGGCGACGCGATGCGCAAGCGCCCGCGCGGTGCGGATAGCCCCTCCCTGGCCGCGGTCATGGCTTCCGCCACCTCGTGCATCGGCCCTTCGGTGCGCGCCACCAGCATCTCGCCGGCTTCCGTGAGTTTCAGCCCGCGGGCCCCGCGCTCGATAAGCCGCACGGCGAGTTGCTCTTCCAGGTCGGCAATCCGCCGGGACAGCGTTGCCTTCGACTTGCCGCTCGCGCGGCTGGCCTTGCCCAGACCTCCATGCGTGGCAACAAGCGCGAAGTCCGCCAGCGCGTTCATATCCATGGTGTTCCATTTTTGAAACGAGATGTCCTGATTTTCGCGTCTTCGTTTTATATGTGCAATACCTTATCTTCTCCTCACCGCAACTTGATACGAGGGAACGACATGAAAACGACTCAACGCGCTGTGTTGATCCGGGCCTATGGCGGCGCTGACGCGGCCGAGGTTTCCGAGATCGCGATGCCGGAAGTCGGGCCGCGCCAAGTCTTGGTCCGCGTTCGCGCAGCGGGCGTAAACGGCATCGATTGGAAAATCCGTGAAGGCTACGTTCGCGACGCTTTCCCGCTGGAACTGCCCGCCGTGCTCGGCATCGAAGTGGCCGGGATTGTGGAGGCCGTCGGCAGCGGTGCCTCGCGCTTCCATGTCGGCGATCGCGTCATGGGGCTGCTGGGCCGACCTGGCGCCTACGCCGATTTCGTGACGGTCGATGAAGCGAATCTGTGCGCAACGCCGGCTGGTCTAGACGACGTTCACGCAGCCGCTATCCCGGTAGCGGCCGGCGCGGCCTGGCAAAGCCTGCACCATGCAGGCGCCATCCGCCCCGGCCAGCGAATTCTGATCCACGGCGCGGCAGGTGGGCTGGGCGGCTATGCCGTGCAGTACGCCAAGCGTGCGGGCGCCGAAGTCTTCGCAACGGTGTCTGGCGCTCACGTCGAATACGTGCGCAGTCTTGGCGCGGACCACGTCATCGATTACGAGACCCAACGTTTCGAGGACATCGCTCGCGGCGTAGAGCTGGTGCTCGATTACGTGGGGGGCGATGTACTCGATCGCTCATGGCAAGTGCTGACGCAGACCGGAGCGATCGTCGGCACGTCGTCGCCCGACATCCTTGCGCGAACGCCTGCCGGCCGCCGTGGCCTATGGTTCATGAGCAGGCCGGACGCCGCCCTGCTGGAAAAGCTGGCGGCAGACGTTGCAGCCGGCACGCTGAAGTCGAGGGTCAGCGAGGTGGTCGGTTTCAACGACATCCCCGCGGCCATCGAACGCAATCGCACCGAATCCCACGCCGGCAAGGTCGTGGTGGACTTTTCGCGCTGATCAATCCCTTTCTGGAGATTCACATGAGCATTCTCGTTACCGGTGCCACGGGCACCATTGGTTCCCTCATCGTTCAACGCCTTGCCGACGCGGGCGCCGAAGTCAAAGCGCTCGTTCGCCGGCCGGGCAAGTCGAGCTTCCCGGCAGGCGTCACCGAGGTGGTTGGCGATCTGACGGATGTGCCCTCGATGCGCGCTGCCCTGGCGTCGGTGCGAACGCTATTCCTGCTGAACGCCGTGACGCCCGACGAGTTGACGCAAGCCCTCATCACATTGAACCTGGCTCGCGAAGCCGGTATCGAGCGCATCGTCTACCTGTCGGTCATCCATGCGGACACGTACACGAACGTGCCGCACTTCACGAGCAAGCATACGGTCGAGCGGATGATCGAAAGCCTCGATATTGCAGCGACCATCCTGCGTCCGGCTTATTTCATGCAGAACGAGCAGACGATCCAGCAGGTGATCGCGAACCATGGGGTCTACCCGATGCCGATCGGCTCGGCGGGCGTCTCGATGGTCGATGCGCGAGACATCGCGGACATCGCCGCCGCGGAGCTTTTGCGCCGTGACCGGGCTCCGGCTCCGCTTGCCAGGACCGTGTTGGACCTGGTCGGTCCCGATGCCCTGACGGGCGAATCGGCGGCAAAGATCTGGAGTGCCGCCCTGGGACGCGACGTGAGCTACGGCGGAGACGACGTAGCGGCATTCGAAGCGCAGATGGCGTCATGGGCGCCAGCCTGGATGGCGTACGACATGCGGCTGATGATGGCTGGCATCCAGAAGTTCGGTATGCACGGCGCACCGGGCACGGTCGATCGCCTCGAGGCCATTCTGGGGCGCCCGCTGCGCACGTATGCAGACTTTACGAGGGAGGCCGCTGCCGCGTCTTAACAACGGCGATATGGCTAGGCAATGATATGACCGCGGGCTGGTGGACGAGCGCGAACGGCCACCAGCGTTCCGGGAGACATACCCATCGAAGATCGGAGCGCGCTACCGAAGCTTGTCCTGCTCCCATCGCCCTCGCTTCATTGCCTCCTCCAACATCCCGAGCGTGAGCGATCGTCCGCCTAACGATTCTCGCGCCTTCGCACTGATTTCTCAGCAGGGAGCCTTCGGGGCTTTTCTCGCGCCATATTCCACAATAAAGAGTCGGATATGACCGTTTAATCTGGAAATTGATCCATATCTGACCGTTATCAGCAACGGGCTGACGCACGTGTGTGAGGTGTTGTATAGTGCCAAATATGACGCATTAACTCGTTAACGGTTCAGATATGACCGATAAACCAGAATCGGCGGTGACACCCCAACCTTCCGGTCGCCTCACCGAAAGTCCGATGCCCTTGCCGGTCAAGCGTGCGCTGGTCGCTGCCGGAGATGACCTTGCGCTGGCCCGCCGCCGCCGGGGGCTTTCTACGTCATCGATGGCAGAGCGGGCGGGCATCTCGAAAAAGACGCTCTACCGGCTGGAACAAGGCGACCCCGGCGTGTCGTGGGGCGCTGTGATTCGGGTTCTGAACATCCTGAACCTCCTCCCCGAGTTCAACAAGGCTCTGAACACCACCAATGATGCGCTCGGCCTGGCGCTCATGAACAAGGCGGTGGCCAAACGCATCCGGGTACGCAAAACCGACCCGGACAGTGGAGCCCTGTAATGGCAACGACAAAGAAAGCAAAAACCAACACAACACGGACGCTGCGTGTCTATCTGGGCGACACGGAACTGGAAGTGGGCGAACTGCAATTTTCCAGACAGGGGCAAAAAGAGGTCTCGGCATTCCGGTACTCCCCCGCCTGGCTCAGCAATCCAGATTGTTTCGCACTGTCACCGGACCTCCCCCTGAGCACCGACTTTCAATACCGCACGGGAAGCAAGGAGACTTCTGCCTTTGCGGGTGCCATTGCCGATACCGAGCCTGATGGCTGGGGACGCCGTGTCATTAACCGCGCCCATGCCAAGCGGCGCAAGGCCGAAAGAAACGCCGGCCGAGACGCCGGTTCCGCACAACTGTCAGACCTGGACTATCTGCTGGGGGTGCTCGATTCCAGCCGCATTGGCGCACTGCGCTTCAGGGACCATGCAGACAGCCCCTTCCTCGATGTGCCCCATGACGACAACTTGCCTGAAGGAACTCACGAGGTGCCGCTGCAGACCTTGATTCAGGCGTCGCAAGCGGTCGAATCCGGCAAGGAAACGGCGATGGACCTCGCGTATCTAAAAGGGCGCGGCACCTCGCTCGGTGGTATGCGGCCCAAGGCAACGGTCTTGAAGCCCGACGGCACCCTGACCATCGCCAAGTTTCCGAGCGTGAGCGACACGCGTGACGTGGCGCGCGGTGAGGTGCTGGCGCTGTTGCTCGCGAAAGAAGCGGGCCTGAATGCGTCCGAGGCCGAGATCGTCATGTCTGGCACCCAGGCTGTCGCGCTTATCGTGCGGTTTGACCGGCCCCGGGCTGGCGGTCGCATCCCTTACCTGTCTGCGGCCTCGCTGCTGCAGCTGGATTCCAGGGAAGATGGCGCATACACGCAGATCGCGGAGGCGATTGACCGGTTCTCCCCGAGACCGCTTGAAGACAAGCAGGAGCTTTGGGCGCGCATCTGCTTCAGCATGCTTATCACGAACGTGGATGACCACATGCACAACCACGGTTTCCTGCACAGCGGCGGGGGCCAGTGGCGGCTTGCGCCGCTGTTTGACGTGAACCCTTTCCCCGACAAGGAACCCATTCTGAAAACCGCCGTGACCGAAGCGACCGGTGAAACGGGAGATATCCAGGAGGCCCTGGATGCGGCGGCATACTTTGGCGTGTCCGATGACGACGCTCATGCAATCCTAACCCGGATGATGGCTGCGCTGAACGACTGGAAACGACTCGCTCGGTCCCCGGCCGTCGGGATGAGTGACGATGAAATCGACAAGGTGGCGCCCGCGTTTGAGAACGAAAACTGGGATACGGTAGCGTCCTTTCTTGAACGATAAACCGGCCAATGGGACTGTCTGGTCAGGCGGCGCCGGCGTGGTATTCGATTGGCGTGGTAACAACATATGAAATGTTATTTCTGAACGGCGATTCTGCGAAACGCCAATACCATTTCCGATGGGAACCCGTTTGGTGTTCGAATCCGGCATTTTGAGGTGGCCGACTCTGGCGTGACAAATTCTCGGTTTAGGGCTGTACCTGTCTCCCGTTGATTCGAAAGGATGCAAGTTCTCGCGTTTTGGTTGCCCCTACAACAGGCTCATTGCCAGCAGGCTGCGGCGCCGGAGTATGCACTCAGCGTCCCGGGAGACATACCCATCAAAGATGGGAGCGCACTACCGAAGTTTGTCCTGCTCCCATCGCCCTCGCTTCATTGCCTCCTCCAACATCCCGAGCGTGAGCGATCGTCCGCCTAACGATTCTCGCGCCTTCGCACTGAACGGCGACTTCAACGCAGCCAGTACCACATCGCGCTTTCGCATAGTCGCCGATGGAATGTAGTAGGCAACATCAAAGTCATTGAGGTCGACCCGGAACCGCTCGCCCCACGCCCGCATGACGTTTACGACTTTTTCCGGCTCCCAATCGAGGTCGTGATATAAATCCATATCCCGAGTTAATTTCTCGTCGATGCCAAGCACCCCGGGAGCACGTACTTCGCGTATAAATCGCTGAAGTTGGAGCCACAGGTCATCCGTCACAGTCGGTCCTCATGCTTCACAAGTCGGTTGTATTCCACGACCGTCTTGTATCCAATCACTCCCACGTCGGCGGCAGTAATCACCCATCCGACTCCAGGGATAGCTCGCCCCACGAATACACCGAGATGGTTCGTCAGTTTCACTCGCAGCAACAGCACACTAGTCCACGACGTGAAGGTCGGTAAGATTCGATGCTTTATCTCATAAGGCAAAAGCGAACGAGAGAGCTTCGACGCGACCGAGGTCCCCTTCACCGCACCGGCGAATTTGCCTCGCGTGGAGATGAAGCGCGAGCCCGCGAGGATCATTGCAACGCCGACTGCATCGCTAACTCCCAGTTCGTCCATGGTTTCATCCACCGCGATCAAAAAGAACAGCTCGACAGGTGTCAGGTTGCTGTGTATTCCGTACGCATACGTATTTGGCATGGCAGAAGGCAGGTTTGATCGGCTTGCAAGAATAGCGCAAACCCAAAATAACCACAATCAAGCTCAGTTCGAGATTACAAACGCCGGATATACAGTGCTGTCCATTTTCACTATTAACGAGAGCGCGCCTTTGTCGCCCCGACATTCCGCCGGGAAGAACGAATCACCGTCAGGCAAACGGTCCGAAGGCGCTACGAATGCTTTCTCGGAGGCCGTCAACGACGTCTCGGGTTGCTTTTCATCCAACGCTGCTTCAGGGTACGCTGGAAGTATCACCACCTGCATATCCGGACGATATTTTGCGCCAGAGTGGGACATTCTTACTTCCCTCAATGGATTTGTTGACGACGGGTCCAAAAGCGACAGAAAACGACGAGGTCAAAAACGCTGTTCGGCATGGTTGGAAGCCAGAGGATGCCGCGCTTCCAACCATGCCCGAGTGTGACAAACCCACGCCGCGTCAAGGGGTTCGCTGCGCCGGGCTCTGCCCGCCCTTGACTCGTCAATTTCCATGCCTTGTTACAAAGACGCCATCGTTTAGTGTCGGATTTGGACCGGCGCTCACAGGATTGGCAACGCTGCAAAACCATGACCTCAGAGTCGAGCTTGTGCCGACGATTTCATAGGATTCGTCGAGTGAGACTGTAACGCGGTCCGTTCCCGCTCGCGCGCAGCGCACTTACGCCGACTGGAGGGCGTTGATGATGCGTTTCCCAAGCTGCTGAGTATTCGCCTCGGTTCCGCTGTCATATGCGGTTGAGATGTCGAGTTTCTGAGCGAGTTGTCGAAGGACTGGCATCGCTGGTTGCACAAGTTGACCATCCCGCTCGACCTGAATCACGCCGCTCGCGAGACGTCTAATCACGTAGCCATCGAAGCTCTCTTCCTCCTCTTCCCCTTCGGACGAAGTCGGCTCCCAAGACACCTCGTCCGAGTTTCGCAACAGCTTTTTCACAAGCTCAGCAGCTTCGAGGGTTCGCGGTCCCCAAGCGCGAGACAAAACGTACGTTGTCCCGTCGAGGAAGAAAATTTCGTCGGGGCCGAAAAAATATCGAAGCTTCTTGCCTGGAAAAAGCGCTTGAAAGGTCGCCTCATTTGCCTGCCCGGGTGTTGATAGGAAGAGATCGCGCTTTAGCCCGATGATTGCTTCACGAACCTGGTTAAACGAACGGCCTTGCTTGATGGCCTCGCGCACTAGCGCAAGCATCAGGCCGCGTTTGGGTAGCTTGGGCAAAAACGCATCGCCGATGGTCAAGTCGTATTTCGTCGTCTCCCTCGTCGCAATCCGAACGCTGTCTTGCTCAATTGACTTCTCGCGCAGCGCAATCGTGTACTGCGCGGCCTGAGGGAGCGGAATGACCTGTTGGATGTCCAGTAAAACGCGAGTCTCAATAGCGTGGGGACGCATCTGGACGCAACGGATGTCCATATTGCCTTGCCTGTTCAACCAGAGGACAGCCGTCGTCAGCTCAGAAGAGAAATTAGCGGATGCCAACACAATGCGCACCGTATCGGTGAATACGATTGGCCCCTCTTCAATATCTAGGAACTCGCGAAGCGCCTGCTCGGCGTCTTCGCTGGAACCGATGTCGGTCAAGTATTTCCGATGAGCAGCAACCGCTTGCTCGAATCGCATCGTCGAAATCATCGCGGCATACCGCAGCGCTTGCAGGTCCATGTGCGCCCCGTCATCACGCTTCAGCTCAACGACGACGAGGTTGGCATTCTCGTCCACACACAGCAAGTCGATTCGGCGATTCGCGCCGGTCCAGTCCAGTCACCGAACTCTTCCGCGATAACTTTTGTGCGGACGCCGGGAGTGATAGCTCCTATGTGTGCGCGTACTGCTTTTTGAATGTCACCCCGTTCCAGCAGGCCAAGGCTCCCGAAGGTGCCGAGGGATATAGGGCGCAAACCATCGTTCGATATTTCGAACAATGCCATAGTGGGTCCCCTAGCTTTGCGGCCGCCGCATTACTTTTCGGTCCGGCCTACGTTCTCGTCGCCTCGCCACCGGCGAAACAATTCGGCTCAACCGAGTTGGAAGCCTGTACGCTCAGTGCAGCGAAATCAGTTCTGGCGTAGCTTGCCAGCACAGACCTTGAGTTGTTAGGTGACTCAACGTGCAGCCCGTCTACCGGTTTCACAGCACCACGCCTTGGCACAAAAAAGGGCGTCACGAGAGGACGCCCTAAAGTCACCTTTTTCCGATACCCATCAAAGAGTTAGAGTGAGAATCTTCCTTCCTCTTGTGGGTATGCTCGCTTAGAACGGAATATCATCATCCATATCATCGAGCCCGCCGCCACCGGCGGGCTGACTCGGCCGGCTAGCGCCACCACCACCGCTGCCGCCACTACGTGCCCCGCCCCCGACCGCCCGGCCACCCGCACCACCGCCGCGCGATTCCGAGGGCTCACGGCTATAGCCGCCGTCATCGCCACCGCCCATGCCGCCGCCGCCCGCACCACCGCGGCCGCCCAGCATCTGCATTTGCTCGGCGACGATTTCGGTCGAGTACCGATCCTGCCCGTCCTGCCCCTGCCACTTGCGCGTACGCAACCGCCCCTCGATATACACCGACGAGCCCTTCTTCAGATATTCACCCACGATCTCCGCCAAACGGCCGAAGAACGCGACGCGGTGCCACTCCGTCGCTTCCTTGGATTCGCCCGACGTTTTGTCCTTATAGCGATCCGTCGTAGCAAGCCGGATGTTGGCGATGGCGTCGCCGCTCGGCAGGTAACGAATTTCGGGATCGGCGCCGAGGTTGCCGACCAGGATGACCTTGTTTACGGATGCCATGTATCTCTCCAGTTGATCCATTTGCGCAGCCGCCCTGCCGCTCGGGCAGACGGCGCGCGACGCCCCGTTCGCATCACACCTTACGAGGCGCCTTCATATTGGCGGCGATTATAAGCCACGCTAAAACCAGCCCCGAACACGCGAAGAACACCGCATCTTGGCCCGCCGACTTCATCAGCCAACCACCCACCACGCCGCCGAGCGCCAAACCGATCGACTGCGTCGTGTTGTACACGCCAGTAGCAGCCCCCTTGCGCGTGCCGGGCGCCAGCTTCGAAACCAGCGAAGGCTGCGACGCCTCGAGGATGTTGAAGCCGAGAAAGTACACAAACAAGATCCCGGCCACAGACAAGATCGTATGCGGAGCCATCCCGAGCAACAATTGGCCGATCAGGATAAGCCCAATGGCGCCGCATAACACCGGCTTCATCTTCCCCCGTTTCTCGGCCGCGATAATCGCGGGCACCATCATGACGAACGAAAGCCCCATCACCGGCAGATAAACTTCCCAGTGCGACGCCACCGGCAGCCCGCCCGCCACGAGTATCCGCGGCACGACCAGAAACAGCGCCGTCTGGGTTGCGTGCAGCACCAGCACCCCAAAGTTGAGCCGCAGCAATTCCACGTTATGCAGCACTTCCGCGAACGGCGCCCGGACGTGCACGGGCTTCGGCGCATCGGGCACGATCCACAGCACCACGCCGATGGCGACCAACGACAACGCACCGACCACCGCGAACAAGCCGCTCATCCCGATCCACTGGTAAAGGATCGGCGCGCATATGATCGCCACCGCAAACGAGATGCCGATGCTGCCGCCCACCATGGCCATCGCCTTGGTGCGGTTTTCATCGGCCGTGAGATCGGCGATAAACGCGATGACGGCCGACGAGACGGCCCCCATTCCCTGTATGACGCGCCCGACGATGATCCAGGCCATGTCGTGCGCCAACGCGGCGACGAAGCTGCCCAGCGCGAAGATCAGCAGACCGGTGACAATGACGGGCTTGCGCCCGATCTTATCGGACGCCCAGCCGTAGAAGATGTAGAGCATCGACTGCGTCACGCCGTAGGCGCCGAGCGCAATGCCGACGAGCCACACGTTGTCGCCGCCCGGAATCGTCTTCGCGTAAACCGAGAAGACCGGCATGATCATGAACAGACCGAGCATGCGCAGCGCGAAGATGCCGGCAAGGGACGCAGTAGCGCGCAACTCGGGCGCACTCATACGCGAGGAGGTAACGGATGGATTGGACATCGGAGCGAGCCAGGGGGAACCGAAGCGATGCCGTTCGTGCTGCCCTCGCGTCCCGTGACGGACTGTTGGAGCGCCGAACGTAACGAGCGCGTGGACTCATTCATTCCCGCGCGCTGTAAGGACGCTGTAACGGCGGTATGGAAAAGTCGTTATAGTAGCAGGTTTGGCCCCCTCCTCCTTGTCAGGTAATGGAACAGATTCGCATCCGTGGGGCACGCACCCACAACCTGAAGAACGTCAATCTCGACCTGCCACGCCATCAATTGATCGTGATTACCGGCTTGTCCGGTTCGGGCAAGTCGTCGCTCGCGTTCGACACCCTCTACGCCGAGGGCCAGCGCCGATATGTGGAAAGCCTCTCGGCCTATGCGCGCCAGTTCCTGCAATTGATGGAGAAGCCCGACGTCGACTTGATCGAGGGGCTGTCGCCCGCCATTTCGATCGAACAAAAAGCGACGTCTCACAATCCGCGTTCGACGGTCGGCACCGTCACCGAGATTCACGACTACCTGCGTCTGCTCTACGCCCGCGTCGGCACGCCGTACTGCCCCGAGCACGAGATCGCACTCGAAGCGCAAAGCGTCTCGCAAATGGTCGATGCGGCGCTCGCCTTGCCTGAGGAAACGAAGCTGATGATCCTCGCGCCCGTCGTGGCCAACCGCAAGGGCGAGCACGCCGAGCTATTCGAGCAGATGCAGGCCCAAGGTTTTATCCGGTTCCGCATCCGTTCGGGCGGCGGCACGGCAAACGAAGGCACGGCGCAAATCTATGACATCGATTCGCTGCCGAAGCTGAAAAAGAACGACAAGCACTCGATCGACGTCGTCGTCGATCGTCTGAAAGTGCGCGCCGATATGAAGCAGCGGCTGGCCGAATCGTTCGAAACGGCGCTGCGCCTGGCCGACGGCCGCGCGATCGCGCTCGAGATGGATACGGACAAAGCGCACTTGTTCAGCTCGAAGTTCGCCTGCCCGATCTGCTCGTATTCGCTGCCGGAACTCGAGCCGCGGTTGTTCTCGTTCAACAATCCGATGGGCGCCTGCCCCGATTGCGACGGGCTCGGCCAAATCACGTTCTTCGATCCGAAGCGCGTTGTCGCGCATCCGTCGCTGTCGCTCGCCGCCGGCGCCGTCAAGGGCTGGGACCGCCGCAATCAGTTCTACTTCCAGATGCTGCAAAGCCTCGCGGCCTATTACGAATTCGACATCGATACGGCGTTCGAGGAGCTATCCGAAAAGGTTCGAAAGCTGATCCTGTTCGGCTCGGGCAAAGAGCAGATCCCGTTCTCGTACATCAACGAGCGCGGCCGCGCGACGGTCCGGGAACATGTATTCGAAGGCATCATCCCGAATCTCGAACGACGCTACCGCGAGACCGATTCCGCCGCCGTGCGTGAAGAACTCGCGAAATACCAGAACAATCAAGCCTGCCCGTCATGCGACGGCACGCGGCTGCGCCAAGAAGCGCGGTTCGTGCGCCTGGGCACCGGCGACCACGCCCGGGCGATCTACGAAGTGAGCGGCTGGCCGCTGCGCGATGCGCTCGGCTATTTCCAAACGCTCAAGCTCGAAGGCGCCAAGCGGGAGATCGGCGACAAAGTCGTGAAGGAGATCGTCGCCCGCCTCATGTTCTTGAACAACGTCGGGCTCGATTACCTCTCGCTCGAACGCAGCGCGGATACGCTCTCCGGCGGCGAGGCGCAGCGCATCCGTCTCGCCTCGCAGATCGGCTCGGGCCTGACCGGCGTCATGTACGTGCTCGACGAACCTTCGATCGGCCTGCATCAGCGCGATAACGATCGCCTCATCGCCACGCTCAAACATCTTCGCGATCTCGGCAATTCGGTCATCGTCGTCGAACACGACGAGGATATGATCCGCATGGCCGATTACGTCGTGGACATGGGGCCCGGTGCCGGCGAGCACGGCGGCATGATCATCGCCGAAGGTACGCCGGAGCAGGTGCAGACCGATCCGGCCTCGCTCACGGGCCAATACCTGGCCGGCGCGCGCCGGATCGAGTTCCCCGACGAGCGCAAGGAGCCCGACGAGCGGCGCCTGCGGATCGCCGAGGCCCACGGCAACAACTTGAAGCGCGTCACGCTCGATCTGCCGGTCGGCCTGCTCACCTGCATCACGGGCGTGTCGGGCTCGGGCAAATCCACGCTCATCAACGACACGCTCTACCACGCCGTATCGCAGCATCTTTACGGTTCGTCGGCGGAGCCCGCTCCGTACGAGCAAATCGAAGGGCTGGAGCATTTCGATAAGGTCATCAACGTCGACCAATCGCCGATCGGGCGCACGCCGCGCTCGAACCCGGCCACGTATACGGGTTTGTTCACGCCGATCCGCGAATTGTTCGCCGGCGTGCCGTCCTCGAAGGAACGCGGCTACGATCCGGGCCGTTTTTCGTTCAACGTGAAGGGGGGCCGCTGCGAAGCGTGCCAAGGCGACGGCGTGCTGAAGGTGGAGATGCACTTTCTGCCCGATGTGTACGTGCCGTGCGACGTCTGCCACGGCAAGCGCTACAACCGCGAAACGCTCGATGTGCAATACAAAGGCAAGAACATCAGCGAGGTGCTCGACATGACCGTCGAGCAGGCCCACGCGTTCTTCAGCGCGGTGCCCGTGATCGCACGCAAGCTCAAGACGCTGCTCGATGTCGGTCTCGGCTACATTCGGCTGGGGCAATCGGCCACGACACTGTCGGGCGGCGAGGCCCAACGGGTCAAGCTTTCGCTCGAACTTTCGAAACGAGATACGGGCCGCACGCTCTATATTCTCGACGAGCCGACGACGGGCCTGCATTTCCACGATATCGCGCTGTTGCTGGAAGTCATTCACCGGTTGCGAGATCATGGCAATACGGTCGTCATCATCGAGCATAATCTCGATGTAATCAAAACAGCGGACTGGGTGATCGATCTAGGTCCCGAAGGGGGCGCGGGCGGCGGGCAAATCATCGCTCAGGGCCCGCCCGAGCACATCGCAAAATCGAAGGCCAGTTTTACCGGGCGCTATCTCGCACCGCTACTCGAGCGGCGCTGATTGCAGCAATGGGCGGCAACTCGGCCTGCCGTGCGAGGCCATGCCGCCAGGCATAAGGTTGGAAGTAGGAGACGACGAACATCATGGCTAAGCGCAACGAGGCCCCCGACGACACCCGCATCCGGGAGGTCGGCGGACGTCCCGTCCGGCTCACGAGCGACATGAGTCTGCCGAAGCTGTCCGCCGTCGAAATCGGCAGTTATCTGTTGGCCGTCCTCGGGATGTGGGTCGTTCTGCACTTCAAGCTGCTAGGCGCCTTGCTCGGCGGCATGCTCGTCTATCAACTCGTTCATGCGATCGCGCCCGGCATCGAGCGTCATATGTCGAGCCAGCGCGCCCGCTGGGTAGCCGTCGTGGTGATCGCAGGGGCCGTGGTGGGCGGCCTTGCGGGCGTCGCGATCGGCATCGTCGAACACTTCGAGCATACGGTCCCGAATATTCAACATCTGCTCGACCAAGTGATGCAGATCGTCGATCAGGCACGCTCGCGCTCGCCCGAGTGGCTGTCGGCCATGCTGCCCGGCGACGTCTCGCAGATGAAAGAAAAGGCCGGCATGCTCGTGCAAACGCATATGAGCCAGCTGCAGCAAGGCGGCAAGAACGTCGCCCGCGGCTTCGGCCACGTACTGTTCGGCATGATTATCGGCGCGTTGATTGCGATCACGAGCGAGCGGCATATCCAACGCTTGCCGCTCTCGACGGCCCTAGCTACCCGCGCGGCACGGTTTTCCGATGCGTTTCGGCGCATCGTCTTTGCGCAAGTGAAGATTTCGACGATCAACGCCGTCTTCACGGCGCTGTATCTACTCGTCGCGCTGCCGATCTTTCACGAGCGGCTGCCGCTGTCGAAGACACTCGTTCTCGTCACGTTTATCGCCGGCCTGTTGCCGGTCATCGGCAATCTCGTCTCCAACACCCTGATTCTCGCGGTGTCGCTGGCGGTGAGCTTGCCCACGGCGATCTCCTCGCTCGTATTCCTCGTGCTGATCCACAAGTTCGAATATTTCTTGAATGCTCGGATCGTCGGCGGACAAATCGAGGCCCGCGCGTGGGAGCTGTTGCTGGCCATGCTCGTGATGGAAGCGGCGGCCGGCGTGCCCGGGCTCGTCGCCGCACCGATCTTCTATGCGTATATCAAGCGCGAACTCATCTATCTGCGTTTGATTTAGCCAGCGGTCGCCGGCATCAACGGAAGACGACCGTCTTCGTTCCGTTCAACACGACACGATGCTCGACGTGCCACTTCACGGCGCGCGCGAGCGTCACGCACTCGACATCGCGGCCGATCGCCGTCAATTGATCGGGCGTCATGCTGTGATCGACGCGCTCCACTTCCTGCTCGATGATCGGGCCTTCGTCGAGATCGGTCGTGACGTAATGCGCCGTCGCCCCGATCAGCTTCACACCGCGATCGAACGCCTGGTAGTAAGGCTTCGCGCCCTTGAAGCTCGGCAGGAACGAGTGGTGAATGTTGATCGCCCGGCCCGCCAAGTGCTCGCACAGGTTCGGCGACAACACCTGCATGTAGCGCGCGAGCACGACGAGATCGGCCCCGTGCTGATCGATCACTTCGAGTACGCGCGCCTCTTGCGCCGCCTTCGCGGCACCCGTCGATTCCGACAACGGAAAATGATGGAACGGGATGTCGTAGCTCGCGGCCAACTGATAGAAATCTTTATGGTTCGAGATGATGGCCGGGATCTCGATCGGCAGTTGCCCCGTGCGATAGCGGAACAGCAAGTCGTTCAAGCAATGGCCGATCTTCGACACCATGATCACGACCTTCGGCTTGAGCGCGGCGTCGTGAATCTCGCTGCGCATCGAAAACTCGGCGGCGAGCGGCGCGAACGCTTCGCGCAACGCATCGAGCCCCGGATCGCCGCCCACTTGCTGGAAGTGAACGCGCATGAAGAACTCGCCCGTATGGCTATCGCCGAATTGCGCCGAGTCGAGAATGTTCGCACCGAGTTCGAAGAGAAATCCCGATACCGCGTGCACGATGCCGGGCCGATCGGGGCACGACAGTTTCAAGATGAAGCTGTGTTGGGTCGACATATGACCAATGAACTCCTGTAAATGATTCGGCGGCAATGCTCAGCGCGCAGCGAGCGGCGCGCGCAACAGCGATTCGATACCGACGCATGCTTCCTCGTCGATCCAGCCGTGACGCAGCATGCAATCGAGCGTGGCTAGGCTCGCGTCTACCGTCATCTGGCCGTCTTCGATCCAGCGCGCCACTTCGTCGATGCGCGCAAGCCGGTGCTCGGCCACCTCGCCGTCCTGGTTGCGCGGCGCGAAATCGTCGGGCAGCGGCAAGTCGTAGACGAACACTTGCTCGGCCTGGGTGCCCTCAGGCAGCGATTGGAGCACATGAACGGTGCGCCCCGCCTCGGCCCGAGCGGCCAGCGCCGCCTCGATCCCCGCCTCTTCCCAGCACTCCTTGACGATCGTTTCCTCGATCGAAAAGCCCCAGCCGATGCCGCCGGCAACGACGTTGTCGAGCATGCCCGGATCGGTCGCCTTGGTCTCGCTGCGCCGCGCGATCCACAACTGCGGCGCGCGATCGGCGTATTTTACGATGCCGTTCAGATGCACCGCGTAGGTCATCGTGCCGAAGAAGCGGGCGGCCGCGCGCTCGATGAACGCCAGCGGCGCACCGTCGAAAGCATTGCGGATCGCGTAGGTTTCGTCGCGCCAGCCGCGGATACGCCCCTGGCCGGCCAACGCGCCGATGACGGTGGCGAGCGCCGCGGAACGCGTGTTCGCGTCGATATCGAAGCGTGCCGTTAGCGCGACGCCCGCCGCATCGATATCGAAGACGTCGGGCCACTGCACGAGCAATGGCATGTCGCTTTCGCGGATCCAGCCGACTTGCTCGGCGGACATGAACAACGGCCGGTGCGCGCGCGGCTCGAAGCGGCGCGCACCCGCGATGCAAGACAAACTCATGGCACTCGCACTCCTTGCCCGGGCAATTTCAACAACGGGTTGATCCGACCGGCTTTGCCGGCGGCGTATCGTTGGCGACGACGAACGCGCCGCCTCGTTACGCCCCTCAATGGCCGGAGAACGCCGTCACCGTGTACAGCGGCAGCCCGCTTTCGCGCAGCAGTTTCGAGCCGCCCAGATCCGGCAGGTCGACGATCGCCGCACCTTCGACGACCACGGCGCCCAGCCGCTCGAGCAGCTTCTTACCGGCCATCATGGTGCCGCCCGTTGCGATCAAATCGTCGACGATGACGACGCGCTCGCCGGGCCCGCAGGCGTCCTCATGGATTTCGACCGTGGCCGTGCCGTATTCGAGCGCATACGACTCGGATACGGTCTTGTACGGCAACTTCCCGATCTTGCGGATGGGGATAAAGCCGATATTGAGTTCATAGGCGACGATCGGCGCGATGATGAACCCGCGCGCATCGAGCCCCGCCACGTAGTCGAGCTTCGCTTCCACATAGCGCTCGATGAATAGATCGATGAGCACGCGCAGCGTCTTCGGCCGCTGCAGCAGCGGCGTAATGTCGCGAAACTGCACGCCCGGCAGTGGCCAATCGGGGACGGTGCGAATTTGGCTCTTGATAAACGCGGCGGCGTCGAGAGGCGCATCCGCGGGCGTATGGGACATGGAGTTCTCCGCTAGTAGCAGTGGTTCGCTCGCGCGCGGCGAGCACGACGGGTTACAGGAATGTTCGGGCGGCCGGCGCGGCGTTCAGCCCGGTTGGAAACCGGCGCGGCGGTTGCGCAACAACCGCTCCTCGGCTACCGCAAGCGCTTCCGGCAGCCCGCGCAACACCAGGATGTCGGCTTCGCGCAGCTTCGTCTCGGGGCCCGGTTCGACACCCCGGATGCCGTGGCGCCGGATCGCCGTGACCTCCACGCCCATCGAGGCAAGCCCGAGTTCGTCCAAGGTCCGGCCGACGGCGTCGGCGTTGCCGTCGACCGCCACCGATTGTAGCCGCACCTGGTCATGGCCGTCGTCGTCGCCCGGATCGTCCGCGCCATGGAAGTAGCCGCGCAGCAAGCTGTAGCGCGCGTCGCGCATTTCCTCCACCCGCCGCACGACGCGCCGCATCGGCACGCCCATCAACACGAGCGTATGCGATGCGAGCATCAGGCTGCCCTCGACGATTTCGGGAATGACTTCCGTCGCACCGGCCGCGAGCAGCTTTTCCAGATCGGCATCGTCGACGGTACGCACGATGATGGGCAGCGCCGGCTCCAGTTCGTGCACGTGATGCAGCACACGCAATGCCGACGGCGTGTTCGCGTAGGTGACGGCCACCGCGGCGGCGCGATGGATCCCGGCCGATACCAGCGATTCGCGCCGCGCCGCATCGCCGAACACCACCGATTCCCCGGCCACCGCCGCCGCGTTGACGCGGTCGGGATCCAGATCGAGCGCGACGTAGGACAGCCCTTCGTGCTCGAGCATGCGTGCCAGGTTTTGTCCGGCACGGCCATAGCCGCAAATGATGACATGAGCGTTTTGCCGCAGGCTTTGCGTGGCGATGCGCGTCATCTGCAACGACTGATGCATCCACTCGGTGGAGGACAGCCGTAACACGATGCGATCGGCGTTTTGAATCATGAACGGCGCGGCGAGCATCGACAGCAGCATCGCCGCCAGAATGGCCTGCAGCATGGCCGCGTCGACGAGATGCTTGTCGAGAATCAGATTGAGCAGCACGAACCCGAACTCGCCGGCTTGCGCGAGGCCGATCCCCGTGCGCATCGCCACGCCAGGCGTCGCGCCGAACAGGCGCGCGAGCCCGGTGATCATGACGATCTTGAGCAGCACGGGCGCGATGAGGAACGCAAGCACGAGCAGCGGATGCGCAATCAGCACGCGCGGGTCCAGCAACATGCCCGTCGTCACGAAGAACAGGCCGAGCAGCACGTCGCGAAACGGCTTGATGTCCTCTTCCACTTGATGGCGGTAGGGTGTCTCGGCGATCAACATGCCGGCGATGAAGGCGCCGAGCGCGAGCGAGAGCCCGAACTTATCGGTGATGAACGCGGCGCCGAGCGTGACGAGCAGCAGGTTCAGAACGAACAATTCCTGCGAGCGGCGCCGCGCGACGACGTCGAACCAGCGCGTCATGAAACGCTGGCCGACGAACAGCAGCAAGGAGAGCGCGACGACGATCTTCAGCGCCGCGACGCCGAGCGTCATCGGCAGATCGTGCGAATCGCCGCCGAGCGCCGCGATGACGATCAGCAACGGGACGACGGCCAGATCCTGAAACAGCAGCACCCCGAAAATGTTGCGTCCGTGCTCGGTTTCGATCTCGAGCCGCTCCGCGAGCATCTTGCTGACGATCGCCGTCGAGGACATCGCCAGCGCGCCGCCGAGCGCGATGCTGCCTTGCCAGGTCACATGCATCCAGCGTTCGAGCAGCAGCCCGACCAGCACCGATACGCCCACGGTGCCGATCACTTGCAGCAGCCCGAGCCCGAACACGAGCGAGCGCATCGCCCGCAGCTTGCCGAGCGAGAACTCGAGCCCGATCGAGAACATGAGAAAGACGACGCCGAACTCCGCGAGGTTCTGCGCGCGCTCGGAATCGGGCGCGAGGCCAAGCGCATGCGGCCCGACGACGATACCCACCGTCAGGTAGCCGAGCATCGGCGGCAGATTCAACGAGCGGAACAGCACGACGCCGACCACTGACGCGAGCAGCAGGAAAAGCGTCATCTCGAGCGGAGAAATCACGTGTTGAGCGTCCTCATGCGTCAGCGGAACGCAGAGCCCGCGCGAGACGCGCGCCGCGCACTCCGCGCATTCGATTGTTGGAGCCTGAAAGCGGCTGAGAGGACGCCACGCGCGAGGAGCGGCCCGGCGCGGCGAACGATGCCTTTGCTATACTCCGGCGAATGATAGCGAAAATCAATGGCGACCGGGCATTGGCGCTCGCCCGGGAAGTCTTAGACATCGAAGCAGACGCCGTGCGCGGGCTTCGAGATCAAGTCGACGAGCGCTTTGTCGCAGCCGTCGACTTTCTTCTGAGTTGCCGCGGCCGCGTCGTCGTATCCGGCATCGGCAAATCCGGCCATATCGCCCGCAAGCTCGCCGCGACGCTCGCGAGCACAGGCACACCCGCGTTTTTCGTGCATCCCGCGGAAGCGAGCCACGGCGATCTCGGCATGGTTACGCAAGACGACGTCTTTATCGCGCTCTCGAATTCCGGCGAATCGGAAGAACTGATCGCGATCTTGCCGCTCGTCAAGCGCCTCGGTGCGAAGCTGATCGCGATGACGGGGCGGCCGGAATCGACGCTTGCCAAACTCGCCGACGTCCATTTGAACGCCGGCGTAAAAAGGAGGCGTGTCCGCTCGAGCTCGCTCCCACGGCCAGCACGACCGCCGCGCTCGCACTCGGCGATGCGCTGGCCATGGCCGTGCTCGACGCACGCGGCTTCGGCGCCGACGATTTCGCACGCTCGCATCCGGGCGGCGCGCTCGGCCGGCGCTTGCTCACCTATGTGCGCGACGTCATGCGCACCGGCGATCAACTGCCCAAGGTCGGTGCGGGCGCAACCGTGCGCGATGCCCTGTTCCAATTGACGGCCAAGCGCATGGGCATGACTGCGATCGTCGACGAAAGCGGCCATGTCGAAGGCATCTTCACCGACGGCGATTTGCGCCGGGTCCTCGAGCGCCCGGGCGATTTCCGCGCGTTGTCGATCGGCGAGGTCATGACACGGGCCCCGCGCACGATCGGCCCCGATCATTTGGCCGTCGAAGCCGTGGAATCGATGGAACGCCACCGCATCAATCAGATGCTCGTCGTCGATGCCGACGGCAAACTGATCGGTGCGCTCAACATGCACGATCTGTTCTCGAAGAAGGTGATCTGATGGCCGCACCTCTCACGGCAAGCGAACGCGCGAGCCGCGTCAAGCTGATGATTTTCGACGTCGACGGCGTGCTGACCGACGGCGGCTTGATGTTCACGGCTCAGGGCGACACCATGAAGTCGTTCCACTCGATGGATGGCCACGGCCTGAAGCTGCTCGGCGAAGCGGGCATTCGAACGGCGATCATTACCGGGCGCCGCTCCGACATCGTACTGGCCCGTGCGCAGGAACTGCGCGTCTCGCATATCTATCAAGGCGTCGCCGACAAGATCGACGCGTTCGTCGATCTGCTGCGCGAAGCGAATGTCACCGCCGAGCAATGCGGCTACATGGGCGACGACTGGCCCGATCTCGGCGTGTTGACACGCTGCGGGTTCGCGGCCGCCCCGGCCAACGCTCACCCCGAAGTGATCGCGCGTGCGCATTGGGTGTCGGAAGCGCGCGGCGGGCAAGGTGCGGCGCGCGAAGTGTGCGACGCCATCTTACGCGCCCAGCACCGCTACGATGCACTGCTCGCGGCCGCTTGCGGAGCCGCACGCGCATGAACGGCACGCGCCTTGCGTCGTTGTTGTCGCTGATCGCCCTGGCGGCGCTGGCCGGCGGCACCTATTGGCTGTTGCAGGCCACACGGCCTCCGGCTACGCACGACGAAGCCAGTTCGAAAACGCATACGCCCGATTACTTCGCCGATAACTTTTCGGTATCGGAACTCGATCAGACCGGCGCGACGCAATACCGGCTGACGGCCACCAACATGGTGCATTACGAGGACGACGAGAACAGCGACCTCACGCGTCCGGCGATCCGCGCCTTCCAACCGGGCAGGCCGATCGTCACGGCCACCGGCGATCGCGGCACCGTCAACGGCGACGCTTCGATCGTCGATTTGTACGACAACGCGCGCATCGTGCGCGCAGCCGGGGCCGGCGACCCGGAGATGCAAGCCGATTCATCTCACTTTCGCGTGTTCGTCAACGACGATGTGATCGAGTCGAAAAACCCGGTTAAACTGCGGCGCGGCCTGTCCATCGCGACGGCGAATGCCATGAACTACAACAATGCCACCCGCGTGATGCAGCTTTTCGGCAAAGTCCGAGGCAACATCGCGGCTTCCGACGTATCGGGCTCCGGGAGTTCCGGTGCCGGCGCGAAGTGATCGGGTTCCATCCTTTCGTAGCGTGATTGCATGAACGAATCGTTCTCTCTTAGTGGACGCCGGCCGGCGCGAATCGGCCTGGCTGCGGCGCTCGTCCTATTCGCGTGCCTGGCGTTCGGCCCCGCGGCCCATGCCGAGCAGGCCGACAAGGACAAGCCGATGAACATCGACGCCGACAACATGACCTACGACGATCTGAAACAGGTCACCGTGTTCACGGGCCACGTCGTCGCCACAAAGGGCACGATCCTGATCAAAGCCGACCGCGTGGACGTGCGACAGGACCCGGAAGGCTACCAATACGCCACCGGCACGATGGCGCCGGGCAGTAAGGATCTGGCCTACTTCCATCAGAAGCGCGAGGGCGTCGACGAATACGTCGAAGGCACGGCCGAGCGAATCGACTACGATGGCAAGAAGGACCTCACCACTCTCACCACGAACGCCACGGTCCGCCGCTTGCAAGGGCTCACGACTGTGATGGATCAGGTTCACGGCAGCGTCGTCACCTACGACGGCCAAAACGACTTCTATACGGCACGGGCAGGCAAAGATGTAGCCGGCCCCGGCAACCCGACCGGCCGCGTGCGTGCGATGCTTTCGCCGCGCAGCGGCGCCCCCGCGCCGCTGAACGGGGCGCCGGCCAAGCTGGCCCCGGCGTCGTCGATTCAAGGAAACGTACCGCAGTGAATATGCTATCGACCACGGACACAGCCGCCGCGGGCACCGCTGCCACCACTAGCGAGCGCGTGCGGACGAGCAGTTCGCTCGCCGTGCGCAATCTGAAGAAACGCTACGGGTCGCGCACGGTAGTCAAGGACGTGTCGCTCGACGTCAAGAGCGGTGAAGTGGTGGGGCTGCTCGGGCCGAACGGGGCGGGCAAGACCACGTCGTTCTACATGATCGTGGGGCTGGTGCCGCTCGATGCGGGCGAGATCGTGCTCGACGGCAAATCCATCAGCCTGCTGCCGATCCATAAACGCGCGTCGCTCGGATTGTCGTACTTGCCGCAGGAAGCCTCGGTGTTCCGCAAGCTGTCCGTCGAGGAAAACATCCGGGCCGTGCTCGAATTGCAGCGCGACGAGGCAGGTAAGCGGCTGACGAAATCGGTGATCGAAGTGCGCACGAACGCACTGCTCGACGAGCTGCAAGTCGCGCATCTGCGGGAAAACCCGGCCCTCTCGCTGTCGGGCGGCGAACGCCGCCGAGTCGAAATCGCCCGCGCGTTGGCGACGAACCCGAGCTTCATTCTGCTCGACGAACCGTTCGCGGGCGTCGATCCGATCGCCGTGCTCGAAATTCAAAAGATCGTCAAATTTCTCAAGCAGCGCAATATCGGCGTGCTGATCACCGATCACAACGTGCGCGAAACGCTCGGTATCTGCGATCACGCCTACATCATCAGCGACGGCTCGGTGCTGGCCGCGGGCGCCCCTCACGAGATCGTCGAGAACGAGAACGTGCGGCGCGTCTATCTGGGCGAGCACTTCCGCATGTAAGGTCCGAAGCCCCGGACGCAGCAATTTTTACGCAACCAGCGCAAGCGGCCGCGGCGCGCCGCCGCACCGGCCGCGCACCATCGAGCGCAGCGAGGTTCCCGGCGCGTGGCAAAGTCTCTACAATGAAAGACACATTGCCATGAAAGCCAGCCTCCAACTCCGCCTATCGCAGCATCTTGCGTTGACTCCGCAACTTCAGCAGTCCATCCGGCTGCTGCAGCTGTCGACGCTCGAACTGCAGCAGGAAATCGCGATGGCGGTCGCGCAAAACCCGCTGCTCGAATCCGAAGACGAATGGATCTCAAGCCCGCTGCGCGTGGCTTCGGACGGAACGGTAATCGCGCAGGCGCCGACCTCGTCCGCGCCCGAGCCGATGAGCGGTACCGCGCCATCGTCGGAGAATGCCGATCGCAACGATAGCGCCGACGGCGCCGGCTCCGACGAATTCGGCGGCCTAGGCAACGGCGACGGTGCCGATTCGTCGCAGTGGAATCTCGACGACTACGGCCGCTCGTCAGGCGCATCCGACGACGACGATCTCCCCCCGCTGCAAATTCACGAGTCGACCACCACGCTGCGCGATCATCTCATGTCGCAACTGCGCGTCACGCAGGCCAGCCCCCGCGACCGCGCGCTTGTTACGTTCCTGATCGAATCGCTGGACGACGACGGTTACCTGACCGCCTCGCTCGACGAAATATTGGCCGATTTCCCCGAAGAGCTCGAGGTCGATCTCGACGAACTCGGCGCGGCGCTTGCGCTGCTCCACAGCTTCGACCCGGCCGGGGTCGGGGCCCGTTCGGCGTCCGAATGCTTGAAGCTGCAATTGCTGCGGTTGCCCGATTCGGCCACGCGCAAGCTCTCGCTCGAAATCGCCGCGAATCATCTCGAATTGCTGGCCGCGCGCGATTTCACGCGCTTGCGCAAACAGTTGAAGGCAAGCGACGACGAACTGCGCGAAGGGCACGCGATGATCCGCTCGCTCGAGCCGTTCCCGGGCGCGGCCTACGGCAAGACCGAAGCCGACTATGTGGTACCCGACATCGTCGTGAAAAAGGCGTCGGGCGGCTGGCTGGCGGAACTCAATCCCGAGGTGGTCCCGCGTTTGCGCATCAATCGCCTGTACGCGAATATCTTGCGCAATAACCGGGGCGATCCGAGCAGCGGCTCGCTGCGTCAACAGTTGCAAGAAGCGCGTTGGCTCATCAAGAACATCCAGCAACGTTTCGAGACGATCCTGCGCGTGGCGCAAGCGATCGTCGAGCGTCAAAAGAACTTCTTCGTGCACGGCGAAATCGCCATGCGCCCCTTGGTTTTGCGGGAAATTGCTGATACGCTGGGCTTGCACGAATCGACGGTTTCGCGCGTCACGACCGGCAAGTACATGCTCACGCCATTTGGGACGTTGGAGTTCAAGTACTTTTTCGGCTCGCATGTGTCGACCGATACGGGGGGCGCGGCTTCGTCAACGGCGATTCGCGCGCTCATCAAGCAACTGATAGGAGCAGAAAACTCGAAAACGCCTCTTTCGGACAGCCGCATAGCCGAACTGCTGGCGGAACAAGGGTTCGTGGTCGCACGCCGCACAGTTGCCAAGTACCGCGAAGCACTCAAGATCCCCGCAGTGAACTTGCGTAAGTCTCTTTAGGCTCGCCGCGTTTTGCGGAGAGCGTTTACCGGCCCTGACGCCACCGGCGGAACCGGCCGGCCGATACGACCCGCCGCTCGTCAGTCACGCGGGGTGATGACTCGAGCGGGCCGCTCCCGACCGGCACAGCCGCACCGATGGTGCTAGGCGGCCATTTGTTTGGAGAGCACTATGAATCTGAAGATCAGTGGACACCATCTCGAAGTAACGCCAGCGTTGCGAGAATACGTGATCACCAAGCTCGACAAGGTGCTAAGACATTTCGATCAGGTGATCGATGGCAATGTGGTCCTCTCGGTCGACAACCACAAGGAAAAGGACAAGCGGCAGAAGGTTGAAATCAACCTTCACCTAAAGGGCAAGGACATCTTCATCGAAAGTGCGAACGGCGATCTGTACGCGGCCATCGATCTCATGGTGGATCGGTTGGATCGACAGGTCGTGCGCCACAAAGGGCGCATCCAAGAACATCAGCATGATGCGATCAAACATCAGGACGTACCGCCGCTAGGCGAACAAGCACAGTAATCGATGCGGCGGCGAGCGCAAACCCGCTCCCGTCCTCCCCGCGAGAAAGGCCGCCCGACGGGCGGCCTTTCTCTGTTGTAGCACCCGAATGCTCCCTCGCATGGCGCGGCGCACTATATGCTTCGGCCCTGTTCTATAATGTGCCGGTTATTGAAGGGGCAGCCGGCCGTAGCAGTGCCCGAGGTCGTCGGTCCACCGAGCCGACCCGTGCGGCCGAAAATCGACAACCAACCCGTTGCCGCGAGGAGCGCTCAGGCGACGCGTTAGCCTGCCAACATGAATCGTTTAGCCAAATTTCTTCCGCTCGAAAACGTCGTTCTCGGCCTTTCGGTTACCAGCAAAAAGCGTGTATTCGAACAAGCCGGCTTGATTTTTGAAAATCAGAACGGAATCGGCCGCAGCGCAGTCACCGATAACCTCTTCGCACGCGAACGGCTCGGCTCCACGGCCCTCGGCGAAGGCGTCGCGATCCCCCATGGGCGCATCAAGGGCCTCAAGCAACCGCTAGCCGCGTTCGTGCGGCTCGACCAGCCGATCCCGTTCGAAGCGCCGGACGGCCAGCCCGTCTCGCTGCTGATCTTCCTGCTCGTACCCGAGCAGGCCACCCAGCAGCATTTGGAAATTCTCTCGGAAATCGCGCAATTGCTGTCCGATCGCGAAGCGCGTGAACGTCTGCACACGGAACCGGATCGCGAAGAGTTGCATCGCCTGCTCACCCAATGGCACCCTTGAGCTTGATTGTCGTGCCCTACTAGCGGCGGCTACGTCCGCTCGGGTTCGACATGACCGCACGGCGCGCTTCGCGCACCGTTCATCGGCCTTGGCGGGCAGGTCGACGCACGTCGTCGCCGCGCGTCGCGGTCAACCAGGAGCCTCGGATTCATGGATACGTCCAGCATTAACGCCCAAAGCATTTTCGACGACAACGCCTCCATGCTCAAACTGAGCTGGCTGACGGGGCACGAAGGCTGGGAGCGCGGCTTTTCCGCGGAGACGGTCGCGAATGCGACGTCGAGCGCCGACCTCGTCGGCCACTTGAATCTGATCCACCCGAACCGAATCCAGGTGCTGGGCGAGGCCGAGGTCAACTACTACCAGCGGCAATCGGACGAGGATCGCTCCCGGCACATGGCGGAGCTGATCGCCCTCGAGCCGCCGTTCCTCGTCGTCGCGGGCGGCGTCGCCGCCCCGCCGGAGCTCGTGTTGCGGTGTACGCGCTCGTCTACACCGCTATTCACCACCACGATGTCGCCGGCGGCCGTCATCGACAGCCTGCGCCTTTACATGTCGCGCATTCTGGCGCCGCGCGCCACGCTGCACGGCGTATTTCTCGACATTCTCGGCATGGGCGTGCTGCTGACGGGCGATTCCGGGCTCGGCAAAAGCGAACTCGGGCTCGAATTGATCAGCCGCGGGCACGGCCTGGTGGCCGACGACGCCGTCGATTTCGTGCGTCTCGGCCCGGATTTCGTCGAAGGCCGCTGCCCGCCGCTGCTCCAGAACCTGCTCGAAGTACGCGGCTTGGGCCTGCTCGATATCAAGACGATCTTCGGTGAAACGGCCGTGCGCCGCAAAATGAAGCTCAAGCTCATCGTCCAGCTCGTGCGCCGGCCCGACGGCGAATTCCAGCGTTTGCCGCTGGAAAGTCAAACCGTCGACGTGCTCGGGTTGCCGATCAGCAAAGTCACCATCCAAGTGGCGGCGGGCCGAAACCTCGCCGTGCTCGTCGAGGCCGCCGTGCGCAATACGATTTTGCAGTTGCGCGGCATCGACACGTTGCGCGATTTCATGGATCGGCAACGGATCGCCATGCAAGATCCCGACAGTCAGTTGCCCGGCAAGCTCATGTGAGCGTTGCCCGAACCCTATGGTACGCATACGGACGGCGCTCGCCGCACGGGCCGGCGGAGCCGAACGGCCCGCAACGCAAACAGGCGTTCGACAAGACGGCCGAGCCCGGATCCAAGTGCTATGATGAAACGAACTGGTTCTTCCCCATGCGCATCGTTCTGATCACCGGCATTTCCGGCTCCGGCAAATCGGTCGCGTTGAACGCGCTGGCCGATGCAGGCTACTACTGTGTCGATAATCTGCCGCCCCGCTTCTTGCCCGCGCTCGCCCAGTATTTGGCCAGCGACGACGAAGGGCACGAGCGGTTGGCCGTGGCGATCGACGCACGCTCGAGCGCTTCGCTCGACGATATGCCCGGCATCATCCGCGATCTGGCGAGCGAGCACGACGTGCGCGTGCTGTTTCTGAACGCCAGCACGCAATCGTTGATCCAGCGTTTTTCGGAAACGCGCCGGCGCCATCCGCTCTCGGGATCGCCCTCGCACGACGCCGATGTCGGCTTGCTCGCCTCGCTCGAGGAAGCGATCGAACGCGAGCGAGAGCTCGTGGCCCCGCTCGCGGAATTCGGTCATCAGATCGACACCAGCAATTTGCGCGCGAACGTGTTGCGCGCCTGGGTCACGCGCTTTATCGAGGAGCAGCGCGAGGGGTTGATGTTGATGTTCGAATCGTTCGGGTTCAAACGCGGCCTGCCGCTCGACGCCGATTTCGTGTTCGACGTACGCGCCCTGCCGAACCCGTACTACGATCATCGTCTACGCCCGCTGACGGGGCGCGATTTGCCTGTAATCGAGTATCTCGACGCGTTGCCGATCGTTCACGAAATGATCGACGACATCCAGGTTTTCGTGATGAAGTGGCTGCCCCGTTTTCGCGAAGACAACCGCAGCTATCTGACCGTCGCGATCGGCTGCACGGGCGGACAGCACCGGTCCGTGTTCATCGCCGAGACGCTCGCCGCGCGCCTGTCGCGCGAGGCGACCGTGATCGTCCGGCATCGCGATGCGCCGGTTTCCGTCGACGAATCGTCACGTTTGGTGGCTTAACCCGCCGCGGCCTACGCGGCAGCAATTCAAAGCGTGCGCCATGTCCTCCACTCCCGCCGTCTACGCTGATTTGCCGCTTTTCCCGCTTCACACGGTCCTATTCCCCGACGGGCTGTTGCCGTTGAAAATTTTCGAGGCCCGCTATTTGGACATGGCGCGCGGGTGTTTGCGCGACAATTCGCCGTTCGGCGTCTGCCTGCTGAAAAGCGGTGCGGAAGTCGCTCAGGAAAATGTGCCTTGCGTGCCCGAGAGGATCGGCACGCTCGCGCAGATCGACCAGTGCGATGTCGACGATTACGGCATGCTGCTCGTACGAGCCCGCGGCACACGGCGATTTCGCCTGCTCTCGCACCGCACGGAAGCGAGCGGCCTGCTGGTCGGGATGGCCGAGCCGCTTCCCGACGACATCCCGCTCGAAGGCGTCGATGTTCTAGCGAAATTCGGTGCCTGCTCCGAAGTGCTCGAACGCATCATCGAGACGATCCGAGAGCGCGACGCCGATAGCGTGCCGTTCGCCGAGCCGTTCCGCTTCGACGATCCAAGCTGGGTCTCCAATCGGCTAGCGGAGATTTTGCAAATTCCGCTACGCGCGCGCCAAAAGCTCATGGAACTGACTGACGCCGGTGCGCGCATCGATGCGGTTCACCACTATATGCAGCAGCATCGACTGCTTTAACGTCGGAGCGCGCCGGGGCGCGCGGGTCGAGCCGCTGCCGCCCATGCATCGCGCAGATGCATCACACAATCCAGCCTCAAACGAGCGAGCCTACGAGCGCATCGAGTAGCTTGCGCACCGGTGCCGGCACGCCGTAATCGTCGATTTGCGCCAGCGGCACCCAAGCCGTCTGACCGTCGGCGGCTTCTGCACCGCCCGCTTGCGGCACAGCGGCGAGATCGGCGCACCGCGGCTCGATGTCGAGCTTGAAATGCGTGAACGTGTGCGTGATCGGTGCTAGCCGCGTCACCCCTCGCGCCGCGCCCAACGCATGCGCCCGCTCGGCAAGCGATGTTTCGTCCGGCGCTTCGGGCAAGCTCCACAATCCGCCCCAGATACCCGTCGGCGGCCTGCGCTCGAGCAATACGCTCGCGCCGTCGCGTAAGACGAGCATCCACGTGCGGCGCGTCGGCACCGTCTTTTTCGGGCGCGCGGCCGGCAACTCGCGCTGGCGCCCGCTCGCTCGCGCGATGCAATCGGCTTCGAACGGACAACGCGCGCAGTCGGGCTTGCCGCGCACGCACAGGGTCGCGCCCAGATCCATGAGCCCTTGCGTATAGGCGCTCACATCGTCGGTCGACGCCTGTGCCGCCGGCATCAAGCCTTCGGCGAGCACCCACATCGCGTTCTCGACGCGTTTTTCCCCCGGGAAACCCTCGATGCCGAACACGCGAGCGAGGACGCGCTTGACGTTGCCGTCCAAGATCGTGGCGCGCGCGCCGAATGCGAACGATGCGATGGCCGCCGCGGTCGAACGGCCGATGCCCGGCAACTCGGCTAATTGCTCCGGGACGCTCGGAAATTCACCGCCGTGGCGTTCCACCACCGCTTGCGCGCATCGGTGCAGATTGCGCGCGCGCGAGTAGTAGCCAAGCCCGGCCCATAGCGCCATGACCTCGTCGAGCGGCGCCGCGGCCAATGCCGCGACATCGGGAAAGCGCGCGAGAAATTTCCCGTAATAGGGAATGACGGTCGAAACCTGCGTTTGCTGGAGCATGATTTCGGACAGCCAGATCCGATACGGATCGCGCGTGTTCTGCCACGGCAGATCGTGGCGGCCGTGGCGGCGCTGCCACTCGATGAGCCGGGTGGCGAACGCCGCTTCCAGCAGCGCGGCGGGTTGTCCCAGAAGGATCGGAGAAGCGGACATGAAAGGACCGGAATCAGCGCTGACAGTGCGCGCAATAGTAAGTGGAGCGTTGCCCCTGGACGATTTGCCGAATCGGCGCGGCGCAGACGCGGCATGGGGCACCGGCGCGATCATAAACGAAGCACTCGAGCTGGAAATAGCCGCTTGCGCCGTCGCTGCCCACGAAATCGCGCAGCGTGCTGCCGCCGCGCTCGATGGCGGTGGCCAGTGTCGCACGCACCGCTTCGGCCAGACGTTCGCAGCGGGCGAGCGACACGCGGCCGGCCGGCGTAGTCGGCCGAATCCCGGCCCGAAACAGGCTCTCCGAGGCATAGATGTTGCCCACCCCGACGACGATCTCGCCCGCCAGCAGCACCTGTTTGATCGATGCCGTGCGTCCGCGCGTGCGGCGAAAGAGCAGCGCACCGCTAAACGCGTCGCTGAACGGCTCGACGCCGAGGCTCGCAAGCAAGGGATGCGTAGCCACGTCTCCGTCCGCCCGCGCATGCCAGAGCACGGCGCCGAAACGACGCGGATCGCGATAGCGCAGCACGAATTCGTCGAAGATCCAATCGATGTGGTCGTGCTTGGCCGGCTCGCTCGCTTGCTCGTGCCGCAGCACGCGCAGTGTGCCCGTCATGCCCAGATGGACGATGAACCAACCCGCGTCGATTTCGAACAGCAGGTATTTGCCGCGCCGATCCACCTTTCGTACAGCTTGGTGCGCGAGCGTGCGTGCGAGGTCGGCCGGTACCGGCCAACGCAGCGAGAGTGTGCGCACATCCACGCGTTCGACGCGGCGGCCGGTGACGTACGGCTCGATGCCGCGCCGGGTAACTTCAACTTCTGGCAACTCGGGCATGTCGAAGGGGAGCAAAAGGCGGGAATGGGTGTGTAACTTGCATGGTCCAATTCTGCGTGTATTGTAGCGAGCGCGTTACAATCGACCGAAACCTCGAACGGATCTCCATGATTTTGTCCCTCAAGCAGCTTTTCATGCGCCCGGTCGGCGCTGGTACCGGCTGGCGCAACGTGCCGGCGAGCCGCATCGTCGGCGCGGTCATGTGCGCTTGGGCATTCGTCGCGCTGCCCGCGCATGCCCAGGACCCGTCGCCCGCGGACGACAGCAGCGCAAGCGCATCGGATTTGTTCGGGCCTTCGCAGCAGGAAGAAAAGAAGGACTTGCCCGACGTTCCGCTCACGAGCCAAATCGTGTTCCAGGTGCTGGCGGCGGAAATCGCCTTGCAGCGCGATCAGCCCGCGCCGGCCTACCAAACGTACCTCGCGCTTGCCCGCGATACGCACGATCCGCGCATGGCCGAGCGAGCCGCTCAGATCGCACTCGGAGCCCAGAGTCCGTCCGACGCGCTGGCGGCCGCCCAACTCTGGCACGAGTACGCCCCCCATTCCGAGCGCGCCGTTCAGCTCGACGCCTCGTTGCTCGTGTTGTCGGGCAAACCGGATCAAGCCGAGCCGATGCTGGCCGGCGAATTGGCGAAAGTCCCGGCCGACAGCCGGGGCAGCGCCCTGCTCGCGTTGCAGACGCTCATCTCGCGCGGCCCGAACCGGGTCGGCGGCCTGCAAGTGCTGCAGGATCTACTGAAAAACGATATGGGGACGGCCGAGGCGCAGCTCGCTGTCGGCCGCCAGCAGCTGCTCGCAGACGACCAGCCCGGCGCGCGCGCCTCGTTCCAGCAAGCATTGAAGCTCAAGCCCGATTTCTTGCCGGCCGCCCTCGCGCTCGGCCAGATGGGCCCCGACGAACGCAAGGAAGCCATTGCGTCGTTCGAGTCGTTCGTCAAGCAACATCCGAAGGAACGCGATGCGCGGCTCGCGTTGTCGCAGCTCTACTTGTCGGCAGATCGGCTCGACGATGCGCAAAAGCAATTCGAGATTTTGCGCTCGGCCGACCCGCAAGATCCGATGCCGCTTCTTGCGCTCGGTCTCATCAAGGTCCAGCAAAAGCAATACGACGCGGCTCAAAAGTATTTGACGCAGTACGCCGAACTCGCCGAAAAAACGCCGGGGGCCGATCCGGGCCAGGCGTATCTGTACCTCGCGCAACTGGCGCTCGAGCAAAAGCACGAGGACGACGCCGCGAAGTGGCTCGACAAGGTCCCGCCGTCGAGCCAGCAGTACGTCACCGCCCGCGTCACCCGCGCGCAGTTGCTGGCCGGCAAGGGCAAGGTGGACGACGCGCGCAAGATGCTCGGCGCCATCCAGACGGACGACCCGCGCGAACAGGCTCAGATCGCACGCACGGATGCAGCGATCCTGTTCGATGCGAAGCGCTATCCCGAAGCGCAAGCGCGCTTGGAAGAGGCGAACGAGGCGTTCCCGAACGACCCGGAGATCCAGTACGACTACGCAATGGCGGCTGAAAAGAACCACCATTACGAACTGATGGAAAGCGTGCTGCGCAAGGTGATGCAAGAGCAGCCCGACAACCCGCAGGCGTACAACGCGCTCGGCTACTCGCTGGCCGATCGCAATCAGCGCCTTGACGAAGCCGACAAGCTGATCGAGAAAGCATCGGCGCTCGCCCCCAACGACGCGTTCATCATGGACAGCCTCGGATGGCTCAAGTATCGCCGGGGCGATACGGCGGATGCCGCGAAACTGCTCAAGCGCGCCTACGAGATCCAACCGAACGCCGAAATCGGCGCCCACCTCGGCGAGGTCCTGTGGAAGAGCGGCGATCAGAAGCAAGCGCTCGACGCCTGGCGCCGAGCACGCAGTCTCGAGCCCGACAACCAAACGCTCGTCAAAACGCTCGAACGCTTTCAAGTGAACGCCAACGATCTCTGATGCACGTTCCGTCCCTTCTCCAGTTCAACCTTCGCCCCGCGCGCCGCGCCGCGCTGTCCGTCGCCGCCGCCGTGCGCGCTCGCACTGGCCGGTTGCGCGGTGACGCCGAAGCAAGGCCCCTCGACATCGAACGCGACCGCGGAGCTATCGACGCAGACGACGCAGTCGTACCGCGGGCGTTTCTCGGTCCGCTACGCCGATCAAAACGGGCAAACGCGCAACGCCTACGGGAATTTCGAGTGGGAACAGCGTGGCGATACCGTCACGCTGCAGTTGCTCAATCCGTTCGGGCAAACGCTCGCGATCGTCACGTCGTCGCCTGCGTCGGCCATGCTGGAAGTGCCGAACCGGCAGCCGGTGACGGCCGAGAACGTCAGCGAACTCATGCAGCGCACGCTGGGCTTCTCGTTACCGATCGAAGGCTTGCGCTATTGGCTCGCCTCCTCGCCCGCGCCCACTTCGCACGCGAAGACGATCATGGACCCCGAGCAGAGCTCGCGCTTGAAAGAGATCGACCAGGAAGGCTGGACGATCGACTACCTCGCGTATGCCGATGCGCCCGCGACCGGCGTCAAGCGCCTCGATCTGACGCGTCAAGATCCGCCGCTCGATATCAAGCTCGTCCTCGACCGCTGAGGGCGGGCCGCTCGCCCGTCCTCGCCTGATACCGCTTCCCTTATGATCGAAACGCCCCATTCGCTGCGCGACTGCGCGGCTCCCGCCAAGCTCAATTTGTTTCTGCACATCACGGGCCGCCGGCCGGACGGCTATCACGCGCTGCAGACGGTGTTTCAGCTGATCGATTGGGGCGATGTGCTGCATTTCACGTTGCGCCAAGACGGCGAGGTTCATCGCAAGACGGAAGTGCCGGGCGTGCCCGAGGCCAGCGATCTCGTCGTGCGCGCCGCCGCATTGCTCAAGGCCCACACGGGCACGACGCTGGGCGTGGACATCGAGATCGAGAAACGCCTGCCGATGGGCGCGGGGCTCGGCGGCGGCAGCTCGGACGCCGCTACCACGCTGCTCGCGCTCAATCGGCTCTGGAAGCTGAATCTGGCCCGCGACGTAGCTGCAAACTTTGGCATTGCAGCTCGGTGCCGACGTGCCGTTCTTCATCTTCGGAAAAAATGCGTTCGCGCAAGGTGTCGGAGAAGCGCTCGAGGCTGTACAATTGCCGCCGCGCTACTTTCTAGTGGTGACCCCAAGGGTGCATGTTCCGACCGCGGCGATTTTTTCCGACAAGCTGTTGACAAGAGATTCGGAAGCCGTCACAATTACGGACTTTCTTGCACAGCAAAGCTGCAACGCAAGATGGCCTGAAAGCTACGGCCGGAATGACATGCAGCCAGTTGTCATGGGAAAATACGCGGAAGTCGCGCAGGTGCTTGGATGGTTTGAAACCATTGCACCGGCACGGATGACCGGATCGGGCTCGAGTGTTTTCGCCGCGTTCCGGAGCATCGCCGAAGCGGAAGCGGCGCAAGTGAAGCTACCTGCCGATTGGGTCAGCGCCGTGGCATCGAGTTTGGATACCCATCCACTCTTCGCGTTCGCGTCATAGGTTTCGCATCGTCGGGGCTGTCCCGCAGGCCCGACGGAGCTCAGAGTCAGTGTAGGGGAGTCGCCAAGTTGGTTAAGGCACCGGATTTTGATTCCGGCATTCGAAGGTTCGAGTCCTTCCTCCCCTGCCAAACATTCCCGCAGTTCCCGCCTCCAGCAGCAGGTGCATGATGAGCAGCCATGACGGCCTGATGGTTTTTACTGGCAACGCTAATCCGGCGCTTGCTCAGGAAGTCGTCAAAATCCTCGGCATTCCAGTCGGCAAAGCAATGGTCAGCCGTTTCTCCGACGGCGAGATCCAGGTCGAGATCCAGGAAAACGTGCGTGGCAAGGACGTTTTCGTCCTGCAATCCACTTGCGCGCCGACGAACGACAACCTGATGGAGCTGATGATCATGGTCGACGCGCTCAAGCGCGCCTCGGCCGGTCGGATCACCGCAGCCATCCCCTACTTCGGCTATGCCCGTCAAGATCGCCGCCCGCGTTCGGCGCGCGTTGCGATCTCGGCGAAGGTCATTGCGAACATGCTGGAAATCGCCGGCGTCGAGCGGATGATCACGATGGATCTGCACGCCGATCAGATTCAAGGCTTCTTCGATATCCCCGTCGACAACATCTACGCCACGCCCGTGCTGCTCGGCGATCTGCGCAAGCAGAGCTACGAGAATCTGCTGGTCGTGTCGCCGGACGTCGGCGGTGTGGTGCGCGCCCGTGCGCTCGCGAAGCAGCTCAATTGCGATCTGGCCATCATCGACAAGCGCCGTCCCAAGGCCAACGTCGCCGAAGTGATGAACATCATCGGCGAAGTCGAAGGGCGTACCTGCGTGATCATGGACGACATGGTCGATACGGCCGGCACGCTGTGCAAGGCGGCTCAAGTGCTCAAGGAGCGCGGCGCCAAGCAAGTCGTCGCCTATGCGACGCACCCGGTGCTGTCGGGCGGTGCCAGCGAGCGCATTACGAACTCGTCGCTCGACGAACTCGTCGTGACCGATACGATCCCGCTGAGCGACGAAGCGCGTGCATGCGCGAAGATCCGCTCGCTGTCGTGCGCGGGCTTGCTCGCCGAAACGTTCTCGCGTATCCGCCGCGGCGATTCGGTGATGTCGCTGTTCGCCGAGAGCTGAAGCACGCATCAAGATTGCGCCGAAGGCGCCGCTCAACGGGCGGCTTCGGCAATAGGCGCGGTTCGGTCACCGAAACGCGCCGTTTTCATCTGGAGCCCGAGTTGGATGGCGGCATTCGGCTGCTGTGCAAGAAGGCTCCGTTTCACTGCCTGGTCGCGGGCAGTTATTGGAGATAGAACATGAAAGTCGTCGCTTTCGAGCGTAGCAAGCAAGGTACGGGTGCGAGCCGCCGCCTGCGCAACTCCGGCAAGACGCCGGGGATCGTGTATGGCGCAACCGCAGAACCCCAATTGGTCGAACTCGATCACAACGCCCTGTGGCACGCGCTGAAGAAGGAAGCCTTCCACTCGTCGATCCTCGATCTCGAAGTGGCCGGCCAATCGCAACGCGTTCTGTTGCGTGACGTGCAATACCACCCGTTCCGTCAGCTCGTTCTGCACGTCGACTTCCAACGCGTCGACCCGAACAAGAAGCTGCACACGAAGGTGCCCGTGCACTTCATGAACCAAGAAACGAACCCGGCCGTGAAGCTCGGCGGCGCGATCATCTCGCACGTCGTCACGGAAGTGGAAATCGAGTGCTTGCCGGCTGACCTGCCCGAATTCGTCGAGCTCGACCTCGCGAAGATCGAAGCCGGTCATACGCTGCACGTGAAGGACATCACGCTGCCGAAGGGCGTTTCGCTCGTAGCGCACATCGAAAGCGAAAACCCGGTTGTCGCGGCAGCTGCCGTGCCGGCTGGTGCCGCGGCTGAAGCCGCAGCGGAAGGCGAAACGCCCGCCGCCTAAGGCGTTTCTCGCCTATCCTCTCGATCCGTTTCTTTGGAACGGACGATGTGACCCGCCGCGGCTTGCCCGGCGGGTTTTTTTTCGTTTAATTTTCATTCGTTCTCGGACCGGTTCGCCGGCACCCCAGCATGATCAAGCTCATCGTCGGGCTCGGTAACCCGGGCGCCGAATACACCGCCACACGGCACAATGCCGGTTTTTGGCTCGTCGATCAGCTCGCGCGCGACGCGGGCACCACGCTGCGCGACGAGCGGCGCTTCCACGGTTTCTACGCGAAAGCGCGTCTGCACGGCGAAGAAGTGCATTTGCTCGAACCGCAGACGTATATGAACCGCTCGGGGCAATCCGTCGTCGCGGTCGCTCACTTCTTCAAGATCTTGCCCGACGAGATCCTCGTCGCGCACGACGAACTCGATCTACCGCCCGGTGCCGTCAAGCTCAAGCTCGGCGGCGGCAGCGGCGGACACAACGGCCTGAAGGACATCTCCGCCCACCTTTCCTCGCAGCAATACTGGCGGCTGCGCATCGGCATCGGCCATCCGCGCGATCTGATTCCCGAAAGCGCGCGCGCGGGGGCGAAACCCGATGTCGCGAATTTCGTGCTGAAGCCGCCGCGCAGGGAAGAACAAGACGCGATCGATGCCGCGATCGAACGCGCGCTCGTCGTCATGCCGCATGTGGTCAAAGGCGCGCCCGAGCGCGCGATGATGCTGTTGCATAGCGGCGGCTGACGCATCGACGGTGACGGCCCCCCGCTCGACGTCACCGAACGACGTCGCCGGACAACATCGGAACGCGCCAACACTTCGACGTTTTGAGCCGCGGTATTGCCTCGCCGTCTAGCGCCATGTTTCGATGAGGAACGTGATTCTATGACTGACTGGCGGGACGCTCGACACGCCAAAAGACCGCAACGAACTTCCCGCGCGGCGTTCCCGCCAGTGGCGGTTCGTTCCGCTCGTTAGAGGACTGAGTCCGAACGGCACTTCACGACGGGGCGATCTGATGACGACTAAAACCGACAAACTTGTGCGAACGCCCGGGGCGACGAGAATCGCGCTCGGGTCGTTGCGGGCGCGGGTATGCGCGGCGCGCCGCCGGCTACGCGCCGCGCGGCTCATACCTACGATCTGGGCCATGGCTCGCCCGCTCGCCGGTGCGGCCTATCGCCGATTGCTGGCCAGCGGGCCCGATGTGCTTTTCCTGTGGCTGAGCCACCGCCGCCGCGTAGGCCGCTTCCCCAGCCTGACGAGCCCGGTCACCTATAACGACTACATTTTGCGGCGCTGCCTTTATCCGGAGCCGCACTGGACGACGCTCACCGATAAACTGGCGGTTCGCGAATACGTCAAAAACAAAATAGGCGAAAAATATCTCATCCCGCTGATCGCGGCGCCCGAAGTTTTCACACAAGAAGTTTTCGATGCGCTGCCGCCTGCTTTCGTCATGAAAGCGAATCACGGCTGCGGCTTCGTCGAAATCGTCCGCGACAAATCGAAAACGTCGTTCGAGGCGCTGCGCCAGCTGGGCAATCGCTGGTTGGCGGCAAATTATTATCGTCAGTCGCGGGAACGTCATTACCGCGCCATCAAGCCCCGTCTCTATTTCGAGGCACTGCTGCTGGAAGCGGATGGCAAAATACCGGCCGACATCAAAATGAATATGTTCGGTCAAGGCCCCGACGGCCCCATCATCTACACGGGGATCGTGGCAGACCGGTTCGGGGATAGTCGCGGCGATGTCTTCGATGTCGATTGGAATCCCGTCGATCTCGCGGTCGGACACTATCCGCGCAGTACGACACTTGTACCGCGCCCCGAAAACTGGGCGGAGATCGTCGACGTCGCGACACGCCTCACCGAGGGGCTCGGTTACCTTCGCGTCGATCTTTACAGCGTAGCGGGGCGTATCTATTTCGGCGAACTGACGTTCACCCCCGGTGCCGGTGTGTTTCCGTTCCACCCCGATCGGATCGACTACGAATGGGGCGCACTCATGAAGCGAATCGAACGCAGGCGCGCGTCGCGCACCCCGCGGCAGGCCGCAGTAGACCGCGCCGGCGTTTGAGCCTGCCCGCGCACCGCCGCATAACCACCGGCGGTGCCGCGGTGCTCATACTGCTGTAAGGGCACCGACCACCGGGATTCAAACACTCCCGGCCACAATCGCAATCCGCCGCCCGCCCGATTCCGCCGTAATCTCGATGAAGCGCGCATCGACATTCGAGGGCGAACTACCGAACCGACGCGCGACACCGCCCTAGGCCGCCCTCCTCGCTTGCCGCCCAGCCCTGAGACCGCCTCCTCGCCCACAGGAAAATGTTTATGACGAAGCCTGCGATAAAACCGCCTAGATTTTTTTCCGCCCGTCGCCGCATGGACATAGGGCCTTAAAAGCACCCCCCAGTCCTTGCGCAAGCCCATCCGCATTCCGGCTATCAAACAGGCGATTGAAGCTACAAAAAATGGTGGTCATTTATCGCTAAATCCAATTTGGTACGGAGTTAAAAGACGGGAGTTAGGGTTTAACGGCCAACCTCGAACCGGTCCACACTCGACCAGTATTACGGAAAGCTATCGAAAATATTTTTCCGTTGTTCGCGCCACATCCGTCCCCATTGATAATTTGGCCATTTGGTCGGCCTTTTCGGTCAAACGGTATTAACAACGATGGCGCTCGGTTATTCTCCGTCCGGCGTACGGAAGCAACCTTTAATCAAAGGCTAGCCGCACCGCATGAGCCAAAGTTCGAGGGTGACGTTATGACGCTCCTAAGTGATTTCAACAACAACCTATCGCACGCAGGCGTCAACACGCTCAGCCACGACCGAGCCGTGCGGGGGGACATTCATGCTTCCGTGCCGCCTCCACGCCTGCTCGAATCGGCCCGCCCGGCGACGCGGCGGATCGGCATCGTCCTATCCAAAGGCTTCTCGCTGTTGCGCGTCGGCGCCATCAGCGAAGTGTTCGAGTTGGCCAACGAACATGCTCGCATGAGCGCGCCGCACGGCACGGGCAGCGTGACCTACGACGTGAGAATGCTTTCCTTGCTGGGCGGCAGCCTGCAATCGGCCTCGTCGGCGCACATGCTGACGGAATGCTTCGAGTTGGAGCAGCGCAACCGCTTCGACGCCTTGTTTGTCGTCGATGGGCGGGCGCTCGAATCCGGCTTGTATGCTCAATTGCTGGCCGGACGCAGCCGCCGCACCCATTTGGATGACGTTGGATTTCGCAGCGGCTGGATGAAGCCCGCCGCGCATACGGTGCACGAAACCTGCGTGATCGACGACGGCACCGACGGGGTCCGCACCGCGCTAACGCTCGTGAAGCGCGACCTCGGCAGTGAAGTCGCTCGCGAGATCAGCGAGCGCGTTTTGCCGAGCGCGAAAGCGAAAGTCGATCTCATGCTTCGCGACATCGGCCACAAGACCATCGAAGAGAAGGTGCGCGCGTCCGCGCTCTGGCTCGACGAGAACTGCACGCGCTCGATTACGGTCGCCGACGCCGTACAAGTAGCCATGATGAGCAGCCGCAGCTTCTCGCGCCATTTCAAGCTCCACCTTGGCGTCACGCCTTCCGAATTCTTGCTGCGTGCGCGCCTGGACCTCGTATGTCGAATGCTGGTGGAGACCGATTTGCCGGTCGAAAAGATCGCGCGTCGATGCGGAATCGGCAACGGGGACCGTCTCGGGAAGATCTTCCGCAAGACGCTGCGCATTTCGCCGACGGAATACCGGATGCGCAGACGCACGCCGCCCTGAAAGAACGCATCGTTCACCGCACCTTCGCACAAGCGCTGCAGTACTTTCGCGTCGACAAGAACGCCCAACTGGCCTCCCTCGACGTCATTCATCATTCGGAGTCGAAAAAATGGACCGCCCGCTTGAACCGACCCGCCCACCGTACTATGAGCCGGCACCCAGCCAGTACCTGTTGAGATCCGCATCGGGGGCCGCGCTGTACGAAACGCGCGCCGATTTCGACATCGGCCCGTTCCTCGATCTGCTGCGGGCCAACCGCGTGATGATCCTGATCGTGACGGTCGTGCTGACGCTGCTCGGTACCGGCTATGCGATATTCGCGCGGCCGACCTTCGAATCGCAGATGCTGCTGCAAGTCGAAGATAACCCGAACGCCGCGAACAACGTGTTGGAAACCGTCCAGCAGATGTTCGATCAAAAGTCGGTCACATCGGACGAAATCGAGATCCTCAATTCTCGATTGGTCTTGTCGCGCGTCGTCGACAAGTACCGCTTGGACGTCAGCGTCGAGCCGCGCTATTTCCCGCTGCTCGGCCGCTGGATCTCTACGAACAAGCGCCGCGAAAACGATCTCTCGTTGTCGAACCCGGGATTGCTCGGCTGGGGCGGCTTCGTTTGGGGTGCCGAACACGCCGAAGTCGGCAGGTTCGACGTGCCGCCCCGGCTCTACGGCCGTAAGCTCAAGCTCGTGGCCGAGGACGGCGGGCGCTACCGCCTGTTGGGATCGTTCAGCGACATCGATACCGAGATCGACGCACAGGGCCGACTCGGTCAGCCGTTGACCGTCCCGACTGCCTATGGCCCGATCCAGCTCGTCGTCACGGAACTGAATGCGCGGCCTGGCGCGGCGTTCCGCTTGTCGCGCGTCGCCACCGTGACGGCGATCGATAATTTGCAGCGCGCCATGCAGGTCACGCAGCCGACCAAGGATTCGGATCTGATTCAAGCGACGCTGCGAGGCTACGATTCGCAAGGCATCGCCAACGTCTTGAACGCGATCGGCGATCAATACGTCGCACAAGATGCCGAGCGCCGCTCCTCAGAAGCGCAGAAGTCCATCGACTTCCTGAACCGAGACCTGCCGCGCCTGAAGCATCAGCTCGAGCAGGCCGAAGACGCTTACAACGCATTTCGCGCACAGCATCTGACGCTCGACTTGAACGTGCAGGACAGCAACGTGCTTCAACAGTCGGTGGAAGCGCAAACGCGGATGAGCGAACTCGAGCAGAAGCGCAGCGAACTGCTGGCGCGCTTTACGCCGCGGCATCCCGACGTACTCGCCGTGGACGGCCAAATCGACGCCCTGCGCGCGCGCCTGGCGCAAATCGAAGCCACCACCCGTCAGTTGCCCGAACTCGAACAGCAGCAAGTGCGGTTGCGCCGCGACGTTCAAGTCGATACCGATCTCTATACGAGCCTGCTCAACAATCTGCAGCAGCTCGACCTCGCGCGCGCGAGCAAGGGCAACGCACGTGTCGTCGATCGCGCGACGGTCGCCGACCGCCCCGTCAAGCCGAAGCGCAAGCTCGTCGTCGCTCTGGCCGCGCTCGTCGGCCTGTGCTTGGGAATCGGCGGAGCCTGGCTACGCCAACGGCTGCTAGGCGGGATCACGCAGCCGCAGGAGATCGAGGCATCGACGGGCCTGCCGGTCCTCGCAAGCGTGCTGTACAGCAGCGAGCAGGCGCGCATCGACAAGCGCGGCCCCAAGGGATCGGGCATCCCCGTCCTCGCGCATACTCAACGCGATTGCCTGACCGTCGATAGTCTGCGCAGCTTGCGCTCCGCCCTGCGCATCACGCTTCCCGAGGCGCACAACAACATCGTGTTGATCTCGGGTGCCGAGCCGAACGTCGGCAAGTCGTTCACGAGTGCGAACCTCGCCGCGGTGCTAGCCGCGTCGAATCAACGCGTGCTACTGATCGACGGCGATCTGCGCCGAGGCAACCTGGGCCGCCATTTCAACGTGGCGGCATCGCCCGGCCTGTCCGAACTGATCGGCGGCGAAACGACGCTCGAGCGCGCGATTCACCGAGAGGTCCTGCCCAAGCTCGATCTGATTACGCGCGGCAGCGTCCCGCAGCATCCGTCGGAACTGTTGCTCGGCGCTCCGCTCGGCGATCTCATGCGCGCGGCCAGCGCCAACTACGACATCGTCATCATCGATTCGCCGGCCGTGCTGCCTGTCGACGACGCCGCCACGCTAGGCCAGCATGCGGGGACTGCACTGATCGTTGCACGACATCGCGTTACGACCGTCGCACGTCTCGCCGAAGCGACCAAACGGCTGACACAGGCCGGCGTGCTGCTCAAGGGCGTCGTGCTCAATGGACTTCAGCCGAGCGCTCGAATGCACGGATATCAATACAAAGCTCACTACGAACTGCCTCAGGGCAGCACGCCTGGCCCGACGCTCGTCGCGACGCGGCCGCCGGAGGGAAATGAATGACAAGGACCGGACCTATCGTAGCCGCGCTCGTTGCGGCCTCGCTTTCGGCGGCGTGCGCCGTCAGCGATGCGACGAACGCCGACGCACTGCAGCTGCATGTCTCTGCGGCATTGTCGAACGCGCAAGAGGCGCGCAGCGCCGGCGCATCGAATGTCTCGGCGGCATCGGGCGCGCGGTTACGATCGGGCCCGGTGACGCTGCGCGATGCCCTTGCGCTGCTCGCCGGCGACAAATCGCGCGTGGGCACCGGCGTGACACGCGTCGACATCGATCTGGATCCCGGCACCTACCGGCTGGCGGCCCCGCTCGTCCTAACGCTCGGACCCGGCTGGCAAGGCACGCCGATCTCGCTGCACGGGCCGCGCAATGCGCGTGCGGTGATCTCCGGCGCGAAGGTGCTGCACGACTTGGCGCCGGTGCGCGACAGCGCGACGCTGGCCCGCGTGCCGGCGTCGGCACGCGGGGCGGTACGCGTGGCCGATCTAGCGGCGAACGGCGTTGGGCCGCTGCCACCGTTCGCACCGTACGGCTTCGCCATCCCGGTGCGCCCGATCGGGTTGGAACTGTTTTATCGTGATCGCCCGCTCGCCCTCGCCCGCTGGCCGAAGCAAGGGTTCGCGACCATCGCCTCGATGCCCGATGGGCCGCATGGCGCGCGCTTCACGTTGACCGGCGCCGACGCGGGACGTTGGCGCGCCGAACCGAACCTGCGCGCCATGGGCTACTGGGCGCAAGACTGGGCCGACGAGACGCTTTCGGTCGCGGCCGTCGATCCCGCCAGCGGTACGCTCACGCTCGAAAGCGCGCCGCGCTTCGGCATGAAGGCAGGACAACGCGTCGCGATCGAAAACGCGCTGGCCGACCTCGACGCCCCCGGCGAATACTACTTGGACAACCGTGCCGGACGCCTCTACGTCTGGCCGCCCGCGCCGCCCGCCGACGGCGATCTCGAAGTATCGGTCACCGACACGCTGCTGCGAATGGACCGCGCAACGAACGTCACCGTCAGCGACCTGACGTTCGATATGTCGCGCGGCGACGCGATAACCCTGCAAGGCGGCAGCAATCTGGCGTTCGATCGCGTCACGATCCTCAATACAGGCGCGCGCGCGATTGTTTCGAGCGCGACCAACAGCCGCTTCGGCGGCCTCACTGTCGAGAGGACGGGGCAAGGCGGCGTATTCATCGAAGCCGGCGATCGCAATCGCCTCACGCCGGGCAATGTCGTCGTCGCCAATAGCGGGTTCGCCGACTTCGCGCGACTGGCACGCTCTTATCGCCCCGCCGTCAGCATCTCGGGCGTGGGCGACCGCATTCAGGGCAACGTCATCCACGACGGTCCGCATGCCGCGATCATCTTCAGCGGCAACGATCACGTGATCAACGGCAATACGATCTACGACGTCGTCAAGGACAGCGGCGATTCAGGCGCGATCTACACCGGCCGCGACTGGACCGCGCGCGGGACCGTCATCGAGAACAACTTCTTGCACGACATCGGCACGCCAAGCCGCCCGCACGCCACGATGGGCATTTATCTCGACGATCAAGCCAGCGGCATTACCGTGCGCGGCAACGTGTTTGCGCGCGTCAATCAAGCCGTATTCATCGGCGGCGGGCGAGACGACATCGTCGAGCACAATCTGTTCGTGGGCTGCACGCCCGCGATCTATGTCGATTCGCGAGGGCTCTCCTGGCAGCGGGATATGGTCGTCGATCCGCACAGCCAACTGCGCACCCAGTTGGAGGCGCACGCTCAAAGCTCGCAGTATTCGGCTCGCTACCCCGGGCTCGCCAAGACCCTGTCCGATGCCCCGGGTGCACCGAAAGGAACCGTCATCGCGAACAACGTCGTCATCGACGGCCAGGCACTCGCCATCGACGGCGGCGCGAGTGCGTTCGTCCAAACGCAGAAAACTTTCGGCCGGGCCGACGTGAAATTCGAGCAATCGATGCCCGACAGCGCGCGCGACTCGCTGCAAGCACTGAAGCTCGCACCCGATTCACCCGCCCTCGCAGCCGGATTCAAGGCCCCGAAAGCCATCGCCCCGCTGCGGAGTACACCATGACGCAAGCCGAACCCTCCTTCGGCTCCAATGCGCGTTGGCTCGGTACCGCGCAAGTTGCAAGGGCACTCGTGCAATTGGGCGGCATCAGCGTGTTGTCGCGGCTCTTGGGCCCGAGCGATTTCGGCGTCATGGCGCTGGCCTTCGTCGTCACGAGTTTGGCAGGCTTGCTGCGTGACATGGGCACGGGGCCGGCGATCATCCGCACGCGCGAGCTCGATCACGCCATGGTCGATGCCATCTTCTGGCTGAATCTGATCGTCACCGTCGTGGTCGCGATCGTCGTCGTGGCCGTTGCCGTGCCGCTCGCCCGCGCGTTCGGTGCGGCGCCGCTTGCGCATGTCCTATACGGGCTGGCGGTGACGTTCCCGTTGATGAGCTTCACCGCCGTTCACTTGGCGTTGCTCGAACGCGAATCGCGCTTTCGCATCACCGCCCGCGCCGACGTGCTCTCGTACACGGCCGGGATGGTGTCAGCCGTAGTCGCCGCCTATTTCGGCATGGGCGCACAGAGTTTCGTCGTGCAGGCAGCCGTGCAAGCGCTCTTGTATTCGGTGCAGCTGTATGTGGCATCGCCCTGGCGCCCTTCGCTTCGCTGCGACACCGATCACTTGCGGCGGATCTTCGCCTTCTCGTCGAATCTGACGTTGTCGAACCTCGTTCAGTATTTGCAACGCAATGCCGATTCGGTCATCGTCGGCAAAGTGTTGGGGGCCATCGCGCTCGGCCCGTATTCGCTCGCGTTTCGCATCATGCTGTACCCGCTTCAAAACGTCTCGCTCGTCGCGTCGAGATCGCTCTACCCCGTTCTCTCCGTGCAGCAAGGCGAGCCGAAACGCCTTGCTGCCACCTGGCTGTCGAGCACCTCGTTCGTGAGCTTGCTGACGGCCACGTTGATCGGCGGGCTGATGGCACTGCGTTATCCGTTCGTGACCGTCGTGCTCGGCTCGCGCTGGACTGAAGTTGCGCGCTTGCTGCTATGGCTCGCCCCCGTCGGCTTCGTACAGTCGGTGCTCAGTACCGCGCCGGCCGCGTTCATGGTCAAAGGCCGCACCGGTATGTTGCTGTGGATCAACTTCGGCAATGCGGCTGTCCATATCACCTGCTGGCTGGTGGGTGCCCGTTGGGGCCTGCACGGAATCGCCGCCGGGTACTTGGTGGCGACGCTGATCGTCGCGCCGTTTTACTTCCTTTGCATTGCACGCTTGCTCGAATTGAAGCGAACCGCGCTGTTGCGGGCCGTTGGGGCGCCGCTCCTGCTGGGGACGGGGGTATTTCTCGCCGCGTTCGCGGCGGGCTGGATGCTTCAGCACAGCGAATTTCCGCCGCTCGTGCAATTGCTGATCGGCAGCGCGAGCGGCGCACTCTACGGGCTATGGCATCTGAGCCGTTTCCACCCGCGCGAATGCGGCGCCCTGCTGCGTACGCTGCGGCTGCGCGTCCCGCGCACGGAACCGAGCCACAGCGAGGCATCCTGACCGGAGATTAACGATGCACACCGTATGCGACGACCGCTCGCCCGCACCCGATACCCGGCCCCTCGCCCTGCCCCCGCTCGGCGCCAATCCGCTCGTGTCCACCATCATCCCGACCTTCAAGCGCGCGGATATGCTCGCGCGCGCCGTGCGCAGCGTGCTCGCCCAACGCTATGCGAACGTCGAGGTGATTGTGGTCGACGACAACACTGACGCGCTCGAACAGCAACGCGTGCGCGAAGCGCTCGAGCCCTTCGGCCAGCGCGTCCGGCTGCTCGATAACATTCGTGGCAAAGGTGCCTGCGGCGCACGCAACACCGGCATCGCGTGCGCGCGCGGCGAACTGATCGCCTTCCTCGACGACGACGACCGCTGGCTGCCCGAGAAGCTGACGCAACAAGTTGCCCTGCTCGCGGACGGCGCCTGCATCGGTGCGCTTTGCTCTTACATCGAAATCGATGTCGTGTTCGGCCATGCCGTTAGCTGCCATCGGTTCGAGCCCGTGCTCACGAGAGAAATGGCGCTCGCCGGCGTGTGTCCGACTTCCACGAGCCTCGCGCTCGTACGCCGCGACGTGCTTGTCGAAGCGGGCTTGTTCGACGAAACCCTGCCGAGCTTTCAGGACTACGACATGTGGCTGCGCTGCCTCGCTTTCGGCGAGCTGCGCTACGCGCAAACGCCGCTCGTCGAGTTCGTCCAGCATAGCGGCGACCGCACCAGCGTGAACATCGAAAAGCGCCTGCGTGGGCTCGCCGCGTTCGAGCGCAAGTGGGGCACCGCGATGTCCGCCTTCCAGAACTTCGAAGCGTTCAGAAGACGCATGCACGTGGATGCATTGATCGCCAACGGCCGCGCCGCGCTAGGGCACGGTCATACCCTGGCGCTTGCGCACTTCGCCAGAGCGACATGGCGCGATCGCCTCTCCGTGCGCACCTTGTTCTGGCTCGCGATCGGCGTGCTCGGCCCACGTGCGGGCCGAGCGTTTTACCGCTGGCTGCAGCAGGTGCGCCATGTAGAAACGCTGCGGCCGGATCAGCTCGATGCCGAATCGGCCGCGCGGAGCCTGCTGTCATGAGCGCGCTGGGCAATCTGCGCGCTGCGTGGCGCGGCGACCGCTTCGCACACGCCTTTATCTTGCTGCTGCCCGCCATTCAGTATGGGCTCAACTACTTCGCGTCGGTGGCCGCCTTTCTGTTTCTGCTGACCGCCTGGAACACGCGCTGGCGGATCGTCCCGCTGCCGAGCGCGCTCGTGGTCATCGCGGCAGGCGCGAGCCTGCTGTTTTGCGCCGTCGTGCTGCCGGACGAGCCCAACCTATTGCGCGAGACGCGCTTCACGATCGGGTTCGTCTTCCTCTTCGCCGCGTTATCGGGTGCGCCTCGCCACGCGGCGCAACGCTTCGACGGGCGCTTTCCGCTCGCCATGCTGGTCGCGCTGTTTCTCATTACCGCCTTGCAGTGGGTCGCGTCGAAGAAAGGCATCGCACTGTTCCCACCGCAGCGCCTGTTCATGGAACCGAACGATCAGGCCCTGGCCAGTACCTGGGTGGAGCACGCGCGCGAGCATGGCTATGCGTGGACGCTTCGGCCCGCTGCGACGTTCTCCGAGCCGTCCTACCTCGGCTGCGCGACACTGGTGCTGCATTTCATGTGCTTGCACACGCTGCGCAGCCGGCTACGCTGGCTCGCGTTCTTCGTTGCGCTCGCGACGAGCCTGCTCGCACAGACGTATTTCGGCCTGGCGGCGAACCTCGTGATCTTCGGTGCCTTCAACGCCTCGCGCATACCGAAGGCACTCGTGCTCGTCACGGGCGTGTTCGTGCTCAGCGTGAGCGTGCTCGCCCTCGACACCGGTGCGCTACCCGCTTCCGTCATGTCCCGTTCCGGGCGGCTCGAGCGAATCGTATCGGGCCAGGACGAATCGGTCGGCATCCGCATCAAGCAGCCGTTCGAACTGCTGGGCCAGGTGCTCGCGCACGCGCCGCTTGGGGTACCGATGTCCGCCACGCAGTCGTACTTCGAGCGGCACCGGCTGATCGTGCCGTTCGAAGACGCCCCGCTACAAAACGGTGTCTTCAACCTGCTATTTGCCTATGGCTGGCTCGCCTTTCCGCTGCTCTTACTGCTCTGGCGAGCCGCGGGCGGCGGGATCGGTGGGTTGTTCATGCTGCTTGTGATGGCCCAGAACGGCGCACCGCTCGACTTCGACAAGCTTGCGCTGATCGTCTTCGCGATCCAGATCGCGCGCCATGGCCGCTATCGTCACGTGCATGCCGTACATGCCGAAGCGACGATGACAACGGTGACGGCGGCGCGGCCGCGCCCGCAACCGTACCAAGCGCTGCCGGCGGGGCGGCCCCCGCTTCACCTTCCGGAGATCTGATTTGGCTCGCCAGTTCTTTTTCGCACCGATCATGCTGCCGCGTTACAACGAGCGACAGCAGCAGCAATTTCTCGTCGGCGCGGCTGCCCATAAGGTGGTCGGAATGGCCGCGGGCATCCGCGCACACGCGCGACGTGCGGTAATCGTCAGCTCGCCGATCGTCACCGCGAGCCGGAACCGAATGTTCTTCGGCGGCTTTGCGTGCCGCGATGCGGCCTTGCCGTGCGTCTACTTGCCGGCGATCAGCGTGCGCGGCTTGAATCGGATCTTCGCCGCGTTCTGCTATTTGCGCTTCGCTTGGAAACATATCGAGCGCAACGATGTTGTCGTCCTTTACAACTACTTCCCCGAATACATCCTTGTCGCAGCGTGGCTACGCTGGCGGCTCGGACGCGAGCGGGTGCTGCTCGATATCGAAGACGGCCCGCGCACCGACGAAAACAATCTGCGCGGGTTCGCGACGCGCTCCAGTCTGCGCGTCCTCACGCGCCTATGCAGTGAGCGAGCCATCGTCGTATCGCGCGAACTCGCGCAGTCGCTGGCGATCGCCGACGCCTGTGTCGTGAATGGCGTATGCGCCGAGCAGCCGGCGCCGCCTCGCGCCTTCGGCACGCCGATCACGTTCCTCTATGGCGGCACGATCGAGACTGCGAGCGGGCTCGATCTGTTCGCAGCAGCCGTGCGCCGGTTTGCCGTGGCGCATCGCGAGTTGGTCGACCGCGTACGGTTCGTCGTGAGCGGTTTCGGCGGTGCCGACACGCTCCGCGCACTGGCGAGCGAAGTCGCCCCGGCTGGGGTGCGCGTCGAGTTGCACCAGGACATCGGTCCGCACGAGTATCGGCAACTGCTCGCGCAGGCCGACGTCGGTCTGTCGCTGCGCCTACCGGGTACCGAATTCGCGACGACGACGTTTCCCTCGAAAGTCGTCGAATTCGCGAGCCAGGGATTGCTCGTGCTCAGTACCGATGTCAGCGATGTCAGTTTGCTGTTCGACGAAGACAGTGCCGCGCTCGTGCGCGAAGCCAGCGCCGATGCGCTCGCGCGCCAATTCGCTGCCATCGTCGAACACCCCGACCGCTATCGCCAAATGGCCGAGTGCGGACACCGCGCCATTGCGGCGACGTGCGGCCGACGTGCTGTCGGCGCGCGGCTGATCGCATTCCTCGACACAGCCGGCGCGCCCCCGCGCGCGGACGAGGCGGGACCGACCCACGAACAAGGCGTGCATACGCGCCCCGCGCGCGAGCAAGAGCGCGTCGTCGCGGCCACTGCCACTACGGAACACCACTGATGAACCTGCGCGTGCTGCATGTCGTGCCGTCTCTCGATCCACGCGCCGGCGGCGTGGCCGAAGCGGTGTTGCAACTCGTCAATCACATGCTGCCCTTCGGGTGCACGGGCGAAGTCGCGTCGCTCGACGGCCCCGACGTCGTCGTGAGCGATCGCTTGCAAGGTGTGGTGCATCGGCTCGGACCCGCCCGTGGCAAGTACGGCTTTAGCCTGAGCGCGATGCGTTGGTTTCGTGAGCATGCCAACCGATACGATGCCGTCATCGTGCACGGCATCTGGCAATTCCACTCCGTTGCCGCTCGCTATGGCGTCGGTCGTTCCGGTACCCCGCTCTTCGTGTTTCCGCACGGTATGCTCGACCCGTGGTTCGAGCATACCTATCCACGCAAGCATTTGAGAAAGCTCGTCTATTGGGCACTGGCGGAGCGATGGGTGTTCAGCCGCGCGCGCGCTGCGCTGTTCACCTGCCGCACCGAACTCGAACTCGCACGCCGCCCCTTCCTCGATCGCCGCACACCGCTCGAAGTCACCGGCTTCGGCATCGCGCCGCCGCCTGCCGACGCGACGAACGGCGCCGCGTTTTTCAAGGCGTATCCGGAGTTGCGCGGCAAGCGCGTGTTTCTTTTCCTCTCGCGCATTCACGAGAAAAAAGGCTGCGACTTGCTGATCGACGCCTTCGCGCGGATGGCCGCCAAGCATCCGAACGCAAGGCTTGTCATTGCCGGCCCGGGCGACGAGACGACCGTCGCCGCACTCAAGGGCGAAGTATGCGCGCACGGCATCGAATCGCAGGTGGTCTGGACCGGCATGCTGAGCGGCGCGCTCAAATGGGCGGCACTGCGCGCAGCCGAGGTTTTCGTCTTGCCCTCGCATCAGGAAAACTTCGGCATTGCCGTCGTGGAAGCATTGGCATCGGCCACGCCGGTCATCATCACCGATCGCGTGAACATCTGGCGTGAAGTGGCCGAAGCGGGTGCCGGCACCATCGTGAACGACACGAAGGACGGCGTAGCCGAGGGCATCGCAAGTTGGTGCGACACGATGAGCCCGGCCGATATCGCGATGATGCGCGAACGCGCATTAGCGTGCTATCAACGCGAGTTCCGTATCGAAGGCGCCGCACGCAGGCTCGTCGAATTGATCTCGCGCGATATGTCGGTGGGTCAGTCGAGGTCCAGCGATTCGCGCGGACGTACCGCGACGGCCGGGTAGCCGTAACACACCATACGCGCCGGCAAATCGCGCAGCACGGTGCTGCGGGCGCCGACCACGGCCCCTTCGCCGATCGTGACACCGGGCGCGACGAACACGTCGGTCGCGACCCAAGCATGCGCACCGACGCGCACCGCGCGGGCGCGAATCGGAAAGGCACGGCGGCGATAGTCGTGATCGGCGGCGCACAGATAGGACCGCTGGGAAACAACGGCGTGCGCACCGATTTCGATGGGCCCGAGGCTGTAGAGCGTGACGTCGTCGCCGACCCAAGCGTAGTCGCCGATCGATACTTTCCAAGGATAGGTGATCCGCGCGCTCGGCCGGATGATCGCCCCTTTGCCGACGCGCGCGCCGAACAGCCGCAACAGCGCGCGCCGCCAGCCATAGAGCACTTGCGGCGACGGCCTGAACAGCAAGGCATCCGCGATCCACCAAAGCTGTACGTACCAGCCCGGCCTGCCGCGAAAATCGACCGGCATGTCGAACGCCGACAGATCCTGAACGCCGAGCATCCGCGGGTCGAGCGCGTCGGTGCCGCGGATCGACTCCGCGTCGGCGTCGTGGCCCGCTGCTTGGCCGCGTGCCGCGGAATCCCCGACGCTCATGCGGCGACCTGTTGCGCGTCGAGGAACCAAGCGTACGTGGATGCCAGCCCGGCGGCGAGATCGATCTTCGGCTGCCATCCGAGCGAGGTCATGCGCGCACTGCTCATGAGCTTTCTCGGCGTTCCATCCGGCTTATCCAAGTCTTGTTCGATGCGCCCTTCGTAACCGACCACGCTCGCCACCAACTCGGCCAACTCGCGCACGGTGACATCGGTGCCATAGCCGACGTTCAGGTGCGAGCAACGTTCGCTTGCAACGCTGTAATAGCGCTCGCGCGAGACGTTCATCGCCAAGACGCACGCATCGGCGAGATCGTCCACATGCAGGAACTCGCGCCTGGCACGTCCGCTTCCCCACAGCACCGTACTGGGCGCGCCGGACAGCTTCGCCTCGTGAAAGCGCCGAATCAGGGCCGGGATCACATGGCTGTCGACCGGGTGGAAGTTATCGCCCGGGCCATAGAGATTGGTCGGCATCACGCTGCGGTAGTCGACGCCATACTGGCGGTTGTACGACTCGCACAGCTTGATTGCGGCGATTTTCGCAATCGCGTAGGGCTCGTTGGTCGGCTCAAGTTCGCCGCAAAGCAGCGCTTCTTCCATAATCGGCTGCGGCGCGAACTTCGGATAGATGCATGAGGAGCCGAGCGCAAGCACGTGCTGGACGCCAGCCTCCCACGCGGCGTGAACGACGTTCGCCTCGATCATCAGATTGCGGTAGATGAATTCCGCCGGGTAGGTATCGTTGGCGCGAATCCCGCCGACACGCGCGGCCGCCAGATACACCTGATCGATCCGTTCTTTCTGAAAGAACGCGCGCACCGCCGCCTGCTCGGTCAAATCGAGTTCGCTCGACGTGCGCGTGACGAGTTCGACACCCGGCTCGGCGGCCAAGCGACGGACGATCGCGGAGCCGACCATCCCACGATGGCCGGCGACGAAGATGCGTCTCGTGTCCATCGTCGTCATACATTACTCCTTGCGTTCGAAGACGGCGAAACCATGCTTGCGCACGAGGTAATCCTTCCGTGCGTCGGCGAGGTCCTTGGTCACCATCTCGTCCACGAGTTCCTCGAAGGTCGTGGTGGGGCTCCAGCCGAGGCGCTCGCGGGCCCGAGTCGGATCGCCGAGCAGCGTATCCACTTCGGTGGGCCGGTAGTAGCGCGGGTCGACGCGCACCAGGACATCGCCCACCTTCACGCGCGCGTCCACTCCGACATCGACGACGATCCCTTCCTCGCGCTCGCCCTTGCCTTCCCACATCAGTTCGATGCCGAGCGCGCGCGCGGCACGCGTCGTGAAGTCGCGCACGCTGTGTTGTTCGCCGGTGGCGATGACGAAATCTTCCGGGTGATCCTGCTGCAGCATGAGCCACTGCATTTGCACGTAGTCCTTCGCATGGCCCCAGTCGCGCCGAGAATCGAGGTTGCCCAAGTACACGCAATCCTGCATGCCGAGCGAGATCCGCGCGAGGGCGCGCGTGATCTTGCGCGTGACGAACGTCTCGCCACGCCGCGGCGATTCGTGGTTGAACAGCACGCCGTTGCAGGCATACATGTCGTACGCCTCACGATAATTGACCGTGATCCAGTACGCGTACATCTTCGCGACCGCATAAGGGCTGCGCGGGTAGAACGGCGTCGTCTCCTTCTGCGGCACCTCTTGAACCTTGCCGTACAGCTCGGACGTCGACGCTTGATAAAAGCGCGTCTTCTTCGCGAGCCCTAGGATCCTGATCGCTTCGAGGATCCGCAGCGCGCCGAGGCCGTCGGCGTTCGCGGTGTATTCGGGTTCCTCGAACGAGACGGCAACGTGGCTTTGCGCCGCCAGATTGTAGATCTCGTCCGGTTGAATCGCCTGGATGATGCGGATCAAGCTCGACGAATCGGTCATATCGCCGTGGTGCAGGATCAAGCGGCGATCCGTCTCGTGCGGATCTTGGTAAAGGTGATCGATACGTTCGGTATTGAACAGTGACGTGCGGCGCTTGATGCCGTGCACCACGTAATTTTTCGACAACAGGAATTCGGCGAGGTACGCGCCATCCTGTCCCGTAATACCGGTAATCAGAGCGACTTTCTGCATAAAGGTCTCTTGTTATGGAGAAGGATCGAGGTAGTTATGCGCTTCCATGACACGCCGCGCAAGCGGTTGGCGCGGCACGCAGAGAGTTGGCGCATTCGGCCGGCGACAGGCGCCACACCGTGGCGCGGCGCATACGGGTTGGCGACATACGCCGATACGCTGGCGCGCGGCGCTGGCTCGGTCGCGCGAACATGGGCACGATGCGCACTGATACGCCATACCCACTTCAAATATTGAGAAGGCAGAGCGGGGCCTTATGAAGATCCTCGTTTATGGAATCAACTATGCGCCGGAATTGACCGGAATCGGCAAGTACACCGCCGAGATGGCAGCCACGTTGACTGCGCACGGTCATGAGGTGCGAGTTGTCTGCGCACCGCCGTATTACCCGCAATGGGAAGTCGCGCCGGGCTACTCCAAGTGGCGCTATGGCCGCGAGCTGCGCGACGGCGTGCGTCTGTGGCGCACGCCGCTGTGGGTGCCGAGCCGCCCGCGCGGCGCGCGCCGCATCCTGCATCTGGCGAGCTTTGCCGCGACCAGCCTACCGGTCATCATGGCGCAAACGCTCTGGCGCCCCGATGTGGTGATGTGCATTGCGCCGAGCCTATTGAACGCACCGGCGGCCTGGCTCGTCGCTCGCCTATGCCACGCGCATGCTTGGATCCACATCCAGGACTATGAAGTCGATGCCGCGTTTCAGTTGGGCATGCTGAACGGTTCGCGGCTGAAGCGGGCAGCCCTGTGGATCGAACGCGCCTTGCTGCGCCGGTTCGATACCGTATCCACCATTTCGAACAAGATGCTCGAGCGGGCCGCGGACAAGGGCGTCGCCTCTGCGCGCCTCGTGCATTTTCCGAATTGGGTCGATGTCGCCGCGATCCATCCGCTCGGCCGAACCAGCACACTCCGTAAAACGTTCGGCATCGCCGAGCATGCGATCGTCGTGCTGTACTCGGGCAACATGGGCGCCAAACAGGGGCTCGAAGTGTTGGCCGCGACGGCCGTGGAACTTCAAGAGCACAGCGACATCGTGTTCGTGTTCTGCGGCAACGGGCCGATGCGCAAGGTCATCCATGCCATCTGCGGCCCGATGAAGAATTGCCGATTCAGCGATTTGCGGCCGCAGGAGGAGCTGAACGAACTCATGAACCTGGCCGACATTCATGTGCTGCCCCAACTCGGCGACGCGGCGGACCTCGTCATGCCGTCGAAACTGACGGGCATGTTCGCCAGCGGGCGCCCCGTGATCGCGATGGCACGCCCCGGCACGGAACTGTATGACGCGGTGGCGCCGCGCGGCGTGGTGGTGGAGCCTGGCGAGGTGCAATCGCTGGCCGTGGCGATCGGTCGGCTGGCGGCCGATCCGGCCACCCGCGATCGCCTCGGTCGCAGGGGACGCGAATTCGCGGAGGACGTGCTTTCGCGCGATGCGGTCCTGAGCGAGTTTTCGAAGATGCTGTATAGCCGCGTGCCGGTCGGCGCGCGCCGCGAGATCGAAGCCTACGGCAACACGCCGGTCCTACCGGTACTGGCCGAGAACGTCGACGAAGTCGCCGGCGACGCGGACACGATCACGACACGTTAAGGAGGACGGGAGGCGTTGGATGCTCACTGAGGAAGCCTCGTTGCGATTGAAGGTGTTGCGGTTCCCGTTGATTGTGGGGGTCGTCTTCATTCACAACTACAGCCTGACATCGACCTTGCACGGAAACGCGATTGGCCTGGCGCACGCCGACGGCCTCTTGGAATTCGTCAGAAACGTAGTTTCGCAGGGCGTGGCGAGAGTATCGGTCCCGCTGCTGTTTCTCATCTCGGGCTATTTGTTCTTTCTCGATTTCGAGCCGACGGCGGAGGCGCTGCTGGCCAAGCTGAAATCGAGGTCGCGAACGCTTCTGCTTCCTTTTCTGTTCTGGAACGTGGCGAATTTGGCCATCGTCGCGGCGGCGCAATCCATTCCGGCCGCCGCGAAGTACCTGTCAGGCAAAACGGAACGCGTGTCGCATCTCGATGCCGTAGCATTGCTCGAAGCGATATTCGGTATTCACGGCGAGCCGATTTCCTATCAGTTTTGGTTCGTTCGGGACCTGATGGTGCTGGTGCTGCTGGCGCCGCTCGTCTATTTGCTGTGTCGCCGCGGGGGCATACCGATTCTGCTGGCGGGACTGACGCTGTGGCTGGCGGACGCGCCATGGCTTCCCATGCCGGCGCTCGACGCCACCTTGTTTTTCACGGCAGGGGCGTGGTTCGCCGTCAAGCGGATCGATCTGTTTTGTCTAGACCGCATCGGCCCGCTCGCCGTGATGCTGTATCTCCCGGCCCTACTGTTCGACGCCATATGGTTCGGCGCCGCGGCCGATACGCTCGTGCCGAAAATCTCGATTGTGCTGGGGGTAGTCAGCGCGCTCTGGATCACGAAGTTTGCGATCCGTTCCGACGACATCACGAGTCGTTTGGTGCGGCTGAGCGGAACGAGCTTTTTTGTCTTCGCGGCGCACGAACCGCTTTTGACGATCTGTCGAAAGCTGTTGTACCGGCTCATTCCACCGCACTCGTCTTTTCTCGCGCTCGGATTCTACTTCCTGATCCCCGCGTTCGTGATCTGCGTGTTGGCCGCGCTGTACCCGAGAATGAAACTCCATTTCCCGCGGCTCACGGCGTTGTCCTGCGGGGGCCGGTAGGCGCACCGGATCGTATACGACAAAATGCCAGGCATCGAGCCTGGCATTTCGCGTTCGGGAAGCGTGAGGCAGCGTGCCGACCGTTTTATTGCCCCGTATAACCCACCGGTGCCGTGACCTGTGCCTTCATCACGCTGGCGTTCTTCGATATCACGTAGATCGGCGTTTCCGACAGCGTCAGGTGGACCATGCCGTTCGTGTACGGCAGGATGGTGGGATTGCCCATCATGTCGAACGTGGCTACCTTACCGCTCGTTCCCGGCGCGTCCACCGTCAGTGCGTAGCTCTGCGTTGCGCTCTGGCTGTAGACACCGTTCGCCGTCGGCCAATTCGCATTGTTATGCGCCCACAGCGCCGTCACCACCGCGCCGCTCGTCCCCAGGCGTTCGAACGCGTAGCCGTGAACCGAAGCCGGCAAGTTGTTCAGGCGGCCCAGCGTTTGCGTTCCGTCGACCAAGCGCGTCATCGCGGCGTATGCCATCGATACAGGCTTCGGGCTCAGCGTCGTCGCATGGAAGTCGCCTTGCGGGTTGACGATGTCGAAGAACGTGCCGAAGCCGATTTCCGTCGGATAATCCGAGCCGTAGAAGAAGTACGTCACTTGCGCGCCTTCGCCCAGCACGATCAGGTGCCCACGCGCAGCCACCGCGGCTTGCGCATAGAGCTGGTTGGCCGAGGGGCCCGTCGCATACGTCACGCCCGTGTCGTACGCCACACCCAGCTCGGTCGACCACAAACGCATGCCAGGCTTGAAGTTTTGCATTTCCGTGCGAAGGCTTTGCATCTGATGGTCCAGCGCCAAGCTCTGGTAGTACGTGCTCGGGTTCGAGTCGTACAGCTCCGGCGGGAACGCCGGCGAATCGTGGTTCGCCCAGTAGCTATGCGTCGTGATCCCGTCGACATAGTTTTGCAAGCCAAGCGCCTTGTACGTCTGCAGTTGGTTGCCCGTGCCCCAGTTGCCCATCGTGCCCGGATCGGGGCTCGTCACCCCCATCACCACCGCATTCGGATCCGTCGAGTGCACGCCTTGATAGACCGCCTTATACATCGCCACGAAGTTAGCCGGCGAATCCAGCCACGACGGCTCCCACGTCACTTGGTAGTAGTTGCCCTTCTGGTTCGGGAAGTACGCCTTGCGGATCGCTTCCGTATCGGCGCCCACACGCGCCATATAGCCTTGGAAGTACGACAGATCCTTCGGGGCATACGAATCTTGCACCGTCGCGCCGGTCGGGCTGGCCCAGGCCGGAACACCGTCCAGACGCACGAGACGGGCGACGTTGCCGGTCTTATACAGCGGGTCGACGTTCGCCACGCTTTGCGCCGCCGTCGGTTTCCAGCTGTTCGCCCGGTACGGCTCCATGTTCGACAGTTGACGCCAGTCGATCGTCTGCGAGATCCCCAGGGCGCTCAGGAGTGCCGGCTTGTCGCTCTCGCCCTGCATGCCGAAGCGATGCTGCTCCTGGTTCGTGTAAGTCGCGGCCGGCAGGGCCCACGACACGCTCGGCAACACGCCGAAGGTTGCGATACCCGCGGGGCGCGTACCGGCCTTCGGCAAGGTGCCGCCCGCGTTGTTCAGCGTGCCCGTCAGCGCGAAGTAGCCGCTGGCGGAACTCGTGCAAGAAATCTTGGTTGTTTGCGCACCGGCGGCGACCGCGAACGAGCCGCTGCCGCGCAAGTTACCCGTGTAGTCCTGAACCGACCAATTCACGCGGTCTGCAGCCGGCGCGTTCGTCACGAACTGAATCGTGAACGTAGAACTCTGCGGAAACATGCGCACGCCGTTCGACACCGGCGTATCGGCCGAGATCAATCCATTCGGCGTTCCGCCGGCCGCCGTCGTCGCTGCCGAACACGTAATTGAATTGGTCGGCGGCGTTTGCGCTTGAGCACCCGTCGATCCAACGCCGGCAAACGTATAAACTGCCGCCGCCGCGATATTCAGGAGTCCTAATGACTTGACCGTGGTGGCTTTGAACGAGGATTGCATCGATTGGCCTTTTAAGCTTGAGCACTGAATGGGTTCGCCAGATACCGAATCGTGGCGATTGGATTCCGCGGACCCGTGAGCGCTAGGAGTAGCGGCTGAGTTGAACGCTAGGGCTGCAGTACATTCAGTATCTTTGGATTCGCTGTCGCTGCCTATTCGGCGAGCACTGATCCTTCTGTAATATGTGCAGCCGCTTACGTCGGAGGTTTCCTACAGATCGCGTTATAGGCGCGACGAGGCGATTTTCCGGAAACGGACACCGCGGCGGACATCCAGATTGGGGGGCGCATCGCGGGCAGAAAGCGGTAATGCGGCCGGAAAGGCAAAAATGCCAGGCATCTAGCCTGGCATTTTTGCGTCAGCGGCGGGCAGCGTGCCGCTTATTGCCCCGTATAACCCACCGGCGCCGTGACCTGTGCCTTCATTACGCTGGCGTTCATCGACACCACGTAGATCGGCGTCTCGCTCAGCGTCAAATTGGCCACGCCGTTCGTGTACGCCACGGATGTCGGGTTGCCCATCATGTCGTACACGGTGACGTTACCGCTCGTACCCGCCGCATCCACCGTGAGCGCATAGTTCGTGGTCGCACTCTGGCTATAGACGCCGCCCGCCGTCGGCCAATTCGCATTGTTGTGCGTCCAGAGGGCCGTGACCACCGCCCCGCTCGAGCCGAGGCGCTGGAACGCGTAGCCGTACACCATCTGCGGCAGCGAGTTCAACCGGCCGAGCGTTTGCGTTCCGTCGACCAAGCGCGTCATCGCGGCGTATGCCATCGATACAGGCTTCGGGCTCAGCGTCGTCGCATGGAAGTCGCCTTGCGGGTTGACGATGTCGAAGAACGTGCCGAAACCGATTTCCGTCGGATAATCCGAGCCGTAGAAGAAGTACGTCACTTGCGCGCCTTCGCCCAGCACGATCAGATGCCCACGCGCAGCCACCGCGGCTTGCGCATAGAGCTGGTTGGCCGAGGGGCCCGTCGCATACGTCACGCCCGTGTCGTACGCCACACCCAGCTCGGTCGACCACAAACGCATGTTCGGTTTGAACGTTTGCATCGCAGCGCGAAGGTTACGCATCTGGTGGTCGAGCGCGAGGTTCTGGTAGTACGTGTTCGTGTTCGTGTCGTACGACTCCGGCGGGAACGCCGGCGAATCGTGGTTCGCCCAGTAGCTATGCGTCGTGATCCCGTCGACATAGTTCTGGAGGCCAAGCGCGGCATACGTCTGCAGTTGGTTGCCCGTGCACCAGTTGCCCATCGTGCCCGGATCGGGGCTCGTCACCCCCATCACCACCGCGTTCGGATCCGTCGAGTGCACGCCTTGATAAACCGCCTTATACATCGCCACGAAGTTAGCCGGCGAATCCAGCCACGACGGCTCCCACGTCACTTGATAGTAGTTGCCCTTCTGGTTCGGGAAGTACGCCTTGCGGATCGCTTCCGTATCGGCACCCACACGCGCCATATAGCCTTGGAAGTACGTCAAATCACTCGGGGCATACTGGTCGCCCTCGAACGCGCCGGTCGGGCTGGCCCACGCCGGAACACCGTCCAAGCGCACAAGGCGGGCGACATTACCGGTCTTGTACAGCGAGTCGACGTTGGCCGCGCTTTGCGCCGCCGTCGGATTCCAGCTGTTCGCCCGGTACGGCTCCATGTTCGACAGCTGACGCCAGTCGATCGTCTGCGCGATCCCCAGGGCGCTCAAGAGTGCCGGCTTGTCGCTCTCGCCCTGCATACCGAAGCGATGCTGCTCCGGGCTCGTATAGGTGGCGGCCGGCAAAACGGAGGTCGAGATATTCGGCAAGACGCCGAACGTTGCGATACCGGTCGGACGCGTACCGGCCTTCGGCAGCGTGCCGCCCGCATCGTTCAAGGTAGCCGTGAGCCCGAAATAGCCGCTTGCCGTGCCCGTGCAGGATATTTTCGAAGTTTGCGCGCCGGCGGGAACGGCGAACGAGCCGCTGCCGCGAATATTGCCGACATAGTCCTGAACCGACCAATTTACCGTGTCGGCGGCGGGCGCGTTCGTGACGAATTGAACCGTGAATGCATTGCCTTGCGGGAACATCCGCACGCCGTTCGACACGGGCGTATCGGCCGAAATCAATCCATTCGGCGTACCGCCGGCCGCCGTCGTCGCGGCCGAGCAGGTAATCGAATTGGCCGGCGGCGTCTGGGCCTTGGCACCCGTCGATCCAACGCTGGCGAAAGCATAGACTGCGGCGGCCGTTATATTAAGGAGTCCTAATGAACGGATCGTGTTGGACTTGGACACGGATTGCATGGATTGACCTTTTAACCTTGAGCACTGAACGGGTTCGCCAGATATCGAACCATGGCGATCGGATTCCGCGGACCCCGTGAGCGCTACCCGTTGCTATCGAGCCGGACGCTAGGCCTGCAGTAAGTTCAGTATCTTTCGAATTGCTGTCGCTGCCTATTCGGCGAGCACTGATCCTTCTGTAATATGTACAGCCGATTGCGTCAGGTCTTTCCTACAGCTCGGACGGCGCCGGCGCAACGGGAATTTCCGGAAAGAGAAGGCGGGGCTCCAGACGACAAAATGCCAGGCATCGAGCCTGGCATTTTGCGTTCGGGAAGGTGAAGCTAGACGAGGCTCACCGAGTTTTATTGCCCGGTATAACCCACCGGTGCCGTGACCTGTGCCTTCATCACGCTGGCGTTCTTCGATATCACGTAGATCGGCGTTTCCGACAGCGTCAGGTGGACCACGCCGTTCGTGTACGGCAGGATGGCGGGATTGCCCATCATGTCGAAGGTGGCTACCTTGCCGCTCGTTCCCGGCGCGTCGACCGTCAGTGCGTAGCTCTGCGTTGCGCTCTGGCTGTAGACACCGTTCGCCGTCGGCCAATTCGCATTGTTATGCGCCCACAGCGCCGTCACCACCGCGCCGCTCGTCCCCAGGCGTTCGAACGCGTAGCCGTGAACCGAAGCCGGCAAGTTGTTCAGGCGCCCCAGCGTTTGCGTTCCGTCGACCAAGCGCGTCATCGCGGCGTATGCCATCGATACAGGCTTCGGGCTCAGCGTCGTCGCATGGAAGTCGCCTTGCGGGTTGACGATGTCGAAGAACGTGCCGAAGCCGATTTCCGTCGGGTAGTCCGAGCCGTAGAAGAAGTACGTCACTTGCGCGCCTTCGCCCAGCACGATCAGGTGCCCACGCGCAGCCACCGCGGCTTGCGCATAGAGCTGGTTGGCCGAGGGGCCCGTCGCATACGTCACGCCCGTGTCGTACGCCACACCCAGCTCGGTCGACCACAAACGCATGCCCGGCTTGAAGTTTTGCATTTCCGTGCGAAGGCTTTGCATCTGATGGTCCAGCGCCAAGCTCTGGTAGTACGTGCTCGGGTTCGAGTCGTACAGCTCCGGCGGGAACGCGGGGGAATCGTGGTTCGCCCAGTAGCTATGCGTCGTGATCCCGTCGACATAGTTCTGCAAACCAAGCGCCTTGTACGTCTGCAGTTGGTTGCCCGTGCCCCAGTTGCCCATCGTGCCCGGATCGGGGCTCGTCACCCCCATCACCACCGCATTCGGATCCGTCGAGTGCACGCCTTGATAGACCGCCTTATACATCGCCACGAAGTTGGCCGGCGAGTCCAGCCACGACGGCTCCCACGTCACTTGGTAGTAGTTGCCCTTCTGGTTCGGGAAGTACGCTTTGCGGATCGCTTCCGTATCGGCACCGACTCGCGCCATATAGCCTTGGAAATACGACAGATCCTTCGGTGCATACGAATCTTGCACCGAAGCGCCGGTCGGGCTGGCCCAGGCAGGAACACCGTCCAGACGCACGAGGCGGGCAACGTTGCCGGTCTTGTACAGCGGGTCGACGTTCGCCACGCTTTGGGCCGCCGTCGGTTTCCAGCTATTCGCTCGGTACGGCTCCATGTTCGACAACTGACGCCAGTCGATCGTCTGCGAGATCCCCAGAGCACTCAGTAGCGCCGGCTTGTCGCTCTCGCCCTGCATGCCGAAGCGATGCTGCTCCTGGTTCGTGTAAGTCGCGGGCGGCAGGGCCCACGACACGCTCGGCAACACGCCGAAGGTTGCGATGCCCGCGGGGCGCGTCCCGGCCTTCGGCAGCGTGCCGCCCGCGTTGTTGAGCGTGCCCGTCAGCGCAAAGTAGCCGCTGGCCGAACTCGTGCAAGAAATCTTGGTTGTATGCGCACCGGCGGGGACCGCGAACGAGCCGCTACCGCGCAAGTTACCCGTGTAGTCCTGAACCGACCAATTCACGCGGTCGGCAGCAGGCGCGTTCGTCACGAACTGAATCGCGAACGTAGAACTCTGCGGAAACATGCGCACGCCGTTCGACACCGGCGTATCGGCCGAGATCAACCCATGCGGCGTTCCGCCGGCCGCTGTCGTCGCTGCCGAGCACGTGATCGAATTGGTCGGCGGCGTTTGCGCCTTGGCACCCGTCGATCCAACGCTGGCAAACGTATAAACCGCTGCCGCCGCAATATTTAGGAATCCTAAGCAAGATAACGCGGGAGACTTGAAAATGGATTGCATGGAATGACTTCTCAACCGATTGCACTAACGGGCTCGCCACATAGTGAGCAGTGGCGATCGAATCCGCGGACCCTGGATCGCGGCTAGCCGCGTTGGAACTGAACGCTAGGTCTACAGTACGTTCAGTATGGTTCTGTTCGCTAGCCGTGCCTATCCGGCGAGCACTGAACCTTTTGTAATATGTGAGGCTTGCCGCGTCAGTCGTTTCCTACAGCGAGCGCGGCACTCGAGATACTGTGAAGCTACCGCCTATTCCTACATTTCAGGAACCGTCTAACAACCGCCTGGCAAAAAGGAATGCTGCTGCCACGCGGCGCTGACGGCAAAAAGCCAGGCATTGCGCCTGGCTTTTTGCGTGAGGAGGGACGGGAGATTTACTGCCCGGTGTAACCGACCGGCGCCGTGACGTTCGCCTTGATCACACTGGCGTTTTTCGACACGACGTAGATCGGCGCCTCCGACAGCGTCAGGTTGACCACGCCGTTCTTATACGGAAGGATGGCCGGATTACCCATCATGTCGAAGGTCACCACCTTGCCGCTCGTTCCCGGCGAATCGACCGTGAGCGCATAGTTCTTGTTGGCGCTCTGGCTGTAGACGCCCGCCGACGTCGGCCAGTTGGCATTCTCGTGCGTCCATAGCGCGGTGACGACCGGCCCGCCGCCGAGCTGCTGGAACGCGTAGCCATAATCCGACGCGGGCAGGTTCCTCAGGCGGCCAAGGGTTTCCGTGCCGTCGATGATCCGCGTCATGGCGGCGAATGCCATGGAAACGGGCTTCGGGCTCAGCGCCGTCGCATGGGCATCGCCTTGCGCGTGGACCAGATCGAAGAATGTGCCGAAGCCCACTTCGCCGGGATAGTCCGCGCCGTTGAAGAAGTAGGTGACCTGCGCGCCTTCGCCGAGCACGATCAGATGCGCGCGAGCGGAAACCGCGGCCTGCGCGTAGAGCTGATTGGCCGACGGCCCCTTGGCGTACGTGATGCCGGAATCGTAGGCAACGCCCAACTCAGTCGCCCACAGCCGCATGTTCGGCTTGTACTGCTGCATTTCGGCCCGAAGGTCGCGCATCTGAATGTCGAGGGCTTGCTGCTTGTAGTACGGGTTCGTGTTCGTGTCGTACAACTCCGGGGGATACGCCGGCGAGTCATGGTGCGCCCAGTAGCCATGCGTCGCGATCCCGTCGACATACTTCATCAAGCCAAGCGAAGCGTAAGTCCGCAACACGTTGGCGGTACACCACGTCCCGGTCAAGCCCGGATCGGGGCTCGCCACGCCCATGACCACCGCATGGGGATCGGTCGAGTGGATCCCTTCCCACGCTGCCTTGTACATCGCCACGAAGTTGGCGGCCGAATCCTGCCACAACGGCTCCCAGGTCACCTGGTAGTAGTTGTTCCGCATGTTCGGGAAGTACGCGTCGCGGATCGCCTTGCCGTCTGCCCCGACGCGCGCCATATAGCTTTGGTAATACGACAGATCCCTCGGCGAGTACGCATCGTTCTCGGCTGCACCGGTGCGGCTCGCCCAGGCAGGCACGCCGTCCAGGCGCACGAGGCGGGAAATACGGCCCGTCTTATAGAGCGGATCGACATCGGCCACACTTTGGGACGCCGTCGGTTTCCAGCTATTCGCCCGATCGGGCTCCATGATCGACATCTGACGCCAGTCGATCGTTTGCGAGATCTGCAACGCGTCGAGCAGCGCCGGCTTATCGCTCTCGCCCTGCATACCGAACCGATGCTGGTCTTGGCTCGTAAACGTCGCGGGCGGCAAGGCCCACGACACGCTCGGCAGGATGCCGAAAGTCGCGATGCCCGTGGGCCGCGTACCCGCTTTCGGCAACGTACCGCCAGCACGACTTAACGAAGCGGTGATCGCGAAATAGCCGCTTGCGGTGTCCTTGCAAGAGAGCGTGGATGTTCGAGTGCCCGCGGGAACGTCGAACGATCCGCTGCCGCGCAGGTTACCGGCGTAGTCCTGCACCGACCAATTCACGCGGTCGGCCGCGGGTGCGTTCGTCACGAATTGCATCGTGAACGCATTGCTGAGCGGAAACAGGCGGAAACCGTTCGATGTCGGCGTATCGGCCGAGATCAATCCGTGAGGGGTGCCCCCGGCCGTTGTCGTCGGCGCGGAACACGTGATGGAATGGGTCGGCGGCGTCTGCGCCACTGCAGTGCCAGGCGCAACGCTGGCAAATGCGTAGACAGCCGCCGCCGCGGCGAAATTTAGGACTCCTAACGAAGACTGTATAGGGGGTTTAAAAATGGTTTGCATTGAGTTACCTATCAACCAATTGCAATGAAAAGGTTCGCCACACAACAAACAATGGCGAGCGAATTCCCGCGAACCCCGTAGGTGCTGCTGGTTGCGATTGAGCCGAACGCGTGGCCTTCAGTACGTTCAGAATTGTTCGAGTCGCTCACGCCGCGCAACGGCGAGCACTGAACTTTTGTAATAGACGAAGCCGATTGCGTCAGGAATTACAACGCGGGGGCACATCGACAATACGAACTTCGGACAACCGGGCGTGGACGATGGGTTTGGGATCCGATCCCATCGGGCAACGATGTATGAAGATCCCCACCCGACCGCAAAGTTCCCACAAATTGCTTTCTTCGTTGCGAAGATCCCGACAATTTGCATGATGCGGCGTTTTTGTCGGGTCAGCCCCCGCTTTTGGATATTTTCTCGGCTTGGAGCGCGTGATATTTCGCGAGCAACCTTTCAGGCGTCTCGACATGCTGCGGATCGTTCGGAATGCATTCGACGGGACAAACCTGCCGACACTGCGGTTCGTCGAAATGGCCAACGCATTCCGTGCACTTCGCTGGGTCGATCACGTAAATATCGGGCCCCATCGAAATCGCGTCGTTCGGGCACTCGGGCTCGCATACGTCGCAATTGATGCACTCGTCGGTAATCAGTAAAGCCATGCTGTAACGAAAAAACGGGGATAAATGAGGTGGGCCGCGTGACGGCTGTGTCAGATGCTTCGGCTGTGTCAGATGCTTCGGCTGGGCCGGATGCGTCGGCCATGCCGACACATCGGACACAGTCTTGCGTTTGGCAATCGCCAGCCGTTATTGCTGCAGCGCCGCTATTCTAGCCCGGTTCCGGTTCGCCGGTATCCGGGCATGTCGACGCTCAAGGGGCCTGCGTCATCTCTGCGACCTTTTCCTTGAGCCACTTTTCAACCGAAGGGAACACGAACTTGCTGACGTCGCCGCCAAGCTGAGCGATCTCGCGCACGATCGTCCCGGAGATGAATTGGTACTGATCGGACGGCGTCATGAACATCGTTTCGACGTCCGGCAACAGATAGCGGTTCATACCCGCCATCTGGAACTCATATTCGAAATCGGACACCGCGCGCAACCCGCGCACGATCACGCGCGCATTGTTTGCGCGCACGAAATCCTTGAGCAAGCCCTTGAAGCTCATTATCTGCACGTTCGGATAGTGGCCCAGCACTTCCTGCGCGATATCGAGGCGCTCTTGCAAGGTGAAAAACGGCTTCTTGTTGCGGCTGTCGGCAACGCCGACGACAAGCGTATCGAAAATGCTCGACGCGCGCCGAACGAGATCTTCATGACCGCGCGTAAGCGGATCGAACGTGCCCGGGTACACGGCGACTACCATCGACCATCTCCTGTCATCATCCATTGGGACGCGGGCATGCGCGCTGTCAGTGCGCCGCCGGCCTTGACGCGGCTTACCGTGGCCGGCGTCTTTTGCTTGCGAAGCGCGCATTATTCATCATTTTCGCGCTGCAGCAAATGATAGTGTACGGCGCCCGCTTTGCCTTGTCGCGCCATGCGCCAGCCCGCCAGCACATCGAACTCGGCGAGCTCGAGCGACGCGCCCGATTCGACATACAAATAGCCGCTGTCGGCAACGAGCGCCGCAGCCGAGTCGAGCGCGCGCGCGAGCACCTTGGGCTCGCCGAACGGCGGATCGAGAAAAACGACGTCGAACGAGCCCGGCGGCAAGTTGGCCGCGAGCCTCACCCCATCGGCTTCGACCACCTCCACCGCTTGCGCGGACAAACGCGCTTGAATCTCGCGCAGCTGCCGCGCGGCTTTCGGGTGGCGCTCGATCATCAGCACGCGCCCCGCCCCGCGCGAGGCGGCCTCGAAGCCGAGTGCGCCGGTGCCGGCGAACAAGTCGAGGCAGCGCCAGCCGTCGAGCCGTTGGCCCAGCCAATTGAACAGGGTTTCGCGGACGCGATCGGGGGTGGGCCGCAAGCCCTCGAGATCGAGCACTTGCAAAGAGGTGCGCTTCCAGTCGCCGCCGATGATGCGGACGGCATGCGGCTTACCGCGGGAGGGTGCCGCGCTGGGCGGGCGGGAAGCGGACGAAGAACGAGGCATGCGGGCGATCGGCGGTCAAAAACGATGAAGCCCGGCGGCACAACGGGCCCGGGCGCGAGCGCCAACGTTACCACAGCCGCCATGGCAACCGCGCAGCCACGAAAAGCGACCGTGGCCCGCCGCATCCGCCGCGCCTGGTAAAATGACGCGCTTGATTCCCTAGCGCATGCCGCATTGCCGGTCCACCGCGGCGCATGCGCGGCCACGCGCCGGCTATCGCCACTATTGCCGCCGCGAGCGATTCGCTCACGGCATCCTTCACGGCACACCATGTTCAGCTTCTTCAAACGATTCAAGGGCGGCAAGACGCCCGACACCGATCAAGACGCGCCAGCCGCATCCGCGTCATCGCCCGCGGCGCGCGACGCGGCGCCCACGGCCGAGCCGGCAGCAGCGGCCACCGCGGTACCCGTTGCCGGTCAGCAGGCACCGAGCGCGCCGGCACCGTCGCTCTCGCCCATCGTCGCGCCCGCGCAGCAACCGGCCGCCTCGCCCGTATTGCAACCGAATGCGCAGGCATCGGCGGTCGCCACGGCGCCGGACGCGGCCGACGACGAATACGAAACCGAGGAAATCGTCCCGCCGCCGGCGCCCGAGCCTGCGCAAAAGCAAACATGGCTCGCGCGGCTGCGTTCGGGCTTGTCGAAGACGAGCGCGGGCCTCACGGGTATCTTCGTGCGCGCCAAGATCGACGACGATCTCTACGAAGAACTCGAGACCGCGCTGTTGATGTCGGATGCGGGCGTCGAAGCCACGAATTTCCTGCTCGACGCATTGCACGAGAAGGTTCGTACACAGCGGCTCACCGAGCCTATGCAGGTGAAAGCGGCGCTGCGCGCGTTGATCATCGAACTGCTGCAGCCGCTCCAAAAATCGCTCATGCTCGGCCGGGCACAACCGCTCGTGATGATGATCGCGGGCGTCAACGGCGCAGGTAAGACGACGAGCATCGGCAAGCTCGCCAAGCATTTGCAGCGATTCGATCAGTCGGTCCTGCTAGCCGCGGGCGATACCTTCCGCGCCGCCGCGCGCGAACAGCTCGCGGTTTGGGGCGAGCGCAACAACGTCACGGTCGTCTCGCAGGAAAGCGGCGATCCCGCCGCCGTCATCTTCGACGCCGTCAGCGCCGCCCGCGCGCGCAAGATCGACATCGTGATGGCCGACACGGCGGGCCGTCTGCCCACGCAGCTGCATTTGATGGAAGAGTTGCGCAAGGTCAAGCGCGTCATCGGCAAGGCGTACGACGGCGCGCCGCACGAAGTGCTGCTCGTCATCGACGCGAATACGGGCCAAAACGCGCTCGCCCAAGTCAAGGCATTCGACGATGCGCTTTCGCTAACGGGCCTCATCGTCACGAAGCTCGACGGCACGGCCAAGGGGGGCATCTTGGCGGCGATCGCGCGTCAACGCCCGGTGCCGGTCTATTTCATCGGCGTCGGCGAAAAGGTGGAAGACCTGCAGCCGTTCAGCGCCGAGGAATTCACCGACGCCCTGCTCGGCTAGCTCCTCGCACCGCACCACCGCCCGAGAACGCGCGTCTCGCTCATTGCGACACGCGCGTTTTTTGCAGCTGTCGCGCTTTTTTGCGCGTTTGTTCAGCGCGCGCCCCGCCGCCTATTCCGCGTCGGGCTGCTGCTCCGGGGCCGCTCGGAAGAACGCATCGTGCTGCATCGCTTCGTCGTAAATCCGTTGGATCGTCGGATAAGGCTGCATATCGACGCGGAACCGCTGCGCGTTAAACACTTGCGGGATGAGCGCGAGGTCCGCCATCGTCGGCGTATCGCCGTAGACGAACTTGCCCGTGCGCGAATCGCCGGCCAGCATCGGCTCGAGTACGTCGAACCCGCTCTCCACCCAATGCTTGTACCAGGCGTCTTTCGCGTCGTCCGCCACGCTTAGTTCGTGCTTCAGATACTTCAACACACGCAGGTTGTTCAGCGGATGGATTTCGCAAGCGATCTGCAGCGCGATCGCGCGAACGTAGGCGCGGTCGCCCGGCGTGTCCGGCAATAGCGGCGGCGTCGGGTGCGTCTCCTCGAGGTATTCGATGATCGCGAGCGACTGGTGCAGTACCTGATCGCCATCGGCGAGCGCGGGGACGATGCCGTCCGGTGCCACCCGCCGGTACTCGGGCGTCAGTTGTTCACCGCCGCCGCGCAGCAGATGCACGGCGACATAATCGTAGGGCAGCGCCTTCAAGTTGAGCGCAATGCGGACGCGATAAGACGCCGAACTGCGGAAATAGCTGTAGAGTTTCATCGATCGTCTCCTCCGTCCCAGGATGTTGCAGCACGCTTCACACCACCCGCACGTCGAACGTGCCCAAGCCCTCGATGCCGCCCGTCATCACGTCGCCGCGCGCAACGGCCGCGACGCCCTCCGGCGTGCCCGTGAAGATGAGGTCGCCGGGTTGGAGGGCGAATAGCGTCGACAAATGCGCGATCGTTTCCGCCGTCGACCACGTGAGCTGCGAGATATCGGAGCGCTGGCGCTCGACGCCGTTCACCTGAAGCCAAATCGCACCGCGTTCGATATGCCCGACCCGCGACACGGGATGGATCGGACCGAGCGGGGCGGAGTGATCGAAGCCCTTCGCGACGTCCCACGGACGGCCCATCTTTTTCGCTTCGGCTTGCAGGTCGCGCCGCGTCATATCCAGACCGAGCGCGTAGCCGTACACGTGTTCGAGCGCCTGGTCGACGGGGATATCGCGCCCGGCGCGGCCGATCGCGACGACGAGTTCCATTTCATGGTGCACGTCGCCCGTGCGCGTTGGATAGGGAAATTCGCCGATCGCGCCCGGCGCCACGTAGACGAGGGCATCGGCCGGCTTCGAGAAAAAGAACGGCGGCTCGCGGTCGGGGTCGTGGCCCATCTCGCGCGCATGGGCGGCGTAATTGCGGCCGACGCAATAGATGCGGCGCACCGGGAAGCATGCGCGCGTACTTGCGGCATCCACGCTTTCGGCGATCGGCACGGCGACCACCGGCGCGGGGGCAATGACATAATCCATCGCTTTCTCCTCGTGTTTATCGAGCGCCGCTGACCGATGCGTGACGGCGTGGGCGGAAACGGCGAGTGTAGCGCGACCTCGACATCGGCGGCGGCCTACCGATCCGCTCGCTAGCTCACTGGCTCGCACGCTCACCGGCCCGCTGCCCTGCCGGCTCGCCGCCCCCCCGCTCTATTCGCGGCGCCATGAAGCGCAACGCGCTGTACGACAAAAGCCCCGTACAAATCGCGGCCCGGCACCTTGCCAGATCGCCATGAATGCGGTACTCGTTGAGCTTTCCTTTTTTCTTCCGCCGAGCGATTGCGCTCCGCCCGAGCCTCATGAACTTACCTATCGCCGAACCCTTCCCGTGCGCTCGCTTCATCAAGGAAATCGGGCGCGGCCCGCACGGTGCGCGCGCCCTTTCACCCGAGGACACGTACGCGCTCTACGCGGCAATGCTCGACGCCCGTGTGTCGGATGTAGAACTCGGGGCCGTCCTGTTGGCCTATCGTCTGAAAGGCGAAACGGCCGACGAACTGGCCGCGATGCTGGCGGCCGCGCAGGCGTCGATCGAGCCGCTGCGCGTAAGCGGGGCCGTGTCGATCCCGAGCTACAACGGTGCGCGCAAGCAACCGAACCTCGTGCCGCTGCTGGCCATGCTGCTCGCTCGCGAGGGCGTACCCACGCTCGTCCATGGGGTGGTGGAAGACCCGGGCCGCGTCACGAGCGCGGAAATTTTCGCTCGCCTCGGCATCGCTGCCGCTACCTCGCATGACGAGATCGAAAACGCGCTGGCCGAACGGCGTGTCGCGTTCGCGCCCGTGGAGGTGCTTGCACCGAAGCTCGCGCGCCTCCTCGCGCTGCGGCGCGTGATGGGCGTGCGCAATTCCACGCACACGCTGATCAAGATCTTGCAGCCGTTCTCGCCGGCCGGCTTGCGCCTGGTCAACTACACGCACCCGCCGTATCGCGACAATCTCGCCGAACTGTTTCTCGGCCATCCGCAGGCCGCGGCCGGCGGCGCGCTACTCGCGCGCGGCACCGAGGGCGAAGCGGTGGCGGATACCCGCCGGCAAGTGCAAATCGATTGGCTGCACGACGGCATGGCCGAAACACTCGTCTCGCCCGAACGGTCCTCGCCCGATGAAGCCGGCCCCGAGCTACCGACCGCCCGCGACGCGGAAACGACGGCGCATTGGATCGAAACAGTGTTGCGCGGCGAAGCGAGCGCCCCACCCACGCTCGTCCGGCAAGTGGCGGAAATCGTCCGGATCGTCCGGGCGGGGCCAGGTCACACGTCGACTCACGGCTAGCACGCCGGGGGGCGCGTCGCCCGCGACCATCGATCGCTGTGCGGGGCACGTCCCGCCCGCCCCGCCCGCCCGGCCTGTCGCGTCCATATCGCGTCGATCGCCCCCATCGCACGCCACTCGCCCTGTTGACAGCTTGCTGCCTGCTGTCATAGAGTGCGCAACTATGTGTTCGAACCTGAACCCCCTCCGAATTACCTCCGGCCGCCTAGCGCGGCCCCTATCGCTACGTCTAGCGTAAGCCAGGCGTAGCGCCGCGCGTCGCCCGCGCGGTCCTCCGGCAGTATCCCGAAGTTTCCGTTTCACCCCAAAGCCGCAGTTCCTTTTACAACCCGAAGTCGTCAGCATTCTGCCGAGTACCGCTCGGATGAATCGCGAAACCGCCGACGCGCTGCATCGCGTCTCGGCATGACCGGCTAGCCGCTCGATCAGCCGCGTTTCGCAGACGACCCGCCGAACCGAGGTCCGTCATGCTTCGCCACCCTGCCGCCAAGTACCGCCCCTTCCCGCCCGTCCAATTGGCCGGACGCAGATGGCCCAACCGCACCATCGACCGCGCCCCCATTTGGATGAGCACCGATCTGCGCGACGGCAACCAGGCGCTGATCGAGCCGATGAGCATCGCTCAAAAGCTCGAATTCTTCGAAATGCTGGTTTCGATCGGCTTCAAGGAGATTGAAGTCGGCTTTCCTTCCGCCTCGCAGACGGATTTCGACTTCGTGCGCAAGCTGATCGACGAGGCTCGCATTCCCGACGATGTCACCATCGAAGTGCTCGTTCAGTCGCGCGCCGACCTGATCGAGCGCACGTTCGAAGCGCTCGAAGGCGCGCCGCGCGCGATCGTCCACCAATACAACGCCATCGCCCCCTCCTTCCGCCGCATCGTGTTCAACGCCTCCAAGGATGAGGTCAAAGCACTGGCGGTGGACGGCGCCCGCAAGATCAAGGAAGAGACGGAACGGCGGCCGCAAACGCAGTGGACCTACGAGTACTCCCCCGAAACGTTCAGCATGACCGAACTCGCGTTTGCGCGCGAAGTATGCGATGCGGTCAGCGGCATCTGGCGCCCGACGCCCGCACGCAAGATGATCGTCAACTTGCCGGCGACCGTCGAAGCCGCGACGCCGAACGTCTTTGCCGATCAAATCGAATGGATGGACCGTAACCTCGCGTACCGCGACAGCATCGTGCTTTCGGTGCACCCGCACAACGACCGCGGCACCGCCGTCGCCGCGGCCGAACTCGCGCTCCTGGCCGGAGCCGATCGCATCGAGGGCTGCCTGTTCGGCAACGGGGAGCGCACAGGCAACGTCGATCTCGTCACACTGGCGCTGAACCTGTACACGCAAGGCATCGATCCGCAACTCGATTTCTCCGACATCGATGCGGTGCGCCGCGTCGTCGAGCGCTGCAATTCGATCGCCGTTCACCCGCGCCATCCGTATGCGGGCGAACTTGTCTTCACGGCGTTCTCGGGATCGCATCAAGACGCGATCCGCAAGGGCCTGGCGCAGCAATCGCCCGACGATCTGTGGGAAGTTCCCTATCTGCCGATCGATCCCGCCGACGTCGGGCGCGGCTACGAGGCCGTGATTCGCGTCAACAGTCAGTCCGGCAAAGGCGGCGCCACCTTCCTGCTCGAGCGCGGGCTCGGCTTTGCGCCGCCTCGGCGCGTGCAGATGGAGTTCAGTCACGCCGTGCAGCGCATCGCCGACGATTCGGGCGCGGAGGTCACGGGCGATGCCGTTTGCGCATTGTTCTCACGTGAGTACTTCGAGGCTCGCGGGCCGGCCGAACGGGTCGATGCCATCGTACGGTGGCAGCGACGAGAAGCGATCCGCCTCGACGCCGCAGCCGCATACGAGAATGGGCAAGCCTGGGTGCAGGCGATTGCCGATGCGTTGTCGAAGGCCGCAGGCGCGAACGTCCAGATTTGCGACTACGAGACGGTTCCCGCAAGCGACGGCCGGACGGCGGCCTTCGTCGCCTGCCGAGCGGACAGCCCCGCGCAAGCCGGGCTCGGTGGCCAGGCCGCACGGTACGGCGTCGGGCTGCATGTCGATCCCGCGACGGCGGCGGCCGATGCGCTCGTCAGCGCCATGAACCGGCTTCAATGGAATCAAGCGCGCGAGGACGAACCCGCCGCCGCTTGAGCGCCTTCAACGTCTTGAACGTCTTGGACGCCTACGCGTACTTATCCGGTACCCAAGGGGGCGCTCGCCGTCACGAGCGGACGAGTGCCCACGGCGCGCTGCGCGGCTCTATTCGAGCGCGCAGCGCGTCGCCTGCCAAGCGACCAGACGCCAATGCCCCTCTTCTTGCGCTTGAATGGCCGTATAGGCGATGGGGAACAGCAACGCGCCGTTCTTCGCCTCCATCTCCAGCAGCGCGCGCCCGGTGACGACACAGGTATCGCGGCCGACGGGCACCACGTCCTGCGATTGCACTTCGATCTGACGATAGCGACGATGGCCCGAGTCGATCGCTTCGATAAATTGCTGCTTCGTCTCGCGCTTACCGTTGGTATGAACCAAGCTCACACTCTCCGAGAGCAACTGATTGAGCAACGGAACGTCGCCGTCCACCATCGCGCGGAACCGATCGCGCTCTAGCGCCCGAATCGCCTCGATCACCTTTGCCGCCATCGCTTCGCTCCCATGCGGCCGGCACGAGAGTGTCGGCGTCAGAAGTTGTACTGCACGTATAGCTGGGTGAAATTTATACCAGGATTCGGCTCTTTGATACCGGCGTTGGAAATGTGCTGAAAGCGAAACCCCGCCTGATACTGCTGGCGCGTGCCAAACTGTGCGCCGACGCCGACCACTTCCGTGAACTGGAACGCCGTCGAAAGCCGGTAGGTATCGGTGATGGTCGGATGCGAGAGCACGCGTACGCCTGCGCCGGCCTCGATGTACGGCCGAATGGCCCCTGAATCCTTGACGAAGCGCAGCATCGGCTGGGCACCGAACGCGTAGACGTCGTTGTGGAAGGCGCCTTCGTTCGTATGCCAATAGCTTAGATGCGCCTCGCCCGTCAGCGAGAAATGCCAGCCGCCGATTTCCCAGAAGTCCAGACCGGGGTCCCAGACGAATCCGAGGTCGGCTTCCTTAACCTTATGTTGAGCCATGCCGAATCCCAGTTGAACGCCGAACGGCTGCCCCTGCGATGCGCCGGCCGGCTCGCTGGCTTGGGCCGCCGCCGCAGCGCACAGCAGCATGGCGGACGCGCAGCATCGGCGTGCGCATGCCTTGAGCGGGATCAAATCGTTTTTCTTCTTCATGCCGATACTCCAAGGAGCGGTTGCATGTCGATCGCGCCGAGATGAGGGCTCGACGGATCGAGGGTCAAATCATCTTGCTTTCGCGAATCTTCTGCCAAGGTACCGTTTCCCGCAAAACAGTGTTTGCTAGTTGCGCAGGAGTGGACTGCCACGTGGGCGGCTCGGACTTGAGCACCGCCGTCACGCCCGCCCGGCGTAGGGTGTAGAATGCGCCTATCGATTTGTATTTTCGATAGGTTAGCGGGAACTTCCCCGCGACGGCGCGCTCGAATGCTTAGCACTCGACGAAACGGAGTGCTAATATCCTCCGTGGAGTTTGTCTTCGTGATTGAGCAGTCTTTTGATTCACAAGGAGTTTCATACGTGAGCAACGCTATGGCCCTCTCGAACACGCTGCGCCCGGCGTCCGGCAACGCCGCTCAAGCAGGTGCTCTGGCGCTCGCGCCGTCGATGCTGCCTGGGCAGCTCGGCAACATCGACGCCTATATTCAGGCCGTTAATCGGATCCCGATGCTGAGCATCGAGGAAGAGCGCGAACTCGCGACCGAGTACCGGCTGCACAGCAGCCTCGAGGCCGCGCGGCGGCTGGTGCTGTCGCATCTGCGCCTCGTGGTGTCGATCGCGCGCAACTACCTGGGTTACGGTTTGCCGCATGCCGATCTCATCCAAGAAGGCAACATCGGGCTGATGAAGGCCGTGAAGCGCTTCGATCCCGAGCAAAACGTGCGCCTGGTGTCGTACGCGATCCATTGGATCAAGGCGGAAATTCACGAGTACATCCTGCGGAACTGGCGCATGGTGAAGGTCGCTACCACCAAGGCGCAACGCAAGCTGTTCTTCAATCTGCGCAGCCACAAGCAGGGCTTGCATGCGTTCACGCCGGATGAAATCGAAGGCTTGGCGAAGGAGTTGAACGTCAAGCGAGAGGAAGTCTCGGAGATGGAAACGCGGCTGTCGGGCGGCGACATTGCGCTTGAAGGGCAGGTGGAAGACGGGGAGGAGTCGTTCGCCCCGATCGCCTATCTGGCCGATTCGCATAGCGAACCGACGGCTGTGATTGCCGCTCGCCAGAGCGATCGGCTGCAAACGGACGGCATCGCGCAAGCGCTTGAATCACTTGATGCGCGCAGCCGCCGCATTATCGAAGCGCGCTGGCTCAACGTCGAAGACGATGGTTCGGGTGGTTCGACCCTGCACGAGCTTGCGAACGAGTTCGGTGTATCCGCCGAGCGCATTCGCCAGATCGAAGCCAGCGCGATGAAGAAAATGCGCACAGCATTGGCGGAGTACGCTTAGCCGGTTTCAGTGTAGGCACCCGCTTCGCGGGTGCCGAGCGCTCGCCCGATCACACCATCCCGCCGCGCTCAGCCCGGCGGGTTTTTTGGGGTGCATTGGAATGACACGACGAAGGACCATGCGAACCATCGGTAGTCATCTTCTTCTGTTGATACGGGACAACACCCTCATTAAAACCGCGTAACAAGCGATGGTGGCCAACAACTCCAACAGCAACATTGTTGGAATATAAATGTCGTCGGGGTCTCGGACATCCAACCTATCGCAAATGACCAGCAACACTTTCAATTGGTCTTCCGGCATCGGAACCGGATACGTATGAACATAGCGAACTGAAATAGCGAAAAGCCCGATAAACAAAGTAAGTTTAAGAAACCTACAAACAAGCTTTGCCATGAGCAATCACCTCTATCGACCCATATGCAGCGCGAGAATTTTCGGCTACATCCTGTATGCGGGCGCGGCGTCTCGCTTGGCTGCATCACGGTGTGTAATCGTCGATTCTTTTTCGATGCTCATCGGAGAATGCGAACGAGTGCCGACAATTTTCCCGGAACTGTGATCCACAGGAATATTGAGGCCATGACCGAAGCCGATCACTTCGATGGTCCCTTCGCGCCCTTCTACCGTGGCTGAGCCCTTGATATCTGCTCCGCCATCGTCCTTGAGCCACATATACGCGGGTATCGGCATGATGTTGTACGTTCCTTTTCGCGTGACTAACCACCGCGCACCGTACATCATGAATACACCGTTTCGTTCTTGTTTTGAAAGATTCAGCCAACAGGAAACGTTCGGTCCGTGCCGCGCCCGGGTCATGCGGCTGGTCGCTCGCCCTTTCTTGGTGAGGGATGAGCTAAGCAAATCTGGCGTCCTGCGCTCGGATCGTCCCTACATAAAACCGCGCCCATTTGCCCAAGGATAGATGGCCGCTCGCAGGAGCCTGCAACGGTCTAAACGTTGTTCCCACAAAGACAAACGGCGCCTAGGCGCCGTTTGTCTTTGCTGCCTAAACGCCGCGGTTCGCGAGGCGTTCGGTTTCAACCTCAAACCGGCTGCGGCGACGGGTCGCCCGTGGCCGGCAGACGCGTGGCGAGCTGCTGTGCATAACGCGAGGCAGCGGGTCCGCAGACGATGTGGAACGTGTCAGCCGACACCCAAGCGACGTCCAGCACAGCGAGCCGCTGGCGATCGACAGCCGCCGGATCGCGCACGACAACACGCAACCGCGTAGCCGCCACCGGGTCGAGCGATACCACATTCGTCGCACCGCCGAACACGGCCAGCCAACGCATCGGGTCCGGATCGAGCGGACCCGTTTGGCCATCCGTCACCTTCGCTGCAGCCGCCGGCGCCGCTTGCGCGACGCTCGAGCCGCCACCGCGGGCGATCACCGCGCGCATTTCATCGGCGATCATATCGGCCTCGGGCCCAATGACGACTTGCACGTTGCGTGCGTCCCGCTTGAGCACCCCACGCGCACCCGCCGCTTTCAACGCAGGCTCCGAAATCTTTTCCGCATCGGCAACCGACAAACGCAGACGCGTCGTGCAAGCATCGATGAGCGTCAGGTTCTGCGCACCGCCCAGCGCGGCGATATAGCGATCCGCGCGCGACGCCGCAGCACCGGCAACCGGTGCCACATAACCGCCAGCGGCGAACGATTCGACTTGCGCTTCAGTCGTCGCGGGTTCACGGCCCGGCGTGGCCATGTTGAATTTGCGAATGAAAAAGCGGAACAGGACGTAATAGACGACGCCATACGCGAGCCCGATCGGAATCGCGAGCCAGCCCTTCGTCGATAAGCCGTAATTGAGCACGTAGTCGATCGCACCGGCCGAGAACGTAAAGCCCAGGTGAATGCCGAGCGCTTGGCAGATCGCGAGCGAGAGCCCCGTCAACACCGCGTGGATCACGTAAAGCACCGGGGCGAGAAACATGAACGTGTATTCGACCGGCTCGGTGACGCCCGTCAGGAACGAGGTCAGCGCCATAGAGAGCAGCAGGCCCCCCACCATCGCACGGCGGTTCTTCGGCGCTTCATGGAACATCGCGAGACAAGCCGCCGGAAGGCCGAACATCATGATCGGGAAGAAGCCCGTCATGAAGCCGCCCGCGGTCGGGTCGTGCGCGAAGAAGCGATGCAGGTCGCCCGTCACGGGCGCACCGCCGCCCGGGGGCGTGAACGTGCCGAACACGAACCAAGCCAACGAGTTGATGATGTGGTGCAGGCCCGTCACAAGCAGCAGCCGGTTCAGCGTGCCGTAGACAAACACGCCGATGGCGCCGGCCGTGGTCAGCCAGTGGCCCGTGACATCGATTGCCGTCTGCACGGGTTGCCAGACGTAGCCGAAGACGACCCCGAGCACGACGCAGGCGAGCCCCGTGATGATCGGCACGAACCGCTTGCCGCCGAAAAATGCCAGATAATCCGGCAGCTTGATGTCTTTATAGCGGTTGTAGAGCAGCCCCGCGACGATGCCCGCAATGATGCCCGAGAGCACCCCCATATTGAGCTTGTCGTTGATGTCCTTCATCACGGCGATCTCGATCAGATAACCGATCGCCCCGGCCAGCGCCGCCACGCCGTTATTTTCCTTTGCGAAACCCACCGCGACGCCGATCGCGAAGAGCAGCGGCAAATTGTCGAAAATCGCGCCGCCGGCATCGGCGATCAGCTTGATGTTCAGAACATCGGCCTGGCCGAGCCGCAGCAAGATACCCGCAACCGGTAATACCGCAATCGGCAGCATCAGCGCCCGCCCTAGGCGCTGTACCTTTAGGAATGGGTTCGCATCCATTGAATCCTCCAGTTGGTCTGTCTCGTCATTGATACTTTTAGTCTATCGTCTAGATGCGAATCTAATCGATAATTAGTTAGTAATCCTAATAAGTAGGAATTTCCAGAGCTAATCTATCGGCCAGATTTCGCGGCTTGCTGCTCTTACCGCCTGCGCCGAATCGAGCGCGAGCAAATCGCTCGCACGTTGTCGGCACAGCTGATAATCGAGGTTGCGCACGCGCGCCTTGATGCCGGGTACCGCAACCGGGTCCACCGAAAGCTCGGTCACGCCAAGCCCCACCAACACCGGCACGGCCACGGGGTCGCCCGCGAGCGCCCCGCACACGCCCACCCACTTGCCGTGTTTGGCGGCGCCTTGCGTGGTCTGCTCGATCAGGCGCAGCACCGCCGGATGCAAGCCGTCGGCTTGCGCGGCCAGATCCGCTTGGCAGCGGTCCATCGCGAGCGTGTACTGCGTCAAATCGTTCGTGCCGATCGACAGAAAATCGGCGTGGCGCGCAAGTTGATCGGCCAGCAACGCCGCCGACGGTACTTCGATCATCACGCCCACTTCGACAGGATCCGTGCGCCCCAAGCTGTGGGCGAGATCGTCGATGCGTTTGCGCACGCACAACAGTTCCGCTGCATCGGTCACCATCGGCAGCAGGATACGAACGCTGCCGTGCGGTTGCACTTCGATGAGCCCGCGCAGTTGATCGTCGAGCAGATCCGGACGCACCTGGGCCAGCCGGATGCCGCGTAGGCCGAGTGCGGGGTTCGTCTCCGGCGGCAAGGTCAAGTACGGCACTTCCTTGTCGGCGCCGACATCGAGCGTGCGGATGATCGCCGTCCGCCCGCCCAGCGCCTCGACGATCGCCTGGTAGCTTTGGCGGTGCTCGTCGGCACTCGGCGCCGATTCTCGATGGATAAACAGCAACTCCGTGCGCAGCAAGCCCACGGAATCGGCACCGTTCTCGATTGCGGTGCGCGCATCGTCGATCGTCGCGATATTCGCGGCGACTTCGATCAAGCGGCCATCGTGCGTCGTCGCGGCTTCTTGCGACGTACGACGGTTCGCTTCGCGCACACCGGCCAAACGCTGGCGTTCGAGGCGCGCGCGCTCGACGTCGAGCTCGGTCGGCGCGTATTCGAGCCGGCCCGCACTTGCATCGACAACGACCTGCGTGCCGTCCGGGATCGCGTGCAACGCATCGCCCACGGCCACCAAGGCGGGAATGCCGATCTGGCGCGCGATGATCGCGGCGTGGGAAGTGGCACCTCCCGCCGCCATCACGAGTGCGGTCACGCGCGCGCGATCGAGCGAAGACAGATCCGACGGCGTAAATTCGTTTGCGGCCAGGACGGCTTCGTCCGGCAACGTGCGCGCGGCCGGATTCACATAGCCGAGCGCGCGCAGCACGCGTTTTTCAATGTCGCGCAAATCGGCCGCGCGCTCGGCAAGCAGCATGTCTTCGACTTGCATCAAGACCGCGATCTGCGCGCGAATCGCCTCGCGCCAGGCGAATCCCGCGCTCTTGCCGAGGCTGATGAGATCGCGCGCCGCATCGACGAGCGTCGGGTCTTCGAGCAGTACCCGATGCACGGCAAAAATACCCGCTTCGCCGACGGCGCCGCGCTGCGACGCATCGCGCACCGTCGTATTCAACTCCGCATCGACGGCCGCGAGCGCGCGATCGAGCGATCGGCTCTCGGCCGCCGGCGTGCCGCTGGCGCGCTCGGGGGGAGCGAACTCGGCATCATCCCAGCGCACGAGCTTGCCCACCGCGATACCCGGCGCAGCGCAAACGCCCGCAAGCGTGTTCGGATCCAGCGGGACACCCGCGGGACGCACGGCGGGCACCGGCGCCGGCGATTTCACGCGCGCCGGCGTTTCCTCCAACTCGCCATGCACTTCGCGCAAGAGTTCGCGTGCCACCGCGTCCACGGCCTGCACGGCGTCGCGGCCCGTGCCGATCACCTCGACCGTCGCCCCCTCTCCTGCGCCCAGGCCGAGCAGCGCGACGACGCTTTCGACGTTCGCTTGTCTGCCGTCATGGTGAACGTCCACGCGCGCCTGAAGCCCGCGCACGGCTTCTCGCGCGCGCGCCGCCGGGCGAGCATGAAGACCGCCCGCCTGCACGAGCTTGAGGGTGCGGCTCGCCTGCACTTTGACTTCGGCCGGGGGCACGCTCGGCGTCCGGCCAGCCACCGCTTTCGCCCGCAGGGACAGCAGCGGGCTAACGCCCGCCGTCACACGCCCCGATGCGCGCTCCACCACGTCGAATGCATCCGAGTTCGCAATCGCGATGACCGAAACGAGACTCGACGCCTTCATGCCGATCGCGTCCTGATCGAATTCGATGAGCAGATCGCCGGTGCGCACGTGATCGCCTTGCGCCACCTTCGCCGTGAATCCAGCCCCGCCTAGCTCGACAGTATCGATGCCGATATGCAGCAAGATCTCGGCGCCCTGGGGCGTTTGCAGCGTGACCGCATGGCCGGTGCGCGCGAGATGCGTAACGACGCCGTCGCACGGTGCGAGCAGGCGGCCGTCGAGCGGATCCACCGCGATGCCGTCGCCGAACATGCCGCCCGCAAAGACGGGGTCCGGCACATCCGCGAGCGACACCACAGGCCCCGTCAGGGGCGCGAGCAAAACGACATTGTCCGGGGATTGATTCATTAATCGGGACTCCTCTGCACGTTCCATCCGGATCTCTCGCTTAGTAGGTTTCGGTGATCTTGTTCAGGTGGCGCGGCGTGTCGGGATCGCGCCCGCGAGCGGCCGCGAGCTCGGCAGCCATCACGTAGAAAGACTGGATCGCCGCGATCGGGTCGAGCGATATGTGTCCGCTCACCGCGAGCGGCAAGCGCGCATCGAATCCGGCCGCGCTCGCGATATCCGCAGGTGCGGCCAGCAACACGCGTGCACCGCGCGCGCGCATATCGGATGCGAGCCGGATCAGCCCGGCTTGTTCCGGGCCGCGCGGAGCGAAGACGAGTAACGGGTAGTCGCGATCGATGAGCTCCATCGGGCCGTGACGCACCTCGGCACTCGAGAAAGCCTCGGCTTGAATACCCGACGTTTCCTTCAGCTTGAGCGCCGCCTCTTGCGCGATGGCGAGCCCGAGGCCGCGCCCGATCACGATCATGCGCTCGACGTCGCGCAGCGTATCGACTGCGAGGGACCAATCGAGCACGGCCGCATCGCGCAACGTATCGGGCAGCGCCCGCAGCGCGTCGAGCAGCAGCGGATCGCGCTGCCAGTGAGCGACGAGTTGCGCCGAGATCGACAACATTGCGATGTAGCTCTTGGTCGCGGCCACCGAACGCTCGGGCCCCGCCAGCAGCGGCAGTTGCCATTCGCAAGCATCGGCGAGCGGCGATTCCGGCGCGTTCACGGCGCTGACGGTCAGTGCGCCGGCTTCGCGCAGCGCTTTCATGGTATCGACGAGATCGGGGCTGCGGCCCGACTGCGAAAACGCAATCGCCAGTTCGCCGGCGACGCGCAGCGGGGCTGCCTGCAAGGTCGCGATCGACATCGGCAGCGAAGCGACGGGCAACCCGATGCGGCTCATGGCCAGGCTCGCGAAATAGCTCGCGGCGTGATCGGAGCTGCCGCGCGCGATCGTCAGCGCGACATGGCGCGGCGCGGCCGCGAGTTGCGCCGCCAATTGCTCGACGCGCGTGCTGTCGGCGCACTGGGCCGCGACGACGGTGCTCGCGGCGAGCGCCTCGTTAAGCATATTCGACAATCTGTTCCCCTTCGACGTAGGTCGCGGCCAGCGTGAGATCGCGTTCGAGCACGACCGCGTCGGCCCAAGCACCGCGCGCCAGACGGCCGCGGTCTTCGATCCCGAGGTAATCGGCGGCGTAGCGCGACACGCGGTGCGAGACGTCGGCGAGCGGCAAGCCGATCGACACCAGATTGCGCAACGCATCGTCCATCGTCAGCGTGCTGCCGGCCAGCGTGCCGTCGGCCAAGCGCACCCCGCCCATGCACTTCGTCACATGCTGACTGCCGAGGCGGTATTCGCCGTCCGGCATGCCTGTCGCCGAGGTACTGTCGGTGACGACATACAGACGCGGGATCGCACGCAGTGCCGCCCGGATCGCACCGGGATGAACGTGCAGCAGATCGGGAATGATTTCGGCGAATTCCGCATGGGCGAGCGCGGCCCCGACAAGGCCGGGGTTACGGTGATGCATCGGCGACATCGCATTGAACAAATGCGTAAACCCGCACGCGCCATGTTTGAGCGCCGCCACGGCATCGTCGTAGGTGGCGAGCGAATGGCCGAGCTGCACGCGCACGCCGCGAGCGACCATCTCCGAAATGATCTCGATATGCCCGGCGATTTCCGGCGCCAATGTCACCACGCGGATCGGTGCTTCCGACAAATACACGAGCACTTCGTCGAGCACGGCCGACACCGCCGCGTCGGGCTGTGCGCCGAGCTTGCCGGGGTTGATGTAAGGACCTTCGAGGTGCACGCCGAGCACGCGCGCACCGCCCGGGGTGCGCGTGCGCGTAACTGCGCCGAGGCCCGACACCACCGCGAGCAGTTCGTCGTGCGGCGCCGTCATCGTCGTGGCCAGCAGGCTCGTCGTCCCGTGGCGGGCATGGGTGCGCGCGATCGTCTCGATCGCTCTACCCCCTTCCATGACGTCGGCGCCGCCACCGCCATGAACGTGCAAATCGATGAAGCCCGGCAGGATATAGGGATCGCCATTCGTCGACGGATCGACGGCCACGCCTTCGAGCGCCGCGATCCGGCCGTTCTCGCAATGCAGCGTGCCGCGAATCCAACCGTCCGGCGTGAGGATGTTTCCGTTCAGCATGGGGTTGCTATCTCAAAAAAGCTCAAACGCGCGAAGGTGAATGCGCGCTGTCGTTCCTAGGCGCTACGCCCGCAGCGGTGGTACGCGTCGTGGGCCACGAATTGGAGCCCATTATATAACCAGATTAGTACCAGTCAATCCACCCTACGAACGCGCTCACAGGCGCGTCAAAGGCTTGCCCGACAAGGCTGAGCCGGCCGGTTCCCGTCTTCGTCGGCGGTCGGCGGGGCATCGGGATTTACCCGCACCGCATACCAATCGTACCGATCCGGCTGGCAGACGAATGACCATCGGATGGCTTCCGGGAAGGGAGATACCGGTTCAATACCACTGATTGATCGAGCAAAGCTTGTTTGTTGACGACGATCCCATATAGTTCTGATTAATTTAGACGATACGGTGACGCCCGCATTGACCGAGACCACCCTGCAGCACCGCGCCGAAGCGGTGCGCCGCTTCAATCGCTTCTATACGAAGCACATCGGCGTGCTGCACGAGTTTTTACAGAAAAGTCCGTTTTCTTTGACAGAAGTGCGGGTGCTGCGCGAATTGATGCTCGGCACCGTTTCCACGGCCACGGAGCTGGCGCGGGCGCTGGGTCTCGATAGCGGATATCTGAGCCGCCTGTTGACGAGCTTCGAGCGAAGGGAGTTGATCACGCGCCGGCAATCGGAGGCCGACGCGCGTCAGTCGCTGCTCGAGCTGACGCCGGCCGGACGCGCCGCGTATGCGCCGCTCGAACTCGCAGCGGTCGACGAAGTGTGCGGTCTATTGAACGGGTTTTCGGTCGCGGGGCAGGAACAGTTGATTTCGGCGATGTGCGTCATCGAGCGGCTGCTCGATCGCGGGCCGCCGCGCGCAACGGTTTCGTTACGTGCACCGAAATGCGGCGACTACGGCTGGCTCGTGCATCGGCAGGCGCTGCTCTTCGCTGCCGAACATGGCGCGGATATGGGTTTCGAAGCGTTCGCCGCACAGGAAATGGCGGATTTTTCGCGTCGGCACGATCGCGAACGTGCGATGTGCTGGATCGCGCAGCAGCGGGAAACCGTCGTCGGCGCAGCGTTCGTCGCCGCGCTGTCGGAACGCGCCGCGCGGATGCGGCTGTTGTATGTGGAACCCGAATCGCGCGGCCTAGGGATCGGCACGCTGCTCGTGACGCAAAGTATCGGTTTTGCCCAGCAGGCCGGATACGACACGCTGACGCTCACCACGTGCGGCGTGCTCAACGACGGCCGCCGGGTATTCGAGCGCGCGGGGTTCAGCTGTGTGGCAACGGAACCGGAGCGGCGCTTCGGGCGCAATCTGATCGCTCAAACTTGGGAGCGCAAGCTGTAAGCACCCCCGGTGGCATCCCGGGGGCGTCGCTCGATTAGAACGACGGCACCATCGCACCCTTGAATTGAGTGTCGATGAAGTCACGCACTTCTTGCGAGTGGTAAGCCGCAACGAGCTTCTTCACCCACGGCTTGTCCTTATCTTGCGTGCGTACGGCAATCAAATTCGCGTACGGGCTATGAACGTCTTCACGTGCAATCGCGTCCTTGCTCGGGGAAAGACCCGCGGACAACGCGTAGTTCGTATTGACGATGGCTGCGTCGACATCGCCGAGCGAGCGCGGCAATTGCGCCGCGTCGAGTTCGAGCAGCTTGAACTTCTTCGGATTGTCAGCCACGTCGAGCGTCGTCGCGCTGTTGCCGTTCGTACCGGCGCCGGCTCTGAGCTTCAGGAGCCCCTGTGCTTGCAACAGCAGCAGGGCACGGTTCTCGTTCGAAGGATCGTTGGGGATCGCGATCTTCGCGCCAGGCTGTAGGTCCTTCACCGATTTCAACTTCTTCGAATAAATGCCGATCGGCGAAATATAGGTCAGGCCCGCGGTCACAATCTTGTAGCCGCGTTGTTTGATTTGGCTGTCGAGGTAGGGCTGATGTTGAAAGCTGTTCGCGTCCAAATCGCCGGCATCGAGCGCCGCGTTCGGCTGCACATAATCGTTGAAGGTGACGATTTTGACATCGAGCCCTTCGCGCTTTGCCACTTTTTGTACGACGGCCCAAGTCTGTTCGTCCGGGCCGGCGATCGTGCCGACCTTGACGACTTGGTCCGCCTGCGCGGTGGAGCCGATGGCGAATGCCGCAGTGGCGGCGACCGACGAGAGGAGCTTGAGAAGCGTTCTGCGTTGCATAAAATCTCGCTTTCTTTATAGGGGAAATAAGAAGACGGAGCTGATGGTGTCATAGCCGCCCGCTGAAGGGAAATACGTTGATCGCATATCGATATGCCCCGCCAAGGTGCAATGGGGTCGCGAATGGGCGCTTAGAAGGGGCGCTTAGAAGGGGCAGCAGACGCACACGCGTCTTTGGCGATTGGGAAAAGGGAACGGAAGCGATCGTCACGTCCAACGTTTTGGTTAGGGATCCTAACTTGCTGACCCATAACTAACCGATCCGCTCAAAGGCGAGTTAGCCGAGAATTAACCAAGAATTAACCGAGTAGCAACTTGAGGTCGTGAACCCAAGGCTGCACGCCCTGCCCGTCGCGCGCGAACAAACGCAATTGTCCGGACGGATCGAACACGTAGCTCGCTGCGGTGTGGTTCATCGTGTAATCGTCCGGCGTCTTACCCGGCACCTTCGCGTAATAGACGCGAAAATCCTTGGCGACCTTGGCGAGTTGCGCGTCGTCGGGCCGCAACGCGACAAACGACGGATTGAACGCATGGACGTATTGCGACAGCACCTGCGGCGTGTCGCGCGCGGGGTCGACCGTGACGAACAGCACTTGGACGCGCTGGGCGTCGGGCCCGAGCTGCTGCATGGCTTGGCTCAGTTCCGCCATCGTCGTCGGGCAGACATCCGGGCAGTGCGTGTACCCGAAGAACAACACGACGGCCTTACCCTTGTAATCGGCAATCGAATGCATCTTGCCGTTCGTATCCGGCAGCGAGAAGTCGGTCCCGAACTGCGTGTTGCCAGTGAGGTCAAGGTTCTGGAAGGCCGGCTCGCTCTTGCCGCAGCCGGTCACGAGCAGCATGCCGCCGACGAGGCACGCCGCCAGCATCGCGCGCGCCGCGCGCATCGTCGAAAGCATGGACATAGAGCGTATCAAAGGCCGATCAGGCCGCGCGCGTAGTGATCGACAAGCAGCGCGGCGAACAGCAGGGAGAGATAGACGATCGAATACCGGAAGGTCTTACGCGCGAGGGCATCCGAATATTCGCGATAGATCTTCCACGCGTAGCCGAGGAACACGCCACCGAGCAAGACTGCGGCGACGAGATAAACAAGCCCGCTCATCCCGGAGATAAACGGCATCAACGTGACCGCGAACAGAATCACGGTGTAAAGGAAGATGTGCAACCGCGTGTACTTTTCGCCGTGCGTATTCGGCAGCATCGGCAGCCCGGCGTTTTCGTAATCCTTGCGGCGATACAGCGCCAGCGCCCAAAAATGCGGCGGCGTCCATACGAAGATGATCAGCACGAGGATCCAAGCGTCGCCCGGCACATGGCCCGTGACCGCCGCCCATCCGAGCGCCGGCGGCATCGCACCCGACGCGCCGCCGATCACGATGTTTTGCGGGGTGGCCGGCTTGAGCAGCAGCGTGTAGACGACCGCGTAGCCGATGAATGTCGCGACTGTCAGCCACATCGTCAACGCATTCGTGAGCGCGTACAGCGTCCACATCCCAGCACCGCCCAGGACGGCCGAGAACAGCAAAATCTGCACGGAGGTGATTTCGCCGCGCGCCGAAGGCCGCCAGGCCGTGCGACGCATCATCGCATCGATCTTTCGTTCGACGAGGCAGTTGATCGCAAACGCGGCGCCGGCCGTCAGCGCGATGCCGACGGTGCCGCCGAGCAGCACCTTCCACGGCACCATGCCCGGTGTCGATAGGAACATGCCGATAACGGCGCAGAACACGGCAAGCTGCGTCACGCGCGGCTTGGTGAGCGCTAGGTATTGGGAAATTCGGGAGCCCGGATGGCGGGCGAATGTGGTGCTTTCCATGGGATCACGCGGGTGCGGCCTCGCACGGCGAAACGGCGGCGCGGCCAAGTCGGCTGGAAGCGGTGCGGAAGTTTATCACAACGACGAGCAGCAGCAGCACGGCCGCCCCGCCGTTGTGGGCGACGGCGATCGGCAACGGCCATTGCAAGACGATGTTCGACAGGCCCGTCGCAAATTGGAGCGCGAGCACGATCAGCACGCCCGTGGCCGGGCGGCGCAACGATCGATACCGGCGCATCTTCAACGCGAGACCGGCCAGATACGCGATGACGACAAATGCAAACGTCCGATGCGTCCAGTGAATCGCCACCAGCGCGTCTTGCGTAATGGCTCCGCCATCGCCCGTCATGCCGAGCGCACGCCACAGGTGAAATCCTTGCGCGAAATTCATCGGGGGCAGCCATTGACCGTTGCAGGTCGGGAAATCGGTACAGGCGAGCACCGCATAATTCGTGCTCACCCAGCCCCCCAGCGCAAGTTGCAGCACCAGCAGGGCAAGACCCACGAGCGCGAACGTGCGATAGCGCGCGATTTCGGGCTCGTAGACCGGCAGCGGCGTCAACCGCGCGGCGAACCAGGCCAGCGAGCCGAGCAACGTCAGGCCGAGCAGCAAATGTGTCGTCACGATCACCGGCTGGAGCTTCATCGTCACCGTCAACGCGCCGAAGAGACCTTGCACGACGATCAGCAGCAGCAATGCGGTGGGCCACCACGGCGAGACGTGCAACGATTTCCGTGTGACGCGTGCCACCCATGCGCTGGCCGCCTGCGCGATGATCATGACGCCGATCGCCGTCGCGAAATAGCGATGGATCATTTCGATCCACGCTTTCATCATGCTGACGGGCCCGCTCGGCATCGCCGCATGGGCCGCCGCAATTTGCGCGTGTGCGAGGAACGGCGAGGCCGTGCCGTAGCAGCCGGGCCAGTCGGGGCAGCCGAGCCCGGAATCCGTCAGGCGCGTAAAGCCGCCGAACATGATCAGATCGAGCGTCAGAAACGTCGTCATCCAGACGAGCTTGCGAAATTTGTCGTCGCTTCCTTTGATCCAGACGTAACTCAAAGGCAGCAGCGCGATGCAGATTGCAGTCGCGCCCATTTGCAGCAAGAACATCGTTACCCTCCAGCCAATCGGCGACGCGCGCCGCGCATCAGCCGATACTCGACCACTTCAATAGCTTCGTCACGTCGCCCTTGATCTTGTTCGGATCGGGGCTTTTCGGAAACCGCATCATCAAGTTGCCGTTCGGATCGACGAGATAGATGTGATCGACGTCGGTCGTGCCCGTCTCGCTCGGCAGCCAAGCCGATAGCGCGGCCGGATCGGCGATGAACTTGCGCGTCTCGGGATAGGCGCGCGCGATCACGTCCGGCACCGGATCGGCATCGGTACGCAGCCAAACGGTGAGCAGGCGCTCGCGCTCCCCGCCTTGCGCCACGCGGATCTGCCGCATGAAATAAAGCTTCGTCGCACAGGCTTTGTCGCACGCGCTGCCGTCGACACTGAGCATGAGCCAGCGCCCGCGCAACGACGCCAGCGGCATGGACTTGCCGGTTTCGTCCTTGACGATGAGTGCGTCCGAAATCGGGCGTTGCGGATCGATCAGCGCACCGTAGTTCGTCGTTCCGCCCTTCGGCTTGATGACGTAATACGTCAGATACGACGCGATGATCGGCGCGGCGCACATGAGCCCGATCGCAAGCACGACCCAACGGCCGTTCTTCCATGAGCCGCGGGGCGCGGCGGGCGGCGAAGAAGCGGCGCGCGTAGCTTCGGTTCCGCGGCGATGCTCGCGGGAGCGTTCAGATGACATCGACAAACGTGACTCCCTCTCAATTTCTCTTGTTCGCGGCGCGTCGGGCCGCGTATAAACCAAAACCCAAAGCGGCGACCGCCATGCCCCACCATTGGAGCATGTATCCGTAGTTGGTTTCGACGCCCATCGTCGGCACCGGCCAATCGCGTACGAGGCTATCCCCGTCGTCGCTCGTCTGCTGGATCACGAACGGCTGCAGCGCAAGGCCGGTTTCCCGCGCGAATGCGCCGACGTCGAGGTTCTGCCGGATTTGCTGATGCGCGGCCGATCCGCCTTCGCCCAGTTCGAACGCTTGCGAGGCGTGGGCGCGCGCGATGCCTTCGATCGTGACTTCGCCCGACGGGGTGCGATACGGCGCAATCGCCGTGCGCAGGTCCGCATTGCGGGGCAACCAGCCGCGGTTGACGAGGACATAGCCGCCGCCGTTCAACGCAAGCGGCATGACGACGTAAAAGCCCGGCTGATCCCGGTACGGGCGGTTGTCGAGATAGACGACGTGCTCCGGCATGAAGCGGCCGACTGCGCGCACTCGATGATATTCGATCGATGCCGCTGCGAGCGGCTGAGCCCCCACCGCTTGAGCCGGTGCGTGCTCGTACTGTTCGATGTGGGCCTGCAGCGCTTCCTTCTGATGGGCGCGATCGCGTTGCCAAAATCCGAGCCGGATCGTCACGGCCATCACGAAGAGAATCAGCAGCGCGGGAACAAGACGAATTTTCATATCAGAGCAGACGCGATGCCGTTTGCATCATCGCCGAACGCAGGCGCGCACGCGGGATTCCATCCGGCCCTTCTTGCCTGCGTGCACAGGGAAGGTCGGTGCGATAATTGCATCGGTTGTTTTTTGTCGATTCCGAACATCGGTTGGTTCCATGCACATTTTCGTTGCCGTCGCTTTCGTCCTCATCATCGCCAGTATGGTGTCGGCGCTTTACTTCATGATGCACGACCGCGGCAAGACCAAGCGGATGGTCTGGTCGCTCGCCACGCGCGTCGGCCTGTCCATCTCGCTCTTCCTCTTCCTTTGGTTGGCCCACTGGCTCGGTTGGATCGAATACAGCCACGTGCCGCTCGGCCGCTGAGCGATTCCGTCGATGCATAGGCCGCGACCCAATTCGCAGCCTAGTTCGCGGCCTATGCATCGCTGACGCGCATGCCTCGCTGCGGCCGATTGCCGCAGCCCCCCCCTCAGAAATGACAAACGCCGCCTCGATCGAACCGAAGGCGGCGCATGCAAGTCGGGGCTTCATCTCGTCGGCATCAGCCGCGTCTCTCGCGAACCGTAGCAAGCCGTATAAAGCCGGCAATGCTGGCGATGCGGACAATGCGGGGCGTGCCGGCGGCGCATCTCGTCAACCCTTGTCAACCCGATCAACGAGACACGCCGTAGCGCACGTTACGTTACAGCCAGTAGACGACGACGTACAGGCCAAGCCAGACGACGTCCACAAAGTGCCAATACCACGCGGCGCCTTCGAACGCGAAGTGGTGATCCGCCGTGAAGTGGCCACGAATCAGACGCACGAGCACGACCGTCAACATCGTGCCGCCGAGGAACACGTGGAAACCGTGGAAGCCCGTCAGCAAGAAGAACGTCGAGCCGTAGACGCCCGAGGCCAGCGTAAGGTTCAGTTCGTTATAAGCGTGGATGTACTCGAACGCTTGCATGAACAAGAAGCACACGCCCAACACGACCGTCGCGGCCAGCCATGCGATCGCCTTCTTGCGATGATCGTCACGCAGCGCGTGGTGCGAAACCGTTAGCGTCGCGCCCGAACTCAACAGCAACGCCGTGTTGATCGTCGGGACGGGCCACGGCACCATCCGCTTGAAGTGGCCGGCCAGCGCCGCCGGGCCTTCGTTCGGCCACACTGCCGTGAAGTCGGGCCAAATGAGTTTGAAGTCGAGGCTGCCGAGTTGGTGCATCGCGATCTCGCGCGCATAAAACAGCGCACCGAAGAACGCGCCGAAGAACATGACTTCGGAGAAGATGAACCAGCTCATGCTCCAGCGGTACGAGCTGTCGACACGTTTGCCGTACATGCCCGTCTCCGATTCGGCGATCGCATCGCCGAACCAGTGCCACAACACGAAGAGCAGCCACAGCAGGCCCGCGAACATCGTGAACGGAGCCCACGGCGTGTCGTTGATCCACAGGCCCAACGATCCGAGCATCACGAAGACGCCGATGGACGCCGTGACTGGGTGCCGAGACGGATTCGGCACGAAGTAATACGGGCTCTCGTTTTGACCGCTCATTGTTGATTCTCCACTTCAGTCCAATTGTTTCGCAATCTGTCGGCGCGTCGATACCGCACCGCTTCGCTTTTGATTTGCTTCGCTTCGGGCGCCTACTTCAGCTCGTCACCGCATGCACCACGGCGATCAGCACCGCGATAAACACGGCCACCGCGATCAACGCCGCCGCGATCACATGCCACGGGTTGAGCTGCATATCGGCTTCGTGATCGGCCCGCCGGCGCACACCGAAGAACGACCAGAGCACCGCTTTCATCGTCTTGGCAAAACTGGCTTTGCCGTTTGAAGTCATCGCTCCGGTCTCCGGTCCCATTCGCCTTCTCAACTGTCATCGGTACCGGCACCGATACCGCGTGCGCGGCTTCGGCCATCGGCCGCCCCTCATCCCCGCTCGCGTTCGCCGTCGTGTCGTTGCCGCTAAACGTCCGGCGTACGCCTCAATAAGAGAGCGAAACCTTCAGAACGATACCCACAAAGAAGACGGCGGCGACGGCAAGCAAAATCAATCCGAGCCGCAGATTGCCGGCGCGTACTTGCTCCGGCGTGCGTCTTTTTTGTGAATGGTTCATCGTCAATGTCATCACTTCGTTGCCCGAGGTCGAAGCTCGGGGCTTGGCCGCAGGCGCGCATCGCGCGCCCAAACCGGCCAGCCCCGGCCTACTGCCCCGGCCTACTGCATTACTCGACCGTCGGCGGATGCTCGAACGTATGGAACGGAGCCGGGCTCGGAATCGTCCATTCGAGGCCCGTCGCGCCATCCCAAGGCTTGTCGGACGCCTTCTCGAGCTCGCCGCCGCCGCGATACGCGGGCAACACGACAGCGAACAGGAAGTACACCTGCGCCAAGCCGAAGCCAAACGCGCCGATCGTGATCACTTGGTTCCAATCCGTGAACTGCGCCGGGTAATCGGCGTAGCGACGCGGCATGCCGGCCAGGCCGACGAAGTGCATCGGGAAGAACGTCAAGTTGAAGAAGATCATCGACGCCCAGAAATGGATCTTGCCGCGCGTCTCGTTGTACATCCAGCCCGTCCACTTCGGCGCCCAGTAATACCAGCCCGAAAAGAGCGCGAACAGCGAGCCCGCAACGAGCACGTAGTGGAAGTGCGCCACCACGAAATAGGTGCCGTGGTATTGGATGTCGAGCGGCGCCATGGCCAGCATCAGGCCCGTGAAGCCGCCCATCGTGAACACGAACAAAAAGCCGATCGCGAACAGCATGGGCGATTCGAACGTCAGCGAGCCGCGCCACATCGTGGCCATCCAGTTGAACACCTTCACGCCGGTCGGCACGGCGATCAGCATCGTCGCGTACATGAAGAACAGCTGCCCGGTAACCGGCATGCCCGTCACGAACATGTGGTGCGCCCAGACCATGAACGAGAGAATCGCGATCGATGCCGTGGCGTACACCATCGAGCTATAGCCGAACAGCGGCTTGCGCGAGAAGGCGGGGATCACCTGCGACACGATCCCGAACGCCGGCAAGATCATGATGTAGACCTCGGGGTGCCCGAAGAACCAGAAGATGTGCTGGTACATGATCGGGTCGCCGCCGCCCGCCGCATTGAAGAACGACGTGCCGAAGTGGCGATCGAACAGGACCATCGTAATCGCGCCCGCGAGCACCGGCATCACCGCGATCAGCAGATACGCCGTGATCAGCCACGTCCAGACGAACATCGGCATCTTCATGAGCGTCATCCCCGGCGCGCGCAGGTTCAGAATCGTCACGATGATGTTGATACTGCCCATGATCGACGACGCGCCCATGATGTGCAGCGCGAAGATCGCGAAGTCCATGCCCGGGCCCATCTGCGTGGAGAGCGGCGCATAGAGCGTCCACCCCGCGGCCGTTGCGCCGCCCGGCGCGAAGAACGAGCCGACGAGCAGCAACGCCGCCACCGGCAGCAGCCAGAAGCTGAAGTTGTTCATGCGGGCGAAGGCCATGTCGGCCGCGCCGATCTGCAGCGGGATCATCCAGTTCGCGAAACCGACGAACGCGGGCATGATCGCGCCGAACACCATGATGATCCCGTGCATCGTGGTGAGCTGGTTGAAGAACTCGGGGCGCATGATCCACAGGTACGGATGGAACAGTTCGGCCCGAATCATCAGCGCCGCGACGCCCCCCGAGAGGAACATCACGAACGAGAACAACAAGTACATCGTCCCGATGTCCTTGTGATTGGTGGCGAACAGCCACCGGCGCCAGCCATGCGGCGTGGCGTGCGCATGGTCGTCGTGACCGTGGCCCGCGGCTACATCGTGTCCGATGCTAGACATGAGAATCTCCTAGTGCAAATAGTGCGGCGACGCGTCAAGCCGCTCGAGCGGTGCGGGCAGCGACCGCTTCCGGCTGTACGTGACCCATCCGGCTAGCCGTCACGGCGCGCTTCGCGCCGATCGAGGCCGTCGGCCCGCTCGCTGCTTGCGCGCCGCTAGCCGCAGGGGCTTCGCTCGCGCCGGCCGGTGCGGCAGCCGCGCCCGACAGGTGATCGCCGCCCGCGGGCAGTTTGCCGTTGCGGGCATCGGCGACCTGCCGCGGTTGCAGGATGTCACCGGTGTGGTTGCCCCACGAGTTGCGCTCGTACGTAATGACGGAGGCGATTTCCACATCGTTGAGCGTCTTGCCCCACGTCGGCATCGCGTTCTTGCCGTTCAGCACGATGCTGACGTGATTCGCGATCGGACCGTTGACGATCTTGCTGCCGTCGAGCGCCGGGAAGGCGCCCGCGCCCTTGCCCGTGGGCTGGTGGCAGACGGCGCAGTTCGACTTGTACACCTCGCCGCCGCGCTGCATCAGCTCAGCCATCGTATAGGTGCGGTTCGGATCGTCGTTCGCGCCGGCCATCTTCTTCTTTTCATCGTCGACCCACTTTGCGTAGTCTTCGTCGGACAGCACGGTGACCACCACGGGCATGAACGCGTGCTCCTTGCCGCACAGCTCGGTACAGAAGCCACGGAAGGTGCCTGTCTTCTCGGCCTTGAACCAGGTGTCGCGCACGAAGCCCGGAATCGCATCTTGTTTGACGCCGAATGCGGGCACGTACCAGGAGTGGACGACGTCGTTCGCCGTCGTAATGATGCGGATCTTCTTGTTGACCGGCACGACGAGCGGGTGATCGACTTCCTGCAGGTACGTATCGGTGAGCGGGGCGTTGCCGTCGATCTGATCGCGCGGCGTGGTGAGCGTCGAGAAGAAGTTGATGCCTTCGCCCGGGCCCTTGACGTAGTCGTAGCCCCACTTCCACTGGTAGCCCGTGACCTTGACCGTCAAGTCCGCATTGCTCGTGTCCTTCATCGCGACGACCGTTTTCGTGGCCGGCAACGCCATCAGCACGACGATGACGAACGGCACGATCGTCCAAATGATTTCGACGGTGGTGCTTTCATGGAAATTGGCGGCCTTGTGCCCTTTCGACTTCCGATGCATGAGGATCGAATAGAACATCACGCCGAATACGCCGACGAAGATCACCGTGCACAGCAGCAACATCATCATGTGCAGGTGATAGAGCTCTTCAGCGATTTTCGTCACGGGCGGCTGGAAATTGATCTCGTTGACGGCGGGGCCGCCCGGACTATCGCCGACTGCCAAGGCGGCATGCGCGCTGAGCAGCCCGCACGACGCCAGCACGCCCATGAGGGCTCGCTTGATTGTTTTCATAGCTTCCTTACCCAAAATTTCCATTCAAACCCTCGCCCCGCCAATGGTCGGCTCGAGCCGCCTCAACCGCACCGCGCCAGCGCCACACGCAATTCGCTCGCGAACGACGCGCGCCGGTATTGCGCGAGGTGCACGCCAACCACGACCGTTTGCCCGCCCGACACCACCTTGATCGGATCGCGCGGCGACACGCCGCGCTCGATCCGCACCCAACGCGGATTGAATTCGTAGCGCGTCAACTGCTGCCCGCTCATCTGTTCGATCACGAGCCGGTTCGGAAACAGCCGGATCCGCTCGTAATCGACAGCATGACGCGCGTAAATCACAAACGCCACGCCGACCGCCAACAGCTCGATGCCCGTGAACGGCAAAACCGGCCACGCACCGTGCACGACCAACAAACCCGCGATCGTCGCTGAAAACACAGCCAAAGACGCATAGAACCCGACGAACTGCCGCGGCGAGACTGCGCAATTGCGCTTCATCAGCCAATCGCGAAGCACCGGCTCAGCATCCGTCAGCAGGGTTGCCGCTTCCATCGCCGCCTCCCGCGCACGACGTTTCGCATACCGCGCTATTCGGGGCCTGCCGCGCCGGATGTGGGAAACCCAGGCGACAAACTGACGCATTATAGGCGCGTTCAATGGCATCCACAAGCAAACGGCTATCGGCCTGCAAGCCAAGCGCGACAAGCCTTTGCGCGGTTTCAGCCGGTTTTTTTAGCGGCGTCCCACCCTGTGATTTCGACCATAACGGATCGCAACTTTACGATCCGCGACAAAGCGTCGCAGCCTGCTATTTTTTTGCGGACCGTGCGCGTTAGCCCGGCCGGCGGCGCACGATGTCTTCCACTCGCACGATCGCGTGGCCATCGGCTGTCGTGCGCGGCACCGCTTTCCACGCATGGCCGTAGATGACCTCGAACGTCAGCGCGATCGTGCCGTCGGCGCGCCGCCGGGCCTCCAACGCCTCCAGCAACGCCGCGTGCAAGCGGCGTGCGCGTAGGGCTCCCGGCCCGCTGCCGGCATCCTCGCGCCGATGCGGGTAGGCGCCCCAGCGACGCACGTCCGCCAGCAAAGAACTTGGCGACTTGTAGGTGATCGTCAGCGTTTCCTGGTCCATCACCGGGATTTCGAAGCCGCTTTCGACGAGCATATCGCCCAGATCGTGCATATCGACAAAATCGATCACATGCCCGCTGCTCCGGACGCCATGCGCGGCCTCGACTTCGGCATACGCGCCGCGAAGCTCGCGCAGCGTATCGGGGCCGAGCGTACTGAACATCAACAAGCCGTTCGGAACCAGCGCGCGCTGCCATTCGGGCAGCACGAGATCGGGGCGCGAATGCCAATGCAACGCGAGATTGGACCAAATGAAATCGAACGCGCCCGCAGCGAACGGCAACGCCGCGAAATCCGCCTGGGCAAGCCGGGGGCCGCGCACGCCGAGCGAGCGCTGCAGCGCGGCCGGCAACAAGCGGCGCCAGCCGGCATCGCCGGCCGCTTGAGGCAGTGCGCGCGCAAGCATGCGATGGGATAGGTCGACGCCGACAAGCGGGGCTTCGGGAAAGCGCTCCCTCAGCAGCGGGAGGTCGTCGCCTAGGCCGCAGCCGGCGTCAAGCATGCTCGTTGGGCGCACTTTGATGTAATCGAGCCGCTCGCGCATCCGCTGGGCGATCTCGCGCGGCAGGAATGCCACCTCGCCGAACGTTGCCGCGCGGCGATCGAAAATGCGCCGCACAAGTCGGGAATCGTAGGCCGGACGGCCGGACTTTGCGGATGTGAGAGACATGGCGGTCATACGAGCGAAGAGCCCGAAGTATACTCGCTCGCTTCGATCCGTCCAGCGAGGAAAGCCGCCCATGGCGAACGTAGCGAGCTCGTCCATTGCGCCGGTCGCGCCCAGCGGCGATCGGGCGACGGGCATCGATGCGCCTGCGAGTGCACGGCTCACCGGCTCCAGTCGGTTCGAACGGCTCGGTGGGATCGGAGGGCTCGTCAGGCAACTGGGCGCGGCGGCCCTGCCTCGAACGTGTCTGCTCTGCGGTTTATCATGTGGATGCGGCACAATGCCGCATTCACCGATTTGCCCCGCCTGCGATGCGGCGTATTGGAACGAAGCGCGGTTGCGGTGCACCGTCTGCGCGCTGCCGCTGCCTGGCCTGCGCGCCCGTCATCGCGGGCCGGCCGGCTTTCGCTGCGCCCGCTGTACGCGCGTGCCGCCGCCGTTCGACGCGACGCTCGCTCTGGCCGACTACCGTCCGCCGCTCGAACGGCTCGCGCTCGGGCTGAAGTTTCGCGCCCGGTTGGCGGTCGCCCGCGAGTTCGGCGAACGTCTTGCGCGCCTGGCAGACGATCATCCGGCCTGCGTGCCGCCGCCCGACCTGCTCGCGCCGATGCCGCTCGCGCATCCGCGGCTCGTCGAACGCGGCTTCAACCAGGCGTGGGAGATGGCGCGACCGCTCGCGCGTGCTCTGCGTGTAGCGGCTGCGCCGACGCTCATGCGCCGCATTGCCGATACGGCGCCGCAATCGCGGCTCGATCGCAGTGCACGCAGGCACAACGTCGCCGCGGCGTTTCGAGTGACGCAGCGCGTGCGCGGGCTGCACATTGGGCTTGTCGACGACGTGATGACGTCGGGTGCGACGCTCGAAGCCGCGGCACATGCATTGAAAGCGGCGGGCGCACGGCGCGTAACGAATTTCGTCGCGCTGCGCACGCCACAAGATTGATCCGTCACAGCGAAACCATGTTCAACGTCGTCCTCGTCGAACCCGAAATTCCGCCGAACACCGGCAATGTCATCCGCCTGTGCGCCAACACGGGCGCTCGGCTGCATCTCGTCGAGCCGCTAGGCTTTCCGCTCGACGATGCGAAGATGCGGCGCGCGGGGCTCGATTATCACGAATATGCGCAAATGCGCGTCCATAAGAGTTGGGACGCGCTCGTCGAAAGCGAGGCGCCGGATCTCTCGCGGATGTTCGCGTTCACGACGCGCGGCTCGGGCCGGTTTCACGACTCGTGTTTCCTATCCGGCGATTGGTTTGTCTTCGGCGCGGAGACGCGCGGCCTGCCGGCCGCCCTGCTCGAGCGCTTTCCGGCCGAGCAACGCGTGCGGCTGCCGATGCGCCCCGGCAATCGCAGCATGAATCTGTCGAACACCGTTGCGATTGTCGTATTCGAGGCGTGGCGCCAAATGGGATTCGAAGGCGGCGCCTAACGCCGCCCCCTTACCCCTTTACGCTTTATCCCTTCACGTCGACCGATTCGGCTCGCGAATCGCGGCGCAGCAGCGCGTGAACTGCATCGCGCGGTGCGACGCCGTCGAACAAGACCGCACACACGGCTTGCGTGATCGGCACATCGACACCGTGCGCCCCCGCGATCGCCAGCACCGCCTTCGCACAACGCACGCCTTCGGCCACATGGCCGAGCGCCAGCAGAATATCGTCGAGGGTGCGCCCCTCGGCGAGTTGCAGGCCGACGGTGCGGTTGCGCGACAAGTCGCCCGTGGCCGTGAGAATGAGATCGCCCAGGCCCGTCAGCCCCGTGAACGTTTCGGGACGCCCGCCCAGCGCAGCCCCAAGCCGCGACATTTCCGCGAGCCCGCGCGTGATCAGCGCGGCGCGCGCGTTCATGCCGAGCGCGAGCCCGTCGGCAATGCCCGTTGCGATCGCCAGCACATTCTTGACGGCGCCGCCCACCTCCACGCCGACAACGTCGTCGCCCGTATAGATCCGCATCGCGCCGTGATGGAACGCGGCCACCGTACGATCGCGGCATGCTGCCGACGTACTCGCGACCGTCAATGCGGCAGGCAGCCCGAGGGCGACTTCGCGGGCGAAGCTCGGCCCGGACAGCACACCGATGCTCGGATGCCCGGCAAGCTCGGCCGCGACCACCTGATGCGGTAGCCGTTGAGTATCGGCTTCGAACCCCTTGCAGACCCAAACGAGATGCGCCGGCACGCAATGCGCCTCGTCGCGCATGGCTTGGCACAGCGCGCGCAGCCCCGCGACGGGCGTTGCGACGACGACGAGCGAAGCATCGTCGGCGGCGTGCGCCAGCGCAGCCGTCAAATTCGCCTCGTAACGCAGCGCGCCCGGCAGCGCAACGCCGCCCAGGTAATGCGCATTCTCCTGCTTCGCCGCGAGCTCGGCCACGAGTGCGCTATCGCGCGCCCACAGCACCGTATCGTGCTTGAGCGCGAGATGCGCCGCGAGCGCGGTGCCCCACGCCCCGGCCCCGAGTACGGCAACCTTCATGGCCGGCACCGCTCGCGCTTGGCTCAATGCTGCGTGGCGTTCGCTGCCGCGCCGCCGTCTTGCTGCGCGCTCAATTGCGCGAGGCGCTGCTCGTAGAGTGCCTGGAAGTTGATTTCGGCCAGGTGGATCGGCGGGAAGCCGGCGCGCGTGATGGCGTCGGCGATGTTCGAGCGCAGATACGGGAAGATGATCGTCGGGCAGGCGATGCCGACGAGCGGATCGATCTGATCGGCCGGGATATTGCGGATATCGAAGATGCCGGCTTGCTTGGCCTCGATGAGGAAGGCGACTTTATCGTTGACCTTGGCCGTCACCGTACCCGTCACGAGGATTTCGAAGATGCTTTCGGCGAGGCGGTCGGCCTTGACGTCGACTTCCACTTCTACTGCCGGCATGTCCTGCTCGAGGAAGATCGCCGGCGAATTCGGTTGCTCGAGCGACAGATCCTTGAGGTAGACGCGCTGGATGTTGAAGAACGGCTGGTTGTTCTGGTCCGACATGATGACTCCGATGATCCGATGATCCGATAAGGAAGGGGTGCGGCGGCCGCGGACGACCGGCCGCCTCTAGACGTGTGGCGCGTGAGCGTAAACCGGAAATGCGCGCGCGAAACTAGCGAAACCGTGATGGAACAGGGAATAACAGCGAATGCGCGGCCGACAACCGGCCGCGCCCCGCTTACGACTGGCCGAGCAGCGGCATCAAGCCGCCGGCGCGATCGAGCGCGGATAGGTCGTCATACCCGCCGACGTGCGTATCGCCGATAAACACCTGAGGCACGGTGCGACGCCCCGTGCGTGTCATCATTTCCTCGCGCCGGGCCGGATCTTTGTCGATCAGGATTTTCTCGACGTGCTCCACGCCGCGCGATTTCAATAGACGTTCGGCCATCTGGCAATAGGGGCACACCTGCGTGCTGTACATGACGACGGAATTCACTCTCGCACTCCTCTTTACTTGACGACCGGCATGCCGGCCTGCTGCCAAGCGCTGACGCCGCCTTGCAGCACGTGGACTTCGGTGTAGCCCGCCGCACGGACGGCTTGAGAGGCTTTGTTCGACTGCAGCCCCGTCTGACAGACGAGCAACACCGGCGTAGCCTTATTCTTCGCGATTTGGCCGATTTTTGCTTGAAGCTCGTCGAAAGCGATGTGACGTGCCGCGGGCAAGTGGCCGACGGCGTACTCGGCCGCCGCGCGCAGATCGACGACCACCGCGTTGCGGCGGTTGATGAGCTGCGTCGCTTCGGCCGCGGAAAGGCCGCCACGGCCGCGGCCGGCAATCATCGGCCAGAGCAGGAGCGCGCCCGAAATCACGAGCGCGGCGAGCAACACGAGGTTGGTGTAATCGGTAAAGAACGTCACGGGAATCCGTCGAAAAGTGAATAAAACGAAACGGGCAGACTCAGCATTATAAAATAACCGTTTGGCGCGAGGGCGCTCCCCCGTTCGGGTACCGTCCGCGCGTCGAGCGCTTCCTCACTACCGACCGACAACCTCATGTACAAGCTCGTTCTCATCCGCCACGGCGAATCGACGTGGAACAAGGAAAACCGCTTCACCGGCTGGGTCGACGTCGACCTCACGGAGCAAGGCAACCGCGAAGCGGCCCAAGCGGGGCTGCTGCTCAAAGAAGCCGGCTATACGTTCGACATCGCCTACACGTCGGTGCTCAAGCGCGCGATTCGCACGCTCTGGCACGTGCAGGACCAAATGGACCTCATGTACATTCCCGTCGTCCACTCGTGGCGCCTGAACGAGCGCCACTACGGCGCGCTCGCGGGCCTGAACAAGGGCGAAACGGCGGCGAAGTACGGCGACGAGCAAGTGCTCGTCTGGCGCCGCAGCTACGATACGCCGCCGCCCGCGCTCGAGGCCACCGACCCGCGCGCGTCCTACGACGATCCGCGCTACGCCAAGGTGCCGCGCGCCGAATTGCCGCTTACCGAGTGCTTGAAGGACACCGTCGCACGCGTTCTGCCGATCTGGAACGAGTCGATCGCGCCGGCGCTCAAGGGCGGCAAGAAAGTGCTGATCGCCGCGCACGGCAATTCGCTGCGGGCTTTGATCAAGTATTTGGATGGGATTTCCGACGACGACATCGTCGGGCTCAACATCCCGAACGGCGTGCCCCTCGTCTACGAATTGGACGAAGCGCTGAAGCCGATCCGCCACTACTATCTGGGCGACCAGGAGGCGATCGCCAAGGCGCAAGCCGCCGTCGCCAAGCAAGGCAAGGCCGGCTGACCCGTGCTGCGCGCCATACGCGGCGGGGCGCCCCAGCATCGGGCGGCCCGCCGCGAGCGCGAACCGACCGGGCCGGCTTCGGTCCAATTGCGCGCAGGTCCATCGCGCGGGCCGCGCTTACCCGGGCGAGCAGTTATACTTGACCGTCCTTCGCCCACGGCACTCACACCCCGTTTCCCGAACGCACCAGACTCTATGCGCACGAAACTCAAGAACATCGGCTTGATCGCCGCTGGCCTCGCCACCGGCGTCTTCGCGACGCTGCAATTTTCCGCCGCGGCGCAACAGCAAGCCACGACGGCGCCGCTACCGCTCGATCAGCTGCGTCTATTCGCGGAGGTGTTCGGGCAGATCAAGCACGACTACGTCGTGCCCGTGGACGACAAAAAGCTGCTGACCGAGGCGATCAAAGGCATGGTGTCGAGCCTCGATCCGCACTCTTCGTATCTCGATAAAACCGACTATCAAGAGCTGCAAGAACAAACCAAGGGCCGCTTTGCCGGCCTCGGTATCGAGATCTCGCAGGAAGACGGCCTGATCAAAGTCATTTCGCCGATCGAAGACACGCCTGCGTTCCGCGCCGGCATCCGTCCCGGCGATTTGATCACCCGCATCAACGATAAACCCGTCCGCGGCATGACGCTCGACCAAGCCGTCAAGCAGATGCGCGGCGATCCGGGCACGAAGGTCACGCTCACGATCTTCCGCAAAACCGACAGCCGGACGTTCCCGGTCACGGTCACACGCGCGATCATCCGCGTGCAAAGCGTGAAATCGAAGGTGCTGGCACCCGGCTACGCTTACGTTCGCATCACGAGCTTCCAAGAACGCACGGTTCCCGATCTGGCCGCGAAGCTCGAAGACATCGCACGCGAGCAGCCGAATCTGAAGGGCTTGGTCGTCGATCTGCGCAACAACGGCGGCGGCCTGCTGCAAAGCGCCGTCGGCGTGGCCGGCGCGTTCTTGCAGCCGGGCTCGGTCGTCGTTTCGACGAACGGCCAAATCGCCGATTCGAAGCAAATCTATCGCGATACCTACGATAACTACCGCCTGCCGTCGTTCGATTCCGATCCGCTCAAGAATCTGCCGGAAATCTATAAGTCCGTGCCGATGATCGTGCTGACGAACGCGTATTCGGCGTCCGCCTCCGAGATCGTCGCCGGCGCGCTGCAAGATCAGCATCGCGCGCTGATCATGGGCAAGACGACGTTCGGCAAGGGTTCGGTGCAAACGGTGCGTCCGCTGACGGCCGATACGGCGCTGCGCTTGACCACCGCCTACTACTACACCCCGAGCGGCCGTTCGATTCAGAACAAGGGTATCCGCCCCGATGTGCCGGTCGATCAATACGCCAACGGCGATCCCGACGACGCGCTCGTGACGCGCGAAGTCGATTACTCGAATCACCTCGCCAACACGCAGGATCCGAACGAGAAGAAGGAAGAGGAAGAGCGCGAGAAGGATCGCATGCTCCAGTTGCAGCAGCTTGAAGAGCAAAACGACAAGTTGACGCCGGAGCAGCGCGCGAAAGAGCGCGATCGCAAGCCGGTAGACTTCGGCTCCGCAGACGACTTCATGCTGCAGCAAGCGCTCGACAAGCTGGAAGGCAAGCCGGTGCAGCTATCGAAGTCGATTACGGAACGCAAGCTCGCCGAGAACAAGCCGCCGCGCTCGGCATCGGCACCGGTGGCGGTCAAGCCGGCGTCGTCGGCCGTGCCCGCTCCCGCGTCCGCGACCGCTCCGAGCAAGTAACGCCGCCGCATCCGGCCTACGCCCTCGCCGCGTGCTTGCCGTCTCCGCACGGCAAGCCGCGCGGCGAAGGGGCCGCCTCCGCGGCGCCATCGCAGCCCCTCCCCTCGGGCGCCGCCATGAACGACGAACAACTCCTTCGCTACTCCCGCCATATCCTGGTCGACGAGATCGGCATCGAGGCGCAGCAACGCTTTCTCGATGCGCATGCCATCGTCATCGGCGCGGGCGGCCTCGGCTCGCCGGCTGCCATGTATCTCGCCGCGGCCGGAGTGGGTACGTTGACGCTCGTCGATGCCGATTCGGTCGATCTCACGAACTTGCAGCGGCAGATTCTGCACGCGACGGCGTCGATCGGGCGCAAGAAGGTGGAGTCGGGGCGCGAGGCCATTGCGCGGCTGAACCCTGAAGTGCGTGTGGTGGCGGTGGACGAGCGGGTGGGCGATGCTTGGCTCGACGCTCACGTGCCGGCCGCCACGGTCGTGCTCGACTGCACCGATAATTTCGCCACGCGCCACGCGATCAACCGTGCGTGCGTCAAGCATCGGGTGCCGCTCGTGTCAGGTGCGGCGCTGCGCTTCGATGGCCAGATCAGCACCTTCGATTTCCGCGACGAGCGATCGCCCTGCTACGCTTGCGTCTTCCCCGAAGACCAACCGTTCGAGGAAGTGGCCTGCTCGCAGATGGGGGTTTTCGCGCCGACGGTCGGCATCATCGGCACGATCCAGGCTGCGGAAGCGCTACGCGTGATCGGCGGCATCGGCCAGACCCTGACGGGCCGGCTGATGATGCTCGATTCGCTGCGGATGGAATGGACAACGATGAAGATCGCCCGTCAGGCGGACTGCCCCGTCTGTCGCGACAGCGGCACGGGCACGGGCACGGGGACTGACACGGGCGGCCGCGGCCGCGATTCAAGCCTGCCCGAGACGCCGTAGCGCGGCCTGCACCTCTTCGGGCTCGAATGCCGCCAAGACATCGGCAGCGGGCTTTTCCAGCGCCGCCAGATTCGCACGCAAGATTTCCTGCTTCACGACGAGCAGTTGGCTCGGGTGCATCGAAAACTCGGTGAGCCCCATCCCAAGCAACAAGCGCGTGAGTTGCGGATCGCCTGCCATTTCCCCGCAAACAGACACCGGCACGCCCGCGCGCTTCGCTTCGCGCAGCGTGAAGGCGATCAGATGCAGCACCGCCGGATGCAGCGGATCGTACAGATGCGCGACGGCGTTATCGGCGCGATCGATCGCGAGGGTGTACTGGATCAAATCGTTGGTGCCGATCGACAGAAAATCCACACGCTTCAAAAACAACGGCAGCGCGATCGCCGCGGCGGGAATCTCGATCATCGCGCCGACCCGCACGCCCGGATCGTACGGCAAGCCTGCGTCGTCGAGCTGACGTTTGGCCTCGCGTATCAAATCCAGCGTTTGGTCGATCTCCTGAGCATGCGCGAGCATCGGGATGAGAATCCGCACCTGGCCGAACACCGACGCCCGCAAGATCGCGCGCAATTGCGTGAGGAACATCTGCGGTTCGGACAGGCTCCAGCGGATCGCGCGCAAGCCGAGCGCCGGGTTCGGCGCCGTTTCGTAGCCATCGGTGCCGATCGCGTCGAGCGGCTTGTCGGCGCCGACGTCGATCGTGCGAATCGTCACCGGCAAGCCCTTCATCAACTCCACCGCACGCTTGTAGGCCTCGAACTGCTCCTCCTCTTCCGGCAGCCGGTCCTTGTGATTCATGAACAGGAACTCGGTGCGGAACAGGCCCACACCCACGGCGCCAGCCTCGACGGCCGCCCGTGAATCCTCGGGCAATTCGATATTGGCGAGCAGAGAAATCTTCGTGCCGCAGAGCGTTTGCGTGGGCGAGAACTTCAGGCGCTGGAGCTTCTTTTGTTCGAGCAGCTTCTCGCTTTGCCGATACGAATACTCCTCGAGCACGATCGGCGCGGGATCGACGATGACGATGCCGTGATCGCCGTCGACGATGATCAGATCGTCCTGACGAATCAGCGCGCTCGCGTGCTGCACGCCGACCGCCGCCGGAATACCGAGGCTGCGCGCGACGATCGCCGTATGCGAGGTGCGGCCGCCGAGGTCGGTCACGAAGCCTTGGAACGCTTGCGTCTTGAACTGCAGCATGTCGGCCGGCGAAATATCGTGCGCGACGACGATCATGTCGTCGCTCGAATGCGGATTGACGCCGCCCGACGAGCGCGGCTGCCGAAGGCGCCCCCGCCAGGGCCTTCAAGCATACGCTCGACCACCTGCTGCACGTCGGCCTTGCGCTCGCGCAGGTATTCATCCTCGATGTCGTCGAACTGCCGCGAGAGCCGCTCGAGCTGCTCGGTCAGCGCCCATTCGACGTTGTAGCGACGCGTGCGGATCAGATCCATCGTCTCTTGAACGAGCATCGCGTCGTTCAGAATCATCGTATGGACATTGATAAACGCGCCGACTTCGCTCGGCGCATCGGCCGAGAGGTCTTCGCTCAGCCGTTCGAGTTCGCCTTGCACCGTCCTCAACGCAGCTCGAAAGCGCTCGATCTCGCCTTCGATCTGGGGCGGCTCGACGAGGTAGTGATCGACGTCGAGCGCTGCAGGCGCAATGAGATAGGCGCGCCCGATCGCGATGCCGCGCGACACCGGAATACCATGCAGCGAAAACGACACGCGCACCTCCTCGAGAATTGTGTACTGCTGCGGAGTGATGCCGCTGCAATCGCGATTGGACCTCAAGCGCCGATTATAAATTCGAGAGGCCGCTGCTGACTGCATGCGGTGCAGCATCGCGGCTCACCCAAGCATGGTTGCACTGCACGGAATAAAAACGCCGCGACTGGGGCCACGGCGTTTTTTTGGATCACGAGGCTCGAGCGTTCCTCTCTCGCGCGCCTATTGTCCTTCGCCAAATTTATCCGCAATGAGTTTCAACAATGCGTCCATCGCATCGGTCTCGTCCGGACCTTCGGTTTCGATCGTCACCGTGCTGCCGATACCGGCCGCCAGCATCATCACGCCCATGATGCTCTTCGCATTGATGCGGCGCCCGTTGCGCGTCATCCAGATTTCAGATTGATAGTTGCCGGCGAGCTGCGTCAGCTTGGCCGACGCACGTGCATGCAAACCCAACTTGTTCACGATCGTCGTTTCTTTTTGAAGCATGTGCTCGTCCTGTCCTGGATAGCGGAAAGAGAAAAGTCAGTGCGCGGGACCGTCACAGTCCGCCGCCCTCGCGCTTGGGCTCACGGCTTCGGCTGCCGTCGTATCCGCATTCGCCTTCGTATTCGCACCGGTACTCGCACCGGTATTCGTGCACGAAGCCGAGTGGACGATGGGCACGCCCGGGGCCGCACAAGGCGGTTCGTCCGCGGCATTGCCCGCTTGCGCCGACGACATGAGCGGGCCGATCGCATGCACCCCCTTCGCCGCTCCGGCCAGCGCTTTCTCGACGAGCGTATCGAGATCGCACCCTCGATAGCAGACGCCCCGTACGAGCATCGGCAAGTTCACGCCCGCCAGCACACGCACGCCCGGCAGCGACGCGAGCCGGCTCGCGATATTGGCCGGCGTAGCGCCGAACATATCGGTGAGCACGAGCGTGCCGTTCTCTTCGCGCAAGCGCTCGATCTCGCTATGTGCAAATGCGACGACTTGCGCGGGATCGCTATCGGGCAGGACGTCGATGACGCCGATGCGCGCGGGCAACCCGCCGTAGATATGCGCCACGCATTCCTTCAACGCCGAAGCGAGCGGCGCGTGCGCGATGATCAATATGCCTGCCATGTCAGTCTTGCCACGAAAAGCACCGCAAAGGGCCAGGTCCTAACGATTCTGCGGCCAACGCCACCGGCGGTGCACAGTGCGCAGGGCCGCGGCGGACGAATACGAGCCGCGGCAAGGGCGCCGCACACCTGGCGAACGAACCGTTTTGGGAGACGCGCATTGTAGCAGGCGCGTCTTTCGTCAAACCCGGCCTTGTGCGCGGACGCCTTCCAAGCTTAGGCCACCGCGCGCTCGAGTGCGTCGACGAACATCGCGGCGACGTCGAAACCGGTCTGATCCATGATCTCGCGGAAACAGGTGGGACTCGTGACGTTGACTTCGGTCAGCCAATCGCCGATCACGTCCAACCCCACGAGCAGCAAGCCGCGCGCGGCCAGCACCGGGGCGAGCGTATCGGCGATCTCGCGGTCGCGAGCGGTGAGCGGCTGCGCGACGCCCACTCCCCCCGCCGCCAGATTGCCGCGCACTTCGCTGCCCTGGGGAATCCGCGCCAGCGAATAGGGCACGCTTTGGCCGCCGATCAGCAAAATCCGCTTATCGCCTGCCGCGATCTCGGGAATGAACTTTTGCGCCATCACGGAGCGAGCGCCGTCGTGACTGAGCATTTCGATGATCGAACCGAGATTCATCCCTTCGCGCGTGACGCGGAACACGCCCATGCCGCCCATGCCGTCGAGCGGCTTGAGGATGATATCGCCGTGCTGCTCATGGAATGCACGCAACCGCGCCGCGTCCCGCGTCACGAGCGTCGGCGCGACGAACTGAGCAAATTCACCGATGGCGAGCTTTTCCGAGTGGTCGCGGATCGACTGCGGCTTGTTGAATACGCGTGCGCCCGCGCGCTCGGCCAATTCGAGCAGCCACGTGGCGGTCACGTATTCCATGTCGAACGGCGGATCCTTGCGCATCACGATGGCCGCGAAGGAGGTCAGGTTGCGATGCTCGTGCGGGCCGCTCTCGTGCCACGGATAGCGATGCAGATCGGCGGTATCCCCGACGATGTCGACACGGCGCACCGTCGCTTCGACGTTCGGCGCACTCCACGCCAGATGCTTGGGTTCGCAGGTATAGACGATATGGCCCCGACGCGCGGCCTCCGCCATCATCGCGTAGGTCGAATCTTTATAGATCTTGAAGTGCGCGAGCGGATCGGCGATGAAAAGAATGTCCATGAAACCCCTATCCCTGTTGCCCGAATGCGGGCTCTCGTTCGTTGGATGCGCGCGACTTACCGTCTGCCGGGGCGCGCGCAGACGGTGCCGCTCAAACCTGAATCGCTTCCGGATCCGTTTTTTCGAGTTCGACCGACGCCGCGAGCAGCCCGAGCCGCGCGACGACGCCGTACATGTAGAACCGATTCGGCGGCGCTGCGCCGGGCTTGGCATGCGCATCGGGCAACGCCGTATGTTCGAAACCGAGCGGCACGAAGTGCATCCCCGGCGCGTTCAGGTTCTGATCGCGCTCCCGGCTACCGTGCACGCGATAAAAGCCGCCCACGACATAGCGGTCGATCATGTAGACGACCGGTTCGGCCACTTCCTCGCCGATGCGCTCGAACGTGTAGACGCCTTCCTGCACGATGACGTCGGGCACGTGCAGCCCCTCTTTCGAGGCCGACATGCGCGAACGCTCGCCCTTCGTCAGATTCGCGACTTCCGATGCATCGTGCACCGTCATCACGCCGCGCCCGTCGGTGCCCGCATCGGATTTGATGACGACGTACGGTTTTTCGCTAATGCCGTATTCGCGATACTTGCGTGCGATTTTCTTGATGACGGCGTCGATCGCGTCGGAGAGCGCTTCCTCGCCCGTGCGCGCTTCGAAATCGACATCTTCGACCCGAGCGAAATACGGATTCACCATCCACGGATCGATCTCGACGAGCTTGGCGAACTTCTTGGCGACGTCGTCATAGCAAGAAAAGTGCGTCGACTTGCGGCGCACGGCCCAGCCCGCGTGCAGCGGCGGCAGCACGTACTGCTCGTGCAGATTCTCGAGCACGGGCGGCAAGCCGGCCGACAAATCGTTGTTCAGCAGGATCGAGCAGGGATCGAAATTCTTCAAGCCCGAGCCGACGCGGCGTGCGCTCGAGCGGTTCGAGGACGATCTTTTGCCCATCCGCCAGAGGAATCGTCACGGGACCGCCGATGTTTTCGTCGAGCGTGCCGAATCGAACGTTCAAACCGGCTTGACGCATGATCATCGCCAGCCTTGCGACGTTTTCCAGGTAGAACGCGTTGCGTGTATGCCGCTCGGGGATGACGAGCAGGTTCTTCGCGTCCGGGCAGATTTTCTCGATGGAGGCCATCGCCGCCTGCACGGCAAGCGGCAGCACCTCTTGCGGGAGGTTGTTGAAGCCGCCCGGGAACAGGTTCGTATCGACAGGCGCGAGCTTGAAACCCGCGTTACGCAGATCGACCGAACAATAGAAAGGGGGCGTGTGCTCCTGCCATTCGAGCCGGAACCACCGCTCGATCGCCGGCGTGGCGTCGAGGATCTTCCGCTCCAATTCGAGCAGAGGACCGTTTAACGCCGTAACTAAGTGCGGAACCATTGATTACTCGATGAACAGGGGAGAAAAAGATTGTAGAGCAATTGCCTGGCCGATTTGGGGGCGATCCGGCGGAACGCAAGGGTATTCCGGGGTCGTCATCTTTATTGACCCGATAGCGGGTAGGGGCATTTCGATACCGCGGCGCATGAGCTGGGCCCCAGGGCGCAGGGCCGGTGCTGGGCCGGTGCTGGGCCTGTGCTGGCGGCCGAGCCGGTGGCGCGGCACCGGTTTGGCGCTTCGACGATCGCGGACGCGTCGTTCTACTGCCCTCTACTGTCCAATAGAAGACGGTCGGGGCGTGGCGGGTGTGACGAACCCGGAAACAAAAAACCCGCCGTGAGGCGGGCCAAAGTCGCTGTGCTCAATCCGATTGAACCGAATCCGCTGAAGATTCGGATCGTCGGGCGCGGAGCCGGTTCCCAAACGGCCGGATCCGTCGCCCGATGCCGATCGATTACTCCACGTGTTCGCCGTGCAGGACCACGTCGAGCCCTTCGCGCTCTTCCTCTTCAGCCACGCGCAGGCCGATCGTGAGGTCGATGATCTTGAGCAGTACGTAGCTCAGAACGCCGCTGTAGACGAGGGTCGTCAGCACGCCTTTCGCTTGCAGGATCAAGCTGCCGTCGGCACCGCCGATGTCCTTCACCGCGAAGATGCCCGTCAGCAGTGCACCGATGATCCCGCCCACGCCGTGGACGCCGAAGCAATCGAGCGAATCGTCGTAGCCGAGCTTCATCTTGAGCCAGGTGGCCGACCAGAAGCAGACCCCGCCGGCGATGAAGCCGATGGCGAGTGCGCCGCCGACACCGACATAGCCCGACGCCGGGGTAATCGCTACGAGGCCGGCTACGGCGCCCGATGCGATGCCGAGCGCGGACGGCTTGCCCTTCGTGATCCATTCGACGAACATCCAGCCGAGCGCCGCGCAGGCGGTGGCCACTTGCGTCGTCAGCATCGCGAAGCCTGCACGGCCGTCGGCCGCGACGGCGGAGCCGGCGTTGAAGCCGAACCAGCCCACCCACAGCATGGCGGCGCCCATCAGCGTCAGCACCAAGTTGTGCGGCGCCATCGCTTCACGCCCATAACCGACGCGCTTGCCGAGCACCAGTGCGCAGACGAGGCCCGCGACACCGGCGTTGATGTGCACGACCGTGCCGCCTGCGAAGTCCAGGATACCGGCCGACGAAAGCCAGCCCGTCGGTTCCCACACCATGTGGGCGATCGGCGAATAGACGACGATCGACCAGACCGACATGAACACCAGCATCGCCGAGAACTTCATCCGATCCGCGAAGGCACCCGTGATCAGGGCGGGCGTGATGATCGCGAACGTCATTTGGTAGACGAAGTAGACCGATTCGGGGATCGTCGTCGCCAGGTGGCTCACCGTCAGCGTGGTCGCCTTATCGCCCTTGATGTAGTTCATCCCGGAGAGCAACACGCGCGAGAAACCGCCGATGAACGCGTTGCCGGGCGTGAAGGCGAGGCTGTAGCCGATGACCGTCCAGATGACCGTGACGGCGCAGGTGATCGCGAAGCTTTGCATCAGCGTCGCCAGCACGTTCTTCTTGCGCACCATGCCGCCGTAGAACAGCGCCAGGCCCGGGATCGTCATGAACAGCACGAGCGCGGTGGAAGTCAGCATCCAGGCCGTATCGCCCGAGTTGATCTTGGACGAATCGACCGAGAACGGTGCGGTCGGCGCGGACGGTGCTGCCGCCGCGGAGGCAGCGGATGCGTCCGGCGCAGCAGCGGCCGAGGCGGCACTTGCTTGAGCGGCGGCTGCGGGTGCCGATGTGGCGGCCGGGGCCGCGGCCGACGCCGCGTCGTCGGCGAGCGCGGTACCGACGCTGCCCACGAGCAGCGTGGCGACCATCGCCAGAGACATGAAAAGTTTGCGCATCTTAGGTTTCCTCTATGTCGCTAAATATTCGAATCTTGAATTTCGAATTACAGGGCGTCGGCGCCCGTTTCCCCGGTGCGGATGCGAATCACCTGCTCGATCGGCGTGACGAAGATCTTGCCGTCGCCGATCTTGCCCGTGCGTGCCGCGCGCTCGATCGCTTCGATCGCTTGTTCGACGATCTCGTCCGTGACGGCCGCCTCGATCTTGACCTTCGGCAGAAAGTCGACGACGTATTCGGCACCTCGGTAGAGTTCGGTGTGCCCTTTCTGGCGTCCGAAACCCTTGACTTCCGTAACGGTGATGCCCGACACGCCGATCGCCGACAACGCCTCGCGCGCTTCATCGAGCTTGAACGGCTTGATGATTGCGGTAATGAGCTTCATGAAAGTCCTCTGTTCGTTGCGAAAACTGTGTTGTCGCGCGCCTTCGCCGGTGGTTGGACCGGCGCCGGGTGCGAGCCCCGATTCGTGCGGCCACAATAAGCAACTGCCGTGCCATGTGGGGTTTAGCGTGTGTGGCAACGGGTGTGCGCGCTCGGCGCCGAGGCCGGCCGAGCGGCTAGCGACGCGCCGCCGCGCTGGCGCCACCCTTCGATCGTTGCTAGAGTGTTCGCACGCCCGAGATTCGGGTACGCACCAACGCCGCTCGTGGATGCACGCAGGTGAGCCGCAACGCGCACCAACTTCGATCATGCGTGCATCGCGAGCGCAAATCGGCAGAAATGCTGCACATCTTTTGTGCGGCAAAGGGGAACCACTATGAAGCAACCGAATGATTTATTTCAGGATTTTCAGAATCGCGTGAGCGACCTGCTCAAGCACTCGCCGGCGAAGGATGTGGAGCGCAACGTGAAAGCCATGCTTACGCAAGGCTTCTCGAAGCTCGATCTGGTCACGCGTGAGGAATTCGATACGCAGACGCAGGTGTTGCTGCGTACGCGCACGCGCCTTGAAGAGCTCGAGCGCCGTGTCGCGGAACTCGAGCAGCGTCTGGCCGCATCGCAAGAGTCTTAACCCCGCTGCGCCCTTGCGGCGCACACGCTTATCGCCAAGCGAGCGTTGAGCTCGCGACGGCAATCGAGCCTAGGCCGGCCAGTGCGCCGGCCGGCTCAGTACGACGGCGCCGCCCGGATGCCGTCCGGTTCCGGAGAGATAACCATGTCGCTTGCCGTGGTGTGCTCGCGCGCTCCGGCTTTCGGCGTAACGTTCACAGGTAATCACGTAGCTTCCCTTCTCAACGCGCCACGGTCTCGATGTCAGGCGACAATTCGGAACCGGGATGCAACCAGCGTTGCCCGGGCGATTCTCATCCGGCCGGCACCAACTCAGCCGGCGGTGCCGCAGGCGTTAGATAGCGCGGAACTAGGCCACCTACCAGCCGGAGGGTTTCGCCAAGGCTGCCGAATGCGCCGATCAGCGTGAGCAGAGTCCGCTCGCAAGCCTCGGTGACATCGGCGCTGTACCCCGCCGCAGTGGCGGGTTTGACTCCGGCCATCTATAGCTCCAGTTTTTCAAGAAGGTGGTCGGCGAGCTCTTTGTTTCGGCCTCGCCCGTTAAGGAGGTCGAGATACATGATGAACGGGCTCACGAAGTATGACGGGTGCCCGGGTACCGCATCACGGAACAGAAGGCTAGCACCGTCACGTTCGACGAAGACGACATTGGCTCCTTTTTGGGCAGGTTTCAACTGCATGTCTCGAGCAATACCCTCGGCCTCCCCGGGCGGCACGATGATCTCTGCCGTGTCTACGCTCGTCAGGAGCGGGGCATAGACATTCGCGGCGGCCGTACCTGTGAACGCCCAGTCGAAGGATGGGTTCGAGGACTCGATCTTGGCCGTCAATCTTGTGAGCAGCAGATTGGGACGCTCCGAGAAAAAGTACCAATTGGAACGTTGTTCCTTGCGCTTCGTCCATTGATCAGCCCATGCTGCTAGCAACTCTCGTGGCTTGTTTAGCCGGCGTCGAAGCGTTCTACCAGCGCCGCTCGATTCGCACCACTCACGGCGCTCCAACTCCTGCAAGACAACAGAGACCGTGTATGGCGAAGTCTGGGCCATGGCGGCCAGGTCTCCCCCGCTCAGCCATTTGTACCGGTTGACCAGGAGCGCATGAACGACCGCTTCGCGCGAACCCGTGAAGAGCGAGGTGGCCTCTCTTCTTACCGACGGTAAGTCGGGCCGTTCGATGTTGATCAACCAGTTTCGCCACTTCAGGTTGAGGTTTCCGTTGCGCTCGAAATAACCAATTCCGCGCTTGCGAAGCAGGTCCCGCGCCCCAGGACTCAACGATTCCGCGGCGACGAGGAGGATAAGGTCGTCAACCCTTTCGTGGTTGTAGGCGTGCTTGAATTCGTCAAGCTTCCATACTGCTCCCTGGACGTCACGCGGATACGCATAGCGGAGAGCTTCCACGGCAATGCGTACCGGACTGCCGTCTGCATCGACATCCAGAGCGAAAGCCACCCCCGGTAGGTTCGCGAAATCTGATTCGATATGCTGAACCTTGATCCGGCCTTCCGCGATCTCATCCAAACGTGAGCAAAGCTCCTTCGCGATTTCGACCGCGAAAGCGCTGCGTGCGTCGGCGCTCGGGTTGTGGCTCAAGTTTCCCATGGATTGTTAGCGAAAATCGGTGGTTTTGCTGTGCAGCTAATGTACAGCGATTGATTTACTTTAGCAAAAATAGATTCATTAGCTGCGCAGCTAACGAAGGCCGCGGACCGTGTCGCAGTTCCGCCAAGAGCAACCAGACGCACCACAGAGGCGCGCAGCGCCGGAGGGCTGGGCCGCGGCGATCGTCGTCAGGCATTCGCCGGTAGCAGCTCATATGACGGCTGAGCATCCGAGGCTGGGCGCTCGACACGGCACGACAGCGCGCCGGTCGTCGACGATCGGCTGGGCGCGGTGCCAACAGGTGCTGCCAGCCCCGAAGAGGCCAGTGAGCGTCTCGAACACGGACCCCGCCGAGAAGCCAGTGGCCCGATTCATTAGACCGAACGGCTAACGATGGTCTAGCGCCCGGCGAGTGCGCGCTTGCGTGCGCTACAGTGCTTACCCGCCCATCCCGCTGGAGGATCCATGTCGCTTGCCGTGGTGCGCTCGCGCGCGCCGGCTTCCGGCCGCGCGCCTGAAGTGACCGTCGAAGTTCATCTCGCGAACGGACTGCCGTCGTTTTCGATTGTCGGTTTGCCCGATCTTGAAGTGCGCGAAAGCCGCGAGCGTGTGCGTGCCGCGCTGCAAAACTGCGGCTTCGATTTTCCCGTACGCCGCATCACGGTCAATTTGGCGCCGGCCGATTTGCCGAAGGAATCGGGCCGCTTCGATTTGCCGATTGCGCTCGGCATCCTCGCAGCCAGCGGACAGATCCCCGACGCCGCGCTGGGCGAGCGCGAGTTCGCGGGCGAGCTGTCATTGACGGGCGCATTGCGGCCGATGCGCGGGGCGTTCGCGATGGCCTGCGGCACCGCCCGCAGTCACCGCGGCGGCACTCGGCCCATGGAAGCCTCGCGGCCGGCACTCGGACCCAAAGCGGCGAAGGACTCGACGTGCGAAGCGTTGCGCGCCCCGTCCGAGCCGGCCCCTGCGCCTCCCCCCGAGTTGTACTTGCCGGCCGCAAGCGCCGGGGAAGCGGCGCTCGTACCCGGCGTGGCCGTCTTCGGCGCTTCGGATCTCCCGTCGTTGTGCGCACATCTATCTGGCGAAGCGCAGGCCCGCCTTTCCCCGATCGCGCCGCGCAACCTGGGCGAGTCCGCACCGAGCGAGCCGGCAGCTGACATGGCCGACGTCATCGGTCAAGAAGGCGCCCGGCGCGCACTCGAGGTGGCCGCGGCCGGCGGACATCATGTGTTGATGGTCGGCCCGCCAGGCGCGGGAAAGTCGATGCTGGCGGCGCGCTTGCCTAGCTTGCTGCCGCCGATGACGGACGACGAAGCGTTAAGCTCGGCGGCCCTGCTCTCGGCAAGCGCGCACGGGTTTTCGCCGGCGCATTGGCGGCGACGGCCATTTCGGGCGCCCCATCATTCCTCGAGCGCGGCCGCGCTAGTGGGCGGTCGCAATCCACCGCAGCCGGGGGAGATCACGCTGGCCCATCTGGGCGTGCTGTTTCTCGACGAGTTGCCCGAATTCGATCGGCACGTTCTCGAGATGCTGCGCGAGCCGCTGGAGGTGGGGCGCATCACCATTTCCCGCGCCGCGCTGCAGGCCGACTTCCCGGCCGCCTGCCAACTCGTGGCCGCGATGAATCCCTGCCCGTGTGGCTGGCGCGGCGATCCGGGCGGGCGTTGCCGTTGCACGCCCGAAGCTGCGACGCGCTATCTGCGCAAGCTGTCCGGCCCGCTGCTCGATCGCATCGATATCCAAATCGAATTGCCGGCCCTGACGCCGGCCGAGTTGAGCGCCCGCGCGACGCAAAACGGCGAACCTAGCGTGACCGTGGCGGCGCGCGTTGCGTTGGCACGCAAGCGACAAATCGATCGGCAAGGCAAATCCAACCGCGAATTGTCGGGACGCGAAGTAGACGACGTCTGCCGCCTGGACTGCGCCGGCGAATCGTTGCTGCGCGAGGCGAGCGAACGATTCAGCTGGTCTGCGCGCGCGTACTACCGCGTGCTGAGGGTGGCGCGGTCGATTGCAGATCTGGCCGGTAGCGCCACACCCGATGCGGGGCAGCTTGCCGAGGCGATTCAGTATCGGCGTGTGCTGCCGAACGGGTGAGGGTTATCGAAGGGCGCGGCGGCGGCAGACGAGCACGGCGGCCTGACCGGTGAGCACCGCACGCAGGCGATCTCCCCCGCCCCATCCGCGAAATCTTCGTTGTCAAGACTTGACTTATGCACACTCTGGCATTTCGGGCCGCCTGACGGCCGTTTGAATGCAATGCTTCAGCGTCGAACTACATCCACTTGATTTTATTGTATTTTTTTACGGTGCGACCTAGGTAGGCAACGGACGGACAGGCCCGCTCCGTGGGCGACTCGGCCCCCTAACGAGGATTTCCCCACAGACTTATCCACAGCTTCTGTGGATAGCTCGAAAATCTACAAGAAATCCGGGGATTAGCGCCCTTTCTTGCGGCGAAACCTTCACTCGCATGCACCCGGCTCGACTGGCCCCTATAGCCGAATCGGCCACTACGCAGGATTGGTCGGCTGCTTAGTCGAGCTTGAGCGATCCGAAAAATTGTTCGGATTGCTCCTCGGGGGGTGCCTGCGCGGCAATGATCGCCGCCTGGTACACATGCCTTCCGCGCACGGCAACCCATGCGTGAATCGTGCGCTGCTGATGCGCTTCACCGGCCGCGCCTGTCGCGACGATATCGAAGCCCGGAACGGCACCGCCCGCCGACACCGGCACCTGCACCGCGCGCTCGACCGGCGACGCGCTGACGTTGCGTGCGAGGGCATGACGCAAATCGTCTGCCACGGCCTGAGCGAGTGGCGCGTCGTCGCGCGGCAGATCCACGACGGCGATCGCAAACACGGCGTGTTGCGTTTCCGCGGCGCGCACGTGCATCGGCAAGCTCTGGCCGGCAATCAAAACTTGCCGTTCGTCCTCCGTTGGCTTAGCGGGCAAATCGACGGTGTACCCCTGGGCCGCATCGGTCACCGTCCGCCAGTTGTAGGCCGGCGAGCATGCGCTGGCGAAGGTGATGGCGGCCAGCGCTTGCAGCATGACCGACACAAGCTGCCGCGTGCGCGTGACACGAACGGCAGAGGAAGCCCGCGAGGCGAGCAAGGCAGCCAAGCGGCGCGGGCCAACCCGGCACCGCCGGCAAAGCCGACTGAGGGAACGAAAGCGCATAGACGACGAGCAGGACCATCGAGGAGTTCGACCGAAGCCGACATTATCCGACATCGCGCCCGCGAACCGCGGATGCTGGCTGGCTGGTGCTCGTGCTTGTGCGGCTACCGCCGGCCGCGCTTTTCCGAATGCGAGTAAAATGGCGACGCCAAATCGCGCCGCTCCGGCCACCCGCCGTCGAGCCGCCCGCACCCAGCGGGACGCGATCGTTCGCATGAGGTCGTATCGATGAACCCAACCCCTGCTTCTTCCGCCCGCCGCGCCAGCCCGCTGCGCTATGTCGCCTTCGCCTGCGCGGCCGTCGCCATCGCCATCGCCGCCTATTTCACGTTCGGCCGCAGCCAGCAGGTGCCGCCGGCAACGTTCACGCTTTTGTCCGGACAAAAGCTGTCGACATCCGACTTGAAGGGCAAAGTTTATCTCGTCAATTTCTGGGCGACCGACTGCGAAACCTGCATCAAGGAAATGCCGCAGATGATCGACACGTACAACCGCTACAAGGGCCAGGGCCTGGAGTTCGTAGCCGTCGCGATGCAGTACGATGCGCCGATGTACGTGGTCAACTACACGCAAACGCGTAAATTGCCGTTCAAAGTGGCGATGGACGACGGCACCGCCGCCAAGCAGTTCGGCAACGTGCAAATGACGCCGACGACGTTCGTCGTCGACAAGAACGGCACGATCCTCAAGCGTTATGTCGGCGAACCGCAATTCGCCGAACTCGATCAGTTGCTGCAAAAGGCGCTCGGCTCGGCCGCCTGAGCCCGCACCGTCGATCGCACAGACGCGCATAGACGCGCGCTTCGGCAACATAAAACCGCCGGCTCCAACCTAGCTCGCGTCCTTCCCGGCCTCGCCCCGTTCGGCGAGGCCGTATCGTTTGATCTTCTCGTAAAGCGTGGCCTTGCCGATATGCAATTCGTCGGCCGCGGCCGACACGGCTCCGTCGTGCTGCTCGAGCACTTCGGCGATAACCGCCCGCTCGAACTGCTCGACACGCTCCTTCAGCGACTGGGCCGGTGGCTCGACACCCGCCTCATCGCTCGATGCCCCTTCGATCCCAAGCACCAGCCGATCGGCCGCGTTGCGCAGCTCGCGCACGTTGCCGGGCCAGTCTCGCGCCATCAGATCCGCCCGTTGGCGGGCCGTCAGCATCGGCGCGGGACGCCCGTAACGCACGGCCGCCTCGAGCACGAAATGCTCGACGAGCGGGACGACATCCTCGCGGCGCTCCGCGAGCGGCGGCACGTCGATCGTCACCACGTTCAACCGATACAGCAGATCGCGCCGGAACGTGCCAGCCGCGACGAGCGAGCGCATGTCGCCCTTGGCCGCCGCAATCACGCGTAAATCGACCTTCACCGGATAGTTGGAGCCAAGGCGCTCGAACGTGCCTTCCTGCAGCACGCGCAGCAACTTCACTTGCAGCGACGGGGGCATGCTCTCTATCTCGTCGAGAAAGACGGTGCCGCCCGATGCAAATTCGAGCTTGCCGATGCGGCGCTTCGTCGCACCCGTAAAGGCGCCCGGTTCGTAGCCGAACATTTCCGATTCGAACATCGACTCGGGCAATGCGCCGCAATTGAGCGCCACGAACGGCTTGGCTTGGCGCGGCGACAGTTCGTGCAAGCTGCGCGCGATGAGTTCCTTGCCCGCGCCCGTATCGCCGATGATCAGCACGGGCGCATCCGTCGGGGCGATATTGGCGATGAGCCGCCGTACTTCGCCGATGGCCGGGCTGCGGCCGATGATGCGCGGCACGAGCGCATCGCGCGCGGCCAGCTCGCGCCGCAACGCGGCGTTTTCCAGAACGAGGCGTCGGCGCTCGAGCGCCCGCCGTACCGTATCGACGAGCCGTTCTGCAGCGAACGGCTTTTCGACGAAATCGTAGGCGCCGTCGCGCATCGCCTGCACGGCCATGGAGATGTCGCCGTGCCCGGTCACCAGGATGATGGGCACATCGGGCGCGGTCCGGCGACACTGCACGAGCAGATCGAGCCCGCTCGCGCCGGGAAGCCGAACATCGCTAACGACGACACCCGCGAACCGCTCGTCGAGCCGGCTAAGCGCATCGCTCGCGGCCTCCACCGACCCATACCCGCTGACGGCGAATCCAGCCAGTTGCAGGCTCTGCACACTCGCGCGCCGCACGAGGTCGTCGTCCTCGATGAAGAGTACTTCTGGGTTGTCCGTTGTCGCCGTCGAGTACATATCGTTAAGGGAGTTGCCTTGGAAGTTCGCCGCAGGTCAGCGCGCCAGCGCTTCAGCCCGACGGGGCGGCGTCGCGTTGGGCTACGGCCGAGGAGACAGACGCGGTTGCGCGCCGCAACGTCAAGACGAACGCCGCGCCGCCGCCCGCTTCGTTATGCGCGGCCAGCGTTCCGCCGCAATCGCGAGCGATGGAAGAAGCGATCGCCAAACCGAGCCCGAGCCCCTTACCCGCGCCCTTCGTCGTAAAGAACGGCTCGAATAGCCGGGGCATCGCATCGGGCGCTATGCCGGGCCCATTGTCGCGCACGATGACCGCCAGCGCGTCGACGGAAACATCGATATCGATCGACAAGTGCGCAGCGGCGACAGGCTCGAGCGGCTCGAGCGGCTCGAGCACATCGAGTGCATTGCCGATCAGATTGATGAGCGCTTGTTCGAGACGCAGGCCGTCGCAGTAGACGACGAGTGCCGGGTCGTCGGCGCTCGTGTCCATCGGGCGATAGCCGCCGGGCTCGCGCTGCGGCTGCGGTTTCGGCGTTTCGGCTGCGTCTTGCGTTTGCGGATCGGGCAAGCGCTGCACCTCGCGGATGCGGATGTCGACCGAGACGCGCGCGAGCCGCTCCTGCAGCAACTGCAACGCGTTGCGCAGCGCTCGCCCGACGGGCGAGCAAGCGTTGCTCGGCTGCGCGCGGCCGACGAACAGTTTCAACTGATTCGTGATCTTGCCCATGCGATCGGTGAGCGCGCCGATCGCCTCCAGATTTTCTCGCGCGGCAGGCAGTGCCCCCCGCTCGATCAACACCCGCGTGTTATCCGAAAACGTGCGCAACGCCGCCAGCGGTTGATTGAGTTCATGCGTGATGCCGGCCGCCATTTGCCCCAGCGCCGCGAGCTTGCTCGTCTGGAGCAGCTCGGCGTGCGCCGCGCGCAGCTCGTTTTCCGCGCGTGTGCGCTCGGCCACTTCGGTCTGCAATTGCGCGTTGGCCGCCGACAAATCGGCCGTCCGTGCTTCCACGCGCTGGTTCAACTCCGCATAAGCTTCTTGCAGCCGGGCGCGGCTCGCTTCCCGATCGCGCGCACGCGCGCGCCGCACCCGCCAGTAAAACGCAAGCAGGCAGATTGAAATGAAGCCGAACCCGACCGCGGCCGTGGCGTTGCGCGCGTCGCCGACCACCGAGCTCACCGGGGCCAGCGTCATCAACTGCCAATCGGGCCCGCTCACCGTACGCCGCGTCACCAAGTAATACGGCGATGGTGCAGCCGAACGCGCGCCCACCCGTACGATCGGAGCATCGGGCGTATCGAGCGCGCGCACCGGCGTCATCGGAAGGGCGGTGATCGGCGTCCCGGCGTATTGGCGCGTCTCTTCGATGGTCGCCGCTACCGCATTCGGTAGGGCACGCACGGCGCGATATTTCCAAGCCGGCACCGACGATAGGAAAATCACGCCGTGTCGATCGGCGACCAACACGGGCTCGCCCGCGTCCGTCCCCGGAAACGATTCGAGATTGAGCTTCACGACGGCCGCGCCGACGATCCGTCCGCCACGGCGGACCGGCTGCGAGAGGTAGTACCCCGGCACGTGCGACACCGTGCCGATGCCGAAGAAGCGTCCCACGCGCGCGGCCATCGCATCGATGAAATACGGTCGAAACTTGTACTGCGAGCCGACGAAGCTGTCCGCGCGATCCCAATTGCTGGCGGCCACGCAAAGGCCATCGGCACGGATGATGTAGGTCACATCGGCATGTGTGTGGGCGTTCGCGTCTTGGAGATAGCGATTGGCGCGCGCGATGACGTCGGGCGCGCCCGTATCGAGCGCTTCCCCGACGGCGGGATGGCTCGCCAGGAGGTACGACAGGGATTCATAGCGATCGAGGGTATCGCTGAGCGCGCCGGCCGTGCGCTCGGCGCGGGCGGCGGCCTGGTGCTGCAAGACGTCGATTCCGCGCTGCCAGGCGAAGTGCCAGGTGGCGGCGCACACAACAAGGAGCGCCGTGGCAAGCGCGAGAACGACGATGAGGCGGCGCGGCACGATGACGGATTCCGGGCAAAAACGTGTCCTATTGTGGCACAGCCCGTCGGTCGCACCCGCGCCTTGTAGCGGTCAGACGCCTGCGTTATTCGTCTGCGCATCCGCTGCGACCGCGGGGCCGCGACGGCCCAGCTCCGCGTTCAGCTTCACGCGATCGAGTTCGTTCTCCCAAGCCGAGACGACGACCGCGGCCACACCGTTACCGACGATGTTCGTCAGTGCACGGCATTCGCTCATGAACCGGTCGATGCCGAGAATCAGGACCATGCCCGAAAGCGGAATGGTCGGGACGACGGCGAGCGTTGCCGCGAGCGTAATGAACCCGGCGCCCGTCACACCGCTTGCGCCCTTCGAGGTCAGCATGGCTACCGCGATCAGCGTGAGCTGCTGCATGAGCGAGAGATCCGTGTTCGTCGCTTGCGCGATGAACAGGACGGCCATCGTCATGTAGATGTTGGTGCCGTCGAGATTGAACGAGTATCCCGTGGGTACGACAAGGCCGACCACCGAGCGCGAGCATCCGAGCTTCTCGAGCTTGCCCATCAATTGCGGCAGCGCGGCTTCCGACGAACTCGTACCCAACACGATCAACATCTCTTCCTTGATGTAGGCGACGAAGCGAACGATGTTGAAGCCGACGAGACGTGCCACGGTACCGAGCACGAGGAGCACGAAGACGATCGCCGTCAGATAGAACGTGCCGATCAACTTCATGAGCGGCAGCAGCGAGCCGACGCCGTATTTGCCGATCGTAAAGGCCATCGCGCCGAACGCGCCGATCGGTGCGAGCTTCGTCACGATGCGCACGATCCCGAACAGGACCTGCGAGAGGCTTTCGATGAAAGCGGTGACGGGCTTGCCGCGCTCGCCGATCGTGGCCAGCACGCTACCGAAGAGCAAGGCGATCAGCAGAATCTGCAGGATTTCGCCCTGCGCGAAGGCATCGGTCAACGTGCGCGGGATGATATGCATGAAGAAATCGACGGCGCTTTGACCGTGCGCCTTGGCGGCATATGAGGCCACAGCCTTGCCGTCGAGCGTATTCACGTTGACGTTGAAGCCCGCACCGGGTTTCAGCACGTGCGTGGCGATAAGGCCGAGCAACAGCGCGAAGGTGGAGATGACTTCGAAGTAGAGCAGCGCCTTGCCGCCTACGCGACCGACCTTTTTCAGGTCCTCCATGCCGGCAATGCCGGTGACGACGGTACAGAAGATGATCGGCCCGATCACCATCTTCACCAGGTTGATGAATGCGTCCCCGAGCGGTTTCATGTCGATCGCGAGTGCGCTCGCGAAATGGCCGAGCAAGACCCCGGCGACGATCGCCGCGATCACTTGCAGATAGAGGATTCGATAGAAGGGCTTCTTCAAAGGACGCATCGTTGTCTCCCAGCTTAGAAATAAATCGATCGGCCCAGGCGGCCGTTCGTGGGGTCCATCGATTGCAAGGTCGATGCCAGTCTGCATCGCGTCCTTAGTATTTGATTTTATTGTGTTTTTACGTTTACAAGGACGGCCCGTGTCCGGCTTTCCGGAATGCCGGAGCGCGGGCGTCCCGTTACCCGGAAATCCCTCTCCGTTCGAATCGTCGGACGGATGGCGTCGAATGGCGAAGCAAATGAAAACGCGGCGGCACGACCGATTATCGAGATCGATCGCGCCGCCGCGCTGGCAGCTGAAAACGAATTGAAGCGGTTTTCGGCGTTAGCCGAAGCGCATCAAACCACACCCTCCACGCCCGCGTCGTGCGCTTGCTGATCGGCGTGGTAGCTGGAGCGCACCATCGCACCCACGGCCGCATGCGTGAAGCCCATCTTGTACGCCTCTTCCTCGTACATCTTGAACGTGTCGGGGTGCACGTAGGCACGCACCGGCAGATGGTGCTCGGAAGGCTGCAGATACTGGCCGATCGTCAACATATCGACATCGTGCGCGCGCAAATCGCGCATCACTTGCAGGATCTCTTCTTCCGTTTCGCCGAGGCCCACCATGATGCCCGACTTCGTCGGCACATCCGGGTGCAGCGCCTTGAAGTCCTTCAGCAACTTCAGCGAATGCGCATAATCCGACCCCGGGCGGGCTTCCTTGTACAGGCGCGGCACCGTTTCGAGGTTGTGGTTCATCACATCGGGCGGCGCCGCGTTCAGGATTCCGAGCGCGCGATCGAGGCGACCGCGGAAATCGGGCGTCAGGATCTCGATGCGCGTCGCCGGCGAGTGCTCGCGCACTTGACGGATACATTCGACGAAATGCCCAGCACCGCCATCGCGCAAATCGTCGCGATCGACACTCGTAATCACGACGTACTTGAGCTTGAGCGCCGCGATCGTGCGCGCCAAATTCCCCGGCTCTTCCGTGTCGAGCGGATCGGGACGGCCGTGACCGACGTCGCAGAACGGGCAGCGGCGCGTGCACTTGTCGCCCATGATCATGAACGTGGCCGTGCCCTTGCCGAAACACTCGCCGATGTTCGGGCAGCTCGCCTCTTCGCACACGGTATGCAAGTTGTGCTCGCGCAGGATCTGCTTGATCTCCGAAAAACGCGAACTGCCCGTTGCCGCCTTCACGCGGATCCACTCGGGCTTCTTCAGCTTTTCGAGCGGGACGATCTTGATCGGAATCCGCGCCGTCTTCGCTTGCGCCTTTTGCTTGGCGGTCGCGTCGTAGGCAGGAGCGGCTTGGGGCGCGTCGGAGGCGCCGCCAGGTTGAGCGGTAACGTCAGTCATTCGGTGATCCAGTCGATGAGCGTGCGCCAAGCGCGCCGCCGAGGTTCGCGGCGAGCTGTGCCGCCAGGGTTTCGGCCGCTTCGTGCCAGCCGGCGGCGACGCCGAGCGTCGCCATGTCGATCGTTTCCAGGCCCGCGTAGCCGCAAGGGTTGATCGCGAGAAACGGCCGCAAATCCATCCTTACGTTGAGGCTTACGCCGTGATAGCTGCATCCGTTGCGGATTTTCAGGCCAAGCGCGGCGATCTTGGCGCCTTCATGCCCGCCCGGCCCCGGCCCCACGTAGATGCCCGGCGCGCCGGCCCGGCGCTCGCCGACGAGATTATACGCCGCAAGGGTATCGATCACGGCTTGCTCGATCAGCGTGACCATTTCCCGCACCATGAGCTTGCGCCGGCGCAAATCGAGCAGCAGGTAGGCGACGACTTGCCCGGGGCCGTGATAGGTAATTTGCCCGCCTCGATCGACTTTCACGAGCGGAATCGCCGGATCGGCGGACAGCAAATGAGCGGGATTGCCCGCCTGCCCCAGCGTGAAAACCGGCGGATGCTCGACCAGCCAGATTTCGTCCGGCGTCTCGGCGGTACGTGCTTCGGTGAACGCGCGCATGGCGTCGAAGCTGATTTCGTAGGGCACCCGCCCTTGCCAGCGAACGATCGGTGCCAAGAAGTCTGCCATCGGGGCGTCGAGAACGGGCTCGACGCTGGAAACCGCGCCGTCCTGCGGGGCCTCGTCCGAAGACGACGGCAGCGGGGAGACGGGCGAAAGAGACGATGCGGCAGACATGATGTGCCGCAGTTTACCGGAATCGCGATTGCCGCGCCCGCGCCCGCGGCGAATCGTTGGTGCGCAATCCAGGCTGCGGGAAGCCGCCGCACTCGGCCCGGGCGTCCGGGTGCGGCTCGAATCGTCGCTCAAACGGTACACCAGCCTCTGCGACGCGCGACCCACCAGTCCGACAGCGAGCGCATGAGGTCGGTGAGCCTCGACGTGCGCGACAGCGGCGCGACGAATGCCACCCGCGCCGAGCCCCCGCCTTCGGTGCTGAGCCATAGCCGCTCGCCAGGCCGTAGGCGCAGCGAATGACCGGGCGCGAGCCAGTAATCCTCGACATCGTTGCTGCGCGTCACCCACACCGGCGCGCCATGAACCGAGAGGCGCGTGCTGTATGCCACCATCATCGGCAACGTTTCGCCGGGTGCGATTTCGAACGTGTTACTTGAGGAAATTTGTCGCATGATCGTTTCATCCAAAAGTTGCTCCGTGGCTACAATCCTAGGCAGGCCAAGGCAAACGGCAAAACGATCAATTCTCACGCTCATGTGAGAAAAACTAACAAAGAGGGCACCGTGGACCTGCGACAACTGCCTGTGCTCAATGCCTTGAGAACATTCGAGGCAGCCGCGCGCCACGAGAGTTTTTCGCGCGCGGCGGACGAGCTGTTCGTCACGCACGGCGCCGTCAGCCATCAGATCCGGGCGCTAGAAGACGAACTCGGCACGCCGTTGTTCTCGCGCCAGGGCAAGCGGGTACGGCTGACGGACGCCGGTTGCCGCTACGCGAAGGAGGTGCGCGCGGCCTTGATGGCCCTCGCCGATGCCACGCGCGAGGTACGGGAAGGCCAGCGGGCGCGGCGGCTCGTCGTCTCGTCGGCATCGTCTTTCTCCGCGCGCTGGATCACGCCGCGCATCGGCCGCTTTATCGAGCGTCATCCGGAGATCGATCTGGAATTGCTCTCGACGAACGCCCTCACCGATTTCACGCGCGAGGATGTCGACGTCGCCATCCGTTTCGGCATCGGCCCTTATCCCGATCTGCACGTCGAGCCGCTGCTCGACGAGGTGTCGTTTCCCGTTTGCGCACCGACGTTCAACGGCGGCGCGCTCCCGGCGACACCGGCCGAATTGGCGGCATCGTCGCGGCTACTGCGCACGGACGATCAGATGTGGAAGGTGTGGTTCGAGGCGGCCGGGCTCGGCGCCCGGCCGGAGCCGCGGCGCGGCGTGCTCTATCAGGATTCGTCGAATTTGCTGCAAGCGGCCGTCGACGGGCAAGGCATCGCGCTCGTACGGCGCTCGATCGCGACCCATGAACTCGCCACCGGCCGGCTCGTGCGCTTGTTCGAGATCGACGCGCCAAGCGCGTCGTCCTATTGGTTCGTCTGCCCGCCCCCGCTGCTGGTCAGCGGGCGCGTTCAGGCGTTTCGCGCGTGGTTGATGGAGGAAATCGAGCGCTTTCGCGCGCAGTTCACAGCACGACTTTGACCATCGGATGCCCGGTGAGGGCCCGATAGATGTCGTCCAACTGCTCACGGCTGTGCGCGCGCACGGTCACCGTCAACCCGGTGTAATTTCCGCCGCTCGAGGGCCGAGTTTCGACGCGCGTGGCATCGATGGTCGCATCGAATTGCCGAACGACGTTCACGATGGTATCCGTGAAGTCGGGGTGTGCCTTGCCCATGATCTTGATCGGAAAGTCGCAAGGAAACTCGAATAGGGACTCGTTCACCGGGCTCACCATCGTACCTCCGTCACTTCTTCTTGCCGAACATGAGCAAGAGCGAATCCCACACCCGTCCGCCGATGCCCGCCTGCGGCACCGCCTGCAATGCGACGACCGGGAACTGCGTGAGTGTCTTGCCGTTGGACACGATTTGCACCGTTCCCACTTGCTGCCCATTCGCAATCGGTGCGACTAACGGCTCGTTCAGGACGAATTGCGGCTTGATCTTGTCGCCCATGCCACGCGGCACGGTGATGTATTGATCGCTCTTCACGCCCACTTGCACGCTATTGGCCGCCCCCTTGTACACGCGCGGCGTTTGCACGCTCTGGTTCGCCTTTAACAAGCGCACCGTGTCATAGGCGGAGTAGCCGTAATTCAGCATTTTCATGCTGTCTTGGACGCGCTCGTGCTCTTTCTCCTCGCCCATCATCACGCTGACGAGACGGCGAGACGCGTCGGCCACGCCAGGCAACGGCCGCTTGGCCGAGGCGATCAGGCAGTAGCCGGCCGCTTGCGTGTGGCCCGTCTTCAAGCCGTCGACGGTCGGATCGATCCAGAGCAGCCGGTTGCGGTTCGGCTGCTTGATCTTGTTGTACGTGAATTCCTTGACCGAAAAGATGCCGTAGTACTCGGGGAAGTCGCGAATCAGGTGGGCCGAGAGCACGGCGAGATCGCCGGCCGTCGTGTAGTGGCCCGGCGACGGCATGCCGTTCACGTCGGCATAGTGCGAGCCCTTCATGCCGAGGCGCTGCGCTTCCGCATTCATCATCTCGACGAAATGGGCCTCGCTGCCGCCGACAAGTTCGGCCAGTGCGATCGCCGCGTCGTTGCCCGACTGAATGATCATGCCGTAGACGAGATCGTGCACCGTGACGGGCTTCTCGGCTTCGATGAACATGCGCGATTCGTCGTTTTTCACGCGGCGCACCGCGTCGCTCGGCGTGACGACTTGATCCATCGAAATCTTCTTCGTCTGCAAGGCTTCGAAGACAAGATAGGCCGTCATCAACTTCGTGAGCGAGGCCGGTTCGACGCGCTCGTCGGCATTACCGGATGCGAGAACCTGATTGCTCGTCGCATCGACGAGCACCCACGACCTGGCCGTCACGGCCGGCGGCGGCACTTGCGCATGCGCGGCTGGGGTATAGGCGGCGCCGGCGATCAGCGCGGCGCCAATCAGCGCGCATATCGGCGCAGTGCGCTGAAACGACGAGGGAACGAAAGACGAGGCAAGCGACGGGAAGCAGAGCGAGGAGGAACGCATAGATCGATTCGTGCAGAAAAGCGACGCGCGCCATGCGCGCGATCGGGAAGTGCCGGCCGCCGATCGGCGGTTCTCACCGCTCGTCGCGACGCACGAGGAACGAGCGACGCGCCAGCGCGGCGCCCATTGGACCCACTGCGCACGATTCGGTTCGCTCGATTCGCTCGCGTAGGCCGCAAAGGCTACCCGCGATGGATCGAGCGGGGCCTGGGAGACGGCACGGCGCGAAAAAATTGCGCCCATTATACGCGGCACGTCTGCTCGAAAACGCGTTTTTTGTCGGCACGCGCAGGCCCAATCGCGCCCAATCGCGCCCTTTCGCGCCCTATCGCGCCCTCGATGCGACACCGTGCGCGCCTCGCCGCGAACCGATTCGTCAGCTGTATGTCAGCTCAACGCCAGGCATCGAGCATGATGCGCTTCAAGATGTGCAGCTTGCGATGGAGAAAATGTTCCGCGCCGGGAATGACGACGACAGGCAGCTCCTGTGGCCGAGCCCAGTCGAACACGGACCCGATCGGCACCGTTTCGTCTTGCTCGCCGTGGATGACGAGTGTGTTCTCGGGCACGGTAGCAATCTCGAAGCGGCTCGCGGCCGTGCCGACGAACACCATTCGTTCGACGCTTTCCCCCTGCTCCGCCAGCGTGCGCGCCACGTGCGACGCGACAGCCGTACCGAACGAAAAACCCGCCAGCACGAGCGGCATCGACGCGTGCTCCGGCTGCCCGCGCATATGGCCGAGCAACGCGAGCAGATCGTCGCGCTCACCGACACCCTCGTCGAACTGGCCCTCGGTTTGCCCCACGCCGCGGAAATTCGAGCGGTACGTCACGTAGCCCAGTTGCACGAGCGTGCGTGCGAGCGTCACTGCGACTTTGTTGTCCATCGAGCCGCCGAACAACGGATGCGGATGCGCGACGAGCGCGATACCGCGCGCCGCACCGTCCGGGTCATCGCGCGCGACTTCGATTTTTCCGACGGGGCCGTCGATGAGAAACTTCTTGGTATGAACGTTCATGACGGTTCGCAGAGCGGATCAAGCAATCTTGTCGATCAATAGGCGCTCGACGATCTTGCCTTCCTTCAGATGCGAATCGACGATCTCGTCGAGGTCGGCTTCGTCGAAGTAGGTGTACCACGTGCCTTCCGGATAGACGACGACCGCCGGCCCCAGCTCGCAGCGATCGAGACAACCGGCCTTGTTGATCCGCACGTTGCCGGGGGCGGCCAGGCCAAGCTGCTTCACGCGCTTTTTGGTGTGGTCGACCATCTTTTCAGCATTGCAACGCAGCCCGCAGCTGGGGCGCTCCGCGTCGGGATCGCGTTTGTTCGTGCAGAAAAAGACGTGGTACTTGTAAAAGGAGTCCATGGTGTTCGGCTTCGGTGGTAAGCCGGTTCGCCGCCTGCTTGGCGTAGCGAACGGGCATCGCGCGATGCGTGGCCCTTCCCGCGGTGGCAGGAGAGGGAAGTCGGCCGATTATAGCGAGCGTTGCGCGGCCTCGCTGGCGGGTTGCGCGCAACGCTCGCCGGATTCGAATCATCGCGCGACAGCGCCCGGCTGCATGGCGAGCCACGTTGTCAACTGGGCCACGAATTGGTCGCTCGCGGCCGCGAGTGCTTGCACGCCGCCTGCCGCATTCGCCGTGCTCGCCGGCGCGCGTGCCACGAAGGTTTGCTGCGCGATCAATGCGCCGTCGCGCGTAAGCGTCGCACGCGCCGTCAACGCGCCGTGACTCTCGCTCTCGCTGTCGAACACCTGCTCGAACTGCTCGAGGTCGATCGTCAGCAGCGGCACATTTACCGCTTCGCCGCCGCTCAGCACGGCCCCTCGCGCAGCCAACGCCGCTCGCACGTGCAAGGTCAGCAACTGCGCGGGCCGCATCGTCCAGTGGCTATTGGCATAGCTCGCCGTCTGGCGCGGGTCCGCGTAGCTCATGCGGTACAGGATGTTGTCGGTGTCGAGCGCGGCCGGCGCGTGCACGTCGAACAAACGCAGCACGGGCAAGGGGCCCGAATAAGCGGGCGCTGTCTGCGGGCCGAGGTCGTAGCGGATGTTCGAGATCGCGGCGGGCGTGCCGAACGCGCAGCCGCCGATCGCCCCGAATAGCGCCGCGCCCGCAAGCGCGCATAGCGCTGTCATCAAGCGGCCCGCGAGCGGACCGCGCCCGCGTCGCCGGAACATCGAGCCTACAGATTCCCCGCTTTCCCGGACCGTTAGATCGGATGAACGTGTCATGCTTTGCGCTTCCTCGTCAATTCAGTGCCGGGCGTCGGCGGGTGCCGGCCAAGCGAATCCCGGCTCGCCGGGGCCGGGCCGCGCGCGCCCCACGCCGAACAGCAAACTCCTCGGGCTCGTGCCGACCGCATCGGCCAGACGATCGAACGCGCGCGCCGCACCGCTTACATCGGTAGCCAGTGCATTCATGCGCGGCAGCGTCTCGTAGTCGAGCCGCGCCGACATGGCCTGCAGCGAAGCGTCCATCGTCGCGAGGGTTCCGCCCGCGCGATCGGCCGCCGAGCCGATTTTGTTCAAGTTGGACACCAGCGGCCCGCTCGGCGACGACAGCGTGGTAACGAGCGCGTTCGTCGAAGCGAGCGTGCGCGTGAGTTCGCTCATCGTCCCCGGCAATTGCGTCGCCGCCGGTTTCGCCGCTAGCGCAAGCGCGTTCACGGCATCGGCCGCATGTTGAAGGCTGGACGCCGTCGCCATCAACTGAGTGCGAGTCTGATCCGACAACATCGCGTCGGCACGCGCGGCCACGCTCTGCAATTCGCTGAGCAAGGCATCGCCTCGCTGTTGCAGTTGATCGAGCAAACCGGCGCGCATCGGCAACTGCGCGACATGCTTGTCCGAGGTCGGCACGGGCCCGAGATCGGCGCCGGTATCGTCGAGTTGCACGAACGCGATTCCGGTGACGCCTTGCAGGCCGAGGCTACCGAACGTCGAACGCGTGACCGGCGTGTTTTTGTCGACGAGGATGCGAATGACGATCGTTCCAGGATGGCTGCGATCGAAATGAATCGACTGCACCTTCCCCACTTGCAGGCCGCGATAGCGCACGTCCGCGTCGACCGAGAGACCGGTGACATTCGTATGCGAGATCAAATCATACGGGATGCGCACCGTGCGATCGAGGTTGAACCAGAAGACGGCCAGCGCGATCGTGACCCCAAGGCCGATCGTGAAGAGCCCGGCCCAAAATGCGTGCGATTTATTTTCCATTCGCTTTCGTCCCGTCGTTCGGCGAGGCGTCGGCGGCAGTGCGCCGGCGCGTCATAGCTGCACCTCGGCTGCCGCCGGCTCGAGCGCGGCCGGCGGCAGTTTGGCCCGGCGCTCGGGCGGGAGTGCCTGAAGCGCGCGCCGCCCGCGCCGGCCGAGGAAGAACTCGCGGATAAACGGATGATCCAGCCCTGCCGCCTCCTCGATCGGCGCGGCCACGAGCACGCGACGATCGGCGATCACGGCTACGCGCGTGGACAACGACGTCATCGTATCGAGATCGTGCGTGACCATGACGACGGTCAAACCGAGCGCGCGATGCAGCGTCGCGATCAATTCAACAAAATCTTCCGACGCCTTCGGATCGAGGCCCGCCGTGGGTTCGTCGAGAAACAGCAATTCGGGCTCCAACGCAAGCGCACGCGCAATCCCCACGCGCTTGATCATCCCGCCCGACAGAGCCGCGGGCATACTCGATGCGTGCTGGCAGGGCAGCCCCACCATCTCCAGCTTCAACATGACGATATCCTTCAGCAGCGCGGGCGGCACGCGGGCGAGTTCGCGGATCGGCTGGGCGACGTTGTCGAACACCGACATCGACGAGAACAACGCCCCTTGCTGAAACAGCATGCCCATGCGGCTGCGCATCACGCGTCCCGTTTGCTCGTCGATCGTCGCCGTATCGCGCCCGAATACCTCGATCGTGCCGGACGTGGGCGCCTCGAGCCCGAGGATCTGCCGGACCAGCGTCGTCTTACCCGAGCCCGAACCGCCGACGATCGAGACGATCTCGCCTCGGCGCACGTCGAAATCCAAATGCTCGTGCACGACCATCGCGCCGTAGCGCTTCGTCAAATCGCGCACTTCAATCACGCGCTCCGCGATTGCAGGCGGCGGGCAGTGGCGTACGGCGGCAGTGAGCGGAGCAGTCATAACCCGACATTCTGAAAGACGATCGCAAAGATCGCATCGGCCAAGATGACGACCGTGATCGACGAGACCACCGACGATGTCGTGCCCGTCCCGAGGCTTTGCGAGTTCGGTTTGATCCGGAAACCGAAGTGGCACGCGACGAGCGCGATCAACATCCCGAAAGTGACGCCCTTGCCGAGCCCGATCCAAAGATTGGCGATCGGCACGACGCTCGGCAGCGCGCGCGCGAAGTAGGCAACGTCGATGCCGAGCACGATCTGCGCCGCCAGCGCACCGCCGATCAATGCGACGATGTTCGTCCACATGACGAGCAGCGGCATGGCCACCGAGAGCGCGATCACGCGCGGCAACACGAGGCGCAGGCCGTGCGGGATGCCCATGACGCGCATCGCGTCGAGTTCTTCCGTGACGCGCATGACGCCGATTTGCGCGGTGATGGCCGAACCCGAGCGGCCGGCGACGAGGATCGCCGAGAGCACCGGACCGAGTTCGCGGATCACGGCGAGCCCGAGGATATTGACGATGTATTGATTCGCGCCGAACAGCCGCAACTGCTGCGCGGACAAATAACTGAGGACGATGCCGATCAGGAACGCGACGAGTGCCGTGATCGGCAACGCCTTCGCCCCCGCGCTGTACACGTTCGCCGAGATTTCGAGCCACGGCGTGCGGCTCGGGCGGCGCAGGACCGAAAGCGCATCGAGTACGAATCGGCCGAACATCGCCAAGCCGCCGTACGCGTGATCGGCAAAGCCCAATATCGAACGGCCGAGCGCGGTCACGAAATCGATGCGCTCGACGGGCTCCGGGCTCTCGCGTTGCGTTTCGAGCAGCGCGATGCGGGCGAAGATGTCCCGTTGGGTATCGGTGAGCGTGATGCGCTCGGGCATCTTGCGGCCCCAGACGCGCCACAGCGCCTGCCCGCCGACGTGATCCATCCGTACCACCGCCGACAAGTCCCACTGCGCCGCCCCACCACCCGGCGGCGTCGCGCGTGCGAGCGCGGCCAGCCCCGAGTTCGCTCCGGCACGAGCGCGGTCGCGCGCAAGTGCCAGCGCGGTCCATTGGCCGAACAGCGTGATAAGCGGGCCCGGCTTGCCGTGCTCGATGCGCAAGCCGGGGGGAGTATCGAAGTCCAAGGAGGGGCGTCCTACGCGATGAACTGAACTGCGGCCATTGTAGCGGGCCGCGCTCCGACACGATGTCGTGCGAGGCTGCCGCCCTTTCGCCCTTTCGCCCGCTCTGGCGGCGCACGCGCGTCCCACGACCGCCCTCGCCCTGCGCGCGTTTGCCGCGCCAGCGGTCGCCGGCCCCACTACAATACGGCCATGACCGATACCCTTTTTCCCCCTCCAAGCCCCGGTTCCGTACCTCAGGGGCGCGACGACGATTGGCGCATCGATCGGGACCGGGCCCGCGCCGGCGGCGCCGGTGCGATCCCGTCGGATGCACTGGAGATCGTCGATGAAACGGCCTCGACGAACACCGATTTGATGGCGCGCATGAAGGCGCTGCCGCGCGAGCGCGCCGCGTCCGGCGTGCATGCCGTGCGGGCCGCCTATCGGCAAACGGCCGGGCGCGGGCGACAGGGCCGCAGTTGGCAAACGAAACCCGGACACGCGCTGACGTTCTCGCTCGCATGCGTACTGCCGCGGCCGCTGGCGGGACTGGCCGGGCTCAGTCTCGCGGCGGGCGTGGCCGTGGCCGACGCCCTCGCGCGCCTCACGCCGAGCGAAGCCGCACGGTTCGCGCTGAAATGGCCGAACGATGTCCTGCTCGACGGCCGCAAGCTCGCCGGAATCCTGATCGAGACGGCCTGGAGCACCGCGAGCGCCAGTGCGGTCGTCATCGGTATCGGCATCAACGTGCAGCGCGACGAAGCACTCGAAGCCGAGCTGCAAGCGGCCGCGTCGGCGATGCCGGCGCAGGCGCGCGCAACGCCCCCGGCCGCGCTCTCGCAAGCCGTGCCGAATGCGAATCTGACCGACACCCTGGCTGTCGTCGTCAAAGCGCTGACGGAGATGATCGAGCGTTTCGGCGGCCAAGGATTCGCGGCATTCGTCGATCGCTGGAACGGCCACCATGCGTACGCGGATCGCGAGGTGGTGCTGATCGAAAAGGGTATGGAGTTCGCGCGCGGGATCGCGACGGGTGTCGACGGTTCGGGGCAACTGCTCCTGCTGACCGACAGCGGTATTCAGGCGATCTCGACCGGCGACGTGTCGCTGCGGCTGGCCGACAACGCGCCATGAACGGCCCTGCCCCATTCCTGCTGATCGATGCCGGCAACAGCCGGGTGAAATGGGCACTCGCCGATGCGCGCGGGGTGTTCTTGCACAGCGGTGTGTTCGCGCATGTATTGGATGGGCAGTGCGAGGGGCGAGACCCGTCCGCTCGCGCGGGCGACGGCCCGCAGCCGGACTCCGGCGGGCATGAAGTCGCCCATGTGGCCCATGTCCAATTGGCCCGAAGTGGCCGAATGGGCTGCCCTGCCCGCACCTGGCGGAGCGTGGATCTCGAACGTTGCCGGCGCAGCTGTCGGCGCACGGTTGGCCGCGCTCATCGACGCGCATTGGCCGAGCCTGCCGCGAACCTTCATTCGCGCGCGCGAGCGGCAATGCGGCGTAGCGAACGGATACGCTGCACCGGAGCGCCTCGGCAGCGATCGCTGGGCCGGGATGATCGGTGCGCATGCCGCGTTTCCGGGCGAGCCGCTTTTGATCGCGACGCTCGGCACCGCGACGACGCTTGAAGCGCTCACGGCCGACGGCCGTTTCGTCGGGGGTATGATCGCACCGGGATGGTCGCTCATGATGCGCTCGCTCGGCGAGCACACGGCTCAATTGCCGACGCTTGCCGCCGACTCGGGGCGCCCGCTCGTGGGCGATGCGCTCGCGCGACATTGGTTCGCGAACGACACCCACCAAGCAATTACGGCGGGCTCGCTGCTCGCGCAGGCCGGCTTGCTCGAGCGTGCATGGCGCGAACTGTGTCGTGCTTGGGGCGAGCCGGTGCGGCTCGTCGTGAGCGGCGGTGCGGCAGGCGATGTGGCAGGCGTGCTCGATGTGCCGCATACGCGCCACGATACGCTTGTCCTGTCAGGGCTTGCGCTGATCGCAGCGCAAGACGGCGCGGCAAGCGCGCTATGACCGATAAGGAGACGTAACGATGTTGCGTTGGCTGATCGCTATTTTGTTTCTCGCGAACTTAGTTGCCTTCGCGCTTGCGGGCGGGGTGCTCGGGCCACTGCCGGCAGCGGGGGCGCGGGAGCCGCACCACCTCGAACAGCAAGTGCATCCCGAATGGATCAAGGCACGGCCGATCTCCGAGGCCGAAACGGCTGAGCAAGCGATTGTGGGCCAGCCCGATCCCACGCCGTCGATCAAAGCCGCTCCGCTCGGGGGTTAAGCCTCCGCAAAGGCTAGCGGTGCTTGCCGGTCGAAGCAGCGCACATGGAGCCTGGCTGGCGCTCGGCCAGCCTACGCGCCACCCGTTTGGGCGCGCACCTTCTTGAGCAGTGCCGTCGTCGAGCGCTCGTGCTCGAACGCAATCGCGAGCGAGCGCCCGCCCCAACCGCGTACGAGCGCCGATTCGGGCAACGCATCCATGTCGTAGTCGCCGCCCTTCACAAGCACGTCCGGGCGCAACGCGCGAATCAGCTCGACGGGCGTTTGCTCGTCGAATCGCACCACCCAGTCGACACACTCCAGCGAAGCCAGCAGCGCCATTCGATCGTCCTCGCTATTGATCGGCCGATCGTCGCCCTTGCCCAGCATGCGCACCGACGCGTCGCTGTTGACCCCGACGATGAGACACGCGCCGAGCGCCTTCGCGCGCGCCAGGTACGTGACATGGCCGCGATGCAAGATGTCGAACACCCCGTTCGTGAAAACGACGGGCGCGGGAAGCGTGTCGCGTCGTGCGGCAAGCGCTTCGCGCGTAGCGATCTTACGTTCGAATGAAACGGCAGCAACCGGAGCAGCGGGAGCGACGGAGGAATTGCGAGAATCGGGAGACATGGCGAGAAATCCGATAGGGGGAGCCGGCCAGCCGGCAGACGTATTAACGCGCCGATAACAAAAAGCCCGCCGGGGCGAGGAGCAACACCCCTCGCGCCAACGGGCCCGGTCATTCCATACGGCTCGTCAAGCGGGCTGGTGCTCCGCCGAGCCTGCCGCTTGCAGGCGTGAAGCAACTTCCTTGCGATAGCGATTCAATTCCTGAGCCGTCGTAAAGGTGCGTTCGAACAGCAGCGACAAGTTATGCAGGATCCGCTCGATGACTTTCTTCTCCCAACCGTCGTCGAACTGGATCTGCTCGTCGAGCCAGCGCTCGAGCCATTCGGGATCGGGCAGGCGCGATTGGATCGTGTCGCGCGGGAACAGATCGCGGTTCACGTGCAAGTTCGTGGGGTGCAGCGGCTTCTCGGTGCGTCGCGCCGACGCCATCAGCACGCCGATCTTCGAGAACGCCGCGCGCGCCACGTCGCCGCAATTGTTCAACGCCTTCTTCATGTAGCGCAGATAAGCGCCGCCATGACGCGCCTCGTCGCGCGAAATCGTTTCGTAGATGTGCTTGATGACAGGCTCGGTGTGCCATTCGGCGGCACGGCGATACCAATGGTTCAAGCGAATTTCGCCGCAGAAATGCAGCATCAGCGTTTCGAGCGGCGGCGCCGGATCGAATACGAAGCGCACGGCGTGCAACTCGGCTTCCGTCGGCACCATCTCGGGCTTGAAGCGGCGCAGGTACTCCATCAGAACCAGCGAATGCTTTTGCTCCTCGAAGAACCACACGCTCATGAACGCCGAGAAGTCGCTATCGTGGTGATTGTCGCGCAGGAACATCTCAGTGGCCGGCAGCGCGGACCACTCCGTAATGGCGTTCATCTTGATCGTCGTCGCCTGCTCGTCGGTGAGCAGCGACGCGTCGAATTTGTCCCACGGAATGTCCTTCTCCATGTCCCATCGGACCGACTCGAGCGATTTGTAAAGTTCCGGATAAAGCATGGTGTTCATAGGTCCCACCCCAGGTCTGCCCATTCCAACTCGTATGACTATTGCCGCGCGCAACCGATCGCCGCACCCATGCGGCGGAAAGTGCACGATTTTACGCTGTGATCACACCCGTTGATTGATCGAACTCAAGGCCCGACATGCGGCAAGACGCCTTGCGTGCAGGCACCGGCCGGCGCCGGGCGCCTCGGGCGATGATCGAACGCGGCGCCGCGCCTCGCGCCGAGCCAAGAATCGTGTCCAGCGGACGGCGGCACGACGACCTGCCGCGCTCATGGTTTTCAGTGTTCGCCCACGGATCGTAATCTTTGAAATGATAGCACGCGCCACAACCGTCGCCCCCGCTTCTATGAACCTGACACCCCCACAACGCGCGCCGCAGCGTTCAGGGGCCGGATCGCGCTGCCTGCACGCCCACCGACGGGCCGCCAGCGCCGAGGGCTTCGCCTGTCCGCGCCGCGTCCAGCGCAGCCCGAATCCACTCGGCCAGCCGGTCGCGTTGCGCCAGCGTGTCTCGAAACCCGAGGTCGATCAGCTCGCTGGCGAATTCGGCTTCGAACAGCAGGTAGCTCGCGAACGATGCGCCTGCGGCCCGATTGCCGCCGACCGCCCCCAAGAGCCCCCGTACCGTGAGCGGCAATCGCTTGAGGTGCCGCGCGGCGATCAGTTCGATCCGCTCGCTCGGAGCAATCGCCAGGACGTCGACATGACGCCAGCCGCTCTCGGGTTCGACGTGCTGCGGCAGATGCTCGATCATGCGGTTGATGTGTTCGATCCGCTCGATGTCGGCCCCCATCGAATCGAGGAACACGCTCGCGAGCACCTGTTGGCCGATTTGAGCGAGCGAGGGGTAGCCGCCTTCTAGGCCCGCCGCCGGCACTTCCGGGCGCGGCGCCGCCGCACCGAGCACGACGATGCGCTGAGCGCCGAAGTGAATCGCGGGGCTCAGCGGCGCGATTTGACGGATCGATCCGTCGCCGAAGTATTCGGTAGCGCCGTCCAGTTCGAGCGGCACCGCGGGAAACAGAAAGGGAATGGCCGCCGAAGCAAGCAGATGCGACGGCTTGAGCGCGACCATCCGCGCGCCGCGCTGGGCGCGCCGCCACGACTGGATCGGCTCCTCCGCTTGGTAGAACGTCAAGTGCCGGCCGCTCGAGTAGCTGAGCGCCGTGATCGACAAAGCATGCAGCGCGTGGCTGTCGAGCATGTCGGCGATCCGCGCGAAATCAAGCGCGCCGTGCAGCAGTTCGGCCAGCGGACGATTGTCGAACAGCGCACGCGGCGAGCGGCGCACAGCCCACCCGAAACTCATCGCCGTGAGCCAGCGCGCGCCGGCCGCGGCCACGCCGAGCCAATCGGTGCGATAAACCTGCCGTGCGCGAATATGCGTCCAGAAATCGATGAGCCGGCCCACGCCGAGCGCGAAATCGTCCGCGTGGCTCGCGATCGAAGCCGCGTTGATCGCCCCCGCCGACGTTCCGCATACGACCGTGAACGGCGAGGCGCGCTCGAGCGGCGCCACTTCGTGCGCGATCTGCGCGAGCGCTTTGAGCGCCCCGACTTGATACGCGGCGCGGGCGCCGCCCCCCATCAAAACCAACGCTATCCGCACGGCACCCAACCCGAAGAAAATACGAAAGCGCGCCGGCCGCGCACCGTTCGCGCGGCATGGCGAAGGCGACGCTAACCGCCGGGCGTCATTTCTCCCCGCGCACGGCGGTAGCCGAAGCCGGCTTTGCCGTGCTCTTGCGTGCGCTCGGACGCTTGGCCGCCGGCTTGGCGGCTGGCTTGGCGGCTGGCTTGGCCGCCGGCTCGGGCGATGCCGCCGGGCGCTTATCGGCAGCCTTGGCGCGCGGCGCGCGCTCGCTGGCCGTCTTGTTCGCGGCAGCCGGTTTCGACTCGGCTTCTGCGGCAGCGTCTGGCTGCGTCATCGCAAAAGCCGCGAGTTGGTTGAATTGCGACTGCAGCAGATTCCACCAGTTCGACGGATCGAAGGCCGCGCCGCTCGCGTCGCCGGCCTGCGTGCCCGCCCCCGAGGCTTCGCCGGCGGCATCCGCGGGACCGCTTTCGCCCACGCCAGCCGCGTCGCCCGCGTTCGGGTTCGGGTTCGGTCGCTCGTCCGATCTGCTAGGCCAGGCGCTCGTCGATGAGCCCCACGACGAAGCAGGGCTTGCTTGCGCCCCGGCACCGTCCGCCGCTTGCGTCATCGATGCCTGCGCGAATGCGCCGAACGCGCGCAGCGTCGATAGCGTCGCGCGCTGCACTTCGAGCCCCTGGATGGCCGATTGCAGCATGTTCAGGTTCAGTTTGAGCCACTGCTCGACGGCGCGCATATCGGTGATGCGCCTGTCGAGTTCCTCGACGCTCATCAGCGGCGACATCATGTCCGACATCGCCGAGAGCGGCGAGGGGAAACCTTGCGCCGTGCCCGGCTGCGCCCCAGGAAACGCCGCGCCGAAGGGCGTCAGGCGCATCATGTCCCACATCTTGTCCAGCATCTCGGCGGGCGGAAAGCCGGGGAAGCCCGGGAACGGCGTTTTATCGCCGGCGGTGTCGATCATCGAGTGCTCCTTCGATATGAGGGAAATACGTGAAGATGCGTCGTGAAGATGCGCTCAGGAAAGCGCGTCGTCGCCCGGGAATTCGGGCGCACGACGCTCGCGTAGCGACTGGATGCCCTCGCGCACGTCCGGGCCCGAAAAGCCCATGAATTCGAGTGCCAACGACGTATCGAACGTGGGGCCGGCTGCGCGCAGCCAGTTGTTCAGTGCGTACTTCGTCCAGCGAATCGCGCTTTGCGAGCCTTGCGCCAGCCGCGTCGCCACCTCGAACGCCTTCGGCAGCAAATCCGCTTCGTCGACGGCCAGCGATACCAGCCCGATGCGCTCGGCCTCGGCGCCGCTGACGGCTTCGCAAAGCAGCAGGTAGTACTTGGCCTTGGCCATCCCGCACAGCAGCGGCCACACGATGGCGGCGTGATCGCCAGCCGCCACGCCCAAGCGCGTGTGGCCGTCGATGATGCGCGCATCGTTCGCCGCGATCGATACATCGGCCAGCAAGCCGGCGACCAGCCCGGCACCGACGGCCGGCCCATGCATCGCCGAGACGATCGGCTTGCTGCAATTGATCACGTTGTAGACAAGATCGCGCGCCTCGCGCCAAACGCGCGAGCGAACGTCGAAGCGATCGGCCATTTGCTCGACGAGACCCAAATCGCCGCCCGCCGAAAAGCCCTTGCCCTCGCCGCGGATCACCGCAACGCGCGTATCGGGATCGCGGTCGACGTCGCGCCAAATCTCGGCAAGCTCTGAGTGCATACGGTCGTCGGCGGCCGCGAGCGCGCTCTTGTTCATCCCCTCCCCGCTCATGACGATTTCCAGTACGCCGTGAGGATGGCGCCGCAAACGCAGCGAGCGGTACTGCGCATAGCGCGCCAGGTCGTCGGGAGGTGTCGTATCGCTTCCGTGTGGGCTCATCCGCGTGGGCTCGTCTCGGTGGGGCGCGGCCCGCGCGGGCCGTCGCTCGATCGTCTGCAATCGTCAGTGTAGGCGCGCGCGCGCGGCGCCGCATCGGGCCAAACCCGGCGCGAAATGCAGTATCGCCTAGGGAAGTAGGCCGGCGCTATCACGCGCGCTCGAGCGGGGCGACCGATTGCTCGATCGCGCCGAAGATCGATTTGCCGGCTTCGTCGAACATCTCGATCTTGACCGTGTCGCCGTACTTCATGAATTCCGTCTGCGGCGCGCCGTGGGCGATCGTTTCGAGGCAACGTTTCTCGGCGATGCAGCAGTATCCGCGTTTCTCGTCCTTGTTCGATACGGTGCCCGAGCCCACGATCGAGCCAGCGCGCAGATTCCGCGTTTTGGCCGCGTGCGCGATGAGCTGCCCGAAGTGAAACACCATGTCGACGCCGGCATCCGGCTGGCCCACCTTCTTGCCGTTCCAGTGGACGATCAGCGGCCGCTGCACCCGCCCTTCGCGCCAATGCTCGCCCAGCTCGTCGGGCGTGACGGCCACGGGCGAGAAGGCCGTGGCCGGCTTGCTTTGGAAGAAGCCGAAGCCCTTGGCGAGTTCGGCGGGAATCAGATTGCGCAGGGAAACATCGTTGACGAGCATGACGAGGCGCACTGCCTTGAGCGCCGCCTCGGGTGCGGTGGCCATCGGCACGTCGGACGTAATCACGGCCACTTCGGCCTCGAAGTCGATGCCGAACGCCTCGGAAGCGCACACGATGTCGTCGTTCGCGCCGAGGAAATCGTCGCTCCCGCCTTGGTACAGCAGCGGATCGGTCCAGAATTCCGGCGGCATGTCGGCACCGCGCGCGCGTCGCACGAGTTCGACGTGACTGACGTAGGCCGATCCATCCGCCCACTGAAAAGCGCGGGGCAAAGGCGCCATGCAGTCCTTCGGCTCGAATGCGAACGGATGGCGGGCGCGGCCTTGATTCAGAGCGTCATACAGTTCGGCAAGCTGCGGCGCATAGAAGGGCCAATCGTCGAGCGCGCGTTGCAACGTCGGGGCGATGCCGTCGGCGATCGCCGCCGTGCGCAAGTCGCGCGAAACGACGATCAGTTGACCGTCGCGTGAACCGTCTTTGAGCGTGGCAAGTTTCATGGATGCGTGGATCGAAGCCGTGAGATGACGATAGCGGGAATCTATTTTACGATGGCGAATACCCGACGACGCCGGGCGGTGCCCAGATGCCGTGCCCGCCGGGCCTCGTTTTGCTCGTTTTGCTCGTTTTGAGCTTCCGTCCTTTCCGGCCTTTTTGCCTGCCCATGCCCGCAATGCCCTCCCCGTCTCCCGACACGCTCGATCCCGCGCCGGCCCATGCGGCGGATATATCCGAGGCGTCCGAGGCATCCGATCCCTCCGAGGCGTCCGATGCAATCGACGACGCCGGCGAGGAGAAAGTGCGCTCCGGCATTCAGTCGATCGAAGTGGGCTTTCGCCTGCTGGACGTGCTGACGAACGAACCTCGCGCGATGATGCTGCGCGATCTCGCCAAGCGCGCACAGATGAGCCCCGCCAAGGCGCACCGCTATCTCGTCAGCTTTCTGAGGCTGGGCGTCGTCGCGCAAGATCCCGTCTCGGGCCGCTACGAACTGGGCGGTTTCGCGCTGCAGATGGGGCTGGCCCGCCTTGCGCGGGTGGACGGCGTCAAGCTTGCGCGGCTGGCGCTTGGAGAATTGCGCGACCGGCTCGACGTCACCGTCGGTATTGCGGTCTGGGGCAATCTCGGCCCGACGGTCGTCCATTGGACGGAGTCGAGCCATCCGGCGAAGGCTTCGCTCAAACTCGGCGACGTGATGCCGCTGCTCGGCTCAGCCACGGGCCTGCTGTTCGCCGCGTATCTGCCACGCGGCAAGACCGCCGCGATGATCGAACGAGAACTAGCCGATTCGCGCCGCTCCGCGCATGCAACGGGGCCCCGCAACGAGGCCGAACTCGACCCAGTGCTCGAGGAGGTCCGTGCTCACGGCGCAGCGCGCGTGGCCGGCATGCTGCTGCCGACCATTCACGCTTTTTGCATGCCCGTGTTCGACGCTTCCGGGGATCTCGCCCTGGGGCTGATCGCGCTAGGACATGAAGGCGCGTTCGATCTCTCCTGGGAGGGGGAAGTCGCGCACGCATTGAAGGACTGTGCCGGCAAGCTGTCCTACGAACTCGGCTACAGCGAAGCCCCCCGCTAATACCGAGTACGTCCCCCCGGAAACCCGCGCGCCGCCGCGCCGTCGGCGCGATGCGCCGTTTGCAGGCATCATGTCGGTTTGTCCGCGCAGCTCGAATCGTCTGGCGCCGTTGGCGCCCATCGTGTCGCCGTCCGAACGACGACCGAGCCAATCGCCATGTCGTCTTTATCGCCTTCCGATGTCGCCGCCACCGTTCCCGCTTCTAGCGGAATGCACCGTCGCGCGTGGCGCTGGGGCGTCGCATTGGCGGCCGTCCTTGTCTTGCACGGCACCGCGGCCGTTTGGTTCGAGCGGGTGCGCGATGCGTCCACGCCCGACGCGGTGAAGCCGCCGGTGCAGGTCGCGCTGCTCACGCCGCAGCCGATCGCGCGCGACCGGGCGCATCCGGCGCCCCGCCATTCGCCGGCGACGCGTCCCGAGCCCGCGCGTGGCCAACGGCAAGGGCGAGCGCCCGTACTCCACGCGTTGACACCGTCCCAAACGCACCCAGCAGCGGCATCCGCCGAAACGGCGAGCGAAATCGAGGGAACCGCCGCCCGGCCGGGCGCCGTCGGCGGCGCATCCATGCCCGCTGCAGCATCTGCAGCATCTGCCGCAGCGGCCGTGCCCGCCAGTGCACCGGCGTCGGGCGTCCGGTTCTCCGTCCCACCCTCGGGCAATCTGCACTACAACACGTTTTACAACGGGGTGGAAAACGCGCCCGGCACCATCCACTGGACGAGCGATGGCGATCGCTACGAAATGGTCGTATCGGTGCCGTTGCCGTTCGTGGGCACGTTCTCCTATGAAAGCCAGGGGCGCATCGATGCCTTCGGGCTGGCACCCGAGCGCTATATCGAAAAGCGCGGACGCCGCCCGCAAGAGGTCACGACGTTCGACCGCACGGCCAAACGCATCGGGTTCACGCGCTCGAGCGCCACGCTGGCGCTGCCAGAGGGGGCGCAAGACCGCTTCAGCATGGTGATGCAGCTTGCAAGCCTCGTGCGCGGTGATCCGGACGCTTACAAACCGGGCGTGACGCGCACGTTCTATGTGGCCGACGACGACAGCGGCGAACGTTGGCCGATCGAGACGATCGGCGACGAATCGATTCGCACCGCCGAAGGAAATATCGAAGCACGCCACTTCATGAGATTGCCTCGGCATGAGGGGGACCGGCGCCGTATCGACGTCTGGCTGGCCCCCTCGCTGGATTGGCTGCCCGCCCGCATCATGCAGACGGAACCGAACGGCTCGCAAATCGAACTCGTCTGGCGCGGGCCGCTCAAGCCACCGGGCGCAGAAAATGCGTCATCGACTGCAAAGACACCGGATGACTCGTCCGATGCCCAGGCCGCTGAAGTCGGGCCGGTGCGCGAGCACCCCTAAACTGGTGAGCCTCGCGTGCCGTTATCAAGTGTATCGAGGCACACGGACGATCCTCGATGTTTTCCCGTGCCGCTCGAACGTATTGTATGGTTGGGGTCTAACTAGTAGGTCGACGACGCGCAAAACGAAGATTTTGTTGCAATGTTCCAACCCGTTTTAAGCGCCGTTTAAGACCCACCCCTTGAAATTCCATGCAACACGCTCCACGTACAGGGCGGAAAACGGCCAGGAGCCAATCGGAATAAGGAGTGTCGCCATGCAAATGATCTACAACAGCCCCAACTACTGTGTCGTCGAGTTCGCACCGCAAGCGGAACACCTGGCGATGAATTCGGGTGGTTACGAAATCGTAGACAAAAACACGCAGCGCGAGATCTTCATCGACGGCGCGATGGCAGCGCAGTTTCGCGAACACGTCCGCAAGCTGATCGAAGAGGAACCCTCGCTCGACGAAGTCGACGAATTTCTCGGTCAATTCGACAGCCTGATGAACCAGCCCGTCGTTTTGCACTGACGGCTCGCCCAGGCCGCAAGGCGGCACGACATCCCCATCGAACCCCGTCCGGCGTACCGGGCGGGGTTTTCTTTTTACCGGCCCCGCGCCACCGGCCGCTCCGGCAGGCGTTGCCCGCTGCCGCTACAATGGCGGTTTCCCCCGACATGCATCCGAGCCCGCTCGCCATGAATCCGTCCGCCGCCGCTCCCGCCGCACCGCCCGCAACCGGCACGCATTACACGCGAGGTGCGGCGCTGCCTGCGCTGCTCGCGTCGCGCATCCTGATTCTGGACGGCGCGATGGGCACGATGATCCAGCGCTACAAGCTAGACGAAGCGCGTTATCGCGGCGAGCGCTTCAAGGATTTCGGGCGCGACATCAAGGGCAACAACGAACTGCTGTCGCTCACGCAGCCGCAGATCATCAGCGAGATTCACGAGCAATATCTGGCGGCGGGCGCCGACATCATCGAAACGAACACGTTCGGCGCTACCTCCGTCGCACAGGCCGACTACGGGATGGAATCGCTCGCGCGCGAGATGAATCTCGAATCGGCCAAGCTGGCGCGCGCCGCGTGCGATAAATATTCGACACCCGACAAGCCGCGCTTCGTCGCCGGCGCGATCGGGCCGACGCCGAAAACCGCCAGCATCTCGCCCGACGTCAACGATCCGGCCGCTCGCAACGTCACCTTCGACGGGTTACGCGCGGCGTATTACGATCAAGCGCAAGCATTGCTCGACGGTGGGGCGGATTTGTTCCTCGTCGAAACGATCTTCGATACGCTCAACGCAAAAGCCGCACTGTTCGCGCTCGACGAGCTGTTCGAGCAGACGGGCGAAGTGCTGCCGATCATGATTTCCGGCACGGTGACCGACGCATCGGGCCGCATCCTCTCGGGGCAAACGGTCGAAGCGTTCTGGAATTCGCTGCGCCATGCGAAGCCGCTCACCTTCGGGCTGAACTGCGCGCTGGGCGCCGCATTGATGCGCCCGTACATTGCCGAACTCGCCAAGCTCTGCAATACCTATGTGTCGTGCTACCCGAACGCGGGGCTGCCGAATCCGATGAGCGATACGGGCTTCGACGAGACACCCGAGGACACCTCGCGGCAACTCAAGGAATTCGCGCAAGCGGGGCTCGTGAATTTGGCCGGCGGTTGCTGCGGGACAACCCCGGAACACATCGCGGCGATCGCCCAAGCGCTGAGCGGCGTGAAGCCCCGCGCGTGGGCCCGCTATCGCGACGCGGCGTGAAGAAAGCGAGCGCCGGTGCACATCGGCGCTCAATCATGCACGCACAGCCAAGAAGCTGACGGTTACCGGCTACAGAACGACACATTGCCAGATCGCACCCACACCATGACCGAACACATGATGCGCCTTGCCGGCCTCGAGCCGTTTAACGTCGCCTCCGGCGCGCTCTTCATCAACGTCGGCGAACGCACGAACGTCACGGGCTCGAAAGCGTTCGCGCGCATGATCCTGAATGGCCAATTCGACGATGCGTTGGCCGTCGCGCGCCAGCAAGTCGAAAACGGCGCACAGATCATCGACATCAACATGGACGAAGCGATGCTCGATTCGAAAGCGGCCATGGTGCGCTTTCTGAATCTGATCGCATCCGAGCCCGACATCGCCCGCGTGCCGATCATGATCGACTCGTCGAAGTGGGAGGTGATCGAGGCGGGCCTCAAGTGCGTGCAGGGTAAAGCGATCGTCAATTCGATCTCGCTGAAGGAAGGCGAAGACGCGTTCCGCCACCACGCGCGGCTCATTCGCCGCTACGGTGCCGCGGCCGTCGTCATGGCGTTCGATGAAACCGGCCAGGCCGATACGTTCGAGCGCAAGACGCAGATCTGCGCGCGCTCGTATCGGTTCCTCGTCGACGAAGTCGGCTTCGAACCCGAAGACATCATCTTCGACCCGAACATCTTCGCGGTTGCCACGGGCATCGAAGAGCACAACAACTACGCCGTCGATTTCATCGAAGCCACGCGCTGGATCAAGCAGAATCTGCCCTACGCGAAGGTGAGCGGGGGCGTATCGAACGTGTCGTTCTCGTTCCGCGGCAACGACCCCGTGCGCGAAGCGATTCACACGGTGTTCCTCTATCACGCGATTCAAGCCGGGATGGACATGGGCATCGTCAACGCCGGCCAGCTAGGCGTCTATGCCGATCTCGACTCAGAGTTGCGCGATCGCGTGGAAGACGTGATCCTCAATCGCCGCGCCGACGCGACCGACCGCCTGCTCGAAATCGCCGATAAGTTCAAAACGGGCGCGGCCAAGAAGGAAGAGAACCTCGAGTGGCGCAATCAAGGCGTCGAAGCGCGCCTTGCCCACGCGCTCGTGCACGGCATCACGAACTTCATCGTCGAGGATACGGAAGAAGCCCGCCAGAAGATTCACGCGGCCGGCGGACGGCCGATCAACGTGATCGAAGGGCCGCTGATGGACGGCATGAATATCGTCGGCGACTTGTTCGGCCAGGGCAAGATGTTCCTGCCGCAAGTGGTCAAATCCGCACGTGTCATGAAGCAAGCGGTGGCGCACCTGATTCCCTTCATCGAAGAGGAAAAGAAACGGCTCGCCGCAGCAGGCGGCGACGTGCGCGCGAAAGGCAAGATCGTCATCGCCACCGTGAAGGGCGACGTGCACGACATCGGCAAGAACATCGTCTCGGTCGTGCTTCAGTGCAACAACTTCGAAGTCGTCAACATGGGCGTCATGGTCCCGTGCAACGAGATTCTCGCGAAGGCCAAGGTGGAAGGCGCGGATATCGTCGGGCTGTCGGGGCTCATCACGCCGAGCCTAGAGGAAATGGCCTACGTCGCCTCGGAAATGCAGCGCGACGAGTACTTCCGTATCAAGAAAATCCCGTTGTTGATCGGCGGGGCCACGACCTCGCGCGTGCATACGGCCGTCAAGATCGCGCCGCACTACGAGGGGCCGGTCGTGTACGTGCCCGATGCATCGCGCTCGGTGTCGGTCGCGTCGAGTTTGCTCTCGGACGAGGGCGCCGCAAAGTATCTCGACGAACTCAAGGCCGAGTACGAGCGCGTTCGCCAGCAGCACGCCAACAAGAAGGCGCAGCCGATGGTCACGCTCGCGCAGGCGCGAGCAAATAAAGCCAAGATCGATTGGGCCGCCTACCGGCCCGTCAAGCCGGCGTTCATCGGCCGCCGCATATTCAAGAACTACGACTTGAACGAGTTGGCTCAGTACATCGACTGGGGCCCGTTCTTTCAGACTTGGGACCTGGCCGGCCCCTATCCGGCGATTCTCAACGACGAGATCGTCGGCGAATCGGCGCGGCGCGTATTCTCCGATGCGAAATCGATGCTCACGCGTTTGATTGCAGGCCGCTGGCTGACGGCCAACGGCGTGATTGCGCTGCTGCCGGCCAACACCGTGGGCGACGATATCGAGATCTACACCGACGAATCGCGCACGCAGGTAGCGATGAAGTGGCACAACCTGCGCCAGCAAAGCGTGCGGCCTGTGGTAGACGGCGTGATGCGGCCGAACCGCTCGCTGGCCGATTTCGTCGCGCCCAAGGAATCGGGTGTCGCCGATTACATCGGGATGTTCGCGGTCACGGCGGGCATCGGCGTGGATGCGAAGGAAAAGCAATTCCTCGCCGATCTCGACGACTACAGCGCGATCATGCTCAAGGCGTTGGCGGACCGGTTGGCCGAAGCGTTCGCCGAGGCCATGCACGCGCGGGTGCGCCGTGAATTGTGGGGCTATGCGCAAAACGAAACGCTCGATAACGAGGCAATGATCGCCGAACGTTATCAAGGCATTCGTCCGGCCCCCGGCTATCCGGCGTGCCCCGATCACCTCTCCAAGCGCGACCTGTTCGCCACGCTGAACGCGGAGGAAATTGGCATGACCGTCACCGAATCGCTCGCGATGTTGCCGGCCGCCAGCGTTTCGGGCTTTTACATCGCGCATCCGGACAGCCGCTACTTCTCGGTCGGCAAGATCGGTCGCGATCAAGTGGAAGACTTCGCTCGCCGCAACGATATCGCGCTATCCGATGCCGAGCGCGCGCTCGCGCCGTTGCTGTAATCGCCGCCGGTCTTTCCGGTACGGAAATAACGAGAACGAACGCGCGGAGCGTTAAACCGCGGCCCCCAAACGGAAGAGCCCGGTTCACGCCAACTTGCGCGAACCGGGCTCTTTTTTCGGATGGAACGGATGAAACGGATGGAGGAGAAGGCGGATAAAGCGGATGAAAGCGGACGATAACGGCGCTGCCTGCTCCGCTGCCGCCGCGCTAGCTAGCGCGGCGCTCAAACACCCCAGAGGATATCTGCGTTCTCGCGCTGCGCTTCGCGCAGCATGTCGAGGAACGGATAGGCGCGCTGCGCGAGGCCGATCGGCAGTTCGTGCCGCTCATGCCCGTCTTCGCCTTCGTGGAAGTGCCCTTCGTGCTCGGCGATCTCCCGCTTGTCCGTGACGATCGCGGCCTCGAGCTTCGAAATCGCCTGCGGCAGTTCGTCATGCGTGATGACGCCGCGCGGGCCAAGCTGCTTGCCGACGATGCCGACGAGATATTGGGCCAGATTCTCGAGCATGACGACGTCTGCGGCTGCGCGACACTTGAATGTAATCAACATAATGGAACCATTTCCTTCGTTTTGTTTACTACGCCTAACAGCGCCCTGACATCGCTTACCCCGAGCCTCGCAGCCCGCGCCGAACGTGCAAGCCACGCAGCCGTTGCCGGGCGCCTCTCAATGGAGACATATTAGCACCTGGTAAAATCGGCCTGATACAAACCCGCACGCGACGCGCACGCGTTCGCGACGGCGAACGCCTATTCGGCGGGCACCGTCGCCGCCCATTGCGCGAAGCCCTTGCGCCAACCCCTTGCGTTCGCCCAGCGGACCGCCACAGCCGACGTACTCAAACAGCATGCTGCCCGTACATAAACAGACTCTCGAAGCCTTGCTCGCCGCTAGCGTCAAGCAAGTCATCACCGAATCGAACGGCGATACCGCCGCGGCCCCCGCCATCGCGCTCGAGCGTCCGAAGGCGGCCGCACATGGCGATGTCGCCTGCAACGTCGCCATGCAGTTGGCCAAGCCGCTGCAAAAAAACCCGCGCGAACTCGCGCAACACATCGTCGACGCCTTGCTCGCCCAGCCGGCCGCGAAGGATGTGCTCGAGGCGGCCGAGATCGCCGGCCCCGGTTTCATCAACCTGCGGCTGACGTCGAAAGCGAAGCAAGCCGTCATCGGCGCCGTCATGGCTGAAGGTGCCGGGTTCGGACGCTCGGCGCACGGCGCCGGCAAACGCGTGCTCGTCGAATTCGTCTCCGCGAATCCCACGGGGCCGCTGCACCTCGGCCACGGCCGTCAGGCCGCGCTCGGCGATGCCCTCGCGAACGTCATCGCAAGCCAGGGCTACGCGGTTCATCGCGAGTTCTACTACAACGACGCGGGGGTGCAAATCCAGAACCTCGCCGTTTCCACGCAAGCGCGTGCGAAGGGGCTCAAGCCCGGCGAGGCCGGCTGGCCCGAAGCGGCCTACAACGGCGAGTACATCGGCGATATCGCGCACGATTACCTGAACGGCGAAACGGTCGCGGCCAAGGACGGCGAGCCCGTCAAGGGCAAGGGCGATCCCGACGATCTCGACGCGATCCGCAAGTTCGCCGTCGCCTACCTGCGGCACGAGCAGGACATGGATCTGCAAGCGTTCGGCGTGAAGTTCGACCAGTACTACCTCGAATCGTCGCTCTACACCGAGGGGCGCGTCGCCAAGACGGTCGATGCGCTGATCGCGGGCGGCAAGACGTTCGAGCAGGACGGCGCGCTATGGCTGCGCACGACGGATTACGGCGACGACAAAGATCGCGTCATGCGCAAATCCGACGGCACCTATACCTACTTCCTCCCCGATGTCGCTTATCACGTCACGAAGTGGGAACGCGGCTTCGAAAAGGTAATCAACGTACAGGGCTCGGATCACCACGGCACGATCGCGCGCGTGCGCGCGGGCCTGCAAGCGCTCGGAGTCGGAATCCCGAAGGGCTATCCCGACTACGTGCTGCATAAGATGGTCACCGTCATGCGCGACGGCCAGGAAGTGAAAATTTCGAAGCGGGCCGGCAGCTACGTGACGGTGCGCGATCTGATCGAATGGTCCGGCGGCGCGGTGCCCGGGCAGGAAGCGGCGCCCGATTTGCTCGACGAAGCAACGATTCAGCGTGGGCGCGACGCCGTTCGTTTCTTCCTGATCTCGCGGAAGGCCGACACCGAGTTCGTGTTCGACGTCGACCTCGCGCTCAAGCAGAACGACGAGAACCCGGTCTACTACGTGCAATATGCGCACGCGCGGATCTGCTCGATCCTGGGCGAATGGAAGTCGCGCTTCGGCGGCAACGACGCGGTGCTGCCGCAAGTGGACGTATCGGTGCTCACCAGCGCGCGCGCCATGTCGCTGATGCACAAGTTGGCCGAGTATCCCGATATGCTCACGCATGCCGCCGCCGAGCTCGCCCCGCATGCGATCGCGTTCTATCTGCGCGAACTCGCGAGCGAATTTCACTCGTTCTACAGTGCCGAGCGCGTGCTCGTCGACGCTCAAGCCGAGCGCGACGCGCGCATCGCGCTGCTGGCGGCCACGCGCCAAGTGCTCGCCAACGGCTTGGCGATGATCGGCGTTTCGTCGCCGGCCAAGATGTAACGGTCTCGCGCATTCGCCGCGACGGCACGCTGCGTCGCTATAATCGTTGGTCGCCCTCGCGCGGCACCCGCCCGGCACGCGCCGGGCGCCGCCTTCCCGGTTTTTTTCGCAGGTGAATCAGATAATGGCAAAACCGAGCCGTACTTCGCCACGCAGCACGTCCCCCAAGGGGAAACCATCCAAGCAAACCGGGGGCACGTTCCTCGGCGTCGTGCTGGGCTTGATCGTCGGTCTGGCGATCGCGGTCGTGGTCGCGCTCTACATCACGCGCGCGCCCACGCCGTTCGTGGCCAAGGTCGCCCCGGGCGGTGCATCGGATGCCGGCACCGTCGAACAGCAATACGACCCGAACCGCGCCCTGCAAGGCAAATCGCCGGGGCAGCCCGTCCCGCAAGCGGCCCAGCAAACGCCGCCCAATACGGCACCGGGACAATCGTCAGGGCAGCCGGCCGCGCCGGCTCAAGCGCCCGGTCTGCTGCAAGAGCCTCAGATCGTCGAAGTGCCGTCGGCGGACGGCGCATCGAGCACGAGCGGCCACGCGGCCAATGCGCCCGCCCAGCCGCAGGCCCAAGCCAACGCACCGGCCCCGGCGGAGCAAAAGAAGCCGCCTCAAGCGGCGAACGTTCCGCCTGCCGCTGCCGCGAATGCCAACGCCGCGCACCCGAACAACGGCGCGCAGCCCACCCCGGGCGACGCCAATACGGGCTATTTCCTGCAAGTCGGTGCCTACAAAACAGCCGCCGATGCCGAGCAGCAGCGCGCGCGCCTGGCGTTCCAGGGTTTCGAGTCGAAAATATCGCAGCGCGACGCCGGTGGCGTGACGTACTTCCGCGTGCGCATCGGGCCGTTCCCGAAATTCGACGAAATGAATGCGACGCGCCAGCGTCTGTCGGATGCCGGAATCGACACCGCCGTGATTCGCTTCACCAAGCAGTAGGCGTCACGCTTAACCAAAAGCCGGTCATGCGCCGTTCTCCGCTGAACCATGCGGCGGCGGCGCGTGTCTGAATCGGCAGCCGGGCAAATGCGTACAAGCGCCACGGCTTAGCCGGATAGGCGTCCCACGTTCATCGTACCCACCAGCCAAAATGAAAAAACTGATCCGCACGCTGTTGTTCTCCTTGAGCCTCGCCGTCGTCGGGGCAAGCGCCGCGCAAGCCGCCGCCCCCGCCGCCCCCGCTTACACCGCCCTGAAGGCGCCGCAGCCGGTCGACGTGCCCGCCGGCAAGATCGAAGTGATCGAGTTCATGTGGTACGGGTGCCCGCACTGCAATGAGTTCGACCCGTACCTGGAAAAGTGGCTGGCCAAGCAGCCGCCCGACGTCGTTTTCAAGCGCGTGCCGGTTGCCTTCCGCGACGAGTTCATTCCGCATTCGAAGCTCCTGTACGCACTGCGCGCACTCGGGCTCGAGCAAAAGCTGACGCCGGTCGTCTTCCATGAAATCCACGTCAACAAGGACTACTTGCTGACGCCGGAAGATCAAGCGAAATTCCTGGCCACCCAGGGCGTCGATCCGCAAAAGTTCATGGAAGCGTACAACTCGTTTTCGACGCAATCGGACTTGAGCCGCGATAAGCAGTTGATGCAAGCCTACAAGATCGACGGCGTGCCGACACTCGCCGTGCAGGGCAAGTACGAGACGGGCCCCGCCACCGCGGACGGCTTGACTCAAGCCATTCAAGCGCTCGATTATCTCGTCGCGCAAGTGCGCGCGAAGAAGATGTAATGCGACATGTCATCGGCCGAGCGCCGGTATGAGTGCCCCGTTGAAGGTTTTCATTACCGGCGCCTCGAGCGGCATCGGCCTTGCGCTCGCCGAGCAGTACGCGAAGCAAGGCGCGACCCTCGGGCTCGTGGCGCGTCGCCTCGATGCCCTCGAGCAATTCGCTCGGCGCTTTCCGCAGGTTGCCATTTCGATTTATTCAGCCGATGTGCGCGATGAACAAGCGATCGCGCACGCGTCTTCGCAATTCATCCACGAGCAAGGGCTGCCCGATGTCGTGATCGCCAATGCCGGCATCAGCAAGGGCGTCGTGACGGGCTCCGGCGATCTGGCAGCGTTTCGCGAAGTCATGGATGTCAATTACTTCGGCATGGCAGCGACGTTCGAGCCGTTCGCAAAAGCGATGACGCAAGCGCGTCGCGGCACGCTCGTCGGTATCGCCAGTGTGGCCGGCGTGCGCGGCCTGCCCGGTTCCGGCGCTTACAGCGCATCGAAGGCCGCAGCGCTCACCTATCTCGAATCGTTGCGCGTAGAAATGCGACCGTTCGGCGTGGCCGTCGTGACGATCGCGCCCGGCTACATCCGCACGCCGATGACCGCCCACAATCCCTATCGCATGCCGTTCCTGATGGACGCCGATCGCTTCGCCGCGCGAGCCGCCGATGCGATCGCGCGCAAGGTGCGCTTCGCCGTCATTCCTTGGCCGATGCGGATCGTGGCGGCGCTGCTCGCGTGTCTACCGCGCTGGCTGTACGACCGGCTGTTCGAAAAGGCGCCGCGCAAACCGCGGGCGCTAGGTTAAACGGCCGCAACGCGCGCCGCGGCATATCGGTATAAGGGACTCATCGTTGTCGATGCCGCGCGCTTGGGCTAAGCTCTTCGGCTCAATCGGTCGCTTCGACATTCGGCCGCCCGTCTCCCAGGGAGCATCCATGCACGTCAAACTGTTCGCCGCCACGCTCGCCGTCTTGCCCGCCCTTGCATTCGCCAAACCGCTCACCGTCTGCACCGAGGCGAGCCCCGACGGCTTCGACGTCGTTCAGTTCAATTCACTGGTGACGACGAACGCATCGGCCGACGTCATCTTCAATACGCTCGTGAATTACGACGAGGCGGCGAAGAAGGTCGTCCCCGCCTTGGCGGAAAAATGGGACGTCAGTAGCGATGGCTTGGTCTACACGTTCCATCTGCGCCCGAACGTCGCCTTTCAAACCACCGACTACTTCAAGCCCACGCGGCCGTTGAATGCCGACGACGTCGTCTTTACATTCGATCGTATGCTCGACAGCGCGAACCCGTGGCACAAGGTAGCGGGGCCGAACGGCTTTCCGCACGCGCAGTCGATGGGGCTCGTCAAGCTCGTGAAGGCCGTCAGGAAGGTGAACGACCAAACCGTGGAATTCGATCTGAACGAGCCGAACGCGACCTTCGTCCCGATGTTGACGATGGGCTTCGCTTCGATCTATTCCGCGCAATACGCCGATCAGTTGCTCAAGGCGGGCCAGCAAACGGACTTGAACACCAAGCCGATCGGTACCGGCCCGTTCGTGCTGAAGAGCTACACGAAAGACGCCGTGATTCGTTACGACGCCAATCCGACGTACTGGGGACCGAAGCCGAAGGCCGAGCGGCTCATCTATGCCATCACGCCCGACGCCACGGTACGCGCTCAAAAGGTCAAGGCGAACGAATGCCAAATCGCGCTCTCTCCGAAGCCGGAAGACGTGGCCGCCGCGAAGGGCGACAAGGCGCTCGCCGTCGTCCAAACGCCGGCGTTCATGACGGCGTTCGTCGCTCTGAATACGCAGCACAAGCCGCTCGACGACGAGCGGGTGAGGCAAGCCGTCAACCTGGCTTTCGATCGCGCCACCTACTTGAAGGTCGTGTTCGACAACACCGCTACGCCGGCCGTGAATCCTTATCCGCCCTCCACATGGAGCTACGACAACGCGATCGGCGCCTATCCTTACGATCCGGCGAAAGCCAAAGTGCTGCTTGCGCAGGCCGGCTATCCGAACGGTTTTTCGACGACGATCTGGGTGCGGCCGCAAGGCAGCGTGCTCAATCCGAAGCCGAAGGCCGGCGCCGAGCTGCTCCAGGCCGATCTCGCCAAGGTCGGCATCAAAGCCGATGTCAGGGTGATCGAATGGGGCGAGCTGATCAAGCAGGCCAAACAAGGGCAGCACGACATGCTGTTCATGGGATGGGCAGGCGACAACGGCGATCCCGACAATTACCTTACGCCGCTGTTCAGCTGCAACGGCGTGAAATCGGGCATCAACTTCGCTCGCTATTGCGATCCGCAACTCGACAAACTGATCGCCGATGGGCGCTCGGTGGCCGCGCAAGGCACGCGCACGAAGGACTACGAGGCCGCCCAGAAGATCATTCACGACGAAGCGCTGTGGGTTCCGCTCGGGTACCCGACGGCCAGCGCGATTACGCGTCGATCGGTAGAGGGCTATCAGGTTAGCGCGTTCGGCCGGCAGCATTTCGCGGACGTGACGGTCAAGTGACGCGGCACCCGGCGCGATTGTGCGTGGCTCGTTCGTGTTGCTCGTTCGTTGACGGGTGTCATGCTGGCGGCTTACCCTAGCGCGGCATAGCATTCCTATAGACGATTCTCGATCAAGCAGTCATGCGAAATCTCGGCCGCGCGGCAGCGGCTTTCACGATCTGGAGCGCGGCAACCGCTGCCTTTGCTCAAACGCCGCCCGAGACGCTTGCGTCACTATCGGCGGCGAGCGCCCCATCGGCGAGCGGGCCATCGCTGAGCGAGCCCATCGCCGTCGCGCCGATGGCGGTCGCGCAGGTCGAGGTCGCGCCCACCACCCCCGCGCCGGCCCCTACGCCGCCCATCGCGGCCACTCGGGTAGGCCCGCCTCCCATGGTGGCCGTGCCCGAGGCCGTCTACGTCACCAATTTCATCGCCGTGTCCGCCGATGCACCCGCCTCCGGCCTGCTCTCTCGGCTAAACGCCGCATTACACCCGCATGCCGCCGGACACGACGCCGGACTCGTCGCACAAGCCGTCGTTCAACGGCTCAATCGCATGGGCTTGGCGGCGCGCTATCTGGCTTCGGGCGAGCCGCCGCCCGTGCTGGGCTGGCTGATCGGCGGCGTCTTCCACGTGCAAAGCGCAGCCGGGGGCGCTGCGGTATCGGACGGCACCGGCGCCCTGTTCGAAGCGCCGAGCGCGGAGGTGTCCGTCACCGTCGCCGATCTGGAGCACAGCGCCGATACGCCGTTTGCCGTCATCGGCGTACCCGTTGGCGCGACGAATGCGTCGAAGGGGACGAGTGCGACGGGCCGAGAAAGCAATTGGCGTCCGGTTCTCGTGCCGGCCAAGCTCGCGTTCGAGCACGCCGACCGCAATGCCGCCGTCGCGGCCCTGGCACAGCAGATCGCCGATGCTTTCGCCGGCAATATGACGACCTTGCGCCAAGCCGACGCGAACGCCATTTCCCCCTGACGGTCATGCCGCGGTCATGCGCGCCCGGTGGCAGCGCTGCCGCGCCTGCTCTATCCTTCTTGGCGAACGGCGCGCCGGCTCCGGTGCGCCCCTTCTCGGGAGTCCGCCATGTCTTACCTGCTGTTGATCGTCGAACCCGTTGGCCAACGCGCCGAGCGGACGCCCGACGAAGGCCGTGCAGCCTATGATTCGATGGTGCGCTTCGGCGCGGATCTGAAAGAACGCGGCATTCTCGTCGCCGCGCAATCGCTCGCGTCCACGGATGAAGCGGTGCGCGTCGAGCTTCGAGGCGGCGAGCGTCGTCTGATCGACGGCCCGTTCGCGGAAGCCAAAGAGATGGTCGGCGGCTTTTACCTGCTCAACTGCGACCGTGAGGAAGACGCGCTCGCCATCGCAGCCGAGTGTCCCGCGGCGCAATGGTGCACGGTCGAAGTTCGCCGCCTAGCGCCGTGCGACGAATAAGGGATGGCTTTAGTCGAATTTTCGTAGAAACGAGCGGCGCCGATGTCGAACGCGCAGCGTTTCGTTCGTCGTAGTGACAGGAGTCCAACGGGCGGTCTCCATCACTTTCGAGGAGCGACACGATGCGTTTCATGATCATGGTTCGAGCCAACGCTCGCAGCGAAGCGGGCGGGATGCCGGAACAAGGTTGGGTGGCTTCGATGACGGTCTACCACGAAGCGCTGGCACGCGCCGGCGTATTGCTCGACGCAAACGGTCTCAAGCCCAGTTCGGAAGGCTGGCGCGTGCGCTATTCGAACGGCTCGCGCACGGTGATCGACGGCCCGTTCGCCGAAACGAAGGAGCTGATCGCGGGCTATACGCTGATCCAAGTGCGCTCGCGCGAAGAAGCGCTCGAATGGGTGCGGCGCTACCCCGCGCCGTTCGGCGAGGCCGGCGGCGGTGAAATCGAGGTCAGGCAGTTGCTCGAATTGGAAGACTTCGAACCGAGCGAGCCCATCGAACGCTTGCGCGAGTTCGAAGCAAGCCGCCGCTGACCGACCATGACGCCGGCCAATCCGACCCATCGCGCGATCGAAGCCGTTTGGCGTATCGAGGCGGCGCGCGTCGTCGCCCATGCCGCGCGATTCGTGCGCGACATCGGCGTCGCCGAGGAACTGGCGCAAGACGCGCTCGTCGCCGCACTCGAACATTGGCCGCGCGATGGGGTACCCGATAACCCCGGCGCCTGGCTCATGGCGACGGTCAAGCATCGCGCACTCGATAAGCTGCGCCAAGATGCGCTGCATGCGAAGAAACACGAGGCGATCGGGCGCGATCTCGACGCGTTGGAAGCTCATGTCGTACCCGATTTCGTCGATGCGATCGATGCCGCTCGCGCCGACGACATCGGCGACGACTTGCTGCGCCTGATTTTCACGGCCTGCCATCCCGTGCTGTCGACCGACGCGCGTGTCGCGCTGACGCTGCGGCTCTTGGGCGGGCTTGCCACGCACGAGATCGCGCGCGCGTTTCTCGCACCGGAGGCGACGATCGCGCAGCGCATCGTGCGGGCCAAGCGCACGCTGCGCGAAGCGCGAGTGCCGTTCGAAGTGCCGCGCGCCGAACTGCGTGCCGCGCGGATGGCGTCCGTGCTCGAAGTCGTCTATCTGATTTTCAACGAAGGATATGCGGCTACGGCGGGCGAAGACTGGATGCGGCCGGCGCTCTGCGACGAAGCGCTGCGGCTGGGCCGGATACTCGCGGAACTCGTGCGCGACGATAGCGAAGTGCTCGGCCTCGTTTCGCTCATGGAACTGCAGGCGTCGCGGCTCCATGCACGCATCGACGCCGGCGGCCGGCCGGTGCTGCTCGCCGATCAAGACCGCTCGCGCTGGGATCCGCTGTTGATTCGGCGCGGGCTCGCCGCGCTCGCGCGCGCCGAGGCGCTCGGCGGCGCGCTGGGCCCTTATGCCCTGCAAGCGGCGCTTGCTGCCTGTCATGCGCGCGCGCATCGCGCCGAAGACACGGACTGGGCGCGCATCGTCGCGCTTTACGACGCGCTCGCTCAGATCAATTCATCGCCTGTCGTCGAACTGAACCGCGCGGTTGCGGTCGGGATGGCCTATGGCCCGCAGGCGGCATTCGCGATCGTCGAGACGCTTGCGGCGGAACCCATGCTGGCGCGCTATCACTGGCTACCGAGCGTACGCGGCGATTTACTGGCGAAGCTGGGGCGATACGAGGAAGCGCGTGTCGAATTCGAACGCGCGGCGGCGATGACGCAAAACGCGCGCGAGCGCGAGCTGCTGCTCGTGCGCGCGCAGGCGATGCGCGGCGAGCGTTAGCGCAGGAGCGCACCGGTCGTCGGGTGCACGGCGTACCGCCCATGCTGAATAAATATGGCGTTTGGCGTTTGGCGTTTGGCGTTTGGCGTTTGGCGTTTGGCGTTTGGCGTTTGGCGTTTGGCGTTTGGCGTTTGGCGTTTGGCGTTTGGCGCTCGGAGCATGCAGCGCCGGCCACCAAACACCAGCACAGAGTTCGAAAAAACGCGGGCGAACGCGCGCGAACCCGCTCACCTATGGGCAGGAACGCTTCCTGCTGGGCTTGCTTTCTATTTGCTTTCACCCCGAGCAACTTAGGAGCGCCCATGACAGCTTTCCGATGCATCACCCATCGTTGCGTCGCCGCTTTGCTTTCCGTCGTGCCGGCGATGCAAGACGCCGCCGGCCGCACCGACACCGGCACCGATGCGGCACCGCGCGCACGCGTCACGCAGTTCATCGTCAAACTAAAAACGCCGGCAACGCCGCAAGCGACCCATCCGCATCGCGCCGACGAAGACGAAGGCGACCACGACCACGCGGCGCTGGCCCGGCGCGCCGTGGAACGTGCGATCGGCGAGCGGATGCCCCCGGGGGCCAGCCGTACGCGCCGCTCGGCCGAGCTTGTCGTCGATACTCGGGCGATGTCCGGCTCGGCGCACGTCGTCACGCTTGGCGCGCCGGTAGCCAACGAGGCGGCTGCGTCGATCGCCGCGCTGTTGCAAGCGCAACCCGAGATCGAGTATGCCGAGCCCGACTATCGTCTCTATCGACAACTGACGCCCACCGATCCGCTGTATGCCAAACAATGGGCCTATCGGGACCCACTCGGGGATGCAGCCGGCAAAGCACCCGGTGCCGCCCGCTTCGAAGCCGCATGGAACACGACGACGGGATCGACCGACACGGTCATCGCCGTCGTCGATACCGGCTATCGGCCGCATCCCGATCTCGCCGCACGTCTCCTGCCCGGCTATGACTTTCTCACCGATCCCACCACGGCCAACGACGGCGACGGCCGCGACGCCGATGCCTCGGACCCAGGCGATTGGGTCACCTTCGAAGAATCGTTGGCATGCGACCGCACCGATCGGCTGATCGGCAACAGTTCATGGCACGGGACGCATGTCGCCGGCACGATCGGCGCGATGGCGAACAATGAGATCGGCGGCGTGGGGGGTGTTTGGCACGCGCGCATCGTGCCCGTGCGGGCGCTCGGCAAATGCGGGGGGCCGGCGAGCGACATCATCGACGCGATGCGGTGGGCCGCAGGGCTGCCGGTGCCGGGCGTGCCCGCGAATCCGCATCCTGCGAAGATCGTCAACGTCAGCCTCGGCACCTCGCAGCCGTGCAGCCGCGCAATGCAAGCCGCCATCGACGACATCATCGCGCAAGGCGCGAGCGTCGTTGCGGCGTCGGGCAATGGCGGCGTCGAAGTGGGCGAACCGGCGAGTTGTCGCGGCCCGATTGCCGTAGCCGCGATCGACGCCGAGGGCAACAAAGGCGCCTTCAGCAATTCGGGAGAACGTATCGACATCGGCGCACCCGGCGTCGATATTTGGTCGACGTCGAACGCGGGGCTCACCGTACCGGGCGAGGACATATACCGGAGCCAGAACGGCACGAGCATGGCCGCCCCGCACGTGTCGGCTGCGGTGGCGCTCATGCTGGCCATCGATCCACGGCTCACGCCGCAGGCCGTCCGCGAAAAGGTACGCGCCACGGCACGGGCTTACCCGCCTCGATCGAACTGTGTGGATACGGAGCGCGGGGCGATCTGCGGCGTCGGTATGCTCGATGCGGCTGCCGCGGTCGCAGCGGCCGCAGCGCCCACCGGGGCGCCCGAACCGGTAGCGACCGCGCACTAACGAGACGCGCGATCGTATCGAACCGCCGCTGGCCCGATGCCGCCGCCGCTGCTAGAGGAGGTTCCAACGGCGGTTCATACGGCGGTTCATACGGCGGTCCCATCACGGAACGGCGAGCTTCCTCGACGCGGCCGTCCCGCGCCACGGAACGATGCGCCCGCGTTACCCCGCCGGCGCAAACCGCATGATGCCGTCCTCGCCTTCGCGACGCACGAGTTCGCCGGCGAGCCATAGCAAGTGCAGATGGGCGAGCGCTTCGCCCATCGCGAACGTCGTCTGGTGGATATCGAGCGCGCGCTTGAACATCAGCGGGACGATATCGGCCGCGCTCATCGGCCGCTGCGCACACGCCTCCCGCACCTCGGCCAGCCGCGCCTCGTGATGAGCCCGCAGTTGCGCGATACGCGTATGCAGGCCGCGAAACGGCTTGCCGTGCGAGGGCAGCACGAGCGTATCGGCCGGCATCTCCTCATAACGCCCCAACGACTCCAAATAGAGCGCGAGCGGATTGCTTTCCGGCTCCATATCGAAGACGGAGACATTCGTCGAAATACGCGGCAACACCATGTCGCCCGCGATCAGCACCCCGGTGGCCTCGCAATAGAGCGCCGCGTGTTCGGGCGCATGTCCATACCCGGTGACGACCCGCCAAGCATGCGCGCCGATGCGAACCGTGTCGCCCTCCCGCATGCGCCGATACTGCCCCGGCATCGACGGTACGAGCTTCGAGTAGTAATCCTGGCGGTTCCGCAGTTTTTCCAGCGCGATGGGATCTTGCAGCCCGTGCCTCGCGAAATGCCGCGCCGCACCTTCGCCGCCCGCGTTCGATCCATCGCCGGCCGCCATCACGCGCCCGAGCATGTATTCGCCGAGCGTGATCCAAAGCCGCACCTTCCAGCGCTCGCGCGCGCCGCCGTTGCAGATCCAATCGGCCAGCCCGAGATGATCGGGGTGGCAATGCGTAACGATCGTGCGCACGACGGGCAGGCCGCCCAGTTCGTGCTCGAAAATCTGCTCCCAATTGGCCTTGATGGCTTCATCGGCGATGCCGCAATCGATGACCGTCCACCCGGCTTGGCCGTCGATCTCGTCACGCAGCAGCCACAAATTGATGTGGTCGAGCGCGAACGGCAGCGGCATGCGCACCCAATGAATGCCGGGAGCCACCTCGTACAATCGCCCCGGCTCCGGCAAGGTATCGGTGAACGGATAATCGAGTTGGTGTTCCAACGCATTCATCAGGACATTCCTGTTCGAGGGCAACCCAGCGCTCGGCTAGTTGCGCTTTGTTGAAGTTGACGATAACGTAAACGTCCGTCGATTCTACCCCGGCGCGTCGCCTATGACCCAGCACTTCACGATCACCGAACTCGCACGCGAATTCGACGTTACGCCCCGCGCGATCCGCTTCTACGAGGACCAGGGCTTGCTTGCGCCGCGCCGGGAGGGCTCGAGCGGCTTGCGCCGCGTGTATTCGCCGCGCGACCGCACGCGCCTGAAGCTGACGCTGCGCGGCAAACGGCTTGGCTTCACGCTCTCGGAAATTCGCGATCTGCTTGACCTGTACGAATCGCCGACCGACACCGTCCCGCAGTTGCATGCGTTCTTGGCAACCATCGCCGAGCATCGCCAGGTGCTCGAACGCCAGTTGGAAGACCTGACGGCGACGCTGGAAGATCTCGCGCAATATGAATCCCAGTGCCGCACGATGCTGGCCGACAACGGCATCGATTGCTCGCGGGAGGTGGCGCCGAGCGCAACATCAAGCGCAACATCAAGCGCATCGAACCGAACGTCGAACGGCGGCGCGGGCGTCGCGCAATCGGAAGACGCATGAAGCACTTTCCCAAACTGCTGTCGTCTCAGATCGGCTTCGACGTCGCGCAGACGATGCTCGAGGGCTTCGATCTCCACTACGGCAATTTCCGCGCCGCGGCCGTCCACGCGAAGACGTTGTTCGAAGCGGCCGATTGGCACGCGCTGCAAAAGCTCGCGCGCGATCGGATCGCCTCGTACGACGATCGCGTGGAGGAATGCGTACGCCTGCTCGAAGACGAATACGATGCCGAGCATATCGACGACGAAGTTTGGCAGCAGATCAAGCTGCACTACATCGGCTTGCTGACGCACCACTTGCAGCCGGAATGCGCCGAGACGTTCTTCAATTCGGTGTGCTGCAAGATCTTGCACCGCTCGTATTTCAACAACGATTTCCTCTTCGTGCGGCCCGTCATTTCGACGGAGTACTTGGAAAACGAGGAGCCCGCGGCGAAGCCGACGTACCGGGCCTACTACCCGGGCAAGGACGGTCTGGCGGCCACGCTCGAGCGCATCGTCACGAATTTCCAACTGGAACCGCCGTTCGAGGATCTGCGACGCGACGTTGCCTGCCTCATCGATGCGATCCACGACACGTTCGGCCCGTTTTCCGAAGCGTTCAACTTCCAGGTGCACGTCCTTTCGTCGCTGTTCTTCCGCAATAAAGCGGCGTACATCATCGGCCGCATCATCAACGGCGACGTGCTGGTACCGTTCGCCGTGCCGATCCGTCATGTGAAGCCGGGCCTGCTCGCCCTCGATACGGTGCTGCTCAAGCGCGAACAGCTGCTCATCATCTTCAGCTTTTCGCACTCGTATTTTCTCGTCGATATGGACGTGCCCTCGGCTTACGTCGATTTCCTCGGCACGATCATGCCAGGCAAGCCGAAGGCCGAAATCTACACGTCGGTCGGCTTGCAGAAGCAAGGCAAAAACAACTTCTATCGCGATCTGCTCAAGCACCTCTCGCATTCGAGCGACCACTTCATCATCGCGCCCGGCATCAAAGGGCTCGTGATGGTCGTCTTTACGTTGCCTTCGTTCCCCTACGTCTTCAAGATCATCAAGGATGTCTTCCCGCCGCCGAAGGAAACGACACGCCGGAAGATCCAAGACAAGTATCTGCTCGTGAAGCGGCACGATCGGCTCGGGCGCATGGCCGACACGCTCGAATACTCGAGCGTGGCGCTGCCGCTCTCGCGCCTGGATGAAGCGCTCATCCGGGAGCTCGAGAAGGAAGTGCCTTCGATGATCGAATACGAAGGCGATTGCCTCGTCATCAAGCACGTGTATATCGAGCGCCGCATGGTGCCGCTCAACCTGTTCCTGCAAAACGGTACCGAAGCCGATATCGAGCACGCGATCAAGGAATACGGCGATGCCGTGAAGGAGCTCATGCAGGCGAACATCTTCCCCGGCGACATGCTCTATAAGAATTTCGGCGTCACGCGTCACGGCCGCGTCGTGTTCTACGATTACGACGAGATCGAATACCTGACCGACTGCAACGTCCGGCACGTGCCCCAAGCGCGGACGGAAGAAGACGAACTCTCGGCCGAGCCGTGGTACGGTGTCGCGCCGAACGATATCTTCCCCGAGACGTATTCGACGTTTCTGCTCGGCGATCCGACGGTGCGCCAGTACTTTATGCGCCATCACGCCGACTTCTTCGATCCGAAGCTCTGGCAACGGCACAAGGAACTGCTGCTCAAAGGCGAATTGCCCGACTTCTTTCCGTACGACCCGAGCTTGCGGTTTTGCAATCGCTTCGCGGCACGGTTCGCCGATCGGCATGGCGCCGATCAGACGCAGGTAGGCGGTGCAACGCAAGACGCGGCATCGCCATGTCCCGACGGGGACGGCGCAGGTAACGCCCGCGCGGCATGAGCGCCAAGCGCTGCGCATGCAATCGGCACGCGCTTCATAGCCTGTCAGGGCTCAACCATTACGACGACCGATTATGAACGATCAAAACCATCCGCTCGCCCAGCTCTTCGCCAACAACGAAGCGTGGGTCGAACGTAAGCTCGCCGAAGACCCGCAATACTTCGCGCGCCTCGCCGATCAGCAGGCGCCCGAGTACCTGTGGATCGGCTGCTCCGATTCGCGGGTGCCGGCGAACCAGATCATCGGCCTGCCGCCGGGCGAGGTGTTCGTTCACCGCAACATCGCGAATGTCGTCGTACACACGGATTTGAACTGCCTGTCGGTGATCCAATTCGCCGTCGATCTGCTCAAGGTCAAGCACATCATGGTGGTGGGCCACTACGGCTGCTCGGGCGTGGGCGCCGCGCTGCACGATCGCCGCATCGGCCTGGCCGACAACTGGCTGCACCATATTCACGATGTGCGCGCCAAGCACGCGGCGCTGCTCGAACAGTGGCCGATGGTGGCACGCCACCGGCGCCTCGTCGAACTCAATACGATCGAACAAGTCGTCAACGTATGCCGCACGACGATCGTGAACGACGCCTGGGCGCGCAGCCAGCCGCTCACGGTGCACGGCCTGGCCTACGGCGTGCACGACGGGCGCGTGCGCAACCTCGGCATGACGATTTCGAACGCCGATACGCTCAATGCAACCTATCAACGCTGTGTCGCCGCCCTTTCCGCCGAACAGGGCGCATCGGCGCAAAACGACGTGGTCGCCGCCGATTTCGCCTCCCTCGCGAAAGTCGAGCAGGTGGTCAAGAGTGTGATCAAGGAGATCAAACATGACTGATACGACTGTGATGTCCGATGCAACGCGTAGCACGAAGGATCCGATCGTGATCGTCTCGGCGGCTCGCACGCCGATGGCGGGTTTCCAAGGCGAATTCGCCTCGGTCACGTCGCCGCAACTCGGCTCGGCGGCGATCGCGGCTGCACTCGAGCGCTCGGGCCTCAAAGCCGAGCAGATCGAGGAAGTGCTGATGGGCTGCGTGCTGCCGGCCGGGCTCGGGCAAGCGCCGGCGCGGCAAGCGGCGTTGGGTGCGGGCCTGCCACTCGCGACGGGCTGTACGACGGTCAACAAGATGTGCGGCTCCGGCATGCGCGCCGCGATGTTCGCGCATGACATGCTTGCGGCGGGATCGGTCAACGTCGTGATTGCCGGCGGCATGGAAAGCATGACGAACGCGCCGTATCTGCTGCCCAAAGCGCGCGGCGGGATGCGCATGGGCCACGGCCAAGTGCTCGATCACATGTTCCTCGACGGCTTGGAAGATGCCTACGAGAAAGGCCGCCTGATGGGCACGTTCGCCGAGGAGTGCGCGAGCGCCTATGGCTTCACGCGCGAGGCGCAAGATGCGTTCGCCATCGAATCGCTGGTGCGTGCCAAGCGAGCGAACGAAGACGGTTCGTTTGCATGGGAAATCGCCCCCGTGACGGTGGCGGGACGCAAGGGCGACGCAGTGACGATCTCCCGCGACGAACAGCCGTTCAAGGCGAACCTCGACAAAATCGCCACGCTCAAGCCCGCCTTCAGCAAGACGGGCACCGTCACGGCGGCGAACTCGTCGTCGATCTCCGACGGCGCCGCCGCGCTCGTCATGATGCGCGCATCGACCGCCGAACGGCTCGGCCTCACGCCGCTCGCCCGCGTCGCAGGGCACACCACGTTCGCGCAGGAGCCGTCGAAATTCACGACGGCACCCGTCGGCGCGATCCGCAAGCTGCTGGACAAAAACGACTGGCGCGCGAACGATGTCGATCTATACGAGGTGAACGAAGCGTTCGCCGTTGTGACGATGGCCGCGATGACCGACCACAAGCTGCCGCACGAGAAGGTCAACGTGAACGGCGGCGCCTGCGCGCTCGGCCACCCGATCGGCGCTTCGGGCGCGCGTATCCTCGTCACGTTGATCGGCGCGCTGCGCAAGCGCGGCGGCAAGCGCGGCGTGGCAAGCCTGTGCATCGGCGGTGGCGAAGCGACGGCAATGGGTATCGAAATCGTGTGATCGGCGGTGTGGGCCGGCGCGTCGATGAACGCACCGGCCCCATCGAATGGGGGCATCGCGTCCAAGAGGTGATCGATGAAGACAGTCTTGATTGTCGGCGCATCGCGCGGCATCGGCCAGGAATTCGTCCGCCAGTATCACGCGGCCGGCTGGCGCGTGATTGCCACGGCGCGCGACGCGCGCACACTGGCCGAACTCGACGCGGCGAGCATCTCGTCGATTTCGCTCGACGTCACGGAACCCGACGAGATCGCCGCACTCGCCGCAAAGCTCGCCGATGAACGGCTCGATGCGGCGCTGATCGTGGCGGGTGTTTACGGGCCGGCCACCGAGGGCGTCGAGCCCTTCAGCGTCGAGGATTTCGATTACGTCATGACGACGAACGTGCGCGGACCGATGATGCTGCTGCCGGTGCTCCTGCCGCTCGTCGAGGCGGCCCACGGTGTCCTCGGCGTCGTCTCGAGCCGCATGGGCAGCATCGCAGAAGCGACCGGCACCACGGGTTGGCTCTATCGCACCAGCAAGGCGGCGTTGAACTGCGCGTTGCGCATCGCGGCGTTGCAAACGCGGCGCGCTACGTGTGTCGCGCTACACCCTGGCTGGGTGCGCACCGACATGGGCGGCGCGCAAGCCGCGATCGACACCGGACGCAGCGTCTCGGGGATGCGTTCCGTGCTCGCCGCGGCCGCGGTCGAGCGGGAAAGTTATCACGGGCGATTCGTGCAATACGACGGCACGTGGATCGACTGGTAGTAAGCAGTCCTGATCGAATATCGAATCTCCCATCCTGAATACTGAAGACTGAATACAGAACGTTGAATTGACGGAGACGTGAGCCATGGTGCTCGACCAAGATCACTCGATGATACGCGACGCCGTGCGCACGTTCGTGCGCGAGGCCATTGCACCCTATGCGGCCACGTGGGACCGCGAGCGCACCTTTCCGCGCGCGGTGCATCGGCAACTGGCCGAACTCGGCGCCTATGGCGTGCTGGTCCCCGCCGAGTACGGCGGCGCAGGGCTCGATGCGCTCGCGCTCGCCGTCATGCTCGAAGAGATCGCGGCGGGAGACGGAGGCACGTCCACCGCGATTTCCGTCAACAACTGCCCGGTTTGCAGCATCTTGCTCGCCTACGGCAACGAACGGCAAAAGCGCGAATGGCTGACACCGCTCGCGCGCGGCGACATGCTCGGCGCGTTTTGCCTGACCGAACCGCAAGCGGGATCGGATGCCTCCGCGCTGCGCACCGTCGCCGTTCGCGACGGCGACAGCTACGTGATCGACGGCGTCAAACAATTCATCACGAGCGGCAAGAACGGCGACGTCGCAATCGTCATGGCCGTGACCGACAAAACCGCCGGCAAGCGCGGCATCAGCGCGTTCATCGTCCCGACGAACGCGCCCGGCTACATCGTCGCGCGGCTCGAAGACAAACTGGGGCAGCATTCGTCCGATACGGCGCAGATCGTCCTCGAAGGCTGTCGCGTGTCAAAAGACAACCTGATCGGGGCCGAAGGCGAAGGCTATCGAATCGCGCTGTCCGGCCTCGAAGGCGGACGCATCGGTATCGCCGCGCAAAGCGTCGGCATGGCGCGCGCGGCATTCGACGCGGCGCTCGCCTACGCCCGCGAGCGCGAAAGCTTCGGCCAACCGATTTACGCGCACCAGGCCGTCCAATTTCGTTTCGCGGAGATGGCAACGCAGCTGGAAGCCGCGCGTCAGCTCGTTTGGCACGCCGCCTCGCTCAAAGACGCGGGCCTGCCTTGCTTGACCGAGGCGGCAATGGCCAAGCTGTTCGCCTCCGAGGCGGCCGAGCGCATTTGCTCGAACGCGATCCAAGTATTCGGCGGCTACGGCTACGTCAGCGATTTCCCGGTCGAGCGGATCTATCGCGACGTGCGGGTCTGCCAGATCTATGAAGGCACGAGCGATATCCAAAAGATCCTGATCGCGCGAGGGCTCGCAGGGTGACATCGCGTTCCAGCCCTACCGTCACCACCGCTCGCACCCATCCCCCCGCGCCGCTCCAGTGCCCGTGCGGGGGCACGGCCCCAGGCCGCGCATCCAGCGCGCCGCCACCTCGGTACGATGCCTGCTGCGGGCCCTATCTCGCAGGCAGCGCCATCGCCCCGACCGCGCTCGAACTCATGCGTTCTCGCTACAGCGCTTATGTGCTCGGCGACACAGACTATCTGCGCGCCACATGGGACGCTGCCACCTGTCCCTCCGATCTCGATGTCGAAGCGGACACGCCCGATGCGCCGCGCTGGCTCGGCTTGCAAGTAAAGCGATTCGAGCCGCAAGGCGAGCGGCATGCGATCGTCGAATTCGTCGCCCGCTACAAACAAGGCGGCCGCGGACATCGACTGCATGAGGTCAGCCGATTCGTCTGCGGAGAAGACAAACGCTGGCGCTACGTGGACGGCGACGTCAGCGAGCGCTAACTCGCACGCATTTTTGCGCGATCTTTGCTTCGGCAAAAGTTGCCGCCTCCCCACCCTGGCCGCGTCGCGCCCCGGGTTCTCCTGCATTGCGCAAAATATTTCCGCGACGCTACGATGGCCCCGCACCATCGCCGCACCCCCACTCCCGTGAATTCACCTATCGGCCGCCGCCGTTTCGCCGCAGCCTAAGGGGCGAATTGCGGCTGTTGCCGGGCTCTTTTTGAGCAACGGCTTGGCGGGTGGCACACGGATACTGGGCAGGTCGGGCGCTTACGCCCTCGCCTCGCCGGCCGTCACGGCGCATTTTCGTCATCAGGGCAGACACGCGCATGGGTTTGAAGAATGTATTCGTCGGAGGTTTGTGTGCGTGCGCATGCGTCAGCGCTTTCGCCGGCGCAGCCGCGGGAGTGCCGAGCGAGGGAAATCTGCCGGGCGCCATGACGCTCGCCTCGAACGATACTCGGCCGCTCACCCACGCGAGCGTCGCGCCGCTCGAGTTCGGCAACGACAGCTACGCGCTTCCCCCGCTCGCGGGCAACATGAACGAACAGATCGTGCGGATCCCGGTGGACGCAGGGGGAACGATCACGCTCGAGGCGACGGTCTACAAGCCCGACGGAAAAGGGCCGTTTCCGCTCGTCGTATTCAATCACGGCAAGATCGAAGGCGATCCGCGGACGCAGCCGCGCAGCCGCCCGCTGTCGTTCGCACGCGAATTCGTGCGGCGCGGCTATGTCGTCGTCGCGCCGAACCGCGAAGGCTTCGCCGATTCGGGCGGCACCTATCGCCAGGAAGGCTGCGACGTCGAGAAGAACGGCATGGCGCAAGCCGATGACGTCAAGGCCACGATCGCGTTCATGGCGAACCGACCCTACGTCGACGCATCGCGTATCGTCGTGGCCGGCACGTCGCATGGCGGCCTGACGACGATCGCTTATGGCGCGGGCGCGGCGTCGGGCGTGCGCGGCCTCATCAATTTCTCGGGTGGCTTGCGGCAGGACGCCTGCACGGGCTGGCAAGACAGCCTCACGCATGCGTTCGAGCAATACGGCGAAACGGTGCGCGTGCCGTCGCTGTGGATCTACGGCGACAACGATTCCGTCTGGAGCCGCAGCTTGACGCAGCGAATGTACGCGGGCTATGTCGAGCACGGCGCCCCCGCGCGCATGGTGGACTTCGGCGATTACAAGAACGATGCGCACCGCCTCGTTGTCGATCGCGACGGCGTCCGCGTCTGGTGGCCTTCGGTGGCGGCATTCCTGGAACGGATCGGCATGCCCACGCGCGTGCAGTACGAAGTGCAGGATCAGGCAACGCCGCAGCCGTCCGGCTTCGCGGCGATCGACGCCGTCAACTCGGTGCCCTATGTCGATGCCGCCGGCCGTGCCGCTTATCGTGCGTTCTTGAATCAATACCCTACGCGCGCATTCGCCGTGTCGTCGTCGGGCGCGTGGTCGTGGGCCGAAGGCGGCGACAACCCGATGTCGGTCGCCCTGGCCAATTGCCGCAAGGAAAACGGCAATTCGCCGTGCCGGCTCTATGCCGTCGACGATCACGTCGTCTGGAACGACAAGACCTCCGACGCGAACGCCTCTCAAACGGCTTCGTCGACGAATTCGACCCGCACGGACGGGTCCGCGCTGGCCAGCCGCGATTGACGCCCGGCGCGAACCGCGTTCGCGCCCGCTTCTCCGTTCTTCCTTCGCCCTTCTCCCCGTTTGCTCCGAACGCCCCCCCCGGGCGCGCTCGTCCTTGCTTGCGCGCATGTTAGGTTAGTTATCCGCCGAACACTGGCGCGTTGCTCACTCTTCACTTTCGTCTCGTTGATCGCTGCGCTGTAATAGGTTGGCCTCCGTCCGCTGCGTGACGCTGTTGTTGGCGGCATCTGGACTTCTTTCGGTTCGAGGCGTGGCTGCACGCCGATGTGCCGCGCATTCAGTGCAGTGGCTGCGGGAAGACGACGCAGATGACGGTGCCGTGGGCGCGCGAAGGCAGTGGCTTTACCTTGCTGTTCGAGGCGCTGGGTCTGTCGCTGTGCCGGGAGCTTCCGGTTAGCCAGGCGGCCAATGAGTTGCGGGTGGCGTCTAGGCGCCTGTGGCGGCGCATTGCCGCTGTTGTATCATTGGTGTCGCTTCTCACTTCATCTTGATTTTCGTAAATTCCCGGCATCGCATACCGATTTCTGCGAAAGAAGCGGCAGGCAAGTCTTTATGGCGCGCCCGAAAGGGCCCTTTGCAAGAGCAGGGGTGGCGCTTTTCGGCTCATGCCCCGTGACTGATGGATTTTCGTTGACCAGCGACAGCTTATGAATCAAGTCGAAATGGCCTCTCGGCATTCAATCCGTCCAATGACACTCGCAGACTACGACGATGTGATCGAACTCATGAAGCAGACGCCAGGCGTCTCCGTCCGCGATGCCGATTCACGGGCTTCCACCGAGCGGTATTTGCTGCGTAACCCGTCATTGAGTTTTGTTGCCGAGCGCGCGAATGCGCTCATCGGATGCGTGATGTCTGGGCACGACGGACGCCGTGGTTACCTGCAGCATTTGATAGTTCTGCCGGCGTATCGCAAGCTGGGCATAGGCTCCGATCTGGTTGAACATTGCTTGGTAGCGTTGGAGAGACTGGGCATCATGAAAACCCATATCGACGTATTCAAGACGAATTTGCAGGCTCGGAGCTTCTGGGAGCACAAGCAATGGAAGCTCAGGACGGATATTCATCGCTATTCCTTTGTGCGCTCCGGGGGCGACAACGCTTGAGCGGGCCGTCTCGGAGATCGAAACGCGATGAGGATTGGGAGTTCCCGGCCCGACAGGGGCTGAGACGATTGAATAGTTCAGCGTGGAAGTCGTTCCCGGCTCAGCTCAGGTAATCGTTGGCCTCTTCGCTGTTTGGATCTTCGCGCACTCTCAATCCACCCACCCCGCTGCCTCCAATCCACCCAACTTAAGCGATCGTGACGTCAGCATGTTTTGGACGCCATGAACTTGTGAGGCTTGGGTCGCGTTGGGCGCGTGCCAACAACCAGTCGTTCAGCTAGGGCAAGCGGTGTTGGACAGCTTGGCGCGAGCACGAGCGAAAGCCTGCTCGGAAACCTCGTGCGCGAGACTGGCCTGCTGCCGAAGATGTCCGAAGAACTCATCGAGTTCGGCGTGGACGCTTTTACGCATCCCGCACAGCATGACAGCCAGCAGCGTGGGCAGTGGCAGCTGAGACGGCCGCGAAACGCAGTGATATGGTCGCTGTGACGGGCCAATCATAAAATACGGCCAGCAGCAGGCGGAGAAATCCGCTTACTTCAAGGACCGCTGCATGGACAGCCAACGAAGATCAAAAATAATCCCCTTGGCCGCCGCCCTGCCCGGAAACAAACCTTCCGGCAGGGCGGCGGCCGCGCAAGTGCCTGAACTGTCAAGCGTTTTTATACGGATGTTCCAGCGTGCCGATCACGCGGCTCGTTGGGTTGGGTGGATTGGTTTTCATCGCACGATAGACTTCCGTTCCCGATACACCCCATGGGCGTATCATATGCCACCGGCCAGCCCGATCGGATCTTTGCTTATGAATCGGCCAGAGTGCGGATCGTAGTACCGATGCCGGTTGTAGTGCAGCCCCGTTTCACGATCGAAGTATTGGCCCGCGAAGCGCAACGGATTCGCAATCCCGGCCTTCCTAGCCGCCTCGCTGATGACCTTCTTGGCCTCGCGCTACGCCCGGTACCGCGCGCTCCACGGCAACTCGCCTGACTCGTTGGCTCAGCGCGACGTATGATGCCTACGTCGCCAGGATGCGCCAGTCGTTGGCCGTCACCATCAGCCCGAAGCCGTCCCTGCCGAACACCATGCACTCGCCGTTGCACATGCGCTCCTTCAGGTTCTCGCGCCCGTCGTATACGTAGTGGATCACCCACATCTTTTGCGGGGCAGGTCATCACTTGCCAGCTGTAGGGCCGCGCAAGGTTGGATCGGTGTCCAACCTTGCGCGGCGGTCCAGGAAGTGGCCTTTTGTTCATTAAGTAATCTGCTTACCGTCAATCCACAATCCGGGCTTCGACACTGTTCCGGTTTTTAACACGCACTCACATCCCAAGATGCGGCCATCAGCAATGTAGCAAGTTCCAAGATATTGATGATCCTCGATCGAATAGAATTCGAGCTCCTTTCCTCTATCGAAAGCGCTAAGCGTGACAATCAGCTCTTCGATGCCGAATGTTTTTTTTCCTATAGCTCGCGTGTGATCGAGCCGTCGCTTCGCTTGATTCAGCGCAAAAGAAACGATGCAACTTTGCGGGTTGTCCGGCTTCTCCTGAAAGCCATCAGAAATTAACATTGCACGCAAGCTTTCGGCCCATGCTTCGTTAGGCGTTTTATCGAGCAGTTTAATTAGATAGATGGCATCCTTTTTCATAAGCAGCCCTCGCGCGAAACATTTACACCAGTTCTCGTACCTTCTTGAAGCATCTCTGGCTCGCCCCACTATGTCCAGTGAGTCCATCCCCAACTCCATGTATCTCCAGGCTGGGGAGCACCCTTGGGAATCGACAAAAGCACGCCACCAGCGCCATCCTTGTTTGCATTGGTAAGTGCGATGTCTTTGTTTGGCGTCCATGAAACATACTGGCTCTCTCCGGTGAATCCGCCCTTAGCATGCCGTTTAGGCGTCAAGGTGCCTTGCGGATTCGCCGGACGCACAACTCCCTTCTTTGCTTCCTCGATGGCTGGGTGCTTTGCACTCACGCCACGATACAGGCACTTGCAGCACGTCAAGCCCAATGGATCAACCCACTGCACCGGGTTCGGCGCGTATTGATAGGGGTTCAGACCACCCCTCAAACCAATGGGGTCCATCGAGATGAATCTGCCGCTGCTCGGATCGTAATAGCGATTCCGCGTGTAATGCAGCCCGCTTTCCTCATCGAACTGCTGCCCCTGAAAACTGACCGACTTTCGGCGTGCTAGCCGCTAAACGGGATCGTCTGCGAGATCCCCCGCGCCACGAACTCACATCCAATGAGTTTGCCGTCGAACACAAAGCATGATCCCGTGTATGCGTCGTTCTTCACGCCATAGTTTTCCAGGCTTGCATCAGGCGGTAGTGCGACTAGTGTGGCGATCAAGCTCCCAAGACCGAAGGTGCGCAGTCCAAGACGTTCGGAATTGTCCCTGCGCATCCTCGCTCGGTCGAGGATGAACGATACGCGGTCCGACCGGGGGTACCCCGCAATTACGACGGCTTCGGGCGACGTCAAGACGGACGCGAGCGCCTCGGTCCAATCAGAGCGCTCACGTTCTCCGAGCATTGCCGCTAGCCGTTTAATATTGTCTGTCATAGGCACCCCTCCCGTGAAACATGCACTCCGGTACGCGTTCCAGTTTGCAGCATTTCTGTTTCACTCCAGTCATTTATATGAGCCCAGCCCCACGCCCACGAATCGCCCTCTTTGGGAGCCCCACGAGGGACGCTCAGCAATACGCCCCCCGGCCCATCCTTATTCGCATGTTTTAGCGCGAGATCCTTGTTTGGCGTCCAAGAAACAAACTGACTTTCACCTGTAAGTCCGCCCTCGGCGTGCTGCTCGGGCGTCAGGTTCGCAGTGGGGTCGGCCGCGCGCACGACACCCTGCTTGGCCTCGCCGATCGCAGGATGTTTCGCACTGACGCCTCGGTAGAGGCAGTTGCAGCAACTTAGGCCCAACGGATCAACCCAGGCTATGGGGTTGGGCGCGTATTGATACAGGTTGGTGCCACCCGCCAACCCAATCGGATCCTTCGATATGAATCTACCGGAGTGCGGATCGTAGTACCGATGCCGATTGTAGTGAAGGCCGCTTTCTTCGTCTACCTGCTGCCCCTGAAACCGAGGGGGATTTGCCCTCGGTCCTTACTGATCTTCTATCCACATGATGGCGGCGTACCTTTGCACCATTCAAGGCCAACTTTCTCCCACGATTTGCTGGCTCGCATGCTGACGCTAGCGCTCGGATTGAGATGCGATCAATTCATGGAGGCAGCGAGTGCATGTCGCGGTAAACATTCCGATGGCTGACTCCATTGCCTCCTCATCCGTGAATCGATACGTCTCACTGCCTTCGCGTACCCCGCCCAGATGGACGACTTCGACTATGTCGCCATCCAACATGTAACCAGGGTACTCAATGTCTTCAAATGCGAGGGTGATCGGGCGAACGAGAGGGGAGTTGCCCCAGGCCGCGCGGTCTTTTACGAGTTCGAAAAGCGGACGGGAGACCAAGTCGCCGCCCGCTCGGCCATGAATACGGCAAATGACTAGAGGCATTACGGTACCTTTGCTTTGAAGCCGAGCTTCTTCAGAAATTTCATTTGACTAAGCGGACCCTGCGGGACGTCAACACCGCCCGCCCTTAAGGCGTTTGCCACATGATCAACGCAACTGTCCGTCTTTTCATCGTACTTACCGAGGTTGGCACCAATTTTCGATTGCTGATATGCGATCGCGGAATTCGCATTGGGCACAGGCACTTCGGCAGTGTGCAAGATGGGATACCGGTCATCACTCGTGCTCGGCGCTCGTTGACGATCGTAGTATCGCCCGTGTCAGGATCTTCGACCTGATGGGTATGCGCTGATGCAGTGTTGCTCTGTACCTCGACCGTGTAATGTCCGGTACGGCTACCCTCAACGCCGTAGTGCCGGATGATTGCCTTCCCAGGACACGGACAGCAAGTTAGCCCGAGCGGATCAATCCACTGAGTCGGATTAGGCGCGTACTGATACAGATTGAAACCGCCAGCAAGACGTATCGGGTCGTGACGAATGAAACGGCCCGTCGTAGTGTCATAGTACCTGTGCCGGTTGTAATGCAGCCCGCTTTCCTCATCGAACTGCTGCCCCTGAAACTGGGGCGTACGCCCGTATCGCGGTACGGAAGACTATATGCGCTTTCACAGCGCTGCAGTTAGCTAAGTGGCGTCAAGGCATGCACAAGAATCGATGTTCTCGGCGAAGGTGCGCAAATGAACGTCGATACCTCGTTCGGCCCCGAGCGCGTCGAGAATCGACGGCACTGCGCTGGATCAAACGTTTCTGCTGCATCGAACATAACCAGCGCTTGATCTTTCCAGTCAACCACTAGCTTTTCGATGACGTCGACTGCGCTGAGATCCAGTTGATCGATCGCGTCTCGTACATCACTTTCACTATCAGCCCACTTCCACCGAACGATGAGCTGACGATCGTTGGACGTGGCGATCGCTGTTTGTAACGGTTCATCACCGAGCACTAGGATCTCACTGGAATGCACGAGCAGCTTGCTGGCGTAGTCGGCCGATTGACATGCTCGGTCATAGTCGGACGGACTCCCACCCGCGCCGGTCCATAGCGGCGCTTTCCCTTCTTCCATTACAACCAATGGCCCGCCGGAACTGTTGAGCCAATCGGAGAAGACGTACTTAGTCATTTTCCATTCCTTCGCTTCGCTTGCGTCACCTGACCAGCTTGCTTGAGGCTGCACTTGCGACAGTGGGGATAGAGTCGCTGCGGCCGTCCGGCGTCGTTCAGCGCGTTCGGCATTTGATGGTCGGGAATGAAATCGCCGCTCTTGGTGCCCGGGTCCGTCGATCCGCAGGTATGGCAGCCATCTCTGTACCCGATCGTATTGATCCGTTGCCGCTCTTCCAAGGTGAAATCGCGCTCTGGACCGCGAGCAGGGATGGAGTCTGTTGCAAACGGTCCGGGTTTCAACGTCTCGTCGCCCGCTAACCCGAGAGGGTCGGTCCACGCTACCGGATTGGGCGCGTATTGATAGCCATTGAGGCCACCCGCCAACCCGATCGGGTCTTTGCTAACGAACCTGCCCGCGTGCGGATCGTAGTACCGATGCCGGTTGTACTACACCAAGCGCCACATCTTCATCAGGCAGACTTTCGACTGATCAGCGCTTGAATGGCAGAGGGCCGCGTCAGCGGCCCTCTGCCATTACGGCGCTACATCGAAGTACCAAACTAAGAAGTCATTGAAGGTCGCCCAGCGCGCTGGCGCATTCCCTTCCAAGAAGTCATCCAGCACCCCAATGTCGAGGTCATAGACGGCCCCATCATCCTTGCAATACAGATACATCCCCTCGCTCTCGTCTGAGGTAAGTGCAAGGTATCGCTCGGGAACGTGGTATCGATCACGGACATAGTCTGTTTGATCGGGTATCGCTGGTATTGCCGGTCCTTCGATATCAAGAAGCTCCGCTACAGGGCGTGGGCTTATAAAGCTCCCTTGATATTTCAGATAGAACTCGCCAAATTCAGAACCCGGGTCTACCCCCAAACTGCGGAGCACTTGCTCTGCCGATTTCGGATCAGTTCGAGTCACGTCGCCGGTGGCCGTAGCCAGATGCGATTCAACTTTTGATGGAATCATCACTTACACCCTCCATTCCTAGACTGATTGGCAGCAGCAGCGCGATCTTTCCAATATTGATTTCTGTCCACGTCGAACGCGCTTCGATCCACAGGGAAGTCGGGATTCTTCTGACTCCCGAACGGATGCAGCGCTTCCCGACCGGCGCCGCTTGCCGCTCTATGCGTGCTAGTCGTTACCTCAAATAGCGGACCTATCGATTGCTGACGTGAGTGGTGCAACTGAATTTGTTGCGGTACGCCATCCTTCATCATGAAAGGCGCACCGCCTTCCATAGCGCGCTGCAAATTCGTCTTCCCTCGGTGCTCCATATCCCAGTCGATATCTGGCTGGAATACAGTGTATGAAAGCCCTGTCCCTCTCTTACATGGCCCCCATGTCGCCTTCTTGAATCGGCTCAACCCCAGCGGATCAATCCACTGAATCGGGTTCGGTGCGTACTGGTGCGCATTGAGGCCGCCGACGAGCCCGATGGGATCCATCGATATGAACCGACCTGTCGTAGCGTCGTAATACCTGTGGCGGTTGTAATGCAGCCCCGTTTCAGGGTCTTCCTGCTGGCCCTGAAACCGAGGGGGATTTGCCCTCGGTCCTTACTGATCTTCTATCCACATGATGGCGGCGTACCTTTGCACCATTCAAGGCCAACCTTTCTCCCACGATTTGCTGGCTCGCATGCTGACGCTAGCGCTCGGATTGAGATGCGATCAGTTCATGGAGGCAGCGAGTGCATGTCGCGGTAAACATTCCGATGGCTGACTCCATTGCCTCCTCATCCGTGAATCGATACGTCTCACTGCCTTCGCGTACCCCGCCCAGATGGACGACTTCGACTATGTCGCCATCCAACATGTAACCAGGGTACTCAATGTCTTCAAATGCGAGGGTGATCGGGCGAACGAGAGGGGAGTTGCCCAGGCCGCGCGGTCTTTTACGAGTTCGAAAAGCGGACGGGAGACCAAGTCGCCGCCCGCTCGGCCATGAATACGGCAAATGACTAGAGGCATTACGGTACCTTTGCTTTGAAGCCGAGCTTCTTCATAAATTTCATTTGACTAAGCGGACCCTGCGGGACGTCAACACCGCCCGCCCTTAAGGCGTTTGCCACATGATCAACGCAACTGTCCGTCTTTTCATCGTACTTACCGAGGTTGGCACCAATTTTCGATTGCTGATATGCGATCGCGGAATTCGCATTGGGCACAGGCACTTCGGCAGTGTGCAAGATGGGATCACCGGTCATCACTCGTGCTCGGCGCTCGTTGACGATCGTAGTATCGCCCGTGTCAGGATCTTCGACCTGATGGGTATGCGCTGATGCAGTGTTGCTCTGTACCTCGACCGTGTAATGTCCGGTACGGCTACCCTCAACGCCGTAGTGCCGGATGATTGCCTTCCCAGGACACGGACAGCAAGTTAGCCCGAGCGGATCAATCCACTGAGTCGGATTAGGCGCGTATTGATAAGAGTTCAGTCCGCCGCGCAGGCCGATCGGATCGGTACTAATGAAGCGGCCGACATTCGGATCGTAATACCGATGCCGGTTGTAATGCAGCCCGGATTCTTCATCGAACTGCTGCCCCTGAAACGGTTATGCCTTAAAGCCCAGCGCAGTTAAATATTCCGTCAAACAGCGCGTGCATATGGGCCGCACTTCGTGAACTATTTTCTCCGCCATCTCCCCTTTTATGGGCTCGTCCCCCTCCCACTCACGAATCACATTCTTGATAAAGTCATCGTCAACCAAAAATGTTTGCACGAGATCATCAAAATACTCCACGTCGATCTCGCGAACGCCACGAGCCAGCCACTCACCGTTCATGATATCCCGTTGCACGTTCGGGGAGACCAGCGATAGCGAAGAACGCCCGTGCTTTTCACAGATCACAATGCCCATTTACGATTTTCCTTTTCCAAAAATTTTCGCTCCATTCTGTCTTAACCACTTAAATTGTTCTTTGGCTCCCTGTGGTGCATCTGCGCCACCGGCTTGCAAGGTTGAAAAGACATGCGTAACGCAGCTATTTCCAGCTAGATTGTAGGGGCCAAGATCCTTGCCTTTGATTTCACGTTGGTACGACTGAGCTGCGCTTGCGTCGGGCAAGTCGACGTTGATTGTGTGGACAGGCAAACCCAAGCCGCTCGTGTCGTGGCTGATCTTCGTATGACTGTAATCGTCAGAAGTGATTACCTGATGTGAGGACACTTTGCCCCCCGAACTCAACGTAGTAATCGTGTAATGCCCGAATCGATCACCCTCGTCGTCCGGTGCGTACTGGCGTATTACCGCTTTCCCGTGGCAACCGCTCGACGAAAGACCCAAGGCGTCGGTCCATTGCGACGGGCTCGGTGCGTACTGGTGCAGGTTAAGACCACCTGCAAGTTTGATTGGGTCCGTCGAGACGTAGCGACCTACGCTCGGATCGTAATACCTGTGCCGGTTGTAAACAAACCCTCTTGACGCGGACTTTCCTCACGCGGGCCGCAATCCCTTACCCAGCAACGCTCCCCGGCTTCACGCCTCCTTCGGTATGGAATTTTTCCGTAGACGCGATTTTCACGCCTTCGGCGCATCGATGCAAGCTCATAGGCCGCCGGGTTTGACGGCGCACGCAGTGCGACGGCAAACCCGGCGGAACCGGGCCGCGGCAGACCACCGCCCGGTTTGAGTACCGCTTACTGCTTGTACTGCTCAGGGAAGTTCAGCCGCAGGAAGTAGCCCCAGGCGTACTCCCGCAACTGCTCCATCACGCTGCGCCCAACTTCCGGGCGCTGCGCCTCGCCGGCAATCATCACGTCCCACATGAAGCACTTGAGCACCACCTCCGGCCGGGTGCCCGCGTTCTCGCAAATCTCCTTGAACTGCTTATCCACCTTCAAACAGATTTCCATTTCGCAACTCCTGTTGATACAGCACGGCCCTCGCGCTGTTGGCCCGTTTCAACCAGCGCCGCGCGCAGTCGTGTCAAGGGCGGGCGAAGCCCGGCGAAGCGAACCCTTGATGCGACGAGCACGGTGCTACGTTTGGCAGGCCAGCAGCGTGAGTCCCACCCACCTACGCAGCAGGTCCTGCCTCGAACCCGTCAAGGCCGCGCATTGCGCGCCCGAAGGGCTTGGCCTTGACGGTGATCGGTTCTCCACGCTCGGGCCATGCGGTGCAAGACGACATGGCGGCTTGCACCGCATGCCAAGCAGCGGGGTTTCGTGGGTTTGATTTCCGTTACGTAGTAACGGCGAACCAGGGAGCCCCTTGGGGGCGGACGGGAGGCAGGCTGCGAGCACGGCGCGAAGGCCGCATCGCGGCCGTAGCCCGCGCGCAGCAGACAGCCGGGAGGGCGGGGCGAACATCCTTGCGCGCAAGCGCCTGGCTATGATTGCTTCGTACTGCTAATCATTTGGCCGCGCATGCGGCCCTGTGATACTCATGCGCGCAACGCGCGCGTGACTCGGGCCGGGGGCGCCAGACATAACGCGTATTAGCAACGGCCGGCAGGCCGGTGCCGCGGCAACGAGTGTGAACCACTGGCACCGGCCTGCCGGCCGTTGCTAATTGCCTTTGCGTTATGTTAAATGGGCCGCAAGGCCCATTTACCCCCGGCCCTTCGTGTGCTTCGGCCCGTAGGGCCGCTGGACCTTACTACCTGGGTGAACCACCTGCATTCAGGACTCGCTCTCTTCTTCCGCCTCGATAGCGGCTAAGAGAGAAGCGGCCTCATGCTCGCGCTGCAACCTTGCTGGATGCGTCGCAGCGTGAATCTCTTTGAGCTTGCCAATCGCCACTTGCGTATAGATTTGCGTACTGCTCAGGTCCGCATGCCCGAGCAGCGCCTGGATGAACCGCACATCCGCACCGTTCTCCAGCATATGCGTCGCGCACGCATGCCGTAGCGCATGGCACGCGCCGTCGCGTATCCCCGCCAGCCCCATATACCGCTTCACTAAGTCCGTCAGTCGATTGCCGCTATACGCCTCGCCGTAGTCCGTCAGGAACAGTGTCCAGTCATCCGCGCGTACCACCAGCATCGGCCTGACCTCATCCAGATATCGACCCACCCAATAGCACGCACGCTCGCCCATCGGGATATACCGGTCACGCCGTCCCTTGCCCTGGCGAACCATCACCGTGCGGCTTTCCAGATCGACGTCGGAGAGCGTCAGATTCATCAACTCCATGCGCCTCATCCCCGTGCTGTACAGCACTTCGAGCATCGCGCGGTCACGCGCGCCCGTCAGTCCGCTCACGTCCGGCTGCGCCATCACACGCTCCACCTGCACCACCGACAGCACCACACGCGGCAGCAGCTTCGGCGCACGCGGCAGCACCAGTTCGGACGCCGCGTTGTACTGCACATATCGCTCACGCGCGAGCCACCGACAGAACCCGCGCAGCGGCGTGAGCATCGTTTCCTGCGTGCGGATCGACAGCGGCTTGCCGTCCTTCTTGCGGTACAGGTACAGATGCCGTTGATACGCCTCCAGCACCGCCCGCGTGATGTCTTCCGGCTGGCTCAGGCCTCGCACATCGCACCACTGCACAAACTGCTCCAAACGCCATGCACGCCCCCGCACCGTCTGCTCCGTGCGGCCCGTCACCTGCAACCAGTCCACATACAGCCGCACGTAGATCATCAGCGCGTTGTCGGTCGTCTCAACCGCGCCAATCGCCTCGCTGCGCTTCTTCCTCAGCTTACGCTTGCGACGACGCACCGCCTCCGTTTGTTGCGCCTCGCTCACGCTCGCTCCTCATACGAGTACGGTACGACGAGCGCCGGATTTTTTTCTCGGTAGATATGTGTTTTTGCATCGCTCATCGGCTGCTTCTCCATTACTCCCGTGCCATCTACGTTTGCGCGATTGCACGCATCCCGCGAAGGGGCCGCGTTGGGACCGATATGAGGCCGCGTTGCCCCCGCGAACTGAGCGCCTTCACCCCGCGAACTTACGATCGTAGTGGTGTCGATCAGTCCCGCAAGGTGCGACGCATCGCCTCCGTCCCCGTCATAGATCAGCTCGTATTCGAAGCTCTGGCCTCGCTTGCCTCGGTGCGTCAGCAGATATTCGAGTTCGACCAAGCGTTCAAGGTGTGCCCGCGCTTGCGTATCGCTTTGGCCCGTCCATGCCCGCACCTCGCGCCGGCTGAAGCGCACCGATTCGCGCGGCACGCTCTTGGCTTTCACGGCCGCAGCGATCGCCTCCAACACTTTGCGCGTCACCGGCGGCAACTCGTCGAGCGAGCGCCCCAGCACTTCATGCATCAACGCGTTCGCACGCTCGATGTCAGCCGGCATCACTTCGATGTAGGCAAGCTCGGCCTCGCCGTCGCGTACCGTCTTCACCTCGCGTTGATGCTGGTGCAGCAGCGCGATCGCGTCGATGAGCGTGAGGTATTTTTCATGGTCGCGCCGCGTGCGCGTCTTGTCCGATAGGAACGTCAGTTGGTCCGCGTACGGATTGACCACCGCCAACGGCTTTAACAGCCGCTGCGCGTTGCGATGCACGTCGAGAATCCGCTGCTTCTGGTGCTTGAGCTTCAAGCCTTCGAGCGTGCGCTTCTGGCGTTGCAAACGATGAATCGCCTCCGTTTGCTCTCGGCCTTCATCCACCGTCAGAATCAAGCACCGGTTCAGCAACTCCTCGTCGATTTCGATGGCCGTCGTCGTCAGCATGATCGACACCGGCCCTTCGACGCGATACTCCTGCGTAATCAGGTTGCCCGTCTCGGCGTCCTTACCCGTGCTCGCAATCGTGAGTTCGCCGTCGCTTTGCAACAGTTTCAAGGCATACGCCGCGCGGCTCGCACCTTCCTCCTCGCAGATCGCCAGCACCTTATGCTTCAGGTTCGTCTCGCCCATGTAGAACAGGCTTTGCCCCGTCATCGCCGAGTACTTGATCCGCTCCTCTTCGGGCACGAACGCGAGCACCGCGTCCATCAGCGAACTCTTGCCGGCCGCGCTCGAGCTTTGCACCACCACCGCCAAGGGCGTATCGAGCTTGCGCGACACCGCCGCAAGATACCCCACGAGCTTGTTTGTCTCTTCGCCCACCACACCACACGCAGCGAAGTCGGCCACGATCCGCTCCAGCAAGTTCGGCGTACGAAGCAATTCGAGCGCCGTGCGCTCATCGTCCGCCGTCATCTGCGTGCCCGTCGTCGGCGCATCGCCTGCTGCTTGCAACATTTCCAGCTTGAGCAGCATGCGCCCGAGGTCGGCCTTGATCACCTCTTCCTTGATTCGCAGTTCCGCCGCTGCACGCGCGATGTAATTGGCCCGCGCCTTCGCGTTGTACAGATCCAGCGTGTCGACGTGGAACCACTCGTTCACACTCGCCAGCACGTTCACTTTCAACATGCCCGTTGCCTTGGCGTCGAACCCGCGAACGCGGTAACGCACCGCGCCCAGCGTGAACACGATCTCGGCGTCGCTCACTTCGCACGGGATCTCAAGCGAGGGCGCAGCCGGCTCAACGCTTGCCGGCACAGCAGACTCAACGGCAGCAGACGCCGAAGCAGGGGCCGGCGTCGGCGTCGGCACGTCATCCGTTCGCATCGGCGACGACGTTTGCCCTTGCGCCGGCATACGCGCATCGTCCTCGCGTGTCGGCCGCTTCTCTTTAGCGGCTAATTTAGCCGCTAAAGGAGGGGGCCTGTCCGGCGCTTTCCCTTGACCGAGCCACTGCGCGCTGCGTATCAAGGTGCCTAGACTTTTCGCCGCAGGCGTCACTTTCAACGCGTACTCGTTCGCATCGAGCCCATGCGGCAGCAGCAGCCGATAGCAATCGAAGCCTTCGCCGATCAACCGTTCGGCTAGCTTTTCCGCTGCAGCATCACCCGTCTTGTCGCGGTCGTACGCGATGATTACGCGCGCGATACCCAACGTCTTGAACAGCGACACATGGTCGTCGGTGAAGCCCTCGGCTCCGTACGACGTCGTCACGTTCGTAAAACCCGCACACCAGAACGTCAGCGCATCGATGATCGCCTCGCACACGATCACTTCCTTGCTGCCAACCAGGCCCGCCGCGTTGAACACGCCGCGATGCGGCCCGGGCAGATACAGGTGATAGGCCGTGCCGGTGCGCAGGTTGTCCAGAATCTTGCGGCCGTAAAGCCCCGCCACGGCCCCCGACTCGTCGAACCACGGAAACACCACGCATCCGTTCAAGTGCTCGTGTCCACTTTCACGAATCACGCCTACCGCTTGCAGGCGCGCACGGATCGCTTCGCCCGCATGCCGATTCTTCGCCGGCAAACGCAGGCCCAACGTGCGATTGGCATAGCCGAGCTTGAAGTGCTCGACCGCTGCGGCGATGCCGCGCCGCTCTAGATATGCCATCGCCTCGGGCGATGCCTTCAGGCTTTGATGGTAGTAATCGACCACCTGCGCCAGCAGCGCCGCGTCGTCCGCGTCGTTTGATACCGGCGCTTCGAGCACGCGAACGGTGGAATTCGTCGTCCCCACTTTAGCGGCTAAAGCGGGGATGCCTTCGCGCAGCAATTCGACCGCGTGCCTAAACGAGATGCCGTTGGCCTTCATCGCCCAATCGACCGGCCCGCCCCCCGCGTTGCAGCCGAAGCAATGCCACAGGTTCTTGGCCGGCGTCACCACGAACGAGGGCGTCGAGTCCTCGTGGAACGGGCACTTGCCGCGCCAGTCCTTGCCCGATTTCTCAAGCTCGATCCCGTGCGCACGCACGAGCTGCTCCACCGACACTTCCTCTTTCAAGCGCTCGAGTTCCGACTCCGAGATCCGGGCCATGAATCCGTCCTTTGGCTAAAACATGTCAAGACTCCATTGCTCTTCATTTTAGTGTCTAGTATGCTACCAGTGTCAAGCGCTTGTTTTTTTGGGGGATACGATCGTGGCATTCTCGACGCACTGGATTCACGCCATGAGCATCGCCGCGCGACTCGTCGCCCTACGTAAGCAGAAAGGCTTGACACAGCAGGCCCTGGCCGACGCCATCGGCCTGCATATCACGCAGATCAAGCGCTATGAAGCTGGATCGTCTCAGCCCTCCATAGAGGCTCTAAAGAAGATCGCTCAGACCTTGCGTGTTACCACCGACTCTTTGGTTTTTGAGGAGGATGAGCTCGAAGTCGATGCCGATCTGACCTTGCAGTTTCAGGCCATCGCCAGCATGCCCAAGAAACAGCAGTCCGTTATCAAGCAACTGCTCGAAGGGATGATCATCAAGTACGAAGCTGAACGGTGGTCGTCCAGATTGAAGTGAGGTAAACGAAGCGCGGGCCATGAGTGCGTCAACACCCACGGCCCGCTGACCACAACCAACTCGGTCAAGGAGTTGTTCATGGCTAAGGCCAATCATAAGGCACGTCCCGTCGTTTCCGAACGGTTCGTCACCGTTCAGCAATCGCGGCGCTATCAAGCGTCGTGGAGTAAGCCCGCCTATCAGCGGGCCGCGCCGGTGCTTTATCCGTGGATGAAGCTCGCCGGACGGTGGATCGAGCACGCCGGCTTTATGCCCGGTCAGCGCGTGAAGATCGCCGTCGAGCAGGGGCGGCTCGTCATCACCGCCGCTTGAATGAACGAGGGCCGCGCAAGCGGCCCTCGTTCATTGCTTCACTTCCCGGAGCGGATCTCCGCTAGGGCTTTTTCTAGCAGCTTCATATCGGGTGGTTTTTTTTGTGAAGCCTTACTTCCTAGCCATCGGTGTACGGGGTTCTTGGGACCGCTCGCTAACTTGGCTCCGTCCTCGGTCAATTCGCTCTTCATAAGTGAGCGCCTGACGACACATCCGCCCTCATCGCTGACCTTGCATTTCAGCAGCAAATTTCGTTCGAGAAACAAGAACAGGCTTTCCATTTTTTGCTGCACAGACTCAGCCATGTCGGGGACGTTGACGTACGACTTGAGCAGCTGATCTATGTCCCACATCTTGTAGTCTTCCGGCATCACTCAATTCTCTCGATGGTCGATACACCATTTACCGGCACCAATTGACTGGTGCTTCTATCCCTCACAAACGTTCCCCCGGCATTCAGGATACGGCCTTCCTTGGCGATCTGATCAGCCTTGTCGGCCGTGGGGCTTGTCACCTCATAGGTTTGCGCCCGCCCATCCTGAATAACTGCTGTGTCAACACGTCGGCGCTCGCCGGTGTCTGGATCCCGGACGGATTTTCCTTGCACATTGCGCAGATAGCATTCGCATTGGATCGTAGCGTTTGGATGCTCCGCTTGCTAGTTTCGCATTAAAGACCCGATGGCGACGATCACCTTCGATTGCGTTCTTGATTCGTGCCAGCCCCAGCGGATCGATCCATTCTGTTGGCGAAGGCACGTACTCGTAAGCGTTGAGGCCACCCGCCAGCCCGATCGGATCCTTGCTGACGAACCGGCCCGAGTGCGGATCGTAATACC
>CAWIRZ010000019.1:0-9827 GCA_963838695.1 uncultured beta proteobacterium | reverse complement strand
GACCGCGAGGGGCCGTCCTACACGTATGAGACCTTGGAACTGCTTGCGAAGGAACGAGGCGAAACGGAGCTGGTGTTCGTGATGGGGGCGGACGCCGCCGTGGGCCTCGAGAGCTGGAGGAATCCAGAGCGGGTGGTCGAGCTGGCCCGGCTGGCGGTGGCGCGTAGGGCAGGCGTCTCCGACGCCGAGGTCGCGGCGGTGCTGCGTAGCCTCGGTGCTGATGGGCGAGCGCCGATGCTGGAGATGCCACAGTTCGGGGTCTCCTATTGAAGATGTGCCCGCGCGCGATCGCGACGGCGTACATTGCCGCGAACCAAAAACGTCGTTCAGATTCGCATATGCGGCCCAATTGTCAATTCGGGCGAGCGCGCTTTCTAGGCCATCAAACCCAGGTCCAGCAAAACCTGGGAGCCCGGGTTCTTCCAGAAGGATTTCTTCGTGAATCTGAAGAACGAAAGCGGCGTCCAGCACGTGTCAGCGCTTCGCGAGCGCCTTGATGACGTCGCGATGCCGTCGACGACTTTCCCGAGCTGCGGAAACGACTGTGCGACGATCTGACTCGTTGGAAACCGAACGCATTCTTCGGGGCAATCATCGGGACGAGCCGAACTCGACACGGGCTTCTTCGTGTCTTTGGTGTTCATAATGACTCTCCGGTGGGGGTTAAGCTTGCTTAACGGCATTCTACAACCAAAAGTTCAGGGCTTCCCAAGCTGTTGTAACGCTTTGTTCGCGCGGAACCACAACTGTTCGCAACTGTGCTCGATTCTACTCGAGCCCCTCCAGTCACCATATGGAGACTTTTCTTACAAACTGCAATCCCTGAGTGACGCGCCCTTCAGGTCCGGCCTCGGATCGCGTTCGGGAGCCAAAACGACCGCCTAGCCCTTGACGGGCGTGGGATTTGGTAGACGAAGGTCGACGTTGGAATGATGGTTGGCCCCCCCACTCAGGAATCGAACCTCGATTTCAGGTTTAGAAGACCCGTGTTTTATCCGTTGAACTATGGGGAGGCGAAGGCGTGATTGTACGATGCTCCGGACACACCGCGCCGGGGCCGGGATTATACCCGGATGCCCGCTCGCCTACGGACAGCCGTTAGATCGGCTGGCCGTGCGTCACGAACCAGGCGAAACAAGCTAGTCCCGCCACGACACAGTAAATGCCGAACGAGGCCAGCCGGCCGCGCCCCTCGAAGTAGCGCATCAGGAAGCGCACGCTGAGATAAGCCGCGATCCCCGTCAGTACGCCGCCTAGCGCGGCGTCCGCCAACTGCCCGGGCGCGTGGAATAACTTGGGAACCTCGAGCAGTCCCGCCGCAAAAATGATCGGGGTGCCAAGCAGGAACGCGAATTCGGCAGCACGCTCGGCCGTCAGTCCCGCCGCATTCCCCGCGATCATCGTCAAACCGCTCCGCGACAAACCCGGGACCAATGCGCCGATCTGCGCAAGGCCGACAAAAAACGCTTGTTTAAAACTCAAGTTCTCAGGCGGCTTATGGGCACGAGAGCGCTGCAAGCGATCACCGAGCCACAGCAGCACTCCATTCACCACGAGCGCCAGCGCAACAATGCGCAAGTCGTGAAAAACGCGCTCGAGCCGTTTTTCGAAGACAAGGCCGACAAGCCCCGCCGGAATCGTTCCGATGATAAGCGCCCACATCATATGGCCGTCGTCGCTGCGCCGGCCCGCCAGCGTCCCGACCCAGCCCGCCTATCAGCGCGACCCATCGCTTGCGGAAGTACCACAGCAGCGCGAACGCCGTCCCAAGATGCAGCGCGACCAGAAACGGGATCAGTTGCGGAGCATGCTTGTCGATGTGCATGCCCAGCAACGCCGGGGAAGCAAGGTATGCCCGAGGCTGCTGACAGGGAACAGTTCGGTGACGCCCTGTAGGACGCTTAGAAAAATCAAAAACAAAAGGCTCACGCGTCGGTCCTTTCTTTCTTCAAAAACAGAGGTTACGAGGAATCTTTCAGCCGCCCGCCGCGGAGGGCCGAGGGCCGACGTCCGATCGCGACCGATTATGCCTAGGCGAGCCGCCAGAGCCAAGCTCAGAAAACACTTTTTTAAGTCCAAATATCGAGCAAAAAGGTCATGGCTCGGTCATAATCGACGCAGATAATCATTATCGCGTAAACGTTTCCAGGCCCAGTACTACCGGACTGCACAGAAAGATGAAACATACGATCAAGGATGTCGCTGCCCATGCGGGCTTTTCCATCGCGACGGTGTCGCGCGCGATCAACGCGCCGCATACCGTCAACCCGCGTCACGCTCGACAAGATGCGTCAGTCCATCGACGCGCTTCAACTTCCGCCCCAGCCCGCTCGGCCGGCAGTTGCGCGGCGAACGCACGCGCCTAATCGGCGTGGTCCTGCCCACGCTCGCCAACCCTGTGTTCGCCGAGTGCCTGCAAGGCATCGACGAACTCGCGTCGGCGCAAGGCTACCGGCTCATGCTGATGACCACCCAGTACGACGCCGACCGCGAACGCCACGCCATCGAAACGCTGCGCGAACAACGCGTCGAAGGCCTGATCCTGACTGTCGCCGATGCCGACACGCACCCGTTGCTCGACGAACTCGACCGCGACGGCAATGCTCTACGTGCTCATGCATAACGACACGGTGCGCCGTCCGTCAGTGTCGGTCGACAACCGGCTCGCCGCCTACGACGGCGTGCGCATGCTGATCGCGCATGGCCATCGCCGCATCCTGATGCTCGCGGGCACGCTCGCCGCTTCCGACCGCGCCCGCCTGCGCATCTCGGCTACTCGCAGGCGATGCAGCAAGCCGGCCTCACGCCGGCACCCGCGCTCGAAGTCGATTTCAACGCCGACGAACTGGCGCCCTCGGTGCTCGCGCATCTGACGAGCGGCCCGAGCCCGTCCCACCGCCCTCTTCTGCAGTAACGATCTGCTCGCGATGGTCGTCATGCGCGGCCTGCGCCGCGCGCGTCTGCAGATGCCCGACGACATGTCGATTCTCGGCTTCGACGGCCTCGCGATGGGCGAATTGCTGTCGCCGCCGCTCGCCAGCATCTGCGCGCCGAACCGGGAGATCGGCTGCGCCGCGTGGCAGACGCTGCATGTCGCGTCATCGACAGGTGCCGACGACGCGCAATCGCTGTCGCTGACGTTGCCGCACACCCTACGCCAAGGCGCGACGATCGCCGCGACTTCGGGTGCGTCGGGCCCAACGCTGCCCGCGCATCCCGTCGCATAACCGACGCGGCCATCTCGCAGTTCTTGCGCCAGCCGGCAACGGCCGGCGCTGCATCCTCACGACGATCCGAATCATTCTTTCTTTCGTCCCTGCAAGGAGACCTTCAAGTGATCCGCTCGCTCATCCAGCCTTCGCGCGCGCTGCGCGCGGCTCGCCTACACCGCCGCGGCCCTCGTTGCATTCGCGGCTCCGTTAGCCGCCCGCCGCACATGCCGAAGAGACCGCGATCTGCTACAACTGCCCGCCCGAATGGGCCGACTGGGCCAGCCAGACTCAAGGCGATCCAGCAGAAGACCGGCATTCGCGTGCCGTTCGACAACAAGAACTCCGGCCAGTCGATCGCGCAATTGATCGCGGAACAAAAGAGTCCCGGTCGCCGACGTCGTGTATCTCGGCGTATCGTCGGCGTTCCAGGCGAAAGAAAAAGGCGTCGTCCAACCGTACAAGCCCGCGCACTGGAACGACATTCCCGCCGGGCTGAAAGACCCGCAAGGCTATTGGTTCACGATCCATTCGGGCACGCTCGGCTTCTTCGTCAACAAAGACGCGCTGGAAGGCAAGACCGTGCCGCAAATCATGGGCCGACCTGCTCAAGCCCGAATACAAGGGCATGATCGGGTATCTCGATCCGTCGAGCGCGTTCGTCGGTTATGCAGGCGCCGTCGCGGTAAACCAAGCGCTCGGCGGCACGTTCGATAACTTCGAGCCCGGATTCGACTGGTTCAAAAAGCTCAAGGCCAATGCGCCGATCGTGCCGAAGCAGACGGCCTATGCGCGCGTGCTGTCGGGCGAGATCCCGATCCTGCTCGACTACGACTTCGACGCCTATCGCGCCGAAGTACAAGGATCATGCCAACGTCGAGTTCGTGATTCCGACGGAAGGCACGATCTCGGTTCCCTACGTGATGAGCCTGGTCAAGGGCGCGCCGCATGAGGCGAACGGGAAGAAGGTACTCGATTTCGTGCTGTCGGACGAAGGCCAGAAGATCTGGGCCAACGCGTACTTGCGCCCCGTTCGCGCGAGCGCGATGAGCAAGGAAGCAGCCGCCAAGTTCCTGCCGGCGAGCGACTACGCGCGCGCGAAACCGGTCGATTTCGCGAAGATGGCGGAAAAGCAGCAAGCGTTCGGCCAGCAGTATTTGGAGGCCATGCATTGAGAGCGAGGTATCCCGGGTGCCCCCGGGCGTACGCCCTTGAACGCGCGCGCACGCTAACTTCCGGTACATCGGGCTTCCTCGCTACGAGCGATCATCATGCACGACATCACGTTCCCGTTACGCTGGCGCATCGTCCTGATCGCGCCGGCGCTTGCCGTTTTCATCGCTTTTTGGCTGCTGCCGATGGGCGTACTCGTCCATGTAAGCGCGAATGGTCACGCGGTCGCGACTTACCGCGCACTGCTCACGAACGCGCGATACATGGATAGTCTCGCCGCGACGGTCGTGCTGTCCGCCACGGTCACGCTCGTCACGCTCGTGCTGTCGGTAATCTCGGGCTTGCTGCTTGCGCGCCGGGAATTCGTCGGCAAGCGTACGCTCGTCGCGCTGCTTACGTTTCCGCTCGCATTTCCGGGGGTCGTCGTCGGCTTCATGGTCATCATGCTGGCCGGCCGGCAAGGGCTCATCGGGGCGGTTACGCAAAACTGACGGGGGAGAAGTGGGTATTCGCCTATTCGATGACAGGGCTCTTTCTCGGCTACCTGTATTTTTCCATTCCGCGTGTCATCGTCACGGTCATGGCGTCCGCATCGAAGCTCGACCGCTCGCTCGAAGAAGCGGCCCGCTCGCTCGGCGCTTCGCCGTGGCAAATCATGCGGGACGTCATTCTGCCTGGGCTGGCGCCAGGGCTCGTCGCGGCGGGCGCAATCTGCTTTGCCACGGCCATGGGCGCATTCGGCACCGCATTCACGCTCGCGACCGATATCGATGTGCTGCCGATGACCATCTACACCGAATTCACTCTGAACGCGAATATGATCACGGCGGCCGGGCTGTCGGTGATTCTCGGCATCGTCACCTGGGTCGTACTCGCGATCGCGCGCAGCGCGACAGGCACAGCCGTCGCGGCCACGGCATGACGAGGCGCCCGCAATGAACCTGCTCGCCGATTCCTCCGCCGCACATCGCCGCAGCATGCCGCGCCTGGCCGCGCTTCTCGCACCGCGCAAGCTGCTTACGGTCGGTGGGTGGCTCGTCACCTTTGGCCTGTGCGCCTTCCTCGTCGTACCCGTCGTCATGTCCGTGCTCGCGGGGCTCACGGTCAATTACTTCCGCGGCATCTCGAGCGGCCTCACGCTGCGGTGGCTGGAACAAGTGTGGACGCAGTATCACGGGTCGGTGCTGCTCTCGCTCGAAGTGGCTGCGGCGACCCTCGTCGTTACGCTACTCACGGGCGTCCCCGCCGCCTACGCGCTCGCACGCAGCAAAACGCGCTTGGCCCGTCTCGTCGAAGAGTTGTTGGTACTGCCGATCGCGCTGCCGGGTCTCGCATCGGCGCTCGCGCTCATCGTCGTCTACGGCGGCTTCACGGCGTTTCGCATGAGCGTCGCCTTCATCGTCGTCGGTCACGTCGTGTTCACGCTGCCGTTCATGGTCCGCGCCGTCGCGGCCGTTGCGGCAAGCGCCGATCTGCGCACGCTCGAAGAAGGCGCGGCCAGCCTCGGCGCTACCTTCGTTCAGCGCTTTTTCACGGTCGTGCTGCCCAATCTTCAGCCGGGCATCGTCGCGGGCGCGCTCGCTGTCGTCACACTATCGATCGGCGAATTCAATCTGACCTGGATGCTGCACACGCCCGAAACGAAGACACTGCCCGTGGGACTCGCCGATACCTACGCATCTCTGCGCATCGAAGTGGGCAGCGCGTACACGATTCTGTTCTTCGCGATGACGATGCCGTTGCTCGTCGCCATGCAGCGTTTCGGCGCCGCCCAAGGCGACGCGATGCGCGGCATCGGCGCGGCAAACGGCGGCAACGATAAGCACGGTCATGACACGGAATAAATTCTCGATCAAACGCTCCCGATGAAATTCACTCCGATTCCGATCGCACTGGCTCGGTGCGCAAAGACATTCCACGGCACCCGAGTGCTGGAGCCGCTCGATCTCGAGATCGGCGCGGGAGAAACGCTCGTGCTGCTTGGGCCGTCGGGCTGCGGCAAGACGACGACGCTACGCATCATCGCGGGCCTCGAAACACCGGATGTCGGCGGCATCGTGCGGTTCGGCGACGACGACGTCACCCAATTGCCCATCGAGCGACGACAGGTCGGCATGGTGTTTCAAAGCTACGCGCTGTTTCCGAACTTGACCGTGCGCGGGAACATCGGATATGGGCTCAAGATTGCCAGGACCGAGCCCGCGCTCGCGCGCAAACGCGTCGACGAACTGCTCGCGATGATGCGGCTCGAAGCCCATGCCGATAAGCCGATCGCTCAACTATCCGGTGGTCAGCGGCAACGCGTCGCGCTCGCCCGCGCGCTGGCTCGCGAGCCGCGCGTACTGCTGCTCGACGAACCGCTGACAGCGCTCGACGCGCGCTTGCGCGATACGCTGCGCCGCGAGATGAGTACGTTGCTGCGGGGGCTCGGCGTCACGACCGTCTATGTCACTCACGACCAGGCCGAAGCGATGGAGCTCGGCGACCGCATCGTCGTCATGGGCGCGGGCCGCATCGAGCAGATCGGCACCCCGCGCGACATCTACTATCGCCCGGCCAATCGCGCCGTCGCGCAATTCGTTGGCACGATCAATCGACTCGCCGGACAATGGCACGGCAACGCTTTCGCGACGGTCGGCGGCAGCATCGAGCCGCCTGCCGGCTTCATACACGGCGGACACGCCGAGCTTTTCTTTCGCCCTGAGGACGGACGGCTCGTCGACCCTGAGCGCGCATCTTTACGCGGCGTCGTCGAGGCGGTGTCGTTTCTCGGCGAGCGCACCCGCGTGACGGTGACGGGCGCGGCGCCCGAGACCGTCGTGATCGACGTCGCGGGGCGTAGCGAATGGAAGCCCGGCGCGCCGGTCGGCATCGACATTGCGTCCGAAGGATGGATCGCGCTGTCCTGACCCGCCGCGCCATCAAACAAAATGGAAAGGACTCCCCATGCTGCTGGCCCAAATCAGCGATCCGCATATCAAGCGAGCCGGTGCACTCGCGTATCGCCGCGTGGACACGGCGGCCTACTTGGCGCGCTGTGTGGCACGCTTGAACACGCTCGACCCGCGACCCGAGGCCGTGGTCGTTACAGGCGACCTCGTCGATGCCGGCGATCTCCTAGAGTATGAGGTGCTTGCGAAACTGCTCGCGCCGCTTGCGATGCCGGACTATCTGCTGGTCGGCAATCACGACGATCGCACGGCGTTGCGCCAGGTATTCGGCGAGCACGCCTATCTGCGCACGGCGGGGAATTCGTCCACTACGCCGTCGATTTCGGCCCGCTGCGGCTCGTCGCGCTCGACTCTCAAATGCCGCGGCAAAGCGACGGGCACTTATGCGAAGCGCGCCTCGCGTGGCTCGATGCAGAACTCGTCAAGGCGCAAAACAAGCCCGTCATACTAGCGCTGCACCATCCGCCCTTCGCTTCCGGAATCGACCACATGGACCGGCAGCGGCTCGATCCGGAATCGACGCAGCACCTGGCCGCCATCGTCAGCCGGTATCCGAACGTAGAACGCGTGATCTGCGGCCACGTGCACCGGCCAATTTTCACGCGCTTTGCGGGCACGATTGCGTCGGCCGCACCTTCGCCCGCGCATCAAGTCGCGCTCGACCTCCGCAGTAACGCGCCATCGGCGTTTCGGCTCGAGCCCCCCGCCTTCGCACTGCATCGATATGCGCCCGAGACGGGGGTCGTAACGCATCACGCCTACGTGGACGAAGGCGACGGGCCATTTCCGTTCTACGAGCCGGACGGCACGCTCATCGATTGATCTCGATACCGTTCGCGCTGCGGCGCCATGGAGCGCATAAAAGCGTTACGCCGGGCGTCGCCGGTCGAACCAAAACGACAGCGCCACACTGGCAAGAATCACACCGGTCGCCACAAACGTCGAAAGGGTCACGGGCTCGCCCAGCGTTAGCGCCCCAAGCGCCACGGCGACAATCGGATTCACATACATGCAGCTACTCGCTACGATCGGACTCGTGTGCCGAATCAAGAAGCCGTATGCGACGTAGGCCGCCATCGTCGCGACGAGCATCAGATACAGGAATGCAAAGAGCGTCCCAACGCCAAGGGAGGCGACACGCTGGCCGCCTGTGACGGCGATCAGCGTCGAGATCGCACCGCCGAGTCCGATCTGCAGTGCCGTCGATAAAAATAGATCGGCGGGCAGCGCGAGCTGGCTCGCAAGATACGCGCCGCCCGCCCAAAACAGCGCGGCGCAGAGGATCACGATGCTACCGCTCGTCGATGCGGTCGAAGCGTTACCGTAATTGAGGATGAAGATGCCCGCGAGACCCAGCGCAACGGCTACCCACTCGCCTTTCGCGATGGGCCGGCCCGCGACGGCCGAAATGATCGTCGCAAAGAGCGGCACGGTAGCGACCATGACCGCTGCGGTCCCTGTGCCGACGGTGCGCATACCGAACGCGAGCAGACCGCTCGAAAAACCGACGAGCATGGTCCCCACGATCCCCGCGTTGCGCGCCTGAACGAGCGTCGGCCAGGCCGCCCCGCGACGGATAGCGAACACCAGCAAGCCGATGCCGGCAATCAGATTGCGCAGCCCCGACAGCAAGAGCGGCGGAAACGATTGGAGCGCAACGTGCACGGCGAGGTACGACGAACCCCACGCGAAGTAGACGACGGCAAGCGCGAGCGCAATGCGCCCGCCCTGGGTGCGCGGCGGCCGCAAGCGCCTGAGCATTTCGATCGAGGGGAACGGCATCAGGCGGCGCCTTGGCGCAATCGTGGCCGACGCCTAGGACGGCGAAGCAGAGAATGGATGGCAATGCGAGCGCTTTGCAGCGCTATGCGGGTTGAACGGGCGAAGCAGGGCAGCATTGCGATCGACACGCTTAGGGATGGAGCGCAGCCGCGGCCGCCAAGCCGCCGCACGCAAACGTCGTCATTATGCAACGGCGCGCCCGAAAGCGGATTGCAAACCGGCATGCCAGCGCTCGCCGCAACCCGCCCCACGGCCATCCGAAGCTTGTCGGGGGGCAAGCGCGGTGGGCGAAGTTCCGCCCGCCGACGCTGACCGGTTGCCAAAGCCGGGCCGCGCGGTGTATCTTCTGCGATGCTAACGCGGGGGTCCTGCGTCGTGCCGTCGCACTCGGCACGCGCGGGTGAGAAATACCCTTTGAACCTGATCTGGATAATGCCAGCGCAGGGAAGCGTAGAGGCTTTGCCGCCCTGCGCCTTTCTCTCATCCGCCCTCTCGTCTCCTGCATTAGCACCCTAAGTCAGGAGATTCGCATGAGTGCAAACCCAAAATTTATTTCCTCGGAGAGCGCGCGTCGACGCCGCGGCCGTTGCCCGCTGCCCAACTCGCAAAAGATTTACGTCACGGGCTCCCGCCCAGACATCCGCGTGCCGATGCGCGAAATCACTCAGGCCGATACGCCAACGGGCTTCGGGGGCGAGAAGAACCCACCGAT
>CAWIRZ010000018.1:0-4826 GCA_963838695.1 uncultured beta proteobacterium | reverse complement strand
ACGCGAATTCCACGACGAGACGCTGCCGAAGGATCGGCGAAGGTGGCGCACTTTGCTCGATGTGCGGGCCGCACTTCTGCTCGATGAAAATCACGCAGGACGTACGCGAGTTCGCGGCTGCCCAAGGCGTGTCGGACCAAGCAGCACTCGCAAAGGGGATGGAAGAAAAGGCCGTGGAGTTCATCAAAGGCGGAGCAGAGAACTACAAGCGTCAATGACGGCAGGCGCGGCGCGGCTTGTGAGCTGCAGGTGACAGATACGGCCAACATCTGCAGCTAGTATTTCCAGCTGATATCCGCCGCGGATTCGAGGGACGCGAGAAGCGTCCCTTTTTTATTGGTGTGCACCTTCATCGCCCCGGTTGGCCGCTGTCCGTGCGGCCAAGCGTCGATCTTTTCCTGCCAACCCTCTTCCGTTTCTTGCCGTTTCATCCGATGTTGAAATATCGGCTGCGGACCCGGTGATACCATGCCATTCGCTTGTTCGAGATCGCTCCACTAAAAGACGCAAAGACCTATATCGATATCGGCCCCGAGACGCTCGTCATGAAACCCAGTCACGTCGTTCAATTACTCGTACTCGCCGCCCTTTGGGGGGCATCGTTCCTATTCATCCGCGTGGGCGTGGCCGAATTCGGCGTCGCGCCGCTCATGGCGTTGCGTGTGGCGATCGGTGCCGCCGTGCTCGTCGTCATGCTCGCCGCACGCGGCACGCCGCGCGCTTCGTTCGCCACGCTGCGATCGCGCGCATGGCCGCTCATCGTCGTAGGCGTGCTCAATTCGGCTGCGCCGTTTTGCCTCTTCGCGTTCGCGGAACTCACGCTCTCAGCCGGCACGACGTCCGTCATCAACGCCACCACCCCGCTGTGGGGAGCGCTCGTCGCATTCGTCTGGCTCAAGGATCGGCTGACCGCACTGCGGACATTAGGCATGCTGATAGGCTTCGGAGGCGTCGTTTCGCTCGTCTGGGGCCAGATTGCAGCGCCCCACGGTGCGCTTGCGCCGTCCGCGGCGGCCACTGCGCTCGCCGCACTCGCTGCGACCGGCGCTGCGCTGCTTTACGGCATTGCCGCCAACTACACGAAACGCTATCTGACCGGCGTCGATTCGTTGACGATCGCGACCGGCAGCATGGTCGGCGGCAGCATCGTGTTAATTCCGTTCGCGATTGCCACGTGGCCAGTAGGCCCGGTTTCGCTGCACGCGTGGGAAGCCGTATTGAGCCTCGGCGTGGCGTGCACCGGCATCGCCTATCTCATCTTCTTCCATCTGATCAACGCCGCGGGCCCAGCCCATGCAATCACCGTCACGTTCGTCATCCCCGTCTTCGGCATCCTGTGGGGCGCCCTATTTCTCGATGAGCAAGTCAACGCCGGCATGATCGAGGGCTGCGCCATCGTGCTCGTGGGCACGGCACTCGCGACCGGTGTCATCAAGCGCATCCCAGGCGTGCGGCAGCGACACGCATAACGGCTAGTTCCACTGCGCCGAGCACGCCCGTTCGTGCTCGGGAAAACCCCCGCCTCTCCCCGTTCTGCAGCGCCCGCCACCGTTCGACGTCCCACGCGCGGCACTCGGCACCCGCCATCATTCACCTCAGAGCGTTTGCGGCCGCACGCTGGCCTGCCGGAGTGCGGCTTACGCTGGGCGCATTCCTTCGGTCCACAGTTTGCTACACTGCCCTTTCGTCATATGGACGCCGTCCGACATGCCAGGTCTTTTCGTTCGCTCTCTGTCGAACGCCTCGCCGTGCGAAGCACGCACGATCTCTTTCCGCACCTGGCACGACGCCCACCGCGCGCGGCAACGGCGCGCGGACGCGCTTCGCTCGTGATGTCGTCGAAAAGAGATCTGACGCTGGCTGGCATACTGCCGCATCTCACGCGCGATGCCGACGGATGGCGCATCGTCTATCAAGGTGTGACCCTGCGCAGCGCATTCCAACCGATCGTCTCCATTACGCATAAGCGCATCGTCGGTTACGAAGCACTGTTGAGAGCAACCGGCGCAAATGGCCGACTGATCGCGCCCGACCAGTTGTTCGCTCGCGCGAAAGCAATGGGCCCCGCGCTCGCACTCGAGCGGCTCGCACGGTGCGTGCACTTCGCGAACTTCGCCGAGCAGAACGTCGAAACGGGCTGGCTGTTCGTCAATGCGTTGCCGCAGTTGTTGCGTGTCGGCCCGAACCATCGCATGTTCACCGACAAACTCTGCGACCACTTCGGCATTGATCATCAGCGCGTCGTGTTCGAGGTGATCGAACAGCAAAGCAAAGACGAGCCGCAGTTCGAACGTATCGTCGAATCGCTGCGCGAGCGAGGTTCGCTCATCGCTATCGACGATTTCGGCACGGGGTTTTCGAACTTCGACAGGATCTGGCGCATGCGGCCCGATATCGTCAAGCTCGATCGATCGCTCGTCGCAAGGATCGCCGCGCCCGGCGACCATCAGTTCGCCACGCAACTCGTGACCATGCTTCACCGGGCCGGCACGATGGTGCTTGGCGAAGGCGTCGAATCGGAGGATGAAGTCGTTGCGCTGATGGAAGCCGACGTCGATTTCATCCAGGGCTTTTGGCTCGGCAAGCCGCATGGATCGATCGCTTCGGCGAGCCATGGCGTGCCGGCCCGGATCGAATCCATGTGGACGCGCTTTCAGACGCGTGCAATAACGGCGCCGGGCATGCCCGTCGAGTTCGCAAGCGTCGAAGAAGCCGTGCTCGCCGGCGCTCGCACGTACAAGGGGACCGGCGATCTTCTCCTCGCCGCCCGTCGAACCTTTTTGAGCCCTTGGGCGCGGCGCGCGTTCGTCGTCGATCGGCACGGCGATCAGCATCGGCCATCTATCGCGTCGGGGCCCGAAACGACATCGGTCCGGCTCGCGCCGCTGTTCCCCGATACGGCCAGCAATTGGTCGCGCCGTGCGTACTTCAGGCGCGCAATGGCCTCGCCGGGCCGGATCGCCGTCATGGGGCCGCACTATTCGCTGACGGAGGGCAAAGATTGCTACACGGCCGCCGTCACGGTCGAACGAAACGGCGAGCTCGAGGTTTTCTGCGTCGACTTCGCCTCGAGTGCGCAGCCGCCGTCGCCCAGCGACGATTGAGCGAAGGGTTCTGCCCACCCCCCAACTCCAACCGACTGGTTGCTTTCGGTGCTGTCGTTGCTGTCGTTGCTTTAGTCGGTCGGCGTCAATCCACCACGCGTGCACGCCCGGCTTTCACGCCCGAGCGGCGCGTTTTGCTGTCGAGCCGACGTGCGGTCGACGCGCGCGTCGGCCGGGTCGGAATGCGGGCGCGCCGCGTCACGCTGACACTCGCGACCAACTCGTCGAGCCGCGCGAGTGCCGCCGTTCGATTCATCTCTTGCGTCCTGTATTCCTGTGCCTTGATCACGACCACGCCTTCGCGCGTAATGCGTCGATCGTCGAGCGCAAGCAACCTCATCTTCAAGACCTCGGGCAGCGAAGAGGCGCGGATGTCAAACCGCAAATGAATCGCGCTCGACACTTTGTTCACATTCTGGCCCCCCGCGCCCTGCGCGCGGACAGCCGTCAGCTCGACTTCTTCGGGTCGGACGTGGTGGTGCAACGTCATCGTCGGATCTCCTGTATTCGAGCGAAGAGCCGGAATCGCGCCGGGTCGGGGCGGCGATCGCATTCGCCAGCACTTCGCGCGCGCCGACGACGCGCACGGTCTCTCTTGCGCGCGTGACGGCCGTATAGACGAGCTCGCGCGTCAATACGCGGCTCGTCGATGCAGGCAGCACCAGCGCCGCGTGATCGAACTCGGAGCCCTGCGACTTGTGCACCGTCAAAGCGAAAGCCGTGTCGTGCGGCGGCAGCGCCGCCGGCGTGACGGCGCGTACGCCGCCGTCGGCCGTGCGGAAATAGACCCCGCAGTTGGCCCTCGCGGGTGGGGAGCGCGATGCCCACATCGCCGTTGAACAAGCCCAGCCCGTAATCGTTACGAGCCACCATCACAGCGCGGCCCGCGAACCAGCTCGTGCCGACGGCGAGCGGCACACGTGCGGCGCGGCGCAGATGCTCGGACATGTGTGCGTTCAATGCGTCGACCCCACGCGGGCCGAGTCGGGTCGCGCAGAGATGCGGTACGCGTTAAGCGCGTCGAAGAGCGGCGCGCAGTCGAGTTGGGGCTCGGAGACCGCCGCCGCCAGTGCTTGCACGTAGGGCGAGAAACCCTGCGCCAAGCGCTCCAGCGTGCGCGGATTGACGCGGACCCGCCATCTTCGTCGAGGTGAGCTTGAACATGTCATCGCGGACTGCGCGGCGTGCTTTTGGTATCCAAAGCACCGAACAAATCCGCCGCGGCGGACGAACTCACGCCGAGCACGTCGAGTGCGGCGTCTACGTCGCCACGCCTTATTGCAAGCGATAAACGACCGATCGCCCAGTCGAGTCCGAAGCGATAGTTGCGTTCGAGCCAAACGACGCAATCGACGAGCGCGGTGCGGTCGGGCATATCCGGCGCAGACACAAGACCGTCGCCGCTGAGCAAGGCGCCGCCCGGCTCGGGTATCGGTAGCAAGGGTTCGCCCTGCTCTGCACGTACGCCGTCGCCGCCATAGGCGATATCGGGTTCATCGAGGCCTGTCCACGCCCATGCTTCGTCGCGCGAGTCGAGCTGCTCGAATAAGTCCATCGCGTCTTCGTCGCTTGCCAACGTATGCGACGCGGGATCGCCGCCGCTCGTGGCGTCGATTGCTTCGGAATGGGGCAACGCTGCCCGCACGCGTGCCTCCTCGATGCCCGTCGCCAGCGCAATGCGGGCAACGCCGGCCGCGCTGAATGACGGGCGCGCGCTCAGTT
>CAWIRZ010000017.1:0-118238 GCA_963838695.1 uncultured beta proteobacterium | reverse complement strand
GGGCCCGTGGATGCGGTACCTGCGGCTGCGCAAAAACAATCGCTTGTTTCTCGATCTGGCGACTCGCGGCCAGAGCGCCACCATCTTCGAAGACTACGGCACGCTGCCGGTGTGGGAGTGGCGGGTCTACGAGAAAGACGTCCGATGACGATGGCGTGCCAGTTCGATGAGCACGATCACAACTACGTTCATCGGCGCTTGGAGCACCAGGGCCTGTGCTACTGGTACGAGCATACGGACAGGGAACACAAGCTGATCGTGTCCGATCCGGTGCGCACCGAGCCGGCGATCGACGGCAGCAGCCCCGAAATTCCGTTTCAGGACAAAGCAGGCTCGCAGGAAGCGGACGGTATCGCGCAGTGGTCGCTGATTGAGCACGTCACGCCTACGCACATTGCACAGGCGCGGTCCAACTTTAAAGACTCGACGCTGAACGCGCGTACGGGCGGCTTGGCCGACGCGCGAACCGATGCATCGAAAACCCCCGGCACGCAAAAGCTTGAGTGGTACGAGTACGTTGGGGCCTATGGGCACCGCAACACGGAGCACGGCCAGCAGCAAACCGCGCGACGTATCGACGCAATCGAGGCGACCGCGCGGCAATGGGAGGCGAGCGGGAATAGCCGTTTCGTGATGCCGGGCCGCTGGTTTCGGTTGACGGACCACTTCGGTCGATCGGTCAGCGGTAACCGACACGACGACGAATACCTGATCGTATCTGCGCATCACACTGCGACGAATAATTATCTGCAAGGTGCGGGCACACCGGCGACATATAGCAATCGCTTCACGTGCGTCAGCAAGCGCACGCCGTGGCGGCCGATGCCGGGATACAACAGCGTGCAAACGCGCATCCTGGCGCCGCAGACGGCGACGGTGGTCGGGCCCAGCGGCGAGAGCATTTATACGGACGAGTACGGCCGTGTTCTGCTTCAATTCCATTGGGACCGAGAAGGCAAGTACACGGCCTGGGTACGTGTGTCGAGCGGGTGGGCGGGGGGCAGTCAAGGCATGAGCGCACTGCCTCGGATTGGATCCGAGGTCCTCGTAATGTGGTTGGATGGTAACCCTGACCATCCCCTGGTAATCGGGAGAGTGAGTAACTCGGCGAATCTCTCGGCGTGGCAGTTGCCGCATCAACGCGCACTGACCGGCATTCGCAGCCGCGAGCTTGTGGGCGATGCCGGTAATCGGGCGGGCGGACGCAGTAACCACCTGGTGTTCGACGATACGGCCAATGCTATCCAGGCGCAGTTGAGATCCGACCATGTCGCGAGTCAGCTATCGCTGGGCAGTATCACGCGCATCGAGGATTGGCAGGGGCGGCAAGAAGCGCGCGGCGAAGGTTTTGAGTTGCGGACCGATGCGGTTGGCGCCATTCGCTCGGGCAAAGGTATGTTGGTGAGTACCGAGGTGCGGCCGGAGGCGAAATCGCACATTGCCGACGTGAGCGAGCCTGTATCGCGGCTTACCCAAGCGCAAACGCTGCACGATCAGCTCGGCAAGCTGGCCCAGAAGCACGACGCGCAGGACAGCGGAGCCGATCAGAGCCAGGTGGCCGACGTGCTCAAATCGCAGGCCGATGGCATCAAGGGCTCTGGCGGCGGGAAGGGATCTTTCCCGGAGCTAGAAGAGCCTCACTTGCTGCTTGCGGGTTCGGCCGGCTTGGAGATGACGACCCCTGCGAGCGTACACCTGACAGGCGGCCAGCACGTTGCCGTCACGCCTGGGCAGAACGTCTCCATCGCGGCGGGAAGTCTCTCTTTGCCAGCGTGTCGGAGAAACTCACGCTGTTCGTGCACCGCATGGGCATGAAACTCATTGCAGCCAGCGGCAAGATTCAGGTCCAAGCACAAAACGACGATCTCGAACTGCTCGCGAAGAAGGTTGTTGACATCATCAGTACAACCGACTGGATCAACATCACCGCGAAGCAGGGTATTCGGCTGAACGCGGGTAACAGCGAACTCGTGATCGACGCCAACGGCATTAACGGCAAGACGCCTGGCGGCAATGTAATTTATGCGGCGAACCACAGCACGATGGGGCCGGAAAGCGTGCCGTATCCGATGCCACAATTGCCGAATGGGATCTGCATTGAATGCATGATCCGAGCGGCACGGGCGAAAATGCCATTTGCAGCGAGTAGCGCATGACAACACAGAGCGACCTTCATATTTCCCTATGTGCGCTATCGGTAGCCCAGGGCGAAGGGGTGTCGATGTACGCGCTCCTCGACAGCGCGATTTATGCCGCCGCGACGGCTAGCCCTGACTCCGAACACTATGGCAATCTGGCGGAACAGTTCACGGATGCCGACGCGGTGCCGCTGTTTTGCTATGCCTTCAGAGACACGGGGGCAGAAGCATCACCGCTTCTCGTCAAGCTGCCTGCAGCCGAGAGCGAGTTGTGTGCTCGAACGATCGCGTTGGCAGAGCGGCACCACCTCGCAAGCTGGCTCTGGTCGCCAGCGTCGTTAGGCGTGCTAGCCCAACATTTGGCCACTTTTCTGCGGGCAGAGCTGGACAATACTGCCGTCATGCTTCGCCCGTTCGATCCGCGCATCATGCAGGACACAATCGCTTGCCTTCATCCGTTAAGGCAGGCGGCGCTATGGGAACCGGTGAAGACGTGGTTGTACTTCGATGACGACGACACGGTAAGGACGTTGCCGCGTCCGCCCGCCCAACCGATTCAATCAGTCACCGCCCCGCTCATACTCGATGGCGATGAACAGAAGCGGCTCGAGGCACTCGCGAATCGGATCGCACTAGGTGGATATATCGAGGTGCATGCTCCCGCTGCCGTGCAGGCATTGTCCAAAGATGAACGCAAGGCATTCTGCCTGCAACAGCTGAGCATCGGAGAAGGCTTGCGCGCTGAATCGATGGGCGAGCTACTGATTATCGCCACGCTGTCGAACGCTCACGGTCCGCAGTGGACCAATGACGCGGGCGATCGCACCGTTGCTCGAATCGGTTAAGGCGGGTGGTACGCGACTGCTGGACGTTGCGCAACGGATCGACGAGCAACTTAGTCAACCGCATCTGTCCTGAGATTTTCATGCGCCGCGTTGCCGCGTTGCGTCGCGTGACGCAGTGCCGACGAACGCAGAATCGAGCGTGTCCGGACGCTGCACCGGCTCAAATCGATAACTGTTACCTTGGACTTTTCATGCGATTCACAACCAAGATGATCTCTGCCGCATCGCTCCTCTGTGCGTTGACTGCGTGCTCTGGCGCCAAGCCAATTGGACTCGCCATTGAGGGGTACAACTACACGAACCGGTACATCGCAAGCTTCACGGTTACCGATGAAAATGGCAATGGTGCGTGGGGAGGGAACGTCTTTCTAAGCTCGCCGACGTCAGGCGGCGGCGGTGGGACGTGTTGCGTAATGCTTGATCCAAACATGAGCAAGCCTGTTCAGTTGTTCGTCGCCTGGACGCTCGACGAGATCGACGACGCAACTGGGCGCACGATTGCGCCCGAGGCGAGGAAAGAAGCTTGGGTGACCATACAGCCCCCATTTCCTGCCGATCCACAGAACTTTGAAGTTCATTTCTATCCAGACGGACATGTTGAGGCTGCTGTAACCCGTTGGTTATCCGCACCGCGGATTTCTCTTCCCGAGGGGCGGAGGGAAACCCTATGAGCGATGTAGGACTTTCCGTGCGTTGCGCGCCTTCCATTTTTTGACTGCTATCTTCGACTTTTGATGCGATTTACAACCATAGTGATTTTCGCGGCATCGCTTCTTGTTGCGATGACCGCGTGCTCCCGAGCCAAGCCCATTGGACTTGCGATTGAGGGGTACAACTACACGAACCGGGACATAGTCAGCTTTACGGTGACTGACGAAAACGGCAACGGTGCGGGGGGAGGGAACGTCTTTTTGAGTTCTCCGACGTCAGGAGGTGGCAAGGACACATGTTGCGTAATGCTTGACCCAAACGCCACCAAGGCCGTCCGATTGCGGATTGACTGGACACTTGATGAGGTTGACGATTCGGCTGGCCACCCCATTGTTTCTGAGACTAAGAAAAGTGGTTGGGTGACCATAAAGCCCCCGTTTGCTGCTGACCCACAGAATTTCGAGGTTCACTTCTACCCAGATGGACATGTTGAGGCTGCTGTAACCCATTGGTTATCCGCACCCCGGATTTCTCTGCCCGAGGGCCGGAGGGAGACACCATGAGCGATGTAGGACTTTCCGTGCGTTGCGCGCCTTCCATTTTTTGACTGCTATCTTCGACTTTTGATGCGATTTACAACCATAGTGATTTTCGCGGCATCGCTTCTTGTTGCGATGACCGCGTGCTCTCGAGCCAAGCCCATTGGACTTGCGATTGAGGGGTACAACTACACGAACCGGGACATAGTCAGCTTCACGGTGACTGACGAAAACGGCAACGGTGCTGGGGGAGGGAACGTCTTTCTGAGCTCGCCGACGTCAGGAGGTGGTGGTGGGACGTGTTGCGTAATGCTTGACCCAAACGCCACCAAGGCCGTCCGATTGCGGATTGACTGGACACTTGATGAGGTTGACGATTCGGCTGGCCACCCCATTGTTTCTGAGACTAAGAAAAGTGGTTGGGTGACCATAAAGCCCCCGTTTGCTGCTGACCCACAGAATTTCGAGGTTCACTTCTACCCAGATGGACATGTTGAGGCTGCTGTAACCCATTGGTTATCCGCACCGCGGATTTCCCTGCCCGAGGGCCGGAGGGAGACACCATGAGCGATGCGGCAGTTCGGCCAGATGTTCTTCTGGTCGGTTTGCATTCCTCTTCGCGCCTGATAGAGAAGGGGGTGCAGTTGGCCCCAGGGAAAGATCGATCCTCCCGTAAAAACAGCATCTTGCATAACTGACGTCTGGTTCACTGCGTTTTTTGATGGGTCCAATAACAGCTTGTACGATGAAAATAAGCGCCCGGTACCGCAACAGGAGTATACGAACATAGCAAGGTTGTTTTTTTCGCACGCTCAGTCGGATGCATCTAAGGCGGTGGCGAGGGAATACCTGCAAGGTGTCGGCAGAAAATTCCCTGAAATCGGGGACCCCGGGGGGGCTGCAGGCATGGGCACCGGATTCATGGGAATGGAGCGTATCGACTTCGCCGAGAAGCGTCTGACTTTCGCAATCAACACCCAAAAGTCGCGCGGACTTAAAGTCGACACCGTTCATGTTGCCGTGTTTGGCTTCTCCCGGGGTGCGACGCTCGCGAGGGCTTTCGTTAACCGACTCGCCAAGCAGGCGAAGCAACAGGGCGGGCAGTGGTTCCGCGAGGGCGCCCGCTTGCGTATCTACTTTGTAGGCATCTTCGATACGGTTGCATCGGTTGGCCTGCCCCGAGAGCACAACACATATGCGAGGGAACTTGGTATCCCGTCGATCGTCGAGCGGTGCGTACATATGGTTGCGGCTCACGAACTCCGGTTTGCATTTCCGCTCGATTCTGTCCGACGCGACGGCCATTATCCGGCGAACACCGTCGAATACGTTTATCCCGGCATGCATTCCGACGTCGGCGGCGGATACGCGACCGAGGAGCAAGGGCGCTTTAACGCGTATGAAAAATTGCCGCTACATCGCATGTATCACGAGGCCGAGATGGCGGGTGTGCCGCTCTTGCCGCCGGAAAGATGGGACGCCCACATTCGATCGCTGTTCTCTCTCCCCGATAGATTTACCGGCCGCATTTACCGCCTATATGAGTGCACTCGAGACGACCGGGCAGTCAGTCGAGGAGGAGATATTCGGCCATCTGAGGCTTTACTGGCGCTGGCGCAAAATGCGCATGAACAACACAAAGGCACCGATTCCCGAGCGTCTTTCCGCTTTGGCCCAGCAAGCTAAGCAGGAGAACCAGTCCCTGTTCCGTCGTTTGATGACACTGAGGTCGAACGATCGATTGATAGGAGTCAAGGCGTCGAGCGGGGTCATATCTAGCAGCGATGCGGCGCGACTCGAAAGCGATACTGGACAAGCAGCACGTCCTAAACAAGGAGATCGCCACAAACGATGAATTCGATACCGACATCAAGCAGCAAAAGGCGGCGGACGAAACCCTTGCGGGCGAAGCGCGAGCGTTGTCACGCACCGTCGCGAGCGGTCGCGCTTCGGATTGGGAGAAAGCCGTTTGGGAGGCGTGGAACGATCCTCGGCCATTGCCTAGCAACGTGGCGGCATTTTTTGACGACTTCATCCATGACAGTCAGATCGCCTGGGATCATGCTACCGATGCCGCAGCTGTCGCGATGATGGAGATGGGCGCTTCGCAAACCTGCGGAATGGCCTTTAATGCGGCTGCTCAACAGTATTGCGACGAGGTTCGGGACGAAAATCAGGCGGGTACGGTAGAGTACCTGCGGCCTCGGACGCTGTTTTTTGGGCCGAAGGAAGCCGTGTTCGCATCGTCGGATACTGGCTTTTAAGACTTCGCTCGGAAACCGATGACGACATGTGAGCACGTTTCGGTGCGGTCGTGCTCGGACTCGGATTCGGGCTTTTTTGCCGACGCCCCGGTTGGCCGAGTGCGGCGCACTGTGGTTCACGCATGCGGCGCTTGGTCGGCTGCTCGGGTGCGGGCTGAAAATCCGTCAGAAAGCTTCGTTTCGTCCTACTCGCGAAAGTCCGTGATTGAATTCGTGGCTGCGCTGCGACGTTCAAGCAAGGGGCCATCCGAGGGGCGGCGCATCGCCCAACACTCACGGAGCCTTACAGCGGCTGAACATCATGAGCCGGCGCGGGGCCAGTCTTTCGTTTGTGTCCACGTCACGCACGTAGAGCGCTTTCGGGCTTGACTTCGTCGATACAACCCATAAATAATATGGGGCCGCGCACGCCCTACCTTTATATGTCCGATGAACCCACTCCGTTCCGCCTGAACGACCGGAACCTGCGCTGCTTGATCAGTGAAACGGCGCGGGATGCGAGCCGCGTCTTTTTTACGCCGCATTCGAAGCTGCGGATTTGACAGCGGAAAATCGACGCGGATCAGGTGTTCGATTGTTTGCGCAATGGTGTCGTATCGGAATCGGCACATACGAACCTGCACGGAAATTGGCAATGCACGCTGACGCGGCGGAACTCGGGTGACGAAATTTCGGTTGCGGCAGCGATTGATCGGACCGAAGACGGCGATTGGATTGTCGTGATAACTGTTTTTTGACAGGAGGTTATTGTGTACCACTACACAGAAAGCGGGCTCGATAACATTTGGCTCGAAAACGGATATATCAAACGACGCACGCCCTACGGTATATCCGTTGCGGTGCAGGATGCCGACGGTCTTTTTAAAGTGATCGGCCGGACTCTCGCACTAAAGGGACATCTAAACGGCGCGGAATTCCGCTTTCTCCGAAAGAGGCTCGGCTTGTCGCAGGCCCGTTTCGCCGCGCTGATCGGTAAGACCGAACAGGCTGTCGCGCTTTGGGAACGCAAGGGAAATGTGCCGGAAACGGATGGCCGCGTGTTGTGTGCGATTTATCTGGAAGCGGAGGGCGGTAATTTAGGTTTGAAGGGATACCTTGAAAGCATTGCGGAACTTGACCGTAAAGAGCGGGAAAAGCTGGTGTTTCACGATACCGATAAAGGCTGGCTCGTTGCTGCGTGAACGTGCGCCATTGCAATCCGTCATGAGCGAGGCACGTGGGCGCAAACTACAAATCGGAAGCGGTACGGAAGCCGACCTTGGCGATGATCCGATACTTGTTGCCGACGATGCGTCCGGCCTCCCACCTGCCGCGAAGCAATCCTAAGGTAATCCTTAAGTCGATTGCAGAATTCCCCTGCTACACATCCGCGCGTTCTGCCCGTAAACCCGGATAGCTGCAGCAACCCGCGGAGGTCCTGCACCCAGGCTGCCGCTTCGCGCGGCGACGCCGACATTCGTCGATCACTAAGCCGCTGATACGTGAAACCGCTAGCCCTTCGCCGCAAGTACGGCATACATCGGTTCGGCCGCCGCCGCGGGGCGCGGTCGAAGCTGCTGGCCATGCTGCTCGCGGCACTCGCCGGCAGCGGGCTCGCACGGCCCGCCTCCGCGCAGTACACGTGTCCGTCCTCGTGCGCGGGCTTGACGCTCAGCGGCGGGCAGGCGCAAGCGGTCACCGCGGGCGGAACGGCCAGCGGTACGACGGTCAATAGCGGCGGGACCCAATACGTCTCGTCCGGCGGAACCGCAACGACCACGGCCGTCTCCAGCGGCGGCTCGCAATACGTCTCGTCGGGCGGCGTGGCCAGTGCCTCGACGCTCGCCGCCGGCGGCAACGAGTACGTCCTCGGCGGGGGCACCGCCGTCGCCACGCTCGCCGACGGAGGCTTCGAGAGCGTGTTCTCGGGCGGGGTGGCAAGCGGCACCACCCTCAGCGGGGGGCAGCAGAATATCTTCGCCGGCGGCGTCGCCAACGGCGCCGTGGTCAGTAACGGCGGTACGCAGTTTGTCTTCGGCGGGTCGTCTTTCGCGACGACCGTCGTCAGCGGGGGCTCGCAATACGTTTCCTCGGGTGGCACGGCGAGTTCGACCACCGTCGGCACGGGCGGCAATCAATACGTCAGCAGCGGCGGCGTGGCGGCCGGCACCCTAATCGACGGCGGCTTTCAGACGCTGTTTTCTGGCGGCGCGGCGAGCGGCACCGTGGTGGGTAGTGCCGGGGTGCAGAACGTTTCCGCAGGCGGGATCGCCGTATCGGCCGAAGTCGGCAGCGGCGGGCTGCAGGCCGTTTGGGCGGGCGGTGTAGCGAGTGCCACCACCCTCGACACCGGCGCCAACCAAAACGTCCAAAGCGGCGGCGCGGTGGTGGGTACCGTCGTCGACGGCGGCTTTCAGAGCGTCTTTGCCGGCGGTGCCGCAAGCGTCACCACCATCAACAGCGGACAGCAGAACGTCTGGACCGGTGGCGTCGCCAGCGGCACGGCCGTCAGTAGCGGCGGTCAACAGTTTCTCTTCGGAGGCACCGCGATCGCGACGACGGTGACGAGCGGCGGCGCGCAATACGTTTCTTCGGGCGGTGCGGCGAGCGCGACGACGCTCGGCATCGGCGCCGATCAGTACGTCAGCAGCGGCGGTACAGCCTTCGGCACGATGGTTGATGGCGGCAATCAGCGCGTCTTTTCGGGCGGCGCAGCGAGCGGAACTGTCGTCGGGAGTGGCGGTGCGCAGATCGTCGCGGGAGGCACGGCTTTCGCCACGAGCGTCGGAAGCGGGGGCACACAGTATCTATCCGCTGGCGCAACGGCAAGCGCAACGACAATCGGTAACGGAGCAAACCAAATCGTCAGCGGCGGGGGGCTGGCGATCGCAACCACGGTCAGCTCGGGCGGTGCGCAAACCGCGGGTAACGGCGGCGTGGTTTCCAGCACCGTCGTTTGGAACGGGGGAGCGCAAAACGTCGCACCGGGCGGCGTGGCGATCGGCACGATGGTGTCGAGCGGTGGTACCCAGGCCGTTTCTACCGGCGGCATCACGCAGGCCACCATCGTGCGTCAAGGCGGTACGGTGGCCAATAACGGCACGGTCATCTTCAACTCGGCCGACACGGCCACCTTCGACGGCACCATCACCGGCAGCGGCACGGTGCTGCAACAAGGTGCCGGAACCACGGTCCTTACCGGCGACAACCATCTATTCGGCGGCTCGACTACGGTGACATCGGGCACGCTGGTTGTCGGCGAGCATGGCCAGAGTAGCGCATCGCTCGGCGGAAATGTCGCCGTTGCGGCGGCAGGCACGCTGCGCGGGCATGGTTCGATTGGCGGGAACGTCGCTAATGCGGGAACGGTGATGCCGGGCGGCACAATCGGTACGCTGACCGTCGACGGCAACTACGCTCAGAGTGCGAACGGCGCACTGGTGATCGAAGTCAGTCCGACCGCTGGCTCGCAACTCAGAGTGAACGGCGCGGCCACGCTCGGCGGTGCGCTGCAGGTACTCTACGATCCGGGCAGCTATTCGGCGCGCAGCTATGCGATTCTCACCGCCAATGCGATCAGCGGCCAATTCAGCGCGCTGTCGTCGACGGTCTCGACAGGCGCGCATCTGAACGGGCTCAGTCAGTCGGTGAACTACGGTGCGACCGAAGTCGATCTGCTTCTCGTGCAAGGCACGACGACGATCGCGCCGCTCGATACCAGCATCTACACCGCACTCGGTTCGACAGCGGCAGTGGGTGCCCAGGCATTCGATGTCGCACTGCTCGATCATCTGGTCACAGCGTCCACCGCGTTCACCCCGCCCACCACGGCTCGCACCGGCGGACACGACGCAACCTGGGCCACGCTCACGCAGGGTTATGTCCGGGCGGACGGCAGCGGCGCGGCGTCGGCGTTCGGCGCGCACCGCTACGGCTTTGCCGCCGGCTTCGATCATCCCATCGACGATCGCACGCTCGTCGGCGGCGCGATCGGCTACGAGCACGACGAGATCGGCGAAAGCACCACGCCGGATACCGGCAAGCTCGATGCCATCCGTCTAGCGGCTTACGGCAGGCACAGGCTCGGCCCCATTGAAGCATCGGCGGTGTTCGGCTATGGCTCCGACTGGGGCAGCGAAAAGCGGCCATTCGGCGCCGGCCCGAACAGCACGCCGGAAGGCAGCGATTGGCTGCAAGAGTTGAGCGGGACTGCGCAGGCGGGGCTGCCGCTCGAATTGAGCAGCAATACAGTGCTCGAGCCTCGCGCCGGTCTGCACTGGGCCTGGCTGCACGGACAATCGTTCGCCGAGTCGGGCGGAGGCGGACAAAATCTTTCCGTCGGTGCCGATACGGCGCACAGCGCGCAGCCTTATCTCGGGCTCACGCTCATGCACGCGCTCGGTACGGCGCACGAGCCCGTGAACGTGCACGTCGATTTAGACTATGCGCGCGAGCTGGCGGGTAGACAGCGCGCGGTGACGGTCTTCTCCGAAGACGGTACGGCGTTCGCGGCTCCCGGTGCGCCGCTTGCGCGCGAGATCGTCTCGCTCGGTGCCGGGGTGCGCGCCCGGATCGGTTCGTCGTGGTCCGTTTCGGGCGATGCCTCGACGCGATTCCGCGAGGGCTCGACGGTTCATTTGCAGTTGTCTTATCGATTCTGAACCGCGACAGCAATTCGCTTGCACACGCCGGTTTATCCCTCGGGGTCACTGCCCGAAGCTGGGAATGCGCCTGATCGCTGCTTTTACTTGTTCGGGGGTGATGAGCCTCGTGCATTCGAACTGTCGCGGCGTGTCCTTGTGGCGCGGGCACCAAAAGAAATCCTGATGATCGAAAGCCTGCCGCACGTCGTTCCAGCAACTGTTGCAGGCGTGATAGTTGATCACGCGAAACGGCGTCGCGAATTCGTTCGTCTCGTGCGTGAAGCCGCTGATCAGCACCGAGGGTGTTCCTGCCGCCCAACTGAGCCAAGAAAGACCGCTCGATAGGCCGATGAAGAAGCTGGCGTGACGCAGCCACCGTGCCCGTTCCTGCAGCGGCCGGTCACCTGTTTCGTCTTCGGCGCCGTAGGGAATGTGATTCCAGACGAAGCCCACGCCATGCGTCGGCTTCTGATCGATGCAGACCACGCGGTAGCCGTGCGCTTTCAGAAAGGCGACGATCTCGCGCCAGCCCGTGGGATGGTTCCAGTACTTCGCTTGCGTCGAGCCCTGAACCGCGATCGCGACGTAGGGTGTCTCGATCGGGCGGCTGTCGTCGGCAAGTGCCAGGCGCGGCGCCTCCTCGGTGGGATCGACGCCGAGGATGTACCCCGCTGTCCGATGCAGGCCGACGAGCCGAAAATCGCAGGGTTGCCGCGTGAAGTCCGGATCGTCGAAGAACAGCCCGAGGTTGTAGGTCGCGTAATAGGACTGCGGACGCACCTGTTCGTGCGTGAGGAATTCGATGTCCGGATAGGCTGCGGCAAATAGCGGAATGAGTTTGTCCGACATCGCGCACGTCAGGCGACAGCCATGCTTGCGTTGAAACTTCACCGCGGAGGGAAACCAACCGATGACATCGCCGATGGTGCCGACCGGGAACTGGATCAACACCGGCTGTTCCTGGGCGCAATACCGATGGACGAACGAAGGCGGCGTCGAGGGAGCGGCGTCGAGGCGCCAAACTTCGATGGAGAAGCGCACGTAGTACTTCTTCGTGCTCATGACGAGGCCCGAGTCGAACTCCGTCTCGAACAGGATGTTATCCGTCTCGGCATCGCGCAGCCGTACGCGCCAGCCACCTGGCGGAAGAGAGACGCGGCACCCGTCATTGAAATCGAAGCGAATTCCGTCCGGGCCCGCCTGAGTAGCGACGGGCGCGGGCGGAGGGAAAGCAGGTTTCGAAGGCGGCGAGCCCGAACCCGAGATGGATCCGGGGGGCACCGGCGGTAGAGCCGGCGTATCGGCCGCGCCGGCCGCCGGCTCTTCGAGCGGAACAGATTGGAAGGGCTGCATACCGAGCATTGCCTGACGTTGGGGCGGTGGGCCGATTATCGGCGATTGGGCGGATCGTTCCATCCGCCTTCGCTTGCCGCCGATGCGCCTACATTAAGCTAAGCGCCTGCACGAAGCGCCATGTGCATGCTCGACTGTCGGCAGCATGGCTTCCTTCTCGCTCAAAAATCGCTGTCGAGCCCGTCTTGTACTTGTTCGGCAGCACGCAGCACCGCACGCGCCTTGTTCTCGGTTTCCTGCCATTCCGATTCGGGTACCGAATCGGCAACGACGCCCGCCGCGGCCTGCACGTACAGGTTGCCGTTGTGAATCAGCCCTGTGCGGATGGCGATCGCCAAATCCATTTCGCCGGTGAACGACAGGTAGCCGACCGCGCCGCCGTACAGGCCGCGTTTGACAGGTTCGAGTTCGTCGATCAATTCCATCGCCCGCACCTTCGGCGCACCGGACAGCGTGCCCGCCGGGAACGTTGCGCGCAGCACGTCGAAGTTCGTCATGCCGGGTTTGAGCTTGCCTTCGACCGAACTGACGATGTGTTGCACGTGCGAATATTTTTCGATGACCATCTTGTCCGTGACGGCGACCGAGCCCGTCTGCGCGATGCGGCCGACGTCGTTGCGCGCGAGGTCGATCAGCATCACGTGCTCGGCGACTTCCTTCGGATCGTTCAGCAGTTCGGTGGCCAGTTCGGCATCGCGCTCGGGCGTGTTGCCGCGCGGACGCGTGCCGGCGAGCGGCCGAATCGTGACGATACGATCCTCGCCGCTTTTTTCCTGACGCACGAGAATTTCCGGCGATGCGCCCACCACATGAAATTCGCCGAAGTTGTAGTAGTACATGTACGGCGACGGATTGAGCGAGCGCAGCGCGCGATACAGCGAAAGCGGATTGTCGCGGTACGGCTTGATCAGCCGTTGGCCGACTTGCACCTGCATGAGTTCGCCCGCGGCGATATATTCCTTCGCGCGGCGCACAGCATTGAGGTAATCCTCGCGAGCGAACTCGCGATAGATTTCCGTGCGCACGCTGGGCGAGGTGACGGGCGGCTGCACGGTAGCGCGCAGGCGCTGACGCAGCTCGCGCAGCCGTTGCTTGGCGCGTGCGTACGCCTCGGGCGCTTGCGGATCGGCGTAGACGATCAGATAGAGCTTGCCGGCGAGATTGTCGATGACGGCGACTTCCTCGGTCAGCATCAACTGGATGTCGGGCAGACCGAGATCGTCGGGCGGTGCGCTATGGGCGAGCTTCTTCTCGATGTAGCGGACGGCGTCATAGCCGAAGTAGCCGGCAAGGCCGCCGCAAAAACGCGGCAGTCCCGAGCGCTGCGCCACCTTGAAGCGCGCCTGGAACTGTTGGATGAACTCGAGCGGATCGCCTTCCTGCGTTTCGACGACTTGCCCTCGCGCACCACCTCGTTGATCGCCGCTTCTCGTGCGGATGCAGCGTGCGGGCCGGCAGGCCGATGAACGAATAGCGGCCGAACCGCTCGCCGCCGACGACGGACTCGAGCAAGAACGAGTTCGCGCCGCCGCGCTCGGGCTGCGCGAGCTTCAAATACAGGGACAGCGGCGTCTCGAGATCGGCGAGCGCTTCGGCGATCAGCGGAATGCGGTTGTAACCCTCGCTGGCGAGGGATTGGAATTCGAGTTCGGTCATGTTCCGATCCTGTTCGAACGGCCGACGCCTACGTTGCCCGTCGACGAGCGAAGTAGACATGCGGCAAGCCGTGGATGCACGGGCGCAGCAACGGCCAAAACCGTGCGTGCGATCGTCTTGACAATATGGCGAATATTGCGCGAATGCGCGGCGAAATCAAAAAACGACGCTGAAGACGAACTCCAGCGAACCTCGAAAGAGGTTAGCGTGACCAGCGACGCCAGGGCCAGGCTCCCCGGTCGATACTGCTCGGACTCCGTTTTTTGTTCAGAAACATGCGGTGAGTATGTGACTGTTCGTGACTGTGCGTGACCGTTAGGTCGTCGTCGATTGAGCCGTTGCACCGGAGCCGGGCGGAGGATTCGCGATGAACCTCGCGGCCTCGAGCAACGTGGCGACTATACCATCCGAATTTATCGTTTGTATAGGTTTGCCGTGGTTGTAGCCGTACGGGACCGTCAACGTGGCCATCCCCGCTGCGCGGCCCGCAAGCGCATCGTTTTCCGAATCGCCGATCGCCACCGCATCGCCCGGTTCGACGCCCAATGCATCGCAGGCCGCGAACATCGGCTGCGGGTCCGGCTTTTTGCGCTCGACGCTGTCGCCGCCGAGCACCACCGCGAAGTAGCGAGCAAGCGCGTACTTTTCCAGAAGCGCAACGGCGAAGCGATGCGGCTTGTTCGTCACGCAAGCGAGCTTCACTCCGGCCTGCGAGAATGCGGCAAGGCCGCGCTCGACATCGGGGTAAAGCTGTGTGTGGCGCCCGTTGATCTCGGCGTAGTGAGCTTGGTAGCGTTCGAGCGCTTGCGCGAAGCGGGCCTCGGTTTCGGCCGTGGAAAACCGTGCAGCGAGCACACTGTGGACCAAATGCTCCGAGCCTTTTCCGACGTAGCCGACCACCTCTTCGCGCGAAATCGGCGGGGCGCCGAGTTCGGCGAGCATGCCGTTCAGGCTTGCGGTGAAATCGCCGGCGGTATCGACCATCGTGCCGTCCAGATCGATGATGGCGGCCTTCAACCGCCGCACGACGTTTTGCGCGGCGCCGCCGTGCTCGCTTGCGGCGTTCATGCGCCGGCGCCGCTGGCGGCGAGCTGGCGGCGCATGTCGTCGATAACGGCGCGATAGTCGGGCTTGCCGAAGATGGCCGAGCCCGCCACGAACGTGTCGGCGCCCGCTTGCGCGATTTGCGCGATGTTCTCGACCTTCACGCCGCCGTCCACTTCAAGATGGATTTCGCGGCCCGTGCGCGCCTGGTAAGCGTCGATCCGGGCGCGCGCCTCGCGCACCTTGTTCAGCGCCTCGGGAATGAACGACTGCCCGCCGAAGCCCGGGTTCACCGACATGATCAGCACCAGATCGACGCGGTCCATCACGTGATCCAAGTAGTTGAGCGGCGTGGCCGGATTGAATACGAGGCCCGCTTTGCAGCCATGATCGCGGATCAGCGATAACGTACGATCGACGTGGTCGGACGCTTCCGGGTGAAAACTGATGATATTTGCGCCGGCCTTGGCAAAATCGGGCACGATGCGGTCGACGGGGCGGACCATCAAATGCACGTCGATGGGGGCTTGCACGTGCGGGCGGATCGCTTCGCACACGAGCGGGCCGATCGTGAGATTCGGGACGTAATGGTTATCCATCACATCGAAGTGGATCCAATCGGCGCCAGCGCCGACGACGTTGCGGACTTCCTCGCCGAGCCGGGCGAAATCGGCGGAGAGGATGCTGGGAGCGATGCGAAATTGCGTCATGGCATGAGAACCGAGAGGGCCGGAGAATGGCCGGAGTCTGGCCGGAAGGCGGAAAGCCCGTATTTTACCAAGTCGCGGCGGCCTGGCAGAGCAGCCGCCCCGGCGGTTGCGGCGAAGGGCGGCATCGCGCAGAATGCAAGACCGGAGCGCTGTCTGCCCGAATGCCGGCCGCGAAAGCGCCGGCGGTGGGGCGAGCACCATGCGGCAAGCACCTGGCTCGTTCCGATTCCATGCTGCCGTGCGAGCGCGGCGCCGCGATTATTAAGAGAATGAAACCAAGATGAGCCAGTATGAATTCAGCGTGTCGGCGCAGACGCGCTACTTGCCCGATCAGTCCGACCCCGAGCACCGGCAGTATGCGTTCGCTTACACGCTGACGATCCGCAACACCGGGCAGGTGGCCGCGCAGTTGATCGCACGCCACTGGATCATCACCGATAGCGAGAACCAAGTTCAGGAAGTGAAGGGCCTGGGCGTGGTCGGGCAGCAGCCGCTCCTGCAGCCGGGCGAGCAGTTCGAGTACACGAGCTGGGCCGTGATCGAAACGCCGGTCGGGACGATGCGCGGCGCCTACTTTTGTGTCGCCGACGATGGCGAGCGGTTCGACGCGCCAGTGCCGGAATTCGCGCTGCATATGCCACGCACGCTGCACTGACGCGCCGCACGGCCGATCCCCCCAAGAACGAACAACGTATGCGCATTCATTCGTCGTTTCTCGGCCGCGCGGCAGCGCTCGCAGCGGCCGTCCTGCTCGCTGCGTGCGGCGGCGGCGCCATCGTGCGGCCTACGGCGCCTATGTCGGGCGGCGTGCCCACCGTGACGGGCGCGATCTCACCCGGTCGTCTCACGCAAGTTGCGTGGCAACAGGTACCCGGCTGGGACGACGATTCGCTGATCGGCGCGGCGGCCGCGCTGCGCGAGAATTGCCTGCGAATGGCACAGCAGCCGAACTGGCGGCGCGCGTGCGCGGCCGCGGCACAGCTCGACGATCTCGACGCCACCGCCACGCGCTCATTCTTCGAGACGTATTTCACGCCGTTCCAGCTTGCCAATGCCGACGGCTCGGTCGACGGCCTCGTGACCGGCTACTACGAACCGCTGCTGCACGGCGCGCGCACCCGGCGCGGCCCGTATCAATACCCACTCTATCGTTGGCCGTCCGGCTATCGAGCGGGCACGTCGCTGCCTTCACGCGCGGAGCTGGAGCGCTCGGGCGTACTTCAGGGCAACGAGCTGGTTTGGGTCGACGATCCGATCGAAGCATTTTTCTTGCAAGTGCAGGGCTCGGGGCGCATCGTGCTCGACGATGGCAGCGTCATGCGAGTGGGCTTCGGCGGTACGAACAATCAGCCGTATCGATCGATCGGCCGGTGGCTGCTTGATCATGCCGAGATCACGCCCGCTCAGGCGACGATGCAGGGCATCAAGGCGTGGGCGCGAGCGAATCCGGCCCGTGTGACGAGCTTGCTCGACGTCAACCCGCGCTTCGTCTTCTTCCGCGACATGTCGTCTGCCCAGCCCGTATCGGCGGGCGGCGACGGCCCGATTGGCGCGTTGGGTGTGCCGCTTACGCCGGAGCGTTCGATTGCCGTCGATCCCACGTCGATCCCGCTCGGCACGCCGGTGTTTTTATCCACGACGCGGCCGTTCACCAATACGCCGATGGACCGGCTCGTATTTGCCCAGGACACGGGCAGCGCGATCCGAGGCGGCGTTCGGGCCGATTATTTCTGGGGGCTCGGCGACGGTGCCGGCGACCTAGCCGGAAAGATGAAACAAGCGGGCCGGATGTGGCTGCTGCTGCCCAACTCGTGACATCGACGCCGGCCTTCTCGGTTCGTATACCGGGCTTCAGACGGAGCGCTTATCGATGACGCGTTTGGCTTTGCCGACCGATCGCTCGATGCCGTTCACCGGCAACACGTTGACGATCGCCGTCACTCCGATCAGCGCTTTGATATCGTAGGCGAGCGCCGCTTTTGCTGCCGCCAGCGTCCCCTCATCGGCTCGCGCGTCGGGGCAACGCTCGACATTGAGTGTCATCACGTCCAGCGGGCCTTCCTTCGTGAGGACGATTTGATAGTGCGGTGCCAGCGAGGAGTGTTTGAGCAACAGCTCTTCGATTTGCGTCGGGAAGACATTGACGCCGCGCACGATCATCATGTCGTCGGAGCGCCCGGTGATTTTTTCCATTCGACGCATGACGCGCGCGGTACCCGGTAGCAGGCGCGTGAGGTCGCGCGTGCGGTAGCGGATGATCGGCAGCGCCTCTTTCGATAACGATGTGAATACGAGCTCGCCGAACTCGCCGTCGGGCAGCGCCTCTCCCGTGATCGGATCGATAATTTCGGGGTAGAAATGGTCTTCCCAAATCGTCGGGCCGTCTTTGGTCTCGACGCATTCGCAGGCGACGCCCGGGCCCATGACTTCGGACAGCCCGTAGATGTCGACCGCATCGATGCCCATGCGCGCTTCGATGGCCCGGCGCATGTCGTTCGTCCAGGGTTCCGCGCCGAAGATGCCGATGCGAAGCGAACTGTGGGCCGGATCGATCCCTTGACGTTCGAATTCGTCCGCGATTGCCAGCATGTAGCTTGGCGTAACCATGATGATGTCGGGCTTGAAATCCTGTATCAACTGCACCTGCTTTTCCGTCTGGCCGCCGCCGAACGGGATCACCGTCAGGCCCGCGCGTTCGGCGCCGTAGTGCGCGCCTAGCCCGCCGGTGAACAAGCCGTAGCCGTAGCTGATGTGCACTTTATCGCCGCGCCGTGCACCCGCCGCACGAACGGAGCGTGCGACGAGATTGGCCCAGGTATCGATGTCGCGCGCCGTATACCCGACGACCGTCGGCTTGCCGGTTGTACCCGATGACGCGTGGATGCGCGAGATCCTTTCCTGCGGCACGGCGAACATCCCGAACGGATAGTTGTCGCGCAGGTCGTTTTTCGTGGTGAACGGGAAACGCGAAATATCGGCTAGGGTCGTGAGGTCTTCCGGACGCACCCCCGCCTCGTCGAATTTGCGCCGGTAGACGACGGAGTGCTCATACGCATGTTCGAGCGTCCATTTGAGCCGTTCGAGCTGTAAGGCGGCGAGTTCGTCTCGGCTCGCGGTTTCGATCGGGTCGAGCGGCAGCGCGGTGTTCATCGCATGTCTCCTGTCTCATTGAAAAAAGCTGCCCGCGGGCATGCTCGGAGGCAGCCCGTCGAGTACGACGAATGGCGGTTTCGCGAGTCGCCTCTCGCGCCGATCCATCGCCGGCGCGAGAGGCTGTCGCATCAAGCGGGCGGAATCACGTGCCCTTTGATGTGTGCTGACTTGCCACGAAACAGCGCGACTGTTTCGCCCGCGCCATTGGTAATGCGAATGTCATATATCCCGGTGCGTCCGCTGACGATTTGCTCGACCGCCTCGGCCGTGAGCACGTCGTCCGCATGCACGGGGCGCAAGAATTCAATCGAGCACCCCGACGCCACGGTATTGACGTTGTACGAGTTGCACGCGAACGCGAACGTAGAATCGGCCAGCGTGAAGATGAGCCCGCCGTGACAAATGCCGTGTCCGTTCAGGAAGTCGGGACGCACCGTCGCGCGCATGCGCGCATAGCCTGCCCGCACGTCGTCAAGTTCGAATCCGAGTGCGCGGCTGCATGCGTCCGCGTCGTACATCGCGCGACCGACCGCACCGGCCAATTCGTCCGGCGAAAGGTGGTGTGACGCTGAGCGCTCGCGCGCGGCTTGCGAATCGGGTGCGGACATCTCAACGGCCCTCGAAGCGCGGTGCACGCTTTTGAACGAACGCTTGCACACCTTCCGCGTAATCGAACGACTGGCCGAGTTCGCGTTGTAGATCGCGCTCGAGATCGAGCTGCTGATCGAGCGTGTTCGTCGCGCTTGCGCGCATGGCGCGCTTGATGGCGGCGATGGCACGGGTGGGTTGCTGCGCCAGTTGGCCGGCGAGTGTCTTGGCGCAAGCGAGGAGCTCGGCATCCTCCACGACTTGCCAGACGAGGCCCCAGCGCTCTGCCTGTTCGGCGCCGATTTTGTCGCCGGTGATCGCGAGGCCCAGCGCGCGTGCCATACCCACACGCTGCGGCAGGAATGCCGTACCGCCCGAGTCGGGGACGAGCCCGATCTTCACGAACGATTGCGCAAAGCTGCTCGAGCGCGCGGCGATCGCAATATCGCAAGCGAGGGCGAGATTCGCGCCCGCGCCGGCCGCGATGCCGTTCACCGCGGCAATCACCGGCAACGGTAGGGCCTGAAGGCGGCGCACGAGCGGGTTGAAATGCTCGTCGATGAGCGCACCGAGATCCGTCATCGCGCCCGGTTCGAAGTTGAGATCCGCGAGATCCTGGCCGGCGCAAAACCCGCGTCCGGCACCCGTCAACACGATGGCCCGTACGCCGGCTTCAACGGCTTCGTCGAGCGCGGCGCTCAACTCCTTGTGCATTGCGCGCGTGAAGCTGTTCAGCTTCTCGGGACGGTTCAGCGTCACCGTGGCAACGTGCGCGGCCGCGTCGATTTCGACGCCAATCGCTTCGTAATGCATCGCTCGTCTCCTTATCGTGTCGGGTACTGGGGCAGTCGCTCATGGGCGCCTAGGCGCGGCCGACAACGAATGCGTTGGCCGCCCTGCGTCGATCACACGCGTTCGATGGCGAGTGCGATGCCTTGTCCTACGCCGATACACATCGTGCACAAGGCATAGCGGCCGCCGATACGCTCGAGTTGATGCAGCGCGGTCGTGATGAGCCGCGCCCCCGAGGCGCCGAGCGGGTGGCCGAGTGCAATCGCTCCGCCGTTCGGATTGACGCGGGGATCGTCGTCGGCGATACCGAGCATGCGCAACACGGCCAGGCCCTGCGAGGCGAACGCCTCGTTCAGTTCGATCACGTCGAATTGTGCGAGCGACATCTCCAGCCGCTGAAGCAGCTTTTGGGCGGCAGGGGCCGGCCCAATGCCCATGATGCGCGGTTCGACGCCTGCCGTTGCCATCCCCAGCACCCGTGCGCGCCGACGCAAGCCGTACTGCGAGGCGGCCGCCTCGTTGGCGAGCAAAAGCGCACAAGCTCCATCGTTGACGCCTGACGCATTGCCGGCCGTGACGGTGCCGTCGGGCCGTACGACACCCTTCAGCTTGGCCAGCGCCTCGAGCGACGTTTCGCGCGGATGCTCGTCGCGCGTGACGAGCAACGGTTCGCCCTTCTTCTGCGCAATCTCGACGGCGACGATTTCTTGTGCGAGCGTGCCGTCTTGTTGCGCGCGCGCCGCCTTTTGCTGACTGCGAAGCGCGAAAGCGTCTTGGTCCGCACGGCTGACGGAGAACTGCGCGGCGACGTTTTCGGCCGTCTCCGGCATCGAATCGATGCCGTGCAGAGCTTTCAGACGCGAATTGACGAAGCGCCAGCCGATCGTCGTATCGAAGATTTCGGCTTGCCGAGAAAACGCACTCGTTGCCTTGCCCATGACGAAAGGTGCGCGCGTCATGCTTTCCACGCCGCCCGCGATCATCAAGCGCGCTTCGTCCGCTTTCAACGCTCGCGCCGCGCTACCTACGGCGTCCATCCCAGAACCGCAGAGCCGGTTGATCGTAGAGCCGGGCGCGTGAACCGGCAGCCCGGCCAAGAGCGCGGCCATGCGGGCGACGTTGCGGTTGTCTTCGCCGGCTTGGTTCGCACAGCCGTAGATGATGTCGTCCAGCGCGTTCCAATCGACGCCCGGATTGCGCTCGATGAGCGCTTTGATGGGAACGGCGGCGAGATCGTCGGCGCGGACGTCCTTGAGTACGCCGCCGTAGCGGCCGATCGGGGTGCGAATGGCATCGCAGATGTAGGCATCGGTCATTGGATGGCTTCCATTGAGCGGGGCCCCGTTACCGTCACGGGGCTGATCGATTGATTCGACTCGATGTTAGGGGAGCCGGCGTACCGGCACCATTCGTCCGAGCGGACTATGCCGTCCGGACGACTTCCGCGGACGATTCGCGCGGGGCAACATGGACCCGGCTTTGAACGACGCGGAAGCGATTCGCGACGAAAGCGGCGTCCGCCAAGGCGGCGTTCGCGGCCGGGTTGGCACCCGTACCGTGAAAGTCGGAAAAGGCGGCCGACTGATTCACGAACACGCCGCCGGTCAGGTTGATCGAAAGCGCCACGCCACCGTCGATCGCCGCTTCGTGCGCCGCCTCGATGGTTTGCTCGTCTGTGCTGTAGACCGAAAGCGTGAGCGCGCCGTGCTTCGCGGCCAGCGACGCAGCCAACTCGAGGGATTGCCGAGTCGAATCGGTGGCGATCACGAACGAGATCGGGCCGAACCATTCGCCGCTGAACTTCGCCGAATCATGAGCGGCGTCCAACTGCAAAACGAGCGGCGTTCGAACGCGCGCTTGCGGGAATGCCGGGTGTTCGAGGGTTTGGCTGTCGGCGAGCACGCGGCCGAGCGAGCGTGCTTCGTCGATTCGCCGCGCGACTCCGTCGTTTTGGATCGCGCCGAGCAGTTCGACCGCTCGTGCAGGGTCGGCCACGAGCTTTTGCACGGCGCCGGCGATCGCCTGGGCCACGTCGTCGAAGCTGGCGTGGCCTTCCGCGGTGCGGATACCGTCGCGAGGAACATAGATGTTCTGCGGGGCCGTACACATTTGGCCCGAGTACAGCGCTAGCGAAAAGGCGATGTTGCGGACGGCGCCCTTTAGGTCGTCGACCGAATCGACGACGATTTGGTTGACGCCGGCCTTTTCCGTGAACACTTGAGCCTGGTGCGCATGGTGTTCGAGCCAGGTGCCGTTTTGCGTACTGCCCGTGAAGTCGATCAGTTTGATTTCCGGGCGCCGGGCGAGATCTTGTACGAGCGCGCCGTCGTTCGGTTCTGTCGCGAGCAGCGTGACGACATTCGGATCGAATCCGGCTTCGCGCAGCACTTCGCGTGCGATTCGCACGGTGACGGCGAGCGGCAGGATCGCACCGGGGTGCGGCTTGACGATGACCGCGTTGCCCGTCGCGAGATCCGCAAACAGCCCGGGATAGCCGTTCCAGGTCGGGAACGTGCAGCAGCCCAGCACCAGGCCGATGCCGCGCGGCACGACCGTGTAGCGCTTGTGCATGGCCAGCGGCGGGTTCTTGCCTTGGGGCTTTTCCCAATGGGCGCCCGCTGGGATGCGGCGCAGCTCGTCCCATGCGTAGGCGACGGCCTCGAGCGCGCGATCTTGCGCGTGCGGGCCGCCCGCTTGGAACGCCATCATGAATGCTTGGCCGGTGGTGTGCATCACGCTGTAGGCGATTTCGAAGCTCGCGCGATTGAGCCGCTGCAAGATCTCGAGGCTCACCCCCGCCCACACTTCGGGGCCGGCCTTGCGCCAGCTTCGTTCAGCGGCGTCAGCGGCCTTGAGCAACGCATCGACGTCGGCTTTCGGGTAACGAATGCCGAGCGCGAAGCCGAACGGCGATTGTTCCGCGCCGACCCATTCGCCGGTGCTCGGCTGATCGAGCGAGAATTCGTGGTCGAGGTGCGCCTTGAAGGCCGCTTCACCGTCCGCATTGCCGGTTTCCCCGTACACTTTGGGGCTTGGCATTTCCGCGAACGGGCTCCAGTAGCCACGCGAGCCGATGGCATCGAGGGCGTTCTTGAGCGTGTCTTCGTGCTTCGCAAATAGAGGATGGGTCATAGCGAGACAGGGGGCGGGCCAGACGTTGGTGGAGGCAGGCCGGTAAACGACAGGACGACAGGATCGCATCAATTAACCGACCGACCGGTTGGTTGGCGAATGTTAGCATTGTTTCCGGGCGGGCGCGAAAGCTTTTCTCGCCCATTCGATATCTAAGATAGGAGGACGCATGAGCTACGAAAACATTCTGGTGGAGACGCGCGGGCGCGTCGGCCTGGTGACGCTGAACCGGCCGAAAGCGTTGAACGCGCTGAACGATGCGCTGATGGACGAGCTGGGCGCCGCGTTGATGTCGTTCGATGCCGACGAGAACATCGGCGCGATCGTCGTGACCGGCAGTGAAAAGGCGTTCGCGGCCGGTGCCGACATTGGCATGATGGCGAGCTATACCTATATGGACGTCTACAAAGGCGACTACATCACGCGCAATTGGGAGACGGTGCGCACGATTCGCAAGCCGGTTATCGCCGCGGTGGCCGGGTTCGCGCTCGGCGGCGGTTGCGAGCTGGCCATGATGTGCGACATCGTCATCGCAGCCGATACGGCGAAGTTCGGTCAACCCGAGATCAAGCTCGGCGTCATGCCGGGGGCGGGCGGCACGCAGCGGTTGCCGCGCGCTGTCTCGAAGGCGAAGGCGATGGACATGTGTTTGACCGCGCGCTTCATGGATGCCGCGGAGGCGGAGCGGGCGGGCCTTGTGTCGCGCGTCGTGCCGGCCGCGTCGCTCCTTGACGAGGCGCTCGGCGCCGCGGCGACGATCGCCGAGTTCCCGCTGCCTGCCGTCATGATGGTGAAGGAATCCGTGAATAGCGCGTACGAAACCACGCTCGCCGAAGGCATTCGTTTCGAGCGCCGGCTGTTCCATTCGTTGTTCGCGACGGAGGATCAAAAGGAGGGGATGGCCGCGTTCCTCGAGAAGCGCAAACCGGCGTTTAAGAACCGCTGAAGCGGTTCGTTCAAAAACCGCTTGCACAGTGTTTAGAAGCCGCCTAGAATGCGCCCTCTCGTTCAGGCAATGTGACTGAGCGAAGAGAAGCGGGGCCTTGCGGGGATTGGTTTTTCGCGGGGCGTCGTCGATAGTTCGATAGCAAGCAGCAGCCAAGCGAAGCTAAAAAAACTGTTGACGAGATGCAAGAAGGTTCTGCATAATCTCGTTTCTCTGCTGCTGACGCAGCAACGCAAGACGGGCGGTGCTAGAAAAGAAGTTGTTCTAGTGCTGCTGGCGGTTAAGCGACGCGATCTTTAAAAATTTACAGCCGATAAGTGTGGGCGCTTGATGATAGACGCAGGTCTGGATCTTCGGATTTAGGCCAAAGCGAAAGTATCAAGTCTCACACAGTATTGAGGTAGGGTTCATCGAAAGATGGATTCGAAAGTCAGTACGTTGAGTGAGCGACCGATTCTTAATTGAATCGAAAACAGTAACAGGTATTGAACTGAAGAGTTTGATCCTGGCTCAGATTGAACGCTGGCGGCATGCCTTACACATGCAAGTCGAACGGCAGCACGGGGGTAACCCTGGTGGCGAGTGGCGAACGGGTGAGTAATACATCGGAACGTGTCCTAGAGTGGGGGATAGCCCGGCGAAAGCCGGATTAATACCGCATACGCTCGAGAGAGGAAAGCGGGGGATCTTCGGACCTCGCGCTCAAGGGGCGGCCGATGGCGGATTAGCTAGTTGGTAGGGTAAAGGCCTACCAAGGCGACGATCCGTAGCTGGTCTGAGAGGACGACCAGCCACACTGGGACTGAGACACGGCCCAGACTCCTACGGGAGGCAGCAGTGGGGAATTTTGGACAATGGGGGCAACCCTGATCCAGCAATGCCGCGTGTGTGAAGAAGGCCTTCGGGTTGTAAAGCACTTTTGTCCGGAAAGAAATCCTCTGGGTTAATACCTCGGGGGGATGACGGTACCGGAAGAATAAGCACCGGCTAACTACGTGCCAGCAGCCGCGGTAATACGTAGGGTGCGAGCGTTAATCGGAATTACTGGGCGTAAAGCGTGCGCAGGCGGTTCGCTAAGACCGATGTGAAATCCCCGGGCTTAACCTGGGAACTGCATTGGTGACTGGCGAGCTAGAGTGTGGCAGAGGGGGGTAGAATTCCACGTGTAGCAGTGAAATGCGTAGAGATGTGGAGGAATACCGATGGCGAAGGCAGCCCCCTGGGCTAACACTGACGCTCATGCACGAAAGCGTGGGGAGCAAACAGGATTAGATACCCTGGTAGTCCACGCCCTAAACGATGTCAACTAGTTGTTGGGGATTCATTTCCTTAGTAACGAAGCTAACGCGTGAAGTTGACCGCCTGGGGAGTACGGTCGCAAGATTAAAACTCAAAGGAATTGACGGGGACCCGCACAAGCGGTGGATGATGTGGATTAATTCGATGCAACGCGAAAAACCTTACCTACCCTTGACATGGACGGAATTTTGCCGAGAGGTGAAAGTGCTCGAAAGAGAACCGTCGCACAGGTGCTGCATGGCTGTCGTCAGCTCGTGTCGTGAGATGTTGGGTTAAGTCCCGCAACGAGCGCAACCCTTGTCTTTAGTTGCTACGAAAGGGCACTCTAGAGAGACTGCCGGTGACAAACCGGAGGAAGGTGGGGATGACGTCAAGTCCTCATGGCCCTTATGGGTAGGGCTTCACACGTCATACAATGGTCGGAACAGAGGGTTGCCAACCCGCGAGGGGGAGCTAATCCCAGAAAACCGATCGTAGTCCGGATTGCACTCTGCAACTCGAGTGCATGAAGCTGGAATCGCTAGTAATCGCGGATCAGCATGCCGCGGTGAATACGTTCCCGGGTCTTGTACACACCGCCCGTCACACCATGGGAGTGGGTTTTACCAGAAGTGGCTAGTCTAACCGCAAGGAGGACGGTCACCACGGTAGGATTCATGACTGGGGTGAAGTCGTAACAAGGTAGCCGTATCGGAAGGTGCGGCTGGATCACCTCCTTTCTCGAGCTTAACGTGTCTGAGTTAAGCGTCCACGCTTATCGGCTGTAGATCAAGACAGACTCAGGGGTCTGTAGCTCAGTTGGTTAGAGCACCGTCTTGATAAGGCGGGGGTCGTTGGTTCGAATCCAACCAGACCCACCATCAAGTCTGCGGCTCCCTGGGGTCATCATCGCGTGCGATGGTGAACTCTGTGTGAATGGGGGCATAGCTCAGCTGGGAGAGCACCTGCTTTGCAAGCAGGGGGTCGTCGGTTCGATCCCGTCTGCCTCCACCATCCCTGCTCTCGTGAGCGCGCAAGCGCGGGCGAGGGGGCGATCCCCGAGTGGGGAGTCTTCAATGCCAAGTATTCAATATTGAGTATTTTGCATTGGCGATTGAGCCAGTCAGAGCGACTGAAACAATGAGTCGGCTGTCGATCTTTAACAATCTGGAAGAAGTAGTAATGGATATTGGAAGCGTCTATGAGATGGACGTGGAAGATATCAATGGGTAGTGATTGTATCAATGTATTTAAAGTGATCGAAAGATGACTTGGAATACGGCACAACGCGAGAACTCAAACCTGTAGCGCAAGCGGCTCGGATCTTTTAGGAGATCCAACAAGAGACGCTCTCGTTATAGGGTCAAGCGAACAAGTGCATGTGGTGGATGCCTTGGCGATCACAGGCGATGAAGGACGCGGTAGCCTGCGAAAAGCCCCGGGGAGCTGGCAAACGAGCTTTGATCCGGGGATGTCCGAATGGGGAAACCCACTCCGTATGGAGTATCCGTAGCTGAATACATAGGCTACGTGAAGCGAACGCGGTGAACTGAAACATCTAAGTAACCGCAGGAAAAGAAATCAACCGAGATTCCCAGAGTAGTGGCGAGCGAAATGGGAAGAGCCTGTACGTGTTATCTGTGTTGTTAGCTGAACGCTCTGGAAAGTGCGGCCATAGCAGGTGATAGCCCTGTAAGCGAAAACAGCGTGGAAGAACTAGGCGTACGATAAGTAGGGCGGGACACGTGAAATCCTGTCTGAAGATGGGGGGACCATCCTCCAAGGCTAAATACTCGTGATCGACCGATAGTGAACCAGTACCGTGAGGGAAAGGCGAAAAGAACCCCGGGAGGGGAGTGAAATAGATCCTGAAACCGCATGCATACAAACAGTCGGAGCCTCGTAAGGGGTGACGGCGTACCTTTTGTATAATGGGTCAGCGACTTACGTTCAGTAGCAAGCTTAACCGATTAGGGAAGGCGTAGCGAAAGCGAGTCCGAATAGGGCGTTCAGTTGCTGGGCGTAGACCCGAAACCAAGTGATCTATCCATGGCCAGGTTGAAGGTGCGGTAACACGTACTGGAGGACCGAACCCACTAACGTTGAAAAGTTAGGGGATGAGCTGTGGATAGGGGTGAAAGGCTAAACAAACTTGGAAATAGCTGGTTCTCTCCGAAAACTATTTAGGTAGTGCCTCGTGTATCACCTTCGGGGGTAGAGCACTGTCATGGTTGAAGGGTCCATTGCGGATTACTTCGCCATAGCAAACTCCGAATACCGAAGAGTGCAATCACGGGAGACAGACATCGGGTGCTAACGTCCGGTGTCAAGAGGGAAACAACCCAGACCGCCAGCTAAGGTCCCGAAATATAGCTAAGTGGGAAACGAAGTGGGAAGGCTAAAACAGTCAGGAGGTTGGCTTAGAAGCAGCCACCCTTTAAAGAAAGCGTAATAGCTCACTGATCGAGTCGTCCTGCGCGGAAGATGTAACGGGGCTAAGCTATATACCGAAGCTGCGGATGCGTACGCAAGTACGCATGGTAGGAGAGCGTTCCGTAAGCCTGCGAAGGTGCACTGTAAGGTGTGCTGGAGGTATCGGAAGTGCGAATGCTGACATGAGTAGCGATAAAGGGGGTGAAAGGCCCCCTCGCCGTAAGCCCAAGGTTTCCTACGCAACGTTCATCGGCGTAGGGTGAGTCGGCCCCTAAGGCGAGGCAGAAATGCGTAGCTGATGGGAAGCAGGTCAATATTCCTGCACCATTGTTAGATGCGATGGGGGGACGGATCGCGGAAGGTTGTCCGGGTGTTGGAAGTCCCGGTCGCTGCATTGGAGAAGGTGCTTAGGCAAATCCGGGCACGGAATTCAAGGGTGTGGCGCGAGCGGCTATATGCTGCGAAGCAATCGGAAGTGGTTCCAAGAAAAGCCTCTAAGCTTCAGTCTAACGATGACCGTACCGCAAACCGACACAGGTGGGCGAGATGAGTATTCTAAGGCGCTTGAGAGAACTCGGGAGAAGGAACTCGGCAAATTGGTACCGTAACTTCGGGATAAGGTACGCCCTTGTAGCTTGACTGGCCTGCGCCAGGAGGGTGAAAGGGTTGCAATAAACTGGTGGCTGCGACTGTTTAATAAAAACACAGCACTCTGCAAACACGAAAGTGGACGTATAGGGTGTGACGCCTGCCCGGTGCCGGAAGATTAAATGATGGGGTGCAAGCTCTTGATTGAAGTCCCGGTAAACGGCGGCCGTAACTATAACGGTCCTAAGGTAGCGAAATTCCTTGTCGGGTAAGTTCCGACCTGCACGAATGGCGTAACGATGGCCACACTGTCTCCTCCCGAGACTCAGCGAAGTTGAAGTGTTTGTGATGATGCAATCTCCCCGCGGCTAGACGGAAAGACCCCATGAACCTTTACTGTAGCTTTGCATTGGACTTTGAACCGATCTGTGTAGGATAGGTGGGAGGCTATGAAACCGGAACGCTAGTTTCGGTGGAGCCGTCCTTGAAATACCACCCTGGTTTGTTTGAGGTTCTAACCTAGGCCCGTAATCCGGGTCGGGGACAGTGCATGGTAGGCAGTTTGACTGGGGCGGTCTCCTCCCAAAGTGTAACGGAGGAGTACGAAGGTACGCTAGGTACGGTCGGAAATCGTGCTGATAGTGCAATGGCATAAGCGTGCTTAACTGCGAGACCGACAAGTCGAGCAGGTGCGAAAGCAGGTCATAGTGATCCGGTGGTTCTGTATGGAAGGGCCATCGCTCAACGGATAAAAGGTACTCTGGGGATAACAGGCTGATACCGCCCAAGAGTTCATATCGACGGCGGTGTTTGGCACCTCGATGTCGGCTCATCTCATCCTGGGGCTGTAGCCGGTCCCAAGGGTATGGCTGTTCGCCATTTAAAGAGGTACGTGAGCTGGGTTTAAAACGTCGTGAGACAGTTTGGTCCCTATCTGCCGTGGGCGTTGGATATTTGAAGGGGGCTGCTCCTAGTACGAGAGGACCGGAGTGGACGAACCTCTGGTGTACCGGTTGTCACGCCAGTGGCATCGCCGGGTAGCTATGTTCGGAAGAGATAACCGCTGAAAGCATCTAAGCGGGAAACTCGCCTTAAGATGAGATATCCCCGGGGACTTGATCCCCTTGAAGGGTCGTTCGAGACCAGGACGTTGATAGGTCGGGTGTGTACATGCAGTAATGCATTGAGCTAACCGATACTAATTGCCCGTACGGCTTGATCCTATAACCGGAGCGTTTCGCGACCAGAGTTAGTGCTTTAGCGCTTACTCTGGTCTTGCCCCCGAAGGGGGTGCGGCGAATCCAGGTTTGACTCGCGTGTTAGCACCTAGCTAACACCGTGCGACACAATCACCACCCAATTCATTACACCGAGCCCAACGGCTCGATGCTTCTTCCCAGATTGGCTGTGCGGCCTCGAAGCCGCCGCAGCAACAAGTCATGCCTGATGATCATAGCGAGTTGGTACCACCCCTTCCCATCCCGAACAGGACCGTGAAACGACTCCACGCCGATGATAGTGCGGATTGCCCGTGTGAAAGTAGGTAATCGTCAGGCTCCTTACCTGAAAACCCCCGACAGCCTTAGCGCTCTCGGGGGTTTTTGCTTTGCGGTGTCGAACAATACGCTCACATCGGCCGTGCGCCGAATAAATCGACTAGCTGCGGATATAGACGTGGTTCGAGCGCGGGCCCCTAGCACGCGCGCCCATGAACCAGCCCTGGCACGAGCGCGCGGTTCCCCCGCTCATACTTCACGAGCAGCGCTTGATGCCCTCGGCCAAGTACCGCTCCGCCAATCGAACCCAGTATGTCGTCCCGACAGGCAGCAGTTCATCGTTGAAATCGTAGCTGGCGTTGTGCAACATGCATGGCCCAGCGCCATGGCCGGTATCTCGGTGCCGACCGTCACCGTTTCCGAGAAACGCATAGCAGCCCGGTTTCGCCTGCAGCATAAATGCAAAATCTTCCGCGCCCATCGTCGGTTCGGTGTCGTCCTCGACATGCTGAGCCCCGACGATTTCCCGCATGACTTCGACGGCAAAACGCGTCTCTGCGCTACTGTTGATCGTCGGCGGATAGTTGCGATGGAAGGTTACGGTGGCTGAGCAATCGAACGCCGACGCGGTCGCCTCGGCAAGCTTACTCATCTTCGATTCGATCAGATCCAGCGTCTCGGTAGCAAATGTACGCACCGTGCCGGCAAGCCATGCGTCGCTCGGGATGACGTTAACGGCGTCCCCGGCATGAATCTGCGTGATCGATAAGACGGCGGTATCGATGGGTTTCTTGTTTCGGGTAATGATGCTCTGTAGCGCGTTGGCGATCTGAACCGCGGCAAAAACGGGATCGTGGCCATTGTGCGGCATGGCCGCGTGCGCGCCGACCCCTTTTACGTCGATCCGAAATTCGTTGCTCGACGCCATGATCGGCCCTTCGGTCACGCCAAAGGTGCCGGCCGGCATGCCGGGCCAATTGTGGATGCCGAACACGGCATCCACCGGAAATTGCTCGAACAACCCGTCTTCGATCATGGCTCGGGCACCCGCACCGCCTTCTTCCGCCGGTTGAAAGATGAAGACGATCGTACCGTCGAATACGCCGTGCGCCGCCAGATGGCGCGCGGCACCGAGCAACATGGCCGTGTGTCCGTCGTGTCCGCAAGCGTGCATCTTGCCCGGCGCTTGAGAGCGATGCTCGAAGCTGTTGACTTCTTGGATGGGCAACGCGTCCATATCTGCCCGCAGGCCGATCGAGCGCGTGCCGCTGCCTCGCTGCAGCACGCCGACCACGCCTGTCTTGCCCAATCCACGCTGAACTTTGAGCCCCCACTTTTCGAGCGACTGAGCAACGAGTTCCGCCGTGCGCGTTTCTTCATAGCGCAGCTCGGGATGGGCATGGATGCTTCGTCGCAGGGACTGGATTTCGTCTCGCGCCGCCACCACTTCAGGAATGAGTTTCATGATGCGTTCGACTTGGGATGAGGTTTGGAAATAGGTATCTCTATCGAACAAGCCATTCTACGCTCAACGTCGGTGCGACAATTAGGCACGGGGCGGCAGCTCGAACGTAATAGAATTGTTGCCCTGCTCGACGCCTCAGCCTCCAAGGAACGCAGCCATGAATGCGCCGCTCGAATTTGTCCGCGCCGTTTGTCCGCACGATTGCCCCGACACATGCGCAATGCGAGTGACCGTCGTCGACGGGAAGGCGGTCAAAGTCACCGGCGATCCGGATCACCCGCCGACGCAAGGCGTGCTCTGCACGAAGGTCAGCCGCTATCCCGAGCGCGTGCATCACGCACAGCGTTTGACCACGCCCTTGAAGCGTATCGGCCGCAAGGGAGAAGGGCGGTTCGAACCGATTAGCTGGGACGAGGCGTTGGCGCTGGCTGCGGGACGTCTGACGGAGATCGTGCGCCGCGAACCGCAGGCCCTCTTGCCCTATAGCTATGCAGGCACCATGGGCCTCGTTCAGGGCGAAAGCATCGCCCAGCGCTTCTTTCACAAGCTCGGGGCGTCGAGGCTCGATCGCGCGATCTGTTCCGCCGCAGGCATGGCCGGGCTCAAATATACCTATGGTGCTGCACTCGGCATGCATCTCGAATTCTTCGAGGAGAGCGAACTCATTCTGATCTGGGGCGCCAACCCCATCGCCTCGAGCCTGCATTTCTGGACGCGCGCACAAGAAGCCAAGCGCCGCGGTGCGCGTCTCGTCGCGATCGACCCGTATCGTTCGCTGACGGCGGAAAAGTGCCATCAGCACATCGCCCTGCGTCCGGGTACCGACGGCGCCTTCGCGCTCGGGATGATCCACGTGCTCATCGCCGAGGATTTGATCGACCATGCCTACGTCTCGGCCCATACCGTCGGATTCGAGGCGCTCAAGGAGCGTGCGTCAGCCTATCCGCCCGCGCGCGTCGCACAGATTTGCGGTATCGACGAGCAGGAACTCGTGGAACTCGCGCGCCTTTACGGCAAGACGTCTAAAGCCGCTATTCGCCTGAATTACGGTATGCAGCGTGTCCGCGGCGGCGGCAACGCCACGCGGGCGATCGCCTGCCTGCCTTCGCTGACAGGGGCGTGGCGCGATCGTGCGGGCGGGCTGTTGTTGTCCTCGTCAGGTTGGGTGCCGTTCGATACCGCCGCACTCCAACGCCCCGATTTAATCCCCGGTTGGCCGGCGAAGCTGCCGCGCGTCGTCAATATGAATGCGATCGGCGATGCGCTGCTGCATCGAGGCGATGCGTCGTTCGGTCCCAAGATCGAAGCGTTGATCGTCTACAACTCGAACCCGGTGGCCGTGGCGCCCGATTCGGCTCGCGTCGCAGCCGGCTTTGCTCGGGAAGATCTTTTTACGATCGTCCTCGAGCATTTTCAGACGGACACCGCCGATTACGCCGATCTCGTCTTGCCCGCCACGACGCAGCTCGAACATTTCGACGTGCATCGCTCGTACGGGCACACCTACGTGATGGTGAATCAGCCCGCCATTGCGCCCGTGGGCCAAGCTCGACCGAATACGGAAATCTTCCGAGGTCTTGCCCGCCATATGGGCCTCGATGACGCGGCGCTCTTCGAAACCGACGAAGCTGTCGGGCGAGCCTCACTGCGCTGGGACGATCCCACACTGGAAGGTGTCGATTGGGACACGCTGAACGAAGCCGGATGGGCGAAGCTGAAGCTGCCCGATGCGCCGTTCGCCGAAGGCGGCTTTCGCACGCCCTCGGGCAAGTGCGAATTCGCGAGTTCGCAGCTTGCGAGCGAAGGGAAGGATCCGCTACCGGATTACCTGCCGCCCTACGAATCGCACGACGGTTCGCCGGAACTTGCGGCGCGCTATCCGCTCGCGATGATTTCGCCGCCCGCCCGACATTTCCTGAACAGTACGTTCGTCAACATAGACAGCCTGCGGGACGTCGAGCGCGAGCCGCATCTCGACATTCATCCGTCTGATGCCGCACCGCGCGGCATCCGCGAGGGCGATAACGTTCGTATTCGTAATGATCGCGGCGCTTTCATTGCGCGCGCCCGCGTGACGGACCGTGCGCGCGAGGGCGTGGTCGTCGGCTTGTCGATCTGGTGGAAGAAACTTGCACCGGACGGGTGTAACGCGAACGAGGTCACGAGCCAAGCGCTGACGGATCTCGGCGATTCGGCAACATTCTACGATTGTCTCGTCGAGATAGAACGCCTCGATATGTAATCGATACGCAAGCGGTTTCTCTCAGTTCGAATTCGATATCTAATCCGGTTGTTTCGAGCGAGGTGACCGGCTAGGATGCTTTTTTTAGCACGACCATTCGAAAATTTCAGGGAGACGCCGCATGGAAAAAAACTGGTTAAAGTCTTATCCGCCCGGCGTTCCCGCCGAGATCGACCCTTCCGCCTATGATTCGGTGGGCGAGCTGCTCGAGGATAGCTTCCGGCAGTACCGCACATCGCCCGCGTTCGTTTGCATGGGTAAGTCGATCACCTACGGCGAACTTGACACGCTTTCGCAGCAGATGGCTGCGTGGTTCCAGTCCAAGGGCCTCGCCCGTGGGGCGCGCATCGCGATCATGATGCCGAACGTGCTCCAATACCCGGTCGTATTGGCGGCCGTGTTGCGGGCGGGTTATGTCGTGGTTAACGTCAATCCGCTCTACACGCCGCGCGAACTCGAGCATCAACTAAAAGATAGCGGCGCCGAAGCCATCGTCTTGCTCGAGAATTTCGCGGTGACGCTGCAATCGGTCATACGAAACACGGCCATCAAGCATGTGGTGGTGGCGTCGATGGGCGACCTCATGGGGATGAAGGGCGTTATCGTGAACTTCGTCGTGCGGCGCGTGAAGAAGATGGTGCCCGCGTGGAGCCTGCCCGGTCACGTCAAGTTCAACGATGCCGTGGCTCAGGGGGCGCGGTTGCCGTTCGCCCCGGCTGTCCTGACGCGCGATGACGTCGCCTTCCTGCAATACACGGGGGGGACAACCGGGGTGGCCAAGGGCGCGACGCTCACGCACGGGAACATCGTCGCCAATGTGCTGCAATCGGCCGCGTGGCACGAGCCGGCTCATGCGCTGCATCCGGAGGTCGATCAAATCGTCAACGTCATCGCCTTGCCGCTCTATCACATCTATGCGCTGACTGTCTGCGCAATGCTGACGATACGGACGGGCGGCATCGGCGTGCTGATCCCGAATCCGCGCGATATCGCGGGGATGATCAAACAGCTGCAAGGCTATGCGATCAATACGTTCCCGGCTGTCAATACGCTTTACAACGCGATGCTCAATCACCCCGATTTCGACAAGCTCGATCTTTCGAAGCTCATGGTGGCCAATGCCGGGGGGATGGCGTTGCAGGAGTCGGTGGCGAAGCGCTGGTACGAGCGGACGCATGTGGCCGTGATCGAAGGGTACGGGTTATCGGAAACCTCGCCGAGCGCCAGCTGCAATCCGGTGACGGCGACCGAATTCAGCGGGACGATCGGGTTGCCGCTGCCGTCGACGGAACTCTCCATTCGCGACGACGACGGCAATGAATTGCCGGTCGGCCAACCCGGTGAGATCTGCATCCGCGGCCCGCAGGTCATGGTCGGCTACTGGAATCGCCCCGACGAAACGGCGAAGGTCATGACGGCCGACGGCTTCTTCAAAACGGGCGATATCGGCATCATGGACGAACGCGGCTACTTCAAGATCGTCGATCGAAAGAAGGACATGATCTTGGTCTCGGGATTCAATGTCTATCCGAACGAGATCGAAGACGTCGTCGCCAAGCACCCTGGCGTATTGGAAGTCGCCGCGGTCGGTGTGCCCGACGAGCACTCGGGAGAGGCGGTCAAGCTCGTCATCGTCAAACGGGATCAAGCACTCACGCAAGCCGATATCGTCGCGTTCTGCAAAGAGCAGCTGACGGGGTACAAGCGACCCCGGATCGTCGAATTCCGCACCGAATTGCCGAAGACGAACGTCGGTAAGATCCTGCGCCGGGAATTGCGCGACGCGCCTGTCGCTCGTCCCGCCGCGCCCGTCGTACCGGAGCGCAGCGCGTAGTGCGGTGACGCGGCGCCGCCGTCTAGGCGTCTTTGCTGTATGCGTTCCGTAACATCGGCTAAAATGCGCGATTAGCCGCGGTTGTGTCCTGAATTCAGCATGCTCATGCTGTCTCGGCAAAACGCGCGGTTCGACTCGGCACGGTTGCCTTCCTTGGCCCCGTACCGTTGTGTCGTATGGAGAGTGCAATGACGCTGGACGAGTTGATCACCGAATTCGACCGTGGGCTGCGTTCGATCGCGGGCGTGAGCCGAATGAGCCGGCCCGTGCCCACGCCCGAGCCGCTCGACGCCGCAGGGCCTGCGGCAGCCGAGCTCACGCTGGCTGAGCGCGCGCATTCGGCTGGGCTGATGCGCGTCAATCACGTCGGCGAGATTTGTGCTCAGGCGCTGTATCAAGCGCAAAAGCTGGCGACACGCTCGCCCGCGCTCAAAGAGGCGTTCGAGCACGCAGCGAGCGAGGAAGAGGATCATCTCGCATGGACCGCCGCGCGGTTGCAAGCGCTCGATTCACGTCCGAGTCTACTCAATCCGCTTTGGTACACGGGCGCGCTCGCGATCGGTTTGGCGGCCGGGTGCCTCGGCGACAAGGCCAGCCTCGGGTTCATGGCCGAAACGGAGCGTCAGGTCGAACGTCACCTGGAAGGTCATTTGAAGACGTTGCCGGAAGGCGATCGGGCGTCCCGTGCCATCGTCGCCCAAATGCGCGACGACGAACGGACGCACGGGCAATCGGCCGCCGCTGCCGGCGGTGGCGAATTGCCTGCGCCCGTCAAAGCGCTGATGCGCGCGGCATCGAAGGTCATGACTCGAACGGCATACTACGTTTAACTTCGCAGTGGGGGCGACGCGCTCGCGTCGCTCGTCGATTTTCCGATCCCGACCGCTTCTTCATCCCCCTTTTTCACCCTCTGAGCGCTTGCGGCGCCGGTGTGCGCCGCGAGCTTTTCATGTATCACATTCACAAAACGCAGTAGTGCATTCTTTTATAACGTTTTTCACTTTCTCGGCTTGCATGAAGGGACGCACGTAAGTCCTTGTTCTAACAAACAAATTCGGACAAAAAAACGGCGTTCTCCCTTGACCGTCCTGGGCCCTTACTCTAAAGTGGGAGACGGTGTGAGAAAGTGTATTTTTGTGGATTGTTCGGATCATTCAGGCGGGTTTTCGAGGGATGGAGCGTAGTGCTCCGAAAGGGAGAGAAACGTGTTTCAAGGGGCGTCGGCGCTGACGCTCGATGCGAAAGGGCGGATGTCTATCCCTTCTCGATATCGCGAGGCGCTGCAAGGCGAGGCACAAGGACGGGTGACGCTCACCAAGCACCCGGACGGCTGCCTATTGCTGTTTCCCCGCCCCGAGTGGGAAATCTTTCGCACCAAGATCGCCGCGTTGCCGATGGATGCTCATTGGTGGCGACGCATCTTTCTCGGTAACGCCTCCGACGTCGATCTCGATAGCGCGGGACGCATTCTCGTCTCGCCGGAGTTGCGCATGGCCGCGGGCCTGGAAAAGGAAATCATGTTGCTCGGCATGGGAAGCCACTTCGAGCTGTGGGACGCGCAGACGTACGCGGCCAAGGAACAAGCGGCGATGGCTCAAGGCATGCCCGACGCCTTGAAGAATTTCACGTTTTGATCGCGGGTTGAGATAAGGCGCTGCGATGGAAAACGAATTGCAGCATCGCACGGTGCTGTTGGAAGAAGCGGTAAATGCGTTGGTGACGCGTCCGGACGGCATCTATGTCGATGGTACGTTCGGGCGCGGCGGCCATAGCCGGGCGGTACTCGCGAAGCTCGGCGAGGCCGGGCGGCTCATCGCGTTCGATAAAGATCCGCTCGCGATCGCGACGGCGCGCGCGCTCGGCGATCCGCGCTTCGAGATCGTGCACGAGAGTTTCGCATCGTTGGCGCCGGCGCTGGCGGCGCGCGGTGTCGGACGTGTCGCCGGCGTGCTGCTGGATCTGGGCGTGTCGTCGCCCCAATTGGACGATCCCGCGCGCGGTTTCAGCTTTCGAGCCGACGGCCCGCTCGATATGCGGATGGACCCCACGCGGGGCGAATCCGCGGCCGAATGGCTGGCTCGCGCGAGCCAGCAGGAACTGACGGAGGTCATTCGAGATTATGGGGAAGAACGGTTTGCTGTTCAGATTGCAAAGGCGCTTGTTGCTCGCCGGGCAGAGTCCGACCGTCTTGGGCCTCTCGGCAGCACGGGCGAGCTTGCCGAAATCGTGGCTCGCGCAGTCAAGACCCGTGAGAAGGGCAAGGATCCGGCCACCCGCACCTTTCAGGCTATACGGATTCACGTCAATCAAGAGCTTGCGGAGCTGCAAGTTGTTTTAGAGGCGGCGTTGTCGTCGTTGGAGCAAGGGGGGCGGCTGGTGGTCATCAGCTTTCATTCGCTCGAGGATCGAATTGTGAAGCGATTCATGCAGGCGCACGCGAGTGCGCCCGTGATTGATCGTCGCTTGCCGATTCGCGCCGTCGATTTGCCCGCCGCGCCAATGAGAATCGTCGGCCGCGTGTTTGCGAGCGCGAATGAGGTCGAGGCTAATCCGCGCGCCCGTTCGGCCGTCATGCGCGTCGCGGAGCGCGTCGCGCCATGAACCGTCTGAACATATTCTTGCTGATCGTCGTTCTCGGTTGCGCGCTTTCCGTCGTCAATGCTACGAACCAGCAACGGCAGTTGTTCGTGCAGCTCGAGCGCGCGCAGTCGGATGAGCATCAACTGCAGCAGGACTATGCGCAATTGCAATATCAGCAAAGCGCGCTGTCGAAAACATCGCGGATCGAACAACTCGCCACCGCCACGCTGAAGATGCAACCCGCTTCCACCGGCGAGACGCAATTTCTGACGCTCGCGCCCGGTGCGAGCGAGGCCCAGAGCGCACCCATTCCGACGCTCCCGGCCAGTGCCCCCGCTCCGCGTGAGGGCAGGCGTGCGGGCGCCGCCGCTGCCGGCAATTCCGCTAGGCACACCGTCAATCGCGGAGGCACGCGATGAAACACGCCTCCAAAACCAAAAGCGTGAAGTTCTCCTCGAGCCCCGTTCTATCGGTGCGATTGCCCATGTGGCGCTCGAAGCTCGTCGTCTTTCTGCTGTTCACGGCTTTCCTGGCGCTCGCCGCGCGGGCCTTCTGGATTCAAGGCCCGGGCAACGCCTTCTATCAGAAGCAGGGCGAAAGCCGCTACGAGCGCACGATCGGGTTGCCCGCCACGCGCGGCAAGATTCTCGATCGCAACGGCCTCGTGCTCGCCACGAGCCTGCCTGTTCGCGCTATCTGGGCGATTCCCGAGTCGGTGCCGGACGATCTCGATCCGGCCAAGCTCGCGTCGCTCGGCAAATGGCTGGGCATGACGCAAAAAGAGCTGCGCGCGAAGCTCTCCGAGGATAAAACCTTCGTCTATGTGAAGCGCCAAGTGCCGGTCGACGTCGCCGAGAAAATCGAGGCGCTCAAGATCCCCGGCATTTATCAGCGCACGGAATACAAGCGTTTTTATCCGGAAGGCGAGATTACGGCTCACCTGGTCGGCTTCACGAATGTCGAAGACGACGGCCAGGAAGGCGTCGAACTCAGCGACCAAAAGCTGCTCGCGGGCACGCCCGGGATTCGTCGCGTGATCAAGGACCGGATGGGGCACGTCATCGAGGATGTCGACGAACAGGTCGTGCCGCACAACGGGCAAGACGTCGAGCTTTCGATCGACAGCAAGATCCAGTACATCGCCTATTCGAACTTGAAGGCGGCCGTGGAGAAATCGAAGGCCAAGGCGGGCGCGGCGATCGTGGTGGATGTGCGCACCGGCAACGTGCTCGCGCTCGTCAATTATCCGACGTACAACCCGAACGATCGATCGCGGCTGACGGGCGAACAGCTGCGCAATCGTGCGCTGACCGATGTCTTCGAGCCGGGCTCGATCATGAAGCCGTTTACGGTTTCGCTTGCGCTCGATTTGCATCGAGTCACGCCCCACACGCTCGTCGATACCGGCAACGGCAAGTTCACGCTCGACGGCGCGACGATCACCGACGACAGCGCCAACGGCGTGCTCGATATCGGCGGCGTGCTCCAGAAATCGAGCAACATCGGCGCGACGAAGATCGCCATGACGCTCAAGCCCGAAGAGATGTGGAATATGTATACGAGCATCGGGCTCGGGCAGGCGCCGAAGGTCGGCTTCCCGGGCGCGGCTGCCGGCCGGCTGCGGCCGTGGAAGAGCTGGCGCCGCATCGAGCAAGCGACGATGTCGTACGGCTATGGCTTGTCGGTGTCGCTGTTCCAGCTCGCGCGCGCTTACACATCGATCGCGCACGACGGCGAAATCATGCCCGTCTCGATCTTCAAGACAGATTCGGATCAGCCGGCGACGGGGCCGCAGATTTTCTCGCCGACGACAGCACGCGAAGTACGCACGATGCTCGAATCGGTCGTGACGAAGGACGGCACGTCGCCCGAGGCGGCGGTGCCCGGCTATCGCGTCGGCGGTAAGAGCGGCACCGCTTACGTGCACACCGCGCACGGCTACGACCGCTCGAAATATCGCGCATCGTTCGTTGGGATGGCGCCGATGCCGAATCCGCGCATCGTCGTCGCGGTCTCGATCGATCAGCCGACCGCCGGCAGCCACTTCGGTGGATACGTATCGGGCCCTGTGTTTTCCGGGATAGTCGGGGACACGCTGCGAGCGTTGAACGTGCCGCCCGATATGCCGGTCAAGCAGCTCGTCGTATCCGACGATTCCGCCAAGGCCGCGGGCCCCGCGGCAGGCAAAGCCGCCGCGTTTGCCCCGGCCCGCGCGATGACCGTGTCGGCCGATGCGCATGCACACCCGGGAGTCGTCCGATGAACACGCCTAACGACAAGGACGCCATGCACCGGGAAGTTGCCGATGCGCTCCACTGGCTGCGCGCTCATGCGGCGGCCGGCGCACAGTTGCACGCCGATACGCGCACGCTCGCGGCCGGCGATGTCTTTTTTGCCTACGCCGTAGACGGCGCCGATAGCCGTCCACATATCGCCAGCGCGTTCGAGCGCGGCGCGGGGGGCGTGCTGTATCAGCCCGAGGGTTTTTCGGGCTTCGTCGATCCCGCGCGCGCGCACGCGGTGCCGCAGCTTGACCGGCTAGCCGGAGAAATTGCGAGCCGTTGGTACGGCGCGCCGAGCGAATCGATGCGTACGATCGGCGTCACGGGGACGAACGGTAAGACGTCCTGTTCGCAATGGATCGCGGCCGCGCTGACGGGGCTCGGCGATCCGTGCGCGGTGATCGGTACGCTCGGAACCGGCATGTGGGGCCATCTCGTTCATACGGGTTTCACGACCCCCGACGCACCTCAGATGCAACGTTCGCTCGCGCAACTGGCCGCGGCTGGAGCGCGCGCGGTATCGATGGAGGTGTCGTCGCATGCGCTGCATCAGGGCCGCGTGAACGGCACGGCGTTCGACATCGCACTGTTCACCAATCTCACGCAAGATCACCTCGACTATCACCACACGTTCGAGGCGTACGAGGCGGCGAAGGCGAAACTGTTCGATTGGCCCACGCTCAAGGCGGCGGTCATCAACCGCGACGATGCGGCCGGTCGCCGGCTCATCGCACGCACGCAGCCGCGTATGCCGACCATCGTCTACGGCATCGGCGCGACCAGCGACGCGCCGAGCGCGCATGCCGCGCTCGTGGCGACGAACGTGCGCGCCACAGCAACGGGCACGGCGTTTCACTTATCTTCGGATTGGGGCGCAGCCGAGGTCGAAGTCGGCACGCTCGGCGAGTTCAACGTCAGCAATCTGCTGGGCGTGCTCGGCGCGCTGCTCGCCGCGGACGTTCCGCTCGCCGACGCGCTGTCTCAACTCGCCAAGCTCGAGCCCGTGAACGGCCGCATGCAGCGGCTCGGCGGGCGAATTGCAAACGACGAGCCGCTTGTCGTCGTCGATTACGCCCACACACCCGATGCGCTAGAGAAGACGCTCGACGCGCTGCGGCCGATGGCGCAAGCGCGCGGCGGACAGCTCGTCTGTATGTTCGGCTGCGGGGGCGATCGCGACGCAACCAAGCGTCCGCTGATGGGGGCGATCGCCGAGCGGTTGGCGGACGCCGTCGTCGTGACGAGCGACAACCCGCGCAGCGAAGCCCCGGGCGCCATCATCGATCAAGTCGTCGCCGGCATGGCGCATTCGGACAAGGCGCGCCGCATCGAGGACCGCGCGAACGCGATTTTGCACGCGGTGCGCGGCGCAGCGCGCGAAGACGTGGTGCTGCTGGCCGGCAAGGGACACGAGGCGACCCAGGAAATCATGGGCAAGAAGCGCATTTTCTCCGATCAGGACCACGCCCGCCTCGCGCTTGCCGCGCGTGCGACGCATCTGCGGGGAGGCGAGCAATGACGATGCTTTCACTGGCCGACGCAGCAGCGCTGATTCCGGGCGCCACCGTGTTCGGCGACGGCGCGGCCGGATTCGACCGAATCAGCACCGACAGCCGAACGGCTGCGGCGGGCGAGTTGTTCGTCGCGCTGAAGGGCGATCGGTTCGATGCCCATGACTTTTTGCCCGATGTCGCGGCGCGTGGTGTCAGCGCGGTGCTTGCGACGCGCTTGCCGGACGGCTGGCAGGTGCCGGCGCTGATCGTACCCGACACGCGGCTCGCGCTCGGCGCGCTGGCGCGCGGCTGGCGCAATCGATTTTCGCTGCCGCTCGTTGCCGTCACCGGCAGCAACGGCAAGACGACCGTCAAGGAGATGATCGCGTCGATCTTCGGGCAAGCGGTAGGCGAATCGGAGCGGCTCGCCACGGCCGGCAACTTCAACAACGACGTTGGATTGCCGCTCACCTTGCTGCGTCTGAGCCCGGCGCATCGGCTTGCCGTCATCGAGGTGGGCATGAACCATCCCGGCGAAACGGAGGTGCTGGCCAAGATCGCGCTGCCCACCATCGCGCTCGTGAACAACGCGCAACGCGAACACCAAGAATTCATGGCGACCGTCGAGGCGGTCGCGCTCGAACATGCGAGCGCTCATCCATGTGCTGTCCGCCGACGGCATCGCCGTGTTTCCGGCCGACGACGCATACGCCGCGATTTGGCGGACGGCGGCCACGGGGAACCGGATCATAGACTTTTCGCTCCAAGACGCTTCGCGCTACGGCGCTGTAGCCGCAGCGGGTACCGGTGCTGCGGTCACGGGCGTGCTGGACGGCAACCGTTTGCATGTGCGCACGCCGGTGGGCGAGTTCGAGGCGACGCTGCAAGTGCTGGGCGAGCACAACGCCCGCAATGCATTGGCCGCGACGGCTGCGGCGATCGCCGCGAACGTCTCGCTCGATGCGATCGCGCGCGGCCTCGAAGCGTTTTCGCCCGTGAAGGGCCGGCTGCAGCAAAAGCGTGCGACGGTGGGGGCGGTGGCCGGCGCGCTGGTCATCGACGATACCTACAACGCAAATCCCGATTCGATGCGCGCGGCGATCGACGTGCTGGCCGCATGCGGCGCGCCGCGCGTGCTCGTCATGGGCGAGATGGGCGAAGTCGGCGACAACGGCCCGGCGTTTCATCGCGAAGTCGGCGCATACGCGCGCGAACGCGGCATCGACGTCCTACTCGCGCTTGGCGATGCCGCACGCGATTCGTGCACGGCCTTCGATTCGGCGCAGCCGAACGGGACGGGCACTGCGGCGGGCTCGGGTGCCGGCGAGGGTCGCGCTCGTCACTTCGATGACGCGGCGGCACTCATCGAATACGTACTGCAAGCGGGCATCGGATCGAGCGCGACGCTGCTCGTGAAGGGCTCGCGTTTTATGCGGATGGAGCGCGTCGTGCAAGCGCTGACCGCTCAACAACCACCTGTCGTGCCGGGCGCCGTGCCCGACACGCATTGAGAGAGAAGGAAGAGCATGCTGCTGGCGCTGGCGCAATGGCTGCAGAACGACGCAAGCTTTTTGCGCGTATTCAGCTATCTGACGTTTCGCGCGGTGATGGCCACCATGACCGCGCTGGTGATCGGGCTCGTGTGCGGGCCGTGGGTGATCCGCAAGCTGACGCAAATGAAGGTCGGCCAGGCGGTGCGCACCAACGGGCCGCAGACGCACCTCGTCAAATCGGGCACGCCGACGATGGGCGGCGTGCTGATCCTGATCGCGCATCGCCGTTTCGACGCTGCTGTGGGCCGATCTGACGAACCGCTTCGTCTGGATCGTGATGCTGGTGACGTTCGGCTTCGGCGTGATCGGCTGGGTCGACGACTAGCGCAAGGTCGTCCACAAGGACCCGCGCGGCATGCCCTCGCGCGAGAAGTATTTCTGGCAGTCGGTGATCGGTCTGTTCGCGGCGGTCTATCTGGCGTTCAGCGTGTCGGAGGCGAGTAACGTGCGCGTCTTCGAGCTGTTCATGGCTGGGTGCGCAGCGGCTTGTCGATGGGCCTGCCGCCCAACGCCGACCTGATGCTGCCGTTCTTCAAGTCGATCAGCTATCCGCTCGGCGTCTGGGGCTTCATCGCGCTGACGTACCTCGTGATCGTCGGCGCGAGCAACGCGGTCAACCTGACCGACGGCCTCGACGGGCTCGCGATCATGCCGGTCGTGATGGTCGGCTCGGCGCTCGGCGTCTTCGCCTACGTCATGGGCAGTTCGGTGTATTCGAACTACCTGCTGTTCCCGCACATCCCGGGCGCGGGCGAACTGCTGATCTTCTGCTCGGCGATGGGCGGGCGCGGGGCTCGCGTTCCTCTGGTACAACACGCACCCGGCGCAGGTCTTCATGGGCGACGTCGGCGCGCTCGCGCTCGGCGGCGCGCTCGGCACGATCGCCGTCATCGTGCGCCAGGAGATCGTGCTGTTCATCATGGGCGGCATTTTCGTGGCCGAGACGCTGTCGGTGATGGCGCAGGTGGTGTGGTTCAAGTACACGAAGAAGCGCTACGGCGAAGGGCGGCGCATCTTCAAGATGGCGCCGCTGCATCACCACTTCGAATTGTCGGGCTGGAAGGAAACGCAGGTCGTCGTCCGCTTCTGGATCATCACGATGATGCTCTGTCTGTTCGGCCTGTCGACCCTGAAGCTGCGCTAAGACGCGCAGGAACGCTAACGAAGCGCAACGAAACGCAAAGGAAAGGGAAAGCAAGCGATGTTCGGCGAGATGTTTCGAGATCGGCAAAGGCCGATGGTGCTCGTGCTGGGGCTCGGTGAATCGGGCCTCGCGATGGCGCGCTGGTGCTCGCGCCAGGGGTGCCGTTTGCGCATCGCCGATACGCGCGAGGCGCCCCCGAACCTATCGGCGCTGGCGACTCACGGGATCGAGGCCGAGTTCGTCGGCGGCGCGTTTTCGCCCGCGCTGCTCGACGGCGGGATCGAACTCGTGGCGCTGAGCCCGGGCCTGTCGCCGCTTGCGCAAGACCTTGTCCCGCTGATCGCGAGCGCGAACGAGCGCGGTATCCCGGTGTGGGGCGAAGTCGAACTTTTCGCGCAGGCGCTCGCGCATCTGCGCGAAAGCGGTTATGCGCCCAAGGTTGTCGCGATCACCGGCACCAACGGCAAAACCACGACGACGAGCATGACGGGCCTGCTGTGCGAGCGCGCGGGCAAGAAGGTGGCCGTCGCCGGCAACATCAGCCCGTCGATGCTCGATCGTCTGATGGACGCCATCGATAGCGCGACGCTGCCCGACATCTGGGTGCTCGAATTGTCGAGCTTCCAGCTCGAGACCTCGCATACGTTCGCGCCTGACGCGGCTGCCGTACTGAACATCACGCAGGATCACCTCGATTGGCACGGCGGGCTCGATGCCTATGCCCGCGCGAAAGGGCGGATCTTCGGCCCGGGCACCGTGCGCGTGCTCAATCGAGACGACGAACGAACGATGGCGCTGGCGCCGCGCGCCGACGCAACCGGCCACGCACTGGCAACTTATGTGACCTTCGGCTTGAACGAGCCGACGCGCCTGGGCGACTACGGGCTCGCGCGGGAAAACGGCATCAACTGGCTTGCGCAAGCGCGCGAGCGCGACCCGGCGGACGAAACCGCGAGCCCGCGCCGCCGTCGCCAAGAAGCGGCCGCGCCGGCCGAGCTTGCGCTTGACGCGCCTGATGCCTGCCGATGCGCTGCGCATTCGCGGCCTGCACAACGCCGCCAACGCGCTGGCGGCGCTCGCGCTCGCGCGCGCGATCGGTCTGCCGGCTGCGCCGCTGCTGCACGGCCTGCGCGAGTATCGCGGCGAGCCGCATCGCGTCGAGCTGATCGCGTCGATCGACGGCGTCGATTATTTCGACGACAGCAAGGGCACCAACGTCGGCGCGACCGTCGCGGCGCTCGATGGCCTGGCGTCAACGCGTCGTGCTGATCGCCGGCGGCGACGGCAAGGGCCAGGATTTCGCGCCGCTCGCACGCCCGGCCGAGCGCTGGTGCCGGGCTGTCATGCTGATCGGCCGCGATGCGCCGCGGATCCGCGAGGCGCTTGCAGACACGGGCGTCGCGCTGCGTCGATCACGCCGACGCTGGAAGCGGCGACGCGGGCCGCTTGCGCGCTGGCGCAGCCGGGCGACGCGGTGCTGCTGTCGCCGGCTTGCGCGAGCCTCGACATGTTCGACAACTACGCGCATCGCGCGGACGTGTTCCGTAGCACGGTCGAGGACATCGCGGCAGAGCGGGGGACGATGCTATGAGCTGGACCGATCGCTTCGGCTCACGCCTGATGCAACGCGACGCAGTGGCGGGCGGCAAATCGACCAAATCGACGAAAGCGACGAACTCGTCGAAAGCGGGCGGCACCGGAACCGCTTCGGCGGGCATCGGCGGGCTCGCGAGCGCCGTCAGCGGGATGCGCCCGGTGCGCTCGCGCATGCTCGACTACGATCACGCGCTGCTGTGGGTAGTCGATCGCGCTGCTCGGCGCTGGGCGTCGTGATGGTGTATTCGGCCTCGATCGCCATGCCGGATTCGCCGAAGTACGCGGCTTACCACGCCTACGCGTTCCTTGCTGCGCCACGTGATTTCGCTGACCCTTGCGTCGCTTGTCGCGCATCGTCGCGTTCAAGATCCCGATTTCGGTGTGGGACAAGTACGCGCCCAAGCTGTTCGTGCTCGCGCTCGCTGCTGCTGGTGATCGTGCTGATTCCGCATCTCGGCAAGGGCGTGAACGGCGCGCGCCGCTGGATTCCGCTCGGCCTCATGAACATGCAGCCATCGGAGATCATGAAGCTCGCCGTCACGATCTACGCGGCCAACTACACGGTGCGCAAGCAGGAGCACATGCAGAGCTTCGCCAAGGGCTTTCTGCCGATGGCGGTTCGCCGTCGGCGTCGTCGGGGCGCTGCTGCTGCTCGAGCCGGACATGGGCGCCTTCATGGTGATCGCGGCGATCGCGATGGGCGTGCTGTTCCTGGGCGGCGTGAACGGCAAGCTGTTCGGCGGCTTGGTGGCGACCGCCATCGGCACGTTTTCGATTGCTGGTCTGGGCCTCGCCGTGGCGGCGCGAGCGGATCTTCGCCTACCTCGATCCGTGGGACGACCGCTACGCGCAAGGCAAGGCGTATCAGTTGACGCACTCGCTGATCGCGTTCGGGCGCGGCGAGTGGTTCGGCGTCGGGCTGGGCGGCAGCGTCGAGAAGCTCAACTACCTGCCCGAGGCGCACACCGACTTCCTGCTCGCCGTGATCGGCGAGGAGCTCGGCTTCGTCGGCGTGCTGATCGTCATCCTGCTCTTCTACTGGATCGTGCGTCGCTCGTTCGACATCGGCCGCCAGGCGCTCGCGCTCGACCGCACGTTCGCCGGGCTGATGGCGAAGGGCGATCGGCATCTGGATCGGCGCGCAGACGTTCATCAACATGGGCGTGAACCTCGGCGTGCTGCCCACCAAGGGGCTGACGCTGCCGCTCGTTAGCTACGGCGGCTCGGGGATCATGCTCAACTGCGTCGCGTTGGCGATGCTGCATGCGCGTCGATTACGAGAACCGGGTGCTGATGCGCGGGGGGAAGGTATGAGCACGACCCCGCAGCACACGCTCTTGGTCATGGCCGGCGGCACCGGAGGACACGTGTTCCCCGGGCTGGCGGTCGCGCATCGCATGCGCGCGCGGGGCTGGCGCGTGGTCTGGCTCGGCAATCCGTCCGGCATGGAGGCGACGCTCGTGCCGAAGCACGGCGTGCCGATCGAGTTCGTGCGTTTTGGCGGGCTGCGCGGCAAAGGGCTCAAGACGAAGCTGATGCTGCCGGTGAACCTGATGCGCGCCTGCTTGGAAAGCCTGCGCGTGCTGCAGCGCGTGCAGCCCGACGTCGTGCTCGGCATGGGCGGCTACATCACCTTCCCGGCAGGTGTCATGACGGCGCTGACAGGGCGCCCGCTCGTGCTGCACGAACAGAACTCCGTGGCGGGGCTCGCGAACAAGGTGCTCGCCAAGCTCGCGCGGCGCGTGCTCGTTGCGTTCCCCGACACGCTGCCCGGCGCCGAATGGACCGGCAACCCGCTGCGCGACGAGCTTTGCCACGCTGCCGAGCCGAAGGCCCGCTATGCCAGCCGCACTGGGCCGTTGCGCGTGCTGGTCGTCGGCGGCAGCCTGGGCGCCGCGGCGCTAAACGAATGCGTGCCGCGCGCGTTGGCGCTGTTGGCTCCGGATGAGCGCCCGCACGTCACGCATCAAGCGGGCGCCAAGCACATCGATGCATTGCAGGCCAACTACGCGCAAGCGGGCTTCGAACCGGGCGAAGCGTTGCGTCTCGTGCCGTTCATCGACGACATGGCCGCCGCTTACGGCGATGCCGATCTCGTGATTTGCCGCTCGGGCGCCATGACAGTGGCGGAAGTGGCCGCCGTCGGCGTGGCCGCGCTGTTCGTCCCGTTTCCGTACGCGGTGGACGATCACCAAAGCACGAACGCCGAGTTCTTGGCCTCGCACAACGCTGCGGTGCTCGTGCAGCAGCGCGATCTGTCGCCGGAAAATCTAGTGGATTGGCTGCGCAGCCAGACGCGCGAGACGCTTGCCGAGATGGCCGAGCGCGCGCGCTTGCTGGCCAAGCCCGAAGCCACCGACCGCGTCGCGCAGGTCTGCGCGGCCGTGGCGCTTGCGCGCCAAGAAGGAAAGTCATGAAACACATCGTCAAACATATTCACTTCGTCGGCATCGGCGGCGCTGGCATGAGCGGCATCGCGGAAGTGCTCGTGACGCTCGGCTATCGCGTGAGCGGGTCCGACCTCGCGCGCAGCGCGTCCACGGACCGGCTCGCCTCGCTCGGCGCCCGCGTCGCGATCGGACACGATGCACCGAACATCGAAGGCGCGGATGCGGTTGTCGTCTCGACGGCCGTGCGCAGCGACAACCCGGAAGTCTTGGCGGCGCGCCGCCAGCATGTGCCGATCGTGCCGCGCGCCGTGATGCTCGCCGAACTGATGCGCCTGAAGCAAGGCATCGCGATCGCGGGCACGCACGGCAAGACCACGACGACGAGCCTTGTCGCCAGCGTGCTGGCGGCGGGCGGGCTCGATCCGACGTTCGTGATCGGCGGCCGCCTGACGAGCGCCGGTGCGAACGCGCGCCTCGGCACGGGCGATTTCATCGTCGCCGAAGCCGACGAATCGGATGCCTCGTTCCTGAACCTGCTGCCGGTGATCGAAGTCGTCACGAACATCGACGCCGATCACATGGACACCTACGGGCACGATTTCGCGCGGCTCAAGCAGGCGTTCATCGAATTTACGCACCGGCTGCCGTTCTACGGCATCGCCGTGCTCTGCGTGGATTGCGAGAACGTGCGCGAGATTCTGCCGTTCGTGTCGAAGCCGGTGATCGGCTACGGCTTCTCGCCCGATGCGCAAGTGCGCGCGGTCAACGTCTTTGCGCGCGAGGGCAAGATGCAGTTCACGGCGATCCGCGAAGGCGCGCAGCCGCTGGACATCGTGCTGAACCTGCCGGGCACGCACAACGTGCTGAACGCGCTGGCGGCGATCGCGATCGCCACGGAACTCGAGATCGCCGATGCGGACATCCAGCGTGCGCTGGCCGAATTCAACGGCGTCGGCCGGCGCTTCCAGCGCTACGGCGAGATGCGCGTGACGGGCGGCGGGACATATGCGCTGATCGACGACTACGGCCATCACCCGGTCGAGATGGCGGCGACGATCGCGGCGGCGCGCGGCGCGTTTCCGGGCAAACGCCTCGTGCTCGCGTTCCAGCCGCATCGCTACACGCGCACGCGCGACTGCTTCGAGGATTTCGTCAGCGTGCTCTCGAGCGTCGATGCGCTCGTGCTGACGGAAGTCTACGCGGCCGGCGAAGCGCCGATCGTCGCGGCCGACGGCCGAGCGCTCGCGCGAGCGATCCGCGCGGCGGGCAAGGTGGATCCGGTGTTCGTCGACACGGTCGACGAAGTGCCTCAGGCGCTGTCGACGCTCGTGCGCGACGGCGATGTGGTGATCACGATGGGAGCGGGCTCGATCGGCGCGGTGCCGGGTCGCCTAGCTCAGGACCTAAAGGTATAGAGATGTCTAGCATCGATCCGATACGTTTCGGCAAAGTGGCCGTATTGCTGGGTGGGGAATCCGCCGAGCGCGAAGTGTCGCTCAAGTCGGGCTCGCTCGTGGTGAAGGCACTGCGCGATGCCGGCATCGACGCGCATCCGTTCGATCCATCGGAGCGGCCGCTGTCCGCACTGAAGGACGAGGGCTTCGCGCGCGCGTTCAACGCATTGCACGGCGGCTACGGCGAAAACGGCCAGATTCAAGGCGCACTCGATTTTTACGGCATTCGCTACACCGGCACCGGCGTGCTCGGTTCGGCGCTCGGCCTCGACAAGTTCCGCACGAAACTCGTCTGGCAGCAGTTGGGGATTCCGACGCCGCCGTTCGAGGCCGTCCTGCGCGGCGACGACTACACGGCGCGGGCCGGCGAAATCATCGCGAAGCTCGGCTTGCCGCTGTTCGTCAAGCCCGCGAGCGAGGGGTCGAGCGTGGCCGTCACGAAAGTGAAAAGCGCCGATGCGTTGCCGGGTGCGCTCGAAGAGGCGGCGAAATTCGACAAGATCGTCGTCGTCGAAAAGAGCATCGAGGGCGGCGGCGAATTCACCGCATGCATTGCCGGCGATCTCGATTTGCCGATCATCCGCATCGTGCCGGCCGGTGAGTTCTATGACTATCACGCGAAGTACGTCGCCGACGACACGCAGTATCTGATTCCCTGCGGCCTGGCTCCTGAAGAGGAAGCGCGCCTGAAGGCGCTGTCGCGCCGTGCGTTCGACGTGCTGGGCTGCACCGATTGGGGTCGCGCCGATTTCATGCTCGACATGAACGGCAACCCGTACTTCCTCGAAGTGAATACGGCGCCGGGCATGACCGATCACTCGCTGCCGCCGAAGGCGGCGCGGGCTGTCGGCATCGGTTACCAGGAACTCGTCGTGGGCGTACTCGCCTTGACGCTAAAGGATTGATTGCCGCGCTATGTGGAACAACGTACGCCAACTGAACCTCGCAGCCAACGCGCTTTATGCGCTGTGGGCGCTTGCGCTGTTGGCGGCCGGCGGCTACTGGCTCATGCAGCGTCCCGCGTTCGCGCTGCATGCGATCGCGATCGGCGGCGATACCGAGCACATCAATGCGCCGACGGTGCGCGCGAGCGTCGTCGGCCGGTTGAAGAGGCAATTTCTTCACCGTCGATCTCGACAGCGCGCGCCAAGCGTTCGAGCAGATGCCGTGGGTGCGGCGTGCGAGCGTGCGGCGCGTTTGGCCCAATGCGCTCGCGGTCACGCTCGAGGAATACAAGCCGCTCGGCACCTGGGGCAACGATCAGCTCGTCAGCGTCGACGGCGAACTGTTCACCGCGAACCAGGGCGAACTCGATCAGGATCTGCCGGCGTTCGATGGGCCGAACGGCACGGAAAAGGAAGTGGTCGCGCGGTACTTCGATTTCAAGAAGTGGCTCGCGCCGCTCGGTGCGACGCCCGAGGAAGTGACGCTGTCGCCGCGCTACGCGTGGACGGTCAAGCTTTCGAACGGCACGCAGATCGAGTTCGGCCGCGAACGCAACGCGCAAACGCTCGCGGAGCGCAGCAATCGGCTGACGGCGGGATGGGCTGCGGTCACGGCCCGCTGGGGCAACGACATCGAATATGCGGACCTGCGCTATCCGAACGGCTTCGCGATTCGCGCCGCGGGGATGCGCTTTATCGACAACGCGACCGCGGGCAAACCCGCGGCGAAGAAGTAACACGACACCACACGCAATGAGCACGCTATGAGTAAAGACTACAAGGATCTGCTGGTCGCCCTCGACATCGGCACGGCGAAGGTCGTGGCGATCGTCGCCGAATTGCGCGGCGAGGGTCACTACGAAGTGATCGGGCTCGGGCAGAGCGAATCGAAGGGTCTGAAGAAGGGCGTCGTCGTCAACATCGAGGCCACGGTGCAGTCGATCCAGCGCGCGCTCGAAGAAGCCGAGCTGATGGCCGACTGCAAGATCACGCAACGTGTTACACCGGCATCGCCGGCAGCCACATCCGCAGCCTCAATTCGAGCGGCATGGTGGCGATCAAGGACAAGGAAGTGACGCAGGCCGACGTCGCGCGCGTGATCGAGACCGCGCAAGGCGATCAACATCCCGACCGACCAGCAGCTGCTGCACATCCTGCACGCAGGAATTCATCATCGACGGCCAGGAGGACGTGCGCGAGCCGATCGGCATGAGCGGCATCCGGCTCGAAGTGAAGGTGCACATCGTCACCGGCGCCGTAGTCGCGCGGCGCAGAACATCGTCAAGTGCGTGCGCCGCTGCGGGCTCGAGGTGAACGATCTGATCCTGCAGCCGCTCGCGTCGACGCTGGCGGTGCTGACCGAAGACGAGAAGGAACTCGGCGTGGTGCTGGTCGACATCGGCGGCGGCACGACCGACATCGCGATCTTCACCGACGGCGCGATCCGCCACACGGCCGTGATCCCGATCGCCGGCGACCAGATCACGAGCGACATCGCGATGGCGCTGCGCACGCCGACGCAAGGACGCCGAGGACATCAAGGTCGAGCTACGGCGTCGCGAAGCAGGCGCTCGCCGATCCGGACGAGATGATCGAAGTGCCGGGCCTCGGCGACCGCGGGCCGCGCACGCTGTCGCGCCAGGCGCTGGCCGGCGTGATCGAGCCGCGCGTCGAGGAGACTGTTCTCGCTCGTGCAGCAGGTGGTGCGCGAGTCGGGTTACGAGGAGCTGCTGTCGCTCGGGCATCGTGCTGACCGGCGGCGCGTCGATGATGCCGGGCATGGTCGAGCTCGGCGAAGACATCTTCCTGAAGCCGGTGCGCATCGGCGTGCCGGAGTACGCGGGCGGCCTGGCCGACGTCGTGCGCAATCCGCGCTATTCGACGGCGATGGGGCTGCTCGTGGAAGGCTCGCTCGCAACGCATGCGCGGCCGCAAGGTGGCGGTGCAGGCCGGCTCGGTGGGACAGGTCTTCTCGCGCATGAAGGACTGGTTCCTGGGCAATTTTTAAATGTCATTTTGAACAACGGCCAACGCGCGTCGCTTGCGACGCGCTTCGGACAGGCAGTGAAAGCGCGGGTGCCGGCGGCTCGCGTGCGACGAGGGGATTGCCCGATTCCTCGCCGAATAACGGCCGATGAGCAGGATTTTTATCTTTGACGGAGGCAACATGGAATTCGAGATGTTGGAAACGGAAACCAACGGCACCATCATCAAGGTGGTCGGCGTGGGCGGCGCGGGCGGCAATGCCGTCACGCACATGATCAGCAAAGGCGTGCAGGGCGTCGATTTCATCGTGCATGAACACCGACGCGCAGGCGCTGTCGCGTTCGCGCGCGCACCAACGTGATCCAGCTCGGCAACACCGGGCTGGGCGCGGGCGCGAAGCCGGAGATGGGCACGTGCGGCGGCCGAAGAAGCGCGCGAACGCATCGCCGATGCGTTGCGCGGCGCGCACATGGTGTTCATCACCGCCGGCATGGGCGGCGGCACGGGCACGGGCGCGGCGCCGGTGGTCGCGCAGATCGCCAAGGAGATGGGCATCCTGACCGTCGGCGTCGTCACCAAGCCGTTCGAATTCGAAGGCGGCAAGCGCATGCGCGTCGGCAGAGGCTGGTTCGCAGCAACTGGAGGATCACGTCGACTCGCTGATCGTCGTCCTGAACGACAAGCTGTTCGAGGTGATGGGCGACGACGCCGAGATGGACAAGTGCTTCCAGTGCGCCGACGACGTGCTGAACAACGCGGTCGCCGGCATCGCCGAAATCATCAACGTCGACGGCCTGGTCAACGTCGACTTCGAAGACGTGAAGACGGTGATGGGCGAGCAGGGCAAGGCGATGATGGGCACGGCCACCGTGGCCGGCGTCGATCGCGCGCGCCTGGCGGCCGAACAGGCCGTCGCGAGCCCGCTGCTCGAAGGCGTCGACCTCTCGGGCGCACGCGGCGTGCTGGTCAACATCACGTCGAGCCGTTCGCTGCGTCTGTCGGAAACGCGCGAAGTGATGAACACGATCAAGAGCTACGCAGCGGAAGACGCCACGGTGATTTTCGGTGCCGTGTACGACGACGCGATGGGCGATGCCTTGCGTGTCACCGTCGTGGCCACGGGCCTCGGTCGTACGGCGGCGGGCGCGGCGAAGAAGCAGCAAGCGGCGCCGATGACGCTGCTGCGCACGGGCACGGACAACCAGCCGCGTCGATGCAGCACGGTTATACGCCGCAGTCGTCGCATGCGAACACGGCCGACTACGGCGCGTTGGATACGCCGGCCGTCTGGCGCAATTCGCGCGAAACGGCGGCGTCGCACGTGCAAGCGCTGCAGGAAAAGGGCGTCGATACGTACGACATCCCGGCGTTCCTGCGTAAGCAGGCCGACTAAGCGAGCGGTGCGTTTGTCGGCGCGCACGCTTGGCGTGTCGCGCAGGCGTTGGACGGCATGATGAATGGCAATGGCGTCAGGCGGCTTCGTCCTGTGGGACGACCAGCCGCGGGCGGCGCCCGCAGCGCGCAAGCGACGCGGGTCGCGCGGCTGTCGGCGCGTCCGAGGCCGGACGGCGTAGCGCGTGTGGCTGCAACGGGTCGCGCGCACGCAAGCGGTCCGGTCTGCGACAGGCGCGTTTGGCAACGGGCAAGCCGCTGATCGCAACGCCGCGCAAGGGCGGGCCGATGTCGATGAGGCTTCGGTTCCGAGCGCGGGCGGCTGCGGGTGGACGTTCGGCGCATCTCGGGCAAGATGCGTCGGATGGCGGTTCGAAAACCGGACAAGCGATTCGTTTCGCTTGCCAGGGAGCCTTCGCGTCGCGTTTTAGCGGGGCCGGATTGCGTCTCGACGTTGCGTGCGGGCAACGCCTCTGCCATGAGTTTTGTGACGGTCCATTACGGGCCGGCGGTCGGGAATGCCTCCGTTCCGGCCGCCGGCCTTGTTTCATCGATTGCCGTAATCGGGGGAAACAGATTGATACGTCCGGAGAAATGAACGGGTTCTTCGGATGGAGTATACTTCCCCCTATGAGCTGAAAAATACCGATTGAAAATAGCAATCGAACGAATGGAACCATGTTGAAGCAACGCACTATCAAATCGATCGTCAAAACCGTCGGGATCGGCCTGCACTCAGGACGCAAGGTCGAGCTCACGCTGCGCCCGGCTGCCGCGAACACCGGCATCGTGTTTTCGCGCATCGATTTGGCCACGCCGGTGGACATCCCGGCGGGGGCGCTATCGATCGGCGATACGCGTTTGGCTTCGGTGTTGCAGAAGGACGGCGTTCGCGTCTCGACGGTCGAGCACTTGATGTCGGCGTGCGCCGGCTTGGGCATCGATAACCTTTACGTCGACGTCACGGCTGAGGAAATCCCGATCATGGACGGCAGCGCGGCGTCGTTCGTCTTCCTGATGCAATCGGCTGGGATCGAAGAGCAAGGCGCGCCGAAGAAATTCATCAAGGTGACCCGGCCCGTCGAAGTACGCGACGGCGACAAATTGGCGCGCCTCGAGCCGTATTTCGGCTTCAAGCTCAAGTTCACGATCGATTTCAGCCATCCGGCCGTCGATAAGACGGGGCAGGCACTAGAAGTCGATTTCGCGACGACATCGTACGTGCGTGAAATCGCACGGGCCCGCACGTTCGGTTTTGCGCATGAAGTCGAGATGATGCGTGAGCTCGGCTTGGCGCGCGGGGGCAGCATGGACAACGCGATCGTGCTGGACGAATACCGGATTTTGAACAACGACGGTCTTCGCTACGACGACGAGTTCGTCAAACACAAGATGCTCGATGCGATCGGCGATCTGTACGTCGTGGGCCATCCGTTGCTCGCTTCGTACACGGCCTATAAATCGGGGCACGGCCTGAACAACGCGTTGTTGCGCGAGTTGCTCGCGCATGAGGATGCGTACGAAGTCGTTTCGTTCGACGACGTGCAGCATGCGCCGCGCGGTTTCGGCTACGAGGCGCAAACGGCATTCGCTTGATGTGCGGAGCGCCGTTGGCGCGCGCCGGTCATTGCGGCGCTTGCGGAATATGAAAAATGAGCGGCCTTCGGGCCGCTCATTGCTTTTGGTCGGTGGGTTTTCCGTGGCGCGCGGCCATTTTGGCGAGGGCCTCCTGGAGCGGCGACGGTGCGAGCGTGCGGCTCAGCGCCTGTAGCGCCGCTGCGCCGACCGGTGTCATACGCGCTTGCTTGGGCGGGGGCGGCTCCACGACAGCCCGGGGCCGCACCTTCAAGGTGAGCGCACGAACTGCCCAGCCGCGCTGCTGCAGCTCCGCCAACACGCGCGGCTCGACCTGGCGCAAGCGAGCAGCCAGCGCGCCGTGCGCCGTGAATAGCGTCAGCGTACCGTCCTTGATGAATCCGGGTTCGACGTTGGCCGCCAAGTATTCGGGCAGAATTTGCGCGAGTTCGCGCTCGAGCGAGGCGATTTGCTCGACGCCTGCGCGCAGCGCGGCGAATGCCTCGGCGCGGCCGAGCAGATCGACGACAGCCTGAGGCCGGCGCGCCCCGGAAAACTTCGAAAAAGACGAAAAGCGGCTCATGGCGCGATTGTACCCGCCTTGCGTCTCGCCCCGTGTCTCGCCTCAAGCTCGGCCGAACCCCGAACTCGGGCGCCCGGATACCGGGACGGACACGGTACATTAAGGCTCGCGTGCTAAAATGCCCGATTCGAATTCACTCATGGAATAAGCCGCCGAGGCTATCCGAACCCGAGCATCCGCCAAGGCTCTCAACGAGCCGAGCGGGCGCACGAGCGAAGCCGCGACGCATACTCGACCCGATGACCACCGGTTTTCTCCAAAAGATCTTTGGCAGCCGCAATCAGCGTCTCGTCAAGCAGTATCAAAAGACGGTAGCGGTGATCAATGCGCTCGAGCCGCAAATCGAGCAATTGACGGACGACCAACTGCGCGCCAAGACGGACGAGTTCCGCCAGCGCGTGGCAAGCGGCGAATCGCTCGACAAGCTGTTGCCCGAAGCGTTTGCGGTCTGCCGCGAGGCGAGCCGCCGCGTGCTGAAGATGCGCCACTTCGACGTGCAGCTGATCGGGGGCATGGTGCTGCACTACGGCAAGATCGCCGAAATGCGCACGGGGGAAGGCAAGACGCTCGTCGCTACGCTGGCCGCGTATCTGAACGCGCTGTCGGGGCGCGGCGTGCACGTGGTGACGGTCAACGATTACCTCGCGCAGCGCGACGCCGAATGGATGGGCCGCCTCTACCACTTCCTCGGCTTGTCCACCGGCATCAACCTGTCGCAGATGGATCACGAGTCGAAGCAGCAGGCGTATGCCGCCGACATCACGTACGGCACGAACAACGAATTCGGCTTCGATTACCTGCGCGACAACATGGTCTACGAGACCACCGCGCGCGTGCAGCGCTCGCTGAATTTCGCGATTGTCGACGAAGTGGATTCGATTCTGATCGACGAGGCGCGCACCCCGCTCATCATTTCCGGTCAGGCCGAAGACCACACCGATCTCTACGTGCGGATGAACGCGCTGCCGCCGTTGCTCGAACAACAGATCGGCGAGGAAAAGGCCGACGGCACGGGCGTCGAAAAGCCGGGCGACTACACGCTCGATGAAAAGGGGCGCCAGGTATTCCTGACCGAGTCGGGCCACGAGAAGGCCGAGCGCTTACTCGCCGAATGGGGCTTGATCGGCGAGGGCGAAAGCCTCTACGCCGCGCAGAACATCACGCTGATGCACCACGTCTACGCTGCGTTGCGTGCGCATACGCTGTTCTTCCGCGATCAGCATTACGTCGTGCAAAACGGCGAAGTCATCATCGTCGACGAATTCACGGGCCGCTTGATGCAGGGCCGCCGCTGGTCGGACGGGCTGCACCAGGCCGTCGAAGCGAAAGAGCACGTGAAGATCCAGAGCGAAAACCAAACGCTCGCATCGATCACGTTCCAGAACTACTTCCGGATGTACGGCAAGCTGTCGGGCATGACCGGCACGGCCGATACGGAAGCGTACGAATTCAACGAAATCTACGGTCTTGAAACCGTCGTGATTCCGACGAATCGTCCGCCGAAACGGATCGATCGCCAGGACCAGATCTACAAGACGGCCAAGGAGCGCTACGACGCGGTCATTCGCGATATCCGCGAATGCTACGAACGTGACCAGCCGGTGCTCGTCGGCACGACCTCGATCGAAAGTTCCGAACTGCTGTCGGACTTGCTGACGAAAGCGGGCCTGCCGCACGAAGTGCTCAACGCGAAGCAGCACGCGCGCGAAGCGGCTATCGTCGCCGAGGCGGGCCGGCCCAAGCGCATCACGATCGCAACCAACATGGCCGGTCGCGGCACCGACATCGTGCTCGGCGGCAATGCGGAAAAGCAAGCCTCGCTGCTCGAAGCGGACGAATCGGTTCCGGCCGACGAAAAAGCCAAGCGCATTCAAGCGCTGCACGACGAATGGCAGGCACTGCACGACCGCGTGAAAGCCGCGGGCGGCTTGCACATCATCGGTACCGAGCGTCACGAATCGCGCCGTATCGATAATCAGTTGCGTGGCCGTGCGGGCCGTCAAGGCGATCCGGGCTCCTCGCGCTTTTATCTGTCGCTGGAAGATCCGTTGCTGCGCATTTTCGCCGGCGATCGCGTGCGCTCGATCATGGATCGCCTGCGTATGCCCGAGGGCGAGGCGATCGAAGCGGGTATCGTTACGCGCTCGATCGAATCGGCGCAGCGCAAGGTCGAAGCCCGAAACTTCGACATCCGCAAGCAGTTGCTCGAGTACGACGACGTATCGAACGATCAGCGCAAGGTGATCTATCAGCAGCGCAACGAGCTGCTGGAAGCGAACGACATCACCGAAACCATCGCGGCGATGCGTCATGCGGTCGTCACCGATGTCGTGCACGAGTTCATCCCGGCGGGCAGTATCGAAGAGCAGTGGCATGCGCCCGAACTCGAGGAAGCGCTGCGTAAGGATTGGCAACTCGATCTCGCCGTGCAGGACATGATCAACGAATCGCAGTCGCTCGGCGCCGACGATATCGTCGAAGCCGTCATCGCCGCGGCGGATGAAGCGTATGAGGCGAAGGTCGCGCTCGTCGGGCGGGAAGCCTTCAGCGCGTTCGAGCGCTCGGTGATGCTGCAGACGCTCGACCGCTGCTGGCGCGAACATCTCGCCGCGCTCGATCATTTGCGCCAGGGCATCCATCTGCGCGGCTATGCGCAGCAAAACCCGAAGCAAGAGTACAAGCGCGAGGCGTTCGAGCTGTTCGAGGCGTTGCTCAACATCGTAAAGACGGAAGTGACGCGCATCGTCATGAACGTTCAGATCCAATCGCCCGAGCAACTCGAAGAAGCCGTCGAGCAATATGAAGAGCAGGGCGACCCGCTCGAGAACGTGCAGTTCCGTCACGCCGAGTTCGCCGAAGCCGCAGCCGGCGATGCCTCGGCCGATACCGCCGCCGAAGAAATGGTCGGCCAGGCGATGAGCCATGGCGCGCACGCGGCAGCCGCTAGCGCCGCTGCCGCGACGGCCGCGGGCGGCATGCCGAAGGTGGGCCGCAACGATCCTTGCCCGTGCGGTAGCGGCAAGAAATATAAGCAGTGTCACGGTAAGCTGGCTTAACGCACATTTACGACCATGGCCGTCAATTTTCCTTCGATCGATCCCGCGCAACTTCATCCGGTGGCCGGCGTGACGCTTGGCTTTGCCGAAGCGAACATCCGCAAGCCGAACCGTAAGGACGTGCTCGTCATTTCCGTCGACGAAGGCGCGACGGTGGCCGGTGTGTTTACGGCGAACCGGTTCTGTGCAGCGCCTGTGACTGTCTGCCGCGAACATCTCGCCCATGCGCGCACGGCGCCTAGCGGCAAGGGAATTCGCGCGCTTGTCGTCAACACGGGCAATGCGAATGCGGGCACGGGCGAATCTGGCCTCGCGCATGCGCGCGAAACGTGCGTCGAACTGGCACGTTTGGCCGGCATCGCGCCGGAACAAGTGCTGCCGTTTTCGACGGGGGTGATTCTCGAACCGCTGCCGATCGATCGGCTCAAGGCCGGTTTGCCGGCTGCGCTCGACCGGCGCGCAGCCGCGCATTGGTACGAAGCGGCGCAGGCGATCATGACCACGGACACGTTGCCGAAGGCTGCGTCGGCTCAAGTGGCGATCGACGGCCATACGGTCACGCTGACGGGAATCAGCAAGGGCGCGGGCATGATCAAGCCGAACATGGCGACGATGCTCGGCTTTCTCGCATTCGACGCGGCCGTCTCGCAGGATGTGCTCGATACGCTCGTGAAGGACGTTGCCGATCGCTCGTTCAACTGCATCACGATCGACGGCGATACGTCGACGAACGACTCGTTCATCCTGATCGCTACGGGCAAGTCGAGCCTGCCGGCGATTACATCGACGGGCACCGCCGCTTACGCGGCGCTCCGCGATGCGGTCGTGCGCCTCGCGCAGGCCCTGGCTCAACTGATCGTGCGCGACGGCGAAGGTGCGACCAAGTTCATGACGGTGGCCGTCGAAGGCGGCGCGAGCGAGGGCGAATGCCGCCAGATCGCTTATGCGATCGGTCACTCGCCGCTCGTCAAGACGGCGTTTTACGCTTCCGATCCGAACCTCGGCCGTATCTTGGCCGCGATCGGCTACGCGGGCATCGCCGATCTCGATGTCGCGAAGATCGATCTGTATCTCGACGACGTCCACGTGGCGACGGCGGGTGGCCGGCACCCCGCTTATCGCGAAGAGGACGGCCAGCGCGTCATGAAGGAAAGCGAGATTACGATTCGCGTGCTGCTGGGCCGCGGCCCGGCGCAGGCCACGATCTGGACGTGCGATTTATCTCACGATTACGTCTCGATCAACGCCGATTACCGTTCTTGACGGTCGGCCGTCGCGTCACCGCACGCTGTGTGCTGTACTGTGGCGGGCGTGTCGGCGCTTGATAAGTCATCGCTCATCGCACATCGCTCATCGCCCATGGACAAACTCGAACAGTTTCTGACCCGCGCCGAAGCGCTGCTCGGCCGTCTTGAAACCATGCTGCCGCCGGCTGCGCCCGACATCGATTGGTCAGCCGCCGTGGCATTTCGCTGGCGCAAACGTCAAGGCCGCGGTTACCTCCAGCCTGTGCCGGCCATTTCGTCGATCACGCTGGACGACTTGCAGAACATCGATCGCCAGAAGACCCTGATCGAACAGAACACGCGCCAATTCGTCAACAAGCAGCCGGCGAACAATGTGTTGCTCACCGGCGCGCGCGGCACGGGGAAATCGTCGCTGATCAAAGCCTGCCTGAACGCCTATGCGAAAGACGGCTTGCGGTTGATCGAGGTCGACAAAGACGATCTCCACGATTTGGGCGACATCACCGATCTCATCGCCGCCAGGCCCGAGCGCTTTGTCGTGTTTTGCGACGATCTCTCGTTCGAGGACGGCGAGTCGGGCTATAAGGCATTGAAGGTTGCGCTCGACGGCTCGGTGTCGGCACAGTCCGATAACGTGCTGATCTACGCCACCTCGAACCGCCGCCATTTGTTGCCCGAGTACATGAGCGACAACGAGTCGTACAAGCACACGTCCGACGGCGAGATTCATCCCGGCGAAGTCGTGGAAGAAAAGATCTCGCTGTCCGAGCGCTTCGGCTTGTGGGTGAGCTTCTATCCGTTCAAGCAGGACGACTACCTGACGATCGTCGGCCACTGGCTGCGTCATTTCGGCTGCGGCGACGACGACGTGGCGAACGCACGCGGCGACGCGCTGGTGTGGGCGCTGGAGCGCGGCTCGCGTTCCGGCCGGGTTGCCTGGCAGTTCGCCCGCGACTGGTCGGGCCGCAGGACCGCGGCATGACCACGACAGCCAGCGGCCTCGATGCGGCCGACCGCTCGCCTACTGGGCGCCCCGTCACGGAAGTGGCGGTGGGCGTGCTCGTCCATCCTGACGGCCGTTACTTGCTTGCGCAGCGGCCGGCGGGCAAGCCGTATGAAGGATACTGGGAGTTTCCGGGCGGCAAGCTGGAGCCGGGTGAGAGCGTCGAAGCGGCACTGACGCGTGAATTGCACGAGGAACTCGGTATCACGCTCACAGCCAGCCACCGGTGGCACACACTCGAGCACGATTATCCGCACGCCTACGTGCGGCTGTATTTCTGCAAGGTCACCGCTTGGACCGGCGAGCCGCACGGGCGCGAGGGGCAAGCATTCAGCTGGCAGCGCCTGCCTGTCGATGTCGCACCGCTGCTGCCCGCAGCCATCCCCGTGCTGGAATTGCTCGCCGCCGATTGAGGGCGGGCGACGCGGGGATTAGGTCGATAGCGATACGCTCGGCCACCCTGCCACCCGGTGAGTCACGGCCGCTCGGTCGGTCACCGCGTCAGTTCAGATCGCCGTGTATATCGTCGTCCGACGGCGGTTCTTCGTCGGTGCTGCCGATGCGGTACTTCTCATTGGCCCACGCGCCGAGATCGATTTGCTTGCACCGTTCCGAGCAGAACGGGCGAAAGCGGTTTTCAGGCGTCCAGCGGACGTCTTTCCCGCAAGTCGGACATTTGACTACGCTAACCATACTAATTTTCAGACAATCGTCATTAAGCCGCCGTCACGCGCTTGGGCGGACGACGGGCGGGTGGCGAATCGAGTGCGCCGCGGTGTGCCGCCGCATGCAGCGTCAGAGGCTGCACAGCGTCAATTGAAACGGTACATCGACGTCGACGGACCGCGGACGCAGATCCCCATCCTGTACCGTGAAGCGCACCCAAAGCATGTACTTGTTGGCGCTCGCTTCGGGGATCACACGCAACTCGGGCGAAACGCGCACTTGCATCAACTGATAGGTGCGGCCCGACAGCATTTGCTGATAGCTGCCCTGCATCGCCATCACCTTCGACGCTTGACCCGACTCGCGGGCAAGCCGCAGGACGATCGATGCGGCGTCGCGCAGCGGCAGCAGCGGCGTGATCCACTTGACGATGTCCTGCCGACGTTGGTCGGGGTGCAGTTGCTGCCACGCGTAGTAGGAGGGCAGATCGAACTCGCAGGTGCCGCCCGGAATGATCGCGCGGCTGCGGATGCTCGCCAGCCATTCGTTTTCCGATAGATGCTGGCCTGTCTTGCCTTGCATCTGACCGAGGCCAGCCAGCGTGTGCTCGATTTCGCCGAGCACGGCTTCGAGCGCGTTCTGCTCGATGCCCGGATTGCCGCGGAACGGCGCCAACGTTTGACGCTGCCGCTCCAATTCCTTCATCAAATCGGACTTTAGATCTGCTCGGCCCGTGACCTCGGCGATTTCGAACAGCGTCGTCAGCGCGACGTGATGCTGGCGCGCGTCCTCTTGACTCAAAAAGAACGTAAAGCGCTCGAACAAATCTTCGAGGCGCAGTAGCGTGCGAATTCGCTCGTTGAACGGATACTCGTAAAGAATCAAGCGCGCTCGCCCCTGACGTCGTGGGTGGTGGGATTGCAGCACATTCTAATGCGCAGGATTGCCCCCCGCAATCGCGGAATCGGGCACTTGTTACTGCTTTTTCCGAGGATTGAACGTTTTGGGACCGTATACCCTCGTTGCGCAGGCATGTCCGATACCCTGGGGTTCAGCGGAATCCTCACGGCGGCGCCGCGCCCGCTAGCGCCAGATACTGCCGATGAAGCTGTCGCACGTCTTGTGCCAGTCGCTCGAGCGAGGTGTTGTCGTTGACGATGACATCGTCGGCTGCGGCCAGACGCGCCGTGCGTGTGGCTTGCCGCTCGATGATGGCCAGCACCTGTTCGCGCGCGAACCCATTGCGATGCATGACGCGGGCGATTTGAGTCTCGACGGCGCAATCGACGACGAGCACCCGATCGACGCGCGATTTCCACGTGCCCGATTCCACTAGCAACGGTACGACGAGGACGACGTACGGGCCCTGCGCGGCTGCGCGCTCGCGCTCGGTCTCGGATCGAATGAGCGGGTGGGTGATGCGTTCGAGCCGGGCCTTGGCCGTATCGTCGGAAAAGACGAGCGCCCGCATCTTCGCGCGATCGAGCGAGCCGTCGGGCGCAATAAATTCCGGCCCGAAAATTTGCTCGATTGCGGGCATGGCCAGCCCCTTGGGTGCTGTAACCCGGTGGGCGATGACGTCGGTATCGACGACGGCCACGCGGTGCGCCGCGAATAGATCGGCGATGGTCGATTTTCCGCTGCCGATACCGCCCGTCAGCCCCACTGCGAACATAGCGTTCAGCTCCCCAACAAATGGAAGAACGGCGTGCCGCCGAACAGCGTGATCACGCCGCCGAGCGCGAGAAACGGGCCGAACGGCAGCGGCTCTTCGAACCGCAAGCGCCCCGACCCCATTGCGACGAGGCCGACGACGGCCCCCGTGACGGCGGCGATCAGCACGACCTGCGGCAATGCGGCCCATCCGAGCCATGCACCGAGCGCTGCGAGCAGCTTGAAATCGCCGTAGCCCATGCCCTCCACCCCGCGTGCGAAGCGAAACAGCCAGTAGATGCACCACAAGAAAAGGTAACCGACAATCGCCCCTGCGACAGCGGCATGCAACGTCGCAAATGTGTCGTCGAAATTGACGATGAGGCCGGCCCACAACAGCGGCAGCGTGAGCGAATCGGGCAACAGGCGCGTTTGCGCATCGATGGCGCTCATCGCGAGCAGCGCTGCAGTGAAACCGAAGGCGGCGAGGCCGGCCCCCGTTGGCCCGTAAAACGCCAGTGCAGCCGCTGCGAGTGCACCGCTTGCCAGTTCGATGACCGGGTAGCGCACGCCGATGCGGGCTCGGCACGCGGAGCACCGGCCGCGCAACACGACGTAGCTGAGGAGCGGGATGTTTTCGTGAGCGCGTAGTACATGGCCGCAGTGCGGGCAGGCGCTGCGCGGCACGCATAGGTTGTAGCGCGTCGGCAACCCGTCCGCCTGCGCGGGCTGGCCGGACGCTTCGCTCATTTCAAGATGCCATGCGCGTTCGAGCATGATGGGCAGCCGGTGCGCCACCACGTTGATGAAGCTGCCGATGGCGAGCCCGAATGCGATCGCGAATGCGAACTGCCAAGCGGGCGGCAACGCACCGTATGCGGCGCCGATGCCGAACGAGAAGGACAAGTGGGCGAGTGGCTCGCTGATGGCGGAAGCGTACACGGAGGAGATCGTGATCATGGCCGAGTGGCGAATGGGGGGCATGCTACACCACGTTGCCCAGTTCGATGACAGGCAAATACAGTGCGATAACGAGTGCGCCGACAGCGAGCCCGAGCCCGATGACGACGAGCGGTTCGACGCAGGCGGAGAGTAGGGCGAGCTTTTCGTCGACTTCTCGTTCGGCGAGGGCGGCGCAATCGAGCAGCATCGTATCGAGGGCGCTCGATTCTTCCGCGATGGCGATCGGTGCGATTAGCCCCGGGGGAAAGCAGCCGACGCCCCGCATGGCGTGGGCGAGCCGTTCGCCGCGCCGTAGACGGTGTTCGATTTGCGCATTCGCCGCGTCGAACACTCTATTGCCTGTGACGTGCGAGAGCGAGCGCAAGGCATCGGCCAGCGGCGTGCCTGCCGTCAGCAGCGTGCCGAGCGCGCGTGACCAGCGCGCGGCGGCGACTGCGCGCACGAGCGGGCCCAGTGCGGGGAGCGCGAGCAACGATTGGTCGAGTAACGTGCGGGCGCGTGCGGAGCGGCGAACGATGCGCGGCACGACGAGCAGCACGACGCCGAGTGCGGCCGATATCGGCGGGCCGTAGCGTAGCGCGAAGTTAGACGCGGCCAGCACCGCGCGCGTGGGACCGGGCAGCGTGGCCCCGAAGCTATCGAAGACCTGTTGGAAGATGGGCACGACGAACGCGAGCAGCGCTGCGGTGACCGCGGCGGCGAGCAGCGCGACGGCGCACGGATAGGCCAGTGCCGTGCGAAGCTTGCCGCGCTGAGCGGCGGCACGCTCGCGATGCTCGACGATGCGCGCGAGCACGGGCGCCAAGGTGCCCGTGGCCTCGCCGACTGCCGAAAGTTCGCGGTAGAGCCGGTCGAATTGAGCGGGATAGGCGGCGAGCGCCGAGGCAAACCGCTCGCCGTTTGCGATGCGCCGCGCCAACCCGCGCGCGACACGCGGCATCGCATCGCGACGCGGCGCCGCGGCGATGAGATCGAGCGCTTGGACCAGCGGCAGTCCGGCATTGAGCAAGCTCGTCAGCTGCCGCGTGAATGCCGTGACATCGCGTGCTGCCGTCCTAGGAGGCTTCGCTTCGTCGCTCTCGCCGATGTCGCTGATGCCGCGCTTGCTCATGCGGCGTCCGTGGCGGCGATGGCCTCGGCCAGGCTCGTCGCACCTTCGCGTACGAGCGCGAGGGCGGCGGCGCGCAAGCTCGTCGCGCCGTCGATCCTCGCCTGCTCGGCGATCGATTGGCAACTTGCGCCGGCATTCACGAGCGCGCCGATGCCCGGCGACAGCGCCATCACCTGATGGACGCCGATACGGCCACAGTAGCCCGCACCGTGGCAGGCCGGGCATCCGCCTGCGGCGTAGGGCGTCCAATCGGCTGCCGCTTCGCAGGCGAACCCGGCGGAGACCAGCACCGCAGCCGGCATCGGCGACGGCACTTTGCACTGGGGACACAAGCGGCGCACGAGCCGCTGCGCCGTGACGAGCCGGAGGGCGGCCGAGAGGTTGTACGATGCGACGCCGATATCGCGCAAACGCCCGATTGCGCTGGGCGCATCGTTCGTATGCAGCGTGGCGAGTACGAGATGCCCCGTCTGGGCGGCTTTCAGCGCGACATCCGCCGTTTCCGCGTCGCGGATTTCACCGATCATGATGACGTCGGGATCTTGCCGTAGCAGGGCGCGCAACGCAGCGGCGAACGTCAGCCCCGTCTTCTCCCGGACGCTGACTTGATTCACGCCGGCGAGCTGAATTTCCGCGGGATCTTCAACGGTGCAAACGTTGCGTGATGAAATGTTGAGCAGGCGTAAGAAGGCATAGAGCGAGAGCGTCTTACCGCTGCCTGTCGGCCCGGTGACGAGGACAAGCCCGTGCGGCGCGCCGATCGCGGCTTCGACCAGCGGCCTTTGCCTCGCATCGAAGCCTAGCGAGGCGAGCGACAAATCGGATGGGAGCGCCGCGAGACGGCGCAGCGCGAGCTTTTCGCCGTGGACGGTGGGCAGCGCGCTGACGCGATAGTCCTCCACTTCGCCCGGCGCGACCGCTATCCGCAACCTTCCGTCCTGCGGGACCCGCCGCTCGGCGATATCCAGCCGAGCGAGCACTTTGATGCGCGTAACGAACGCGTCACGCAAGTGCGAAGGCGGGCTTGGCAACTCGTGCAGCATGCCGTCCACGCGCAGGCGAATGCGCCAACCGTGCTCGCTGGGCTCGATATGGATGTCGGATGCGCCGCGCCTTGCTGCTTGATCGAGGGTGGCGGCGAACAGGCGCGCTGCGGGCCCATCGTCAGGAACGGGGGCCTCGGCGCGTAGAGAAAGCGAGGAAGGAGCTGACATCGGAGAAGCGGCGCGGCGGCCGCGGCAAAATGCGATGAGGCGATCATCGCCTGCGCTTGCTCCGGACACCATTCGGCCGCTCGGCCAGTTCGATCGACGTATGGCGGCTAGGTTGACGAAGTCTTGGAAACGGCGCGTACGCGCGGCCTAAACAACTTGACCGTGCGAACGGCCTGGTCGTCGCTTTGCAGCACTTCGAGCTGCACATCGCCGATCTGCATGCACACATCGCCTTCGGGAATCTCCTCCAACGTTTCGAGGATGAGCCCGTTCAGCGTCTTGGGGCCGTCGGTCGGCAACGCGAGTTGCAGCCAGCGATTCAGTTCGCGCAGCGGCATACTGCCGGCGACGATGCATTCGCCGCTCTCGCTCCAACCCTTGCGGCTGCCGGCGCTGCGGGGAATCGACGTCGTGAACTCGCCGATCAGTTCCTCGATGATGTCCTCGGGCGTAACGAGGCCCTCGAGTTCACCGTACTCGTTGACGACGAGCGCCGCGCGATGGCGTGTTTCTTGAAAGTATTGCAATTGCTGCGACACGGGCGTGCCCGACGGCACGAAGTAGGGATCGGTCAGCAATTCGCGCAGCGTCTCCAGGGTGAGTTCCTGCTTATGCAGTGCAGCGAGCGTCTTGCGCACATGCAGAACGCCCACCACACGGTCGATGTCGCCCTGATAGACGATCAGCTTGTTGTGGTAGCAGGTTTCAAGCTGATGCAGGATTTCTTCGAACGGTGCGTCGAGATCGAGCGATTCGATCCGTCGGCGCGGAATCATGACGTCCTCGACCGAGATGTTCTCGAGATCGAACAGATTGAGCAGGATGCTGCGGTGCTTGGTCGGCATGAAGCTGCCCGATTCGAGCACGATCGCGCGCAGTTCCTCGGTGGTCAGGCGTTGTTCGCGGCCGCCCTTCGTGTTGATATGCAGCACGAGCAGAATGGCGTTGGAAAACAAGTTCACGAACCAGATCACCGGCTTCAGTACGCGCATGAGTGGCGCGATGATGACGCTGGCCGGCAGGGCTATTTTTTCGGGGTAGGTCGCGCCGACGATTTTCGGTGTGATTTCCGCGAAGACGATGATGAGGAAAGCGACGATCCCTGTTGCGATCGAGAGAACGAGGTTGTCGCGACCGAACGTGCGCAGGGCGATCGACGTGGTGAGCACGGGGATGATCGTGTTCAGCAAGTTGTTGCCGATGAGCACGACGCCGAGCAACTGATCGGTGCGGGCGAGCAGACCTTGAGTCGTCTTGGCCCCGAATGCGCCTTTCCCGACGAGATATTTCAGCCGGTGGCGGTTGAGCGCCATCATCGCCGTCTCGGAAATCGAGAAGAAGCCAGAGCATAGAAGCAGTACGAAAACGGCGCCGAGTTGCGCCCACAAGGGAATTTGTTCCACGCGTCGTGCAGAAGGAATGGGGATGAAAGGGATGGCAAGAATATAGCAGAGCGGCTAGGCGGTCCTGGGCGGCGGCGCGGCTGGCGGTGCGTGCGGCTACGTCGGTTAGCCTGCGTCGGTCTGGTTTTGCTCTGGTTTGGGGGCGGCGGGTCAGGTCAACGCCATGATCGCGAAGGGGCCCGGAGCCACCAGATTCGAACACGCGCACTCATTAGTCGATGACGTCGCCGGCGAGCTTGGCGTGAAGTGCGTGCGTTCTGGTGGTGGCCTGGCGCGTGGCGCACTTGATGCGGATGGGCCGCACCTGTCCTGATCTGGATGCGCATCTGTTCTTCGATCCCGATGAAATTCGCGCGGCCTACTTGCTCACGAAGACCCGTCGCCCAGCTCAACCCACGCTCAACGAGGTGCTGCGCTTGATCGCTCGACGAGGCGGCTTCCTTGCTCGCAAAGGCGACGGCGAACCCGGCGTGGAAACTATCTGGAAGGGACTTACACACGTTCGCATCGCCGCCGAAACGCTGCGCTTGCTACGCACGGAAGGCGGCGATGCGACTTATGTATAACGAGGTGCCGTAGAGGATGGCGTCTTGGCAAAGTGCCATAATCGGACGCCATAGGCGCAACCGATGGGCGGGGCTGCCTGGTTGAGAAACGGAGGCGCGGTGATCCGAGGCTACACCGAAGACGAGTTTGGGACCAAGCTGGGCGCCGTGTTGTCCGCGTCGCGACCGATCCACAGCATCGAGTATCTGAAGGGGCGCGACAAGGAGCTTGAAACGATCAAGCAGAGCCTGTATGCCCGGGGTCGGCATGTCTTCATCTACGGCGACCGAGGCGTGGGCAAAAGTTCTCTCGGGCAGACGGCTGCGGTTCAATACCAGAGTTCCAGCGCCTCGCCTGTGTTCGTGTCGGGCTCGCCCGACGACACGTTCAGCACCGTGATCGCCAACATCGTGACGCAGTCGCTTCGGCAACCCCGAACGGAGAGCGTCAAAACGACCCGCTCGGCGTCCGTCGACCTGGCCCGGGTGAAGATGTCCGCCGGCACGGAGACCAGTGCGGTGGACATCGGCGACCGGATCCGATCCATCGGCGATGCGGTCGCCCTGCTGGAAGAGGTCGCCGAGAAGCGCGAGGGAAACACGGCGGTCGTGATCGACGAATTCGACGCGATCCTGGATGCCGGCGAGCGCAACAAGTTTGCCGCGCTGCTCAAACAGATGGGCGATCGGTCCGTCAACATCAAGTTCATTTTCACCGGGATCGGAAAGTCCCTCGACGAGTTGTTGGGTGCGCATCAGTCTTCCTACCGCCAGTTGGAACAGGTCGAGTTGCCGCGCCTAGGTTGGGACGCTCGCCGCGAGATCGTTCAGGCTGCTGCCGACGCCTTCGAGATCGAACTCGACAACGACGTCAACTGGCGTATTGCCATGGTGAGCGACGGTTTCCCGTACTACGTTCACCTCATCACCGAAAAGATCTTGTGGAGCGCCTTTGCGTCCGACAATGAGGTCTCGCAGATCGATTCAGACCTCTTTCTCCACGGGCTCGGGGAAGCGATTCTCTCGACTGCCGGTGAGTTGAAACGTCCCTACGAAAAGGCTGTCGTCCACCATCCGGAAATGGAGGATCTCGTCTGGGCGACGGCCGACCACGAGGATCTGATCCGATCGCTGGACGGGATTTTCCAGTCCTACCAGGTCGCGATCGGGAAGCGTGCTGACGGGCGCCCAGCGCTGGACCGCAGCCGTTTTGCCTCGCAACTTCGCAAGTTGAAGGGGGCGGCGTACGGCGCAGTGCTGACCCAACCGGAAGGGCGTCAAGGCCTGTACACCTATGCCGAGAAGATGCTGCGCGGCTATGTCCGCATGCAGGCCGAAGCGAACGGCATCGCGCTGAGCGGTGAGCGGCCAGCGCCCAGGCAGGCGATGCACGTTGGCAACGCGCGCAGTGGCTATCGCGGTCCAAGCATCCCGCATGGCGTGCGCACGGGGAAGGCGGTCGCCGAATGGGACGACTCCGATTCGTGATGGGTTGTGGACAACCCACGTTTGGATTCGGGATAGCGTTCCGCCGTCATCGGGATAGCGTTCCCGTGTGTCGGGATAGCATTCCGAATTCTCGGGATAGCGTTCCGCTGGCTATGCGAGAAGCCGTGCTGGTAATGGCTTTCCCGGGCGCTGCGTAGCCTCTACCTTTCTTCTACCTCTTTCTACCAGCCACAGCTGTGGAGAAGGGATGATTCACTCGTATATCGCCGACGCTTGCAGGGAACGGCGGTTCATCGGTGCGGGTAGCAGCGGCGGCACCGCACCACCATTAGCCGCCACGACGAACGACTTCCAGCAGCGGACGGCGATATCGAATCTTCGAGGACGGATGAGGCAACCAAAAATCTCACTGAAGCTCAAAAGAAAATCCATGCTCTCAACAAAGTTAAGAAACAGGCGTACGCACCCTGAACGTCGTCAGAAATGGACGTGGCAATCAGGTCTGGTATTCGTAAAGGACCTGGTCGACGTTGTTATCAAGATTTCGGTAATCATGCTGCCTTTGCCGGCACTCGCCGTTTTTCTATATCTCAGGACACTTCATCGCATTGATCTCTTCCTGCCAGCAATCCTTTCTGGGCCGGGCCTTGTCGCTTTGCTCGAAGCGACGTTTGTTCTGTGTGCAGCCCTTCTCGCCAGCTTTGTCGGCCCTTCGTGGTTTGCATCATTCATGACGAATACCTACGGCAAGGGTTCGCGGCCGATGCCGGGGGCTGCGACGTACGTTCTCGTTGTAGGGCTACTGGCCGGGCCGTTCTACCTAGTGCTTTACTATCTATCCGTCGCCAAGTGGCAGGTCTGGCTGAAATGGGTAACCGGGATATCGACGGGACTGCTACTCGTCGGGTTTTTGTTTGCACTTGCCTGGTATAGCCCCCGTTACTTCCGAATGCTCACCGTGTCCGAGCGAACAAACAGGAAGCAGCGTCTCGGCAAATCGCTTGCGCGGACTGGCATCGGATTGCTGAGCGGGGCCTATACGCTGGTCGCAGTGACAACAATCTATACCTTTGCGAGGTCGTACCAGTTGCCTGAGGACGGATGGCCCGCCAACCTAATCGGAAGCGTGATTATCTTTGCGAGCCTCTGGCCCGGCGCGGCATTTGTGCTCCGGCGAAGCCGCGGAGACTCATCTCCAAAAGCGTTCTGGATCGCGTCCGTCGCAGTGCTGGCGCCCGTCCTCAGTCTTCTGTTTTCCGGCGTATCGCCTGAACCACTGGCGCTGTTGACCATGCGGGCGATGAGTATCACGGAGAAAGGCCCCCGGACATTTCAGCTCGTAAAAGAGACTGAGCGCCCCGTTTGGGCAGCGCTCGGTTTCCGCTTCATTGGCGAAAGCTCATTCTTTCCGGCGACTATCCGGTTCCAGTTTGGCGATGTTCGGCTATTGTGCGTCGACGGATACGACGCCGCTGGTCCTTACCCCGGCGCGCTGGGACCGTTTAGCGCAAAGCCAGCAAAATCCGCCATACCTGAAACGGGGTGCATGACTCCGCTCAAGGACGAGGTCCGGGTCGTTGAGCCACCCACCAGCGGCTTTGTTGTTCCGAAGGGAATTGTCACTTCTAATCAGAAACGCTGACTTTTTTCATGGGGCTACGCGGACCGACCCGTGAGCCCCATCCGTTCCCCGAGCCTCACCGCTGCCAAAACAGGCAACTGTCACCCTGCCGGTGGATCGTCCGGAAAACTTCAGCGCATCGTTGCTTAAAGTTGTCCGGCGCGGACGATCTCGCTGTAGATCTCAGTTGCTTTCCGAACGGCCGCATCGTCGCGGATTCGCAAGCGGTTGCGGTCTTGATTGAGGCGCGCTTGCAGCGCCAGCAATTCGTTTATGCGATCGGCATCGGGCTGGATTTTTTCTCGCTCCTCAGCAATGTCGCGCGAGGCAATTGCGATAACGTTACCAATGGTCTCCAGTGCCGTCTCGTAATTCGCCAATTGATCGTCAGTCCAGCGTCCCATGTTGTCCACTCGCTCGTCGTCGATCGATAAGCTGGCCGATGCCGATTCCAACTTCTGCACCGGTCGCCCTTGAAGGTCGGGCGTGATTGTCCTCCTTGGCTTCGTTTGAAGCGTCCGACATGGCATCCGCCGTGAGGTATCCGAACTGGGCGCCGGTCTGGACGTGTGTCTGATTATCACAACACTTTTTCGTTCACCGAATCATGTGTAAAAAGTGTTGTTAAGAGTAATTCGAAAAACCTTCCTCGACACCGTCTTTTCTGCTTGGGGGAGAACGTCATTCCAAGCTACCTTCAAACTTCCAAGAGCGACGGCGTAACTTCGGTGACAGGGTAGGTTTGTAATGCCGCTAAATTGGCGTCATCACAACCGGCAGGCGCACCAGTCGTTTCACTCCCTATGCGCGGCCTACCGTCCCTGCTCAGGGCTTTGCCCCGAGACCCCGACTTCGAGAGAGAAGGGCGTAACAATGAGCACGAGCGAACAACGAAGAAGGAACGGCACGCTTCCGCCAATACGGTGCTACGACGACGAGGAAACTTTGGTACGAGGGAAAGCGCGCGATTGCGGCATGAGCGTCGGGCAATTTGTGCTCGCGGCAGCGCTTGGCCGTCGCACGCGCACGAAGATTGAGGCGCACATCCTGAATGAGCTTCCCAGGCTCGGCGGCCTGCAGAAGCACCTGTTCAACGAGGGCGGTGGAATGCTGTCGAAAGAATACGCTGCCGTCCTCGTCGAGATTCGCGAGGCAATTGCACGGATCGGTGACTGAAAAATGCTGGCCAAGATTCCACCTCGACGAGAGGATCTGAAATCGAGCTTTGCGGACCTGGTGGAATACATCACCAATCGCGTGAAGAGACGAAGCGTCTCGGCGACGAGGTCGATCCGATCGATGTGCAGGATCGAGAACAGCAGCTCAAGTTTCTCGCGCGTGCGAGAGAGCATCTCCGGTTGGCAGCGAACTACCTTCGACAGTCACCGCAAATTGACCGCGATTGCCAGCGGAGGGCGGTCGCGCGGCGGGCCGTTCTAGCGCTCGACATGAAGCCAATCCAGCCAGCATCTAACCGGGCCGAGGCAGAAGCGTTGGCGGATCTCTTATCCGGCCGACTGCTCGGCCAGGCCGAGCGCCTCGTAACGCCAACGGGCGTTGCATGCGAACACAATTGCCTGTCGCTGTCGTCTGCCGCAGCCGAAATGAACGCTGTGGCAGCCCAGAATGCCCGGGTCAAGGACGCCGTGGACCACATCGTCTTGTCGTGGCCGGCGAACGAATCACCGACCGATGCGCAAGCGTTCGAATGCGGTACGAACGCGCTTGGCGCTGTCGGCATGGCGGATCACCAGTACGTCTTCGCCGTGCATCGCGATACCGACAACACTCACCTGCACATCGCCGTAAATCGCGTGAATCCCGACACGTTCGCGGCTGTCTATCCAGAGCGCGACTACTTCAAGCTGGATCGCGCGATGCGCGAGCTCGAGCTCAAATATGGCTGGCAGCACGACAATGGCCCATACGCCGTGTTCGAGCGCGACGGCCAGGTCGTCGTCGATTGGGCGAGCAAAGAGCCCAGCACGAAGGGCAAGCGACCGACGCCGGCGGCCGACATGGAACGACATGCCGATCAAGAGAGCCTGTTCAGCTACGCCCGCGGCGAGCCGCGCAAGGCGCTGCTCTCTGCGTTGAAAAACGACAAGCTCACATGGCGGCAACTCCACAACCTTCTCGCGAAGTACGGTCTCGAGCTGCGCGAGAAGGGGCGGGTTTCGCGATCGACGACCTGAACTCAGGCGACACAACGCCGATCAAGGCCAGCGACATGCACGAAGCGCTCGGCAGAGCCAGGCTGGTCAACGGCTCGGCGAGTTCGAGCCGTCCGCCTCGACGACCGACGCCGTTCTGAGCTACGACGAGAGCATCGCCCGACGACACGCGACCCAGCGATTCGTGAGGAGCGCCGGCAAGGCGCGCGGAGGCCCGACGTGTATTTGCGTGCCCGGTACGGCGAGTACAAGACCGCGTTCGTACTCGCCGACTCGACCCGGCTGCGGTGCGGCGGCGATATTGGATATTCGCGAAGCTGCCGCAAGAAGCGACTCGAGATCCGAGAAACCGTGGCGGATGCTGGGGCTCGGAAGGCGCTGTACAGCGTCGTCGCGTTTGAGACGCTGCGGGACCGCGATCGGCTGCGACGTGAAATCCGCAGAGAGCGTCAGGCGCTACACGCTGACCCAACGAATCGCAGGCTTTCATACCGCGAATGGGTCGAGCGCCAAGCGGCCACCGGCGACGGTGCGGCTATCGCCCAGCTACGCGGCATTGTCTACAGCGAGAAGCGACGCACGCGAGAGTTCATGCGAGCGCTGGCCAATGATGATGCCGATGGTGTCATCCACGTCGACGATGTCGATCCGGTTGCCCGAAACGTCGCTGATGGGTTTTATTTCCGCGTCCGCCGGGACGGAGCGGTGCTCTATCGGTTGGACGATGGCCGTGACGCTTTCATTGATCTTGGCTGTCGCATCGACGTACTTGCCACGGACGACGGCGACGACGTGGCGATCACGATTGCCCTGCGATTGGCCGGGCAGCGAAGAATTCAAGCGACGCGCGATCGACCTAATGGTCGAACATCGAATTGACGTCCGGCTCCGGGACGGCGAGCAAGAAGCGTTGCGGCGTGCCAAAGCAGCGGCCGCTGCGCGGCAACCGTTTCCGCGAACGCCCCGTCGCCCCGGCAAACCGCGAGGGGGCAACGGGTCGGTTTAAATATTGGGGTGGCATGGACTCGGACCACGCTTCCGTCTATAGTAGTCTCAGGTATTACCTTTTGCTACGGAGGCCGTGTCATGGTTACGGCAACATCCATCAAGCTTGATGATGAATTGAAAGGGCGGGTTCAGCACCTGGCCGAGGCTCGTCGGCGTACCCCTCATTGGATCATGCGTGAAGCCATTGAGCAGTACGTCGAGCGCGAGGAAAAGCGCGAGGCATTGAACCGGGACACGCTTAGGGCGTGGGACGAATTTCAGGCGACTGGCCTGCACGCGACAGCCGAGGAGGTGGATAGGTGGCTCGCGAGCTGGGGAACTGAAAACGAACTGCCTCCGCCAGAATGCCACAAGTGATCTTTGCGCCGGCGGCGATCGGGGATATGCAACGGCTGCGCGAGTTCTTGAAGCCAAAAAATCCCGACGCCGCGAGGCGGGCCGGCGAAGCGATTAGACAAGGCGTACAGGCGCTAGGTGCCCATCCTCGAATGGGGCACCTCGTAGAAGATTTGCCCGAACAGTACCGGGAGTGGCTCATCGATTTCGGGGATAGTGGTTACGTAACTCGGTACCGCCTCGATGGCGATACCGTCACGATCTTGGCCGTCCGACACCAGAAGGAAGCGGGGTACTGATCATGACAGATGACGAGGCCAAGGCGCGGATCGAATTGCTCCAGGACGAGGCAGCGGCCATCCTGGCCGAGCAGGGGCTGTCGCCCCTGCGGGCTTACTGTCTGATCCTCGAACAGGTCACGGTCCGGGACGAGACCACTTTGCGATTGCTCGCCGACGCGGCGGCACATGACCAATGGTTTCGGGAACAGGTTCGAGAGGGGCTGGAGGAAGCCGACGATCCGAATACGAAATGGGTGTCCGACGATGAAGCGCAAGAAAGCTATGCCAGAAAGCGAGCCGAACTGCTCGCTCGGATCGGAAAAGGCAATGCCTGACGATTACACCCGCTGCGGCACGCTGCTGGCCTACGCCGGCCAGCTCAAGCTGCGGCCCGATATTCTCGCCGAACTCGGCGAGCAGCAGCCGGATCAGGGCGCTTCACGATCTGCCTGATCCGCATTAGGCGCCCCGCCCGTGTGCTGGAACACGCGGGCAGGACTTCCACTACACCACCTGGACTAGAGGTGATGACATGGCAACTGAACATCGTATCAGCCGGGATGCAATCCGGTCCGAAATCTCACGCCTTGAGTGGGCGAACGCGCTTTGCGCGCGGCCAACAAAGCGCTGGCAAAGGGCGATAAAGCAGCCCTGAACGACATGGGGTTTTCGCTCGAACACGTCGGCGAGTTGGAAAAGAATGGTGGTTTCCCTTCCACGTCGATCCGCAACAACACGCGGATGATCGCCGGGCAGGAACATTTGGCGAGGCCGTGCGAGCTCGCGTGCCGCCCGCTCTTGTATTCGCGACCATATTTCAGTGCTTAGGACGTTTGCAGGCTGCCGCGATTCGAGCGCCCTGTGCGAGCGGCGCGCATCTTTGCCTTGCGAAGCATTCATCGCTCGGCCCCCGCGCTGTGTTCATAACCTTGTCGCTTGGCGTCTCCCTCGATCCAACCGGAAAAGTAAGAGAAGGCGTCAAGACTGGCTGGGCACGGCGTCATGGCTCGACCGGTTTCGCCGGCCTCAAAGCCAGTGCGCCAAGCATCGGAATCAATCCGCGGGCCGATGTTCATCGCGCCCCCTGGGCCGTCGAGCGCGATTCGATCGTTTGGCGCTGCCAGGCTGCTTGCTGTGCCTTTGTCGGCCGGCCGCGCGGACGTCGGGCGGCAGGGGCGGTGGTTCCCGACTTGCGTTGATCCACGCGAGAACGTCACTTTCCCACCAGCACAGCCGCCGGCTGTTGGGCATCTTGAAAGGGCGAGGGATCAGGTGGAGGTACTTAGCGTTCGTCGCGCAAGTACGAACGGTGGTCGGTGCTTTACCGATCAGCCTGGAGAGTTCTTCGATGAATAAGACGCGTACTGGCGCGTCTCCCTTGACGGGGAACGGGGCGGACATGACACCTCACACGGGCTCGAAAGCGCGGTGAGGGGTAGGTGTCAACAGTCCTCACGTGTGCGGGCCCCGTGCGGGTGTCTGGCGGACATCGGGCAGGACTGTAGTGAACGTTTGCGCTTCGTGCATTACCGTCTTTGCCCCCGACGCCTTCGTTGTTCAAAGGCGCAGCGTTTTGTGTCGAGCTATCCCATACACTGACTTCGCTCGACGCTCCAGCGTCATCGCGGCAGCGCAGGACGCCGCCGCATATCCAGCATCCTGGCCATGATTCTGGCAATCATGAATGCCGACGTGAGAGAAGATAGTACAAAACAAAATGTCCCGCCAACTGACGGGACATTCTTGGGACAACCAGATGTGGGATTTACGCTAACTCGCATGAACAGCGAGCTAGAAAAGGATCGATAACGCCTTGATCCTTCCGAGAAATTCTGGTCGGGGTGAGAGGATTCGAACCTCCGGCCTCTACGTCCCGAACGTAGCGCTCTACCAGGCTAAGCTACACCCCGAATTGTGACCTGCTTGGACTCTTTCGGCCGGTTCAGTCTCGTTCAAGACTGACGCGCCGTCGAGTAAAAACATAATTCTAGCAGGCTTTCTTTGTAAATGGAATCGGGAAACGAAGAAATTGCCGTCGACCGCTGCCTGCGCTTCGCGCTTCGCGCATTCGAGCGTGTGATCGAGGGCGCCCGAGTGCGATGATGGCCTCGAAAATCGTGTCGAAGCGGTCGGTGCCGCCTTGCTCGATCGCCTCGCGCGCCAGCGCCGCTGCTCGGGCGTGCCGCGCTCGATCAGATAGATCAGCGGCAGCGTCGGCTTGCCTTCGCGCAGATCGTCGCCGGCGTTCTTGCCCATCGATTCGGCCGTGCCGGTGTAGTCGAGCACAGTCGTCCATGATCTGGAACGCCGTGCCGATGCGCCGGCCGAACTCGGCGGCGGCCGCCTCGATCCGCGCATCGGCGCCCGACAAGCACGGCGCCCAGCTGGGCGGCCGCCTCGAACAGCTTGGCCGTCTTGTAGCGGATCACCTGCATGTAGCGCGCTTCGTCGACGTCTGCATCGTGCATGTTCAACAGCTGCAGCACCTCGCCTTCGGAGATCACGTTCGTCGCGTCGGCGAGAATCTCCATCACGCGCATCTTGCCGACGCCGACCATCATCTGGAACGAGCGCGAGTAGAGGAAATCGCCGACCAGCACGCTCGCGGCGTTGCCGAACAGCGCGTTGGCGGTCTGGCGGCCGCGCCGCAGGTCGGATTCGTCGACGACGTCGTCGTGCAGCAGCGTGGCCGTATGGATGAACTCGACGACCGCCGCAAGTTCGTGCCGGTGCCCGGTCGTATCGCCGAGCGCGCCCGCGACAAGCAGCAGCAGCGCGGGCCGCAGCCGCTTGCCGCCGGCGCCGATGATGTATTCCGAGATCTGGTTGATGAGCATCACCTCGGAAGCCAGACGTTGCCGAATGACGCGATTGACCTGCTCCATGTCCGCCGACGATCGGGGCGAGCAAGTTGGCGGCGCTGGGGGATGAGGTGGCGGTCGACGACATGATCAAAAAATGGTGTGGTGCCGCGGATTATAAAGGGTTATGCGGCTCTCCGAGACGCGCTCGGCGGCCGGCGGCGCATCCGGGCGCGGCCGACCTGCGTCCGGCACAGGATGCGAGCTTTGACCGCTTCGCTAACTCCATGTATAATCACGCGTTTTCACGCACGCTGCGTGGAAGAAAGCAGTGAAAGTAGGGCAGAAGCAGTAGGGTAGAAGCAGGAAAGAAGCAGTAGGTAGGTTGAAAAAAGCGTCCACGCACAGTGCGTGCGGCGCACACAGAATGAGGTTCTCAATGTACGCGGTCATAAAAACCGGCGGCAAGCAGTATAAGGTTGCTGTCGGCGAAAAATTGAAAGTAGAACAGATACCGGCAGACATTGACGCTGAAATCACGCTCGACCAGGTTCTCGCGGTAGGCGAAGGCGAATCGATTCAGTTCGGTACGCCACTGGTGAGTGGGGCTTCCGTCAAGGCTACCGTCGTGTCGCATGGGCGGCACGACAAAGTGACGATCTTCAAGATGCGTCGCCGGAAGCACTACCAGAAGCATCAAGGCCACCGCCAGAACTATACCGAACTGCGCATCGACGCGATCAACGCGTAAGCGCACCGGTTAAGGAGCTATCAGATGGCACACAAAAAAGCAGGCGGGTCTTCCCGCAACGGCCGCGACTCCGAGTCGAAGCGCCTCGGCGTCAAGGTGTACGGCGGCCAAGCGATCAACGCCGGCGGCATCATCGTGCGTCAACGCGGCACGCGCATGCACCCGGGCGAGAACGTCGGCATGGGCAAGGATCACACGCTGTTCGCGCTGATCGATGGCCACGTCAAGTTCACGACGAAAGGCGCCGCCAAGAAGCATATGGTCGTCGTCCTCCCGGCTGCGGTCTGAGATCGATCAGACACGGGAGCGCCGCACCAAAAAGGCCCCGCGTAGTAGGCGGGGCCTTTTTTCTTCTGCGCGTGGTTTGTGCGCGTCAGATGGTGTCGTTGCGCGGTACGCGGCAAAATATCGGGAAAACATGGGACGGAGCGATAAATGAAGTTCATTGACGAAGCGCGGATCGAAGTGATCGCCGGCGACGGCGGCGACGGCAGCGCGTCGATGCGCCGCGAAAAATTCGTTCCGTTCGGCGGCCCCGACGGCGGCGACGGCGGTCGCGGCGGCAGCGTCTATGCGGTGGCCGACCGCAACATCAACACGCTGATCGACTACCGGTACGCGCAAGAAGCATCAGGCGCGCAACGGCGAAAACGGCCGCGGCTCCGACTGCTACGGCAAGGGCGGCGACGACATCTTGCTGCGCATGCCGGTCGGCACCATCATCAACGACCTCGACACGGGCGAGCTTATCGCCGATCTGACCGAGCACGAACAGACGGTGCTGATCGCCAAGGGCGGCGACGGCGGCCTCGGCAACCTGCACTTCAAGTCGAGCACGAACCGCGCGCCGCGCCAGAAGACGGAAGGCAAGGCCGGCGAGCGCCGCATGCTGCGGCTCGAGCTGAAGGTGCTGGCCGACGTCGGCCTGCTGGGCATGCCGAACGCGGGCAAGTCGACGTTCATCTCGTCGGTGTCGAACGCGCGACCGAAGATCGCCGACTATCCGTTCACCACGCTCGCACCGAATCTCGGCGTCGTGCGCGTGGGGCCGAGCAAGAGCTTCGTCATCGCCGACATTCCTGGGCTTGATCGAAGGCGCGGCCGAAGGCGCGGGGCTCGGGCACCAGTTCCTGCGTCACCTGCAGCGCACCGGGCTTGCTGCTGCATCTCGTCGATCTCGCGCCGTTCGACGAGGACGTCGATCCGGTCGCCGAAGCGAAGGCGATCGTCGAGGAACTGCGCAAGTACGACGAAGCGCTCTTTCAGAAGCCGCGCTGGCTGGTGCTCAACAAGCTCGACATGGTGCCGGAGGACGAGCGCGACGCGCGTGTGGCCGACTTCGTCGAGCGGTACGAGTGGAACGGGCCCGTGTTTCGAGATCTCGGCGCTGACAGGGCTCGGCTGCGAGAATCTGTGCTACGCGATCTACGATTACCTGACCGAGCATTCCGACGCCCATCGCGCGGAACGTGCGGAGGATCTGGCGGCCGATGTTCGTTTCCGGGGCGACCCTCCCCCCGCCGACGATACGCCAACGCCGCAGGCTTGACCGCTTGCACGTCGGGCGCCGGCAACGGCTGACGCCCACCGCCGGCGCACCGCACCGTTGCCGGCCGGCTCACCGATCATTCATGGAGACTTTCGCACGATGCGCTCTGTCATCGCGGATTCGAAGCGCTTGGTCGTCAAGGTGGGATCTAGCCTCGTGACCAACGAAGGGCGCGGCCTCGATCAAGCGGCGATCGGCCGCTGGGCAGCGCAGATCGCGCAACTGCGCGAGCGCGGCAAGGAGGTCGTGCTTGTCAGTTCGGGCGCGATCGCCGAGGGCATGCAGCGTCTCGGCTGGACCAAGCGCCCGCGCGAAATCGACGAACTGCAGGCGGCCGCCGCCGTCGGGCAGATGGGCCTCGCGCAGGTCTACGAAAGCCGCTTCGCCGAGTACGGCATCCGCACGGCGCAGATCCTGCTGACGCACGCCGACCTGGCCGACCGCGAGCGCTACCTGAACGCGCGCTCGACGCTGCTCACGCTGTTGCGGCTGGGCGTCGTGCCGATCATCAACGAGAACGACACCGTCGTGACCGACGAGATCAAGTTCGGCGACAACGACACGCTGGGCGCGCTCGTGGCGAACCTGATCGAAGCCGATGCGCTCGTCATCCTGACCGATCAGCAGGGCCTGTTCACGGCCGATCCGCGCAAGGATCCGTCAGCCGAACTCGTGCGCGAGGCGAATGCGGGCGCGCCGGAACTCGAGGCAATGGCGGGCGGCGCGGGCTCGTCGCATCGGCCGCGGCGGCATGCTGACGAAGATCCTCGCCGCCAAGCGCGCGGCCGGCAGCGGAGCGAACACGGTGATCGCCAGCGGCCGCGAGCCCGAGGTGCTGACCGCGCCTCGCCGCGGGCGAGGCGATCGGCACCCAGCTCATCGCCCGCACGGCTCGGCTAGCGGCGCGCAAGCAGTGGATGGCCGATCATTTGCAGGTGCGCGGGCATGTCGTGATTGACGACGGCGCCGTGGAAAAGCTGACGGCCGGCGGCAAGAGCTTGCTGCCGATCGGCGTCGTCGATGTCCAAGGCGCGTTCGCCCGCGGTGAAGTGATCGCCTGTGTGAGCATGGCGGGGCGGGAAGTCGCGCGTGGGCTTACGAACTACAGCAGTGCCGAGACGAAGCTGATCGCCCGCCACGCAAGCGCCGATATCGAAACCATCCTTGGCTACATGCTCGAGCCGGAACTGATTCACCGGGACAACCTAGTGATCGTTTGACCCGGCGCAGCGCTGTTGCCGCACGAAAAGGCCCGTGTCTTAAACGACGCGGGCCTAATTTTTTGTCGGGCCGAACGCTCGCGGGAGGGGCACCCGGGCATGGTCCGACGGTCGGCCGCTGCCGGCCGTTCAACCTCGGACGCGCTCGGTGGCCCTAGCTTATTTATTGAATCCGCGACATCGCCGTGCGGTGCGTCTTGAGATTGTTCAGGATCATCTTGGTGGTGCCGGTCGGCACCTTGTTCTCGCAGAAGTAGTCCTGATAGAGCGACGCCTGATACGCGTTCAGGTTGCCGTTTTCGATGCGAGTCCAATCGTTCGCCACCGTGCGGTCCCAGCCGTCGTGATCGGCGTTCAGTCCCGCATAGAGTCGCCAATCGTACGTTTCGCAGCGAATGCCTTCGTAATTGACGTTGCGTGCGCCGGTCGGGCTCGTGATGACCACCGTGTAGCGCACGACGCCGTCGGAGCCTACGTTGAGCGACTTGCCGTCGATGGCGAAGTGCAGCGGCGTGTTGTTAGAGACGTCGAAGCCGATCAGATCGCGGTCGTTCGGCAACGGCGGCAGCGTGTCGACCTTGTTTTCGGTCCATTCGGATTTGCGATCGAGCAGGTATTGAAACTTGCTGTCGTCTTTGGGATTGGTCGGCGTGTGCGAACAGCCGGCCAGGAGGGCGCTGCCGGTCACACAGGCCAGCGCGAGAACGATCGCTTTCAATATGGGTACCTCGGTTAAGCGGGCACAACGATTCGGAAGACCGAATAATAGCGCCCGTGCAGCCGATCGCGCGAGCGCCGCGCATTCGCTGACGAATGCACGGCACGCCACCGGGGTGGCGCAGGTGCTCAATCGGGCAGGATAAGACTTGGCGTAGGATAGGGCGAGACGTCGGCGCAACCGTTCGATGGCAGCGACGAACCGTCTTGAGCGGGCGCCGCGGCCGAGGGCGATACGCGCGGATATCGTTGGCCGTGATGCGGGCCGCGCGGCTTTTCGGTACGCGGCACAGCACGGCGCAAGAAGCGGGAGAGTTCCGTCAGCGCCAATTGATAGACATCCCGCTTGAACTCGATCACGGCGTCGAGCGGCACCCAATACTCGTTCCAACGCCAAGCGTCGAATTCCGGGTGATCGGTGGCGCGCAGGCAGATATCGCAGTCGCGGCCAACCATCCGAAGCAAAAACCAGATCTGTTTCTGGCCACGGTAGTGGCCCCGTACTTCGCGCTTGATGAACTTATCGGGCACCTCATAACGCAACCAGTCGCGCGTGCGACCGATGATCTTGACGTGCTCAGGGTGCAAGCCGGTTTCTTCGTGTAACTCCCGATACATCGCTTGCAGAGGGGTCTCGCCGTACTTGATGCCCCCTTGCGGAAACTGCCAGGAATGTTCACGCAGCCGCTTACCCCAAAACACCTCGTTGTGCGCGTTCAAGAGGATGATGCCGACGTTCGGGCGAAAGCCTTCGCGATCAAGCATACAACCACCTTCGAATCCTTTAAAATTGCTTTGATTATAAACAGATAACGAGCCTTTGGCATCGGCATGCACCAGAAGGGTTCCAGGCGCCGCAACTCTCGTGCCTCGGTGCAGCCGGTGGCTCGTCTGACGAATCGCGCCGCTGTGCGTAGGCCGTTCGCGCGCGCAGCAGCACTCGCGGGTGTCCCAAAATTACTCGTTCCCTTCTTTCGGCGGCTCGCTGCGGGCCGCCGCTTTTGGAAAATTGTTGAATGAAAGCCTCCCGTTTCTTTATCGGCACCCTGAAGGAAGCTCCGGCCGACGCGGAAGTCGTCAGCCATAAGCTGATGTTGCGCGCGGGCATGATTCGGCGCGCGGCAGGCGGCATCTACAGCTATTTGCCGGTCGGCCTGCGCTCGATTCGCAAGGTCGAGGCGATCGTGCGCGAGGAAATGAACCGCGCGGGCGCGCTCGAGTTGCTGATGCCGGCCGTGCAGCCGGCCGAGCTCTGGCAGGAGTCCGGGCGCTGGGAGCAGTACGGGCCCGAACTGCTGCGCTTCAAGGATCGCAAGCAGACCGATTTCGTGATCGGGCCGACGCACGAGGAAGTCGTGACCGACATCGCGCGCAATCAGATCAAGAGCTATCGGCAACTGCCGGTGAACTTCTATCAGATCCAGACGAAGTTCCGCGACGAAATCCGTCCGCGCTTCGGCGTGATGCGCGGGCGCGAGTTCACGATGAAGGACGCCTACTCCTTCGACCGGGATCAGGCCGGGCTGCAAGCGTCGTATCAGAAAATGTACGACGCCTATGTGCGCATCTTCACGCGCATCGGGTCTGGAGTTCCGCGCCGTGGACGCCGACAGCGGCGCGATCGGCGGCAATCGCTCGCACGAATTCCAGGTGATCGCGGCGACGGGCGAGGACGCCATCGCTTACTGCCCGGCCTCCGATTTCGCGGCGAACGTCGAAGCGGCCGAAGCGCTGCCGCTTTATGCCGAGCGTGCCGCGCCGCGCGAAACGATGCAAAAGACGGCCACGCCGGGCAAGGCCAAGTGCGAAGCCGTCGCGGAACTGTTGAATATCCCGCTCGAGCGCACGATCAAATCGATCATCCTCGCGACCGACAACGAGGGTGCCGAACCCACGATCTGGCTGCTGATGTTGCGCGGCGATCACGATCTGAACGAGGTCAAGGTGGGCAAGCTACCGGGTCTCGCCGGTTTCCGCTTTGCCACCGAGGCCGAGATCGTCGAATGGTTCGGCACGCCGCCGGGTTACCTGGGGCCGATCGGCACCAAGAAGCCGGTGAAAGTGGTGGCCGACCGCACCGTGGCGAACATGAGCGATTTCGTCGTGGGCTCGAACGAGGTCGATTACCACACCACGGGCGTGAACTGGGGCCGCGATCTGCCCGAGCCCGAAGTGGCCGATATCCGCAACGTCGTCCCGGCGATCCTTCGCCCGACGGCAAGGGCAAGATCGAGATCTGCCGCGGCATCGAAGTCGGCCACGTATTCCAGCTCGGCACGAAGTATTCCGACGCGATGGGCGCGACGTTCCTCGACGAAAACGGCAAGCCGCAGCCGATGGTGATGGGCTGCTACGGCATCGGCGTCACGCGCATTCTCGGTGCGGCGATCGAACAGAATTTCGATGACCGCGGCATCATCTGGCCCGAGGCGATCGCGCCGTTCGAAGTGGTGCTGTGCCCGATGGGCTACGACCGCAGCGAGAGCGTCCGCGCCGAGACGGATAAGCTGTACGCGCAGTTGTCGGAAGCCGGCATCGACGTCATCCTCGACGATCGCGGCGAGCGCCCGGGCGTGATGTTCGCCGATTGGGAGCTGATCGGCGTGCCGCATCGCCTCGTGATCGGCGAGCGCGGGCTCAAGGAAGGCAAGGTGGAGTATCAGGCCCGCCGCGATGCGGAGCCGACGCTGCTGCCGATCGAAGAAGCCGCCGCGTTCGCCGCAGCGAAGATCCGCGCAGCCATCGCGGCTTAAACGCCGGACGGATCGATCGGCCGTGCTTTAGGCTACTCCCGCATGGGAGCGGCCTGAAGCCGCGAGCGCTGCTTCCGTCTACCGGGGATCGTATTCGATGCGATGGCCGCGTCAAGCGCCGTCGGTCAGCGCACGGATGGTCGGCAAGTTGCGCCAGTAGCCTTTGGCATCCATCCCGCAACCGAATACATACCGATCCGGCACTTCGAAACCGCAGAAGTCGGGGTGCAACGGCTTGGCTTTCGGAATCTGCTTCTCGCAAAGCACGGCGCTCAGGAAGCGCTTCGCGCCCATTGCGAGAATCCGGTCGCGAATCGCGGCCATGGTCTCGCCTTCATCGAGGATGTCGTCCAGCACCAGCACGACGCGGTCCTTCACCGATTCCGCCGGCGCCACGCGCCATTGCATGGCGGCGCTGCCGTGCGTCGAATTGCGGTAGCGCGTGAGATGGATGTAGTCGAACTCGAGCGGAAAGTCGAGGTGCGGCAGCAGCATGCCGGTGAAGACAGCCGCCCCGCCCATGACGGAAAGCAGCAGGGGAAAATCGTCGCCGATTTGTGCACGGATGGCCTGAGCCATGCCGGCGATCGACGCATTGACCTCCGCGGCCGAGACGATTTCCTCGGAGTGGCGGAAGATGTGAAGAGCTTCTTCGCGATTCATGGCGTTCTGCTAGCGATGACTGTATACATAGTGTGAAGCGGCGTGCCGATGCGCGCCACCGCATAAACCCCTGCGCCGGACAACGTCTAGCGCATCCCCGGCAGCATGCCCTTCATGCCGCGCATCATTTTTTGCAGATTGCCGCCCTTGAGCTTTTTCATCATGGTTCGCATCTGCTCGTACTGATTGAGCATCCGGTTGACCTCCTGCACTTGTACCCCCGCGCCCGCGGCGATCCGCCGCTTGCGCGTCGCTTTGATCAACTCGGGTTTCGCGCGTTCGGCCGGCGTCATCGAATTGATGATGCCTTCCATCCGGCGCATCTGCTTTTCGGCCTGGCCCATATCGGCGCCCGCCGCCGCTTGCTGGAACTGAGCGGGCAGCTTATCCATCAGCGTCGACAGCCCGCCCATGTTCTTCATCTGCGAAAGCTGCGCGCGGAAGTCGTTGAGGTCGAAATCCCCGCCCTTTTTGACTTTGTCCGCGAGCTTTTGCGCTGCTTTGACGTCGACGTTGCGCTGCGCTTCTTCGACCAGAGCAAGAATGTCGCCCATGCCGAGAATACGATTGGCCATGCGCTCGGGGTAGAACACCTCGAGCCCGTCGAGCTTTTCGGCTACGCCGACGAACTTGATCGGCTTGCCCGTCACGTGCCGCACGGACAGCGCGGCGCCGCCGCGCGAATCGCCGTCGAGCTTGGTGAGCACGACGCCGGTCAGCGGCAGTGCATCGCTGAATGCCTTCGCGGTGTTCACCGCGTCCTGCCCGAGCATCGCATCGACCACGAACAGCGTTTCGACCGGCTTCACGGCCGCGTGGAGATCGGCGATCTCTTGCATCATCGCCTCGTCGATGCCGAGCCGGCCGGCCGTATCGACGATCAGCACGTCGTGGTAATGACGCTTCGCCCAGTCGAGCGCGCCGCGCGCGATGTCGACGGGCTTCTGATTGGGTTCGGACGGGAAGAAATCGGCGCCGACCTGTTCCGTCACCGTCTTCAACTGCGCGATGGCGGCCGGGCGATAGACGTCGCACGAGACGGTCAGCACCTTCTTCTTGTACTTCTCGCGCAGGAGCTTCGCGAGCTTGCCCGAGGTGGTGGTCTTACCCGCGCCCTGCAGGCCGGCCATCAGGATGACGGCGGGCGGCGTGACGGCGAGGTTCAGTTCCGCCGCCTTGCCTTCGTAGTCGCCGCCGATGACGGCCGTGAGCTCGCGCTGGACGACGCCGACGAGCGCCTGGCCCGGCGACAGGCTCGACAAGACTTCTTCGCCGAGCGCCTTTTCCTTGACCTTGGCGATGAACTCGCGCACGACGGGCAGCGCCACGTCGGCTTCCAGCAGCGCGAGGCGGACTTCGCGCAGCATTTCCTGCGTATTGGATTCGGTGAGGCGGGCTTCGCCGCGCAGCGTCTTGACGACGTGCGCCATCCGTTGGGTAAGTGTGTCGAGCATGGGGAGCCGTAGGAAGCACAGCGGCGGCAGCGCGCCGTCGCGGGAAGCGGGGCGGGTGCGGCGGCCTAGTGTAAACTTGGGACATGGATATTGTACTGTATGCCCTGACTGCGCTCCTTTACGGCGGCCTTGCCGTCGCCGGTTGGCGCGTGCATCGCATCGAGGGGGCGCCGCCGATGCTCTCGAGCGTCCCTCCCGTGCCCGCGACCGCGCGCGCACCGTCCAGGGCGAGTTCGCCGCCCGCGACGCGTGCGCTGCTGTTCGTCGCCCTCGCCGCGCATGGGCTGCTCCTGCATCTGACCATCTTTCCGCGCGACGCGATGGTGTTCGGCTTCGCCTTCGCGTTGTCGGCCATGTTCTGGCTCGGCGCGTGTATCTACTGGATCGAAAGTTTCTTCTTCCCGCTCGATGGGCTGGGGTTGCTCGTGCTGCCGCTCGCATGCATGGCTTCGCTGATGCCGCTCGCCTTCGGCGGCGTGCACGTCCTGTTGTACGCGGCCGCGCCGCTATTCAAGATGCACTTCATCATCGCCAACGTCGCCTACGGGCTGTTCGCGATCGCCGCGCTGCATGCCGTTCTGATGCTGTTCGCCGAGCGCCGCCTGCACAGGTTGCGTAGCACGCTCGATAGCAATGGCGGGGGCTGGATCGAGGGCTGGCTCGATACGCTGCCGCCGCTGCTCACGCTCGAAAAACTGCTGTTTCGCTTGATCAGCGCGGGGTTCGTCTTACTGACCCTCACGCTCATTTCGGGTGTCCTGTTCAGCGAGCAGTTGCTCGGCCGGCCGTTGACGTTCGATCACAAAACCGTATTCGCGGTGCTGTCTTGGGTGATGTTCGGCGCGTTGCTGACCGGGCGCCAGCTATCAGGTTGGCGCGGGCGCGCCGCGTTGCGTTGGGTGCTCGTGTCGTTCGTGGCGTTGCTGTTGGCCTATGTCGGCAGCCGCTTCGTGTTCGAGGTGCTGCTGCACCGTCCCGTCGTTTAATTGTCATGCGCCAGATTTTTCTTCTCGTCGTATTCGTACTCGCCGCCCGCTGGCTCGTGAGAACGATGCGCGCCGCCCAGTCCGGAGCCACGGCCCGCAGCGGCGGCACCCGTTCGGGCGGGGCGCGCGCAACGGGCCCGACCGGCCCGACTGGTCCGCACGGCACCGCACAGCGCGAACCGAGGCAGCTCGCCGAGCCGATGGTGCGCTGCGCGTCGTGCGGCGTGCATTCGCCCAAGAGCGAGTCGGTGCGCTCGGGCGATCAATATTTCTGCAGCGTCGAGCATGCGCAGCGCCATGCCGCGCGTGCGGGCGGTCGCGAGGGCCGATGAACGCCATGCCGTTCGCCGTCGATCGCGACGGCTGGGTGCAGCGCGCCCGCGTCCTGCCGTCGCCGAATTTCGAGCCGCGTCCCGAGGGCGCCGTCTGCTCGCTCATCGTCGTCCACAACATTAGCCTGCCGCCCGGCCAGTTCGGCGGCAGTGCGATTGCCGATCTTTTCCTCAATCGTCTCGATTGCGATGCGCATCCTTATTACGATGCGAATCTGCGCGGCTTACGCGTCTCCTCCCACTTTGTAATCCGCCGCGACGGCGCGCTCGAACAGTTCGTCTCGTGCGAATCGCGCGCCTGGCATGCGGGTGTCTCGAGCTTCTTCGGGCGCGAGCGTTGCAACGATTTCTCGATCGGCATCGAGTTGGAAGGCGCCGATGCGAACCCGTTCGAAGCCGCGCAATATGCGACGCTCGGCGCGCTCGTCGAATCGCTCGTGGCCCGCTACCCGATCGAGGCGCTGGCCGGACATTCCGATATCGCGCCGGGCCGCAAGACCGATCCGGGGCCCCATTTCGACTGGGCTCGCCTGCAGCGCGACACCGCGCTCGCCGATCGGTATTTCCCCTACCGGCACGCCTAGTCGCCGCCCGGTTTCGCGCTCGGAGGATGCGCTCGAAAGCGCATCCCGCGAGCGTTTGCGGTAAGTCCTTGTCCCGGCTCGGTTAATCAAAAGTCAAGCGTTCAGCCCCAAAATAAACCCTTTTGATTTGGCGGTTCGGTCCACTATACTTTGTATCTATACGACGCAGCTGCACTAGATATTGTGTCGAAACGCCGGGGCGTCCGAGAATCGAAGCGGGCGCCGGTACCGCAGAAAGCGGCGTGCAAATCATGCGGATGGAACGCCGGGCCCTGCCCGGCGTTCCATCTTCGGGGGAAAAACGGGGCGTGCCGATGCCGTTGGAACCATGACGAAATCGATCGTCTTTGTCGACTCGCTCGGCCGGGCAGGCCGATCTTCCCGTTTTCTCTCCCGCCCCTCATCGTTCGCGCTCGGGGTGGCGCGGCGGTTGTCCAAATCCGCGGTTTCACCGCACATCCAAGATCAGGAGCTTTGCACATGCAAACGACCGACAACATGACGAGCCAGCACGAAGGCGCGCAGGCCGGGCGCGCCGTGGGCGCCCAGGCTGCTTACGCGCAGCCGCTCGCCCCGCAGGCGACCTTCGCGGACTACAAAGTAATCCGCCGTAATGGCAGCGTCGTGTCGTTCGAGCCGTCCAAAATCGCGCTTGCCGTGACGAAGGCGTTCCTGGCCGTCAACGGCGGGCAAGGCGCCGCGTCGGCACGCGTGCGCGAGCTGGTCGAGCAACTGACGCAAAGCGTCGTGCGCGCGCTCGTGCGCAGCCGCCCGAACGGCGGTACGTTCCATATCGAAGACATCCAAGATCAGGTGGAACTCGCGCTGATGCGCGGCGGCGAGCACAACGTCGCGCGTGCCTACGTGCTGTATCGCGAGAAGCGCACTCAAGAGCGCGGCCACGAGCAGGAAGTCGCCGCGCCGGCCTCGGGCTTGAACGTGGTCGACAACGGTGTCACGCGTCCGCTCGATCTGGCGGCGCTGCGTGGGCTGATCGAATCGGCGTGCGACCAGCTCGGCGATGCCGTGAACGCCGATCCGATCGTCGCCGAAACGGTGAAGAACCTGTATGACGGCGTGCCGATGAGCCAGGTCTACGACTCGGCGATCCTCGCGGCGCGCACGATGATCGAAAGGGACCCGGCTTATAGCCAAGTGACGGCCCGCATCCTGCTGCACACGATCCGCCGCGAGATCCTCGGCGAAGAAGTGATGCAAGGGGAAATGACCGAGCGTTATATCGAGTACTTCCCGCAGTTCATCAAGCGCGGCGTCGAAGCCGAGTTGCTCGATGAAAAGCTGCTGCAGTTCGACTTGAAGCGCCTAGGTGCGGCACTGGACGCCGGTCGTGACCTGCAGTTCGGCTACCTCGGCTTGCAAACGTTGTACGACCGTTACTTCCTGCACGTCGAAGGCGCGCGCATCGAGATGCCGCAGGCATTCTTTATGCGCGTCGCTATGGGCCTGGCGTTGAACGAGATCGACCGTGAAGCGCGGGCCATCGAGTTCTACAACGTACTTTCGACGTTCGACTTCATGAGCTCCACCCCGACGCTGTTCAATTCGGGTACGCGCCGCTCGCAATTGTCGTCGTGCTACCTGACGACGGTCGCGGACGATCTCGACGGTATCTACGAAGCGCTGAAGGAAAACGCGCTGCTGTCGAAGTTCGCCGGCGGCCTCGGCAACGACTGGACGCGCGTGCGCGCCCTCGGCTCGCACATCAAGGGCACGAACGGCAAGTCGCAAGGCGTGGTGCCGTTCTTGAAGGTCGTCAACGACACGGCGGTTGCCGTCAACCAAGGCGGCAAGCGCAAGGGCGCTGTCTGCGCGTACCTCGAAACGTGGCACTTGGACATCGAGGAGTTCCTCGAGCTGCGCAAGAACACGGGCGACGACCGCCGTCGGACGCACGACATGAACACGGCGAACTGGATCCCCGATCTGTTCATGAAGCGCGTGATGGAAGGCGGCGATTGGACGCTGTTCTCGCCGTCGACCTGTCCGGATCTGCACGACAAGTTCGGCGCGGACTTCGAAAAGGCTTACACGGCCTATGAAGAGAAAGTGGCGCGCGGCGAGATCAAGCTGTTCAAGAGGATCCCGGCCGCCCAGTTGTGGCGCAAGATGCTCGGCATGCTGTTCGAGACGGGCCACCCGTGGATCACGTTCAAGGATCCGTGCAACGTGCGCTCGCCGCAGCAGCACGTGGGCGTCGTTCATTCGTCGAACCTGTGCACCGAGATCACACTGAATACGAGCGACGCGGAAATCGCCGTCTGCAACCTGGGTTCGGTCAATCTGGTCGCGCATCTGACGAAGCAGGCCGACGGCAGCTACGTGCTCGATCAGGACAAACTGAAGCGCACCGTCAGCGTGGCGATGCGGATGCTCGACAACGTCATCGACATCAACTACTACGCGGTGGCGAAGGCGCGCAACTCGAACCTGAAGCATCGCCCGGTCGGTATGGGCATCATGGGCTTCCAGGACTGCCTGCACCTGCTGCGCGTGCCGTACGCGTCCGACGAAGCGGTCGAGTTCGCCGATCGGTCCATGGAAGCGGTCTGCTACTACGCCTACTACGCGTCGACGGAGTTGGCCGAGGAGCGCGGCCGGTATTCGAGCTACCGCGGTTCGCTGTGGGATCGCGGCATCTTGCCCCAAGACACGCTGAAGCTTTTGGCGGAAGCGCGTGGCGGCTACGTTGAGGTCGATACGTCCGAGACGATGGATTGGCCGACGCTGCGCGCGCGCATCGCCAACTACGGGATGCGCAACTCGAACTGCGTCGCGATCGCGCCGACGGCGACGATCTCGAACATCATCGGCGTCTCGGCTTGTATCGAGCCGACGTTCCAGAACCTGTACGTGAAGTCGAACCTGTCGGGCGAATTCACGGTGGTGAACGACTACCTGGTGCGCGATCTGAAGGCACGCGGGCTGTGGGACGAAGTGATGGTCGCCGATCTGAAGTACTTCGACGGCACGCTCTCGCGCATCGACCGCGTGCCGGCCGATCTGCGCGCGATCTACGCGACCGCGTTCGAGGTCGATCCGAAGTGGCTCGTGGAAGCGGCGTCGCGTCGTCAGAAGTGGATCGACCAAGCGCAATCGCTGAACATCTACATGGGCGGCGCATCGGGCAAGAAGCTCGACGAGGTGTACAAGCTGGCCTGGCTGCGCGGCTTGAAGACCACCTACTATCTGCGCACGATGGCGGCCACGCACGTCGAAAAATCGACGGTCGCGCACGGCGCGCTCAATGCGGTGTCGTCTGCCGAAGGCGGCGCGAGTGGCGGTGGCGCGGCAGGCGGGTTCGGTGCGACGGGTGGCTCGATCGGCGGCGGCAGCGCCGCGGCGGGTGGCATGAACGCAGCAAGCTCGGCGGCGGCGGAAGCGCCGCAAGCGGACGGTCCCGTCTGCATGATGCGCCCTGGCGATCCCGGCTTCGACGAATGCGAGGCGTGCCAGTAACCGCTTTACTCGAACGCCGGCGCGATGCGCCGGCACAGGTTGGGCAAGGGCGCGCGAACAACAGAACGACAAACGCGCGCCCTTGCATCACGCAGCGCGATGCGCTTCGCCCCACGCAGCGAAGGCATCGGGAGCATTGCAAAGCATCGAACGGCATCGAAGGGCATGGGACGAAAGACACGATGCGAGCGATGCGCGGGACACATTCAGGACGCGTTGCATCGACGATCGATGTGTCGACGACGTCCTCTTCTGGAAGGAGACGAACGCATTGAGCCGGCCCTTCATGAGTCATCGATGATTCGCGAGAGTGCGACGTAACCAACAAAGTGTTGTATCGAGGTCGCAGCGCGAATCGAAAAACAAGGATTTTCATGAGCGAACCCTTTTATCGCTCGTGAAAAGATGGTACAAACCGATCTAAATTGATGGTGAAAATTTATGCTCAACTGGGATGACGAGACGACTGCCGTAACTCCCTCGAGCGGTTCGCAACTGAACACGTTGCGCAACGCCGCGGGACAGGCCGTCGAAACGCAAGCAGCGACGCGCGTCGCGCCGCAAGCTGCGCCCACGCAAAACATCTTTGCGGACGACTTCGCTGTCGCTCCATATGTGGCTCCCGCCGCGCAAGCTGCCGGATCCGAAGCGCGCGTGAACGTTGCCGACAAGCGGATCATCAACGGCCAGACCGACGTCAACCAACTCGTACCGTTCAAGTACAAGTGGGCGTGGGAGAAGTACCTCGCCGGCTGCGCGAACCACTGGATGCCGCAGGAAATCAACATGTCGCGCGATATCGCGCTTTGGAAGGACCCGAACGGGCTGACCGAAGACGAACGCCGCATCGTCAAACGCAACCTCGGCTTCTTCGTGACGGCCGATTCGCTCGCCGCGAACAACATCGTGCTCGGTACCTACCGGCACATCACCGCGCCCGAGTGCCGCCAGTTTCTGCTGCGCCAGGCGTTCGAAGAAGCGATCCACACGCACGCCTACCAGTACATCGTCGAATCGCTAGGTTTGGACGAGGGCGAAATCTTCAATGCCTATCACGAGGTTGCCTCGATCCGTGACAAGGATGAGTTCCTGATCCCGTTCATCCATACGCTGACCGATCCGGCGTTCAAGACCGGCACGCTCGAAGCCGATCAGAAGCTGCTCAAGTCGCTGATCGTCTTCGCCTGCGTCATGGAAGGGCTGTTCTTCTACGTCGGGTTTACGCAAATTCTCGCGCTCGGCCGCCAGAACAAGATGACGGGCGCCGCGGAACAGTATCAATACATCCTGCGTGACGAGTCGATGCACTGCAACTTCGGCATCGACCTCATCAACCAGATCAAGCTCGAGAACCCGCACCTTTGGACGCGCGAATTCCGCGAAGAGATTCGCGAGCTGTTCAAGGAGGCGGTCGAACTCGAATACCGCTACGCCGAAGACACGATGCCGCGCGGCGTGCTGGGACTGAACGCGTCGATGTTCAAGAGCTATCTGCGCTTCATCTGCTAACCGCCGCTGCCAGCAGATCGGCCTCGATCCGCTGTACCCGAACGAAGAGAACCCGTTCCCGTGGATGAGCGAGATGATCGACCTGAAGAAGGAACGCAACTTCTTCGAAACGCGAGTCATTGAATACCAAACCGGTGGTGCGCTGTCCTGGGAATGACGCGTGCTGTCGTTGCGATGAATGAATGATGATGGGGCGCCGCCGCGACAACAGCCGCGGCGGATAAGGTAAGGAGCAAGAACGCCTAATGCAAAGCGTGCCCGGTGGTGAGACCGCCCACAAACATGACAGGCACTTTGCGAACCCTTCGGTGGGATGGGCGAACTACCCCCTGAAAAAGCCGGCGGCCTGGCCGCCCGCTTGTCACAAGCGAATATCGGGCTGGGCGAGCGTATGGCGCTCGCCTGCCAACTCGATCCGGCGTGCTGTACCTACGGGTACGGCACGCCTTACCGCATTCATTAGCGTAAGCGCTAGGTTTTTGCGTACGCCGATGAATAGCCCGCTTCGCAGCGCGCGCCGTCAACTCCGGCGCGCAGCGGGAAGCGGGTTTGAAGAAGGGTGTAGTTCGAACTTTACTCATTCTCAAACCTGAAGGAGAACACAATGGCAACAGCAGCTAAGAAGAAACCCGCCGCTAAGAAAGCAGCTCCGGCCAAGAAGGCCGCTCCGGCGAAGAAAGCCGCGGTAAAGAAGGTCGCCGCGAAGAAGGCCGCACCGGCTAAGAAGGTTGTAGCCAAGAAAGTCGCAGTGAAGAAGGTTGCGGCGAAGAAGGCAGCACCGGCGAAGAAGGCCGCACCGGCCAAGAAGGCGGCACCGGCTAAGAAAGCCGCGGTGAAGAAAGTCGCAGCCAAGAAAGTTGCAGTGAAGAAGATTGCGGCAAAGAAGGCAGCACCGGCGAAGAAAGCTGCACCGGCCAAGAAGGCGGCCGTGAAGAAGGTTGCAGCGAAGAAGGCGGCACCGGCGGCCAAGAAGGCCGCGCCTGCTAAGAAGGCTGCAGCCAAGAAGGCCGCTCCTGCGAAGAAGGCTGCGCCCGCGAAGAAGGCTGCTGCTAAGAAGGCCGCGCCCGCGAAGAAGGCTGCTGCTCCTGCCAAGAAGGCTGCGCCTGCGAAGAAGGCTGCCGCTAAAAAGGCCGCGCCTGCTCCCACTGCCCCTGCTGCGCCTGCTGCCGCATCGACGGCGCCTGCCTCGACGGTGAAGACCGCGTTGAACCCGGCCGCAGCATGGCCGTTCCCGACCGGCAGTCGTCCGTAATAGCGCAATAGGACGGCGTAACGAGCGCGGCGTATCGCGTCGCACTCGGGCCCGATGCAGTGATAAAAAAACCCGCCACCGGTTTCGCCGGCGGCGGGTTTTTTATATGCGCTTGCTTGGCGTTCACACGCCCGCCGATCGCTGCGCGGGCGTGGCGTGCTCAGTGTGTGACGCGTGTCACGCCCGCGCTCGAGAGAAGCCGCACGCGGTCTCCCGCTTGGAACACTTCACCCGTTGCCGATTGCGTGATTGCACGCAGGTCGCCGTTGTCGAGCCGTACCGTAATCTCGACGCCGGCGCGCTTCGCCACGCCGTTCTCCACTGCGTTGCCGGCAACCGCACCGGCGATACCGCCGATGATGGCCGTTGCGATCGAGCCTCTGCCACCGCCGATCGCACTGCCGGCCACGGCGCCCAGCGCCCCGCCGCCGAGCGCGCCGAGCCCGCTCGGCTGCCCGTCGTTGGAAGAAATCGTCACTGCGCGCACGCTCTCGACCGTGCCGAGGCGAACCGATTGCTCGCGCTGCGCTTGCCCTGCGGTGTAGACGTCGGGCGAACTGCTGTTATAAGCACACCCCGTCATCGTCACCGAAGCAGCCAGCAGAGCGACGAGCATCACTCGAGCCGATGTTTTCATTGTCTGTTACTCCACAAGAGTGTTACTGCAGGCCATAACCGAATGCCTGCTTGAACCGTTGGTTGATCTCATCGACGGACGGCGCGTAAGTTTGCGGGCCGGCCTGTTCGATTTTCAGCGAACCCATGAGGCTCGCCAAGCGGCCCGTCGTGGCCCAATCCAGGCCGCGTTCGATGCCGTACAGCAATCCGCCGCGAAACGCGTCGCCGCAACCGGTGGGATCGACGACCTTCGAGGCCGTCACGGCAGGAATATCTTCGAGCTGGCCGCCATGATGAATGTGCGCGCCGTGCTCCCCGCGCGTCACGATCAGCGCCTGCACGCGCTGGGCGATGTCGTCGAGCGACCAGCCGGTTTTATTGCTGACGAGGTTTGCCTCGTAGTCGTTGACTGCCACGTAAGTGGCGAGTTCAATGGCGCGCCTCAGCGCCTCGCCGGAGAACAGCGGCAGGCCCTGGCCCGGATCGAAGATGAACGGCACGCCGGCAGCGGCGAGCTTTTCCGTATGCTGCACCATGCCTTCGTAACCGTCGGGCGCGACGATCGCGAGCGCGATGTCTTTCGCTTGATCGGCTTGGTTCAGGTGCGATTGCATCATCGCGCCGGGGTGGAATGCGGCGATCTGGTTGTTGTCCAAATCGGTGGTGATCATCGCTTGCGCGGTATAGGCGTCGGGCACCATCCGGACGTGGTCGGTGCGCAACCCGAGGCTCTTGAACCGATCGAGATAGAGTTGCCCGTCGATTTCGCCGAGCGTACCCATGATCCGCGCGTCGCCGCCGAGCAGGTTCAGCGCATAGGCGATGTTGCCGGCGCAGCCGCCGAATTCGCGGCGCATCGTCGGCACGAGGAAGCTCACGTTCAGAATGTGGACCTGTTCGGGGAGGATGTGCTCGCGAAAGCGTCCCTGAAAGGTCATGATGTTGTCGTAGGCGAGCGAACCGCAAATCAGCGTAGCCAAGGCGAGAATTCCTATCCGTATCGTGTAGTGGGGTGCGCCATACGAAAACGCCGCGCTGACGGCCGAGCGCGGCGTGCTTCGTCGAATCGACGGCGCGGTTTACTTCAGTGCGCTCAATGCCGCGTCGTAGTTCGGCTCGTTCTTGATCTCGCCGACGAGTTCAGCGTGGACGACCTTATCGTTTTCGTCGACGACGACGACGGCGCGTGCCGTCAGGCCCGCGAGCGGGCCCGACGTGACGTCGACGCCGTACGCTTGGGCGAACTCATGCCCGCGGAACGTCGATGCCGTCACGACGTTTTCGATCCCTTCGGTCGTGCAAAAGCGCGTCGCCGCGAACGGCAGATCGCCGGAGACGACGATCACGGCCGTGTTTTCCAGCTTGGCCGCCGCTTCGTTGAACTTGCGGGTCGACGTGGCGCACGTCGGCGTGTCCAGGCTCGGGACGATGTTCAGCACTTTGCGCTTGCCGGCGAAATCGGCGAGCGTCACGGGCTTCAGATCTTTACCGACGAGCGAAAATTCAGGGGCCTTGTGGCCGACGGACGGAAACGTGCCGCCGACTTCGATCGGGTTGCCACCCAGCGTGACTTGACTCATGTTAGCTCCGGATATTCGTTGCAGGTTGTCGCAAGTGCGAAATGGTGGGCATGCGCGTGATGGCGCCATTGCACCGTCACGCTTCGCCCGGATTGCGCTACGGGTAAAAGATTTGGACGCGGAAGTTCGTTGCGACCGCGTTTCCGCTCTCGAGCCGAACGATCATCGTCTGTGTCGCATGTGCGGGCAGGCCCGCGCCGATGGCCGTGCCGGGTGGCGCGTAATCTTGCGGCCACAGGATGCGGCGCACGACCACGTTGTTCTTCTCGTCGGACAGGGTCAGTTCGATCGCCGGGTAGGCGAGCGCGATGCCGTAGCGATTGCGCAGCGGCACGCGCAACTCGAGATGATGGGGGCCGTCGACCTGACGCAGATCGGGGACTTCGATCCGCAGCCCGTCGATATCGCGCGGCGGCGAGAGCTGGCAACCGAGCTTTTCGCACACGCGAGCGAAGAGCGGCTGTGAGCCGGGCCAGTAGACCATGACCGCCTCGCGCCGCCACCAGGCGAGTTGCGCGATCAGTGCGACGACGAGCACGGCGCAGACGATGCCGCCGACGAGGTACCAGAGCATTCGGTGCGGTGCCCGGGCGCGTGTCTCGCGGGTAACGGCGAAATGGCGCTCGTGTGCGTCAGACGCCGGCGGTTGCGCGAATGTCGGAGGCACGCCGGCCGCGTGCAGGTGCGATTCGACGCCGAAATCGTCTTCGGCCTCGGCTTCGCGCTTGCGCCTGGAGGCCGGCGCGCAGGTGCGGCTCGATATGGCGTTCGAGATGCGGTTCGCCTTCGCCTTCGTCCGCGTACCGTGCCAGGGTACTGGAGCCGAAGTCGGGCTGGGATTCGATTTGCGTGTGGACTGAGGGTGCGGCGCCGAAGTGCGGCTCGACATCGCTCTCGGACGGCGCGTCGGCGTTGAAGCGCGGTTCGTCGTCGTGCCAAAGCGGCTCGTGCGATGCGCTGCCGTTCGACGGGGCTGCCTGACCGGCGCCTTCGTGTCCTTCGCGTCGAGTCGGTTCGACGCGGTCGGACGGTTCCGTTTCGGCGGATCGGTGTTCCAGTTGCGTTTGGGGCTGCGGTTCGGCTTGGGATTGGGCGTCCGCTTGGGCCTGTGCTTCCGCTTGGGCCTGTGCTTCCGCTTGGGCCTGTGCTTCCGCTTGGGCTTGTGCTTCCGCTTGGGCCCGTGCTTCCGCTTGCGGCCTGTGCTTCCGCTTGAGCCTGTGCTTCCGCTTGAGCCTGCGCTTCCGCTTGAGCCTGCGCTTCCGCTTGAACCCGCGCCTCTTCTTGAGCTCGCGCCTCCGCTTCGGCCAGAGCCGCGGCTTCACCTTCGGCTACCGCTTCCGGGGCGAGCGTCTGAGTTTCCTCGTGTCCATGCTCGTTCGCGAACGACGAAGCCACGGACGCGGAGGCCGGATCGGGCGTAGCCGGCTGCGCTCCGGCGTGCGGGTCGAGCTGGTTGCTTCGTGCGTCGAAGACCTGATGGCAGTGTCCGCAGCGCGCGAACCCGCCAGATGCCGCGAGCAGCGCTTCCTGCACGCGGAAAACCGTTTCGCAGTGGGGACAGCGGGTGGCTAGAACCATGGTGAGCGGGGGGAACCGGAGGAGCCGGTGCGTCGATTGATAGGCGCTATTCTAATGGTTTCCCGCCGTGCCTTCGGATGCGTCGTCCTTGAGCGCCGATTCGCCGGCGCGCTTGACGCCCGCCAAGCACACCCATCCCTCGTGCTCGGCCCACACGTCGATGTCGATCCACGGCCGATAGGCGTGGGCAACTTCCTCCGCCTGCCGCGCGAGTACGCCCGACAGCGCGATCCGTCCGCCCGTTTTAACCTTCGCGCACAACATCGAGGCCATGAGTTTGAGCGGATTCGACAAAATATTGGCGACCACGATGTCGAACTGCCCAGCCGGACAATCGTCGGGCAGCGCATAAGCGACATCCGCACGATTGCGCTCGGTGTTCAACCGAGCCGATTCGACGGCTTGCGGATCGATATCGATGCCGACGACGGGGCCGGCACCGCACTTGTTCGCGAGGATCGCCAAGATGCCCGAGCCGCAGCCGTAGTCGAGCACGGACTGGCCCGACGCGACGGATTGCTCGAGCCATTCCATGCATAGCCGCGTAGTGGGGTGGCTCCCCGTGCCGAAAGCCAGGCCCGGATCGAGTTCGAGAATGAGCGCGTCCGGGTCGGGGGCATCGTGCCACGACGGCACCACCCAAATGCGCTTTCCGATCGCAATCGGTTCGAACTGCGATTGCGTGAGACGCACCCAATCCTGCTCCGGCACGTCGCGCAACGTGAAGGCAGGCGTCGCCGCCAAGCCCACCGCATTGGCGGCCGCGGCCGCGAGCAGCGCCGGTTCGTGCTCGGGCGCGAGCAGTGCCACGACGCGCGAATGCTGCCACGCCGTACGGTCAGGAATGAGACCGGGCTCGCCGAACAGCGGCTGCTCGTCGGGCGTATCGGCATCGGCATCTTCAACCGATACCGACAGCGCACCCAGGTCGATCAGCGCATCGGAGAAGGCTTCCGCACGAGCACGATCCAACTCCACAATCAATTCCCGGTAGCTCATCGCGCCACCCTCCGCTGGCCCGCCAGCACGATGCTGAGCGAGCCTTCGGCCGGCGCTTGGCACGGGAGCGCAGCCAGCGCCGAAGCGCCGACTCCAGCCGACGGTGAGCGTAGAGAACCTAGCGAGCGCGGGGGCCGTTCCATCTTAGACGTCTTCCGGTGCGGCTTGCTGCTTTTCCGCGAGCCGGTTTTCGAGATAGTGAATGCTCGTGCCGCCTTCGACGAAACTGCCGTCGAGCATCAACTCGCGATGTAGCGGGATGTTCGTCTGAATGCCTTCCACGACCATTTCCGACAACGCAATGCGCATGCGGCGGATCGCTTGCTCGCGCGTCGCACCGTAGGCAATCAGCTTGCCGATCATCGAATCGTAGTTCGGCGGAACGAAATACCCATTGTATGCGTGCGAATCCACGCGAATACCCGGGCCGCCCGGCGTGTGCCAAGACGTGATCCGGCCAGGAGACGGCGTGAAACGGAACGGATCTTCGGCATTGATCCGGCACTCGATCGCGTGCCCGCGGAAGACGACGTCGCGCTGGCGCAGCGCGAGCTTCTCGCCGGCGGCGATGCGGATCTGCTCCTGCACGATATCCACGCCCGTGATCAGTTCGGTGACCGGGTGTTCCACCTGCACGCGCGTGTTCATTTCAATGAAGTAGAACTCGCCGTTCTCATACAGGAACTCGAACGTGCCGGCGCCGAGATAGCCCATCTTCTTGCAAGCATCGGCGCAGCGATCGCCGATGCGTTCGATCAGACGGCGCGCGATGCCGGGCGCGGGCGCTTCCTCGATCACCTTTTGGTGACGACGCTGCATCGAGCAATCGCGTTCGCCGAGCCAAAGCGCGTTCTTGAACGAATCGGCGAGCACCTGGATTTCGATGTGGCGCGGGTTCTCCAGGAATTTTTCCATGTAGACCTGCGGATTGCCGAAGGCTCGCTCGGCTTCCTCGCGCGTCATGTTGACGGCGTTCACGAGCGCCGCCTCGGTGTGCACCACGCGCATGCCGCGCCCGCCGCCACCGCCCGCCGCCTTGATGATGACGGGGTAGCCGACCGACCGCGCGATCTTGACGATCTCTTTCGGATCGTCGGGCAGGGCGCCCTCCGAGCCCGGCACGCACGGCACGCCCGTCTTGATCATCGTCTGCTTGGCGGAGACCTTGTCGCCCATCAGGCGAATGGTTTCCGCGCGCGGGCCGATGAACGCGAAGCCCGATTGTTCGACGCGCTCGGCGAAATCGGCGTTTTCCGAGAGAAAGCCGTAGCCGGGGTGAATCGCTTCGGCATCGGTGACCTCGGCCGCGCTGATCAGCGCGGGCATGTTCAGGTAGCTCAGCGGCGACGGTGCCGGCCCGATACAGACGGCTTCGTCGGCGAGTTTGACGTACTTGGCGTCCTTGTCGGCGGTCGAGTAGGCAACGACCGTCTTGACCCCGAGCTCGCGGCACGCGCGCTGAATGCGCAACGCAATTTCGCCGCGGTTGGCAATGAGAATTTTTTCAAACATGGCTATGTTCCGACGCATTAATGGGCTCGTGCGTCGTGGGGCCGCGATCTGTGGCGGCGCACGGCATTCGAGCGAAACGGCATGCGCCCGAGGTGGCTGAGCTGCCCCGGGCCCGCTTTGCGATTAGCCGATGACGAAAAGCGGCTGGCCGTATTCCACGGCTTGACCGTTTTCGATGAGGACTTCCTTTACGACGCCGGCTTTGTCCGACTCGATTTCATTGAGCAGCTTCATCGCTTCGATGATGCACAGCGTCTGACCTTCCTTGACCGTGTCGCCCACTTGGACAAACGGATCGGCGCCCGGCGACGGCGAGCGGTAGAAAGTGCCGACCATCGGCGACGTGACCACGTGCCCTTGCGCGGCGGCAGCCGCTGCCGGCGCGGCGGCGGGGGCTTGATCGAGCGCGCCCATGCCCGCGACGGGAGCGGACGGTGCCATCTGCGGCGCAAACGAAGCGGAATGCTGTACGTAAACCGGCGGCGCATTCTTGACGATGCGGACTTTGCCTTCGCCCTCGGTCACTTCGAGCTCGGAGATACCCGATTCGGAGACAAGGTCGATCAAAGTTTTCAGCTTACGTAGATCCATAGGGAATCCCCTTGTTCAATGCGTGAGGCGCCGACTCTTGCCGGCACCGATTTGGTGTTCTCAAAAATCAGCTGCGTGCGCTTTGGGACGCAAGCCGCTCGAGCGCGAACTCGAGTGCGTACAGATAACCCTTCCAACCGAGCCCGCAGATGACGCCTTCGGCCAGATCGGAGAAGTACGAGTGATGCCTGAACGGCTCTCGGCGATGCACGTTCGAGAGATGGATCTCGACGAACGGGATGCCGACGCCCGCCAGCGCATCGCGCACCGCGACGCTCGTATGGGTATAGGCGGCCGGGTTGATCACAATGAACTCGACCTCTTCCGCACGGGCAGCATGCACGCGGTCGACGAGCTGGCCTTCGTGATTGCTCTGAAAGGTCGCGAGCTCGACCCCCGCTTCCTGCGCGCGGGCTACCAGCGCGAGATCGATTTCGCCGAGCGTGACGCGACCGTAGACCTCAGGTTCCCGCGTGCCTAGCAGGTTGAGGTTCGGGCCGTGTAGTACCAGCAATCGTCTCATGGTTCGCTTCTGTTTCCGCGGAATTGCGCGCACTTTAGCGCCGTTTGTCGAAACTTGTCTAGCAGCGATTGAAAATCTCCCCCTGCGAGACGGTATCTTTTCCTTGTTTGTGCCGACAATTGTTGGCAACTCGCCGCGTTTTTCGCTCGATCTTCGCTCAATTTGCGTCGAACGCCCCGATGGCGGGTGCGCAGGCTTACAGTGCGTCGAGCGTCTTGCTCAACTCGGCGGGGGCGACTTGTCCTAATTTTGTCGACCGTACGACGCCGTTAGCGTCAATTACGACCGTGAACGGCAAAGCGCCAGCCGTGTTCCCGAGACTGCGCGCAAGGTCAGCACCGCCGAACCCGCTCACGAGAATGGGGTAGTCGACCGGGACTCTTTTCAGGAACGACTGCACGTTTTGCTGCGAATCGACACCGATGCCCACGAACTGGATCCCCTTGCGCGCGTACGTGTCATGCAACCGGACGAGTTCCGGCATCTCCGCGACGCACGGGCCGCACCACGAGGCCCAGAAGTTGACCACAAGCACGCGCCCTTTATAGAGGGCGAGCGTTTTCGGCTTGCCGGCGACATCCTGCAACGGCGTATCCAACAATTGCGCGACGGCGCCGCTGGCCGGTGCTGCCACGTCCGGCGGCATCGACGCTTGCGGCTGGGCGTCGGCAGTATGCTCCGCCCGCCCGTGCAGCCATTGCCGGGCGCCGAGCCCGAGGGCGGCGGCGATGATCGCGGCGGCGGCGATCGCGAATGTAGCTTTCGTATTCATCTATCTAAATAGAGAGAGGGCGGGGCGGCCGAGCGGTATTCGGCGGTAGTATTCGGTTCGGTTCGATTCGTCGGTTCAATCGGCGGTTCAATCGGCGGTTCAATCGGCGGTCAGGGGCGCGGCATCGTCCCCGGCCAGTAGCGCCTGGATCGCATCGGCGTTGGCGCGCGGCGCGCGGCCGCGGGCGTCGGCGCGGACCGCGCCGCGCAGATCGTCGGTGTCGTACAGCGCGATATGAATGCCGACGGGCTGTTCATCGCGGGTACTGCGCCACAGGAAGCTCAGCGTTTCGACATCGCCGCGGCCGCCGAAGTGGCGGGTTTCCGAGACGTCGTACTGCACGTTCGCATTCAGCAGATAAATCGCCACCTCTTTCGAGTTGTCGCAGAACACCTGCAAATGGATGTCCGAGTGCTCTCCCGCTGTACCGTTCAGCACCGCACCGGTGACATAGGGATTGAACGCGGCGAGGCGTTTCATCCATTCGAGGGCGATTTCGCGCAGCCGGCGCAACACCGCCGGTTGGCTATCCGACTGGAACAGCAACTGATATTCGCGAATTTCTTCCTCGACTTGATCGTTGTCGGGCAGCCATTCGCCCGCGACGCGCGCCTGCCCGACGACTTGCCGCGCCGCCTTGCGCTTGGCGCTGGCGTAGTCGAGCCCTTCCTCCGCGATCAGACGAGCAGCCGCGATGGCGATCTCTTCCCGCACGCGCTGCGGATCGACAAAAGTTTTGCGCATCATCCGGCAATCATACTAGATCGTCCGGTCGCGTCCGCTGGGCCCGCGCGACGCGAGCCGCGTCGGGTACGTCGGGTACAATAGCGGGCCTCACGCGGCTCGCCCGCCCGGCGTTCGCGTCCATCCATGCACTCGCGGCAAGCGCGGCACGAGCAGACAGTTTTTATGCATATCCACATCCTCGGAATCTGCGGCACATTCATGGGCGGTCTCGCGGTGCTCGCGCGCGGCGCGGGACATACCGTGACGGGTTGCGACGCCGGCGTCTATCCGCCGATGAGCACCCAGCTCGAGGCGCAAGGCATCACGCTCATCGAAGGTTACGGTGCCGAGCAGCTTGATTTGAAGCCGGACCTGTTCGTCATCGGTAATGTCGTTTCGCGCGGCAATCCCTTGATGGAAGCCATTCTCGACCGCGGCCTGCCCTATGTGTCGGGGCCGCAATGGCTGGGCGAGCATGTGCTGGCGGGCAAATGGGTGCTCGCCGTGGCCGGCACGCACGGAAAGACCACGACGAGCTCGATGCTCGCCTGGCTGCTCGAGGACGCAGGGCTCAATCCGGGTTTCCTGATCGGCGGGGTGCCGCTGAACTTCGGCGTCTCGGCGCGGCTCACCGATTCCAGTTTCTTCGTCATCGAAGCCGACGAATACGATACGGCGTTCTTCGACAAACGTTCGAAGTTCGTCCACTATCGGCCGCGCACGGCCATTCTGAATAATCTGGAATTCGATCACGCCGATATCTTCCCGGATCTGGCCGCGATCGAAGCGCAATTCCATCATCTCGTGCGGACCGTGCCCGGAGTGGGGCGGCTCATCGTCAACGGGCGCGAAGCCGCGCTCGAGCGCGTGCTGGCGCGCGGCGTGTGGAGCGAGGTGGAACGGTTCGGGGTGGCGGGGGGCTGGGATGCGCTGCCCGCGGCCGAGAACGAGGCGGTCGACGAACGTTACGCTGTTTACTGGCGCGGGGAGCGGGCCGGGCTCGTCGACTGGCAGGTGCAGGGCGAACATAATCGGCTCAATGCGTTGGCTGCGATCGCGGCGGCGCGGCACGTCGGCGTGCCGCCGGCCCAAGCCGCACGCTCGCTCGGCGAATTTCGCAGCGTGAAGCGGCGCATGGAAGTGCGCGGCAGCGTCGACGGCGTCACGGTGTACGACGATTTCGCCCATCATCCGACGGCCATCGAAACCACGATCGCGGGGCTGCGCGCGCGCGTCGGCAGCGAGCGCACGCGGATCTTGGCCGTGCTCGAGCCGCGCTCGAATACGATGAAGCTCGGCGTGATGAAGGCGCAATTGCCGGAAAGCTTGGCCGCGGCCGACCTCGTTTTCGGTTATGGCGCGTCGACGGGGCGCGACGCACTCGGCTGGGATTTGCGCGAGGCGCTTGCGCCGCTCGGCGAGAAGGCGCTCGCATTCGACGATCTGGACGCGCTGGTGTCGGCTGTCGCCCGTGCGGCCCGCGCCGGCGATCACGTGCTAGTCATGAGCAACGGCGGCTTCGGCGGCGTGCATCAGAAATTGCTCGACGCGCTCGGCTCGAGCGCGAGAGGCGTCGTGTGATTGTCTATCTGCACGGCTTCCGCTCGTCGCCGAAATCGTTCAAGGCCCAGGTGCTGGCTGCTCGCATGACGGCGCTCGGGCGCGCGAACGATTGGCGTTGTCCGATGTTGCCGGTTTCGCCGATCGAAGCGGTCGCCGTGGCGGAAGCGCAGGCGGCGGGTCTGGCCGCCGAGGAAGTCACCGTGATCGGCAGTTCGCTCGGAGGCTACTTCGCCACCCATCTTGCCGAGAAGCACGGCTGGCGGGCGGTGCTGCTCAATCCGGCGGTGTTGCCGCAGCGCGATCTATCGGCTTATTTGGGCGAGCAGCCGCTATGGCACGGCGGCGGCAGCATCGTCGTCGAGGCGAGCCATCTCGACGAGCTGCGCTCGCTCGGTGTCGCCTCGATCACGCGGCCGGAACGCTATTATTTGATCGCGGCCACGGGCGACGAAGTGCTCGACTACCGCGAGATGCTCGCCCATTACCCCGGTGTCGAGACCAAACTGATTGCCGGGAGCGACCACGCGATCAGCGAATTCGCCGATTACGTCGACGACGTGCTCGCGTTTTGCGGCATCGCCCCGGCCGGGCACGGATAGCCCGGCGGCATGCCCGCGGCGTACCTTGCGTGCGCCGCACAACTGAACCATATCGATTCGCAGCGGGTGCGCGGTTTGCGGCGCAGGCTAGCTGCGAGGGCCCAATTCGTAACGAGAGTGTCGAGTGAACGTTTTCTTTGAGGAATCAGGCGGGTTGAAGGCGGGCAGCGTGCTGTCGCGCCAAGGCGATGCGCTGCAAGTCGAACTGCCGGGCGGCCGGCGCACCAAGGTGCGCGCCAAGGACGTCCTGATCGAGTTCGAGAAGCCGAGTGCGGCCGAGTTGCTGCACGAAGCCGATGCGTCTGCTCAGCAGATCGATCTCGATTTTTTGTGGGAGTGCGCGCCTGCCGACGAATTCCCCTTCGCCGCGCTCGCAAGCGAGTACTTCGGCGCGCAGTCGGGGCCGGTCGAACGCGCGGCGCTAGTTCTGCGTATGCAGAGTGCACCCGTTTACTTCCGGCGCAAGGGGCGCGGGCAATTTCAGCGCGCGCCCGAAGAGCAACTGAAAATGGCGCTCGCGGCGCTCGAGCGCAAGCGCCAACAGGCGCTCGTGCAAGCCCAGTACGAAGAGGAATTGAAGGCCGGCCGGCTGCCGGAGGCATTGCGCGGCAAGGCGCTGATGCTGCTTACCAAGCCGGACAAGAATTCGATCGAATACAAAGCGCTCGAGGGCGCCGCGGCGGCGCGTGGGGTGTCCCAGGCGCGGCTCATGCTCGATTGCGGGGGGATCGCTTCCGCTCGCGCGCTGCACGAAGCGCGGTTCTTGTCCGAATACTTTCCGCACGGCACCGGCTTTCCGCCCGTGACGCCGGGGCCGGTGCCCGAAGATTTGCCGACGGCGAACGCGCAAGCCTTTTCCATCGACGACATCTCGACGACCGAGATCGACGACGCCTTTTCCGTGGAAGTGTTGCCCGACGACCGCGTTCGTGTAGGCGTGCACATCGCCGCGCCGGCGCTCGGCATCGTGCGCGGCGACGCGGTGGATGCCATCGCCCGCGCGCGATTGTCGACCGTCTATATGCCCGGCGACAAGATCACGATGCTGCCCGACGAGGTGGTCGAGGTCTTCACGCTGAAAGAGGGGAGCCTGCGGCCCGCGCTCTCGCTATATATCATCGTGAACCGCACCACGCAGGAAATCGTCGCGACGGAAACGCGCGCCGAACTCGTCTACGTGAAAAGCAACCTGCGCCACAACACGCTCGATGGCTGTGTGACGGAAGAAGCGCTGGCCGCGGGCAGCGGCGACTATCCGCACAAGGACGACATCGCCATCTTGTGGCCGCTCGCGCAAGCGCTTTTCGAAAAGCGCCAGGCGGCGCGCGCCGGCTATGGCCTGCGGCGCGAGGTGCAGAGCAATACCGATTACAACTTCTACGTCGACGGCGAGCATGTGACGATCACGCCGCGGCGCCGGGGTTCGCCGCTCGATCTCATCGTCGCCGAACTCGCAATTCTCGCCAACTCGACTTGGGGCGCGCTGCTTCACGATCACGGTGTGCCGGGCATATACCGCACGCAGCGCACGTTTGCGGCGGCGGGGCCGAAGCGCACGCGCATGCAGACCAACGCGGCACCGCATGAAGGGCTCGGCGTCGCGCAATATGCGTGGAGCACGTCGCCGCTGCGCCGCTATGTCGACCTCGTCAATCAGTGGCAACTGCTCGCGTGCGTTCAGCATGGCGTCGCCGCCAAGCTCGTCGCCCCGTTCAAGCCGAAAGACGCCGATTTGTTCGCGGTGGTGCAGGGCTTCGACGATACCTACACGGCCTACGCCGATCATCAGCGGCGGATGGAGTATTTCTGGTGCTTGCGTTGGCTCACGCAGGAGAACAAGAAGGAAGTCATTGCCGCGGTGGTGAAGAGCGATCTCGTGCGGCTCGAAGAAGTGCCGCTGCTGCTGCATGTGCCCGGCCTCGGCGTGCATGCGCGCGGAACGCGGATCGTGCTCGAGGTCATGGGCGTGGACGAGCTGACCGTCGAGGCGTCGGTGCGGCCGATTCGTGCGCTCGATGCGCCGGGGGCTGCGACGGTGGCCGCCGAGGACGAAGAAGAGCAAGAGGAACAAGCGGACGAAGGCGACGTGCTCGATGCGGCCGATGCAGCCGATGCAGCCGATGCGTCGGCCGAAAGCGAAGCGGAAGCGCGGGCCGAAGCGGCCGAGAGCGGCCCGGGTGTCGACGAGCGATGGCGGCGAAGGCGGCGCGCCGCCTTCCGATTCGCAAGGCGGCGCGGCACGCACGGAGCGGGTGGCCGAATGAGCGGGCCGAGCGAGCAAGCGCCGCAAGCCGCTGCATCAATCGCCCCTGCGCAGGCGGGGTGCGAACTCTATGCGGTGATCGGCAACCCGATCGCCCATAGCAAGTCGCCCGTCATTCATGCGCGCTTCGCCGAGCAGACGGGGGAGCCGGTCGAATATCGGCGCTTGCTTGCCCCCGTCGACGGCTTCGAGGCGACCGTGCGCGCGTTCATCGCTGCCGGGGGCCGTGGGCTCAACGTCACCGTACCGTTCAAGCTCGACGCGTACGCGTTGGCCGATCGGCTCTCGTCGCGAGCCGCGGCGGCGGGCGCGGTCAATACGTTGCGCTGCGATGCCGATGGCCTTTACGGCGACAACACGGACGGCGTGGGCCTCGTCGGCGACATTGAAACCAACCTGAAGGTGAGCCTGTCCGGCGCGAGCATCCTGCTGCTGGGCGCGGGCGGCGCTGCGCGCGGGGCGATCCTCCCGATGCTCGAGCGTGGCCCGCGGCAGTTGACGATCGTCAATCGCACGGCGGAAAAGGCGCAGGGGCTGGCTCGGCAATTCGCGCAAGCGGCGCAAGCCGCCGGCTGCGCGCTGTCGGGCGGCGGCCCCGCTGCGGTGCTGCCGCAGCCGTACGACATCATCGTCAACGCCACGGCCGGTTCGCTCGCGGCGGCGGTGCCCGAGTGCGACGACAACGCGTTCGGTACCAGCACGCTGGCCTACGACATGATGTACGGCGCGCAGCCTACGGTGTTTATGCGGCACGCCCAGGCACTCGGTGCGAGGATTTCGGACGGGCTGGGCATGCTCGTCGAGCAGGCGGCGGAATCGTTTTGGGTCTGGCGCGGGGTGCGGCCCGCGAGCGGGCCTGTGCTGACGGAGCTGCGTTCGTTGTTGGCGGCGTCTGCCTAGGCCCGTGAGCGATTTTGCGTGCGGCGCGAGTGCTGGGTACGAGCGACGACGCGTACAAATAGTCAAGACGCATCGATGACAAAGACCAAAAAGCGCTCGGGTAGCGGCATCGGCGCGTGGGTGCTGTATGCCGTGGCGGTGTGTGCATTCGCCTGGGTAGCGACGCAAGCGTACTACTTCGCGCAAATTGCCGTGTGGAGCGTCGTCGATCCGAGTTCGACGGCGTTCATGCGCGCCGATGCTTGGCGGCTGGCGCAGGATCGTCCCGATGTGGCGATCGAGCGTCAATGGGTACCGTACGATCGCGTCTCGCGCAATCTGAAGCGCGCGATCATCGCCTCGGAAGATGCAAACTTCGTCAACAACAACGGCTACGAAACCGACGCGATCTTGCAGGCGTGGGAGAGGAATAAAAAGCGTGGCCGAATTGTCGCCGGCGGCTCGACGATCTCGCAGCAACTCGCGCGCAATTTGTTTCTCTCGCGACAAAAGAGCTATCTGCGCAAAGGGCAGGAACTCATTATCACTTGGATGCTTGAAACGCTGCTCGATAAGGAGCGGATTTTCGAGATCTATCTGAATTCGGTGGAGTGGGGGAATGGCGTATATGGCGCGCAAGCGGCCGCGCGCTATTACTATCGATGCAACGCCTCGCAATTGACGGCTTGGCAATCGGCCCGGCTCGCCGTCATGTTGCCTAATCCCAAGTACTTCGATCAGCATCGCTCGTCAGCTTATCTCGCGCAAAGAGCCGGCGTTATTGCTCGGCGAATGGGGGCGGCCGAATTGCCGCATTGACGGGGCCTTGAAGGCGCCGTTGCGGTTGGCGAGTCGAGCGACGGTGTTCGCCGGCGTCTCTCGATTTACGTCGCCTGACTGCGATCGCCCACAAACGGCCGTTATGCTGAAAGGGGTAGGGGATGCCGATGCCGGCCGCAACCGCGGAACGATAGAGCGGCGAAACGATAGGGAAAGCACTGTGCCAAAGCGCATCAACAGCGACGCTTCCGGCTCGATATGGCGCGAGACGTCACCTGATGACCAAAGGGCATCGGCAGACGCGTCGACGTCTGCGCGCGTGTCGCGGTTTTCTTCGCGGGATGCCGCGCTGAGTGGGCTCCAACGTCGGCGGACATCGGCGCCGACAGACGCTGCGCATGAGCCTGGTTCACTGGCCGGCCAGGCGACGGATGCGGGGCGCGATCAATGGAATCGACAGCCGTGGGACGATGCCGTCGGTTTTGTGCGAGATCCGTCTCCGTCCGACGAACTCTACCGGCTCGGTGAGAGCATCAGGCTGCGCATGGCGGCCTCTTCGTCTGCCTCCGCGACTCCATCGATCGGCGGACATTCCAGACAAGTGGGGCTTGATGCGGCCGAACCTCGTGCGGCCCTCCATTCGTTCGAAGCGGGCGGGCCGTCCGAGCATCGCCCAGGCGCTATGAGCGCGAATGGGTCTGCGTCAAACTTCGGAAGCGCGGATTTCTATTTCTCGAGCGACCGTCCCTTGACGGAAGGCGACAGGCGTCCGTACCGACAACTGGAGATTTCTCACGCAGACTTGTTTTCCACCCGCGAGATTCGACGCGTTGGAGGCCCGCGAGGGCTTCAGGTCGGCAACGTGAAGGACGTTGATCTGAACGAATCCGAGGTCATCAATGCGCACACAAGCGAGTTCGGTTCGATTGGGACCAAAGCGTTGTCGACTTGTATCGCCATATGCGCGCGCGGGCAAAATGCGCGCGGCGAGCCCATCCTGGGCCTTCATCACTACGACGGTCGTGCCAGCGCGGAAGACGCGCTGGCTCGGCTTGACGGCAACATGAGAAACAGCGGGTCGTTGCACAACCACTACTATCTGGTCGGTGGAATGATCTTGCCGCTGGAGTCCGGGCTGGGAAGCCACGAGGCAGAAGCGGGTCTATTGGCATTGCGCGGCAGATACGATATTCAGGGTGCGCGGCTGCATATGCTCGAAGGCGAATACGATGCGCACGGGAATGAGAACATGCTGAACGTGGTGATGACACCGAGCGACATCTATTTCTCGAAGAAGGATCTTTATGAAGGCGAGTAGGAACGCGAGCGGTGGCAGACGGCCCACGGCTCGATCGTCGGCCGTTCGAGCAGCTTCGATTTGCTGGCGCGCCAGGAACTGAATCGCTGGAAGCGGCCGTGGTACGTGCTCGTCTGGCAACGCCAGCGATGAGCACTGCATAGAACTCCGCTCGAGCCACGCATGAGGTTCTCGATCGTACCGAAAGCATTCTGATCATGACTTCGGGTAGGCGGCCGAGACCCATAAGCGATGACTTTGCGTTGGCTCGACAACGCGTGCCCTATGCTCCTTACATTCGACCGTGTCGCCCTTACGAGCAACCGGCCTGCCATCGACGATGTGCTCATTCGCGCCTGCGGTTACGGTGCCCCCGTGCGGGTCCCCCATGCGGACTAGCTCTGATCGGCGGGGTCATAACTCCAGATTACGAGCCCCCAGGTCGTCGATTTAATGTCGGGAAACTTTTCCCCCGCCTTAAAATAGCATCGCCCCTGCTTACCACCGAGCGCAGGACTAACCCACCATCCGCTCTGTGGCACGACTTCGGCGGGCCGACCCTTCAACCTGCGCACTGAAGCAACCGACGCGGCCACTCTATCAACTTCGGGAGTGAGCGGGCACCACTCGACGCAATCCTTTCTCACCGTCGTGCTCATTTCGATAGCACGGCGCGCTTCAGGCGTATCGTCGAACTTCGTTCGATCCATCGCAGAGCCCTCAGGTAAGCTCCAGAAAGAGCCTCCACGAAAAACCGCTCCCTCTAAATTCACGCCTCGGAAATCAACGCCTGTCAGATTGCAATTCTCGAACGACGTTCCGACCAGCCGCCCCGCATTGAGTCGCGACGCCGAAAAATCACACTCGACGAATCGGGCTCCAGAGAAATTACAGCAACGGGCGTCGTTCGATCCGAACGCTCCGTTCATGAACAGCATCCCGGAAAAATCGCTGTATTCGACATTCGAGTTGCTCATCGTGCCCCCCTGCATCACGACGGTCGAGAAATTCGTTTTTTTCATCTGTGCATGATCGATATAGGCCCCCTCGAACACAGATCCTCGGAAGTCCACTTCCTCACCGAAAACAATGATCATCTGGGTAAGGCGAAACTTGCATTCGCGAAACGATGTGCCGTTCATGATCGACCACTGAAACTGCGCACCATCAAACTTGCTTCGATCAAACGCAGAAAAGTCGAGAAAACTGTCGCCCAGGTCTAGGTTCTGCAGATCCTTCTCCCGCAGTTCCAAGCCACGAAGGTCATTCGCCAGCCGTTTGGCTGCAGGATGGTCGATGACGTCACACAAATCCATCCATTCGGCTTGGGGCGATACGCGTTCGAGCGCTTCCCGTACCGCCCTGTACTTTCCATCGCGCCATCGATTTCGCAACACCTGCAACTCGATCTCATTGATCCGCATACAAACCCCCAATCGCCTTTGTCCGATTATATTCTCGACGGGACCGGGCGGTCTCAAGAGCCAAGTGCAACGTTTAGCTAAATCGCTTTGTTCCAATTCTTTGGCCATTGCTTCTTCGGGCGTGTCCCAGCCGAGGGTCTGACGAGGACGGCCATTGAGCAAGTTAGCGATGTCATTGAGTTGGGTCTGCGTGGCAGTCGAGAGGTCCGTGCCCTTGGGCAGAAACTTTCGCAGCAAGCCGTTGGTGTTCTCGTTGCTCCCGCGTTGCCAAGGCGCGTGCGGGTCGGCAAACCAGATATCGAGGTTCAATTGCTTGGCGAGTTCGACATGGCAAGTCATTTCCGTACCGCGGTCGTAGGTCAGGCTCTGGCGCAAGAAAGCTGGCAGCTTCTTCATCTGGCGCGTGAAGCCTTCAAGCGCGTCTTGCGCGGTGCAGCCGTCCATGCGGCACAACACAACGAAGCGCGTCTTGCGCTCGACCAGCGTGCCCACGCACGAACGATTGAACGCGCCTTTGATCAGGTCGCCCTCCCAATGGCCGGGCCATTGCCGCATTTCAATCTGCTCGGGCCGGTGCATGATGCGCAGTTCCTCGTAATTCATCACCGCCAGACGCGAATTGGATATAAGTTAATCCTGATTTTGTTGTGCGGATATCCCTAAAATACGCGGCGGGATCGTTTCTTTTCCAAGGCTTCAACTTACGTTTGCATGCAAAATACTTTCATTATAATGAATATCCACAGGGAAACGTTTGCGAATTTTCGGAATATTGCTAATGACTGAAGGACGTGTTTAAATCAGAAGTAAGTCTTTGTAGGAGCGTCAGTGACACGCTGCCGGTAAATGACGCTCCTGTGAGCGATAGGGTGCACATGCTGTCGTACCGAACCCTAGACGCTGCGGATGCGTCTGGATCCCAACCCAATCCACCCAACTTAAGCGATCGAGACGTCAGCATGTTTTGAACGCCATGAACTTGTGGGGCTTGGGTCGCGTTGGTCGAGGCTGCGTTTTGGCGGGGCGATGCACGTAGGTACGCCGGGCCAGCAGGTCGAGGGCGTCGGCGAGGTCTCGCGCGGTGGCGCGGCCAAGCAGCAGTAGAGGAAGCAAGGGGCGCATGGCCGTGACGGCGAAGGTGCAATTGATACGGCGGTCGCCGGGCAGTTGAGCGGCGTCGTGGGCGGCCTGAGTGAGCAGCGAATGGACATTGTCGCAGACGATCTTGGCGGCGAGATCCCGGGCGACAGCCAGTTGCGATAGCCCGGAACATGCTCGAGGTTTAACCTGTGCTTGAGGCGCTTAAATGCTTCCTCTATACGCCAGCGCTGGTAGTACAGATCGCCGATGACCGAGGCCGGGAAACGCACGGCATCGAACAGATTGGTCATCAGGACGCGAATCTTGCCGGTGGAGGCGATGTGGCGTACGAACCGAGGTCGGTTGACGGTCGCATTCGTAATCGAGGGCGTCGATACGATCGGGGGCAGGCAGTTCGACCACTTGTTCGATCAGGCCGGAGCGCAGGAAGTCGCGCACGCAGGCAAAGCCGCCGTTGCCGGCCTTCTCGACGCGGATGCAGAACGAGATGCCGCGTTTGGTCAGCAGTGCCGGCAACCAGCGGCAAGGATAGCCGCGATCGAGCAGCAACAGATCTTGCGTGCTGAGCCGATCGATTTGATCGGCCGCGGCGGCACGCGGGGCGTGACTGGCGCGCAGCCCAAAGCGCACGGTAGTGGCGTCGGCCGCGACCAAACGCAAGCCATGCCAACGTGGGACTTGCCCGTCGCGCTCGGCGCGTGCCAACAACCAGTCGTTCAGATAGGGCAACGCGGTGTTGGACAGCTTGGCGCGAGCACGAGCGAAAGCCTGCTCGGAAACCTCGTGCGCGAGACTGGCCTGCTGCCGAAGATGTCCGAAGAACTCATCGAGTTCGGCGTGGACGCTTTTACGCATCCCGCACAGCATGACAGCCAGCAGCGTGGGCAGTGGCAGCTTGCGACGGCGGCGAAACGCAGTGATATGGTCGCTGTGACGGGCGCGTTCATGAAATTGAGGGGAATGCTGCAGTGCGGAGAAATCCGCAAACAACGAGGACCGCAGCATGGACGGTCAACGAAGATCAAAAATGATCTCCATTGGCCGCCGCCCTGCCCGCGAAACAAACCTTCGCGGCAGGGCGGCGGCCGCGCGAAGTGCCTGAACTGTCAAGCGTTTTTATACGGATGTTCCAGCGTGCCGATCAGGCCGCTCGTTAAGTTGGGTGGATTGGGGTTGATCCCGTTGAGCTTGCACGTGCCGATCGGGCTGTACATCGCTGCAGCCTGTTTGCCCCCGCTGTCGGAGCCGGCGAACAAGAAATTCTTCCGACAATGCATTTATGTGCATTGTAGAAATAATGCGCAGCCAGAAATTATGTGGAGCTTGCATGGTACAGAGCATCACGGGCGTCAGTGTGCCGCGCCTTGCAAGGTTCGTTGCATAGCAGCAAACTGCACATAAAAAAGTGCTTTCCTGTTTGGGTTGTTACCCAATCAGGAGAATCGTAAGCGCGAATTTAAGCGCACCTAGAATCGGAGGCTGAACGAGCTAACGTCAAGTCTGGTGTATGGGCAGCATCGTGACGATCGATTTCAAGCGGCGAGTTTCTGCTGAACCGGCCGATCGTCTTCCACCGGTTCGCCGTCCTTGAAGGCAACGCCCTCGAGCAACAGCTTGATCTTTTCCGGGCCGTTGATACGGCGCCAGGTTTTCTCGGCTTCCTCGATCAGCTTGAATGCCAGACCGAGGAAGGTCGGTCGCGACACGCAGTTACGCGTGCGTGTCGTACGGTGGCGCACCGTCGCGAACGTCGATTCAATGGCGTTGGTCGTGCGTAAGTGCTGCCAATGTTCGGCGGGGAACTCGTAGAAGGCCAGCAGGCTCTCTCTGTCCTTCTTCAACGTCTCGGCGGCCTTCGGATATTTCGCCGCATAGATTGACACGAAACGATCGAACGCGGCGTGCGCGTCGGCGCGGGTCGCCGCCATCCAGATCGATTGCATGTCGGCCTTCGCGCGTGCCTGTTGCGACTTGGGCAGCGCGTTCAGCACGTTGCCCATCTTGTGAAACCAACAGCGCTGGCCACGCGTGGCCGGAAACACCTCTTCCAGCGCCGCCCAGAAGCCCATTGCGCCGTCGCCGACCGCCAGCCGTGGACCCGCCTTCAGACCGCGCTTTTTTAGGTCGAGCAGCAGCTCCAGCCACGACGCTTTCGTCTCGCGATATCCATCGCCGATCGCCACACGCTCTTTGCTCCCGTCCGGTTTCACGCCGATGATGACCAGCAAGCATTGCCCATCGGAGTTCTCGCTGCGCAGCCCCGTGTGAATGCCGTCGACCCACCAATAGACGTAGTGCGACTCGGACATGTCACGCCGGCTCCACGCCACATGCTCGTCGGCCCATTGCGCCTTAAGCCGGCTCACCACGTTGGCCGACAAGCCTTTGGCGTCATCGCCCAGCAGCACGCTCAACGCTTCGCCCATGTCGCCCGTCGAGATGCCCTTCAGATACAGCCACGGCAGCGCTGCGCTCACGCGAGGCGACTTCCTCACGTACGGCGGCACGATCGTCGAATTGAACTTCACGCCCGATCCCGATCGATCGCGTACCTTCGGCACCTTCACCGCAATCGGCCCGGCGGCCGTCAACACCTCGCGTTCTGGCAAGTAGCCGTTGCGCACGACGGCGCGTTGCCCTTGCACGGTTTTCACGTTCGCGAACCGCTCCATCAGCTCTGCAAGCTCCGCTTCAACCGCTTGTTGAATCACTTGCCGCGCCCCTTCACGGACCAATTCGTCCAGAGACAGACCGACACCCGATAGACCCACGACTGCTTTTTCCGTATCCTTGCTCATGGTGGATGGTTTGATTTTTTGCTGGTTTCCGACTTCGACAATCAGATTCTCAGCTGAAACCTCCACCGCCTTCAACTTCCCGCCTCAACTCCCCCGTACACCAGATTCGACTTTAG
>CAWIRZ010000016.1:0-83817 GCA_963838695.1 uncultured beta proteobacterium | reverse complement strand
CAGAAGTTCTTCGACCGGGTCAATGACGACATACTCATTGACCGTCTACAGAAACGTGTCGGGACGCCGGGGTAATCCGGCTGATCCGCGCTTATTTGAATGCGGGCATGATGAGCAACGGCGTGGTGCTGGAGCGCTACGAGGGCACCCCGCAAGGTGGACCGCTCTGCCGCTACTGGCGAACGTGCTGCTGGACGAGGTGGATAAGGAGTTGGAGCGGCGGGGCCATTGCTTCGTGCGCTACGCGGACGATGCGAACGTATACGTTCGCTCGCGCCGCGCGGGCGAACGGGTGATGGCGCTGCTGCGAAAGCTGTACGAGCGGCTACGGTTGAAGGTTAACGAGACCAAGAGTGCGGTGGCCAGCGTGTTCGGCCGTAAATTCCTCGGCTACAGCCTCTGGGTAGCCGCCGGAGGGGCGGTCAAGCGTAAAGTCGCGCCCAAAGCGCTAGCGACGTTCAAGCAACGCGTGAGGGAACTGACGCGCCGCTCGGGCGGGCGCAGCCTACCGCAGGTGGTGGCACGGCTGCGTATCTACTTGCTGGGGTGGAAGGCCTACTTCCGAATGGCGCAAACGCCCAGAGTCTGGCGAACGCTGGATGAATGGCTGCGCCACCGGTTGCGAGCGCTCCAGCTCAAGCAGTGGAAACGCGGTCCGACCATGTACCGCGAACTGCGCGTGCTTGGCGCCAATGCCGACGTCGCACGCCAAGTGGCGGCGAACAGCCGCTGCTGGTGGCGCAATAGCGACCGAGTGCTCAAGCGTGTCATGACCATTGCCTACTTCGACAGTCTCGGCGTGCCCCGGCTCAGCTAACCTCAACTTCTCGAACCGCCCGGTGCGGACCCGCATGCCGGGTGGTGTGGCAGGGGTGTAGCCTATGGGCTACCCCCTATGCCGATTGTGCGGCCGGTTTTGATCAACACGTTTGCAACACCTTCAAAACACGCAAAAACACGGCCCATTTTCCCAGATTTTCCCCAGCCTTCCGGGCTGAAACGCTCGTCGGGCGGGCCTTGGGCCACGCCGGCCGGGCAGGGCGGTACAGTCGTTGCCGCTGATGGGGGATAACGAATGACAACGCTGGAAAAGCTGGAAGCCATTGCGGGCGGTGCTGTGGTGATCACGATCCCGCAACTGATTGAGGCGTTGGGTCTGGAGGACGAATGGTCGGTGCAGTCGGTCCGCAACCAGATCGCACGGAAGACCTTTCCGTTCCCTAGCGGGAAATCGGAAAAAACCGTGTCTTCTCGGTCGCGGTCGTTGCGGAGTTGTATCGACGGCATGGGACGCGCGGAACCGGAGTCGGCGCGCGACGCACCGCTGCCGGTTCAGGTTCGGCAGGTGCGAGCCGGTAAAGTGATGTCGGTGGGCTGTCGCCCGACGAACGCGGCGCGGGCCCGAACGGCTGCGCAACTCGGTGTCGCCTACACCCAACTGTTCATCACGGCGCTGGACGCGTGGTGGGCCGAGCAGGTACGGCTACGCCAGGCGCGCGACGCCGCGACGCTTGGCGCTGCGATCGATGAAGCGATACCCGAGCTACCACCCTACCGGCGCGGGCCGCGCACGCCATAAAAGAAACGGTCGCTCACGAAACCTTCTTGTTTGCCCCGGCGGGATGCCCCGCCAGGGTGTTACCTCCTACGAACCCTATCAACGGGGTTTGTGCTCATCAACGGGATCGCCGTTGACATCGCGTTCCAGAACGTGACCGAAACGCTCCTTCTCGTAGTCGTGCATCGCCGCTTCTTCTTCCGGCGACATTTCGGAACCGCGGTTGTCCTGCTGGTCTTGGTCTCGCGTCATGCTGTCCTCGTTAAGCTGTTTGGGTCGTTAAAGCTGTAAAGTACCCGCCGCCTTCTCCATACCGCACCTACCTAGATCTCGCAATGGAGGATAGGGTGACGCCTGCAAATCGTACCAAAAAGTGCCCGTATTCACCTGCAGATGTGCGACGCGTGCAGGCTGGTGCGCCTCGCGCCGCTCGATCACCCGGATGGGCCGGGAGACGACGTGCCGCGCGGCGGTTCTGATCAGACGCGCCCGCTACCTTGTCAACATTGACAGGGCGCCTCGGGAAAACCTGCTGTGCTACATTCTCCGACCAAAAAATGAGAGAGGGCACAGATATGGGTTTTGCGTTCATTCGCGAGGGCGACACGACCTCGCACGGCGGCCGCGTGCTGGCCTGCTCGCCCGAGAACAAGTCGGACGGCGTACCCCTCGCACTGTTGGGCGATATAGTGTCGTGTCCCAAATGTGGGGGTGTCTATCCGATCGTCGGGGTCAAGAACCTCGGCGTAACGTTCGACGGTCGGCCCGTGGCCTCTGAAGGCGATACAACGGGATGTGGAGCCACGCTCATAGCATCGCAGGGCAGGACGACCGCCGAGCCGACGTCGGGGCCGGGCGGTGCGGTTGGCGGTGGGAAAAGCGTCTCTCGTGGAAAGGAACCCTCAAACGCCCTACCGTGGGCGCTTTCGGGGTGCTCGATGACGCCACACGCCAGCCGGTCGCCAATCACCCGTACACCGTGCGCGCAGCGGACGGACGCGTGATCGAAGGTAAGACCGACGCGAACGGGTTCACCGAGTGGCTTGAAAGCCATGAAGCGTCCTCGCTCACGTTCAGCCAACCCGGAAGCCAGAACGGGTCATGAGCGGCTACGGTTCGGGCAGCACGACCGGCGGAATGCAGCCTGAAGGTCAAACGACCGAAGTGGGCGTAAGCGCCGACCACCTGTCGCCGAAGGACCTCGAGGTTCTGTGCCAGACGTTCTGCAAGTGCAAGGCCATTGGGCTCGCCACCCGTCTGGGCGTGTGCTTCGGCAACGGTGTGTTGAGCAGCGTCTGGACACTGTCAACGCCGTCTCGAAGATCGAGACGGGTTCGCCGACGGAATACCGTCCGGAGCAGCCTTACGACATGAGCACGGATCCACCGTCGCCAATCATGGATTACGACGATCCGATGGAGCCTCATTCGAGCGTCCGCGAATGGATCCGGAACGTCTGGCCCAGTAAGGGCGCGAAATACCGTCCAGGAGACGTGCGACGCCCGGACGTGGTGATCGTCAACGATCCCACGCAACCGCCCGTACAATCAAATCTTCGGAATGTGGTCGAAATGAAGTTTCCCGGGGATCGGTACAGGCCGGACCAGGAGGACGATTACATCGAGATCGCGGGCGCTCACGCGAAGTTCGTCCACCTCGGGGCCGCTGAGTGCGGATGCGGGGATGAGAAGGGACAGAAACAAGGTGCATCGTCGAAGCAACGCACGCACCAGTCCGACCTTGACGAACTGTATGGCGGTGGAAGCAGTGCACCGGGAGGCCCACCGCTCCCACCGATGGGAACCGGCCCTGCACCGTTTCCCGCCCCTGTTTGGTAGTGGATGATGACAAACGATGAGATTGAAGCTTGGGCCAAAGATCCGAATCGTGCGGACACGATGCCCTTCGGACTTCTACGAGCCGGCCATCGCAAGGGGATCACCGGCGCGGCGCTCGTGGTCCGCGGCGTTGTCTATTTTCGTAACGGTTACACCCCCGAGGTCCGCAGCTGCACTGGTCGAACTGCTTCGAGCAGTACAACGCAACGATCATCGAATACTCTCAAGCGCTGGCCCAGTGCGCTCGACCAGAAGCCGCCGAAGGACGGCCCGCTGCGCTGGTTCTATCGCCGAAGGTGAGCACCCGATGCCGATCGACAAGGCTCCGGGTTTCAAAACGCTGGCGACGTCGGTGCCCGCGAACGAGGCGCTGGTCGTACAGATGACGAGCGCCGACCACAAACTTGCCACCGGACTTCTCGATTTCGGCGTGTTCGCTTAGTCGCGAACTGGAAATCCACTCGCTCCGGCACTCTGGACGTGCTCGCCTTCACCTTCCCCCGCGCATTCCTCGAACATCGGCCCCCGGCTTCCAGGCGTTGTTTGCTGCGTTCTGCGAAGCCCTCCCGACGGTTCACGGGCACGCCGGCTTTGCGGTGAACCTGCCACCGATGGAGCAAGAGGCGAACGAAGCCACCGAGTATTTCGTATGCGCGACGGTATGGCCCGGAATCGACGTTGGCGATCCGATGGGTTATAGCACGGCGAGTTGACCGCAAGATCAAGACGGTGGACTGGATCGATCGCCATTGACGCGGACCTCGTGCGCGCCGCCGGCGGAGCCGACTCGCTCGCGTTGCCGCCGGACTGGTACGTGCGCCAGCCGTTGAAAGACGGTGGGTCTGATCATCCAGGCCGGGGTTGCGCCTTCAATCCGGCATTTCCGCCGGGCCGGGCAAACCTCCGCTGCCGCCGCCGGCGTACGTGCTGCTCGACGCGGCGCTGCGTCCGATCATCGCGGAAAAAATGGACATCCTGCAAAGCGGCACGCTTGATAGCACCGCGCCGCTGCTCAACACGACCATCGCGACGGAAGCCTGGCTGAAGCGCTTCGTGCTGCCCGAGAACGAAGTTTTGGCGCAATGGACGGCTTTGCACGCAAGCCCCAAGGTCGCGGACAGCAAGCCGGCCATCGCCGCGAATCTGCATCGTCTGCGCCTGGCGATGGGTCTTCCTGAAGTCGCGTCACCGTCTAACGGTATGGGGTACGACAGCACACCGGGCGCCTGAGCCTCGTCGCTGCCGATGCAGCCGCCTTACATGCTGATGCTCCGCCCGCGAGTGGGTTTCATTACACCGCTGGGCTGCAGCCCCGTTCCACGGCCTTCCTTTCTGCTCGCTTCGCGTTGCTGCTTGGCCTGTTCGGCGGCCTCGATCGCCTGCTGCTTGGCCGCTTCCCACACAAGCTCGATCAATACGACAGGAAGGGGGCCCATCAATGATGCGCCGCGCGATCGCCATCGCTGCGCTGCTGGTCAGCTGCTACGCCTGGGCGGGCGGAAAAGCAGTTCACACCGGTAGTGAGGCGGCCACCACGGCGGCCGACATCACGCGCGACTATGGCTTGTCGAAGAACAAGACTGAGTGCCTGCTGTTTGATACGGCGGACAAAGGGCGTTATTTCCTGGTGCGCGTGCGCGAGAACCACACCGAAGCCTGCGGCGGCGAGCCCGGCTTTTCTCCCGTGCTGTTCTTCCTCAAAATCCGAAAGCACGACGGCTATACCGTCACAACCGCTTACGACAGCGAGCACTATCGCCCGCTGAAGCGGCGCCGGAAGTAGTCACCGCGATCGGACGCCAGTAACACAGCGGAACTCGTGAACCAATTTCCGAGCCGTCGCGCCTTAGGTGCGACGGAAACGTTCCGGACAGTGTCGCTTGGAATACAGATTCGCCTTGTTCGAAGTTACGGTAGTCGCGAAAAACCGGTCCCCGCATGAATTTCAGGTGCCTGATTTGTCATCAAACGATGCGACTGTTCGTGCATGCAAAGAGGAGGTTCCTGTGCGTACTACCATTGCGCTTGACGATGACCTGATCGCCAAAGCCCAGGCCTATACGGGCGTGGAAGAAAAATCTGCACTCGTACGCGAAGCGCTGAAGGCCTTGATCCAGCGTGAGGCCGCGAAGCGCATCGCAAATCTGGGAGGGAGCCAGCCGGGTATCAAGAGCGGACCGCGTCGCCGACGGGACGTTAAATGATCCTCGTTGACACGTCGGTCTGGATCGACCACATCAATGCGGACGTCACGCGTGAACCCGCGAAGTCCATTCCTCAAGCCCCCGAGACGACTTCGATCCTTTTTGCTTCCAAAGCGCCACCGGGTTTTGCCGGCTCCGCCAGATCGAACTCAAGTACGACAGCCCGCGATGGCAACTTCGTTGCAGCCGACGCATCGACGAGTGCTCCGCTTTTGAAATAGGCCGATTCTGTTTCGCTCGCCGCTAGCACGGGGCTTGCGGGCATAGCTGGCCAATAACGGATGAAGCCGTACCGTTCATCGGGCTCAAAGCGATGACAAAAACCTCGGATACGGCTACCTGCGGTACCCCAACGTGCCCGAGGGTCGATTGCGTCCCGCGTCGGCAGCAGGCCGGGGATCAGATAGCCATTCATGAACTGGTCTGCGGCATCTCGAAGCTCTCGCGAGATGTTATCGAAGGCCAGCACGTCTACGCGGCAACCTTTGCTTTGTAGTGCGCGGACGACTCGAACGAAATCGCCGTCGCCGGTTACGAGCAATACGGTATCGAGTCGCTCGGATTCCGTCAAAGCGTCGACAGCCATATCAAGGTCCGCATTCGACTTCGAAACTTCGTTGCCGTCTTCGTCCTTGTAGTGCTTGAAGTATTTCACCGTCACGCGGAATCCCTGGTCGCGTAGCGCGGCCTGGTAGCCTCTCGCCTTCGAGGCATAGTCCGGAGAATCGTTTGCGCGGCGCTGATCAAATGCCAAGTAGACATTCAAGCGCTGCGCTTCTCCGCCGCCACGGCATGCCAGCTCTCGGAGCACATCGAAGCGCATGCCGTGCCCGCCGTTCATTCCGACGTTGCTTCCGTCAACATATACCCCAACTCGTCTCATTCTTACCTTCAGCTTTCCTGGTTGACATGTATTGCCCAAGCCGCGCGGCGGTGGTGGCCTGGCGGTTGGCGTGGTGCCGCGGAATTGTTCACCAGTCGCTCACGTCCTGCTCGCCAGGCGAATACAGAGAATTGCGTAACGGCCTCGGAATCGGTACGCGGTCGGCCATGGTCTGAGCGAGGGTAACACCGCCGACTCGACGAAAGCGAGCGCGCAAACGAAAGCCTCTCCTCGAGATCCGCCGAGATCCGCGAAAGCTAGAAGAACGCCGCCGCGAACTGAACGCCGCTTGACCTAAATCGGGCGCCAAAACGCGCTTCGGTTAAAAAGGCAACATCAACTCACCGCGCGCCGTACCGGTTCCGTGCGCGGCGGGCTTCGTCTCGCCGCGGCCGCCAGCCTTGCCGCCGGTCTGCTCGTGATCGTATCGGGCGCGCTCCAGTCCAGCGAAACGCAGCGCACCGTCGAATCAGATTGCCTCAAACATAGCTCAACCAATGCCGGTATTCCGGCACCTCTCCCTTCACAACGGCGTAGTACATCGCCTGCAATTTCTCCGTCAAAGGTCCTCGCACGCCTTCTCCGATCTGTCGGTTGTCGAGTTCGCGAATAGGTGTGACTTCTCCAGCCGTCCCGGTGAAGAAAGCCTCGTCGCAACAGTACACCTCGTCGCGCGTAATCCGTTTTTCGATCGCTTCGTAACCCATATCCCGCGCGAGCGTGAGGATCGTGTCGCGGGTAATGCCGTCGAGACACGACGCCAGATCCGGCGTGTAGAGCTTTCCGTTCTTAACGATAAAGATGTTGACCCCGGAACCCTCGGAGACGTAGCCGTCCGTGTCGAGCAGCAGCGCTTCGTTGTAACCGTCGCTCACCGCTTCATGATTGGCGAGGATCGAATTGACGTAGTGACCGCTCGCCTTGGCACGTACCATCGATACGTTCACGTGATGGCGCGAAAAGGACGATGTCTTGACGCGGATGCCTTTGACAAGACCTTCCTCGCCCAGATACGGCGCCAATCGCCAAGCGGCGATGGCCGCATGGATCGTGTTGCCCGTCGCGGAAATGCCAAGTTTTTCCGAACCAATCCAAATGAGGGGCCGCAGGTAGCAGGCGTCGAACTCGTTCGCGCGGACCACTTGTTTCTGCGCGTCGACAAGGGTATCGAGATCGAACGGCACCTGCATCCGGAAGATCTTGGCCGAGTTCAGCAGGCGTTGGGTATGCTCCTTCAGGCGAAAGATCGCTGTCCCGTCTTTTGCGCTATAAGCACGCACACCTTCAAACACCGCCATGCCGTAGTGCAACGAATGCGTCAGCACATGGATAGTGGCTTCTCTCCATTCGACAAGCTCGCCGTCCTTCCAAATCTTTCCGTCCCGGTCCGACATAGACATGCTGCATTCCCTCTCATGAATTGGCATCGTGCTTGGCTTAAAACCGACTAGGCGGCTGCGTCGCTCTTTCGGTCCACAATCGCATGGAACCGATCGGCGAGTGCTTTGGTCGATCCGGCGAGCAGAAAAGTATCCACGCCGACAGCGATAAACGTGACGCCTTGCTCGATGTAATGGCGAGAGAGCGCTTCATCCGCGCACAAGATGCCGGCCGCCTTGCCGGTAGCGCGAATTCTCGAGATCGCTTGGTTGATCGTACCGACAACGTCCGGGTGCGAAAGCTGACCGGCGTATCCCATCGATGCGGAGAGATCGCCCGGCCCAATCATCACGCCGTCGACGCCGTCTACTGCGGCGATCGCTTCCAGGTTTTCGAGTGCGGTCACCGTCTCTGCCTGCACAATCAGGCATACCTGTTCGTCGGCCTGCTTGACGTAATCGGTGTAGCGCGTCCAACGCGACGAGCGACCGAGCGCTGCGCCGAATCCGCGGATGCCATGCGGCGGATAACGCATCGCACGCACTAAATCCTTCGCTTGTTCGGCTGTGTCGACCTGCGGCACGATAAGCGTCGTAGCGCCGATTTCAAGTACCTGCTTGATGATGGTCGCGTCGCCGTGCGGCACACGTACTACGGGGTGGGTCGAATACGGCGCGACCGCCTGCAGTGTGTGAAGCAAGTGACGCAGATCGGTGGGCGCATGCTCGGCGTCAAGGGTAAGGTAATCGAACCCGCTGCCCGCGCAGATTTCTGCCGCATACGGATCCGCCAGTGAGTGCCACAGGCCAATCTGGGTCTGGCCGCGCTTGAGTGCCTGCTTAAAAGTATTGATCGGTGTCAGCATGATTTCTCTTCCTCTTTTGTATGAACGCAAATGTCAGGGAGTGTTGCGGGTACGTCTCGCAGCGTTTCAATGCGGTATTCGTTCTTGAGTTCGGCGCCTCGGCGTCAACGCTTATTCGCTGACGACATGCACCCCGAATTGCATCGGTTTCGTCAACCACACGAGCCCGACGAGCGAAACGAAGAGCACCGACGACATCCAAAAAATGTCGACCACGCCCATCGTGCTGGCCTGGACGGTCATCAAGCGCTCGATCATGGCGTACGCGCCGTCCTGACTCATGCCTTGCCCGATGAGCGTATGGACGAACTGGTTGAACGCCAGTTGATCCGGGCCGGTGTGTTCGGCGAGACGCGCGTGGTGCAGCACGGTGCGGTTGTCCCAAAGCGTCGAGACGATCGAGGTAGCGAGGCCGCTGGACATGGTCCGCACGAAAATGAATAGCCCGGCGGCTGAAGCCACTTTCTCAGGCCGCAATCCGGAAAGAATGATGGAGTTCATCGGGGTGAAGAACATCGCCATCGCCGCGCCCTGTACCAGTGTGGGTATCGCGAGCGAGAGCGTGTCGACGTCGACGGTGTACCTCGCCCGTAAATAGAACACCAGCGCGAACAACAACAAGCCGCAACTGGCGAACAGGCGCGCTTCGATCTTTGGCAGCAGATGGCCGACGATAGGCGTGAGTAAAACTGCGGTGACGCCGACGGGCGCCATCACTCTGCCAGCCTCGGTGGCGGTATAGCCAAGCTGGATCTGCAACCACAACGGGAAAACGACTAAGTTGGCGAAGAACAGTGAGAATCCGACGGACAGTGCAATGACGCCGCTGCTGAAATTGCGTCCTTTGAACACGGATAGATCGACAACCGGATGTTCTTCAAAGAGTTCCCACACGAGGAAGTAGGCGAAGCTAACGAGGGCGACCACCGCGAGCACCACGATCATCGGCGAGCTGAACCAATCAAGCTCCTTGCCCTTGTCGAGCATCACCTGCAGCGAGCCCACCCACAAAGCAAGCAACGCCAAGCCCACGCCGTCTATCGGTACCTTGCGTGTGGCCGATGTGCGCTCACGGTAGATCCACCACGTGGCCCAAGCAGAGCCGATGCCGATCGGGATATTGATGTAGAAGATCCACGGCCAATTGTAGTTGTCGGAAATCCATCCACCGAGTAGCGGCCCCGTGATCGGCGCGACGAGTGTGGTCATGCCCCAGAAGGCGAGCGCCATGCCGATGCGCGAGCGCGGGTAGCTCGGCAGTAGCAGCGCTTGCGACAACGGCACGATCGGGCCGGCCGCCACGCCTTGCAGCACGCGAGCCGTGATCAGCAATTCGAGGTTGGGGGCAAGGCCGCACAGCCATGAGGCAAGCACGAACAGCAGCGTCGAACCGACGAATAGCCGCACTTGGCCAAAGCGCGTGGTGAGCCAGCCGGTCAGCGGGATCGCAATGGCGTTCGCGACCGTAAACGATGTGATCACCCAGGTGCCTTGCTGTGGCGAAACGCCCAGTTGGCCGGAAATCGTCCGAATAGAGACGTTCGCTACCGAGGAGTCGAGGATGATCATGAACACCGCGATCGAGAGCGCGAGCGTCCCGAACAGCAACGTCATACCCTCGAGTGGCGGGTGGTCGGACTGGGCGAAGGAGGGCGCGGCCATGCTCAGCCTCCCGCGCCGCTACGGCGTATTTCAATGCGTCTTTTCACACGTCTTCCGGCAGTCGATAGGTACAGATCCCCAGCCACTCGCGCGACCGATGCGGGACGACGTTGCGATAGGCATCAAGCAAGATCGAAATCGAAATCGATGTCGCGCTCGCTCACGCCGATATCGGCCAAGAGCCCGCGAAAGCCGGAGTAATCGCGCACGATCCGCTTCGCCGCGCCACCGCGAACGCAATCGCCGATGATTTCCTCCGCGCCTTCGATATGGAGAAATTCGAGGATCCGCTGCCATGCACCGAAGTCGATCTTCACGAAGGCTTCGAGGCCAGCGGTCAACGCCTTCACGAACGCCTGACGCTCGTGCTCGCTAAAATTGCCGAAGACACTCGTCACAAAGCCCTTGTAGATGTCGCGATGCGTCGCTTCGTCCTTGCGGTGAAGGGCGGTCGTCGCGCGGTTGAACGGCTGGATCTCCGGGTCGTCCGCGAGAATGTCCAAGTATTGGTTGACCGTCACCTCGGCGACCGCGGCGAAAGCGAGTTGAATCAATTCGGTTTCGCGATGATTGGCGGCCTTCTGTACGGCGCGGTCGACTTCCTGGGCAACGAGCGATTTGGGAATCACCAACCCCTCTAGGCCGTGCATTTTGCGAGCGAGCAGGCACGCATCGAGACACATCAACACATGAAACTGTTCGTCGATCTGAGTTTGCGCGACCAGCCGTTTCGATGCGGCCGTGTCCAGTCCCAGAAACGCATTCTTCATTAGCAATGCGCAGGCTGGCGCGGTCACCGACATCTCTACGTCGATGGTTTTCTCGTTGTAAGCGATCCAAGCGCCAGCCAAGATTCGAGCGCGCGTGGTTTCGGAGAGCGCCCTATAGCGAGGATGATCGCGAAATGGAACGAGGCGCGGCGGGTAGTCCGGGATGGTTTTGTCGTAGTAACTATCCGCATCGAGGGTGCAGGTTTTCACCGCGACGCGGGTTTCCCAAGAATCCGCCAGCGTCGCGGTGACGCGGTGCTCCAAGGTACGGCCAGCCGCTTCACCGGCAATGGTGGAGTACATGTCGATCCTTTATTCGATATCGCTTCAGCCGCCGTGGGCCTGGGCTGAATGCGGCTTGACGGCGAGGAAATTCGAGAAGAGGTGATGACCGTGCTCGGTCATGATCGATTCAGGATGGAACTGCACACCGTGGATCGGCAGTGTTTTATGCGCAATCCCCATGATTTCATCGACATCGCCTTCTTCGGTCACTGTCCATGCGGTGATTTCGAGGCACTCGGGGAAGTCTTCCTTGTTCACCACCAGCGAATGGTAGCGACCGACGGTAAAACCATCCGGCACCGCGGAAAAAACGCCGCTTTCCACGTGGCGGACCGAATCGGCCTTGCCGTGCATGACGCGGCGCGCATGCACAACCTGCCCACCAAAGACTTCACCGATGATTTCGTGACCAAGGCAGACGCCGAGCACGGGGATACCTTCGAGGGCCGCCGCTTCGAGCAACGCTTTGGAGATGCCTGATTCGTTCGGTGTCCCGGGCCCAGGCGACAGCACGATGTGGGTCGGCTTCAAAGCGAGCACTTCCTGCACGGTCATCTGGTCATTCCGGATGACGCGCACATTCACATCGAGTTCGTGCAAGTAGTGCACGATGTTGTAGGTGAACGAATCGTAGTTATCTATCAGACACAGCATGGCGCTATTCCCCGATCGTATCGAGTTGGACCTTCACCATGCCGCGCACGTCATTGGTGAGATAAATTTCGTCGGCCGCCTTTAGGTCGGCCAACGTGAGTACCTTCTCGGAAACCTGCTTGTCCGTCGACTCCAGCAGGCACTGTCGCTGGATGCCGGCAAGCAGACCGCAGGAAACGGGTGGCGTGTACCAGCGATCGCCCTGGCGGATAAACAGGTTGTTGAACGTGCCCTCCGTGATTTCCCCTTTGTCGTTCGAAAAAATCGCGTCGTAGTAGCCATCCCTGCATACGTTCTGATAAGCCGCTTGGTACCGCTTACGTAGCGATGTCTTGTGTCGCAGCAGCGGACCGAGTTTCGACGGGATGCGATCCGGCGACAAGATGATCTTTTTGATCCCTTCGGTCGGCGTTTCGAGCGGCTGCGATTCAATGCTGTATTCGCCGTTCTTCGACAACAGAACGCGCACCTTCGACGGCGTGGTCAGCTCTGAAGCATGTTCCAGCAAATGCTCGCGCAGCGGCGCGGCGTCGAGATCGAACCCCAGCTCGGAAGCGCTTTGGTTCAGGCGGTCGAGATGTCGGTCGAGATTGCGGTAGCCCTCGTCGTAGCGCAGGCTCTCGATGAGGTGGAAGTCGGAAAAGCGATCGGTAAAAAACCGTCCCTTAAGGCGGCATTCATCGTATTCCGCTTCCGCATCGGAGTCGTTCACCACTCCGCTTCCTACGCCCATTTCGCCGCTTCCATCGGGAAACAGAACGAGGCTACGGATGACGACGTTGAAGCACATATCTTTGCCCGGCTCGATGTAGCCGATCGCGCCGGTGTAGATGCCTCGCGGCTCCATCTCCAAGTCGCGAATGATTTCCATCGTGCGAAGCTTCGGCGCGCCGGTGATCGAGCCACAAGGAAAGATCTCTTTCAGCAGACGCACGAGCGGGATGTCAGCGTCGACCTTCGCGGAGACCGTGGAGACCATCTGATGCAGCGTCTCATAGGTCTGGACCTCGAACAGGTTGATCGTCTTGACCGTACCGCGATGGCTGATACGCGAGAAATCGTTGCGCAGCAGGTCGACGATCATGACGTTTTCCGCGCGAGATTTTTCGTCGCTCGAGAGAAACGCGAAGTTTGCCTTGTCTTGTTCCGGCGTCGCACCGCGCTTGATGGTGCCCTTCATCGGCATCGTGAAGATGTCTTCGCCTTTCTTGTTGAAGAACAGTTCCGGCGAACGCGAGAGCACTGTGAGACCCGGGAAATCCAGGTACGCGCCGTATTCCACCTGCTGACGATGGCGCAACTCGGAGTACAGCTTCAGGGGCGAGCCGGCATGGTTGAACTTATATTTGAGCGTGTAGTTCGTCTGATACGTATCGCCCTCGAAAATGTGCCGCTTGACCGTACCCACGCGGTCGAGGTACTGCGCCTTGCTCATGTTGAGCCGGCAGTTCGTGATGCAGGCATCGTCGAGCGCCGTCAGGCGTTCGAGCGCTTGTTCCAGCAACTCGTCGGGAACTTGGAGCCGGTTCTGATAAATGCCGACGCAAAACAAGGGTACCGAACGATTGTGCGCCAGGCGCCCATCGACGCGTGGGTTCAGCACATGCCCCAGCTCATAGGAGAAGTAGCCGACGGCGTGATGCCCAAGGTTCAAGTGCCGTTCGATATCGGCAAGCTTGGCATCAACGTCTTCGGGTAACTCCGCGACTAAAAATTCTATGGGATCGAAAAAAACAGAGCTCTGCTTATCGCCGCCTTTCTTGTTGTTATCAAGAACAGCGAATCTGTCGCCGGATAGGATGCGACAGATTGTCTCCATGGTTACCATGCTTCTCTCCAACTACGTGACGTTGTTCGTGTGAAACGTTGGATCTCCGTCCGCTTGGCGCACGTCTGGCCTCGTTTCGGTTGACCGAATCGAGGCGCACGGACGAACCGCACCCGCTATAGGTGCGATACCTTTTTGCGCGGAGGCGGCTTTTACACGGCCGGGATCGACCGGCGTGCGCCGTATGCGGATTGCAGAAACTCGGTGAAGCCACCGACCTTGGAGGCGTCGCCTCGGTGCTTGACGAAAATTTCCACGAACAAGTCGAAGCAAACCATCTTCACGATGTTGTTGGTGAACATGCTAAGGCGGTGTTTCTTCGCGAAATCCGCAGGCAGGTATTGCTTGCACAGTTCGCCGAGATCGGCCACGAAGCGGTCGCCAGCGGAAGGGAAGGTCAGCTTTTCGCGCAGTGCGATATCGGCCATGCGCGCGCCGAACTTTTTAAGCAGCACCCGGCGCAGCACATGCTTGCGGATGCCTAGCTCGGAATTCACAAGGTGCCGAATCGGCAGCGAGGTGCCCAAGTCCAACACCTTGTTGTCAAGGAACGGGACACGGATCTCGAGGCTGAATGCCATGCCGAATTTGTCCACGCGGTGCAGATGGGCGCGGTCGAGCTGATCCTCGCAGCTATAGCGGAATAGCTGGTCGAGGTACTTTTCATAGGAAGACGCGCTGATGATCGGATCGACATAGGCTTGCGCTTCGCTCGAAAGGCCCAGCCCCATTCCTCCTGCCATCCCGATGCGATCCTTCAAGCCGGCCACCTTGTGCCAGCGCTCGACGAATTCTTGATAACCGCCGAACACTTCGTCCGCGCCCTCGCCGCTGAGGCAAACTTTCGTTTCCTTGCCGATCTCGCGGTTCATGACGTAGTGCGGAATGTCGGTCAAGTCGCTCGGCGTTTCCTCGACTGCAATGAAACTGGGGATTTCGTTCAGGTAGTGGCTGTAGTCGATGACTAAAGTACGGTGGTTCGACTCGATGAAGTCGGCGATAAATTTCGCCTGGCCCACATCGGGGTGCCCCCAGTGGTCGGCTACCGTGTATGTGCGCAATTGCGCTTGCTTCGTGGCGTCGGCAATCAGTGCCATCAACGCGGAGTCGAGCCCACCGGATAGCACGATGCCGAGATTGCCGTCGGTGGTGCGCGCATGCAAGTCGATGGCTTCCGTCAACGCCGCGAGTGTCATCTCCTCCGCCGTCGCCATGGTGATACTCTCGTCGCGGCGGTATTGCAGCGCGAAGTATTTCCGCGGCCGCAGCTCCTTTGCCGGGTTCGCAACGTCCACCCAGACGGTTTCGCCCGGGCCTAGCAGACGGATGCCTTCGAACATCGTGCGATTGGCCACGGAGTGCCCGATGATCGCCCAATCGGTGACGGCGATATCGTCAAGCCTTGCCGGCACCATCGGTGCAGCCAATAGCGACTTGATCTCGGAGCTGAACAACATGAGGTTGCGATCGCGCAACTGCGTGTAATACAACGGTTTGATGCCTACGCGATCTCGTGCGAGAAACACCTTGCGGCCATCGGTGACGGCGAAGCAGAACATGCCGCGCAGATGTTCGACGCAGGACTCGCCGTATTCCTCGAAGAGATGAACGATGACTTCGGTGTCGGACGTGGTGAGGAACGTGTGCCCCCGCGCCTGCAGCTTGAGGCGCAGCTCGTCGTGGTTGTAGATCTCGCCGTTGAAAACAAGGCAAATCGAGCGATCTTCGTTATAGATCGGTTGGCTTCCGCCAACCGGATCGACGATGGCAAGGCGCGTAGCCCCCATCGCAACCGGGCCTAGCGATGCGATTCCTTGCTGATCGGGTCCCCGATGATGCAGAGCCGCAACCATGGTGGCTGCAATCGAGGTATCGACGGTTCCGATTGTTCCCGCTATTCCACACATCTCTTCCTCTCAGATTCTAAGTTGTATTGTTCTTCGTCGTGACGACGCACCCCACATTTAAAATGCCGAGTTGCGTCGCTCCAAGGCCCGCTTGGAGAATAAATCAAGACTCGATGATCGCAATTGATGCGCGCTGCCGGCACATTTGCGCGGCATCTAAAAGGTGGGCGCTATATTTACTTCATTTATTCAGCAACCGATATTCAAATGGCTGCCCGTCGCCCTTCGAGCCACGAAAGGGCGGCTTCACCGCTTGGATACGGGATCAGCTCGATGTGTTTCGGATAAGGCGTGCAAGACCGATAACCGATCGCGGCCGGCTCGTCTACGTCGAAAATTGGTTTTTATAAACAGATCTGTCTGCCTAGGTGCGTTTGTCCAAATCAGTCTGTCTAGGCTACACGCGTTCAAAATTGCCGTAAAGTGCGTCGACTCCCAATTGCTTGAATTGCCTTCGGGCGAGCCGGGGTTTCAAGTCTTTAGTGGAATGAAGCGTTGCAGAGGCTGAAAACGTTTTCTTCCGAAGTAATCGAAGCCGGTTTTTCGGTTTCAATTGATCCGCAATGACCGAATCCGTTCCGACGATCGGTCGACAAAAAGGGGCTTTCGGCGGAAGCGATCGGTCCTGGGCGCCACCACGCCGATCGCATCGGTGTCCTCTTCGATGACGACACGCGGGCCGCCGTGGATTTTCTCGACGGTCCGCAAAAAATGACGAATATGTTCCGGGTGCACGCGCTCTCCAGCAAAATTCGTCCCGCCGCCTTCGACTACACTTAAGCACCCCAGTCGAAACGCCGGCCCCAAGATGGCGCACCTCTTCTTCGCCGCCTCGATCCAACGCCACGTCGCGATGCCTGAACGCGATGTGGCCGCACGTTCGGTGGACGAGGCGCTATCCGCGGTATTCGCCGAGGAGCCGCGTCTGCGCGGCTATATCCTCGACGATCAAGGCGGATTGCGCCGGCACCTCTCGGTCTTTGTCGACGGCCAGCCCTTGCGCGATCGCCGCCGTCTTTCGGATCCTGTCGATCACGACAGTCGCATTTACGTAGTGCAGGCACTCTCCGGCGGCTGACGCCGGGCGCGCACGAGCGCGTATATAACGATGGAGACACACCGTGAACGACGACCGTTTGATCGTTGGCACCCGTAAAGGGCTGTTCGTGTTCGAATCGGACGATGCGGAGCGCCGCCGCTGGAAGCAGGCGGCGATTCATTTCATCGGCGAGCCCGTGACATCGGCACTCGCCGATCCGCGCGACGGCACGCTCTACGCTGCGCTTAATCTCGGTCACTTCGGTGTGAAACTCCATCGCCTATCCGCAGATGCGAGCGAGTGGGCGCCTTGTGCGACTCCGGTATATCCCCCGCAACCCGAGGTTGGATTGGAGGCCGAATCGGCAAGCAGGGCGGATGTATCCGCCGATGCAACGCAGGCCCCGGTCCCCGCCGCAACCCCTGAGCCCTTATGGTCGCTCGAGCAGATCTGGACGCTCGAGCCAGGCGGTGCCGACGAGCCCGGTACCCTATGGGCCGGCACGATCCCGGGCGGCCTGTTCCGTTCCGACGACCGAGGCGAAAGCTGGACGTTGATGCGCTCGCTATGGGACCGTCCGGAGCGGCGCGAATGGGGCGGTGGCGGCTATGACCACGCGGGCATCCACTCGGTGCTGGTCGATCCGAGAGACAGCGGTCATGTGACGATCGCCGTCTCATCCGGCGGTGTGTGGCAGACCTTCGATCGCGGTGCCACCTGGAAGCCGACATCGCGAGGGATGCAAGCCGATTACATGCCGCCCGAGCGGCGCGAGGAAGAGAACGCGCAGGATCCCCACCGCGTCGTTCAATGTCTGAGTGCGCCCGATAAACTTTGGACGCAGCATCATTGCGCCATCTTCCGTTCGATCGACGGCGGCCTGGGTTGGACGCGCGTGGAGGCGCAACCGTCGAATTTCGGTTTTGCCGTCGCCGTCCATCCGCAAGACCCCGAAACGGCGTGGTTCGTGCCCGCCGTGAAAGACGCGTGCCGTATTCCTGTCGACGGCCGCTTTGTCGTCACGCGCACGCGCGACGGCGGCCGTACGTTCGAGTCTTTCTCCGAGGGATTGCCGTCAGCGCCTGCTTACGATCTGGTCTATCGACACGGGCTGGCCATCGATGCAACCGGCAACCGCCTCGCGATGGGTTCGACGACGGGCGGGCTATGGACGTCGAACGACGGCGGCGAAAGCTGGCGCGAACTCTCGGCGCATCTTCCGCCTATCTATCACGTGAGCTTTGGCTGAGTGTGCGAGCGATCCGCCGCTACCGCGCCTTGAGTTTCCACAACGCATCGAGCACATGTTGCGTGGCGCGTTCGACTTGCCCCGATCGGTGAGCGATACCGAGTTCGCGCCATAGCGCCGGCCGCAACGGGCGCATCGCGATGCGTTCGTCCGCGTGCGGTGCGCCCGCTTCATGCGGCAGCAGCGTCGCGCCGTAGCCCGCGGCGACCAGGCTTTTGATGGCATCGTTGAAGTTCAGCTCGATTCTCGCCGTCGCCCGATAGCCACCTAGCGCAAACCATTCCGACGTCAGCCGCGAAAGCCGTGTATTGGCATCGTTGAGAATCAACGGCTGCTGCGCCAGCCATGCCGGCGTGACGCGGGCCGGCGCCGGCCAATCGGCGGGCAAGAAAGCGACGACCGGATCGCGGCGCCAAGGCCGGATGTGAAGGCCCGCGGCGGGCGCTTGCGGCAGGGCAACGAGCCCGACGTCGAGCGTGCCTTGCGCAAGCCGTGCAAGCGTGTCTTGAGAGGTGAGCACGGCGATCTGCACGTCGATATCGGGATGGTGGTCGCGCAGTTGCGCAATCGCTTGGGGCAGCAGATGAGCGATCGCCCCGGTGGACGCGCCCAGTCGGACTCGACCGGTCAACCCTTGCACTTGCCGGCTGACATCTTCGAGTGTCGATTCGACTTCGGCGAGTAGCCGCCGTGCGCGCGCAATCAAGGCTTCGCCGATCGACGACGGCCGTACGTTACCGCGCGTGCGCGAAAGTAGCGGCGCGCCGATCCGGCTTTCGAGTTCGGCGATATGAAGACTGACGGTGGGCGGCGCGAGATGCAGCGCTTGCGCCGCGGCGGCGAACGACCCGCAATCCGCGATTGCCACGAGCGTGCGCAGCCGGTCCAAGCTAATTTCTCGCATCGCTATCCTCGCATTCAGGAAACATGAACCTGTCGCTTATGAAATTCAACTTTTCTTATTCTAAGGCCGGAGTGCACGATACGTTTTTCGCACTAACGATCGAATGGGAGAAGGATGATGGCGAGGCGCACACCGACGGTTTTCATCGACGGCGATCAGGGTACGACGGGCTTGCAAATCCACGAGCGTTTGCGCGGCCGGACGGATTTCGAACTGCTGACCCTGGCGCCCGACGAGCGCAAGGACCCGCAGCGCCGAGCGGCGGCCATCAATGACTGCGATATCGCGATACTGTGTTTGCCCGATGCGGCGGCGCGCGAGGCGGTCGGGTTCATTCGAAACCCCGATGTGCGCGTGATCGATGCGAGCTCGGCCCATCGCACACAGCCGGAATGGGTTTATGGATTGCCGGAGATGGGCGACGGGCAGGCGCAGCGCATTGCCGGGGCTCGCCGCGTGACGAACCCGGGATGCTATCCGACCGGGGCAATTGCATTGCTGCGGCCGCTAATCGAAGCGGGCCTTATCCCGCGCGATTACCCGATGGCGATTCATGCAATCTCGGGCTATTCAGGCGGTGGCCGCGCCGCAGTCGACGCATACGAAATGAACGACGGGGCCTGCGAAGCGCCGTTCAAGGTCTATGGACTTGCGCTGGAGCACAAGCACACCCCGGAAATTCAAGTGCACACCGGCCTGACGCATCGGCCGTTCTTCGTGCCGGCCTATGGGGCATACCGGCAAGGCATCGTGCTGACGGTGCCGATCGAATTGCGCTTGCTCGCCCCGGGCGTGGACGGTGAACGGCTGCATGCGTGTCTGGACCGTCACTACGCGGGCGCACGGTATGTCGAAGTGATGTCGCTCGCCGATGCACGGGCCATCGCGCATTTGAATCCGCAAGTACTGAACGGGACAAATGGGCTGCGCCTAGGCGTGTTTGCCAATGCGGAACGGGGCCAGGTTTTGTTGTCGGCCGTGTTCGACAATCTGGGCAAGGGCGCGTCGGGCGCAGCGGTGCAGAACCTGGACTTGATGCTTGCGGCGTGAACCCGTCGGTTGCGGAGGTCGCGGTGCTCGGCTGTTGCGCTTGGATCGAGCATCGCACATCGCACGGAGCGCCATGCGTCGTTGCCGTTCGCCGGAACGACAGCGGCCGCCGCCGTCGTGCTCAAGCCAATTCATAACAAATGTTAAAAAAACGCAACGATTGTCACAACCATCATTTAGTGGGATTTTTCACACAAAAGATTGCCATGCCTTGCATCTTCAACGAGAATCCATTGCACACCGCCGGTATCAGGTCCTTGAGAGCAGGGTGACCGCGAGAATGCCGACGGACTGACGTGGAACGGGCCGTCTACGTCGATAATAACGAGGCACGCGTAGCACTTGCTGAGGCACGATAACGATGAACTCCTCAAATCACGGACGCACGCAAACGTTTGGCGAGACCGGCGCCGAGCGTGAGCTACCCATGCATGCCTTCATGCGTGGTCCTCTTCTTAGCCTCACCCCTTCGCCATCTGATTGACTGCGTTGCTCTCGGGTAACCGGTCTGCCGCCCTGCGCGTGGCGCATCCTGTCTTGATCCGGGATGACGCTCCTCCGCAGCCGGCTTGGACGGGCAGCGCTGCGCATGCGCTCAATGTTTTGCGGTGGTCGATGTAACGCAGATGACGAATCCGAGGCGATCGCATCGCCCGAACGAGCGTCGCTGCCGATACGTTAATTAGCACTCCTAACTAGCTATGTGGAGCGGTTTGTCTACCTGTTCGTATCCGCAGTTGGTTTTCATCGAGTGACTTAGGTGTGGTGAGAGCTTGCGTGAATGGAATTTGAAAGGCTGTGCCGCTGCTTCCCATCGCACTCTCGGTTCCTCTTTGGAATTTCATGACAAACGTGTGGCGAAATTAAGATGAACAAGTCATATAAGACAATCTGGAATGAAGCCCTGGGGGCTTGGGTCGCGGCGTCGGAGTTGGATCGAGCGGGCGGCAAGCCGAGGACGGTCGCCGTTTGCGCAGATGTCTCACGCACGACCAACCGTCGTGGCGGCGCGGGCGGCGCGGTCACGGCGATCGCCGCCGCCATCGTGCTTTGCGGAACGCTCGCTCCCGAGCACGCGCACGCGCAATACAACGCTGGCACGGGCTCTACGGCAACCGCGAGCAATGCGGTCGCGGTCGGTGTGTCGGCGTCGGCGTCACAGATCAATGCCAGCGCGTTCGGCGATTTCGTCACCGCTAGCGGAACGAGCTCTGTCGCGATCGGGGCGTTCGCCGGAGCCACGGGGGACTTTAGCGTGGCGATCGGCAATGCCGCTGTGGCGAATCAACTCGGCGCGGTGGCGATGGGGAGCGGGGCGAACGCCAGTGGCGTCGGCGCCACAGCCATCGCCAATGGGGCGACGGCATCGGGCCAGAAATCGGCGGCATACGGCTGGGGATCCCTCGCATCCGGCGCATTCTCCGCGGCACTCGGCAATCAAGCGACCTCGAGCAATACCGGGGCGGTCGCCATCGGCAATCAGGCGACGAGCGCGAGCGCGGCGGCGGTTGCGGTCGGAAGCGGCGCACTGGCCAATGGGTCGTCGGCCGTTGCGATGGGTGTCAACAGCGGCGCGTCGGGCTTGGCCTCGATTGCCATCGGCGCGGGCGGAACGGCGGGCGTCCCCGGGTCCGGCACGCAAGCATCGGGCGGACAGTCGATCGCGCTCGGGTTCAATACCACGGCCAGCGGCATTTTCGCGGCTGCGTTGGGCCAGCTCTCGACCGCGTCCGGCACCAGCTCGCTCGCCATCGGCGTGAGTTCCACCGCGTCGTCCATGTTCAGCGTCGCTTTGGGCGATTTGGCGGTTGCGAGCAACACATCGTCGATCGCGTTAGCCCCCGGCGCGACGGCTTCGGGGGTCGGCGCGACGGCGATCAGCATCAACTCGACGGCTTCCGGGGGCGACGCCTTGGCCATCGGCGCCAGCGCCGTGGCATCGGCGAATCAAGGGATCGCGCTCGGAGCCGCCAGCACCGCAACCGGTGTCGACGGCGTCGCCTTGGGTGTTTCATCCACGGTGAGCGGACAAAACGCCGTAGCCGTCGGCAACTTGTCTACCGCATCGGCGACAGCATCGACCGCGCTGGGCAACGCATCGAAGGCGCTAGCCGCATCGACGGTCGCCATCGGCGACACCAACACCGTCGCAGCGGGCGCGGGCACCGGCTCGATCGCAGGCGGCCACAACTCGCAAGTGACGAGCGGCACGGGCGCCGTCGCACTCGGCGAAGCGCAGACCGCAAGCGGCAACGGCGCGGTGGCGATCGGCGATCCAGGCTCGGCCATCGGCACGGGCGCCGTCGAAATGGGCTCGAACAATACGGCCAACGGCAACGGTGCCGTCGCGATCGGCAACAGCAACAACGCGCAAGGGCAAGGTTCGGTCGCGCTCGGCAACACCTCCACGGCCGCTGCCGCGGGCGGCGTCGCGCTTGGGTCCAGCGCCGTCGCGAGCAATAGCAACGGCGTCGCGCTCGGTTCTGGCGCCGTGGCCACGAACAGCAACGACGTGGCGCTCGGTGCCGGTTCGACGACCGCCGCACCGAACCCGACGCCAACAGGGACCATCGCCGGCAACACGGTCACCTTCGCCGGCGGCAATCCCACCAGCGTCGTGAGCGTCGGCACGAGCGCCGCGCCACGGCAAGTCACGAACGTCGCGGCGGGCCAGCTCACGAGTTCGAGCTTGGATGCGATCAACGGATCGCAGCTTTTTGCGACGAACCAAGCGGTCACCGCCATTTCAACCTCGCTCACCGGGTTGACGACGTCGTTCAACACGCTCAATAACGAAGCCGTCAAATACGACACGACCGGCGGCGTCACGAACTTCAACAGCATTACGCTCGATTCCGGCGGGAGTGCGACGCAAATTCACAACGTCGCGGCCGGTACCTCGTCGACCGATGCCGTCAACGTCTCGCAGCTCACATCCGCCGTGGCCGCGAGTGCGACGCACTACTACAGCGTCAACGACGGCGGCACCCCGCAGGGCAACTTCTCGAACAACGGCGCGACCGGCACCGATGCGATCGCGGCCGGCCCGAACGCGACGGCTTCCGGTGCGAACGGGGTAGCGCTGGGCTCGGGCGCAACCTCGAGCAATACGAGCGCCGTCGCGCTCGGCCACAACGCGCAAGCGACGGCGGCCAATTCGGTCGCGCTCGGTTCGAATTCGACCACCACGGCCAATCTCGGTCAGGCCGCCTACAACCCGGGCACGGGCGTCTTGGCGGGCACCTCACCGGTGGGAGAGGTCTCCGTCGGATCGGCGGGCAATGAGCGGCGCATCACGAACGTCGCGGCAGGCTCCGCGGCGACCGACGCCGTCAACGTGAGCCAGCTGCAGTCGGTCGAATCGCAACTCACGCTGACGCAAAGCAACGCCCTGCAATGGGATCCGACCGCCAACGGGGGCACCGGCGCGTATAGCGCCAACCACGGCGGTACGGGGCCGAACACGATCACGAATGTTGCGGGCGGTACGATCAGCTCGACGAGCACCGATGCCGTCAACGGCGCTCAACTCTTTACGACCAACCAAAACGTCAGCAACCTGACCACCACCGTCAACGACATCCAGAACGGCGCGGGCATCAAGTACTTCCACGCGAACTCGACCGCGGCCGACAGCCAAGCCACCGGCACCGACAGCGTCGCGATCGGGCCGCTTTCGGTCGCGGGCGCGAACGATTCGCTAGCGGCCGGCAACGGTGCGCAGGTGCAAGCGGCCGCGACCAACGGGCTCGCGTTGGGGGCGGGCTCGACGGTGTCCGTCGCGGGCGGCATCGCGATCGGTTCCGGTTCGGTCTCGGACCGCGCGATTACGACCACGACCGCCCCGATTACGGTCGGTAGTCATTCGATCCCGGTCAACACGACGGATGCGACCTTACTTGGCGCGGTGTCGTTCGGCAATGCCACGCCCGGCAGTGTGAGCTACCGCCAACTGACCAACGTCGCGGACGGTACCGCCCCCAACGACGCCGCCACGATCCGACAGTTGACCGGCGCGCTGCAAGCGTTCTCCGTCACGTCGACGAAGTACTTCCACGCCAATTCCGCGGCGAACGATTCGCTGGCGGTGGGGGCGGAATCGGTTGCCGTCGGACCGACGACGGTGGTCAACGGCGACAACGGAGTGGGCGTCGGCAACGGCGCGATCGTCGAGCAAACCGCCCCGGGCGGGATCGCGCTCGGCGAAGCGGCAACGTCGGTGCAGGCCGATGCCATCGCGCTCGGCAGCAAATCCACGGCGAGCGGCGCGCAATCGATCGCGCAGGGCGCGAACGCGAATGCGGGCTTCACGGGCGGCGTGGCGATCGGCTCGGGCGCGACGAGCAGCGCCGTCGATGCGCTGGCGCTAGGCGCGGGTGCCAATGCGACGTTGGCCAACAGCGTCGCGTTGGGCGCGGGTTCGGCAACGACCATCGGCGCGCTGACCAATTACATCGCGTATGGATTGAGTTCGCCGCAATCGTCGTTGGGTGAAGTCAACGTGGGCGGTCGTCAGATCACCGGTCTCGCGGCGGGCCGTCTTGGCACCGATGCCGTCAATGTCTCGCAGTTGCAATCCGTTCAGCAGCAATTGACGACCCTGATCACGAACAGCGGCAATTTCTCGTCGGGGCCAACCTCGAGCGGCGGCAGCACGACACCGTCGTCGACCGGTTCGAACTCGTCGGCGGGCGGCGCAGGCGCGGTGGCTTCCGGCTCCAGCAGCACGGCCCTCGGCAATAGCGCTTCGGCGAGCGGCAACAACACCACCGCGGTGGGCGTGGGCGCCAGCGCAACCGGCAACGGCTCGACCGCGATCGGCTCGGGCAGTAACGACGGCGGGCGGACCAATGTCGTGGCCGTGGGATCGAGCACCTCGACGCGGCAGATCATCAACGTCCAAGCGGGTACGGCGGCGACCGATGCCGTGAACGTGCAGCAGTTGAACAACACGCTTTCGGAGGCCAATTCCTACACCGACAATCAGATCGCGGGGCTGCGCAACAATCTGGATTCGTATCGCCGCGATGCGGACGGCGGCGCGGCGACAGCGATGGCGGTGGCCGGTTTGCCGCAGCCGACGGGGCCCGGCAAGAGCATGGTGGCGATCGCGGGCAGCGTCTATCGCGGGCAATCGGGGCAGGCGCTGGGCGTCTCGACGATTTCCGAAAACGACCATTGGGTGTACAAGGCGGCCGTCTCGACGAATACGCGCGGCAGCTACGGCGCCGTCGTGGGCGCGGGCTACCAATGGTGATGGCGATATGAATTCACTCGGACTCCTAAATACCATGAATATGCGATCTGTGAAGGCGGCTCTCGTTGCGGTGTCGTGCTTGGCTGGCCTTGCCGCGTGTGCCGGTCCGATCGATACGGCGTTTCCCTCGGCCGATCTCGCCACGACGCCCGACGGTACGTTTCCCAACGTGGACAACTTGCGCATGGTCGAGCCAGGCATGACCAAGGCACAGGTTTATCCGTTGATCGGGCCGCCGCATTTCCATGAAAGCGTCTTTCACGTACGTGTCTGGAATTACCTGTTCCATTTCCGCGACGAACACGACGCGAAGAAGACGCTCGCTTGCGAATATCAGATTCAGTTCGACGATCACAATCGCGTTAGCCGCACGCGCTGGAACGATCAGGCGTGCGAACGGTTCGCGCCTGCTAAGATCGCCACCGATGCGGGCGCTACATCTAGCACGACGGAGAAGGCTCAATGAAAGGTTTTACCCGGGGATCGAAGCTGGGCGTGGCATGCATGCTTACGATGATGTCGGTGCTCGCGCACGGCGCCGAAGCGGGCGCGTCCGCCGACGAATTGCTCGGCGACGCGCAGCGTGTGCTTCAACAAATCGATGCCGGCCAGTACGCGACTGTGTGGCAGGAAGCGGCCCCGTTTGTCAGAGCGAAGTACGCCGAGAATGGATTCGAAAGCGGGCTGTCGCAATTGCGCCAAATGGTTGGGACGGTGAGCCGCCGTGGATGGGCGTCGGTGACCCGCCTGGCCTATTCGCACGATAAGGTCGTCCCCGACGGCCTCTATGCGAACGTCGATTACACCACCTGGCGTGCCGACGGCCGCATCGTCTATGAACGGGTGAGCTTCCAACTCGGAAACGACGGCCGGTGGTATGTCACGGGCTACGAGCCCCGTGCGACCCAAAGCGTTGCGCCGCAGGCGCAAGTTAGCCGGTAGTGACGGACGCATCCTGATCGTGGCCACTCGACGAAACGACGCGACACTTCGCAGCGTTAGCTACCGGCAGGCCGGAGACGACCGACGCGCAGGCGCGATGGTCTGAGCCGGACTTCCGCAAGCAAGTGGAGACGGGCGCGTTGATCGACGCATGGGAACACGTGTCGGAATGGCTGGCCCGCACACCCGGCGACGTCGACGCCGCTACGGCACAAGCGGAATTGCTGCGGCTTTGCGGACGCTACGACGACGCCCGAGCTTGGCTCGAGTGCGTATTCGCCGTCGCGCCGGCACATGGCCGCGCGCTGGTCGAGGCTGCGCGTTTGTCGCTTCAGGCCGGCGAGCGGGATCGCGCGCTCGAGTTGTTCGGACGCGCGCATCGCGCGATGCCCGATGCAACGGATTGGCTGTCGGAATGGGCGATGCTGGCCCATTCGATGCAGCGTTCGGAGCTTGGCGTCGCCGTTAGCAAACACTGGTGCGAGCGCGAGCCCGATCGCGCGGAAGCTTGGTTTTCGCTGGGGCTCATCGAGCAGCAAGCCGGGGCGCTCGATGCCGCGTTGCACGCTTACGAACGTGCCATGTCGCTCAACCCCGAGTTGCCGATGCTGCGCAACAACCTTTCGGCGCTTTACTACATGCGCAGCGAATGCGAAGCCGCGTTGAGGGTTGGGATGGACGCCCTTCGGGCCGAACCGAATCATGCGCTCGCGTGGACGAACCTGGCCAACGTCTGGCTCAAAATGCGCGAGCCGGACAAGGCGTTGATCGCGGCGCGGCGGGCGTGTGTGCTGGCGCCGGATTTCGGTTTGGCGCAGCTCGCCTTGAGCAATGCGGCGCGTGAGTCTCAGCGATGGGACGAAGCGTTCGATGCGATCGTGCAGGCGGCCAAGGTGTCGGGCGCCGAGCCGAAGATCCAGTTTTCCGTGGCGATGCTGCAGTTGATGCTGGGCGATTTCCGCAACGGTTGGATCAATTTCGAAGCGCGCTGGAGCGGTTCGCCCGAACTCGAAAACGTCGGCGGCTTTTGCCCGGAACGGCGCTGGCGCGGCGAGACGCTCGAGGGAAAGACCTTGCTGATCTGGGGCGAGCAGGGGCACGGCGACGCGATCCAATTCATTCGCTTTTTGCCGGCGATCGTCAAACATGTACGCGAGGCGGGCGGTAAGGTCCTGTGTTGCTGTTTCCCTCCGCTATTCGAACTCTTCAAACGAAGCTTGGCCCCCTATGACCTCGACGTATTGCCGAGTGACGTGCCGGCACTGCCACCGTTCGACTATCAACTGCCGCTGGCGAGCTTGCCGCTTGCCCTTGGCGTCACACTCGAATCGCTTTCGGCTCCGGCATCGTATCTATTAGCAGATCCGGCTCGTGTGCAACGCTGGCATAACGACGTTCGCGGCCGCGGCGATGCGAAGCTAAAGGCCGGGTTGGTATGGACCGGTAGCCGCGACCATCAGCGCAATCCGCTTCGCGCCGTTGCCCCGGAACGCTATGCCGAAGCCTTATCCGGGATTGCCGGGATCGATTGGTATAGCTTGCAAGTCGGAGGCGAAGACGATGTCGCATGCATGACGCGCGCGGGATTGTCGATCGTCGATCGCACAAGCGAACTCGCGAGCTTCGACGATACGGCTGCGTTGATCAGCAATCTGGATTTGGTGGTGACCGTTTGCACGTCGGTCGCACATTTGTCCGCAGCACTAGGCCGGCCGACGTATTTGCTGCTCGACGTCAATCCGCATTGGGTTTGGATGACGGAGCGCCGAGATAGCCCCTGGTATCCGACGATCAAACTCTATCGTCAGCGAGCGTACCGTGATTGGGCAGTCCCGCTGGGCGAATTGCGCGCCGATCTGGAAGAGGCCGCGCGACGAGCCGCGGCCGTGCATCGCGCTAGCTAGAGAGGGCGAGCACCGTACGCGTTCCCTGATATAAGCCGGTACACACGATGACGATGCCGATGCCGTGGGCCGCGCGACTGTCTGCCGGCGCTAGCCGCTCGATCGCCATCGCAGCAGATGCGCCGGCCATCGCGCGCGGATCCATGACGCCAGTGAACAATAGCGCGGCCATGAGGTTCGCACAGCAGCCTCCTTCCTGAAAAGCAGTGAGCAATGCCCACTTGCATACAGCGATCGGAGCCATCTCACGCTGGAATCTCATAGCTTCGTCGCAGCGACAGCGAGTTAGGCGGCGCGCTTTCCATGGCGTGAACTGGACGGTGCCTGCCGTGATCACCGCCACGCTCTGCACGAGCGGCACGAAACGCGCGAGCGTGGGCGTGTGCGGCAAGCTCGCAGCCAACGCATGGCCAAATGCGAATACGATCGCGCCGGTGGCGCCCCATGCTAGCGAACCGCTCGTGGCAGCCAGAAGTCCAACACGAACAGCCGCGCTCGACCGTGCAACGAGCGAACCGGGCGGTCCGCGTCGAGGCGAGAAATGTCGCCATCCCGGTGCCGACAATGGCAGCGTCATTGCCGCCATCATCCACGTCCACATGCCGACGAATGCCATCGCGGCGCCCAGCCACGTTTGTCCGCACATCGGCGACCACATCGCCGACATCGACCACCCGCCGGGCATCGGGATCGAACCCATCGCGGACATCGACCGGCAGGGCCAGGCCGAGACGGCGGCGCCCGCCGTGCAGGCTATCACCATCAAGCAGCTGCGCGACCGTCGAGCCATCGGCGCAGCGGACAAGGCAGACGACGCGTGCGAGCGGCCTTGTCCGACTTCGATCTCGCAGCAATCCACGACGAGCCTCACCGTTGCCCGTACTCGTCGTGCCGCTTCCACCACACGCCCGTTTCATTGCGGCCGAGCGGCGCCCGATCGAGCCACGCGTACATGCCCCACAGCGCATCGACCCCGCGTGCGTAGGTCGAATAGGTGTGATACACGACGCCGTCCTCGAGCGCGAACGCACTCACCCCGGGCCGATCCCGTGCGTATGTCTTCGCATCGGTTCCGCATGTGGCCGCGAACTGCTTGACGGGCTCTGGCGCCGGCTCCGCATCCATCGCATGAAACCCGCGCTCGTAGTTGTATTCGATCTCGCCGTCGCGCTGCTGCATCTCGGTAAACGAGACGTTGAAATCGAAGTTGAAATCGCTCTCGCCGGCACTCGCCCAAGGAAAGGACCATCCCATCCGTCGCCTGTATGCCAGCAGTTTTTCGATCGGTGCGCGCGACACGGCCATGAGCGTCACGTCGTGTTGAGCGAGATGGGCGACGGAGCCGTTGAACGAATCGGCGAGCGCGGAGCATGACGGACACCCCGCCTGGTAGTCCGGCCCGAACATGAAGTGGTAGACGATCAATTGCGAGCGTCCGGCGAACAAATCCGGCAGCGTCGCGCTGCCGCGCTCGGTCTCGAATCGATACGCTTTATCGACGCGCACCCAAGGCAATGCTTGTCGGCGCCGAGCGAGTTCGTCGCCGCGCCGGGTCAGTTCTTTCTCTGCTTCGAGCAATTCCAGGCGCGCAGCCAGCCATTGATCGCGTAGTGCTATTGCATGGGTCGTCATCTGTTTCTCCGTTGGAGGGGGCGGGCTATCGTCAATCGCGTCGCCGTTATCAGGCCGGCCGAGTCCGGCTACGGCCATTGCCTCGGCGACGCGCATCGGCATGTCGGGACATGTCACGTGCTAGATTAGTGACCGCCATCGAACGGAGGGAGTGACAAGTGTGGCGGGATTCGCATGGATTCGCTGATTGCCGCGGCTGCGCGGGCGCTTGCTGCCGGTAATGCGCTTGGCGCGCTGAACCGAATCGCGTTGCGCGAGGATGCATCCGCGCTCGCGCTGCGCGGCATCGCCATGGCGCAGCTGGGCGATTTCGTCAGCGCGAAGCGTCTGCTGCGCGGCGCGGCGCGCGCGTTCGGAACCCAAGCGCCGGTTGCCCGCGCCCGCTGCATCGTGGCCGAGGCCGAAGTGGCATTGGCGGTGCGCGATCTGCGTTGGCCCGACAAGTCGCTCGACGACGCGCGGGCCACGCTCGAAGCGCACGGCGATCGGCTCAATGCCGAGCATGCGCGCTGCGTGCAAGCTCGGCTGCTGCTGCTCATGGGACGTCCGGACGAAGCCGAGCGCTCGCTCGCAGCGGGGGCGCATGGCCCTTTGCCTTCGATGCTGCATGCCGCGCGTGCGTTGCTTGCGGCCGGCATTGCACTGCGGCGGCTAGACGCGGTCGCGGCGCGTGCCGCGCTCGAAGGGGCCGCGCATGCCGCGCACGAGTCGGGCATCGCTTCCTTGACGGCCGAGGTCGAGCGGGCGACGCAGTGGCTGGCGGCGCCCGCCGCGCGTTTGATCGCCCAAGGTCAGCATCGGCCCGTCACATTGGAACAGGCGCAGGCGCTGTGCTCGCCCGAACGGCTGATCGTCGACGCATGCCGCAACGCCGTGCGGTTGGCGGACGATTCGATTTCCCTCGCGAGCCGTCCCGTGTTATTCGCGCTCGTGCGTGCGCTGGCCGAGGCGTGGCCAAACGACGTGCCGCGCGAGTGTTTGATCGCGGATGCTTTCCGCACCCGGCATATCGACGAAACGCACCGTGCGCGTCTGCGCGTCGAAATGGGCCGGTTGCGCGTGCTGTTGCGTCGGGTGGCCGATATCGCGGCCACCAAGCGAGGCTTCGCGCTGATGCCGACGCGCGCGCATGAAGTGGTCGTCTTGGCGCGCCCCATCGACGAAAAGCACGGCGCCGTGCTCGCCTTGCTCGCGGATGGCGAATCGTGGTCGAGTTCCGCGTTGGCGCTCGCGCTCGGCGCCAGTCAACGCTCCGTGCAGCGCGCGCTAGAGACGCTGGCCCTTGCCGGCAAGATTCAATCGCTGGGCGAAGGGCGGGCGCGCCGCTGGATGATGCCGCCCGTCATCGAATTCGCGACGACATTGTTACTCCCCACCCCCTGGACGAGCGACTAGGATCACTGCCATGAAAACATCGAATGCCGAGATCGTTCGGGAATATGGCCCCCTGCCGGGGATCGATGCAGTGCACGGGCTGACCTACGACGGCAGGCAGGTATGGGTTGCGGCCGGCGACAAGCTCCACGCACTCGATCCGACGAGCGGCGACATTGGGCGCAGCATCGACGTGCCGGCCGATGCGGGCACGGCCTTCGACGGCAGGCACTTCTTTCAGATCGCCGCCGATGTCATTCGAAAAATCGACGCAGCGAGCGGGCAGGTGCTGGCCGTGATTCCCGTGCCGCCCGGGGGCGGCTGCTCGGGGCTCGCATGGGCGGAGGGATCGCTGTGGGTCGGCTGTTATCCCGCGCGCAAGATCTATCAGGTCGATCCCGACACCGGAACGGTGCTGCGCGCCATCGAATCGAACCGCTTCGTGACGGGCGTGACATGGGTCGACGGCGAGCTTTGGCATGGCACGTGGGAGGGCGAGAACAGCGACATCCGGCATATCGATCCGCGCTCTGGCGAGGTGCTCGAGGCGCTGACGATGCCCGCGGGCACGATGGTGTCGGGGCTCGAATCGGACGGTGGCGAACGCTTCTTTTGCGGCGGCGGCAAAAGCGCGAAGGTAAGGGTGGTGCGGCGCCCCAAACGCGGTGGGGTTTCCGGTAGTGGCTCGGCCGTCGCCGCCGATGCGCCGAGCGAGTGAGCGAGGATGAGCGATACCGTGTGCTCGCGGTATTTCCTTTAACCGCGCGCACACGCACCGCCAGATCGGTAGTGTTCCTAAGTTATCTGAATCAAGGATTACCGGAACGCGACTTCATGACGCGTTCGACCAGGGCTTGGCGCTCGGCGCTCGAATCCGACATCGTGTAGGTGCGGGTATCGATGACTTGCCGCGTAAGCCCATCGCGCTCCTCACGCACGGCGGGCCAGCTCGGCAGCTTCAGCATGTTCGGCACCCGGCCGATACTGGCGAAGGTGGCTTGCCGGCTCTCGATGGCGTTCGGATTGCCCGTTTTCACGAACTGCTCGATGTAGCCGGAGAAGATCCGCGCAACGTTGCGATCCTCGCTGGTCCACCGATAACGGCGATCTTGATCGAGGTTGCCGAACACGTAGACGATCTCCGAGCGATGCGGCGCGCCGGTGCTAGGCGATGCGTCCTCGCCCGCCGTTGCGTCGCCCGCAGCGGCAACGGCGGGCGGGAGCGGATGCGTGAAGAGATAGAAGTAGACGGGGGCGCGGCCGGTTTTGCGATGCAGATCCATCCAGCGCCAAGTGCTGTGCGCCATCGTCAGATCGTTGGCGAGCGTGGCCGCCGATCGTGTGATTTCGGCCGCATCGTTGCCCGGATAAAAGAGGCGCGCTTGCGTCACCTCGTTGCGGAAGATCGCTTCGAGAATAACGGCCCAATTCGCTGGGGTAGGCGCCAGTGGGCCGTAGACGGTTCGGGGATGGCTCTCCTGCGAGTTCGAGCCAACCAGCAGCGGCACCGGTGCTTGGCCGCCCGCTTCGAACACCGAGGCGGGCGTGTCCGTCAGGAAATAGCCGTCGATCGTGGGCCAAAAAAACGGCTGGGGCGCCTGATACGTCCCCATGGCTTGTTGCAGTTGCTCGGCGGGCAGCGCGCGCAACGCGGAAAGAGACGCGGCCCCGACCCGCGTGGCGAACGCTTGCGCCACAGCCTCGGCTTTGGCGCGCTTCCAAAATGCGTTCGGCGCGAACGCACCGCCGCTTTCGCCGATCGCGCGCGCGAACAGGCCGCGCGAGGACGGCGCCGCCATGTGTGCGCTCACGGCCATCGCGCCTGTCGTTTCGCCGCCGATCGTCACGCGCGTCGGATCGCCGCCGAAGTGAGCGATATTCGCGCGCACCCAGCGCAGCGCCGCTTGCTGATCGAGCAAACCGTAGTTGCCGGCGACACCCGTCGCGCTGTCGGCCGAGGCGTCAGGGTGCATCAAGAAGCCGAATGCCCCGAGCCGATAATTCACCGTCACGACGATCATGCCGCGCCCGGCCAGATGCGAGCCGTCATAGCGCGGCTCCGAGCCGTCGCCGAACGCAAACCCGCCCCCATGAAAATAAACGAGCACGGGCAGCTTGCCGTTCGGGCTCGTAGCCGGCGCCCAAACGTTCAGGTAGAGACAGTCTTCGCTCATGCGCTCGGAGCGAAACGCGATGCCCGGATGGTTCGTCTGCATGCAACGCGGCGCGAACTGTTTGGCTTGTCGTGCGCCGGCCCACGGTGCTAGACGTTGCGGCTCGCGCCAGCGGTTCTCGCCGACGGGCGGTGCGGCGTAGGGGATGCCGCGAAAGACGTTGAGTTGATGGATGCCCGTCATGGAGCGGTCGCCGACGAGTGTGCCCTCGGCGAGTTGGACTTGCGGCGAGGGCATGACCGGCAGCGCCCGCGCGGCGAGCGGCAGTCCACACAACAAGGAGAGAGCGGACGCCGCGATGACGGTGCGCGACGACGATCGAACCGTGAACGATAGATTCATGGAAAACCCCTTACGTTGATCGATGCGGATTCGCAATGGGCCCACCGATGGCGGGCACCTCGATCATCGTGATTTGCGGGGACGTCGGCGCCGATTCGTTTAAAACAAGACGTATTGCCTGGCGGGCCCGGTTATGCGGATGTCGCTTGGTCCGACAGCGATCGCAATTGCGCGTAGTGCTTTTCCGCCCACAGCCAGACGCCGCAAAACGCGGCGCATAGACTGTGACCGAGTTCCGTCAATTGATATTCGACGCGCGGCGGCACCTCGGGATAGACGGTACGCGTGACGAAGCCGTCCTCCTCCAATTGCCGCAGCGTTTTCGTCAGCATGCGCTGGCTGATGCCCCCGACCAGTTCGCCGATCCGCGTAAAACGCAGCACCCCGTTTTGCGCGAGTACTTCGAGCACGCACATCGTCCATTTATCCGCGATGCGCCCGATCACTTGCATGACGACGTCGTCCAGTTCCGGGTTGGAGCGTTCCCGGTCGGCGATTCGAAGACAACCTCGCGCCCCGAGGGCTTTTGCTTAGGCGTTGGCATGGCAACGATCCATTTTGTTGGTTACCAATGTGTTCGTACGGCACATCCTGGTGCCTACTTCCTAAAAGAGAGTATTGGTTTTATTCTAGGCTCCGTCAACCACCAACGGAAGGAGAAGCGCCATGCAAGTGACTGGAAACACGATGCTTATCACAGGCGGAGGCTCCGGCATCGGGCGTGCATTGGCCGAAGCGTTTCATCGCCGCGGCAATGAAGTCATCATCGCGGGCCGGCGCGAGGACGCGCTGCGCCAGGCGGCCGACGCAAACCCGGGCATGAAGACGGCCGTCCTCGACGTGCAGGATCCCGCGTCCATCGAGCGATTCGCCGCGCGTATGGCGGAAGAATTTCCGACGCTGAACGTCGTCATCCACAACGCGGGCATCATTCGAATTGAAGACTGGCGAGCCGAAGAGGGTCGATCTGTCGACAGCCGAGGCGACGATCGCAACGAACCTGCTCGCGCCGATTCGCTTATCGGCGGCATTGCTGCCGCAGCTCAAGCGCCAAGCGAAGTCGACGATCGTGACGGTGTCCTCTGGATTGGCATTTCTGACGCTGGCGTACACGCCCACGTATAGCGCGACCAAGGCCGCCATCCACGCGTTCAGCGACGCGCTGCGCTATCAATTACGCGAGACGAACGTCGATGTGATCGAGATTGCACCGCCCTACGTGCAAACGGAATTGATGGGCGAGCAGCAAGCGAGCGACCCGGCATGCGATGCCGCTCGCCGCATTCATCGACGAAGTCATGAACCTGCTCGAGACGCAGCCGGATGCGCGGGAAGTACTGGTCGAGCGCGTTCATCCGCTGCGGTTCGCGGCCGAGCAGGGGTACGAGAAGTACGTGGCCCAGTTTCATGCGCTCAACGATAACTTCGGCGCGGGTATTAATGGGTGAACGTCGGCCGGAACGTCGGGCCGATGGCCCGCGGCGCTCTCCCGCATGACAGTGGCGATATCGATCCCGAGCGTCTCCCTGAACGACGCCGCGCCCTGCGGCGTCACCTGAACCGCCCGCGACGACTTCGCTCGCACTAGCCATCCGCGCTCGCACAGTGCGGCCATCAAGCGCGTGCCGAGCGGCCCCGCGAGGTGGTGTTCGCGCTCGGTCCAATCGAGGCATTGCCGGGCGATACCGTGTCGCCCGGGTTTGATCGAGGCAATGTCCAAGCCCAACTGCGCGAACCAAGCGGCACCCTCGGGCGTGACCTCGTATTGCTTGTCGGCCGCCTTCGCGAGCCAGCCGCGCGCGACCAGCGTTTGCGTCACGGCCACGCCGAGGCTCCCGGCGAGATGGTCGTAGCAGCAGCGCGCGAACAGCAACCGCTGCGCATCGCCGCTGAGCGGGCGTCGACGCACCTGCTGCACGGGGCCGATCGACGCGAGCGTTTCGAGCGCGGCAGCCACGTGCGCACCCGCCAAGCGATAGTACCGATGCCGGCCTTCGGTCTCGACCGTCAACAAGCCGCCGGCCAGGAGTTTCGCCAAGTGCGAACTGGCCGTTTGCGCCGTGACGCCGGCCGCGAATGCGAGTTCGCCGGCGGGGCGCGCGCGTCCGTCGACGAGGCTCATCAGGATGGCGGAGCGAGCCGGGTCGCCGATGAGAAAGGCGGCTGACGCGAGGTTCGGCTGCAATGGCATGGGCTGTCTCCATCGACGACGAGATCGGGCAACGATGAAAGCACGATAGCAGCAATCGCTTCCTCATGATTCGATACGCATCGAAACATGCGCGTAGCTCGCCCGCCTAGACTCACCCCATGACACGAACTCAGGAGGCCGGCGGTGAGCCATCGTCAAAGCAGTGATCGGACCAAGGCGGATCGTCGATGAACGCCGATGTCACGGTCCGGAGCCGGCGCGTGCTCGCGGCGACGAGCGTCAGCTACTTTATCGTCATCCTCGACACCTCGATCGTGAACGTCGCCCTCGAACGGATCTCGGTGGCGCTGTCGATTCCGATTGCCGGGCTGCAGTGGGTGACGAACGGCTATACGTTGGTGTTCGCGGCATTGCTGCTGTCGGGGGGGACGCTCGGCGATCGATTGGGGGCGCGCAATATGTATTTGGCGGGCCTTGCCTTGTTCACGGCGGCATCGATGGCTTGCGGAGCGGCGGCGAGTCTACCGATGCTCGTGGCGGCCCGAGCCGTGCAGGGTATCGGCGCCGCGCTGCTGGTGCCCTGTTCGCTCAAGCTCATCAATCAAGCCTGCCCGAGTCCCGAGGCGCGCTCGCGCGCAATCGGCCTTTGGGTCGGCTGCGGCGGTGTGGCGATGGCAGCAGGTCCCGTCGTCGGCGGCGCACTGATCCACGTGTTGGATTGGCGCAGCATCTTTTTCGTCAACGTGCCCGTAGGCTTGAGCGCGATTGCCATGACGTGCCGCGTCGCTCGCGATGTGCCCATGGGGCCGGCACGCCGTCTCGATGCGGCGGGGCAACTCGCCGCGGTCGTCGCGCTGGCGGCGTTGATCGGTGTCCTCATCGAAGGGGGACCCCTCGGCTGGCATGCGCCGATCGTGTTGTTAGGCATTGCCGTGGCCGGATGCGGCGCGGTGGCGTTCGTCGCGATCGAATCGCGCACTCGCGACGCCATGCTGCCTTTGGCGCTGTTTCGCAGCGGCATATTCTCCGGCTCCACCTTCGTGTCGCTGGCTTCGGCGTTCGTCTTTTACGGTTTGCTGTTCGTCGCGAGCCTTTACTATCAGCGCGTGCGGGCGTATTCCCCCCTCTCGACAGGCTTGGCGCTGCTCCCGATGACGACGATGGTGGCACTAGGCGGCCTACTATCTGCGCGGTTGTCGAAGGCGGGGGGAGCGCGGGCGTCGATGTGCGCCGCATTCGGCCTCTACGCAGCGGGTGCGCTTGCGCTGGTGGCGTTCGTCTCCGGGGCGCCGGATTGGGCGGCTATCGTCCCGCTTATCGCCATCGGCTTTGCCGCCGGGTATGTCACCCCAGCTGCGACCGCGCCTGCGCTCGCGACGGTGGCAACAGGCGATGCGGGCATCGCGGCGGGGGTGTTGAACTCGGCGCGCCAATCGGGCTCGGCACTCGGCGTGGCGGTGTTCGGCTCCGTGCTCGGCGCAAGTATGCCGTTCGTCGTGGCCATGCGGGTGGTGCTGTTCGGCGCCGCAACGATGGCGGTCGTTGCCGCACTCGTCTGGTGGATGGCGACGGCGACGCCGAGACGGATTGCCGAGGCATCGCGTGCGGATTCCTCTTACGGTTGAAGCGCGAGCGGCATGAGCCGCTGCCTCGGTGCAGTGGTGCACTGGTGCCGGTGAATGGCTGCGATCGGGGCAGGTCTGGCACAAGCGTTGCGCAGGTGCATCGCATCGCTATCGCGGCTCTCATCTATGTCCAGCTCTCGTCATTCGAATCGTGCGCCGCGGCGTCCGGCCTCGGCCGGGGCCGAAGCGAACGGGGGCGAACGCGAACCGCGTCCGGTACCGATAGCGCTGCCCGCCGATCTGCGCTATGTCGACGATCGCGGCCCCGGCATCACGCGCAAGCTTTTGCGCGGACACTTTGTCTATTTCGATCCGACCGGCAAGCGCATCGACGAGGAGGCCGAACTTGCGCGCATCCGTGCACTTGCCGTCCCGCCAGCCTATACGGACGTTTGGATTTGCCCGGACCCGCTCGGCCACTTGCAGGCGACGGGCCGCGATGCGCGCAACCGCAAGCAGTATCGCTACCATGTGCGATGGCGCGAGGTTCGCGATGCGACGAAGTACGAGCGGATGGCCGCGTTCGGGGAAGCCTTGCCGAAGATTCGGGCGCGGGTCGCGCGCGATCTGAGCTTGCCGGGCATGCCGTGGGAGAAAGTGGTCGCGACGGTGGTGCGCTTGCTCGATCTCACGTTGATCCGCGTCGGCAGTGCGGAGTACGCGCGCGAGAATCGGTCGTTCGGGCTCACGACATTGCGTAAGCGGCATGCGGCCGTAAGAGCCGGTCATCTACGCTTTCGCTTCCGCGGCAAGAGCGGGATCGAGCACGATGTCGATGTCGACGATCCGCGGATCGCCCGCATCGTTCGACGATGCATGGATTTGCCGGGGCGCGAACTCTTTCAGTACGTCGACGAAGACGGCTCGCATCGGCCCGTGGGCTCATCCGACGTCAACGCCTACCTGCGCGAAGCGAGCGGCGCGGATTTCACGGCGAAGGACTATCGAACATGGGCCGGCAGCGTCTTCGCCTTGGCAGCGCTGCGACGCATCGCGCCGCGCAATGTCACCGACGCACGCAAGCATGTGGTCGAAACGGTCAAAAGCGTCGCCGCCGCATTGCGCAATACGCCGGCCGTTTGCCGTCGTTGCTACATTCATCCCGCGGTGGTCGAAGCGTTCGAAGCGGGCGAACTCGATAGCTTGCCGAAAGTGAGGACGCGCCGGGGATTGAAGGCCGACGAGGCCGCCTTCGCGACTTTGCTCGCGCGCGAAGCACGGCGGGCGAAACGTGAGGCGAAACAAAGCGAAGCCGCGGCGAAACAGGCGGCAAAGACGCTCGAACGCGTCAACGGCAAATCGCGCGCACGCGCCCGGCGGCCCGATCCAGCCGATCTCCCGCGCGACGACGCACGCCTCGTACGGTTGCTTGCCAAGTCGAGGCGGGCGGCAAAACCGCACGCAATATCGGATCGGCGCAAGCCCGGCTGAGCGGGCGAACGCGCAGCCGCAACTTTAGCCGGCGCAGCGCCGTTGCAGCGGACGCCGTCGGCGCGGTGGGGGCATGAGTGCATCAACGGATGGGTTCATCAGCTCATCCACCCGAACGTCTGCAACAAGAGCACGACGTTCAGCGCCACGATGACGACGGTCGCCGCGATGGCCGCAACCGTGACGCGCCGGCTGTTGACGAACGTCCCCATCAGATCGCGGCGGCTCGTCACGATCACGAGTGCGATCATCGGCACGGGCAGCGCAAAGCTGAGCGCGACTTGGCTATAGAGCAACGCATCGGTCGCGTTCACGCCGAGCGCGACGACGACAAACGCGGGTGCCATCGTCAACAAGCGGCGCACCCCGACCGGAATGTGAACGCCGACAAACCCTTGCATCACCATTTGCCCCGCCATCGTGCCGACGACCGAACTCGAGATGCCCGAGGCCAGCAACGAGACGAGAAAGACGGCGGCCGCGCCGGCGCCGAGCAACGGCGTCAGGCTGCGATAGGCGGTTTCGATCTCCGCGATCTCGGCGTGGCCGGCGTGAAACGCGCCTGACGCCATGATCACCATTGCCATGTTGACGAGTCCCGCCACCGACAGCGCGACGATCACCTCGCGATTCGAAAAGCGCACCAGCTTGCGGCGCGCGCGCTCGTTGCTAGCCGGAGCACGGTTTTGCGTGAGACCGGAATGCAGGTAGATCGCATGGGGCATGACCGTCGCGCCGAGGATGCCGACAGCGACGGAAAGGGCGCCCGGGCCATTCAATTGCGGGACGAACGTGCCGTGTGCCGCCGCGCTCCAATTCACGTCGACCAGCATGAGTTCCACGACATAGGCGAGCGCGACCGTGCCGATCAGCGCACCCACGATCAGTTCGAGCGGGCGAAACCCACGGCGCTCGGCCGTGAGAATCGCGTAAGTGACGATGCCGGTCAGGCCCATACCGACCAGGAGCGGCACGTGCAACAGCAACGATAAACCGAGCGCGCCGCCGAGAAATTCGGCCAGATCGGTCGCCATCGCGGCGATTTCGCTGACGGCCCACATCGCGTAGACGACGGGCATCGGGAACTGCTCACGGCTGATTTCCGCGAGATTGCGGTTCGTCACGATTCCGAGTTTCGCGGAGAGCCCTTGGAACAGCATCGCAATGACGTTGGCGGCCAGCACCACCCACAGCAGCGAGTAGCCGTACTTCGCGCCGGCTTGCAGGTTCGTCGCGAAATTGCCGGGATCGACATACGCAATCGAGGCGACGACGGCCGGCCCCGCCAACAGCAGCGCCGAGCGCACGCGCGCGATCGGGCTGCGCGGGCCCCGGCCGGCCAAAACGTCGCCGATCGCGAGCGTCGCCCGTTCGCTCATCCCCAATTGCATCTGCGCAGTCGTCATGGCGCACCTCGTCAGTCTTGCTCACGGGGTTCATGATAAAAGCTATCGATATGCAAAATACAATTGCTTTTATAAATGAGCGCGATACGTGCGCCCGCGTCGCAAGGCATTACGAGGCCGAACTTGCCCCAGCCGCCGTTTTCCATTGTGGCGCGTACTCCACTTCGGACCACCGGAACGGCAGTGCCCCGGGGCGGCGGCGCACTTCGTCGACTTCGAACCGTACGAGCCGCTCCGCGCCGGGAAACGATTCGAGCTCAGGGTCCTGCCAGAGAATCTGCGCGTGTGCGGCGACGTGCAGCAGATCGCCACGATCGAAATCGACGAACAGCAGGCCCGCACGGCCATCGACGGCCAGATTGCCGAGCGTGTTGAAGAATTGATTGCCGCGATAATCGGGGGCCACGAAGGTGTGCTCTCCCTGCACGCGAACGAACCCCGGCAGACCACCGCGGTGGGAGACGTCGACGCCCTGAGACGGCGCGTCGTCCTGCAAGCTGCCGCGCGTGGCGATGAAGTAAGTGTCGCTGCGCTCGATCAATGCACGATCGGCGGCGCTCAGGGTTTTCGTCGTCAGGGCGGGCGCGAGCGGAGCGCTAACCGCGCCCGTAGGGGTACTCATTGGCGAATCGATCGCTTCGATCGCCTCGATCGTTCCGATACGCGTCGGCGTGCGGCTCTGGATGTACTTCGCGCAGTTGCCGAAGCTTTGCCGGACTTCGACGGTCAGTACATGCCCCTCGGCGGCGGTCACAGTCCCGTTGACGCGATTGCGTCGACGGGTGGGCAACTCGATCCCGAGCCCGCCGAGCAGGGCGCCCGCACGCCAGGCATCGGCGAGCGGATCGCCGGCCAGCGTGTGTCCGGCGATGCGCAGCGTCGTGGCGTCGGGTGTCGATACAAAGCCTGGCTCGCCGATGCGCAACGTCGCCCAAGGCTGTCCTTGCCCATCGATGCCGCCGAGCACAATGAACGGCAATTGTTCGAAGAACAGCCGGTGTTGCTCGGGCAGATAGCGGCGAATGCCGCGCCGGCCGCCGATTTCGGCTTTCTCGCGTACGCCCGCTCGCGTTTGCACGGCCACTTCGCCGGCATGGAACGGCGCTTCGTCGAGATCCCAGCCTGCGGGCGGCGTAGGGGCAGTGCGAGTGGTCGCGGTCGAGTTCATGGCGCGTTCATCCTCTCGGTGCGAGCCTTATACGACGGTCGCGGGCAATGGGGACTGCTGCATGGCGACGAAACCCGGCAGTGCCTCGATGCGCGCAAGCCACGCTCGAACGTTCGGATACGGATCGAGCGAGATACCGCCCTCAGGCGCGTGAGCGATATACGAATAAGCGGCGACATCGGCGATCGTCGGGTGCGTGCCGGCGGCGAACGGCCGTTTGCCGAATTCGGGCTCGATCACGCTAAACAGTTGGTTCGAGGTGCGCACGGCGACTTCATAGTCGAGCGCGTAGCCGAACAATTTGATCAAACGAGCGGCGCAGGGGCCCTGAGCGATCAAGCCGGCCGCGAGCGAGAGCCATTGCGTGACGCGTGCCGCGCCGACCGGATCCTCGGGCAGCCACGACGGACCCCCATAGCGTTTCGCCAAGTAAACGAGAATCGCGTTGGAATCGAAGATCACCGTATCGCCGTCTTCGATGACAGGTACCTTCCCGAACGGGTTCATCGCGAGAAATGCCGGCCGCTTTTGCTCGCCTGCGGCGAGATCGACCTCGATCGTTTCGAACGGCAAACCGAGCAGGCTCAAGAAGAGTCGGGCGCGATGAGCGTGACCCGACAGACGCATGGAATGCAGGCGGATCGGCTGTTCGGGGCGGGCGAGCGGCATGGCTTAACCTCGTGGCGATGTGAGCAAGAGTGAATGTGGGCGGGAAGGACCGACTTCCCCGAGCAGACTATCGCAACGCGATTGACTGCATAAGATGGATAATTGGCGAATCAGAATCCACTCGTAATGGATAATCGCCAATGCCCGAACTGCGCGACATCAACTTGAATCGGCTCGTCGTGTTTGCTGCGGTGGTCGAAGCGGGGTCGCTAAGTGCGGCGGCCGAACGGCTCGGCGTGGCGAAAACGATGGTGAGCGCTCACCTTCAGCGGCTGGAAGCGGAAGTGGGCACCGCGCTGATCGTGCGTACGACGCGGCGCTCGAGTTTGACCGAGGCTGGGCGAACGCTATACGAGGCAAGCCGGGAGTGCGTCCGCGCCGCGAGCGAGGCGCTGTGTGCGATCTCGGCCAGTTCGGGCGCATCGGGGCGGTTGCGCGGGCTGGTGCGGGTGGCCTCGCCTATCGATTACGGCCAGCTGGTGGTGGCGCCGGCGCTCGCGGCGCTCCAGCGCACGCATCCCGACCTCGATATCGAACTGATCTGCGGCGACGGCTACGCCGATCTCGTGGCCGAGCGCATCGATGTGGCCGTACGATTGGGCAATTTGCAGGACTCGAGTTACCGCTCGGCGCGGCTCGGGCAATACCTTCGCTGGATCGTCGCGAGCCCCGCGTTCCTCGCCGGACGACCGCAACCCGAAGCTCCCAGCGAATTGGCCGAGTTGCCGTTCGTCGCCTTATCCACCATGGCGCATCCGTATTCGCTATCGCTCTGCGATTCGAGCGGACAGCGCATGCGCATGCGTTGCAAGCGCGCGTTCCTCGCCAACACCGCTAGCGCTTGCCGCGCCGCTACGCTGGCGGGAGCGGGGTTCGCTGTGCTCACGGATTTCTCGATCGGCGACGATTTGGCCGCGGGACGCCTCGTGCGTTTGTTGCCACAGTGGGGCGGCGAGCCGGCTGCGATTCAAGCCGTCTTTCCCTCGACGCGCCAGCCGTCGCCTAAGGTGGCGGCCGTGATCGATGCCTTGCGGACGTATTTGGCCCGTGCGGATCAGCCGCGCGCCACCGCGCGCCGATAGGCCAGCGGCGAGGCCCCGATGGCCGCCCGGAAACGATGACCGAAGTGGCTTGTATTGGCGTAGCCAGCACGCAAGGCCACTTCATCGACGGATAGGCTCGTCGTGCGCAACAGCTCGCGCGCCAGGTCGGCTCGCCGCTGCGCGATCCACGCGTTGGGCGGCATGCCGAACGAGGTGCGAAACATGCGAGACAAATGAAATTCGGAGAGGCATGCGACATCCGATAGGTCGCCGAGCGTGACTTTGTCGGCCAAATGCGCGTCGATGTAATCGCGCAGCCGGCGCCGAACGGCCGGCGCGAGCCCGCCTTTAACCGAGATGTCGTCGCGGCGCGCGGCTTGGCTGCGCAGCAATAGGCTCAGCAGCTCGTGCGCGGTTTCGTTCGCCCGCAAGCGCTCGTCCGGCCCCTCCCACGGTTGTGCGGCCAACGCATGGCACAGCCCGGCAATGTGTGCATCTTCGAAATATGTGCGGTCCGCTAAAGTCAGCTCGCGCGGTTCGCGATCGAGTTCATGCACGGCACGCCGCGTGAAATGCTCGGGCAGAAAGTAAAGATGCAAGAAGTGCATGTGACCGCGCACCCACCAGCGCGATTCGTGATCGCCCGGCAACGCGCAGAGCCGTTGCGGCGCGCCGTATTGGCCCGGCAGCTTCTGACGCTCGGTGCGATAGCCGCCGTTCAAGTAGCACGACAGCGTGTGATGGCCTGGATGGTCGTACGCCGTTTCGTCTTCGACGATGTCGCGCCGCCAGATCGCGGCGGCGAGCTGATCGCCGAGCCAGGCGAAGCGCTCCAGCGTCGCGTTCGCATCGGCCAGCGTCACGCCGACCGACTGCATGCCGAAGGCTGCGGCGTCGGTGCGGGAGGCGTCGGCGGTAGCGGGGGCGAAGGGGCTCGCGTTCACGGCGTAGGCGGGGCGAATCGTGTCATGACGGAGGCAGTATAGAGAAACGGGGCGCACCCTGCCGGCCGTGCTCGCACAAAACCGCAAGGATAGACAACGCGGCTGCCAAGCGTCGGCCGCATAGTGGTGGACCGGCGAGCCCTGTCGGCTTTGCTCCACATCGTTCTATCTTTGCCATGAACTTGCTGCTCTACTTCACCACCGTGCTTATTTGGGGCACGACATGGATCGCCATCAAGTGGCAGACGGGTGTCGTCGCGCCGCCTGTTTCGATCGCGTTCCGCTTTATGCTGGCCGCCGCGATCATGCTTGCGATCGTGCGCCTCACGCGGCGCCCGATGCGGCCGCCGCGCGCCGCCTGGCCGCTGCTGTTCGGGCAAGGGCTTGCGCTGTTTTGCTGCAATTTCCTGTGCTTTTACTACGCGGAGCAAATCGTCCCGAGCGGGCTCGTCGCCGTCGTCTTCTCCACGGCGCCGCTATTCAACGCCGTCAACGGACGCGTTTTCATGGGCCGAGCCCTCCAGCCGAGCGCGATCGTCGGTGCCATGCTGGGCCTCGTCGGCATCTTGTGCCTGTTCGCTCCGCAGATGGCCGGTCATCTCGGCGATCGCACCCTGTGGTTCGGCTTGGGCATGACGCTCGTCGGCACCCTATGCTTTTCGGCGGGCAACCTGTTGTCTAGCCGCATGCAATCGATGGGGCTGCATCCGGCCGTGACGAACGGCTGGGCGATGCTGATCGGAGCGACCATCTTGACGCTCGGTAGCCTCGCAGCGGGGTTCTCGTTCGAGCCCGAGTGGACGCCGCGCTACCTCGGCGCGTTGGCTTATCTTGCCGTCCCGGGCTCGGTGATCGGCTTCACGACGTATCTGACGCTGATCGGGCGCATCGGTCCGGAGCGTGCTGCCTATTGCACCGTGCTGTTCCCGTTCGTGGCGCTGGCCGTGTCGACTGTATTCGAGGGCTATCGATGGTCTGTGCCGGCCGGGGTGGGCCTGGCGCTCGTCGTATTCGGCAACCTCGTCGCCTTCGGAGTGTTCCGGCGCTGGCCGCTCGTGCGAACGCGCGCACGCGCGCTGCGATAGTTTCGGTCCGGGTCGCGGGACGGCTGGTGCGATAGGGCAGCCGGCCCGCGGTCCTCTTTTTTCGAGCAAGGCCATCGGGGCGCCCATCGCGCGTTACCTTCGCCGATCGTCAAGGGCGCCCACCGATTGCCGGTGCGCCGCCTACACGGGAGGCCCGCCATGCTCGACGTTCAAGATTCGATCGAAACGGACGCACCGTCCGAAGCACGCATTCTCGTCGTCGACGACGATGCGCTGGCCCGTTTCATCCTCGCCGATCAGCTCGACGCGCTCGGCTGCCGATACGTCGACGCGGCATCGGACGGCAACGAGGCGCTGAACTGGGCGCTCACTCGTTCGTACGATCTCGTCATCACGGATCTATGCATGCCCGACATGGGTGGCAAACGGCTACTGGCCGCATTGCGCGCGAATGGTCTCGACATGCCCGTCATCGCGCGCACGGCATGGCGACAACCGGCCTCGGCTCAGACGAATGGAACGCGCGTCTCGTCGTTCGATGCAAGACAGCCGGACGGATTTGCGGCCGTGCTGAGCAAGCCGGTTTCGATGGCGCAGCTGCAGCAATTGTTGCGGACGCATCTCGGCGGAAAGCGGCCGGGCCGAGACGGCGTGGCGGCCGGTGGCGCGGCGCCCTACGCGTTGCAGGCCGCGTTTTCGGCGGCTTGGCCCGAAGACGAGGCCGCACTGCGTGCCGCGCTCGCCTCGCTCGACACTCGTGCCTTGCAAGACCGGCTTCATCGGCTTCACGGGGCGCTCGCCGTCCTAGGGGACGCGCGAGCGCGGCGCGCTTGCATGCAATTGCAGCAGCAGATTGTGCGGGAAGGCATCGAGCCGAACATCGCGCGTATCGAGCGCTTCATGCACCGATGCGCAGCCATTGGCCGCGAGCCACGTCGCAGTTGAACTCGACGGCTACCGGGCATTGCAATTGCTGCGATGCCTTAGGGCCAGTTCTAAGCCCCCGACCCTCTAACGCGGTCGAGCGTACATGAGCGTCTGGCGCGGCAACGCCATGCCGCGCACACTGAGGGCCACGTGCGCGCGCGAACGCCTGCTGCGGGGCGCGACGCCATTGCCTGAGGAGCCGACGATGCAAAACGAAAGCGCATTGCAATCCACCATCGACGCCATCGTTCGGGACGGGCGGGGCCTGCTCGCCGCGGACGAAAGCGGCCCGACGATCGCCAAGCGATTCAAGACGATCGATGTCGAATCGACCGAGGAAAACCGACGTGCGTGGCGCACGCTGCTGCTATCCACGCCCGGTCTCGGCCAGTATGTCAGCGGCGTGATTCTCTACGAGGAAACGCTGGGCCAGAAGGCGGACGACGGCGAGCCGCTGCCGAGCTTGGCGGCGCGACAGGGCATCGTGCCCGGGATCAAAGTCGATGCGGGCAAGATCGCGCTCGCGCATGCAAGCGGCGATGAAATCACGCAAGGGCTCGACGGCCTAGCCGGCCGCCTGGAGCGATACAAAGCTCAGGGTGCCCGTTTCGCGAAGTGGCGAGCTGTCTACAACGTGTCGAACGCGTTACCGAGCCGGGTGGCCGTCGAAGCGAACGCCGAATCGCTCGCGCGCTATGCCGCCATTTGCCAGGAGGCGGGCGTTGTTCCGATCGTCGAACCCGAGGTGCTGATGGACGGCGACCATTCCATCGATCGTTGCGCCGAAGTGACCGAAACGGTGCTGCACGCGGTTTTTCATGCGTTGCATCGGCATGCGGTCGTGCTCGAGCACATGTTGCTCAAGCCGAGCATGGTCGTTGCCGGCAAGGGGCACGCCGCGCAAGCCGGCGTGCAGGAGGTGGCCGCGCGTACCGTTTCGATTCTCGGCCGTACGGTGCCGCCGGCCGTAGCGGGCATCTACTTCCTCTCGGGCGGGCAGACACCGCAGGAAGCCACCGCCCACCTGAACGCCATCAATCGGGCAGGGCGGCGGCCGTGGCCGCTCAGTTTCTCCTACGGGCGGGCGCTGCAGGAGCCGCCGCTCGCGGCTTGGCGAGGCAAGCGAGAAAACGTCGAAGCGGCCCAGCAGGCGCTGCTCGAGCGGGCCCGGCTCAATAGCGCTGCCGCGCGGGGATGCTACGACGCGAAGGAAGAAGCGTCGGTGTGAGCGGGCGATGACGGCCGGGCGCGTCGCCTAACCGCGCGGCGCAAATAAAAAGGCGAAGCGCCATACCGGGGCTTCGCCTTTTTTCGCTGGTTGGCGAGCTAGTGTGCTGCCGGTGCTGCCGGTGCTGCCGGTGCGGTAAACACCTCGGCTCAGTGCATCGCCATCTGCACAACTTTGACGATGACGAGGCCGACCGCGACGACGAGATAGCCCCGCAGCCCGCCCATCCACAACCGCGTGGCGAACGTGAGCTTTGGCGCGGCCAACTCGTCGAGCGGCGGCATGCGCCAGGCGTCGCGCGACGCGCGATGGGCGGCGCGCATGGCCGCCTCGCCGTGTTTGGCCGGTACGGCCGAGCCGTCGCGGCGCCGCATGAGTTCCGCACCGAGATACCCGAGCGCGAACAGCGTCATGCCGCCGACCAGAATCCAGAGGATCGTCTCGCCCGCGATATCCGGGAACACCGTCGCGGCCGTCAGGATGATCGAGAGGACGACCAGTACCGCGATGACCGCGCCCGTGAATACGTTCAGGCGTTTCGAATTCACCCAAGGACCGAGCACGGCTTTGTCGTTGCACAGCAGCAGCAGGAATACCGTGGCGCTCGGCAGCAGCACGCCGGCGAGCGTTTGCACGGCTTCGGTCAACAGCCCGAGCGGGCTGCCCGGCAGCAGCACGAGCGTGGCCGCGAGCGCCACGATACCGAAGTAGACGAGGTAAAAGCCTTTGGCGTCGAACACGCTTCGGTGCAGCGAATGGCGGATCTTGAAGACGTCGCCGATCGCATACGCCGTCGACAAGGAAACGGCCGCAGCGCCGATGATCGAGGCGTCGAGCAGCGTGACCGCGAAGATCGTGGCGGAGGTTTCGCCGACGTACTTGTGCAGCCCGGCAATCACGCCAGCGGCATCGGTGAACTGGCCGGCCTCGGGCCGGCCGCCGAACAGCGCGGCGGTGAACGCCATCATCGCGACGGCGCCGACGATCACGAAGCCGATGCCGATCCACAGGTCGATCTTCTCGTACTTCATGAAGCGCGGCGTAATGCGCTTGTCGATCACATAGCTCTGTTGGAAGAACAATTGCCACGGCGCGACGGTGGTGCCCACGATGCCGATCACGAGCAGCATGACGTCGGAGAGCTTCGAATTCTTCGGCCAGCTCGGCACCACGAAGTCGCGCGCAATGGTGCCGACCGGCGGATGGATCGAGACGAGCACGGGCACGAGCAGCAGGCTCAACAAGCACAGCACGATGGCGAAGCGTTCGAAACGCCGGAAGTCGCCCGTGCTCACCGCCGCCATCGTCAGTACCGCTGCGATACACACGCCCAGCACTTTCGATACCCCCAGAAAATCGAGGGCGAACGTGATGCCGATGAACTCGGTCACGATCGTCAGCGCGTTGAGCAGGAACAGATCGACGACGCTGAACGCACCCCAGAACTTGCCGAAGCGTTCGAAGATGAGCCGCGCGTGGCCGACACCCGTCACGGCGCCCAACCGCAGCACCATTTCTTGATTGACGTAGAGCACGGGAATCAACAGCGCGAGCGTCCACAGCAGCGTCGTGCCGTAGTTCTGGCCTGCTTGAGTGTAAGTGCCGAAGGCGCCGGCGTCGTTGTCGCCGACCATGACGATGAGCCCCGGGCCGAGGATGGCGAGCAGCGTGCGCAGCCGCGCCGACCAATTCCGACGCGGCGCGGTGTCGTGATGGGCGATCGTTCCGAAGGCCCCCCTGATGTCGCCGGTGTGGGCGTCGTCGAGCACGGCGCTCCGTGCGGACGAGACGTTTGCAGGCGTGGACATTTTCGTTTTCCTTGATGAAGCTTCGATGTTTTATTTGGTATTCGGTGCGGGCCGCCGCGCGTTCGACCGAGCGTTCCGGCGGCCCGAGTACGCGTCACCCGATGAACCGGAGCCGCGCGGCAACGGCTGCGAGCCAGCGCGCAGCCGCTTGGCGAGCGCGGTGCAGGCGTGCGGGCTGCGCGAGGACGTCGGGATAGTGGCCGTGCGCGTCCGTGGCGTGGGGCAGGTGCGAGACGAGAAGGGAGAAGTACATGGCAATTCCTTCGAGATCGTAGTCGTGAAACCGGATAGGGCCTGGCATCCAAGGCCCGTCCGTCTCGACTCGCTTGCGCCGCGATAGGGGCGGCTTAAAGCGCGAAGGAACGCATACGGCCTAGGTTCAGGCGATGCAAACGGCGTTCGCGATGTGCGAACGCCTGATCGAAGATCGGCTAGGGTCGGGGTCGGTCACGGCGGACTCCTTTTTCGCGAGACTCATACGCAATGGGCGTACGAATAAGTTCATCGGCACGGCGGCAACGAGACTTTAGGCCAGTGGCTATAGAGAAGCGGCCTGAAGCAAAGCGCATCGCCGGCGCGTACATGTGTTGCCGCGAGCGAACGCCGCTCGCGGCAAGGCACCGCCCGGCACAGCGGCTGCGAATGAACGCAGCGCGGCGCCGAACGGCGGCAAGGCCATTCGAAATCGATGCGCGAAAAAGCTAGGAAAGGACTGCGATGCGCACCGTATGCCTGTTGGCATGACGGCGGCTAAAAGAAGAATTCAGCGGGCGTCGTGCCGATCAGGCGGAAACACTGTTCGAAGGTCGACTACTGCAACTGTCCAAGGCATAAGCCCCATTCGTGGAATTGATGAAATTTTAGTTGCCGGGCGGAACCAGCGTCAACCCGCAATTTCAGTTGCACTTAAAAAATCAACGGTTTTCCGTGCTTTTCCGCTTGCCCATAGGGGAGCGCGACGCGGGACGGGAAAGGCGCGCCGTCGGATTGGCGCAACAACCGTCGCGCACGATGAGGGGCACGCAACGGGCGGTGGTAAGAAATGGGGCCGCGATTTCGCGTACTGCAAGCGCCGATCCGCTCGCAGCCGATTCGCAAGCCGTCGAGCGATTCCGCTTGCGCAGTGAAAAGAGGAGCGAATAGAATCCGCCCTGTTTTCGGTTCTGAGGAGAAGTCCCACGTGGACGCGGGTTCCAGTAGTCGATCTTGTGCGCCGGTCCTGCCGGCAGTTCGTTCGCAATAGCGAGTCAGCGACGCTGGACCTTCTTCGCCGCTGATTCGCTTTGCCGGGTCAGCGCGCTTCTTGCCGGAACGTCGACGGCGTTCCGTTCGTTGCTCGCTTCCAATTTCACGGCCGTTCGCTGCGTTCCGCGCAACGCATGGGGCGCGTCGTTCATACATGTCGTTCGGCTCGTGGCCGGACGAATGGGGAAACGTCATGCACGTCAAATATTTCTCGCGCATTTCGCGCGTCTCGCTGTGCGCGTGGCCCGGCCGCCTCGCGCCGGTTGCCGCAGCCACCCTTCTCATGCTCGCCATGGCGGGAGGAGCTTCGACATCGGCGCATGCGCAAGCCGCTCCGGCCGATACGTCGAAGGACAAGCCTGCTGCCGGTGCAGACGGCTCTATGCACGCTGCGCCTTCTACGCCTTCGACCGATGCCGCTCAAACCCCGCAAGCGGATGCGGCGCCAGCGGGATTATGGGATCGCGCGACCTTATTCGGCGACATGGGGGGCTTGCGTGCGCTGCTCGGCCAGCACGGTGTCACGCTGACCCTGCAGGAGACGAGCGAGCTATTCGGCAATGTTTCCGGCGGCACGAAGCGCGGCCTCGCCTACGACGGTGCGACGCAGTTCGGCTTGAGTGTCGATACCGATAAGGCAATCGGCCTGAAAGGCGGGCAATTTTTCGTCGATGCCCTGCAAATACACGGGCACGGCATCACGGCCTCGCATCTATCCACGCTGCAGAGCGTGAGCGGTGTCGAAGCCGAGCCCACCACGCGCCTGTGGGAACTCTGGTATCAGCAATCGTTCGGCGATGCATTCGACGTGAAGATCGGCCAGCAAAGCCTCGATCAAGAATTCATCGTCAGTCAATACGCGAACACGTTTCTGAACGCGACGTTCGGTTGGCCGGTGCTGCCTGCCGCCGATTTGCCTGCTGGCGGCCCGGCGTATCCGTTATCGTCGCTAGGCGTACGCGCGCGCTATAAGCTGAGCGACGCCGTGACCGTGCTGGGCGGTGTGTTCGACGGCAATCCCGCGCCCGGTATCGGCGACGCGCAAAAGCTCAACGGCAGCGGCACGCGTTTTAATCTGCATAACGGTGCGCTGTTCGTCGGCGAGCTGCAATACGCGATCGGCCAACCACCAGCCGCCGGGGCCTCGCAATCGACAGACACATTGCCCGGTACCTATAAGCTCGGATTCTGGTACGACAACACCCGTTTCGCCGATCAGCGCGAAGGGACCGACGGCCTGTCGCTCGCCGATCCCGCGTCGAACGGGCAGCCACGCATGCGGCACGGCAATTTCAGCGTCTATGCGGTGGCGGATCAAATGGTCTGGCGGCCGAGCCCCGGCGCCGCGCGCTCGGTCGGCGTGTTCGCGCGTGTGATGGGCGCCCCCGGCGATCGCAATATTGTCGATTTCAGCGCCAATGCGGGCGTCGTTCTGAAGGCGCCGTTCGCGGGCCGCGACAACGATTCGGTCGGCCTTGCGCTCGGGTATGCCGATGTCGGCGCGCATGCGAGCGCGTTCGACCGCGACATGGCCTCGGGCGCGACGTCCGGCTACCCCATCCGCAGCGCCGAAACGGTGCTGGAGGCGACCTATCAGTACCAAGTCGCGCCATGGTGGCTTGTGCAGGCCGACTTCCAGTACTTTTTCCGCCCGGGCGGCGGTGTGCCGAATCCAAGCGGCGGTGGCGCTCGCATCGGCAATGAGGCGGTGGGCGGAGTCAGAACCGTGTTGTCGTTCTGACGTCGTTCAGCCGGTGGGGGCGTAGGCGGATTTAGCGGACAAGTTCCGGAAGGGCGGCCAAACGGATGCGGCTAGCCTTCGTGCGAAGGCGATTGGTCGTCGCGCGTTACTCCGCCGCGCCGCGTTCGACGTTTTCCGGTGCGCGCGGCTGGGGAACGAGCGAATCGATCAGCGTGCGCATCCGCTTCCAGTGCGATCCATCCCAGAACACGCGCTTGCAGATGTCGCAGGTGACGAATTGCGTGTGACGCTCCAGCACGCCCTCGGGGGCCCGGCCGACCGCCTGCGCTTTGTCGATCCGGCGCAGCGGCGCATTGCACGACAGGCAGAGCCGAAATGGCCGGACGCTGCCGGCCAAATCGAGCCGGTCGACGACCTCGCGCAATTGCAACTGCGGCTTGAGCGCTCTCACATAGCAGCCGTGCGTGATAGTGCGGCGCTTGAGCAGTTCGCGGTCGCGCGTGAGCACGATGCGGTCTTGCTCGGTGGCCAGCGCCTCGATTTCGGCGTCGGCGAAATGATTGTCGTAAAGCGTGTCGAAGCCGGCCAGGCGCAACAGTTGCGCGAGGCCGCCGAGGTGCGCATCGGCGACAAACCGCACCGTCCGCAGGGGACGCTCGCGCACGCGCAGCAACGGCGAGATATCGAGCGCTTCGAACTTCGGATAAACGGCGACGCGGTCGCCGTCTTCGAGCAAACGGTCGAAGCCGACCGATTCGCCGTTGACGACGATGAGCTCGACTTCCGTATGCGGCACGCCGAGCGCTTCGATCATGTGCTTGGTGGTGGCGGCGTGCGCGCAAGCGCAACTGAAAGCGCGAGCGCGCAAGGGCCGAGCGAGGAAATCGTTCAGCTCTTCGTAAAACCGGAACGTGGCGGTGACTTGCGGCATGGCACGAGTATCGCACCGGCGGCCCGCGCGCGTGCAAGCGCGCCGGCACGTTCCGCGCAATCGTGCTCTACTGCGGACCTTTTAGCGAATCGGTTAGCGAATCGGTTAGCGAATTCAAGCGAGGGAGCGAACGATGGATATCGGCTTTATCGGCCTCGGCAACATGGGGCACGCAATCGTGGAAAACATGTTGAAAGCGGGCCACCCAGTGCGCGTCTGGAATCGCACGCGCAGCCGTGCGGAGCCGCTTGCGACGGCCCGGGGAGTCATTTCGGCGATTTATCCGGCATACGCCGATGGACCATCAAGCGCATAATTGCCGGTTCTTGCCCTTACCGGAGCCCTTGCGTCATGAATCTCCATACGTGGTGGCTGTTTGTCGCTACCGTCTTCGTCGTTTCCGCTATCCCCGGGCCGAACATGCTCGTCGTCATGGCGCACAGCGCCCAGCACACGATCCGGCGTGCCACGGCCACCATGGCCGGCTGCTTGTCCGCGCTCGTCTTGATGCTGTCGATCTCGGCCGCGGGGCTGGGCGTCTTCCTGAAGGCGTGGCCGACGATGTTCGATGCGCTGCGGCTGATCGGGGCGGCGTATTTGGTTTATCTCGGCGTCAAGTCCTGGCGCGCGAAAGTGGATGACCAACCGGGCGCCGTTTCGCTGCCGGACGAAGGGCAAGCGGAATCGGCCAAGCCGGCACGCTCGCTCGGCGCGCTCTACCGCAACGGTTTTCTCGTCGCGAGCAGCAACCCGAAAGCGATCTTGTTTGCGGCCGCGCTGCTGCCGCAATTCATCGACGCATCGAAGGCCACGCTGCCGCAGTTCGGCATCCTCGTCGTCACGTTCGCCGTGATCGAGGTCAGCTGGTACCTCGTCTACGCGGCCTGCGGCGCGCGCATCGGCGCGACGCTCAAGAGCGGGCGTGTCGCACGTGCGTTCAATCGGCTCACCGGCGGCGTATTCGTCGGCTTCGGCGCGATGATGGCGCTGGTGCGGCACTGACCGATGAGACGGATCGATCGCAATCGATCCACTCAATAAGCGAAGTACGGCCCCGTCCCACCCGGCGTCGACGCTTGCTCGACGGCCGCGTAAACATTGCGGCCGTAGAAGAACGGCAGCCCCCAGTCGAACACTTGAGAGGCGACGAACGCGGGGCCGGCAAACAACGGCATCGCGGCGCCGCCGCCCGATGCTTGCCAGATCTGCGCGGCGTTGCCGACGCTGAATGTCACGGCGCTTGTCGCGCCGTTGGCACCGGTGTTGACCGCGTTCAATTGCTCGGTGGCGCTCGGACAGTAATACGCCTGATCGGGGCTCCCGCAAGCGGACATCTGATTCGTCGAGAAAAATAGGCCCGTCGAGCCGCTATCGATGATGCTGCGGGCGTACGTTGCGCCGTTTTGCGTCGTCGTGAATACGCCGCGGGACGGATCGACGCCAATGATTTGCGCCCCTGCTAGGCCGTTGTTGCTCTGCGTGCCGATTCCGAAAATCAACGTTCCGCTGACGCTTTGCGCGCCGGCGTCCGGCACGGCGGGCAGACTGACGATCACCCCATTACCATCGGTGCCGAAATACGGGACCGGATTGGCGACTTGCAGCGATTCGGCCACCGCGGTCGACGCGCAGCTCGTTCCCGTGCACGCATAGTAAGTGCCGGCCACCGCTTGATTCGCGCACGCCGCGCCGCAATCGTGCTTGAACACGCCGATGCCGAGAATGCCGTTCGCGGCCAAAGCCGTCGGCGTATTGCGCGGCGCGCCGGTATTGGCGCATCCGCTCGGCACGGCGGCGTAGTTGGGATCGATGACCTGAATCGGAAGCGAACTCGCGTGCTCGCCACCGATTTGAACATCGGCGATGCGCACCGAGCCCCAGGTATAGCCATCGAAAAACTGCATGCATTCCGCGAGGGCGCCACCGTTGCCATCCGTTTGCTGCGGTAGCGCGACCGACGCCGGCAATTGAGCGGCAAACACGCGCAACCCCCACGATCCGGTATCGACGAGGACATGATCGATCGTTTGGCAGTGCGCCCCGCCCGGCGAGCACACCGTCACACTGACGAACGGCATATTGGGCACGCCGGCGATGCCGTGATCGACACTGATCGCCGCAACATTGATGGGTTGCGCGGTGCTGGGCGTCGGCGTTTGCGCCGAGGTGGTGCCGGCCGAGGCAGAACCGCCGCCCCCGCCGCCGCTACCACCGCCGCCGCAGGCCGCGATCAAACAGGTGACGAGCACCATGCTCGCCAACGTGGCAACGCTTGCCTTGAATCGTCGGAACATCATTCGAGCTCCTTAGCGGACGACGCTGGCGTCGACGCCGGGAGGCAGCGCTTGCGGCAGGTACGCATGCCCTGAAAACGCACGCAGGTGCCCACTCGAATAAACGACGAGGTCGGCCGCCGAGACCGCCAGCGGCCCGCCGCCGCGGGTCGGGGTCGCACTCGCGAATCGATCGAAGGCTGCCCCGAGCGTCGTTTTCAGATCGGGTAGGGTGGGGCCGTCCCAGGCGACGCCGAAGACGACGCCGTTCGATCCGACGTATTCGCGAACGGCTGTGCCCGACGGCAGCGCGATCGTATGAACGGTGAAGGGGCCTTGCACGATGCTTGCGTGGGATACAGCGGCAAGGTGAGTGGCGTCGGTGGCGATGCTGTCGACGTGCTGGCCGAGAGCGGCCTGCGCGACGGGAGCGGCGAACCAGCCGGCCGCGGCGAGCGCGACTGCGATTGCGCCCGAAAGGACATGCGATTTCACTGCGTTTCCTTAGCCAATGAATGCGCCGGCGGGCCGGCAAAGACATCGAAGCGCGCACGATGGCGCTGTCGTCTGAGTGATGAGCCGGTTGAACGGTCGCATCGAGCCGAACTTTAGGCGGGTGCGCCGATTTTTCGCGGCGAGGGGCGCGGCTGGGTTACGCGGTGCGAGGGTAGGGCGACCGCGCCGAGGTGTTTAGGAACGGGACGCTCGCGCGTGTCGTGGCAAGGGCGGCGCGCCGATCGGCAGAGCCGTTAGGTTTTAATTGCGCGCATTAAGCGACCGATTGCACGCCGTTGAAAAAATATTTTTGCGTATGGCAGCAGAAACCCTTATTTTTAACCGAGCGCTGAACAGTTTCTCGAAACGTTCGTTTGAACAGTTGGTGGGTGATCCGTGACAACGCGAATCACTATACAAAGCCTCGCCGCGTGTTTTGCGGGCGGCGATTCAGTCGCAATGAGCACTGTGCAACGAGGATGAAGCAATGAAATCCGATCGGTACGGCGCGCAGGGAACGGTCGCGAACGAAGCGGAAGAGCCTGGGGAACCTGGCTGGGCGGGCCGCCCGTGCGCCGCACGCCGCAAACGGGTGCTGATTGCCGATAGCGACGCCGCCGCGCGCCGCATGTTGGCCAATCTCGTGGAAAGCCTGGGATATGAGCCGGTTGCCGCCCCCGACATCGAGGCGGCAATCGAAATGGCCCGCCACGCGCCGCCCGATGCCGCGATGATCGACATCGGCGCGCCGATGCTCGAAGGGTTGCCCGCGGCACGCCGGTTGCGTGCGGTAGTTGGACAATCGGGATTGCTGCTGATTGCGCTGACAGGTTGGGGCCAGCCGCAATACCGCGACATGGCGTTGGCAGCGGGCTACGACGTGCATCTGGTCAAGCCCGTCGGCATCGACCAATTGGGATTTTTGCTCTCGATGACGCTCGTATGACGGGATTGTTTCGGGGGCAGGCTGTTGCGCGGCGGCAACGTGCCGCGCGGGCGTAGGCAGCCTCTGTTGCAACGCATCAACCGGTTTGCTAGAGTGAAAGTGTCTCCTCCATGTCTCCTCTGATATGGATTCAGCCCGCCGTTAGGCGGGCTTTTTTTACTTCAACGCCGCAGCCCGAGTTGTTCGTCGGCGCCGACGGCGAGATTCATACATTGAATCGCCGCACCGGACGCGCCCTTGCCGAGATTGTCGAGCCGAGCCACCGTAACGAACCGTTCCTCGTTGCCGAAGACGAACAAGTCGACGCGGTTCGTATCGTTGTTCGCTTGCACGTCGAAGAAGCCTTCGTCGAGATTTTGCTCGGCATCGAACGGTGCCACGTGCACGAATGCTTCTGCCTCGTAGTACTGCGCAAATAACGCTTGCACATCGCGCGGGCCGACTCGCTTCGCGAGTTGATTCGGCGTGAAGTACGTCGTAACGGCCAGGCCCTTGTAGAACGGCCCGACGATCGGCGTGAAGATCGGGGCGGCCGCAAGACCCGTGTGGGCCGCCATTTCCGGTAGATGCTTATGGCCTAGCGCGAGCGCGTAGGCGCGCGGGCTTTGAAGCCTCGGGTTCGGCTCGGCCGCTTCGTAATCGGCGATCATCTTCTTGCCGCCGCCGCTGTAGCCCGTGATCGAGTAGGCATGTGCGGCGAAATCGGATGCGACCACCCCGGCGTCGACGAGCGGACGCATAGCCAGCACGAAGGCCGACGCATGACATCCCGGCACCGCGATCCGCTTCGCCGTGCGCAACCGTTCGCGCTGCGCGGGCGCGAGTTCGGGCAGGCCGTACGCCCAATCGGCGTGCGTACGGAATGCCGTGCTGGCGTCGATCAGTACCGTTTTGTCGTTGTCGACGAGGCCGGCCGATTCGCGCGAGGCGACGTCCGGCAGGCATAGGAACGTGACGTCCGACGCGTTGATCAGCCGGCGGCGTTCATCGAGATCCTTGCGCTTCGCTTCCTCGATGCGGAGCACTTCGACATCGGCCCGGCCCGATAGGTATTCGAAAATCTTCAGACCCGTCGTGCCTTCCTGTCCGTCGACAAAAACTTTCGTGCTCATTTCGATCTCGCTATGTGGCCGGTGAATGCGCCGCTTGCCGCAGCGCCAAATCCCCGATTTTAAGGGTTGTGGTTGGGCATTGCTGTGAAATTTGGGTGAGACGCGGTACCTTCCGCCCACAAAGAGCCCGAGCGTGCGTGGACGCGATCCACGGTTCCCGGCCTACGCGCGAAGACGCTTAACGCCCGAACGTCACCGTTAGGCTCGCTTTGGCGAGCGCCGCCGTATTGATCTCGTGATCGAACATCAGCGCATGGCGCGCCGGGCCGAGCCGTAAGTCCATCGTATCGAGCGCGAACACGGTGACGACATAGCGGTGCGGCTTGCCGGGCGGCGGGCAAGGACCGCCGTAGCCCACGTCGCCCCAATCGTTGCGCGCCTCGATCGCGCCGATTTTCTTCACGTAGCCCGAGCGGCTCGCGTTTGTCGGCAGGGACTGGGTGCCTGGCGGAATCTCGGCGACAGCCCAGTGCCACCAGCCGGGGCCGGGTGCGTCGATATCGAAGACGGTGACGGCGAAACTCTTGGTGCCGGCGGGTGCATTGCGCCACGACAACTGCGGCGAGGCGTTGCTTCCGTTGCAGCCGTTTTGATCGTAGAGCTGGGCGCGGCCGACGGTGCCGCCGTCGCGTAAATCGCTGCTTGTGAGCCCGAATGTGCCTTGGGCGGCGACAGGGCTCGCGTTCATCGAGAGCCAGCCGACGCAGCACAGGATTGCAACGGCAGCCGTGCCCTTCGACGACAGCCGGAACCACATCGATCCGACGACTTCGCGATCGCTTCGCATGAGCCGATTTCTCCGGGAGGGACCTCTTGCGGCCGAATATTCGCCGACATCGCGCCGCCCTACGCCAGCCAGTCTAACATCGGCTTCATGACTTCATATGCCCTGTCTTCCCCCTCCCGTTCCGGCTGCGCGCTGTCCGCGCGCCGCGCCCGTGTCGTCGTGGCCGACGACCATCCCGCCATCTTGCTCGGCGTGCGCCACGCGCTGGACGCCTTCGAGGATCTGCTCCTCGTCGGGCAGGCGAGCGAATCCACCGGGCTGGTGGAGACACTGCAGCGCGTCCCGGTAGACGTTGTCGTGACCGATTTGTCGATGCCCGGAGGCCGTTACGGCGATGGCTTGGCGTTGATCGGCTATTTGCGGCGGCACTTTCCGACGCTGCGTATCGTCGTGCTGACGATGCTCGGCAATGGCGCGCTGCTGCGCCGGTTGTTCGAAGCGGGCACCGCGGGCGTCGTCGGCAAGTGCGACGAGCTGGCGCATATCGGGCTCGCCGTGCGCCATGCGATGCAGGGCGGCCGCTACGTCAGCCCTTCGCTCGATGCGGCGCTGGAGCGAAGCGGGGCGCGAAATGGCCGCCCGACGCGGCGGCTCAGCCTCTCGCCGCGCGAGATCGAAGTGGTCCGGCTGTTCGCCGCGGGCCTGAGCCTCAGCGAAATCGCCGCGCGCCATCATCGGAGCATCAAGACGGTGAGTTCGCACAAGATCTCGGCGTTGCGCAAGCTCGGTCTGGCGTGCGATGCCGAGTTGATCGAATACGCCCGCGCGAACGGGCTCGCGCATCGAGGGATGGTGTACGAGCAGCCGCGGCTACCGGAGGAAGGGGAGGTGCGGCTCGATATGACGTGAGAGGGCGAGCGGGCGAAACGCGCGCGGGATGGGACAACCCGCGCGCGCGCCCGAAACGCTCGCTTACTGCGGTGCGGCGGTCGCACCGCCGTGCGCGGCCGACCACTCGGCCGGCGCGTGCAGGAACTTCTCGACTTCGTCGAGCGTCTTGGTCTCGAAGTAGCCCGACGCCTTCGCTACGCGCAGGACATCCCACCACGTCGCGAGCGCGTGCAGATCGACATCGATGTCTTTCAGCACCGACACGCTTTCCTTGAAGATGTTGTAGTGGAACAGCACGAAGCAGTGATTCACGCGCGCGCCCGCGGTGCGCAGGGCGTTCACGAAGTTGATCTTGCTGCGGCTGTCCGTCGTCAAATCTTCCACCAGCAGCACGCGCGAGCCTTCCTCGAGATTGCCCTCGATCTGCGCGTTGCGGCCGAAGCCCTTCGGCTTCTTGCGCACGTATTGCATCGGCAGCATCATGCGGTCGGCAATCCAGGCGGCGAACGGGATGCCGGCTGTCTCACCGCCTGCCACGGCGTCGATCTGCTCGTAGCCGACATCGCGCAAGATCGTGGTTTCGGCCATCTCCATGAGGCCGCGGCGCACGCGCGGGTACGAAATGAGCTTGCGGCAGTCGATATAGACCGGGCTCGCCCAGCCGGACGTAAAGATGAACGGCTTCTCGGCGTTGAAGTGTACGGCTTTCACTTCGAGCAGAATCTTGGCGGTCGTGTCGGAGATCGTTTGGCGATCGAAGCCTGTCATGGGCAAATCCTTCGGAATGATGGCGTATGTGTGGCGTTGTGTGGCGTTGCGTGACGTCTGGCGGGCGCATCGCCCTCGGGCAGCAGGCTGGCTTGCTGCGCGCGTAGCCGCGTATTTTACCCGAGTTCCGCGGGTGGGCCTCGGGTAACCGACATTAGGGGGTGTACACTAGGCGCCCCGCAAATCGCTCACGCGCCCGCTCCGCTACCCGCGAGAGCACACGGCGCCGCGCCCAACCCGGTGCAAGGCGTGGCCGCAGCGGCCGCCGCGGTCGCCATCAGCCGACTTGCCCTGCGCGGCGCCAAGCGCGAGCATGTCGGGCCAAATTCATAACGTCTCGTAGGCCAATCATGGACGAACAACTGAAGCAAAGCGCCCTCGCATACCATCAGAACCCGAAGCCCGGCAAGATTTCGGTCACGCCCACGAAGCCGCTGTCGAATCAGCTCGATCTGTCGCTCGCTTACTCGCCGGGCGTTGCCGCCGCGTGCGAGGCGATCTACGCCGATCCGCTCGACGCGCAAAAGTACACGTCGCGCGGCAACCTCGTCGGCGTCGTGACCAACGGCACCGCGGTGCTGGGTCTCGGCAACATCGGCCCGCTCGCCGCCAAACCCGTCATGGAAGGCAAAGGGTGCCTCTTCAAGAAGTTCGCCGGCATCGATGTGTTCGACATCGAATTGGCCGAGTCGGACCCCGACAAGCTCGTCGACGCGATTGCCATGCTCGAGCCGACGCTCGGCGGCATCAACCTCGAAGACATCAAGGCGCCCGAATGCTTCTACATTGAGCAGAAGCTGCGCGAGCGCATGAAGATTCCCGTCTTCCACGACGATCAGCACGGCACGGCGATCATCGCTTCGGCCGCCATTTTGAACGGCTTGAAGGTCGTGGGCAAAGAGCTCTCGAAGATCAAGCTCGTTTGCTCGGGTGCCGGCGCGGCGGCGATCGCCTGCCTCGATTTGCTCGTGAAGCTCGGCCTGTCCAAGCAAAATGTGCTCGTGGCCGATTCGAAGGGCGTCATCTACGAAGGGCGCGGCAACCTGGATCCGTCGAAGGCGCGCTATGCGGCCGTCACGGAGGCGCGTACGCTCGCCGATGCGATCAAGTCGGCCGACGTCTTCCTCGGCTGTTCGAGCGCCGGGGTGCTCAAGCCCGAGATGGTCAAGGACATGGGCAACAAGCCCTTGATTCTCGCGCTGGCCAATCCCGAACCGGAAATTCGCCCGGAAGACGCGAAGGCCGTGCGCCCCGACGCGATCATCGCCACGGGCCGTTCCGACTACCCGAACCAGGTCAACAACGTCCTGTGCTTTCCGTTCATCTTCCGCGGCGCGCTCGATGTCGGCGCGACGACGATCACGGAAGAAATGAAGCTTGCCTGCGTGCGCGCGATCGCCGAGCTGGCGGAAGAGACGGACCAGGGCGACGAAGTGGCGAAGGCGTATGAAGGCCATTCGCTCGAATTCGGTCCCGAGTACCTGATTCCGAAGCCGTTCGATCCGCGCCTGATCATCAAGATCGCGCCGGCCGTTGCGCAGGCGGCGATGGATTCGGGCGTCGCGACGCGTCCGATCCAAGACATGGATGCTTATCGCGAGGAGCTGGGCACGACCGTCTATCGCACCGGCATGGTCATGCGTCCCGTGTTCGCTGCGGCGAAGCAAAAGGCCGCGCGCATCGTGTTCGCCGAGGGCGAAGACGAACGTGTGCTGCGTGCCGCCCAGTTCGTGCTGATGGAGAAGATCGCCAAGCCGATCATCGTCGGGCGTCCCTCCGTCGTCGCGATGCGCTTGGAGAAGATGGGCTCGAAGATCAAGGCGGGTGTCGATTTCGATATCGTCGATCCCGAGGACGATCCGCGCTTCACGCAAAGCTGGCAGACGTATCAAGAGATCGGTGCGCGCGACGGTGTGACGCCCGAGATCGCGAAGGCCGCGATGCGCAAGTTCAATACGCTGATCGGCGCGATCCTGATTCGCCTGGGCCATGCCGACGGCATGATCTGCGGCATGATCGATACGTACCACAGCCATCTGAAGTTCGTCGAGCAAGTACTCGGCCGTGCGCCGAAGGCCGAGCACTATGCGGCGATGAACTTGCTGATGCTGCCGGGGCGCAATTTGTTCATCTGCGATACGTACGTGAACGAAGTGCCGAGCGCCGAGCAACTGGCCGACATGGCGATTTTGGCTGCGCGCGAGATCGAGCGTTTCGGCATCGCACCGAAGATCGCCTTGCTGTCGAATTCCAATTTCGGCAGTGCGCCCTCGTCATCGTCGCAACGGATGGCGGCTGCGCGCAAGCTGATTGCCGAACGGGCGCCGCAGCTCGAAGTCGATGGGGAAATGCACGGCGATGCTGCGTTGTCGGAGGCGATCCGCAAGCAGTCGTTCCCGGGCACCACGCTCACGGGCGAAGCGAACCTGCTGTTGATGCCGAACGTCGAAGCCGCGAACATCACGTACAACCTGCTGAAGATGGTCGGCGGGGAAGGCGTGACGGTGGGGCCGTTCTTGTTGGGTGCGGCTAAGCCGGTACATATTCTGACGCCGGCTGCAACGGTGCGCCGGATCATCAATATGACGGCTGTCGCCGCGGCGAACGTGCGGGCGGAGTAGGGCTGAGCGGCGCCAGGCGATGCGAACGGGATCGGATTGCCCGGTGGCCGGCTTGTATCGCTAATAGTGCGCCCCAGCAAGGGCCGAGTTCCGTGTCTCAACGGCTCGGCCTTTCTTCCGTCCTCGTGTATTCATCGCATCGTCGAACGCTTCGTTGCGCGCAGCGTCATTTGCATCGACAAGGGCAAGCCGTGCTCGAGTTGCCCGAGGCACAATGATCCGCGCCGCCGCAAAATTGCATGCAGCCTACGGTGCAGGAACCGCAGGCACCGGCCAGGTGCGGGACCATGGAGCCGATGGCGATGACGGCGCTGAGCTTCGCGAAGGCCGCGAAAAACTTTCGTCGAGAGGTTGTCGGCGAATCATGCGGCAACGGTTGCTTGCCTCGCGCTAGATTTCTTAACGCGTAGGCCGCAATATGAGCTGCCTGATCCGAGCGTTATCCGTTGGCCGACGGCTATAAAAACAAACCCCGCGTTCAAACGAACGCGGGGTTTGAAGTGGCGCGAGCGGTTAGCCCCGCCGCACTGCTTATTCGCCAGCTATCGGCTTACGCCGCGTGCCGCGTCGCACCACCCGGCGTGCGCCACTTCGTCAGCAAATCGTTCCACTTCACGCGCACGGCCTTCAAGTTGTTTTCCTTCACGTGACCGTAGCCGCGGATCCCGTCGGGCAGATTCGCAAGCTCGATCGCCAGCGCCACGTTTTCGGCCCGCAGCCCCAAGACAACTTCATACACGAGCGCTTCGTACTCGCCGATCAACGCCCGCTCGGTACGACGCTCCTCAGTCTTGCCGAACAGATCGAAACGTGAGCCGCGCAGGAACTTCATCTTCGCGATCAGCTTGAACGCCGTGAACATCCAGGGGCCGTACTGCTTCTTCACCAAATGGCCCTTGGCATCTTTCTTCGCCGTCGTCGGCGGCGCCAGATGGAAGTTCAACTTCCAGTCGCCCTCGAACTGTTCCTTCAGCTTCGCAAGGAACGCCGGGTCCGTCTGGAGTCGCGCCACTTCGTACTCGTCCTTGTACGCCATCAGCTTGTATAGATTGCGCGCCACGGCTTCGGTCAGCGGCTCGCTCATGACGCTGCCTTCGGCAAGCCCCCGTTCGGCGGCGCGCACTCGCGAAACGAGCGTTTCATAGCGCGTCGCATATGCCGCGTTTTGATACGCGGTCAGCAGCTCGACGCGCTTGGCGATCAGCGCATCCACGGACTTCTTCGTATGCAGCGAGATGACCGTCGCCCCCGCGTCTTGCGCGATGCCGGCCGGCTTGGCCGCTTGCTCCACGCTAGCGAGATCGTGCGCCGCACGCCGGCCCCATTCGAACGCGGCCAGGTTCTTTTCGACTTGCACGCCGTTTAGTTCGATCGCCCGCACGAGGGAGCGATGCGCGAGCGGCAACCAACCGCGTTGCCACGCATAGCCGAGGACGAACGGGTTCGTATAAATCGCATCGCCGAGCAGTGCCACCGCGAAGCGATTGGCATCCACCACATCGACATGCTCGCCCGCCGCCGCCCGAACGTCCTGCTCGGTACTCATGCCCGGGAACGTCCAATTCGGATTCTTGATGAAATCGGCCGTCGGCGTCTTCGAGCTATTGACGACGACACGCGTCTGATCGACCTTCATCCGCGACGTGCACTCGTCGCCTGCCGTGACGATCGCGTCGCAGCCGATTACGAGGTTGGCTTCGCCCATGGCGATGCGCGTGGCGTGAATATCGGCCGGCGCATTCGCGATCTGCACGTGGCTCATCACGGCGCCGCCCTTCTGAGCCAAACCGGTGACGTCGAGCACGGTCACGCCCTTTTGCTCGAGGTGCGCGGCCATGCCGAGCAGCGCGCCGATCGTCACGACGCCCGTGCCGCCGACCCCGGTGACGAGCACGCCATACGGCCGCCCGATCTCAGGCAACGTCGGCTCGGGAATCGCCGGCAAGGCATCGCTCGTCTTCGCGCCTGCCGCTTTCGGCTTGCGCAACTGGCCGCCTTCGACCGTCACGAAGCTGGGGCAAAAGCCCTTCAAGCACGAAAAGTCCTTGTTGCAGCTCGACTGATTGATCTGGCGCTTGGTGCCGAACTCGGTTTCGAGCGGCTCCACCGAGAGGCAGTTCGACTGCACCGAGCAATCGCCGCAGCCTTCGCAGACGGCCTCGTTGATGACGACGCGTCGCGCCGGATCGGGGAACTCGCCTTTCTTGCGGCGGCGGCGCTTCTCGGTCGCGCAGGTCTGATCGTAGATGAGGATCGTCGTGCCTTCGATCTCGCGCAGCTCGCGCTGCACGGCGTCGAGCTGATCGCGGTGATGGATCGTCACGCCCGGTGCGAGCAGCGTCGTCCCGCTGTACTTTTGCGGTTCGTCGGTGACGATGACGATTTTCTTCGCGCCTTCGGCCGAGAGCTGGTGCGTGATCTGCGGCACGGTCAGCACGCCGTCGACGGGCTGGCCGCCCGTCATGGCCACGGCGTCGTTGTACAGAATCTTGTAGGTAATGTTCGCCTGCGCCGCGATGGCGGCGCGAATCGCCAGCAAGCCCGAGTGGAAATAGGTGCCGTCGCCGAGATTCGCGAACACGTGCTTTTCGTTCGTGAACGGCGCCTGGCCAGTCCATGCCACGCCTTCGCCGCCCATCTGGCTAAACGTGCTCGTATTGCGGTCCATCCACACCGTCATGTAGTGGCAGCCGATACCGGCCATCGCCCGGGAGCCGTCGGGCACGTTCGTCGACGTGTTGTGCGGGCAGCCCGAACAGAACCAGGGCTTGCGCTCGGCTGTGACGCGCGGCTTGGCCAGCGCCTTTTCCTTCGCATCGATGACGGCGATCCGCGCCGCGATCCGCTCGCGCACGTCGGACGGCAGTTCGAACTTCTCGAGCCGGGTGGCGATCGCCTTGGCGATCAGCGCCGGCGAGAGTTCATAGTGAGCCGGCAGCAGCCAGTTGCCCATCGGCACCGACCATTCGCCGCCCGCACCGTCCTTCTCGTCGAACTTGCCGAACACGCGCGGACGCTGACCGTCGGGCCAGTTGTACAGCTCTTCCTTGATCGCATATTCGAGAATCTGGCGCTTTTCCTCGACGACGAGAATCTCATCGAGCCCGCGCGCGAACGCTTGCGCGCCTTGCGCTTCGAGCGGCCACACGCAGCCGACCTTGTACAGGCGGATACCGATGCGCGAGCACGTTTCGTCGTCCAGGCCCAGATCGACGAGCGCTTGGCGCACGTCGAGGTAAGCCTTGCCGCCTGTGATGATGCCGAAGCGCGCATGCGGCGAATCGATCTCGACGCGGTCGAGCTTGTTGGCACGGACGTAGGCCAGCGCCGCATACCACTTGTAATCGAGCAGACGCGCTTCCTGAACGAGCGGCGGGTCCGGCCAACGGATATTGAGGCCGCCGTCGGGCATCGTGAAATCGGACGGCAAGATGATTTGCGTACGATGCGGATCGATATCCACGGACGCCGACGATTCGACGACGTCGGTCACGCACTTCATCGCCACCCACAGGCCGGAGTAGCGGCTCATCGCCCAACCGTGCAGGCCGAAGTCGAGGTACTCCTGGACGTTCGACGGAAACAGCACGGGCAGGCCGCACGCCTTGAAGATGTGTTCGGATTGATGCGCGAGCGTCGAGGATTTGCAGGCGTGGTCGTCGCCGGCGAGCACGAGTACGCCGCCATGTTGCGACGAGCCGGCCGAATTGCCGTGCTTGAGCACGTCGCCGGAGCGATCGACGCCGGGGCCTTTCCCGTACCACATCGAAAACACCCCGTCGTACTTGGCGCCGGGGTAGAGATTGACTTGCTGCGTGCCCCAAACAGCCGTAGCGGCGAGATCTTCGTTGATCCCGGGCTGGAACACGACTTGATTCGAGGCGAGATGCTTCTTGGCTTTCCAAAGGGCGAGATCGAGGCCGCCGAGCGGCGAGCCGCGATAGCCGGAGATGAAGCCAGCCGTATTGAGGCCGGCAGCGTGATCGCGCGCGTGCTGTAGCATCGGCAGGCGCACCAGCGCCTGAATACCGCTCATATAAGCGCGGCCGCGTTCGAGCGTGTATTTGTCGTCGAGCGTGACGGACGATAGCGCAGCTTCCAGCGAGGCTCGCTGACCTGCGTCTAGCGGGGCATTCATTGTATTGACTCCTCAACCCTGTTTGGGATCACCAAAACGTCTCAGCGTCCGCATCTTTTGAATGCTTCCGCCGGGGCCGCCATATTGACGGTTTTTTTGCGATGGTAGCACTGGTGGAAACCCGCCGCAGGAGTCAAAAATAGTGCCATCGCTTACCTGATAAGACCTCGGCGGCACGGCCTTATCTCGTAAAGATGCGGCGGTATCTGTCTGTAACGGCCGTAACGTGTTGTTTTAAGGCTGGAACGGGGCGAATCGACCTGGTCTAATTGCCGGACCGTTCCGTTGGGCGGGCACGCGGCCCGACGCCACGCCGGCGTTGGGGCGAGCGTGAAGCGTCTTCAAGGGCGCTGAATAAAAGGAGTACAGATGGAAAAGCGACATATTCAAACATTTCTCATGGTTTCCGCCGCTTTCTTCGCGATGAGCTTGCCGGTGCGCCAAGCGCAGGCTGGGGTCGTCGAGCAGGCGGTGTGTCGGACGATCGCCAAAGCCGGGATCGGCGCGGGGCCCGCCGAGCGCTGGGCAGCGTCGATGGGGGAAGCGCCGGCGCGCCACACGCAGATCGCCAAGGCTAGCCGCAAGCATCTGTCGACGATCGAAACGGCATCGGCCAAGGATCGGAATGTGGACGGCGAGACGAGCGTCGCACCGTTCTCGCTGATGTAAGCGACGGAAACCGCGGGCCGCGGCCCGCGCAGGGTGCGCATAGGGCGAAAGCGCCAACGTGCGCGCCGGCATGGCGTTCATCGACGGCGGCCGCTGCCGGCCGCACGTCGATCCCTCCTCAGGCTTTGTCCTGCACCACGCCGCGTCGAATTTGATCGAGTTCGATCGATTCGAACAGTGCCTTGAAGTTGCCTTCCCCGAACCCCTGGTTGCCCTTGCGCTGGATGATCTCGAAGAAGATCGGCCCGATCTGATTCTCGGTGAAGATCTGCAGCAAGAGATCGTCTTTCGCGCCGTCGATCAAGATCTTGCGCTGCTTCAGTTCGTCGAGCGGTTCGCTGTGCCCTGGGATGCGGCGATTGACGAGTTCGTAGTAGGTGTCGATCGTATCGAGCAGTTTGATGCCCGATGCGCGCAAGCCGTCCACGGTACGGTAGATGTCGGCCGAGCCCAGCGCGATGTGCTGAATGCCTTCCCCGCGATACGCGTCGAGATATTCCTGAATCTGCCCCGCTGTCTCCGAGCCTTCTTCGTTGATCGGAATGCGAATCTTGCCGCATGGGGATGTCATCGCCTTCGATTTGACGCCGGTCACCTTGCCTTCGATATCGAAATAGCGCACTTCTCGGAAGTTGAACAGGCGTTCGTAGAACGCCGCCCATTCCTGCATGCGGCCGCGATGCACGTTGTGCGTCAGGTGATCGATGTAGGTCACGCCGTGGCCGACCGGTTGCGGATCCGCGCCGGCAATCGGTTCGAAGTCGACGTCGTAGATGTCGATGTCGCCCACGCTGCCCGGCTGTGCGCCGTTCTTGCCGCGCCAGCGATCGACGAAATAGATCAGCGAATCGCCGATGCCCTTGATGGCCGGAATGTTCAACTCCATCGGGCCCGTCTTGTTGTCGAAGCCCCACGCGCCGAGACCGAGCGCATGCCGGTACGCCTTCGCCGCATCTTGCACCCGAAATGCGATTGCGCAGATCGACGGGCCATGCAGGCGCGCGAACCGCTGCGCGAAGGAATCGGGTTCGGCGTTGACGATAAAGTTGATCCCGCCCTGGCGGTACAGCGTCACGTCCTTGTGCCGATGGCGAGCGATCGCCGTGAAGCCCATCTGCTCGAATAGCTTGCCGAGCGCCTTCGGATCGGGGGCCGTGTACTCGATGAACTCGAAGCCGTCGGTGCCGACGGGGTTATCCCACGTTTGAGCCTGCATGCGTGTCTCCTGGTTTGATCGAGACGGGCGATGTCGGAGCCTTCGTCGCCGCTTCGCATGCTCGAACGAAGCGCTACCGCGACCGCTCTACCGTTGCGGCGAAAGCGCCGCGCACCCTGAATAGACGCAAGTGTATAGCGGGTGTAGCGGCAAAAATTTGCGATGTTTGTCGGCTCGCACTACGATTGCGCAATTTTGTGGCCTATATAAGTCGAAGGGGGTCGGAAAATGGCTGATATCGAACTCGACGCCGTGGATAGGCGCATCCTCGGGTTTCTGCAGGAGAACGGGCGCGCTTCCAATCAGGACATCGCGGAGCGCGTGAATCTTTCGCCGAGCCCATGCCTGCGCCGCATCCGGCGCCTGGAGGAAGCCGGCGTCATTCGAGGCTACGTGGCGCTGCTCGATCCGCAAAAGCTGGGCCTTGGGCTGCTTGCCTACGTCAATGTGCGCTTGGAAAAGCGCGGCGGCGCCACGGGTCCCGCGGGCACCACCCACGCAGGACTCTTTCGCGCGGCGGTGCAGTCATGGCCGGAGGTCGTCGCCTGCCATGCGATGACGGGGGAGATGGACTACCTGCTGCGCGTGCAGGTGAAGGATATGGTGCATTTCTCGCGCTTCGTGCAGGATCAACTGCTGCACCATCCGTCGGTGATCGACGTGAAGACGAGCTTCGCCCTCGAATCGTTCAAAGAGACGACGGCACTGCCGATCTTATGAGCGGTTGCGCGTGAGCTGCTCCGCGGCGAAACACGGCCAGCAGAAAAGGGACGAGGCAGCCATGAGCCGCCTCGTCGCGCGTGCCGCACAGGGGGGGCGGTACGCGAGGGAAAAGAAGGTGAGCGCTCAGCCGAGCATTCAGGCGGCCGCTTCGGCCGGCATCATCGCTTCGATGATGCGCGCGGTATTGCGAGCGTGGCGCTTGATCGCATAGTCGAACACGGCAGCTTGCTCCTGCAGCATTTCGGTCAGGATGCTCGCTTGGTCGGCCGGAGGCAGTGTCAGGTACGCATCGGCGCTGCCGTAGGCGTATTCGATCTTCATGCCGGCCTTTTTGGCGATATGCATCATCGTCCTGTTGCGCGAGAGGCAGTACATATAGAGGGTCGTCACGCGCGTATTGCGGCTATGCATCGCTGCGCGTTCGAACAGCTTGGAGCCGACGCCCATGCCACGCGAGCTTTCGAGCACCGACACGCCGAACTCGGCTGTGCGGTTGTCGCCGTCGGCGGGCAGATACGCGAGATGGCCTACACCGACGAGATCGAGCCGATGGTCGTAGACGCCGAATACCTTATCGCGCTTGAAATCGATCGACCGCACGTAATTTTCGATGACGCGATTCGGAGCGGCTTGACCGAAGCGAAGCAGGCGGTCTTCCTCGCCCAGTGCGAGGCAGTGCGCAAGCAACGCGTCGCGATCGCCCGCCGTCAGTTCCCGCACGAGTACCGACGCACGATGAGCCGCCTGCGAGGCACGCTCGTCAAGCTCGATCGATGCGTTGGCGCGAATGGATGGATGCGGATTCATCGTGGGTTCTCCTTTTCGTCATGCGTCCGTGCTGCAACGCAATGCGAATTTTAACCGATCCGCATTATCCCTAGTAGGGAAAACCCGGATCTCCTTGGAGCGCGCCCTCTATTTTGGCTGAAAATCAGGCCAAGTGGCTGATTTCTATGAGTAATTCTGTCTGTTGCGGATTCGCACTCGGTCACTTTGACCGATAACTCCATGAGATATGCGATGTTGCGACGCAGCGTTACAAGGTCCGCCTAACCTCAGGCAGCGAGGCCCTTCTCGAGGACATCGATCACTTCGTCGGCAAACTCGCGATAACCGAGGCGGCCTCCGGGCTTGAGCCAGGTAAAGGTCCAATTGATCATCCCGAACACCATCATGGTGAGTGCGGTCTGCTTCTCCTTCGACACCCGATCGGGATAGGCACGCGCCAGTTGACGCGCGAAGGCCGCGACGATATCGCGCTGGCGATCGAGAATCACCTCGCGTTGCGTTTCGACGAGATACTTCACATCGTTGAGCAGCGCCACGTGGCGGCTATGCGACGTTTCGTACTCCGCGAGGAACGCGCGCACCAGTTCGGCGAACGCTTCGCGCTCGGTCAGCGCGCGCCGTTGGCTCGAGCCTTCCACTTCCGCGATGATCAGCATGAGCCGCTTCGTGTAGCGATCGAGCAGATCGAAGAGGATCGCTTCCTTGCTCTCGTAGTAATGGTAGAGGCGGGCCTTCGAGGTACCGCTGGCGGCGGCGAGGTCCGCCATCGACGTACTCGGATAGCTGGTCTGCGCGAAAGCGGCGGCGGCGAGTTCGAGAATTTGCTCGCGTTGGGATTCGTGGTCGGGTGCTCGGGTACGGGCCATGGTGTCGTCGTCGTTTTGGCTGGCCGCCGCGCGCGCAATCGTTGCTGTCGACGTGATCGTCGCTCAGGTGCGCCCCCAGGCGGTAGGCCCGCCTGGCCGGGGCGCCGCGTGCTGTGCGGCTGCCGCGGCGCTAGTGTAAGCGAAACGCGATTTGCGTCGGATCAACGTTCGTCGTAGCTCACGACCACGCGCTCGCTGACGGGGTGGCACTGACACGTCAATACAAAACCGTCGCGGATCTCGTGCGGCTCGAGCGTGTAGTTCTTGTCCATCTTCACCTCGCCCTCGAGCACTTTCGCGCGGCACGTGCAGCACACGCCGCCCTTGCATGCGTACGGCAACGCCAGTCCCGCGTGCAGGCCGACATCGAGCACGCTGGCACCTTCATAGGGCAGCCGCAGCTTGCGGCGATTGCCGTCGATGATGATTTCTAGATCGGCGGCCGGCGTTTGCTCGGTGATTTCGACGATGGGCGCGCCGGCCTGCGGCAGCGGCGTACCGAAACGCTCGACGTGCACCTTCGATGCGTCGACGCCCGCGTTTTTGAGCGCCGCCTCGGCCGCGTCCATCATCGGACCGGGCCCGCAGATGAACGCTTCGTCGATCGCTTCCGGGGACACCAACGCCTCGAGGAACGCGGCGCATTTCGATTGATCGAGCACGCCGTTGAACAGGTCGACGTCCTGCATGTCGTCGGACAGCACGTTGTACAGAATGAACCGGTTCATGTAGCGGTTCTTCAGATCCTCGAGGTCCTCGGCGAACATGATCGCATCGACGCTGCGGTTGCCGTAGATCAGCGTGAAGGTGCTGCGCGGTTCGACGTCGAGGGTCGTCTTGATGATGGCGAGGACGGGCGTGATGCCCGAGCCGCCGGCGAAGGCGACGTATTGCTTACCGTCGTCGGCGTTCAGATGCGTGAAAAATCGGCCGTCGGGCGTCATGACCTCGATGGCGTGGCCGGCCTGCAAGGTGTCGAACGCGAAATTCGAAAAACGTCCGCCGCGCACGCGCTTGATGCCGATGCGCAGTTCGCCGTCGCGATCGTAGTCGGTCACGCCGACGCAGATCGAATACGAGCGCCGCGTCTCCTCTCCGTCGACGTGGGCCTTCAACGTCACGAATTGTCCTTGCGTGAAGCGATACTGCTCGCGCAGCTCGGGCGGAACTTCGAACGAAACGGAAACCGCGTCGGCGGTTTCGGGCCGCACCTCGCGGATGCGCAGCGAATGGAATTGCGGGGTCGCCATGGTCAGTAAGGTTTGAAGTAATCGAAGGGTTCGCGGCAATCGAGACACCGATAGAGTGCCTTGCACGCCGTGGAGCCGAATTGGGACAAGCGCTCGGTATGTGCCGAGCCGCAGTGCGGGCAGGACGGGATATCGACGGCGCGGGCGGTGCCGATCGTGCTGAGGGTGCTGCGGGTGCTGCGGGTGTTCGCGGCCCTCGGGACGAAGCGGATCGTGTGCTCGTCGCTATCCGTCTCCGTACTCGCAGCGGTACCCGAACTCGCACACCGCCCCCCGGGCGGCGCGATGCCGTATGCGCGAAGTTTCTCGCGCGCTTCGTCGGTGATCCAGTCGGTCGTCCATGCCGGAGCCAAGACGGTCTTGATTCGATGCGGCCCCATGCCCGCCCGCTCCAGCGCGTGCGCGATGTCCTCGGCGATATGCGCCATCGCTGGGCACCCCGAGTACGTCGGCGTGATGACCACTTCGAGCGTGCCGTCCGGCGCCCGCTCGACGGCACGCAAGATCCCAAGTTCCCGAATGGAAACCACTGGAATTTCCGGATCGGGAACGGATTCGAGCACCGACCACGCGCGCGCGAGGATGTCGTCGTCCGTAGCCGTATGCGCGGCATCGTTCAGTGCGAGGGGCAAGGCATTCGACATATCGCGAACCCGAGGTTGGCTAGGGACTAAGTAGCGGCTAAGACGAAACTAAAAGACGAAGACGTTCGCGCCGAGCCATCACCACGTCGCGCCGGGATGCTGGCGCGCGAGGCTTTGCATTTCGGCGAGCAAGAAGCCCATATGTTCCGAATGCTCGCCATGCTTGCCTGTCGTCACATGGGCAACAGGCGCCGGCAGCGTCAGCGTGGCTTCGTCGAGCGCGGCGTGTACGTCGTCGCACCACAGCGATTCGAAATCGGCTGCGCATACGCCGATCCCCGATGCCGAGACGGCGCGTTCCACCGCATCGGCGGTGAACCACTCTCGCGTATAGGGCATCAGAAAATCGAGCGCGGCTTGCATGCGCCGGTGCGATTCATCGGTGCCGTCGCCCAGCCGTACCAGCCAATCGCACGCGTGCTGCAACTGGTAGCGCGTTTCCTTGATCGACTTCGAGGCGATGGCCGCGAGCTGCGCATCCTTCGAGCTTTCCAGCGCGCGCCACACGTGCGCCATCAACGCCGTATACAGGTAGTTGCGTACTGTTGTGACCGCGTAATCGCGGTCACCGCGTGCCGTTGCGCCGAGCGGCCCGGCGTGAGGCAACTCCACGAGCGTGTAGTTGGCGAACTCGCGTTCGGTGCGGAAGTAGGCGTAATCGTCTTCGCTCTTATTCGTGCCGGCGAGCGCGTGTTCCAGCGTGGCCGCGTGCGAGTAGAGCAGGCGCGCCTGGCCGATCAGATCGAGGCTCATGTTCGCAAGGGCGATGTCCTCTTCGAGCACCGGGCCGTGACCGCACCATTCGGCGTTACGCTGGCCGAGGATCAGCGCGTTGTCCGCGAGCCGCAGCACGTACGAAAGATGTTCTGGCGTAGTCGTCATGACGGTTACATGTGGTTGACTGCGTCGGGCAGCGTGTAAAACGTCGGATGACGGTAAATCTTGTCGCCGGCCGGCTCGAACAGGTCCGCCTTCTCGTTCGGATCCGACGCCGTGATCGCCGTCGGCGGGGACGACCCAGATGCTCACGCCTTCCTGGCGCCGCGTGTAGACGTCGCGCGCCATGCGCAGCGCCATCGAGGCGTCGGCGGCGTGCAGGCTGCCGCAGTGCTTATGGTCGAGGCCCTGCTTGCTGCGCACGAACACTTCCCAAATCGGCCATTCCTTGTTCATGAACTCGCTCCTGAATGCTTGGCAATGCTGACTAACGCATGCGTTGATTTGACGAATATGCGGCGAACCGCGGCGGCTCACGCCGCTGCTTGCTGCGCGCGCCTGCGCACTTTTTCCGTGTAGGCGAGGGCCGCTTCGCGGACCCAAGCGCCGTCCTCGTGCGCCTTCACGCGCGTGGCGAGGCGTTCCTTGTTGCAGGGGCCGTCGCCGCCGACGACGCGCCAGAATTCATCCCAGTCGATCGTGCCGTAGTCGTAATGTCCGCGCGCTTCGTTCCACTTGAGATCCGGGTCGGGCAGCGTGACGCCGAGCACTTTGGCTTGCTCGACGGTGGCATCGACGAATTTTTGTCGCAAATCGTCGTTCGTGATGCGCTTGATGCCCCACTTCGCCGATTGATTGCTGTGGACGGAATCCCCATCGCTCGGGCCGAACATCATCAGCACCGGCCACCACCAGCGATCGACCGCTTGCTGAACCAATTCGCGCTGCGCGGCCGTGCCTTTCATCATCGCGAGCAAAGCATCGAAGCCCTGGCGCTGATGGAACGACTCTTCCTTGCAGATGCGGATCATCGCTCGGGCATAAGGGCCGTAGGTGCAGCGGCACAGCGGGATCTGGTTCATGATCGCGGCGCCGTCGACGAGCCAGCCGATTACGCCGACATCGGCCCAAGTCGGCGTCGGATAATTGAAGATGCTCGAATACTTGGCGCGGCCGCTGTGCAGGGCGTCGACCAAATCGTCGCGCGAGACGCCGAGCGTTTCGGCGGCGCTATAGAGATAGAGCCCGTGGCCGCCTTCGTCTTGCACTTTCGCGAGCAAGATGGCCTTGCGTTTCAGGCTCGGCGCACGCGAAATCCAGTTGCCCTCGGGCAGCATGCCGACGATTTCCGAATGCGCGTGCTGCGAGATTTGGCGCACGAGCGTCTTGCGGTAGGCGTCGGGCATCCAGTCTTGCGGCTCGATCTTGCCGTCGGCCGCGATGGCTGCATCGAACCGGTCTTGCTCGGGCGTGACCGCGCCGGCGTCAAGGGCCGCGACGTTGCCCGGAATATCGAGGGATTGCGTATACATGGGAACGATCTCGCCCTGAGTTGTACGTTGGGGCGAGTATAAATCAACCGACCGGTCGGTTAATAAATTATTTTAGGGGGACCGACCGATAGACGGGTTCGTGCAACGCGGGCAGACAAAAAGGGCGGCTAGCGTGATCGCCACGGGCTGCTAGACTGAACCGAAGACATCGACATACTTGACCCTACCGTCCGGCAGGTCCTGCCGGTCCTGCCGGTCACGAGGATCCTGCAAGACCCTAACGCGATCATGACGACCGTCTATTTCGTGAAGACTGGAGAGCAGTACCTCGGCCCGGGAGAGGACGGCGACGTGGGATTGACGCCGTCGCTGGAGGAGGCCGAGCGCTTCCTTTCCTATGAGGAAGCGGAGCGCGCCGCGCGTGCGAACGCCGATCCCGGCTACCAGATCATCACCCAGCACCGGAGTTAGCGCGCAGCCCGAGGCGGCGAGCGCGACGCTGCCTGTTACTTGTCCATGCCCCAGGAAACGAGCACGGCGTGGATGCTGCGCGCGTATCGATCGCGCAGCGAGGGCGTCTCCGAATGGTAGGCGCCGATCGCGTGCCACGTATTGCCGTAGCGGATCATCTTCTGCTTGAGCATCCAAGCGGCCACATACGTATTGACGCACGGGTCCTTCAGTGCGCCGGGCGGCACGCCGTTGCGACGCAGTTCAGCGAAGTGCACCGAATTGATTTGAGCCTGGCCGACGTCGATGCTCCCGTCCGCGTTACGGTGAACCGCATTCGGGTCGCCTTTCGATTCGTACCAGGCAATGGCCCGCAGAACGAGGGGGTTGACCCCTTGGTAAGCACCGGCGCGGGCGAAACAGTCTTCATCGGCGAGGGCGGGGCGTACGCTGGCCAGGAAGCACGAAACACCGAGCAACGCGGCGGCCAGGCCGGCTACGGTCGGGCGAACAGCCCGGAGAGGGCGAGCGGTCATTGCCGAAGCTCCAACGGTTGGCTGTGATCGGGCGGCGCTACCGGGTCCAGGCGAGCGAGACCGCGTCGGTCCCGGCTCTCCCTTCGCGCACCGGGTTGCGCAAGGCGTCGTCGAGTTTGCGGTCGACCTCCGCCAAGTAAGCTTGCGACTCGTCGCTGACCACCACGCGGATGCTCGGTTCGGCCACGGTCTTGCGCGAGGCGATTCGGTGTCCTTTCTTCCCCGAGCGGTGTGCGTTGCCTGCCGGCGCGGCTTCTTCCAATTGCTCCGCGCTCGACGCGGGCAGCGAAGCGAGGGACGGCAGGGGCGGGAACAACTGATTTGGGCCGGCGCTTTCCGAAGACGGCTTCACGGCCAGGGCATTCGGTTCGGCATGAACCGGCAGTGCGGCGGCCAGACTGAGCGCGCCGATCAATGCGAGGGCGGAACGGGAAATCATGATCGTCTCCGGGGTCATTCGATGGGCAGGACCTGCACGCTATAGGGGTGGCAACTGCCAACTGTGACGTTTTCGATTTGCACGGCGCCGGCGCGGGCGGGCGCGATGCCTCGCTTCACCGATTGATTCAGATACGGGAAGTCCTGTGCCAGCGCCGCGATGACGATCCGAGTCGGCTGCGGCTGCTTGGAGGCAACGGTGCCTACTTTGACGAGCACCTCGGTCAGATGCGGATCGCGCGCGCCGAGTGCATCGGCCGGGATGGCGATGTCGACCAGTTTCGTCGATGCCTGCGAGGCCGCAGCGGATTGCCGGCCGTCGTTCGAGCGCAAGGCTTGCATCTGCGCGCACCCGGAAAGTGCGACGACGATAAGAAGGCTGATGAATGCTTTCACGGTTTCTCCCACGCTAAGAAGTGCGTTATCGGCAGCGAGGGCGCGATGATTAAAACCGACGAAAGGCTATCGAGGGAAAACGCCGAGGTCGCCCGGCGTCGAGCGCGCGCTCGTGGCGCGCAGGGCGACGTCTGTGCGGGGCATGCGCTACGCATCGTGCGAGCGTCAGCGAATTAAGCGCTCCAGAAATAAATGTAAAAACGGAAGTAGAAACGCATGTCCCGGCCGAGCGCGGGGGCGCGATCCGATGCGTTGGCGCCATCGTCGGACGAAACAGCGGCGGGCAAGCGCCCTTACGGCGGCAGCGCGTGTCAGGCACAATCGCCGCTGCTTTCATTCGTTCCAATTCCCCTTCTATGGTTGCTTCTACGATTTTGCGAGCACTTCGCGCAGCGGCGGTGGTATACGCCACGACGTGCACGATGTCGGTCTGCATGGCCGCGACCTCCCTGGCGGCGACGCCGGTCGCCGCCCAGCCGGCGCAATCCGGCGGCTGGGTGACGTCTTGGGCCACCGCTTTCCAGTCCATCCCCGATTTAACGAACCCGCCGCCGCTATACCGGACGCCCGAGGTCGGGGGCCGCACGGTTCGGCAGATCGTCTATCCGACGATATCCGGGCGTAGCGTCCGCATTCGCATTAGCAACGTCTACGGACGCGTACCCCTGACATTGACCGAGGTCGTGCTCGCTCAATCGGCGGGCGGTGCGTCGACGCGGCGGGGTACGGCAGTGCGTATCACGTTCGGCGGCAAAGCGGGTGTCACGCTGAAACCCGGCGCGCAGATCGATAGCGATTCCGTCTCGGCCACGTTGACTGCAGGCGAGCCCTACGCGATCAGCCTGGTGGCGGGGCCGCGCCAGACGATGACGGCTTGGCATCGGGTAGCGAACCAGGTCAACTATGTGTCGACGGAAGGGGATCACGCGGCGGACGAGACATCGAGCGCCTATCCGCGCAAGTTCACCGAATCCGCCTGGGTGAACGCCATCGACGTTCGTTTGCCCGACGGCGCTGCGATTGCCGCAATCGGCGATTCGATTACCGACGGCCTGCGCTCGAGCCTGAACCGCAATCGCCGCTGGCCGGATGCGTTTGCACGCCGTATCGCAGCGGCCGGCGCCGGACAGACCGCGGTGCTCAACCTTGGTATCAGCGGCAATCGCTTACTCAACGATTCGCCCTGCTACGGCGAAGCGCTTGCGCGCCGGTTCGACCGCGATGCATTGGGCCATGCGGGCGTTCGCGCCGTCATCTTGCTCATCGGAATCAACGACATCAATTTTGCGGCGATGCCACCGCGGGCTGGGCTCGATTGCGACTTCCCTCATACGGAGGTGACGGCGCACGACTTAATCGACGGCTATCGGCACTTGGTCGAGCTTGCGCACCGAAGCGGCGTGCGCATTTACGGCGCGACACTGACGCCGGCGTCGTTGCCGGGCCCGCGCGAGGCCGTGCGGACGGCGGTGAACGATTGGATTCGGACGAGCGGGGCATTCGACGGCGTGATCGACTTCGATGCGGCATTGCGCGAGCGCGCTCACCCCGAGCGGCTGCAGCGCCGCTTCGACAGCGGCGACCACATTCACCCGAACGACGACGGTTATTCGGCGATGGCGGCCGCGGTGCCGCTCGAGCTCGTAACGGCGGCCTCGCGGCGGTAGAAAAAATAATTGCTTCACACCCTTGTCACACGAGGTGTGTTGACCTATGATTCGCTTCCTCATTTGATGAGCGGCGAAGAAGCGGCGCCGGCGGCAACAAGTTTTAAGCGATGTGCGAAAAAAACTGTTGACGCGATGCAAGAAGTTCTGCATAATCTCGTTTCTCTGCTGCTGACGCAGCAACGCAAGACGGGCGGTGCTAGAAAAGAAGTTGTTCTAGTGCTGCTGGCGGTTAAGCGACGCGATCTTTAAAAATTAACAGCCGATAAGTGTGGGCGCTTGATGGCGGACGCAGGTCTGGGTCTTCGGATTTAGGCCAAAGCGAAAGTATCAAGTCTCACACAGTATTGAGGAAGGTTGTTCATCGAGAGATGGATTCGAACATGTCAGTACGTTGAGTGAGCGACCGGTTCTTAATTGAACCGAAAACAGTAACAGGTATTGAACTGAAGAGTTTGATCCTGGCTCAGATTGAACGCTGGCGGCATGCCTTACACATGCAAGTCGAACGGCAGCACGGGGGCAACCCTGGTGGCGAGTGGCGAACGGGTGAGTAATACATCGGAACGTGTCCTGGAGTGGGGGATAGCCCGGCGAAAGCCGGATTAATACCGCATACGCTCTAGGGAGGAAAGCGGGGGATCTTCGGACCTCGCGCTCAAGGGGCGGCCGATGGCGGATTAGCTAGTTGGTGGGGTAAAGGCCTACCAAGGCGACGATCTGTAGCTGGTCTGAGAGGACGACCAGCCACACTGGGACTGAGACACGGCCCAGACTCCTACGGGAGGCAGCAGTGGGGAATTTTGGACAATGGGGGCAACCCTGATCCAGCAATGCCGCGTGTGTGAAGAAGGCCTTCGGGTTGTAAAGCACTTTTGTCCGGAAAGAAATCCTCTGGGTTAATACCTCGGGGGGATGACGGTACCGGAAGAATAAGCACCGGCTAACTACGTGCCAGCAGCCGCGGTAATACGTAGGGTGCGAGCGTTAATCGGAATTACTGGGCGTAAAGCGTGCGCAGGCGGTTCGCTAAGACCGATGTGAAATCCCCGGGCTTAACCTGGGAACTGCATTGGTGACTGGCGGGCTAGAGTATGGCAGAGGGGGGTAGAATTCCACGTGTAGCAGTGAAATGCGTAGAGATGTGGAGGAATACCGATGGCGAAGGCAGCCCCCTGGGCCAATACTGACGCTCATGCACGAAAGCGTGGGGAGCAAACAGGATTAGATACCCTGGTAGTCCACGCCCTAAACGATGTCAACTAGTTGTTGGGGATTCATTTCCTTAGTAACGAAGCTAACGCGTGAAGTTGACCGCCTGGGGAGTACGGTCGCAAGATTAAAACTCAAAGGAATTGACGGGGACCCGCACAAGCGGTGGATGATGTGGATTAATTCGATGCAACGCGAAAAACCTTACCTACCCTTGACATGGACGGAATCCTGCTGAGAGGTGGGAGTGCTCGAAAGAGAACCGTCGCACAGGTGCTGCATGGCTGTCGTCAGCTCGTGTCGTGAGATGTTGGGTTAAGTCCCGCAACGAGCGCAACCCTTGTCCTTAGTTGCTACGCAAGAGCACTCTAGAGGAGACTGCCGGTGACAAACCGGAGGAAGGTGGGGATGACGTCAAGTCCTCATGGCCCTTATGGGTAGGGCTTCACACGTCATACAATGGTCGGAACAGAGGGTTGCCAACCCGCGAGGGGGAGCCAATCCCAGAAAACCGATCGTAGTCCGGATCGCACTCTGCAACTCGAGTGCGTGAAGCTGGAATCGCTAGTAATCGCGGATCAGCATGCCGCGGTGAATACGTTCCCGGGTCTTGTACACACCGCCCGTCACACCATGGGAGTGGGTTTTACCAGAAGTGGCTAGTCTAACCGCAAGGAGGACGGTCACCACGGTAGGATTCATGACTGGGGTGAAGTCGTAACAAGGTAGCCGTATCGGAAGGTGCGGCTGGATCACCTCCTTTCTCGAGCTTAACGTGTCTGAGTTGAGCGCTCACGCTTATCGGCTGTAGATCAAGACAGGCTCAGGGGTCTGTAGCTCAGTTGGTTAGAGCACCGTCTTGATAAGGCGGGGGTCGTTGGTTCGAATCCAACCAGACCCACCATCAAGTCTGCGGCTCCCTGGGGTCATCATCGCGTGCGATGGTGAACTCTGTGTGAATGGGGGCATAGCTCAGCTGGGAGAGCACCTGCTTTGCAAGCAGGGGGTCGTCGGTTCGATCCCGTCTGCCTCCACCATCCCTTCTCGCGAGCGCGCAATCGCGGACGAGGGGGCGATCCCCGAGTGGGGAGTCTTCAATGCCAAGTATTCAATATTGAGTATTTTGCATTGGCGATTGAGCCAGTCAGAGCGACTGAAACAATGAGTCGGCTGTCGTTCTTTAACAATCTGGAAGAAGTAGTAATGGATATTGGAAGCGTCTATGAGATGGACGTGGAAGATATCAATGGGTTGTGATTGTATCAATGTATGAAAAGTGATCGAAAGATGACTTGGAATACGGCACAACGCGAAAACTCAAACCTGTAGCGCAAGCGGCTCGGATCTTTTAGGAGATCCAACAAGAGACGCTCTCGTTATAGGGTCAAGCGAACAAGTGCATGTGGTGGATGCCTTGGCGATCACAGGCGATGAAGGACGCGGTAGCCTGCGAAAAGCCCCGGGGAGCTGGCAAACGAGCTTTGATCCGGGGATGTCCGAATGGGGAAACCCACTCCGTATGGAGTATCCGTAGCTGAATACATAGGCTACGTGAAGCGAACGCGGTGAACTGAAACATCTAAGTAACCGCAGGAAAAGAAATCAACCGAGATTCCCAGAGTAGTGGCGAGCGAAATGGGAAGAGCCTGTACGTTTTATCTGTGTTGTTAGCTGAACGCTCTGGAAAGTGCGGCCATAGCAGGTGATAGCCCTGTAAGCGAAAACAGCGTGGAAGAACTAGGCGTACGATAAGTAGGGCGGGACACGTGAAATCCTGTCTGAAGATGGGGGGACCATCCTCCAAGGCTAAATACTCGTGATCGACCGATAGTGAACCAGTACCGTGAGGGAAAGGCGAAAAGAACCCCGGGAGGGGAGTGAAATAGATCCTGAAACCGCATGCATACAAACAGTCGGAGCCTCGTAAGGGGTGACGGCGTACCTTTTGTATAATGGGTCAGCGACTTACGTTCAGTAGCAAGCTTAACCGATTAGGGCAGGCGTAGCGAAAGCGAGTCCGAATAGGGCGTTCAGTTGCTGGGCGTAGACCCGAAACCAGGTGATCTATCCATGGCCAGGTTGAAGGTGCGGTAACACGTACTGGAGGACCGAACCCACTAACGTTGAAAAGTTAGGGGATGAGCTGTGGATAGGGGTGAAAGGCTAAACAAACCTGGAAATAGCTGGTTCTCTCCGAAAACTATTTAGGTAGTGCCTCGTGTCTCACCTTCGGGGGTAGAGCACTGTCATGGTTGAAGGGTCCATTGCGGATTACTTCGCCATAGCAAACTCCGAATACCGAAGAGTGCAATCACGGGAGACAGACATCGGGTGCTAACGTCCGGTGTCAAGAGGGAAACAACCCAGACCGCCAGCTAAGGTCCCCAAATATGGCTAAGTGGGAAACGAAGTGGGAAGGCTAAAACAGTCAGGAGGTTGGCTTAGAAGCAGCCATCCTTTAAAGAAAGCGTAATAGCTCACTGATCGAGTCGTCCTGCGCGGAAGATGTAACGGGGCTAAGCTATATACCGAAGCTGCGGATGCGCACGCAAGTACGCATGGTAGGAGAGCGTTCCGTAAGCCTGCGAAGGTGCACTGGAAGGTGTGCTGGAGGTATCGGAAGTGCGAATGCTGACATGAGTAGCGATAAAGGGGGTGAAAGGCCCCCTCGCCGTAAGCCCAAGGTTTCCTACGCAACGTTCATCGGCGTAGGGTGAGTCGGCCCCTAAGGCGAGGCAGAAATGCGTAGCTGATGGGAAGCAGGTCAATATTCCTGCACCATTGTTAGATGCGATGGGGGGACGGATCGCGGAAGGTTGTCCGGGTGTTGGAAGTCCCGGTCGCTGCATTGGAGAAGGCGCTTAGGCAAATCCGGGCGCGTAATTCAAGGGTGTGGCGCGAGCGGCTTATGCTGCGAAGCAATCGGAAGGGGTTCCAAGAAAAGCCTCTAAGCTTCAGTCTAACGATGACCGTACCGCAAACCGACACAGGTGGGCGAGATGAGTATTCTAAGGCGCTTGAGAGAACTCGGGAGAAGGAACTCGGCAAATTGGTACCGTAACTTCGGGATAAGGTACGCCCTTGTAGCTTGACTGGCCTGCGCCAGGAGGGTGAAAGGGTTGCAATAAACTGGTGGCTGCGACTGTTTAATAAAAACACAGCACTCTGCAAACACGAAAGTGGACGTATAGGGTGTGACGCCTGCCCGGTGCCGGAAGATTAAATGATGGGGTGCAAGCTCTTGATTGAAGTCCCGGTAAACGGCGGCCGTAACTATAACGGTCCTAAGGTAGCGAAATTCCTTGTCGGGTAAGTTCCGACCTGCACGAATGGCGTAACGATGGCCACACTGTCTCCTCCCGAGACTCAGCGAAGTTGAAGTGTTTGTGATGATGCAATCTCCCCGCGGCTAGACGGAAAGACCCCATGAACCTTTACTGTAGCTTTGCATTGGACTTTGAACCGATCTGTGTAGGATAGGTGGGAGGCTATGAAACCGGAACGCTAGTTTCGGTGGAGCCGTCCTTGAAATACCACCCTGGTTTGTTTGAGGTTCTAACCTAGGCCCGTGATTCGGGTTGGGGACAGTGCATGGTAGGCAGTTTGACTGGGGCGGTCTCCTCCCAAAGCGTAACGGAGGAGTACGAAGTACGCTAGGTACGGTCGGAAATCGTGCTGATAGTGCAATGGCATAAGCGTGCTTAACTGCGAGACCTAGAAGTCGAGCAGGTGCGAAAGCAGGTCATAGTGATCC